>JAVBWI010000001.1:0-67007 GCA_036677445.1 Clostridia bacterium
TGGTGTCGGAAATCACGACCTCCACAGGCTTGCCGTCGGGATATTTTACGTTCCCGGCGATGAGCGCCGCCGCCGCCTTTGCCATATTCATGGTTTGCGCCTCCAGCCCTTCGCGAATGCCGTTGCGCCGCCCGTCGATCACCGGGCGGATACCGAGCTTAATCATATTGCTTCTTCCCCTTTCTCAAGTGCATTTCTATATGTTCTTCCGCTTATTGCAGAGATTTTTCGTTGATTTATAGCAGAGGTTTTTTACCGGTCTTAGCATGCCGCGGTATATGCGCGGCCCTTTTATCATCACCCACGGATAGAATAGCATAGCCGTGTCATTCTGGTAAGATGCCCCCCGCATTGCACGGGGGGCATTGATTAAGCAATTGCTTCAGTCCAGGCAATTAGTCATAAAGCAGCGGAGCAATCTTCTCGCTGTCCATGTTGGCGGCAGTGTAGAACTGGCAGCCGGTATCGACGATTTCGTCAACAGCCTCTCCGTTGAGGGACTTAACAGCCAGCTCGACGGCCAGGTAACCGATCATGTAAGGATCCTGTGTGATGGAGCCATAGAACCAGCCGTTGCGGACGGCGTTCTTCTGGTTTGCGCCTGCGTCAAAGCCGATGACGACGATATCCTTATACTTACCGTTGGTCTTGTCAAGATCCTGGCCGTCGGTCGTAGCGGCGAGGATACCCGCGACGGTCGCTTCATTGGAGCAGAACACGGAGACGAGGCCCTTCTTGGCGAGCAGGCCCTGCGCGGTGGTCTGGCAGTCCGTGATGTTGGTGGAAGCGGGAACGAGTATGTTCAGCTCGACGACCACGTCGCCGGTAGCAGCCTTGGCATACTTGTCATGGCCGGTGATGGCAACGCCGCCGGGATGGACGGTTTCGCACAGCTCAAACATCTTGTTGAGGAAGCCGACGGTACGGCCGACAACGGAAGCGGAGGTAGCATCCTGGCTCATGGCACCGATGATGATGGGCTTATCCGCGGAAGCGGCATCGATCGCGGCCTTCACTTCGGGAACCTTGAACATTTCTTCGGCGGCAACGGCGCCGGCGGATTCGTTGTTGGTGGAAGCGGTGGAGATAATGGAGCCTTCGGGCGCATTGGGCACGCCGGAGTCAAAGCCGATAACGGGGATGCCCTTTGCCTTGGCGTCGTTCAATTGCGTGGTCACGGATTCGGTATCCAGCGCGGCCAGGCACAGCGCTGCCGGGTTCTTCGCGAGAACCGCATTGAGCTGGTCGATCTGCACGCTGATCTCGGATTCGGAAGCGGGGCCGTCGAAGGTGATGTCAACGTTGTAATCCTTGGCGGCGGCTTCGGAGCCCATCAGAACGGTTTGCCAGAACTGATGCTGGAAGCCCTTGGAGATAATAGCGATATAGGGTTTAGCGGCAGGTTCGGCCGGGGCTTCAGCGGGAGCCGGGGCTTGGGTGGCGGCGGCAGGCGCTTCGGTCGCGGCAGGTGTGGCGGCCGGCGCACAGCCGAATACCGCAACGGCCATCAACAGAGCCAACACGATTGCGATCATTTTCTTCATGATACTTTCCTCCTGTTTATGGTAGTATTCTCCGGCGCTTGGGCCGGAAACTGAAATCATAGTAAACTGGTCAGCCGACCTTTACCTTGTTGGCGGAGGCCAGTCGGTAATTATCCAGAAGCACCGCACCCACCACGACGAGACCGGTGAAGAATGTCTGCCAGTGGCCCTGCAGGCCCATGGACATCAACCCCTGCTTGAGCACGCTCATGACAAATACGCCGATGATGGTGCCCGAAAGGCTGCCCACGCCGCCCGACATGGAGGTGCCGCCGATGACGACGCCCGCGATGGCGAGAAGCTCAAGCCCGTTGCCAGTGCTTGGGATAATGGTGGTGTAGGCCGCCGCGTAGAATATGCCGGCCAGGCCCGAAAAGAAGCCGCACAGCGTATAGATGCCGGCAAGCCAGCGCTGGGTTTTTATTCCGGAAAGGCGCACCGCCTCGCGGTTGGAACCGATAGCGAAGGTATAGCGGCCAAAGCGCGTTTTGTTGAGCAGGAAGAACGCGACGATGAACGCGGCCGCCAGCCACACCGCGCCGATGGGGAAGCCTGTGGTGGTTTTGTAAAATATATTCTTGAACCAGCCGTCCGGGGTGCCCACGGTAGGATAACGCATTGTCATGACCTTGGTGACGATGGCGCCAAAGCCCATACCCATCATCTGCGTGCCCAGCGTCGCGATGAAGGGCGGCAGCTTGAGATAGGCGACCATAATGCCGTTCAAAAGGCCTATGATGGTGGCCACAAAAACCGCAAGTATGAGCGATGCTATGATCGGCCAACCCCACATGTTGTAGGCCGCGCCGCCAAGGAGAGCGCCGCACATCATGGTGGTGCCCAGCGACAGATCGATACCGCCGGTGATGATAACAAACGTAACGCCGATGGCCATGAAGCCGATGTAATAGGAGGCGTCCAGTATGTTGATCAAATAATCCACGGAGAAAAAGTTTGTTCCCACCAGCGAAAAGAAAATGTACAGCAATATGAGCACACTGGGGGCCAACAGCTTTTGCAATCCGATGGACTGCCTGCTTTTCTTAATGTTTTCCATAATCACACCTCAATTGTTTGAAGTCGCATAGGACATGATGCGTTCCTGTGAAGCTTCGCCTATATCCAGCTGACCGGTAACCCTGCCTTCGTTCATAACGACGATACGGTCGCTCATACGCAGAAGTTCCGGCATTTCGGATGAAATCATGATAATGGATTTCTGTTCTTCCGCAAGCTTTCGCATCAGCTTGTAAATCTCGCTCTTGGCGCCCACGTCGATGCCGCGGGTGGGTTCGTCGAATATCAATATGTCACAGTTGCGGATCAGCCATTTTGCCACCACGATCTTCTGCTGGTTGCCGCCCGAAAGATTTTTGACCAGTTGGGAAGAGCCCGGCGTTTTGATATCGATCTTACGAATGTACTCCTTCGCAACCTCTTCGATGCGTTTGTCGTCCGTGAACGGGCCTTTGGTGTATTCCTCCAGATTGGCCATGACGCAGTTGTCACGTACCGAAAGGCCGACCGCTATCCCGAACGCCTTACGGTCTTCGGACAAATAGCCGATGCCTAAGCGCACCGCGTCGCTAGGCGACTTGATGACGACCTGCTTGCCGTTTAAATAAATCTCGCCGGAAATGAGCGGATCCGCACCAAACAGCGCGCGCACGGTCTCCGTCCTGCCCGCGCCCATCAGCCCGGCAAAGCCGAGTATTTCGCCGCGGCGCAGCGTGAACGAGACGTTTTTGACGTTCCTTGCAACGAGGTTTCTCGCCTCGAGCACGACGGGAGCGTCTTCCGGCACATCGCTTCTGGTCTTTGGTTCTTCGTAAATGGTGCGGCCCACCATCATGCCGATGATCTCATCCTTGGTAACGCTGTCGGTATCCACGGTACCCACATACTGGCCGTCGCGCATGACGGTGATACGGTCGGAAATCTGGGGCAGCTCATCCAGCCTGTGGGAAATGTAAATGATGCCATGTCCCTTGGCCTTGAGCGCGCGGATGAATTTGAACAGCTCCTGAATCTCGTTTTCGGTAAGGGCCGCGGTAGGCTCATCCATCACCAGCAGCTCGCTGTCGTAGGAGAGCGCCTTGGCGATCTCCACCATCTGCTGTTTGGCCACTGTCAGCGTATTGATGACGTCTGTAGGCGATATATCGATATGCAGTGATTCGAGCAGCTTCCGCGCATCCACGTTGGCCTTCTTTTTATCCAGAAACAGGCCCTTCTTGGGCTCCTTGCCAATGAAGATGTTTTCCGCCACCGTCAGGTGCGGCATGAGATTGAGCTCTTGATGGATGATGCCGATACCCAGCGCCTGCGCCTGCTCCGGCAGATTGATATCGATTTCCTTGCCATGGTAGCGCACAGTACCCCCGTCTTTTTTATAGATACCGGTCAGCACCTTCATCAGGGTGGATTTCCCCGCGCCGTTTTCGCCGATGAGCGCATGCACTTCCCCCGTCTTTACAGTAAGGGACGCGTTATCCAAAGCATGAACGCCGGGAAAGTATTTTTGGATATTTTCCATCTGCAACAATACATCAGCCACAGTATCACCCCCTTTGTGATTCTTTACAATGCAACAATGATTTGATGGAACCGCCCTGTCTCCCGATTGAAGGCGGCTTTACTCCCGTCCTTGCGGCGGGCGTTGTAAACCTGTTCGTGTAAAAATATGAGAATGCGATAATTTCCTTTCGGGCATATGACAGCCGCTTTGCATAACCGACGCTGTGAGGCGTGTTTGCTTTGCGCAAACCTATTGAATTTCCTATGCCACTCGAATATGTCATGCGGGTATATATCTGCTAGAAATACCCACAACGTAACGTTTCGCTTGGATTATAGCACGCAAATATCCGCTGTGTCAATACATAAATCCAATATCCGGATACGCCTCCATCAAAAACGCGCCGAAGCGGCTTCTGTTTCGCGTATGCAAAAAAATCCTCTAAATATCGGCGTTTTTCGCGTAAGATTGCTTTAACCGCGGCTGTTTTCCCGCCTTCTTTACGCAATGTGGCTCCTGCAATTTCGCATTTGCCTTTACTTGACAGGGTAAAAGAGGCGTATTACAATGGATGAAAGGTTTCGCGCAATTCCTGATTGTACATGTAACAGGGAGGTTTTCAGTGTCGACCATCAAAGATGTTGCCAAATATACGGGGCTGTCCATATCCACCATATCCAAGTATATCAACGGCGGAAACGTGCTGGAGGAAAACAAGGCCCTGATCGACAACGCCATACTGACACTGGATTTCAAGGTCAACCAAGCGGCGCGCAGCCTCAAGACCAGCAAAACCATGACTGTCGGCGCGCTGTTGCCTACCCTTTCGGTATCCTTTTTTTCCTGCATACTCTCCACCGTCGAAGAATATCTGCAGCGCGAAGGGTATTCCATGATCGTTTGCAGTTATAACAACGACGCGGAGCTGGAAATGAGCAAGCTCAAGTTCCTTGTTGAAAAGCAGGTGGACGGCATCATACTCGTGCCCGAGCGGCTGGATGCGGCGGCGGTCAACGCCATCAGCGAAATCCGCGAGCGCAAGACTCCGCTGGTGCTGATGGACAGAAGCATACTGGGGCTGGAATACGACCGCGTGCTGGTGGACAATTCCGGCATCTCCTATGCCGCGGTGGAGTATTTTATAGTGAACGGCCACCGGCGCATCGGCCTGATGATGGGCCCGCAGGATATTTCCACCGCTTATGAGCGCATGCTTGGCTACCAGCGGGTGCTTGCGGATTATTCCATACCGCTGGACTATTCGCTTATGCAGTTGGGCGATTACAGCTTTGAATCCGGCTACCGCATGTTCTGTGACCTGATGGATATGCAGGTGCCGCCCACAGCCATATTCGCCACCAACTGCGATATGACGCTGGGCGCGATTACGGCGGCCTATGAACGCAAGCTGAAGATCCCGCGGGATGTTTCCTTTATCGGTTACGACGAGATACAGCTTACCCGCGTCATTAATCCGCCCATCACCATCGTTGTGCAGCCCATGGATCTGATCGCCAAGAATACCGCGTCCATACTGCTGCAGCGCATGCGTGAGGATTATACGTCCTTCCCCACGGTTACGCGCCTCAAGGGCGATCTTCTGCTTTACGAATCCGTCGCTGCGATCTGATTTCATCTTTCCGCAGGCTTTTGCCGTAGCTTAAAAATTCCGGCCGCAGCCGGATGGATTGCGGCCGCCATCCGTGTAACGGCATCCGCACCCCCTCCGCAGCAAAAAAAGGGGAGGGTTTGTACGCTCAAAACGAAACGTTTCGCTCTAGTATGCCGCGATATCCGTATATGCATATGAATATTTCCTCCGGGGAGGTCGCAATGAAAGTCTGTTTTCTTGGAATTGATATCGGCACATCCGCCTGCAAGCTGGCCGTATTCGGCGCAGACGGAACGTTATACGAGCATGTTGTGGAAAACTACCCCATCCACCACCCCCATCCCGGCTATGTGGAGCAGGACCCTGCGGATTGGTGGCAAAGCGTTTGTCTGGGGCTAAAGGCGCTGTGGGAACAGGGCGCCGACCCCGCCTCCATCGCCGCGGTGGGCATAGACGGGCAGGGCTGGTCGGCTATCCCGCTCGACCGTGACGGCAATGTGCTCGCGCGCACGCCCATTTGGATGGATACTCGCGCCGAACGCGTCTGCCGGGAATGGGAGGCGCGCATCGGCGCAGAGCGGCTGTTTGCCGTATCCGGCAACCCGTTTTCACCGGGCTACACGCTGCCTAAGGTGCTTTTCTGGAAAGAACATATCCCCGCGCTGTTTACGCGCATACGGCACATACTCCAAAGCAACAGCTATATCGCTTACCGCCTGACCGGCGCAATTTCGCAGGATCTTTCCATGTGCTACGGCTGGCAGAACTTCAATATACGCACGCTTCGCTACGACGACGCGCTCACCGCCGAATTGGGCATCCCCAAACATTTGCTCATCGACCCCGTCGCCTGCGATACGGTCGTCGGGCGGGTACACTGGCAGGCCGCACGGGATTGCGGCCTGCTCGAAGGCACGCCCGTCGTGGCGGGCGGCCTGGACGCCGCGTGCGGTACGCTGGGCGCGGGCGTGGTATCTCCGGGCCAGACGCAGGAGCAGGGCGGCCAGGCCGGCGGCATGAGCATCTGCACGGAACGCCCCGTGGCGCACCCAAAGTTAATACTGGGCACGCATGTGGTGCCCGGTTTATGGCTGCTGCAGGGCGGCACGGTGGGCGGCGGCGCGAGCCTCAAGTGGTTCGCAAAAGAACTGGGCGCGGCCAAACCGGCAGAACCCGCGCTTGCACGTACCGGCAAGGATATATTCGAGCTGTTGAGCGCCGAGGCGGAGACTTCGCCCCCGGGCGCAAACGGGCTTCTGTATCTCCCCTATATGAGCGGGGAGCGCTCTCCGCTTTGGGACACGAAGGCGCAAGGAGTATACTTCGGGCTGGGTTTTGACAAAACGCACGCGGATCTTGTACGCGCAACAATGGAAGGCGTCGCCTTCGCGTTGCGGCACAACCTGGAAACCGCGGCGCAGGCGGGGGCAACGGTCAAGGAACTGCGCGGCATGGGCGGCAGCGCCAACAGCCGGATATGGACGCAGATCAAGGCGGACGTCACGGGCATCCCCATGGTCATTCCCGCGTCGGATACCGCGACGACCTGCGGCGCGGCAATGCTGGCCATGGTGGGCGTGGGGCAGTATCGCGATTACCGTGAGGCAACGGACGCCATCGTGAAGGTGCAGCGCGTGCAGTACCCCGACGCAGGCAATACGGCGCAATACCGCCGCTATTTTGATTTGTATCAATCGCTGTACGCATGCAGCAAAGACTGCATGGCGCGGCTTTACGATTTGAAGGCTTAAAGGGCAAACGGAAAGGATAACGCATATGAAGGCCGGTGTATTGTTCGCAAAAGGCGATATTCGATATGTGGATTGGCAAGAGCCGGAAACCCTGCCCGGCACGGTGAAGGTGCGCGTGCATGCCTGCGGTATCTGCGGCAGCGACGTGCCCCGCGTGCTGGGGGAGGAGGCGCACTTCTACCCCATTATTCTCGGGCACGAGTTTTCGGGTGAGATCACAGAAGTGGGCGAAGGCGTGACCGCCTGCGCCGTGGGCGAGCGCGTGGCGGGCGTGCCGCTCATTCCCTGCATGCGCTGCGACGACTGCCAGCAGGGACAATATGCGCAGTGCAAGCACTACGGCTTTATCGGCTCGCGCCAGCCCGGCGCGTTTGCGGACTACGTGGTCATCCCCGCCGCGAATGCGGTGAAGCTGCCCGCGGGCGCCTCCTATGAGATGGGCGCGCTGCTCGAGCCCGCTTCCGTGGCGCTGCACGGGCTGCTGCGCGCGGAATACCGCGGCGGCGCGGACACGGCGATATTGGGCACCGGCAACATCGGCATACTCGCCATGCAGTGGGCGCGCATATTCGGCGCGCGGCGTATCGCGGTGTTCGACATCATACCCGAACGGCTGCAGCTCGCCAAGGAATTGGGCGCGGACGCGGTGTTCAACCCGCTGGACGCGGACTGCCTGCAGCAGGCGGCGGAATATACCGGCGGCCGGGGCTTCCCTTATGTGTTTGAAACGGCGGGCCAGCCCGCCACCATACAGCTGGGCTTTGAGCTGACAGGAAACCATGGCGCGCACACCTGCATCGGCACGCCGCACAAGGATTTTGCCTTCACCTGGAAGCAATGGGAACTGATGAACCGCAAGGAATTCCGTCTGACCGGCACCTGGATGAGCTACAGCGCGCCCTTTCCCGGGCAGGAATGGTCGCTGTGCGCGCACTGCTTTGGCAACGGTTCCCTGCGGCTGCACGAAAGCATGATCTACAAAACCATGCCGCTTGCCGAAATTGCGGAGGCATTTGAACTGTTCAAGACGCCGGGGCTAGTCACGGGCAAAGTGCTGCTGACCGGCGGCGAAAAGAGGTAACGCCATGCATCCCATTCAGGAAATCGTCGCCGCACAAAAGCGCGGCATCCCCGCGGGCATCTGGTCCTGTTGCAGCGCCAACCCGTATGTGCTGCGCGCGGCGCTGCTGCGCGGAAAAGCCGCAAATACGCCGGTGCTCATTGAATCCACCGCCAATCAGGTGGATCAGTACGGCGGGTATTCGGGTATGCGCCCGGCAGACTTTTATGCGTTCGTACAATCGCTTGCGGTGCAGGAGGGCATGGACGCTTCCATGGCGATACTCGGCGGGGACCATTTGGGACCGCTGACATTTGCGCACCTGCCCGAAGAAAAGGCCATGGCGGAGGCCGAAGAGCTGGTGCGCCAGTATGTGCTGGCGGGCTTTACGAAGATCCATCTGGATACCAGCATGCGCCTTTTTGACGACCCGAAGGACCGTCCGCTTTCCGACGAGGTGATTTCCCGCCGCGGCGCGCGGCTGTGCTGTGTGGCGGAGAACGCCTATCAGAAGCGGTTGAAACAGTTTCCAAATGCGCAGGCGCCGGTGTATATTATAGGCAGCGAGGTGCCCATTCCGGGCGGCGCGCAGGAGGAGGAAGCGCACTTGAAAGTCACTTCCCCGGAGGCATGTGAAAAAACAATCGCGGCGTTTGAAGCTGCGTTTACGGCGCTGTCGCTTTCGGACGCATGGCAGCGCGTAGCAGGCGTAGTGGTGCAGCCCGGCGTGGAATTCGGCGACGCGCAGGTAGACGAATATGACCGCGAAGCCGCGCGGAAGCTCACCAGTGCGCTTGCGCGCTACCCTCACCTGGTATTTGAGGGACACTCCACGGATTACCAGACCAAAGAAAAGCTGCGCGAAATGGTGGAGGACGGCATCGCCATACTAAAGGTGGGGCCCGCACTGACTTTCTCGCTGCGCGAGGGTCTGTTCGCGCTTGCGCATATGGAGCGGGAGCTGTGCGCAGGCAACGCCGCGTTGAGCGGCTTTGAAGAAACGCTGGAGGACGCCATGCTGCAGGATCCGGTCTATTGGAAAAAGCATTACCACGGCGACGAAGCGTCGCTGCACTTTAAGCGGCGGTTCAGCTTTTCCGACAGGGCGCGGTACTATCTGCCCGTGCCCGAAGTCGCCGCGGCAATCTCCCGGCTGCTCAGGAATCTGCGCACGACGGGTATCCCTTTAAGTTTGCTCTCCCAGTACATGCCGCTGCAATACCTGCGCGTAAGCGAGGGGACGCTCTGCAACGACCCCGAGGCGCTGCTGCTCGACCATATCGGCGACTGCATCGACACGTATCTTTATGCAACGCGCGGCGCAGCGCCGTTTGACACCATGAAAGGAGCATGACCATGGCAACCTATCAACCCGATCCCTTTGTGATTGCCCCGGACGCGATAGACCCCAGGCTGGTGCCTTGCCGCCGGCTTGTAAACGGGCAATCCATGCCCTGCATCGGCCTGGGCACATTCGGCAGCGATCATTATTCGCCAGATGAGATCGCCGCGGCCGTCAAGGGCGCGCTTTCGGCGGGCTACCGGCATATCGACTGCGCTAAGGTATACGCAAATGAAAAGCAGATCGGCAGGGCGCTTCGCGAAGTATTTGACTCCGGCCTTATTGCGCGCGGGGAACTATTTATCACCTCGAAAATCTGGAACGATCAGCACGGGGAACGGGACGTGCTTGTCAATTGCGCACAAACGCTGCGCGATCTCGGCCTGGATTACCTCGATCTGTACCTCGTGCATTGGCCCTTCCCCAATTACCATGCGCCGCATTGCGACGGCGACGCGCGGAACCCTGATTCCCGCCCCTTTTTCATTGAGGAATTCATGCGCGTCTGGCGGCAGATGGAGCAGCTCGTGGATATGGGCCTGGTGCGCGCCATCGGCACCTCCAACATCACCATACCGAAAATGGAGCAGATATGGCCGCTTTCCCGCATCAAGCCCGCAGTCAACGAAATGGAACTGCACCCGCACTTCCAGCAGCGGGAGCTGTTCGATTACCTGACCGGCCTGGGCGTCCTGCCCATCGGCTTTTCGCCCATCGGCAGCCCCAGCCGCCCGGAACGCGACCGCACAGCGGGAGATACCTCGGAGATAGACGACCCCGCCATACTGGAAATCGCGCGGGCACACGGCATCCATCCAGCGCTCGTCTGCATCAAATGGGGCGCGCAGCACGGGCAGGTGCCCATCCCCTTCTCCGTGAAGCGGGCGCAATACCTCAACAACCTCAAATGCGTTACCGAGAACCCGCTTACCGAGGACGAGATGCGGGTGATGGCGTCTTTGGATAAAAACTGCCGCCTTATCAAGGGGCAGGTGTTCCTGTGGCCGGGCGCGCAGAGTTGGGAGAACCTTTGGGATTTAAACGGCGAAATAGACCGCACCGGCTGGCAGGAATAGCTTGCCAGCTTATCGAAAAAGTGCCGTAAGACACTTTTTCGAGGATTACAGGAACAACCTGTGCCCTTACGGTGACGGCGACGGCCCGCAGGCCTAGTATCCGAGGCGTCTTCCGCCGAGGATTGGTTGTTCCTGCAAGGAAAGCCTTGCGCCGCAAGGCTTTCCGTCGCCACCGCACATGTCGCTGGCGGCGGTTCTTAAGCCTCCGGGAGCCGCGGCCCCCGAATCCCCAAGGGGTTTATAGACAGCCTGAAGCGGAATCATCTGCTTTTTCGAAAGGTATACTTCATAAAAACGCAAAGGAGGCGCATCGTTATGTTACTGGGCGTACCCAAGATACTTTCCCCGGAGCTTATCGCCACGCTGTGCGAAATGGGACACAGTGACGTGATCGTGCTCGGCGACGCGAACTTTCCCGGCAAGCGCTTTGCGGCGGAAGGCAACTGCAAGTTTTTGAGGGCGGACGGCCACGGTATTCCGGATCTGCTTGAAGCCATACTGCAGCTCATTCCCTGCGACGCGTATGTTCCCACCCCCGTCATGCTGATGGAAACGGCGGAGTGCGACCGCCACCTCGAAATATCGATATGGGAAACCTATAAAGAGATCGTCGCCAAATACGAGCCGCGCGGCATGAGCGCCATCGGCTTTTACGAGCGGTTCCGGTTCTATGAAGAAGCAAAGAAATCCTACTGTATCGTGCAGACAGGCGAAGAATCCATATATGCCAATGTCATCATCCAAAAGGGCGTCATCAAATAGCTGTCAAAAAAGTTCTACAGCACTTTTTTGAGTTTGCAGGAACTGCCTGTACCCTTGGGTACGGTCGGCAGTTCCTGAGAGGAGAGCCTTGCTTCGCAAGGCTTTGCGCGAGCGCCGCACATGTCGTCGCTCGCGAAAGAAGCCTCCGGGGCAGCGGCCCTCAAAAGCGCCCCTAAGAGTTCTTTGACAGGCTGAAGCGTTATCAAATAACGCCGGATATCGTGTTCCTTCATTCCTGACAGAATGCCGCCCTTCAAAAGGCGGCATTCTGTTTTTGCCCGCAAACTATGCCCGTGCATCTTCCGCTGTTATTCGGCGCAATCGGCTGCCGGGCGCTTTGCGTTTTTCCGTATGTAGAACGCCATGGTCAAGGTAGCCGCGACCGCCACCAATACCAGCATCGCAAATGAGCTGCGCAGGCCCCACTGATCGGAAAACACGCCCATCAGCGCGGGAAACACCGCGCCGCCGACGCTGCCCGCCGCCATCAAAAGGCTCGCGGCCACTCCGGTATCGCGCGGGCAGGCGCTTGTCCCCATGCCCGCGATGGTGGGCCATAAGGGGCCGAGTACAAAACCCGCCACCGCGCACAGCACGAGCACCAGCGTCGTATCGGCAAGAAAAGTCAATACACCGATGACCGCCACAGTAATTGCGAACCCAACGATGACGGTGCGTTGCGCCTGCGTATGCAGCCAGCTGAACAGGAGCCGCGATACGGCCATCGCAAGCCAAAACGCGGAGATTCCGTATGCGCCCAACAGTTCGGACGAAAGCTCCAGCTCAAAAAATGAATCGATGAAGAAGGCCATCCCCGTCTCCAGCCCGACATAAAGGAATATCGCGATGCACAGCGCCGGAAGCAGCGGCGTTTTCAATACCCGCAGCATATTGCCGCCGTCGCTCTCCGCCGGCTTTCGCGCAGGCGGCTGTATGCGTACCGCCAGCAGCGCAGGGTACAGCAGCAGATAGCCGCAGCCCGCGATGATGAACACGATACGCCAGGAGACCCCCGCAGAGCGCATGAGCCAGTCGCTTACGAGCGGGCCGGCCACCGCGCCCAGGCCAAACATGCTTTGCACAAGATTCAGCGTGCGCTCGGAAGAGTCCGGGCAGGCATCCGAAACGGCGGCGGTGGAAATACACTCCGTTACGGAAAACCCGGCGCCTATGACGATCACGCCCGCCACGAACGCAAGCGCGGTGGGGGAAACCGCCGCGGCCGCACAGCCGACGATAAACACCGGCATAAATATCGCAAGTATCCGCTTTTTGCCCACAGTATCGGCCAACCGCCCGAAAACGAGCGGCATGCCCACCATGGCAACAAACTGCAGGCTGGCCAGCACGCCCATCATGGCCTGATTCAAGGCAAATTCGCCCGCCACGCGCAGCAGCGCGAGCTGGAACCCGCCGGATTCAAAGCCGAGGAAGAACGTCATGCATGCAGCGACCACCACAAATAGCTGGCGTTTATGGCCCGTTGCACCGCCCTTCGTATCCGGCCGCAGCTCTCCGGCGGAAATTTCTTTTTGCCGCATCGTATCCTCCTTTTGGGCTAAACGCCATCCCGGCGCTTCAACGCCCAATGGTTAGCATGTTACACCACGCGCGTATGCGCGTCAAGGTTATGCCGGGGCGCTGATACCTTGACGATTGCAAATCCCTGTAAATTTTTTAAGCGGCTCTGTAAAGAGCCACACAATACCGAAGCTTGCTGCTAACACGAAAACAAGGCAACTGGCTGCGACAGCCAATTGCCTTGTTTTTACTTCAAGCTGTTCATAGCTTTTTATCCGCTTCATTCTGCATATTGATGCCGTACCGCAATACATATGCCGCCACCAATAATACAATGCCTTGGGTGGGGCGCGGGTCGCTTAACAAATTGACGCCTACGCCAATTACATTATCCGTCAGGGCGTTGATCAGCGCCGGAATAGCATATCCATTTATTACAGGCACCAGCATGGACGCTAGAAGCAACACAACACCGCAGTATAGCAGAATATCCTCATTTTGCGTGATGAATATTTTCTTTTTTGCGATATTACGGAAAAACAGGATGAACATGAAATAGCAAAACGCATACGGTAAAAACCGGAGCATCCCCATAAGGGAAATTCCAATCCATGTAATAGCGGCTATTCCATTCATGGCGGTTAAATGAATTTCATCAGGCAGAAGAATATAAGATACCTGCTGCTGTATTTCCCCGCGCAGCGATACCCGTTCATGCATAAGCTCCTGCGTTGTCAGATTGATTTCCGCATATCCAAACCATACTCTAATGCAGTGGTACAGTGTTACAAGAAATAATACGGCGCATAGTATTTGCAGCAGCACAGCAAGTATTTTGCCTGCCCTTTCGGACAGCAAGATGGCTTTCATAAAAATTCCTCCTTACCGTTTAAAGTATTCATCATAAACTCTACACAAATATCTTCTCTAAATAAAATAGACATATAAAGAAAGCAACGGGGAGCTTTGGAAAAATCACAAGCAAGGACGAAAAAGGATGACTATCTTTAAAATATCAAATTTTGCAGAAGATTTGGACAAAGTATTTTGAAAAACGAGCCACTACATTATTAAGGTAATGGCTCGTTTTTAGTCATTCTCAAACAATTAGTAAATCATCCAGCAACACTATCAGCTCAATGTCATGCATAGAAGAAATCCCAATAAGAAGAGTACCAGGTATATTCAGTCGAAACAGTAACATGATCTATCGGAATCTCAAATAGAACTGTTGCCTGAGGTGATACAGAAGCAACAGTTGTACCACTACCTTGAATACCTAGTGAGCCATATTTAAACTCCATTGATCCTACATAACTTCCATTTGCTATATAACAATCTGTTACTTTGCCAGAAAGATATATTTTACCATCTGATCGTTTTTCTGTAATGGATCCCAGTATGTGTAGCGTACCTCTAACTCTAAACTGAGTTGACGAATCAATTCTAATATATTGATCGACCTTCTCATCCCAATCCCAATTTGATGTACCATTGATACCAGAAGCCTTCCGGACTATCTTTCGTTCGGGCTTTAGTTGAGTCTTATTGAGTTCGATTAGAAACGCTTCAACTTTAGCAAGGGTTTCTGGGTCAATGAAATTATAATTACCATCGTTAGGCGTAATTCTTGCATTATATTTTTCCTCGAGCGATCGTACTTTTTCACCCTGTATCGCACTAATTTCTTGTTTTTGAGCTTCAGCCTGAGATACAGCTAATGCTGGATTACTAAATGATACAAGTAGCAGTACAACTAAAATAATAGAAATACACTTTTTCATAACATCCTCCAATCACAGTCGTAAATGTCACTTGTTAATAATGAGAAAGGAAATTCACTGCTCTTGCACATTCACAGGCATCTCCTCCTAATGATTTATATTTTATCCAATATTTGTGAACATTTGTGCCGTTTTATATAAACATTTCATGAATATCATACATTTTCTAATGTCTCGTAATTCTGCATTTACATACTGCCAACCTCATAACGACAGTTTCAGCTCGGATTTGAGTATATTGAATCGCGCTTTTACAAAAACCGCCGCATCGAAGGAAGGGGATTTTCTTCGATACGGCGGCATGTGCGCCCGCGAGGGAATGCAGACGGCACAATCAAACAGGCTGGGCTTTTATTAATCCATAAGCATACCGTCCACGATATGCACCACGCGCTGCGCATGGGCCGCCACCTGCAGATCGTGCGTGATCATCACGATGGTGTGGCCCATATCGTGCAGCTGATGGAAGAGCTTCAAAACCTCCTGCCCGGTCTTGGTATCCAGCGCGCCGGTGGGTTCATCCGCAAGCAGCAGTTTGGGTTCGCCCACCAGCGCGCGCGCGATGGCCACGCGCTGCTGCTGCCCGCCGGAAAGCTCGTTGGGCCGGTGCGAAATGCGCGGGGTCATTTCCAAGAGTTCCAGCTTTTCCAGAGCGCGGCGCATGGCTTCCTTGTGGGGAACGCCCCGCACCAGGAGCGGCATCATCACATTCTGCAGCACGGTGTATTTGGAAACCAAATGGTATTTTTGAAATATGAAGCCGATCAGCCGGTTGCGGATGATGGTCAGCTGACCGTCCTGCATTTCATGTATGGGCAGCCGCATCAGGTTGTATTCGCCCTCCTGAAAGGTATCCATGCAGCCGATGATGTTCATCAGCGTTGATTTGCCGCTGCCCGAAGGCCCGAGCACGCCGAGATACTCCCCCTGCGCCACCTGCAGCGAAACGCCCCTGAGCGCCATAACGACGGAGTCGCCCATTGTGAAGTTCTTATGGATATTGTTAAGGTCGATGACCCATTCCCCTGCGGCGGGCTTTGCTTCCATGGTGTCCTCCTAGCGGGAAAGAATGGATACGGCGGTGATGGTATCTTCCGCGTTGAACGTGATGGACAGCACCATACCCACGCTGACGTCGGAAAAATCGCCCGTACCGATGGCCATGCCCACCGGCAGCAGATATTTCGCAGTCTCCCCGGAATAGGTAAGGCTGGCGCTGCGGCCGGATGCGCTGCCGCCCGAAGGCATCTCGCCGGCCGAAGGCATCTCGCCGGCCGTGTACAGCTTGCCGCCAGAAGGCGCTTCGCCGTCTGAAGGCAGTTCGCCGGCTGTGTACAGTTTGCCGCCGGAAGGTACTTTGCCGCCCGATGCCCTTTCGCCCGTTGCCGCGCCGCCTGCAATCTCCCCGCCCGCTGCGGCCCGATCCGCCCCGGCTGCATCCGGGGCCTCCCCGCTATCGGCGGCCGTGCCTTCCGCAGGCTCCCCCAATGCGAGCGTAACTTCATTGCCTACGATGCTGTCCACACGTCCATATACGACGGTCACGCCTTCCGCGGCGGCGGCATCCGTGCCAGCCGCATTCGCCGCTGCCTTTCCTCCGGTAAATTCCATTACATCCGGGTTCTTGGTTTTCGTGTTCGCGCAGCCTGCTGCAAGCAGTGTGAGCGCTATGCATAAAATCAAAGCGGCAATACGTTTCATGGCTTCCTCCTGCAAACTCTTATTCCAGGTTAAGCGCGCCTTTCCCGGCGCACGGCGGAGCTTTTGGTCCCTGCACGTTATTCCAAATTCAACGCTTGGATGGGCACCAGCCGGGAAGCCTTCCACGCCGGGTAAAACCCGAACACCGTACCCGTCACCACCGCGAATACCAGCGCCAGCACCCAGCCCCAGACGCTTGTTTCCACGCGCATGCCCGCAAGCTCCACCAGCGGCATGAGCCCGAAGCTCACGCTTACCCCTATGACGCCGCCGATGACGCTGATGATGTTGGCCTCCATCAAAAACTCCAGCAATATGGTTTTTTTCGAACAGCCGATAGCCTTTAGTATGCCGATTTCTGCCGTGCGCTCCTTGACGGAAACGAACAGCACGTTCATGATCCCGATGCCGCCCACGATAAACACGATGGACGCGACCGCCAAGAGCAGCAGCGCAAGCGTGTTGGCGGAGCTTGACGCCGCCTCCATGGCGCTGCCCGCGTCGGTCACATCAAAGAAGGCGTCCGGGTAATTTTCCGTAAGCAGGGCTTGGATATCCTCCATCACCCGCGGGACATCCTCCACGTCCTCGGCCACCGCGGCGATCTCCGGCTCGGTGGAAGTTCCGAATATCTGCTTCTGCGCCGTCGTATAGGGAAGATACACGGCCGTATCGGGGCTGATGCCGGAGGTGACCGCGCCCATCTGTTCCAGCACACCCACGATTTCGTAATTCTTGCCGTCTATCTCAAGGTAGTCTCCATAGGCGTAGGCCGCATAGGTAAATATCTCCTCCGCAAGATTGTAGCCTATGACGCAGACATAATCCTCATAGGTGGTATCCGCTTCCTCTATGAACCGGCCATACAGCGGCGTAAGGTTGCTGACCCGCTGATAGTTTTCATATACGCCCACGACGGTGGCAGTCTTTTCCTCTTCCAATGTGCCGCCGAACACGGCCGTCTCTCCGCTTTGCAGTATGGTCACTTCCTGCAAACCCGGAACCAGCAGTTCAATATCCTCCACATCGTCGGCCGTTAGCCGGGTAGCAGCGGTACGTTTGCTGTTACCGCCGCCGGGAAACCCGCCCATACCGCCGCTCATAATCAAAGGGCCGCCGTCAGTAACGGAAAACGAAACCACGCCACCCGAGCTTGCTACTTTTTCCCGTATCACCGAGAAATCCATGCCGCCCATGCTGCCCATGCCGCCGCCCATGCCCTGCATCATGGCGTCCATATCCACGCCGTCGCCCACGCTCACCCCGATAGCCCCGGCATTCAGGTTTTTGAACTGATCCGCCACATCCGCCTGGCCGCCCTGACCGATGGCAATCACAAGCACGATGGTTGCCGCGCCCACGATAATGCCCAGCGAGGTCATCATCATTTTGAACTTATTCTCGATAATGTTGATCCAAACAAGCCGCAGTATCTCTGAAAACTGCATCATGAACGCCCCACCGCGCTTTCCGAGAGCACCGTATCCCCTTCCGAGAGGCCGGATAGGATCTCCACATACCGGCCGTCGGAAAAGCCGGTTTTCACTTCCGTGGTGACGGCCACGCCGTCGCTGCCCAGTTTTTGCACAGTCGCAACGCCTCC
Organism: Clostridia bacterium; assembly: GCA_036677445.1. Lineage (GTDB taxonomy): Bacteria > Bacillota > Clostridia > Christensenellales > CAG-138 > JAVBWI01. The sequence continues at coordinate 18,275 of JAVBWI010000001.1, forward strand.
TGCGTTTGTGATGGCCTGCTTGTTGACATACAGCACGTCGAGCGCGGCGCGCTGCACCAGGGTAACGTCCGCACTCATGCCTTCGTACATCAGCCGCGTGTTCTCGCCGCTTAAGCGCACATTCACCGTATAGCTTACCGTAGCAGCGCCGGAACGCGAGGATTCCACCGTAATGGTATCCACCTCGGCGTCAAAATTTTGCCCGTTAAAAGCGTTCATGGTAACGGTCGCCTCCTGCCCGATGGAAACGTCAAGTATATCCTCTTCGGAAATGGTAATGGGCACATATACGTCGGAAATATTGGTCAATGTGCACAGCGTCTGCTTCATCAGCATGCCAAGATCTTCATTGTAGGTAACGTCGAAAGAGTCCCCTTCCTCCACGCTGACGCTTGCAACCATACCCGTGCAGGGCGAAAGCACCACGCCGTCAAGCGCTATGCTTTCCTTGAGGTCTTCAATTTGCGCATACAGTACGTCGTATGCTTCCTGTGCGGCGTCCACCTTCTGCTGCAGTTCCATCTCGGTCAGTTCCAGCGCGGTTTTTGCGGTGCTTGCCCCGCTTTTCGCCAGCTCCGCCTGCTGTTCGGCATTGGTGGTGCCGGTAGTCAGGCTCACCCCGGCTTTTGAGAGCGCCAGCTCCGCCTTTTCCACATCTTGCTTGAGCGATGCGAGTTTGGCCGCAAGGTCATCCTCGTCTTTAACGTTCCCGTAGGTATCGTTGTATTCCTCTTTATAATCCGTATAGTTGGATTGCGCGGTCTTGAGTTTTACTTCGACGCTGGAAATCAGCGATTTCAGTGCGGCAATGCTGTCGGCGTCCACGTCATCGAGTATTTCATCCATCTCCTCTTTAAGCTTCGCGGCGTTACCTGCCGAAGTATTGGCCGTGTTATACTCTGATTTTGCGGTTTTGTAGTATGATAGAGCCGCCTCATAAAGTTTTTTGATATCGGCTAAATCCGGATTTGATATATCTTGCTCATGAGTGTAGTCGACTTCTATTCCTTCGTCTAAAATATAGTTTTTATCAGTTTCCGATATTGTACCGCCGGCATTATGGTACTTCTGTGCTTTATCCTTCAATGCCGCCTTAGCCGCCGTTAAAGCCGCCTGTTTTTCATCGACATTCTGCCCCGGTTCATATTGCGCCTGCAGCGCTTCCAGGTCCGCAAGCGCTTCCTCGTATTCCGCAAGCTTTTCCTCGTAATACGTCACGCGGCTTTCCAGCTTTGTAAGATACGCGTAATCGCTTGGATAGCTGGCGTGGAGCGATACGTATTCGTCATATTCCGCCTGCGTGTTGGCAAGCGCGCTCTGCGCGCTCGAAAGCGCAAGCTTCAACTCCGCTACGGTCAGCCCTTCCTCGGTGGAAGCGAGCTTGCCGTCCTGTACGCTGCTTTCATAATTTTGCCGGGCCTGCAGGAGCTTGGTCTGCTGCTCCAGCTTCGCCTGTTCGATTTCCAGCGCCGCCTGCTTCAATTCCAGCTCGTAACCGGCAAGCCCCGCGGCGATCTCCCCGGTGTTGAGCTTCATGAGCGGATCGCCTTCCTTCACGGAAGAACCGGCCTTGACATAAATCTCCTCCACTGTGGAAGAAACGGAAAACGTCACCGTCTCCCGCGCAAGCGATATGGAAGAGCTTTCGCTCTGCCCTACGATGATATCGCCTCTCTCCACCGTATACTCGCGGTATACCGCTTCCGTGCCCGCATTTTCAGAACCCGGAAATACAAACAGTATCAGTACCAATTCAATGCAAGCAAGCAAAGCCCCGCCGCCGATGAATATCCACCGTTTTTTGCCCGGTTTCGCTTTTACCTCGCCGCTGCCCAGCAGGGCCATCAGTTCTTTCTCATCCTTCTGCCGGGAAGAAACGGCCCGCTTTGGCGATCGCTTCATCGCTTTATCCCTCCGTTATCGGTCATCCGCCGCCCGCCAAGGCGTGCGGCACTTTTTTGCCCATTATATCGGCCAAGTCTTAATAAAGGCTTAAAAAGAGGAGGTTTGTCACATTCCGGCCAAAATCTGTACCAATACTGCCATGCTTTTATGGCAGGAAAGGGAGGTATATGCAGGAAATTTGTGATACGATACCGTTATAAAAAACGAAAACCGAAACGGGGTGTGCGCGGTGAAGCTTCTGCTTGTGGAGGATGAAAGGGCAATGTATACCGCCTTGCAGGAGGTATTCTCCCGCAGCGGATTTTCGGTGCAGATCGCCTGCGACGGCGGCGAGGGCATGCGGCGCGCGCTGAGCGAATGCTACGACGTGATCGTACTCGACGTGATGCTGCCGGGAGAAAGCGGGCTGAATATCCTGCGCGCGATGCGCCGGCAGGGCCGCTCCACACCCGTGCTGCTGCTGACGGCACGGGCCGACGTATCCGACCGTGTAGCGGGCCTTGACTGCGGCGCGGACGATTATTTGACAAAGCCCTTCGCCGTGGAAGAACTGCTTGCCCGCGTTCGGGCGCTTACCCGACGCAAAGGGGAGCTTGTGCAAAACGACGCGCTGTATTTTTCGGACATTACGCTCAAGCCGCTCGATTACACCATGTGGTGCAGCGCGCGGCAGATCCGGCTCTCCAAGCGGGAAATGGAAATCATGAAGTATTTTTTGACACGCTCGCACACAGTCGTGCAAAAAGAGGATCTGTTCACCAAGGTATGGGGGTACGACAACGCGGCCGACATTTCCAATGTAGAGGTATACATCTCGTTTTTGCGCAAAAAGCTGCAGCATCTGAATGCGCATGTCGAAATACACAGTGTGCGGGGCGTGGGCTACCGCCTGCAGGATGTACTGTGAAGCTTTTGTGCTTGCCCGCCGAAGGACAGTGTGATACCGGAAAGCTGTGAAACATATGGCGCTATGGAAAAAGCGGCCCCCGGCCGCGCAAACGGCGGAGGACCCGCTACTCAGAAAACTGCGCCGCCGCATGGTGCGCATCAATATGGCGCTGCTTACCGCCGTTCTGATAGGGGTCATCGGCGCGCTGCTGCTGATGCTCCATACGCAAAACAAGCGCATGACAAACTCCGCTTTAGACCGCATGCTGTTTTCGCGCATACAGCCGGGGCCGGGCGAACGGCCGCTGATGGGCGGGGTTGTGATCGAATTGGGAAAGGACGGCGCGCTCATACACGCCACCTTCCCTTCGGAGCTTACGGGGGAGACCGTTGCGCGCATGGCAACGCTTGCGCTAAAGCAGGAGCAGCCCCGCGGTGAAATCGCCTTTAACGGTTACAGCTTTGCCTACGCGCTGGGGGATGCAAAAGCGCTGCGGAAGATGGTGTTTTTTGACCTGAGCGGCCCCTCCGATATGATGGGCAATGCGGTGATGATCTGCCTTGGCGCGGGCGCCGTAAGCCTTTGCGCGCTGTGGGGCGTCAGCGTATATTTGGCCGAACGCGCCATACGCCCCGTGCGGGAAGCGTTTTACCGGCAGAAGAATTTTATAGCGGACGCTTCGCATGAACTGAAAACTCCGCTCGCAATATTGAACGCGAACCTTTCCCTTTTACGCAGTTCCATGGGGGAAGCCGATAAGAAGCAGCGTTATGCCGCCGCCATGGAGGAGCAATCCGTCCGTATGGGCAGGCTGGTCAGCGACATGCTGGAGCTTGCCAGGCTGGATTCAGGCGAGGCCGTATCGCGGTTTACGCCCGTAAACCTGAGTGGGCTGACGCAAAACACGCTGCTCTCCTTTGAAGCGCTGTTTTTCGAGCATGCGCTTGTATCCGGCGCGCACATTCAACCGGAAGTCTGGGTAACGGGCGACGCGGCGGAACTGGAGCGGCTGCTGTGCATATTGCTGGATAACGCCTGCCGCCATACGCCACGGAACGGGACGGTGGAAATTTCCCTCTCGCACGAGCGCGGGCATGCCCTGCTGTGCATCGAAAACAGCGGCGAAGGGATATCGTCCGGCCACCTGAATCACCTTTTCGACCGTTTTTACCGCGTGGACAGCGGCCGCGGCCGCGAGAGCGGCGGGTACGGGCTGGGGCTCGCCATCGCGAAATCCATCGCCGTACGGCACGGGGCGGAAATCACCGCCGAAAGCGAAGAAGGGAAATATACGCGGTTCGTGGTGAGGTTTTTGAAAACAGGCAAAGGCGCAAGCTGACCCGGCATATTTTCCCGCAATGTAAAGACGGCTGCCCGGAAGCGATTTCTGCAATCGCGTACGGGCAGCCGTTTTATTTCGGTATAAGAATCTTCAGTCGTTCAGATAATCCACCGCCATCTGCGCGTACAGCGCGGTGCCGGTTTTTAAAGCGTCCTCTTCGATGAAGAAATGGTCGCTGTGCTGCGGATATTCGCCGCCGCCGCCCAGCGCCACAAACGTACAGGGGAGGTTGGGGGTGTAATCCGCAAAATCCTCCGCGCCCATTGTCTTTGTAAAGGGGAGCAGCATGGCGGGCGAGGGAAGCACTTTCAATGCGGATTGTCTGGCCAACGCCGCGAGCGCCGCGTCGTTCTCCAGCGCTTCCACCATCATATTATATTCCAGCTCCGCCGTGCAGCGGAAGGCCGCGGCGGTCTCTTTGGCGATGCGCTCCATAATGCCGGGTATCTGCCTGTGCGCTTCCTTGTTGAATATGCGCACGGTACCCTCCATCACCGCTTCGCCGGAAATGATGTTGAAGCGCGAGCCGGAATGCAGCGAACCCACCGTCACTACGACGGGGTCGAGCGGGTTGAGCTCCCGGCTGACGATGGTCTGCAAATTCATTACGATGGCCGCCGCCGCCACCGTCGCGTCCATGCCCTTTTCGGGAAGCGCGCCGTGCGTGGCCTTGCCGGTCACCTTTAACTTATACATATCCGCCGCGGGCAGCACCACGCCCTCGGCAACGGCGAGCGCGCCTGCCGGCATCTGCGCGAATATGTGCATGCCGAACGCCGCGTCCGCGCCATCCAGACCGCCCTGCTTCAAAACCGCCTTCGCGCCCTGCGCAAGCTCTTCCGCCGGCTGGAACAGAAGTTTGACGGTGCCGCACAGGTCCTCCTTCATACCGTTCAATATACGCGCGGCGCCAAGCAGCATGGCCGCATGCGTATCGTGCCCGCAGGCGTGCATGAACCCCGCGTTTTCGGAAGCGTAGGGCACGTCGGTCAGCTCCTGTATGCTCAGCGCGTCGATATCCGCGCGCAACGCTACGGTTTTGCCGGGCTTTGCGCCCTTGATTTCGCCTAAAAGCCCGGTGGGCTCAAACCTGCGATAGGGGATGCCGAGTTTATCCAATTCCTCCGCGATGCGGCCGGTGGTGCGAAACTCCTGAAAGCTCGCTTCGGGGTGCCGGTGAAGATCGCGCCGGAACCCGATGACGTATTCCTCGATCTCTTTTGCTTTTGCCTTGAAATCCATACTTGCCTCCTTTAATAGCGCTTGCTTACGGCTGCAGGAACTCCACCGCGGACGCGGCAAGCGCCGCCACGCCGCCCTTCATGGCCTCTTCCTTCCAGGTGCAGCGGGGATTGTGCAGCGAATATACCTCGTCGCCCAGATGCCCGGCATACAGCAGCACCAATGCGGAAGGGGTGCCGGTAGCATTTCCATAATAACTGAAATCCTCGCTGAAGGAAAGCGGCCCATCCAAGTAGAAACGTCCGTCATCGCCGAGCACCTTGGCGCAGGCGCGGTCTATCACGTCCACGACGGCGGCGTTGTTGACCACGGAGCCGTAGCCTTCGGTATACGTTACTTCCAGCTTGCAGCCGGAAATCTGCTTGATGCCCTTTGCGATATCGTACACCTGCTGCCTGGCGGTGGTGCGCGCCTCTTCATCGTATGCGCGCACCACCATGCCCACCTGTGCGTCGCCGGGGATGATGTTGACCGCCGAGCCGCCTTTGATAAGGCCCACCGAAACGATGGCCGTTTTGAGCGGGTCGATTTTACGGGAAACGATCTGCTGCAGCATGACGACGAACTGGCTCGCGGCAAGTATGGCGTCGTTGGCGGTATGCGGCTGCGAGCCGTGGCCCGCCTTGCCGATCACGTCGATGTCGTAAAGGTCAAAGCTGGTGGTCGCCACGCCCTTGTACAGGGCGATCTTGCCCACCTGCCCTTCGCTCGGATACACATGGCAGGAAATGATGGCGTCGACATGCGGGTTTTCCATCACGCCCGCGGCAACCAGCGGCCGCGCGCCGCCCTGCGGCGCTTTTTCCTCGGCGGGCTGGAATATGAATTTCACGGTGCCGGAGAACGCATCCCGCATGCCGCTTAACACTTTTGCCGCGGCCAGCAGCATGGCGATATGCGAATCGTGCCCGCAGGCGTGCATAACGCCGGGAGTTTCGGAAGCGAACGGCAGCCCGGTATCCTCCGTTACGGGCAGCGCGTCGATGTCCGCGCGGATGGCGATACATTTGCCGGGACCTGCCGTGCCGTGAAGCAGGCCGATCACCGCGGTGTTGCAAATCTGCTGTACGCTGTCCAGCCCGAACTCCCGCAATTTTTCAGCAATGATGCCGCTTGTTCGGAACTCCCGGTTGCTAAGCTCCGGGTGGGCGTGGAAATCCCGCCGCCAGGCAACCATTTCCTCGTAAAGCGCTTCTACCCGCGTTTTTATTCTTTGCATGAATTTCTCCTTCCGCCCCCGCCTGCCCGGCAAAGGCTACAACAGGAATGGCTGCCGCAACAAGTATGCAGCAGCCAAAGTGATTTATATAACGTATAATTTTTTATCCTACAACCATTTCGCCATAAAGCCCGCAAATATGACAGACGCGATGGAAACCGTGACCATACCCGCAATGAGCATTCTGGGCAGCATGGCCTGTGTCATGATTGTTTTTTCTTCTTCGCTTTTGGCTACGGAGGCGACCACCTCGTTTGTTACGATGAACGTTCCCGGGAACCCGAACAGGCAGGTGCTGCCGATGGCGGCGCTGATCTGCCAGCTGAAGCCGAACAGCTTGCCGATGAGAATGGATACTGCCATGAAGCAGACCGATCCGATTACAATAACGATGAGCAGCGGACCGACCATGGAGGCGACCATATCCGGCGTGGCATTGGCGAGCGATGCGAATACGGCGAGCGTAACGACGGCCAGCATCAAGCCAAAGGAGTTTGCCTTCGTCATGGCGCTTTCATCCAGGAAGCCGATCTCCTTAAAGAGAACGCCGAGTATCAGGCAGATGACCAGCTTGTTGACAGCACCGTTCATCCAGCCCGCGATCAGCGTGGAGAGCAGCGCTACAATCGCAACCTTGGCAATGATCATATTGGGCTGGTTGAACTTATCCGGCAGGGCGGGAATCAGACGCTTCTTCGCCTTATCCGCCTGCGCTGCAACCGCCGCGGAAGAATCCATCGTGCCATCCGCAATCGCCTTCTGGATACGCTTGGCCTCCGAACGCAGGCACAACGACGCCATGGGGTACCCCACAAAGCCCTGCACTACCAGCACCAACGTTGCAAAGACCATGAGATCCGGGCGGTTGACCGCCTCCGCAGCAGCTTGCATTGTCAGCGTCGCCACAACGCCGCCCGCAAGGATGGGGGCGCCTACCAGCGAATAGCCTTTCTCTATGATCATGCCGCCAACGAAGTACACGCCGGCGCAAATTGCCGCGCACGCAAAGGCGGCCACGATGACGGTCTTCCACTGATCGATAAAATCTTTCAGGCGAATGCTCGAACCCATATGCACCAGCAGCATGGTAACCAAAATACCCGCAACGCTCAGCAGCGTGGAATCGGCAAATAATGTTTTGGGCAGCCCAACCCAGAACCCGACCAGAAAGATCACCGATACGATGAACAGCATGGAGATAACCGCTTTGGTTTTTATCGCGATGACATCACCAAGGGCGAAGATGACGAAAATGATGGCAACCGCCAAAATTGGTTCCATAAACAACCCCCCACAAAATATATTTTTCCCACAGCCGAAAGCTGTAACAGGCAACAGGCTCTAATGTTCGCTATGCATATACGCGATCATACGTAAATACATGTTTGCATTATATTTCATATATAATGAACATGCAAGCATATATACCAGCCTTTTTATGTTTTCCGCATTCCTTTCAATTCCGTACCGCTTGTCCCTATCCGGCGGGGCAGTCAAACGCAACCTTTTTTATTGTTCATTCGTTTATATAATGATGCATAAAGTGGCAATTGCCTGCGGCAATTGCATCAATCCTTATGGAAATACCCGGATGTACCGTTCGGGCAGAGGTGAAGGATCCATGAAACGCGTGTTGAGTCTGCTTTTTATACTGCTGTTCTCGGCGGCCGGCTGTGCGCTGCAGGCGCCTATAGAGCAAACGCCTACCCCACCGCTGGAGCAAAGCCCCTACGGTGAAGTCAATATGCTCACCGGCGTATCCATAGAAACAGAGTTTCATTCCTACCCCGCCGGGACCGAAGAAGTTACGCTCATTTGGACAAACCGGACAATGCAGGAATACATATTCGGCGAAGCGTTTCTTGTAGAGCAAAACATAAACGGCATATGGTATGCGCTGCCCATGCAGGAGGGCATCGCCTTTCATGACATTGCAAATGTTCTTGGACCGAACTCTACCCGCGCACAGAAGCTTGCGCTCCAATTCGCCTATGGCGCGCTCCCCGAGGGTGCGTACCGGGTGGTGATGCAAGCCATCGCCCAATCGGAAGAAGAAACAGAAACTTACCCGCTGACTGCCGCGTTCACCATAGATAGCGCCGCGCCGTCCGCCGGATCCCCCCAATCCCCCATACAACTGCCCGCATCCATCCCCGGCGTGGCGGCGCTTTCCGTGGCGGAGGTATTTTCCATAGAGTGTTACGGCGGCGCGCAAACGCCGTACATGCCCTCCCAGGTATGGGCTGCGGACGCCGACGTCGCGGCTATGCTCGCTTATCTGCAATCCATCCGTCTCACCGGCTATTCCGGCAAAGCGAGCCCGGAAGCACAAACGCTCTGCGAGCAATACGGCTATATCCTCCGCTGCTTTGACGGCAGGGCGTTCAACTTGGACTTCGCCTGCGGCGCACTATCTTTTGGGGAAGGATATTATACCTATGAATTCCCCGAATCGGGGGTGCCCGCACAGCCGGTTTCCCTCGCCATGCGGCAGTACGGCTGGCCCGCGGGGGCGGAAGAAGTCGGGTACAGCATCATCAATGAAACGGGCGACACCCTCCATGTTGTGTTGGCGCCGAAGCTGGAGAGCGCGACGGGTACCGGTTGGGCAGAGGTACCGGCGGACGGGGGATTTTGCGGCGTGGCCGACCCGGTAGGACCGGACGGCCTGACTTCCGCGCTGCCGTTTGCCGCCATATACCCCACCGCGGGCGAAGGCTTTTTCCGGCTTTCATTCACAGTGTACGACCAAACAAACAAGGAATATTCGATTTCCACCGTGTTTACAGCAGGGGAAGCAGAATAGGCTTTACAGTTTGTTTACTGTTTTTCGCCCGCGCCTGTTTGACGTGCGCAGGCAAATTATGCTACCGTTAAAAGATAGGCAGACGTATTTTACGCCTGTTTGCAGGGAGATGAAAGACGCGATATGAAACGAATGATTGGCCTGCTGCTGTTTATTATGCTGCTTTTTGCGGCAACGCCCGCGCTTGCAAACTCCGGCCCCGTTTACTGGGAGGGTTTCCCTGGCGCCGAGACAATGGCCGTGGACAAGGATTGCCCCATTTCGGTTACGAATGAGCAGCTCACATTCGACCTTTCAGAGGGCACGCAAAACAGCTATGCCGTTCATGGGCAGGTAACGGCCAGCTATGAAATGTGCAACCCCACAGAAGACTCTGTGGAGGCCGCAATGGCTTTCCCCTTCATCGGTTCCCTGCGCGATCTGCTGCCCGGGCAGGTCAGCATCACAGCAGGTGACGCGGCCTTGCCCTGGACGCTGTATTTGGGGGATACGGTGGACGCCTCCCGTTTTGCCGCCAACGAGTCGCACAACATGGCTGCGGATATCTCCTTTGAAACCATCGTTTCCGCCATAGAAGGCGGCAGCTACCAACCGCAGCATTTTTCCGCCGATGAAGAAGGTACGCTTTATACCTTTGCGGTTACCCCCACCGGCGGGGAGGAAGTCCGCATGCAGGTGGAGTATGCCTATACGATGGGCGATACGCGGTCCGTATTTTCCGGCTTCCACGGCGTAAGCTGGTGGGACAGCGGACGCGTGCAGCTGAGCGCCTGGTGCGGCGAAAACAGGGAAGCCCTGCCGCTGGAGCTTTTCGTGCTCGGCGAGGATGTGGAGTTTTCCGTCACCGGATATACCGACGGCGAAATGCAGCAGCAAACGCAGGCATTCACCTATACGGTTGACAAGAAGACCTTAAGCGTGCAGGACTACCTGACCCAAAAGGCGCGGGAATATGCACAGCAGATTGCCCCCGGCGGCACAGGCTTAACCGATGCGTGGGGCGAAACGCTCTATGACGCGGGCGCCAGGGAACTGGATAAGGTTTTTGCCGATTATGACGTATACGATACAACCGAGCTGTTTTCGGCGCTGACCGCCGAGCGTATGCTGGTGCTCGTATACACCGTGGATTTCCCCGCAAACGAAACAATCCCCGTTTGTGTGCGTTACCCTGTTACCGGCACCATGGATAAAACGGATACCTCCTCGCCGGTACATTCCTTTACGTACTTGTTCGAGCCGGCCCGGTACTGGAGCGGTTTTGAAAACCTGGATATCACCGTGCGGACCCCGGTGGAAGCGCCTTACATCGTATCGAGCTCCATGGCCTTCGCGCAGGACGGCGAGCGGCAGTATATCGCTCATTCCGATAAGCTGCCGCAAGCGCCGCTTACATTCTCCATTTATGAAAACCAGACCATCACTGTGCTGGACCGCGCGGTGGGCGCAATGGAGTATTCCTTCGGTTATTTCCTGCCGGTTGTGGTCGGCGCAGCCGTACTGCTCATTGCCGCGGTGACCGTGACGCTGCTCATCCGCCGCGCAAGGAGGAAACGCGCATGAACGGCCCAAAGCGTATAGCCGCACTGCTGCTTTGCACGCTGCAAGCATGCGCGCTGTGCGCCTGCGCGCCGAAATCGCCGCCTTTGACGTCGCCTGCGATGCCCCCGGTGCAGACGCCCGCATCCCCCTCCCCTTCCCCGCCGCCTTCCCCCTCGCCCACGCCTTATGATTGCATAGACGAGGCGGGCGATACCATCGCCACACGTTTTTTGCCGCCGGAGGGCTATGCGCGCAAAGAGGCGGACGGCTATGGAGAATTTATCCGCAGAGAGCCGCTGCTGCCCGACGGCAGCCCCATACTGCTGTACAACGGGGAACCCGGAAGCATACAGGATTGGCACGCCGCAGTGCTTGCCATCGATGTGGGCGAGCGCGATTTGCAGCAGTGCGCGGACGCCGCGCTGCGGCTAAGGTGCGAATATCTATACTCCATCGGGGAATACGAGAAAATCAATTACCATCTGACAAACGGCGACGAGTTCCCCTATAGCAAATACCGCGGGGGTTACCGCCTGAAGGTCGACGGCAATACGACGCGTATGGTAAAATCCGCGCAGCCGGATGAAAGCTATGAAGCGTTCCGCGCATACCTTGACGTGCTGTTCAACTATGCGAGCACGCGCTCGCTGTACGCGGAGAGCGAGACCGTCCGGTTGCGGGATATTGAAATAGGCGATTTGTTTCTGCTTGCGGGCAGCCCCGGGCATTGCGTGATCGTAATGGACGTATGTGAAAACGAAAAGGGCGACAAGGCCATACTGTTAGGGCAAAGCTCCATGCCCGCGCAGCAGATCCACATATTGCAGGCACCGGATATGGAGCAGCCTTGGCTGTTTTTGAACAGGGTGTGGCTGCCGCTGCAAATTATGGGCTGGAAATTTACAAAGGAAAATATCAGGCGCATGCCATAGCATTCCATACAAGGGAGCCTTCCCACTATGCGCCGGTAGAATGAAAAGCCTCCGTGCCGGGGTCGTCATCCCTCAGTTGCGGAGGCTTCTTTCTGTCGTAAGCTTTGGGGTTTTGGGGTTTTCTGGTGACGGGGTTCAGCGCGCCCCAGGTGGTGCGCCGCGCATTGTTCAGCGCGCGCTTCGCCTTCTTGGAGAGCTTCTCTTTGGGTACAAAATTCTGCATGGGGAGTTTTCCCCTCCTTTCTCGAATGCCTAGTATACCGCACTTTCTTCCGCAACGCAACAGAGCCTCTTTACGCGATGGGCAGCGGGCCGCATGCGCCGTTTGCGGCAATGTTTGCCGCGTGGTATACTTGTTTCAAGATACAGCATATCCAAAAACGGGGACCGCATGCGCGAAAAGCGATTCTGTTAACGTGTTCGGATAATGCGAATTTCAATGAAAGCCAGGCGAAATCATGCACCCTATGCTGCCCGTTACCGCCTATACCGCCGTGGATGTGGAAACGCCCAACTATCGCGCCGATTCGCTCTGCTCCATAGGCGTCGTGCATGTGGAATACGGCAGGGTGCTTTTTGAAAAGGAATACCTCGTGGACCCCCAAGCCCACTTTGACAGCATGAACATAGCCATCCACGGGATCACGCCGTATATGGTCCAGGACGCGCCGGCGTTTCCGGAGGTATGGGGCGAAATTTCCCACTACTTCACCGGCGGACTGCTGCTTGCGCACAGTGCGACGTTCGACCTTGCGGTCATCTGCCGTTCGCTTGCCAGGTACGCTATCGAAGTACCCGACCTCTATTACATCTGCACCTGCAGAAAAGCGCGGCGGCATATTGAAAAATTCGAGTTCGGCAACCACAAGCTCAACACGCTGTGCGCAGGGCTGCACATCGCGCTTGACCAACACCACAATGCGCTGTGCGACGCGAAAGCCTGCGCGGAGCTGTTCGAGGTGCTGGTTGACAAATACGGCGCGGATGAAGCCGATATCCGGCCGTACCGCTTCGCCCGCAAAGAGAAGGCAAGCATTTCACTATAGAGTCTTTCTGCCAATAACGGTGCATGCAACGAATTGCATGCACCGTTCAGCTTGTCGAAAAAGTGCCTTACGGCACTTTTTCGAGGATTCCAGGAACAACCTGTGCCTACGGCACGGGCGGTTGTTCCTGCAGGGAAAGCCTTGCGTCGCAAGGCTTTCCGCCGCCACCGCGCATGTCGCTGGCGGCGGTTCCAAAGCCTCCGGGGACTGCGGTCCCCGAATCCGCCAAGGGGTTTATCGACTGCCTGTCCACCTTAGAGTTTACATCTAAGTATGCATCAAAGCATCAGACTGCTGGCCATGTTGTCCATAGTGCTTTGCAGTATGAGTGAAAGATGGATTTTTTCTTCCTTGAGCGCCTCGGTAAACGCCCTTTCCGAGGCAAACTCTTGATTGATGCCAACGATCTGGCTCAGGAGCAGTATCGTATCGCGTTCGAGACGCTCTGCGAGGAGCAACGCCTGCCGTTTGTTCCAGATAACTTTTCCTTCTGCGGATTTTCTTGCTTCGTCAATGGGCGAAGGCAGGCTCAACAGCATATCAAGGAAATCCGCATCCTCTTGCTCTACCTCATAAATTCGGCCTTCATACTTGGCGCGCTGCTTTTTATAGAAGGCCTCGTGCTTCCTTTCGTCCTTGGCGAGTCGTTCGAACAGCATGCCGGCTTTGTCATCGCCGACCGCCCCCGCCGCTTCCTCGTAGAAGGTATATCCGTCTGCTTCCTGTTTTGCGAGGATGTCCATTATCTTTGCCACATCAAATGCTGCCATTTTTTCGCCCTCCTGTTTTTATATTATTTTTGCATGCCCATGCGTGGTATGTCAGCGCCACAGGATATACGGCCGATCTATTGTGTTTCACATCAAGCAACAAAACGGCGGAGGATAACGGCCCTGCGACCCTGCGGCAAAATTCATATATTCCTTATAATACTTTTGCGCGCCCTTCAATCATGCCGCGGCAATTTTTTTGTATGGCGTGCACGCAGTCAATCCAATCCCTGATGAGAGATCGGAATATCCCTGCGTATCCGGCAGCAGGTTATTTTAAGCTATTTTACAATGTGGGTAAGAAGGACAATCCATATATCGACACTGCGCTGACATTTTCCGGAGGTTAAACCAGAAATGCCGCATAAGCGGCATTCCAGACTATCAAAAACCTCCGAAAGGAACAGAACGTCATTTATTTGCAGGGAAACCCATTGATAAAGTCCGAAGGAAGGGCTTTGTCGGCGGCCTATGAAAACATGGGGCTGCTCAGATACCGTTCCCCGGTATCCGGCAGCAGCGCCACAATGGTCTTTCCCGCGTTTTCGGGCCGCGCGCCGATCTGCAGCGCGGCCCAGACGGCCGCGCCCGCAGAAATGCCGACCAGCAGGCCTTCCGAGCGGGCCATCTCGCAGCCGACGGCAAAGGCGTCCTCGCTTTCCACGGGAATGATCTCGTCGTAAACCCCAGTGTTGAGCACCGCCGGCACAAAGCCCGCGCCGATGCCCTGAATGTTATGCGCGCCGCTTTTGCCTTCGCTGAGCACGGGCGAATCCTTTGGTTCGACCGCCACGATACGCACCGCCGGGTTGCGGCTTTTGAGATATTCGCCCACGCCGGTCAGCGTGCCCCCCGTACCCACGCCCGCCACGAAAAAATCTACTCTTCCGTCGGTCTGGCGGTAGATTTCCGGGCCGGTGGTGCGTTTGTGCATTGCGGGGTTGGCGGGGTTGGTGAACTGACCGGGGATAAAGCTGCCCGGCGTCTCGCGGGCAAGCTCCTCCGCCTTATCGATCGCGCCCTTCATGCCCAAGGCGCCTTCGGTAAGCACCAACTCTGCGCCGTATGCCTTGAGCAGGTTGCGCCGCTCGATGCTCATGGTTTCCGGCATGGTAAGCACCACACGGTATCCCTTGGCGGCCGCCACCGCCGCAAGGCCTATGCCGGTGTTGCCGCTGGTGGGTTCGATCAGCACGTCGCCGGGGCGGATAAGGCCCCGCTCTTCCGCATCCTCAATCATGGCGCAGGCTACCCGGTCCTTGACGCTGCCCGCGGGATTGCAATATTCCAGCTTACCCAGCAGCACGGCGTTGGACGCGTGCTTTTTTGTGATACGGTTAAGCGCCACCATCGGCGTATTGCCGATCAATTCCACAAAACTCTCTTTGATCTCCGACATGCCGTTCACCCTTTCCTCCGCCCGTTACGGGCATTTTCTTTGCAATACGCGGGCGCTATATGGAGAAATCCCAGCCGGTATGCTGCGTCTGTTCATCCAGAAGGTCCTCTAATGTCTTGCTGTCCAGATAGTCGTTGATGACGCGGTACAGCCCTTCCCAAAACGGCAGCGTGGGGCAGTAGTCCTTGCGGGGACACCGGTTTTGCGCATCCTCCATACAGGCGACGGGTACCAGCTCGCCTTCTACGGCGCGCAATATATCGCCCGCGGTATATTGGGCGGGGTTTTTGACAAGCATATACCCTCCCTGCGGCCCGCGGCTGCTGCGCAGCAGCCCCGCGCGACTCAACGAGGTAACGATTTGCTCGAGATATTTTACAGAGATGCCCTGCCGGCGGGACACATCCTTGAGCGATATCCATTCGCCGGTATTATTCGCCGCCAAGTCGAGCATCAGCCGCAGACCGTAGCGACCCTTTGCCGATATCTTCATACGCACGCCCCCTTTTTTACTAATATACCACGGGCATACTATGCAATCAACGGCCTGTAAGGCTGTTGACCCAGGCCGCTGACAAGTCCTGCGGACTTAATCAGCGGGTTTTCTGTAGGTTAAAAGTGCGCTTTCACACACTTTTTTCCGCAAATCTGACGCGCATGTCGTCAGATTTGATTAAATGTGGGAGGCTTCCCGCAGGGAAGCGGGTTCGTTGGCTCATGGGAGCCAAAATCGATCCTGTAAATCGATTTTAGAACCCCGAGTACCTTGCTTCTGACCCCCCACGACCCCCACAAGGAGGATGTTTGCAGCACGCTAAATCAACAGCCTTACAGGCTGTTGACCGCCTTTTCCAATTGGCCGAGCGCCTGCCTTAGCACCGATCGCGGGCAGGCAATGTTGATACGTTCAAAGCCGTCGCCCTCCGGACCAAACATGGAGCCGGAATCCAGCCACAGCCTGGCCCTGTCGACGATCAGGCGCTCGAGCGCTTCTTTTGAAAGGCCGAGCGCGCGAAAATCCAACCACAGCAGATATGTTCCTTCCGGCTCCACCAGTTTAACCTGCGGCAGCTTCGCGGCAAGATACTCACGGGTAAAATCCAAGTTGCCTTTGAGATAAGCAAGTAATTCTTCCAGCCATTGTGCGCCGTATTGATATGCCGCGCGCACGCCCGCAAGGCTGAATGCACCGGGGTGCGAATAGCCGGTGGCGCCCACCGCGCGGCGCACCTTCTGCCGCAGATCCGGGTTGGGCACGATCATGTTGGCAAGCTGCAGCCCCGCGAGATTGAACGTTTTGCTGGGCGCTGTGCAGAGTATGCAGTTCTGTTCGAACGCCGCGCCAAGGGCTGGGAACATGGTATGCCTGTAGCCGGGGAATGTGAAATCGCAATGGATCTCATCGCTGAGCACGACGACGCCGTGCCGCGCGCAGATCTCGCCCACACGCATAAGCTCGTCTTTGCTCCACACGCGGCCCACGGGGTTGTGCGGGCTGCACAGTATGAAGAGCTTGACGTTTTCTTCTGTGATTTTGCGCTCGAAATCCACAAAGTCCATCTCATACCGTCCGTTTTTATAACAGAGCGGGTTGTTGACGAGACGGCGGTCATTTCTTTGGATCATATTCGTGAACGGATAATACACGGGCCGCTGTATCAGAACGCCCTCCCCCGCCTGTGTAACCGCATTGATCGCCGTCGCCACCGCGAACACGACGCCGGGGGCAAACAGCAGCCACTCCGGCTGGAATGTCCACCCGTGCCGCTGTGCGAACCATGCCTGTATGGGTTTGATATCTTCCGGTTTTGCGTCGGTATACCCGAATATGCCGTGGTCGACGACGGCATGCAGCGCACGGATTACCTCCGGCGGGGCCGCAAAATCGGTATCCGCCACCCACAGCGGCAGGGCGTCGGCGGGATACCCCCGCTCCAAAGCGAAATCATACTTCAGGCTGTTGGTGCCGCGGCGATCCACGACGGCGTCAAAATCATATTTCACTGCTGTTTTTCTCCCTTGATTTGCTTATGGAAGGAGGCGGCGGCCGCCGCTCCTTCCTAAACTGCATTATACCGAGTATGCGCGCTTCGCACAATACAAGAGGCCGCCCGCGCGAGTCTGTATGCGCCGGACGGCCTTCAGGTACGCTTGTACTCAGGCAGGGTTAAACATGTCCTTTCCTACGCCGCAAATGGGGCAGGTCCAATCATCGGGGATGTCTTCAAAAGCGGTGCCGGGGGCAACGCCATTGTCCGGATCGCCTACGGCGGGGTCATACTCATACCCACAGACGGAACAGACGTAAATCATAACATACCTCCTGCTTATTTTTTCGCGCTCAGGCGTTCTTCGCCGCCAGATAGTCGTTGATCTGGCCGATCAGTTCATCCGCGTTGATGCCGTGCACGGCACAGGCCTGGCCAAGATCCTCGCCGTGCGCCATCACACAGCCCAGGCAATGCATGCCGGATGCCATCAGGATATCCGCAATGCCGCGGTCCATTTGGATAATTTCCGCTATGGTCATATCTTTGTTTACTTGCATGGGTGTTCCTCCTGTTTACACTATCCTATATGCTAGGATTTGATTTCAAATTTGTTTCCGCAACGGGTGCAGGTGACCCTGAGCTTCCCCTTGCCGCGCGGTACGCGCAGCCGCTGCGCGCATTGGGGACAAATAAAATATTTGTACTTGCGCCGTTCCTCGAACGTGGGGTTCTGCCGGGCAGTACGCGCCCTGGAGCCGCCCGCGCGATAGCCGCCGAACTTCGCCTTGAGCGGGTTCCACCATGCGAGAAACTTCGCGTTTTCGCTTGCCCTGGCCGCAAAGTTGCGGGAGAACATACGAAAGAGCAGCACTGCGATGCATATGGTTGAAACAGCCGTACACGCATAGCGTACGGGGCTGTCGTACCGCAGGAACATCGTCACCAGCGCCACGCCTATGGCCGTAAAGCCCAGCGCACGGTTTAAGTGATCGTTCCCATAGCGTCCTTGAAACATTATTTGCACTCTCCTTATAATACCACAGAATGCACAAGCTTAACGCCGCGCACAAAAATTATCGCCGCGCTTATTCGCGCAAGAGCAGCATGGCGGTCAGCGCCGGCAGTGCCGCTTCCATACTCCCGCTCTCACAAAGCAGAGCGCGCCCGGATAAAGCGTCCCGCCAAACGCCGCTCAGGGAAACCGGCACGGCAAAATCCGGCCCTTCCGGCAAATCCTCCGCCGACAGCCGCACACTTTGCGGCTCTGCCGACCGATTGCACAGCAGCAGCGCGGCGGCGGGCAAAGACGGTTCAAAAAAGGCGTCAAATCCTTCCGCGGTATAACGCAATACCACAAACACATCCGGAGAAAGCGCGCCCATACGGCAATACCCCGCGCGCAGCGCCGCGTTCCCGCGCCGCACCCGCGTTAATGTATGGTAGGCAGAAAGCAGCATGCCGTCCTCATTGCCCCAAGGGTATGTGCCGCGATTGAAGGGGTCGGCCATGCCGGTAAGCCCCGCCTCATCCCCGTAATAGATGGAAGGCACGCCGGGCACCGCCATTTGCATCGCGGCCGCGAGCACCAGCCGCGCCCTCGCGAGCGCGAGCGCATCCGGCGTGAGCGAAAACGCCGCCTGCGCTTCGCGCGTGAGCGCGTCGCGGTCAGGCGCGCCGCCCAGCACGGTAAGGATACGCACGGTGTCGTGCGTGGATAACAGGTTCATCGCCGCGTAATAAAACGGCTTGGGGTAACGCTCGCGCAGCGTTTGCAGGCGATGGTTAAGCGCGTATGCATCCGTCTTATGCAGCAGATACGCAGCGACAGCCGCGCGGAACGGATAGTTCATGGCGCTGTCCAGCGTATTGCCCTCTACATATTGGCGCATTGCGCCGTAAGCAACTTTGTTGGAAGCATCCTCCCACACCTCACCCAGCAGCACGCCGTCGGGATCGATGGACTTCAGGCGTGTACGCAGGCGCGCAATAAACGCATCCGGCAGCTCGTCGGCGACATCCAGCCGCCAGCTTGTCACACCAACCTCCGCCCAGCGGGTAAGGAGCGAATCCGGCCCATCCATCACAAAATCGAGATACCCGGGGTCGGTCTCGTTCACCTCCGGCAGTTCGGGGAAGCCCCACCAGCTGCGGTAGCCGTTCTCGTGCTCCTCACCGAAATCGTACCAGCTGCGGTAGGGCGAGCCCTCCGACTGGTATGCGCCGGCTGCAGGGTACCGGCCGTATTTGTTGAAATACACGCTGTCCGCGCCCGTATGCGAGAACACGCCGTCGAGCATAATGCGCATGCCCTGCCCTTTTGCCGCTTCGCACAGCGCGCGCAGCGCTTCGTCACCGCCGAGTATGGGGTCCACGCGCCGGTAATCGGCGGTATCGTAACGGTGGTTGGAGGCGCTTTCAAACACAGGATTGAGGTAGATGCAGGTAACCCCCAGCGACTTTAGATACGGCAGCGCCTGCCGTATGCCCAAAAGGTCGCCGCAGAAGAAATCGTTTGGCGCATATTTCTCCTGCCCTTCTTCCGGCAGATAATTCGGCTGCGCCGCCCAATCATTGTGCACCCGCACCCGCCGTCCCAGCGAGCGGTGATAGGCGACGCCGGGGTTTTCTTCTGCTCGCTTAACATCCGCACCGCGGCGGAAACGGTCGGGGAATATCTGGTACAGTATCCCTTCGCGGAAAGAGCGGGGCGTCGTGAAGGCGGGGTCGTAAACGGTGATCTGGTAACCCGGCGGCTCATGCGGATAGAGCTCGCCTTCGCCGCTTTCGCCCCCGTAGCAAAGCACTTCGCCGTCCAGCTGTTCCAGCAGAAAATAGTACCACACCAGCCCGGGCTCGCCGGGCATTTGTGCCTCGGCCTCAAAGCGGACGCCCTCCTGTACCGGCAGGCGACGCATGGGGACGCGCCGTTCGCGCCCCTGCACCCACAGCCGCAGCGTGGCGGAGGCGGATTGAAAGCGCAGCCCCGCAAAAAGCCGCAGCCGCACCGTTTGCCCGGTTTTCAGCGCCCCCTGCGGGGTGCGGTATTCTAACAGGCGGGAATGGTGCAGGGCATCCTTTGGCATTGAAATTCTCCTTAACCCGAAACATGCCTATGTATTCCATCCAGGCCTGCCCGCTTAAACCGCTACTTTCATTTTAAGCATGCGTACGGCGCTTCTCAAGCCCGGAACCATAGATGTTTCCAGATTGTCACATTGTGGACTTCAAACGCGCAGGCGTTTGAGTATTTCATCCTTTACTTCCCGTTTCCGCTCGAGCAGGAACAGTATCAGCCCCAGCGCAAACGCCGGAATGATGACGAACCACGACCATTGCAGCTGCACCTGCATATCGTTGAACAGGTCGAGCAATATCTCCAGCCCCATCATCCCCACGCCTACGGACATGATCACAATGCCGTAACGCTGCCAGCCGCGCACATGCCGGCTGCGCCAGAGCAGCACGTCGATAAGCGCCAGTATCCCCACAAGCAGCACCTGCGGCATGGCAAGCGTGATATACCAATCCGCTGACTTGTCCGCCTGGTTGATGACATACAGGTATAAGAGCAACGCGCAAATATCCAGCATTACCACCGCCGCCGGATGCAGCCCCGTATACACCAGCGGCAAAAGTATGAGCACCCACAGCAGCGCCAGGCTCGCCACCACATAGACGGACCATGTAAAGGCGTCCTCATAAACGAGATTTGCCATTACGCACACCACCGCCGCCAGCGCCATGATGATGGTGAATATAAACGCGACATAACGCTGCTCCACGCGCGCCTGTACACGCGCGATGTGCGTGCTGTAGGGCCTGGGCAGCGTGGGATCGTACGGCTCCTTGGGGTTTACGGCCTCCACACCGCAGAGCGGGCAGTGCCGCTGGCTTTTCTCAAGCTCTACGCCGCAGTTGACGCAATAGGCCATAGGCTCTCCTCCTTTCCCCGGCGCCGACAAATTCCAGCGGATTTGTCAGGCCATCCAAAAACCTCTGTTTGGAAAACCGAGCCGGAATCTAAATCCCGAGGCTTTCAATCCGTCATTTTGCAGCGACCTGCGCGGTGCAAAATGACACCTTGGAGCGTAAGTTGGCGCGACAGATTTCCTGCGTAGCAGGAAACCGAGCGGCAACTTGCGCGGTTAATCTCGGCAAAGTGCCTTTGGCACTTTGCCGACGCCCTAGGGCTGGTTGCTTTCCACCACAACGTGCAGCCCCTGCCGCACCAATGCCCGAAAGAACGTACGCTCCACATACGGCTCGGCAATACTGCGGGTAAAGCTGACGGAAAGCGCATCCCCATAGCTTATCATGCCACATTCCACGGTATTGCGGCGGGCAGTGCACAAAACAAAATCAAAACGCCGCACAAACCCGCGCATAACGTCGGGCAATTCCACGGAACCGATATTGGAGAGCACGGAAGAATAGACGCTTTCCCCCGTCAGCTCATACACCAGCCGAATGCTGAGCTTTTTTAAGAACAGCGGCACGACGCGCAGCACGATATTGCGCTCATCCCCCACATTTTTGGAAATGCGCGCATTCAGGTTCTTTTCTGTGAACATGTAGCGAAAATAGTGGTGCACCTGCTCGAGCGTTTCCTCGAATGTGAACTCCCCGTAGTTGGGATCGATTCCGGGATTCAAATACTGCGAAAAGTTGCGCAGCGTGCTGGTGGGATAATATTTACGCAGGTTGACCGGCACGCTGACCTTAACGGGCCGCAGGCGCTTTACACGTTCGGCTAGCTGCATTTTATACAGCACGTAGAGCAGTGTCGCCGTCATGTATTCCGTGAGCGACACGCCGTATTTGCGGGAAAGGCCCAGCGCCTGTTTGACGCTGATGGTTCCCGTGGTGACGACGCGCATACCCGTATGCAGCGGCGTGCCGGTGGGATGGTATGCGCGCGGCTCGCTCCTGTTGGGCCGCGCGCCCATGCGGGAAAAACGCGAAAAACCGTCCTCCAGCTCTTCGGGGTGGGGCGGTTCGTTCAGGTCAAATATACCGTTTTCACAGGGTACCGCGGCGCCAAGCTCGCGCGCATATTCGGCAAGCAACGATTTAAAGAACGTCATGCCCCCGCCGCCATCGCATACTACATGCGCAAACTCGCAGGAGATGCGGTCGTGATGCACCTTGACCCGAAAGGGCAGCTCGTTGGGGCCGACCGGCGCGCAGGGGTTGAGCGTATCCTCCTCCACCAGCGCGCGGACATCCGCTTGCTCCAGATAATACCAGAACATGCCGCGCCTAAGCCGCACATAAAAGCCGGGAAAGCGCGGCCGCATACGTTCCAGCGCACGCTGGAGCGCCCCATGCTCCACCTCCTGATGCATGACCGCCGTAAGGCGGAACATGGAGGTCCAGCCCTTATGCTGTATGACGGGATAGATGTTGGCCGCGTTATCCAGCGGATACCAGTTTCGCTTTTGCAATTCTGCTCCTTTATGACAAGATGTCCGAAACCGGGGAAGCCTTTGTATGCTCCAGCAGATAGTCGGCTATGCCGCGTATGGCGGCATGGCTTTCCGGTACGTCAAACACATGAAAGACATGCCACATGCCCTTCCACTCCGAAAGGAGCACGTCCGCACCGTCGCGCCGCATGGCGGCGGCAAGCCTGCGCGCCTCGCCCAGCAGCAGCTCATGCGTACCCACGTGAATCAGTGTGGGCGGAAAGCCCGAAAAGTTTGCATATACCGGTGAGATCAGCGGGTCCTTCAAATACCTTCCATAAGCATAGTACATCGCCGCGCGCAGCAGCTTTTTGCGTTCGAGCAGCGGGTCAATCTGCTGGTTTTCTTCATAGCTCGCATCCGAAAGCGTCAGATCCACCCAAGGGGAAAGCGCCGCAATGGCGGCCGGAAGAGGCAGCCCTTCCTGCCGCGCGCGCAGCGCCGTCGCAAGCTCCAGCCCGCCGCCCGCGGAATCGCCCACAAAGGCGATGCGGGAAGGATGCAGCCCCAGCGAAAGCGCATAGCGGTAGGCCGCAAGCCCGTCTTCGAGCGCCGCGGGGTAGGGATGCTCCGGCGCAAGCCGGTATTCAAAGGAAAGTACGTTTCGGCCGGTGGCCTGCGCAAAATCCACCGCCAGGGGGCGCGTACTCACAATGCTGCCGGCCATGTACGCCCCGCCGTGGAAGTAGAGTATTGCCTCCTCCTCCGGCGCGCCCAGCGTGTGAAACCACTCCGCGCGCATGTCGCCTATGCAGTCCTCCGCCACGACCATGTTATCGGGCAGACGGCTGACGTCGTTCATGGCAAGCAAATCCTGCCCCATGCGCTCCATTTCCAGGCTGAGGTTGTTAAGCAATGGCCGGAAGCCGCGAATGGCCGCCTGCAGTATGTTGCTGACCGGGCTTGCCATATGCGGTCCTCCTTATCGAACACGTGGCGTACGCCGCGTGTTCGAGTTTTCCAAGTCATTCATATGTTTCTCTCGTGAATAGGGCGACGGAGCGCCCCATTAGCAGTCAAAGGGAAAGAACTTCCCTAGCTTTGTGCCAGGAACGCGTTGATGAATGAATCGAGGTCCCCGTCCATCACGGCCTGTATGTTGCCGTTTTCCGTGCCGGTGCGGTGATCCTTCACCAGCGTATAGGGCTGGAATACGTAGGAACGGATCTGGCTGCCCCACTCGATCTTCTTCATGTCTCCCTTGATCTGCGCCATCTGCTCCATGCGCTCGCGCTCCTGCAGTTCCAGCAGCTTGCCTTTGAGCATGCGCATGGCGGTCTCCTTGTTCTGCAGCTGGCTGCGCTCGTTCTGGCACTGCACCACGATACCGGTGGGCAAATGCGTAATGCGGATGGCGGAAGACGTTTTGTTGACGTGCTGACCGCCCGCGCCGCTGCTTCGGTAGGTATCCACCCGCAGGTCGTCGGCGTCGATCTCGATGTTGTTCTCGTCGCTGTCAAAAATCGGGGTAACGTCCAGCGAGGCGAACGAGGTGTGCCTGCGCCCCGAGGAATCAAAGGGCGATATGCGCACCAGCCGGTGCACGCCCTTTTCCGCTTTGAGATAGCCGTAGGCGCTGTCGCCGCTGACCTCGAACGTAACGGATTTGATGCCCGCCTCGTCGCCGTCGAGCAAATCCAGCTCGCGCACGGCCCAGCCGCGTTCCGCACAGTAGCGGGTATACATGCGGTAGAGCATCTGCACCCAATCCTGCGCCTCGGTGCCGCCCGCACCCGCGTGCAGGGAAAGCACGGCGTTGGAGGAATCGTACTCGCCCTTTAAGAGCGTAGAAAGCCGGAGTTCCTCAACGTTCCGGGCAAACGCCTCGTATTCGCGCACCAGTTCCTCGGCCAGGGAGGCGTCCTCCTCCTCCTCGATCATTTCGACAAGCGTCTGCAAATCTTCCGATGCGGCCTTCAGGCGCTCGTAGCGGTTGATTTTACCTTGCACGGCCTTGACGCGCTGGTTGACCTTGTTGGCTGCGTCCACATTATCCCAGAATTCGGGAGCGCCCATTTGCTCTTCGAGCGTTTTCTGCTCCGCCTTCAACCCCGCGAGGTCAAAGTGAGTCACCTGCCTCTTTGAGCGTCTGCACGGACGCCGCGATTTGCTGCTTGTATTCGTCCAGTAAAATCAAAGTCTTCACTTCCTTCTAAATGTTGTTTCGCTTAGTATGGTTAACTCTACCGGTTCGTTCCCTTATGGCTTTTTTCGTCAAATCTGACGACATGTGCGTCAGATTTGACACCTTGCACAGATGCCAGCCGCGCCCGCAGGGCGCAGGCATCTGTGAGAAACCCCCAAAGGTCTGGCAAACATGCTTCAGCATGTTTGCGAATATCCGCCGCAGCGATCTCGCTCTGACGGGCGTAGCCCGCTAGAGCGACAAAGACATGCGCGTCAGATTTGACACCTTGCACAGATGCCGGCCTGCGCCCGCAGGGCGCAGGCATCTGTGAGAAACCCCCAAAGGTCTCGCAAACATGCTTCAGCATGTTGCGACTAGTTTTTCATGCAGCAGTTCTTATACTTCTTTCCGCTGCCGCAGGGGCAGGGGTCGTTGCGTCCGACGGTTTTGCCCTTGCGCACAGGGGTCCTGCCCTCCGGCGCGGGGGTATCCACAGGCTTCGCGAGCTGTTCGCGCTGCGTGGACGCGCTCTTGAGCTGCGCGGCCAGCAGGAAGCGTATGGTCTGATCCCGGATTTCCTCCACCATGGCGTCGAACATCTCAAAGCCCTCGTGCGTATACGCGGCAACTGGCTCCTTCTGGCCATAGGCGCGCAAGCCGATGCCCTGGCGAAGCTGGTCCATGGCGTCGATATGATCCATCCAGTGGCTGTCCACCGCGCGCAGCAGCGCGACGCGCTCCACTTCGCGCATATCCACGCCGGCCTCGGTGATCTCTTTCTCCTTCTTATCGTACGCTTCGCGCGCGAATGCAAACAGGCGGTCCACCACGGCGGCCTGGTTCAGCTTTTCGATCTCGCCGGGCGCAAACAGCATGCGGCGCGGCAGGCGGCACAAATCGCATACCTCGTGCGAGAGCGAGGTAAGATCCCATTCCTCCGGGTATACGCCTACCGGGCAGAAGCGGGCCGCATGCTGCTCCATAACGCCGCGCAGCATATCCAGCAGCGATTGATGGATATCCTCGCCCATGAGTACGCGGCGGCGCTGGCCGTAGATGATCTCGCGCTGCTTGTTCATCACGTCGTCGTACTGCAGCACGTTTTTGCGGATTTCGAAGTTGTACATCTCGACGCGCTTCTGCGCGGCCTCGATCTGTTTGGTGATCATGCCCATTTCGATGGGCACGTCGTCATCCGGCGTAACGCGTTCGAGCATGCCCTTGATGCGGTCCGCGCCAAAGCGCCGCATCAGCTCATCCTCCAGCGATACATAAAAGCGCGTGCTGCCGGGGTCGCCCTGGCGGCCGGAACGGCCGCGAAGCTGGTTATCGATACGGCGGCTCTCGTGCCGCTCGGTGCCTATGATGTGCAGGCCGCCTAAGCCCACGACCTTATCGTGCTCGGCGTCGGTCCCCTGCTTGAATTGCCTGTACAGCCGCTCGTAGGTACTTCTGGCTTCAAGTATCTCCGGATCGTTTGTTTCCGCGTGGCCCGTCGCTTCCTCGATAAGCGCCTCCTCCATGCCGTCACGCCGCAATTGCTGCCGGGCGAGGAAATCGGGGTTGCCGCCCAATAAAATATCCGTACCGCGGCCGGCCATGTTGGTGGCGATGGTCACATGGCCGTATTTACCGGCCTGGGCGACGATTTCCGCTTCCTTGGCATGCTGCTTGGCGTTCAATACCTCATGTGGAATGCCTTTACGCTGCAAGAGCTCGCTCAAATACTCGCTGCGCTCTACGGAGATGGTGCCCACCAGAATGGGCTGGCCGGTTTTGTACATGGCCTCGATCTCCTGCACCACGGCGCGGAACTTGCCCACTTCCGTGGTGTAGACCACATCGTTGTTGTCCTTGCGGATCATGGGCCGGTTGGTGGGGATCTCCACCACGTCGAGGTTGTATATGCCGGTGAACTCCGCCTCTTCCGTCTTGGCGGTACCCGTCATGCCCGCGAGCTTTTTGTACATGCGGAAGAAGTTCTGGAAGGTGATGGTGGCGAGCGTCTTGTTCTCGCGCTCCACCTTGACGCCCTCCTTCGCCTCCAGCGCCTGGTGCAGTCCCTCGCTGAAGCGGCGGCCAAGCATAAGGCGGCCGGTGAACTCGTCAACGATAATAACCTGCCCGTCCTGCACGACATAATCCACATCGCGCTGGAATACCGCGTGCGCCTTGAGCGCCTGCAGGATATGGTGGTTGATCTCGGTATTATCGGTATCCGCAAGGCTGTCCACCTTAAAATAAGCTTCCGCCTTTTCGATGCCCTGCTGGGTCAGCTGCACCGTCCTCGCCTTGATATCCACCATGTAATCGCCCTCTTCGGGCTGGTCGGCATCCATCAGCATTTCCGATCGGGTCTTTTTTTCGATATTCGGCCCGCGGGTGAGCTTCAATACAAACCGGTCGGCCCTCTGGTACATGTCGGTGGTCTGTTCGCCATGGCCGGAAATAATGAGCGGCGTTCTCGCTTCATCCACGAGTATGCTGTCCACCTCGTCCACAATGGCATACTGGAGCTCCCGCTGCACCATATTCTCGCGGTAGACGACCATATTATCCCTTAAATAATCAAAGCCCAGCTCGTTGTTGGTACCGTAGCAGATATCGCTGTTGTAAGCCGCGCGGCGCTCGTCGTTATCCAGCCCGTGGACGATCACGCCCACGGTAAGGCCCAGGAAGCGGTGGATTTTGCCCATCCACTGCGCGTCGCGGCGTGCGAGGTAGTCGTTGACGGTGACGATGTGTACGCCCTGCCCGGCAAGGGCGTTCAGGTATGCGGGCAGCGTGGCCACCAGCGTTTTGCCCTCGCCCGTTTTCATCTCGGCGATGCGGCCCTGATGCAGCACGATGCCGCCGATGAGCTGCACATCAAAATGCCGCATGCCCACGGTCCGCACGGCGGCTTCCCGCACGGCGGCGAAGGCTTCCGGCAAAAGATCGTCCAGCGTTTCGCCTGCGGCCAGCCGGGCTTTGAATTCCGACGTTTTCTCCCGCAGCGCGGAATCGGAGAGCGCCTGCATGGAAGGCTCCAGACCGTTGATTTTATCTACGATGGGCGCGAGTTTTTTCAGCTTTGCCTCGGGGCTGGTGCCCAGCAGCTTATCGAACAATCCCATAAGTATTTTTTCCCGCGCGGGGTGTCGCGGACTCCTCCATTGTTTTAATCCTATCCATTATAGCATGCACAGGTACACCAGCACAACGCGCGGGACGCCGTGAACCTTGAACATTGCTTGAACACATTGCGGCAGCATTTGGGCGGTAACGGAAGGCAGACAAAAACCGCGCCGATTTGCTATAATAAGGTGGCAGCCTTCACCGGCATGCAACAGAAAATCCTGAATAGTATTCGGGAAAAAAGAGGAAGCGTTATGGTAACGATAGAAGCCTGTCAGGCCCGTTATGGGGAAAAACTAAAAAGTATCGCGCGCGAACTGCATATGCACCCGGAATTGAGCATGCAGGAGCACGCGACCACCGCGCTGATACGCTCTATACTGCGGGAGCTTGGCATTGAGGAAATTGAGCTGGGCCTTGCAACTGGCGTGGTCGGCCTGCTGCGCGGCGGCAGGCCGGGGCCCGTGATCGGCCTTCGGGCGGATATCGACGCGCTCTGCCAGCATGAGCAGACGGACGGGCCGGATAAATCCCTCTCTGAAGGAAAAATGCACGCCTGCGGCCATGACGTGCATACCGCGAGCCTGCTTGGCACGGCAATGCTGCTGGCAGATATGCGCGAAGAGCTATCCGGCGATGTGGCGCTGCTGTTCCAGCCCGCGGAGGAAACGCTATCCGGCGCGCGGTACATGCTGGACCACGGTCTTTTAGAGCGCGTGCATATGGATGCGCTGTTCGGCCTGCACAACACGCCGCACCTGCCCGTAGGTATGATCGGCCTAAAGCAGGGGCACCTGATGGCCGCAAAGGATCTGTTTTCTGTACGCATCACCGGCCGCGGCGGACACAGCAGCGCGCCGCACAAGAATATCGACCCCGTGGTCGCGGCCGCCGCGGTGATTCAGGGCATCCATACCATCGTCAGCCGCAATGTCGGCCCGCTGCAATCAGCGGTCGTCAACGTAAGCTATATGCAGGGCGGTTCACCGGAGGATCTGGTCGTAGACGAAGCGGTGCTTCGCGGCAGCATCCGCACGCATACGCCGGAAGTGCGAAAGCAGGTGCTGGAACGGCTGGAGCAGGTGGCCTCGTTCACCGCGCAGGCGTACGGCTGCACGGCCGTCTGCGAACACGAGAGCGTTACGCCCGCCGTGGACAACCCGCCCGCGCTGTATGCAATCGCAAAGCGGGCAGCCGCTGAACTGGTGGGGGAAGCAAATATCCGCACGCCGCAGCTCAACATGGCCTCGGAGGATTTCGCGGTGTTCGCGAAGCGAATACCCGGCTTTTTCTACTTTTTAGGTTCCGGCGCGCCGGGCGCGCGCAATTATTCCTGGCACCACCCGCAGTTCGCGGCGCACCCGGATACGCCGCTTTATGGTGCGACGCTCCTGGCGCACACAGCCGTGTGCGCACAAAGCATGCTGGGACAAGAAGAATGATGTGGGGGCTTTGCCCCCGCACCCCCACTCCTTTTCTTAAAGAAAAGGAGCAAAAGATAAAGCATATAAGAAACTGCCCGAGAGCCAAGCCCTCGGGCAGTTTCTATATTCTCAAAGGATTCGCTGAATCGTGGAACTCCAAGAGTCTCCTAGTTCGTCGACAGCTTGTCCGCGCCCATCACGTCGTCGTCCAGCATCACGAGCACCAGCGTGCTGCCCTTGCCCGCGCGCGCTTCGATGCGCACCTCTTCGGTGTTGAAGCGCGTGACCGCGCCATGGCGCTGACGCACCGCGAAATCGAAGGGCTCGCGGACATAGAAGCATGCCGCGATGCGCGTGCCGTTGGAGCCGTTCTTTTTAAAATCGAAAGTCTTGAGTCCCTTGCCGTTTCTTCCCTGTATTTCGTAATCAAATAGCAGGGTACGCTTGGCGTAGCCGCGGTCGGAAATACAGAGTATCTCCCCCTCGTCCCGCACCTGCAGGGCGGCGCATACGGCGTCCCCGCTATCCAGCTTAATGCATTTGACGCCCGCGGCGGCGCGCCCCATTTCCGGCACGGTTTCGAGCAGGAAGCGGATGCTCATGCCCTTAAGCGTTACCAACAGTAATGTTTCCTCCCGCCCGGGCTCCACGGCCAGCACAGAGTCGCCTTCCTTGAGCGAAATGGCCGCAATGCGCTTGTTGCGGGTCGCGTACTGGGAGGCGGCGGTACACTTGACATACCCCTGTACGGTCGTGAAATAGAGGCTCCCCTCGTCGTTTTCCTCATATGCTGCGACGATACGCTCGTTCTCCTCAAACGGCAGTATGGCCGCAAGGTTGTTGGGCCGCGCGTTGGGTTTGGTCTCCGCGAGCGCCTCGACACAGAGCAGCAGGCATGCGCCGCGGTCGGTGAAGAGCCGCAGGGATTTATCCGTACGGGTATTGAATGTAAAGAGCGGAAGCTCCTCCGCGCCGTTCCCGTTTGCGACGGCGCTCCGCGCGGGCACCCTTCTCGCGCGCAGGCCGTCGTATATGGTGACGGTGACGTCCTCAATTACCTTAAATACGGCGGCGTCCACCTGAATTTCGGTCTCGGCGGAAATGAGCTGCGTGCGGCGGGGGGTATTGTATTTCTCCTTGATTTCAAGAAGCTCTTTACGTATGAGCGCCATCAGTTTTTTATCCGAAGCGAGTATGGATTTGAGCCAGTCGATGAGCGCAAGTATCTCTTTGTATTCCTTCTCGATTGTTAAAAGCTCCAGGTTGGTTAAGCGCTGCAGCCGCAAATCCAGTATGGCCTGCGCCTGAATCTCGGTCAGATTGAAACGGCTCATCAGGCCCTCGCGCGCGGCCTTGGGCGTTTTGCTCGCGCGGATAAGCGCAATGACGGCGTCGAGATTGTCTATCGCGATCATCAGCCCTTTTAAGATATGCTCGCGCTTTTCGGCATTTTCCAGCTCGTATTTGGTGCGGCGGGTCACCACCTCCCGCTGGTGGCGGATATAGTGGGCAATCAGCTCCCGAAGGCCCATCTGCTGCGGCTTGCCCTCTGCGATGGCCACCATGTTGACGCCGAACGTACATTGGAGATCGGAATACTTGAACAGGTATTGCAGGATTTGCTCGGCGTCGGTATCCTTTTTGAGCTCGATGACCGCGCGCATGCCGGTGCGGTCGCTTTCATCGCGGATATCCGCCACGCCGGAAAACAGCACCTTCTTTTCCTGCGTGACGGCGAGTATCTTCTCGAGCATCGCCGCCTTGTTGACCTGAAAGGGAAGCTCCGTAACGACGATAAGCGTTTTGCCGTTTTTCTGCGTTTCGAAATGCGTTTTGGCACGCATCACCAGCCTGCCGCGGCCTGTCTGGTAGGCTTCCCGTATCTCGGCCGAGCGGACGAGATACCCGCCCGTCGGGAAATCCGGGCAGGGCATATGCTTCATCAGCTCTTCGAGCGACACATCCGGGTTTTCGATCTGCGCGACCACCGCGTCGATGGACTCCCCCAGATTGTGCGGGGGGATGTTGGTCGCAAGCCCCACCGCAATGCCGGAAGATCCGTTGACGAGAAGGTTGGGGAAGCGTCCGGGCAGCAGCGCGGGCTCCTGCAGGGTATCGTCAAAATTGAGCGAAAACTCCACGGTGTCTTTTTCAATATCGCGCAGCAGCTCCATGGCAAGCGGAGTCATGCGCGCCTCGGTATAGCGCATGGCGGCGGCGGAGTCGCCGTCGACGGAGCCGAAATTACCGTGGCCGTCCACCAGCGGCGCGCGCATGTTGAAGGGCTGCGCCATGCGCACCATGGCCTCGTATACCGAGGAATCGCCGTGCGGATGGTATTTGCCCAGCGCGTCGCCCACAATGCGGGCGGATTTTCTGTGCGGCTTGTCCGGCATAAGGCCCAGTTCCAGCATGGTGTAGAGTATGCGGCGCTGCACGGGCTTTAGGCCGTCCTCCACGCGCGGCAGGGCGCGCTCCAATATGACATGTTCGGCATACGGCAGCATGCTGTTGTGCATCACGTCGTCCATGTTGCGTTCGAGTATGGTTTCACCGCGCGGGGGCAGGGTATTCGCAGCGTCTTTCTTTGCCATTTACCTTGCCTCCCCTTCTGACTTCTGTACGGCAGCATAACCGCGTTCCAGAAACGCGTCATGCTTGTTGAAGTTCGCATACTCGCTCAGGTATTCCTTGCGGGACTGCACCTTGTCGCCCATCAAAACGGTCACGATGTGCTCGACGTCCGCGGCGTCCTCGATGCCGACGCGGATCAACGAGCGGTTCTCCGGGTTCATGGTGGTTTCCCAAAGCTGCTCGGGGTTCATTTCGCCCAAACCCTTGTAGCGCTGCACAAGGTAGCCGCGGCCCAGCTCCTTCGCGGCCTCCGCCAGCTCCTTTTCATCGTAGGCGTAGATCACGCGCTCACCCTTGTGCACCTTATACAGCGGCGGCAGGCCGATGTATACGTGCCCTTCCATGATGAGCGGCTTCATATAGCGGTAAAAGAATGTAAGCAGTATCGCGCGGATGTGCGCGCCGTCCTGGTCGGCGTCGGAAAGTATGATGATCTTGTCGTATTTTCGCTGCGAAATATCGAAATCCTCGCCGATACCTGTGCCGATGGCAGTGATGATGGAGCGGAATTCTTCGTTTGCGAGCACCTGGTCGAAGCGCTTTTTTTCCACGTTGAGCGGCTTGCCCCTAAGCGGCAGTATCGCCTGAAAGCTGCGGTCGCGGCCCTGCTTGGCCGAGCCGCCCGCGGAATCGCCCTCTACAATAAATATCTCGTTCCTTTGCGCATTGCGGCCGGTGCAGCTAGAAAGCTTCCCGACCAGCGGCGCGTTTTCCAGCTTGTTCTTTTCGCGCGCCATGGTCTTTGCCTTGCGGGCCGTCTCGCGCACTTTGGCGGCTTTCATCGCTTTATCGGCAATGCCGGCGGCGATTTCCGCGTTCTTTAAATCCTCAAGAAAGGGGATTAACTGTTCGGCCACCACATATTCGACGGCGGGGCGCGCCTCGGTGTTGCCAAGGCGGGTCTTTGTCTGGCCCTCGAACTGTATGGTCTTCATTTTGAGCGAGAGCACGGCGGTCAGACCCTCCCGGAAATCCTCGCCGGAAAGGGACGCATCCTTTTCCTTGAGCACGCCTGTACGGCGGCAATGGTCGTTCATGATCTTGGTCAGCGCCGCCTTGAAGCCCGTCTCATGCGTACCGCCTTCGGTGGTCGGGATATTGTTGACATAGCTGAATATGCTTTCTGCGTAACCGTCGTTGTGCTGCATGGCAACTTCCACCACGATGCCGTCCTTCTCCCCCCTGAAATGGATGGGCGCGGGGTACAGCGCGGTCTTGTCCTCATTCAAAAAAGAAACAAAATCCGAAAGGCCGCCTTCAAAGTGATATTCCAGTTCGCGCTTTTGCCTGCGCTCGTCAAGTAGCCGCATGCATACGCCGCGGTTAAGGTAAGCAAGCTCGCGCAATCTGCGGGCGATTACGTCAAAGTTCATTTCGATGGTTTCAAACACGCGGGAATCCGGCAGAAAGCGCACCACCGTGCCCTGCCTGCGCGTGCGCCCGGTTTCTGTGAGCGGCCCTTTGGGGTGGCCGGACAGTATTTTGCCGTTTTTATCCTGTATGCTTTCAAACTCCTGCACATAGGCGCGGCCCTGCGTATAGACCTCCGCGCGAAGCCAGGCTGATAGCGCGTTGACCACGCTTGCGCCCACGCCGTGCAAGCCGCCGGAATAACCGTAGGAATCGTTGCCGAACTTACCGCCCGCATGCAGCTGGGTAAACACCAGCTCTACGCCGGAAACGCCGTATTTTTCGTGAATGCCTATGGGAATGCCGCGCCCGTCGTCCGAAACCGTAACGGATCCGTCGCGGTGGAGCGTGACCTCCACGGTACCGGCAAACCCGTTTGCCGCCTCGTCTATGGCGTTATCCACGATCTCCCAGAGCATATGATGCAGGCCGCGCGCGCCCGTGGAACCGATATACATTCCTGGGCGCATGCGCACGGCGTCCAACCCTTCCATGACCTGAATGCTGGATACGTTATAGTCCATTTCTTACCTCTGACGTTAATGTATCATTCATATTCATTCTACATTATTCATTACCGCAGGCGCAGCCGCGTCTGCGACCGCGGATGCGGCTGCAGCTGCGTCGGCAGCTTTTTGCTTCTCTCCCCACACGCACCAGATCGTGACCGTTATAAGCACCAGCACGCCGCCGATGAGCGCGAAAACGCTCGGCCGCTCGCCCATAACGAGAAACACCCAAACGGGGTTCAATAACGGCTCCACCACGGATATGATGGAACAAGTCAACGGCGGGCAATGCTTCGCCGCCAAATTAAACAATATCGTAGGGACGCCCAACTGTACGAGGCCCAGCACCAATACAAACAGGAGTATTGTCTGGTTTACCGGCGTATCGTACACGAACGCGAGCGGCAAGCCGATGCAGGTCATCATTAGCTGCGCGAGCAGCAGGCCGCTCAGGCGGGTCTCTTCGTCCACATTGCCCGAGAGCATGAACATCGCGCTGTAAAACACGCCGGAGGCAAGCGCGAGCAGGTTCCCAAGCAGCGTTCCCTCGCCCATCTGATCGAAAAAGAACAGCGCTATGCCCGCAATGGTCAGCGCAACCGCTATCGCATCGCCGCGGCGTATGCGCTGCTTAAACAGCAATGCGGAAAACAGCAGCACATAAACAGGCGCGGTATATTGCAGCACAATCGCGTTCGCGGCGGTGGTCAGCTTGATCGCCGGGAGGTAACACACCCCTACCGCGACCGCCGCAACGCCCAGGAAAAAGACTCTGCGGTTAAACCGCGGCCTAAGGCCCCGTACACGCATATAGACCAATACCACAGCAGCGGTCAAAAGGCTCCGCGCCGCCCCAATCACCAGCGCATTCCAGGGGATGAGCTTAATGAGTACGCCCGAAAGGCTCCAAAACACACCGCAAAAAAACATTTGCAGCATTGCGCGGCGTTCTTTGCTCATTTTTCCATAACTCCCGCCACACAGGCACCCTGAATGATCTCTTTTTGCTTGACGCGCTCACCCCACACGCACCAGGCCGTGACGGTAAATAGCACCACTACCCCGCCGACAAGCGCCCAATAGCTTGGCCGCTCGCCCATAAAAAGGAACACCCAAACGGGGTTTAGCAGCGGCTCCACCACGGAAATAATGGAACACATCAAAGGCGTACAATGCTTCACCGCCTTGCTGTAGAGGATATACGGAATGCCCAGCTGCACTACGCCAAGGAGCAGGATGCAGATAACAGCCGTAGCGGTGACGGTCGTTTCATACACAAACGCGAGCGGGACACCGACGACGGCCGTCATAATCTGGCCAAGAAACAGGCCGCTCATGCGTGTTTCCTCCGTAACGCCGCCGCTGAAAAAGAACATCAGCCCGAAAAATACGCCGGCCAGGAGCGCCAAGACATTTCCCAGAACCGAGCCCGCTTTGAACTGATCCAGGAAAAACAGCGCGATACCCGCCATGGTCAGCGTCAGCGCGATGATATCCCCCCGCCGAACCCTGGCGTGCAGGAACAACGCCGAAAACACCAGCACGTAAATGGGCGCCGTATATTGGAGCACGATGGCGTTGGCCGCCGTTGTTAGCTTGTTCGCAAAAAGGAACAACGCGAACACCAGAAACGTCACCGCGCCGATTATTAGCGTGCGTTTATTCAGGAGTATGCGCATGTTGCTCCTGCGCATATACGCGAACATCACCAACGCCGTAATCGTGCTTCTGGCCCCGGCAATCACAAGAGCGTTCCAGGGCACAAGTTTGATGAGTATCCCGCCGAAACTCCATAAAATGCCACACAGCAGCATCTGCAGCATGGCTCGCCGATGAAGACCCATTTTTATTTAGCTCCCGTATCCTATAAACTATATCGTAACTCCGCCCCTCGCGGAACAGTGTTAACGCCTGTCCATTTTGGAGCGGAGCCTTTTTTTACAAAAAGAATCCCGCCGTTACTCAGGCAAAAACCCTCAGTCTCGGAATGAAGCCCTATCCAAACAGAGCTTTCAATCCGTCATTTTGCAGGCGATTGGTTGTGAGGCCATGGCCGCACATCATTCCTTGCAGAATACCCGAATGTGCCATTCGGGTGCCTGTGCGGTGCAAAATGACACCTTGCCGCGTAAGTTGACGCGACAGTTTTCCTGCGTAAGCAGGAAACCGAGCGGCAACTTGTGCGGTAAACCTCGCCAAAATGCCATTTGGCACTTTGGCGACAAATGAGGGGCTGACCTGATGGCAGCCCCCGGTTCGTTCTTATTCTACTGGTTTTTGGCACGGATTGCAATGCCGTCTCTTGTCGAGGCGATTATTCGGCCGCGCCTTCCCAGCGCTTTTTCGCGTTCTGTTCGAGCTGTTTGAGCGCTTCCTGCGGGTTCCTGACCTTTGCGAGGAATATCATGGCGGCGATAATGTAAGGCTTGAAGGATGCTTCCTTGTACAGCGGATCGCGGTAGCGGTCGAATACGGAGGCCGCAACCTCGCCCTGCTTGCAGCTCACACCGGTGATATCGGCGGGCAGGCAATGCATGTACAGCGCCTTGCCGTCCTTTGTAAGCTTCATCAGTTCCTCTGTGCACTCCCAATCCTGGTGCTGCGCGTTTTGCGAGAGCAGTTCTTTTTCCAGCGCCTTGATTCCGTCGAAATCGCCGTTGCCGTAGAGCTCCGTGCGCTTCTCCATCGCCTTGAAGGGCGCCCAGCTCTTGGGGTAAACAACGTCCGCGCCGCGGAATGCGTCCGCCATGGAGTTTGTAACCTCAAATTTTCCGCCAAACTGTTCGGCGTTCTTCTTTGCGACCTCCACGACCTCTTCCATGACCTCGTATCCTTCGGGGTGCGCGAGCGTCACATCCATACCCATGCGGGTCATCAGGCCGATGATGCCCTGCGGTACGGAAAGAGGCTTGCCATAGGAAGGGGAATACGCCCAGGTCATGGCGATCTTCTTGCCCTTGAGGTTTTCCACGCCGCCGAACTCATGGATCAAATGCAGCATATCCGCCATGGACTGCGTGGGATGGTCGATATCGCACTGGAGGTTGACGAGCGTGGGCTTTTGTTCCAGCACGCCCGCCTTGTGGCCTTCGGTCACGGCGTCCACCACATTGTGCATGTAGGTGTTGCCCTTGCCGATGTACATATCGTCGCGGATACCGATGACGTCCGCCATGAAGGAGATCATGTTGGCCGTCTCGCGCACGGTCTCGCCATGGGCGACCTGGCTCTTGCCCTCGTCAAGATCCTGCACCTCAAGGCCCAGCAGATTGCAGGCCGAGGCAAAGGAGAAGCGGGTGCGGGTGGAATTATCGCGGAACAGGGAGATTCCCAGGCCGCTGTCGAATATCTTGGTGGAAACGTTGTTCTCGCGCAGGTGGCGCAGGGCGTCGGCGACGGTAAACACCGCTTCCAGCTCCTCGCGGGATTTTTCCCAGGTCAGGAAGAAGTCACCGTCGTACATGCCGTCGAATTTCAACTGATCCAACTTATCGGTATACTGTTTGACGTTGCTCATAAGTAGCGTCCTCCATAAAATGTGCTGTATTAGTAGGGGTTTGCAAAGGGACGTGTCCCCTGCCGTTCCATTTAGGGTTCTCAGGGGCGTTACGCCCCTGGGCGGGGTTTGGGGCAGAGCCCCAAACGTACTAATTTCATTTCTTGTACAGGCTGGGCATGGCGGCGTAGATCGCGGCGCACTTGACAAGATCCGCCTTCCATGTCTTTTCGTTGGGGGCGTGCGCTTCTTCCTCGCGGCCCGGCCCCAGGCCGATGCAGGGAATGCCGAAGCGGCCCATTATGGATACGCCGTTGGTGGAGAATGTCCATTTATCTACCTTGGGCGTGCCGTACATGCCGGTGAAGCTTTCGACCATGGCGCGGCAGGCGGGATGCTCTTCGGGTATGACCCAGGTGGGGAAATAGCAGTCGGTGGGGTAGACCAGCCCCGTCCAGGAGGCGCTGTCATACTTGTACATCGTGACCTCGGCGCCGTATTTCTGCACGGAGGGCAGCGCGCGGATCTCCTCCAAAGCGGAGAGATATGACTCGCCGTCGGTCAGGCGGCGGTCAACGGAGATGGCACACATATCCGCCACCGCGCAGCGCGAGGGACTGTTGTAGAATATCTGCGAAATGGCCAGCGTGCCCTTGCCCAGGAAGGGGTCGTAGTGCAGCCTGTCGTTTAACGCTTTGACTTCGTTGATGATTTCCGCCATTTTATAAATGGCGTTCTCGCCGCGCTCGGGCGCGGAGCCGTGGCAGGAAACGCCCTTGACTTCCACGCGGATTTCCATACGGCCGCGGTGGCCACGGTAGATATTGCCGTTGGTGGGCTCGGTGATGACTACGAACTCGGGCTTGATTTTGCTTTCGTTGATGATATATTGCCAGCACAGGCCGTCGCAGTCTTCTTCCTGCACGGTACCGGTGACGAGTATGGTCTTATCGGCCGGGATCAGATCAAGATCCTTCATGATCTTCGCGCCGTATACGGCGGAGACAATGCCGCCAAGCTGATCGGAAGTGCCGCGGCCGCCGATGCATTCGTCGTCCTCATAGCCTTCATAGGGGTCAAATTTCCAGTTTCCCAGCTCGCCCAGGCCAACGGTATCGATATGCGCGTCATAGGCGATGATGGCGGAGCCTTTGCCCATAAAGCCCAACACGTTGCCCATTGGGTCGATCTCAACCTTATCAAAGCCCAGTTGTTCCATCTCGGCAGCGATGCGGCGGATAACGCCTTCCTCCGTACAGCTTTCACCGGGGATTTTTACGAGGTCGCGCAGGAACTTGGTCATTTGGGGCAGATAGTTTTCGGAGGCTTGACGAACGGCAGAGAATTCCATTGATTGATCCTTCCTTTCTGATGTCGCCCTACTTCTCTTTTAGGCACTGTGGTCTTAAGTTCTATACTGTGCATTTCATGGGATAATATCAGTCGAACAAGGGCAGTGCTCAGCCCTTGGCGTCTATATAGGAATACAGAGTGTATTTGGAGATGCCGAAGTGCTTGGCCACCTTGTCGCCGCTCTTGGTGATGAGGAACGCGCCCGCGTTGTTGAGGTACTGTATGGCGCGGATTTTATCCTCCTTGGACATGAGCGCGACCGGCTTGCCCACATTGGCGACGCTTTGATCGATCAGGTCGTCCAGAAGGTCGTTTACGTTCTGCGGGATGCGCTCGGGTTTTTCGCCGTCGTCGTGATTGACGATGGATTTGACCGCGCTTTCCGCCATTAAGAGGCCCGTGATATCGTAATTGATGGAAAGTATGCCTTCCACCTTGCCCGCGTCGTCGCGGATATAGATGGTGCTGGATTTGACGATGCGGCCGTCGTGCGTCCTCGCCAGGTACCCAAGCTGGTCGTGAAGATCCCGCGGGTCCTTCTTCATGGCCTCGAGCACGATGTGGGAAGGACCGTCCCCCAGCTTACGGTTGCTGACATGCCCGTTTTCAATAGCCACAATGGTATTTTCGGCTTTGTTCAGGTCGTGCACCACTACCTCGCAGTTATCGCCGAACTGTTTGGCAAGCGCTACGGCCAGCCGCTTGAGGAAATCCATCGTCATTGCACGCGCATCTCCTTTTCCACACGAATGATACATTCGGGTATTTCATTTTAGGATGGATGTGTTCACCTCTAAGCAAACACCACCTTTGACAGCTTTACTATAACACACTTCCCATACGAAACCAACAAAATTATTTAGGTTTTCTAAATTAATTTTTGCTGTTGACAACGTTTTGATCGCCGATCCGGCGCCATACTAGTATGGAGGCGGCATGCGGAGCTAATGCGGGTTCAAAAATCGCATTTCACGCACAAAGGACAGCGCCGGCATCCACTGGAAACTGTCGATTTTCGCCGCCTCAATAATCAACATTGAAAACGCATGCGGTATGCGATACAATGTAACCAAACTTTGAGAGGTGGTGCAAACCATGGAAGAAGAACGCGATGTTGTCGTATTTGCGGATGACGAAGGCAACGAATTCGAATTGGATGTAATCGATTATTTTGAATACGAGGGTCAGGAATACGCCGTGCTGATGGATCTTTCGGATCTTCCGGAGGACGAATGCGAGTGCGGCGAAGAGGATTGCTCCTGCGCCGAGCAGGACGTATACATTATGAAGGTAGTCGTCAACGGCGATACGGAAGAGTTCCTTCCCGCCGATGAGGCGTTAATGGATACGCTTTCGGCAATCGTGGAAGAGCGCCTGGGCGAAATGGAAGTCGAGGACGAAGACGAAACCGAAGAGTAATCCGCCGCCCAAATGAAACACGCACCACAAAAGGCTTTGCATTCGGCAGTACATGCTATGCGAAGCCTTCTTTAGGCCATCGATAAACCCCTTCGGGGTTTGTCGATGGGTTTACATTCGACAAAGTGCCAAATGGCACTTTGTCAAGATTCACCACGCAAGTTGTCGCTCGGTTTCCTGCTTACGCAGGAAAACTGTCGCGGCAGCTTGCGCTCTAAGGTGTCATTTTGCACCGTACATGCCGCTGCAAAATGACGGATTAGAAGCCTCCGGTTGGACAAATAAATTACCTGCAGTTTCTTGTAAGGTTGTTGACAGCTTAAAAGGCTTCGCACGGCATATTGCCGGATGCGAAGCCTTTTCGTTTCCGGGTATTTGGGTCGACGTCACCCGACGGGCGTTTCGTCCAGTTCGGGGATAACGATGGTTTCCAGCGGATCGGGCGTATCTTCGCCCGGCAAGCCTTCCGGCGGCAAGGTCGGCGGCAGCGTAGGTCCTGGCGTACGCGGCGGCAGGGATTTTCCGCCGGAAAGCAGCTTGGCTTCGGTTGGCTCGCCCACACTGGTATAAATAAAGTCGTGCAGCCTCCAAGCGGTGGCCGGCATATCAAAGAGCAGCACCGAGCTTCCCTTTACCCTGCCGGACTTATAATGGTCTTCGTAGGGAATGGTTTCATGCATCAGGCCGTTCGTATTAATGGAAAGGGCCTGATAGGCGTACTTAATAATCTCTGCGCTGCTCAGGTCCGTCTCCACATAGGGCATCAGGTCATAGAGCAGCGCATACTGCTCGGCCAGGTTTTTGGAGCGGAATTTCGCGAATATGGCGTTGAGCACATTGAATTGGCGGTTGGTGCGCACAAAATCGCTGTCGATCTTGCGGATGCGCGCGTAGCCGAGCGCCTGCTTGCCGTCGAGCCTTACGTTGCCGGCTTCGGCAAAAATGAAGCCATCCCACAGATATTCCACGCCGCGCTGCTTGTTGAGGCCCGCGATGTTGTCGTTTGCCGCGCTGATTTCCGCCGCGCTCATGCGCACGGTAACGCCGCCGAGCTTGTTGACGATCTTCTCGAACATGGAGAAGTCGACCAGCACATAGTTCTCGATCTCCATGTGCAGCGTTTGGTTGATGGTTTGTATCAAAAGCGGTATGCCGCCTTTGGCCGCCGCGGAGTTCAGCCGCGCCGAATCATAGCCGGGAATAGGCACATACAGGTCGCGCAGCATGGAAGTAAGCTTTAAGCGGCCGTTCTTTTTATCGATGGTGGCGATCATGACGACGTCGGCGTTGGAATCGCCCTTTGTGCCCCGGCGGTCAACGCCCACCAGCAGCACGTTAACAAAATCCTGCTTATTGGCGTTTTGCGCCGCGATGGCCGCCTGCTGCGCCGCGGTCAGTTCCGTTTGCGTATACAGTTCGGAAAGCGGCAGCGGCGTGGACGCCGGCGCAGGCGTAGATTCTATCGTTACACCCGGCGTTGCGCCCGGCGTTGCGGATACGGCCGCAGGCGTGGCCGTATCCGTGGGCGCCGCAGGGGCCGATGTTGCCTCGTCATCGGCAAATACGGTGGTACCCGGCCGGGATATGCGCGAAAGCAGCGTGCCGCCGAGTACCAGCACCGCAATCACGGCTGCGCCCGCAAGCAACGCGACCCCAATCAGAACCTTCCTGAACAAGGTGCGCTTTTTCTTTGATTTGCCGGCTGCGGCAGGCTTTGTTTGTTCCGGCTGCCGCAGCAGCTTTTCATCTTCCATTATGTTATCCCTCTCGATTCGGGAATATTTTCCCATGTTTTGCGCTCAGGTGCGAAACATGCCGACATACCGCGGCGGGAACTGCTCTTTGCCATGTCCGCAGCAAAAACAAACCCGCGACGCCTCTTTCGCACTGTTCGTCAGTGCCATGATAGCAAATCGCGGGCTATATGTCAAAAAAGTGCGAAGCACTTTTTTAAGGATTACAGGAACAACCTGTACCTACGGCACGGGCGGTTGTTCCTGCAAGGAAAGCCTTGCGCCGCAAGGCTTTCCGCCGCCACCGCACATGTCGTTGGCGGCGGTTGAAAACCTCCGGGGGCAGCGGCCCCCGAAGGCCTCAATGGTTCTTTGACAGGCTGAACACCGCCCATGGTGACATTTTCTCGCCAATTTGACGCATAAAGACGCTGCTCTGCCAATCGGATTACAAGAGGTGAGGCTTTGTCAGCAGTCTGAATATTTTTTTATACGGCGCTTGATTTCTTTCCGTCTTTTTGCGCGGGACGGGCGCCTGGCGCTGCGGCCGCGGCAGGCTGTTCGCGCTTGTCCGCATCGTTTTTCTGCGGGCAGCCGGCAATATTCTGATACAGCGCGAGATACCGCCGCGCGGAATGATCCCACCCGAAATCCGCCTGCATGCCGCGCGCCATCAGGCGCGACCACAGCTTGCGGTCCATAAAGTACTTGATGACGCGCTCGAGCGTAAAGAGCATTTCGTGCGCGTTGTAGTTTGCAAAGGAAAAGCCCGTGCCCTCGTCCGTATATTTGTTATAGGGCTGCACGGTGTCCTGCAGGCCACCGGTTTCACGTACCAGCGGCACCGCGCCATAGCGCAGCGCGATTAACTGCGAGAGGCCGCAGGGTTCAAAGCGCGAGGGCATGAGGAACACATCCGTCCCCGCGTATACGCGGTGTGCGAGCGCCTCGCTGTGCTCAAACCGGACGGAGACCTTACCTTGGTAGCGCCATTGCGCCCAGGTGAACATTTCATGGTAATGTGCTTCTCCCTGCCCCACCACAACAAGCTGTATGGGCAGATGCAGCATTTCATCGAGCACGTGCTCGATAAGCTCCAGCCCCTTCTGTTCCGTCAGCCGCGAGACGATGGCCACCACCACGGCGTCCTCCTGCACGGGCAGGCCGAACTCGCGCTGCAGCGCAGCCTTGCACAGCGCTTTGCCGCTAAAGTCCTCCATGTCGTAGGGAGCGGCGATGTACGAATCCGTCGCCGGGTTCCAAACATCGTTGTCTATGCCGTTGAG
Organism: Clostridia bacterium; assembly: GCA_036677445.1. Taxonomy (GTDB): domain Bacteria; phylum Bacillota; class Clostridia; order Christensenellales; family CAG-138; genus JAVBWI01. The sequence goes on from JAVBWI010000001.1 coordinate 61,332, forward strand.
TATGCCGGTGAGTTTTTCCTTGCGCAGGCGCAGCAGCCCGTCCAGCCGCTCGCCGTAATAGGGCAGCTGTATCTCATTGGCATATGTGGGGCTTACGGTGCTGATGCTGTCGGCAAACACCAGCCCGCCCTTCATAAAGCTGATTCCGCCGTAAAATTCAAGATAATCCGGCGTGTAGTAGCGCGCGCCCAGGCCGAACAGCTCATCGATCTGCCGCCACTCGAACACGCCCTGGAATTTCAGGTTGTGAATGGTAAACAGCGTGCGTATTTGGCTGTACGCGGGCAGATGCATATACTGGAGCTTTAAGAGCGTAGGAATCATACCGGTCTGCCAGTCGTTGCAATGCAATATATCCGGGCAGAAGCCGATGTGCTGCAGGGATTCGAGCACCGCGCGGCAGAAAAAACCGAAGCGCTCGCCTTCCTCCGGCCCGTTGCCATAGACGGAATCGCGCGCAAAATAGAATTCATTATCCACAAAGTAGAATGTGACGCCCTCATGCGTAATGGATTTCAGCCCGCAATACTGCCTGCGCCAACCCATTGTAACAAAGAAATCCGCGACATGCTCCATATCCGTCTTCCATTTGGGGTCGATATCGCGGTACAGCGGCAATATGACTCGCACATCCACACCGGCTTTGACAAGCGCCGCAGGCAGCGTACCGGCCACATCCGCAAGGCCGCCTGTTTTTATGAAAGGTACGGCTTCGGATGCCGCAAAAAGCAGTTTCATAGGCTCCTCCCAGGTAGTTCTCATCTGATTTTACCCTCTAAACATAATATCACACATATGGAAGGCAAAATCAACGGCTGCACCACGCTTATATGATGCTGCCCTTTCGTGTAATGATCGGAAAGCTTTCGTAGCCGCTCAAGTGCCGCCCCCGCTTAACGATAACGGATTTGTCCAGCACCACGTGTGAAAGCTCGCTGTTCTCCTGCACCTGCGCGGCCTGCATAATAATGCAGTTTTTGAGCTTCGCGCCTTCGGCCACATATACGCCGCGGAAGAGCACGCAGTTTTCGATATCCCCCTCTATGATACAGCCGTCGGCAACGATGGAGTTTTTCGCGTGCGCGCGGGGACCGTAGCGTGCGGGTACCTCGTCCTTTACCTTGGTATAAATGGGATGCTCGTCGTTAAACAGATCCATGCGGACCTTCTGCTCAAGCAGCGCCATGTTGGCGGCAAAAAACGAGTTCGGCGAGTTGAGCCGCGCTACATATCCGTTATATTGATACCCGTAAATCTTGAGCTTGTTCACGTTGCGCATAAGCACATCCTGCTGAAAATCATACTGACCGTGCGCGCTCGCTTCTTCCACCAAATACTCGAGCAGCGTTTTTTCCATGAGCACCACGTCGCAGCTTTTGTGCGGGCTGCCCGGGCGGTAGGGGTCGATTTCCATATCCGTCACACGGCCGCGCGAATCCACCATCAGCCGCAGGTCTTCATATTGGTCCTCCGGGTCGAAAGCCGTCTCGTCGTTGTACATGATGGTGATGTCCGCGCCCGTTTTGATGTGCTGCTCCAGCATATCGTGAAACGTGGTGTTGAATATGGTGTAACTGCCCGAAAGGAACGCGTAGCGCTGGGAACTGCGGCGGATATAGCCTGAGACGCTTTTGAGCGCTTCTACCGTACCGCGGTAAAGGCCGACGTTATCCCGCGTGACAAAGGGCGGCAGCATGAACAGGCCGTCCCGCTTGCGGTGCAGATCCCATTCTTTTCCCGAACCGAGATGATCCATGAGCGAATGGTAGTTCTTCTGTGCAATGATGCCGATGTTGGTCATGCCGGAGTTGACCATGCAGCTCATGATGAAATCGATGCAGCGATACCTGCCGCCATAGGGAACGGCCGCTACCGAACGCGAATAGGTAAGATCCTTTAAACGCAGGCTGTTGTCGCCGGTATAAATGATGCCAAACGCGTTGGAAATCATTGCGCGTCCCCTCCTTTTTTATAAAGATACCCAAGTGTTTCACGCGTGGCGACCATGCCGCGCGGCAGCGAGGCATAGTCGGGTATGGACATGTCGTACCCTATGAGCGTAATGTCGCCGGTAAGGGAGTTATCTACCGTGACGCCCTCGCGCAGCGCATCGCCTACGACAGCGTTGCGGCCGATGATGGCGCGCTCGTCGACGATGGCCTTGTATACCTTTGCGCCCGAGCGGATACGCGCGCCGGGCATGATGACGCTGTCGTACACCTCCGCCCCACCCTCCACCTTCGCGCCCGCGAACAGCACGCTGTGCTGTACCTTGCCGAACACCTCGCAGCCCTCGGTAACGAGGCTGCGCTCCACCCTGGCCTCCGCCGAAATGTAATGCGGCGGCAGCACAGGGTTGCGGCTGTAGATGCGCCATGCGGGATCATAGAGATCCAACAGCGGCGGTTCCTCCAGCAAATCCATGTTCGCCGCCCAGAGGCTGCCGATCGTCCCCACATCCTTCCAGTAACCGCGGAATGCGTAGGCGAACATGCGCTCGTCCTGTTTAAGCATGGCGGGGATGATATCGTGGCCGAAGTCGTTCTCTGATTCGGAATCCTCCGCATCTTCTTGCATATATTTCTTGAGCAGCGGCCAGTCGAAAATATATACGCCCATGCTCGCCAGGTTGCTGTGCGGGATTTTGGGTTTTTCCTCGAAGGAAAGAATACGGCCGCCGTCGTCCGCATTCATGATGCCGAAGCGGTGCGCCTCGCTCATGGGCACCTGGAACACCGCGATGGTGCAGCCCGCTTTCTGCTGCATGTGGTAACGCAGCATGGCGGCGTAGTCCATTTTATAAATATGGTCGCCGGAAAGTATCAGCACATATTTGGGTTCGTACTGGTCCACAAACATCTGGTTCTGATAGATAGCGTTGGCCGTTCCGGAGTACCACTGGCCGGCCTTGCCCTTGACATACGGCGGCAGAACGAACACGCCGCCGGAGTTGCGGTCAAGATCCCAATGCTGGCCGTTGCCGATATAGGCGTTGAGCTCCAGCGGCTGGTACTGTGTGAGCACGCCGACCGTATCGATATCCGAATTGACGCAGTTGGACAGCGGAAAATCGATGATGCGGTATTTGCCGCCAAACGGCACTGCCGGTTTGGCCATATTGGAAGTAAGGATGCCAAGACGGCTCCCCTGTCCCCCCGCGAGCAGCATGGCAACGATTTGTTTTTTTCTCAATGCGCATGTCCTCCTTTATTCACCCTGATACATCCGGGAAAGCTCATCCGGATTGTAGTTTTCTTTTGCCGGCCCGGAATCATTCGCCCGCCACGCGGTCATAGAGCAGCTCCGTATCCGTAAGCGTAAAGAACACGGCGCCAAACGGCGGCAGCCTGAACCGCAGCCTGTCCGTCGCCGCGACGGGCTGGGTATTATGCCAATCCCCCGTGCCGCCAAAGCAGGCGGCGTCGGAGGAAAACACCTCTGTAAGCGTCTGCCGCGCGGGCATCTGCAGGGCATAGTTCTCCCACGGGTTGGGCGTGAAGTTAAACGCGCACAGCAGCGCGTTGCCCGCGTCGTCCCGCCTTATAAAGGCGAGCACGGAATGTATGCCGTCATCCACGCTGGCCCACTCGAAACCGCCCCAGCCGTCGTCCCGTTCGAAAAGTGGAGGGGTCGCCGTATAAAAGCGGTTGAGCGCACGTGAAAACGCCTGCATATTGCGGTGCATGGGATAGTCCAGCAGCAGCCAGTCCAGCCCTTCGTCGAAGCGCCACTCTATAAACTGCCCGAATTCGCTGCCCATGAAATTCAGTTTTTTCCCCGGGTGCGCAAACTGATACGCCAGCAGCAGCCGAAGCTGCGCGAACTTGCGCCAGTAATCCCCCGGCATTTTATCCAGCAGCGAGTGCTTGCCGTGCACCACCTCGTCATGCGAAAACGGGAGTATATACTGTTCGGAAAACGCGTAGCACAGCGAAAACGTCAGCTTGTCGTGGTGCCACTTGCGATAGACCGGGTCCTTTTCCATATAGGAAAGCGTATCGTTCATCCAGCCCATGTTCCATTTGTAATGGAAGCCGAGACCGCCTTCCTCCGCGGGCTTTGTCACATACGGGAAAGCGGTGCTTTCCTCCGCGATCAAAAGCCGCTCGTCATCCGGCCAAGCCGTGCGCAGCCTGGTAGTCAGGAGTTTCATAAACTCGATGGCCTCCAGATTTTCACGCCCTCCGTACGCGTTGGGCAGCCACCCGCCGTCCGCCCGCCCGTAATCGTGATAGAGCATACAGCTGACGGCATCCACGCGCAGGCCGTCAAAATGAAATTCCTTAAGCCAGTAGAACGCGTTGGACAAAAGAAAGCTCCGCACCTGCGTGCGGCCGTAGTCGAAAAGCATGGTACCCCACTGCGGCTGCTCGCCGCGGCGGCTGTCGGGATGCTCGTAAAGCGGCGTGCCGTCATACAGCCTGAGTCCGTGCGCGTCGCGCGGGAAGTGCGCCGGTACCCAATCCAGCAGCACGCCCAGGCCCTTTTGATGCGCGCGGTCGACAAGATACATCAGATCCTCCGGCTCGCCGTAACGGGATGTCGCGGCGTAAAAGCCCGTAATCTGGTATCCCCAGCTCATATCCAGCGGGTATTCCGCAATAGGCAGCAGTTCGAGGTGCGTATAGCCCATATCCACGGCGTAATCCACCAGCTCCGCCGCAAGCTCCCGGTAGGAAAGGCCGCTGCGAAAGGAGCCCAGGTGCGCCTCGTAAATGCTCATAGGCTGCTTGAAGTGGTTAAGCCCCGCCTTTGCCTCGTAATATGCGGCATCGCCCCACTGATGCCGTGGAATTCCCCAGGCCACAGAGGCCGTGCCCGGCCGCTGCTCCGCGCGCGTCGCATAAGGATCGGCACGCCAGTACAGCGTGCCGTCGGCGGCGGTGATGGCGTATTTATACAGATCACCGCGGGAAGCGTTCGTAAGCGTTTCCCATACGCCGGTAGCGCCGACCGGCCGCATGGGCAAAGCATCCGGATCAAAGCCGTTGAAGCTGCCCGCAAGATGCACGGCACGCGCATTTGGCGCCCACACGCGAAAACGCCAGCCGCCTTTTTCCGGATGCGCGCCCAAAGTTTCATATGCGCAGGCACTCTCGCCGATGTTGAAATAGTACAGCGCTGTCGTGTCATGTTCGGTTGCCATTTCCACGCCTCCTTTTCATAGGGTGGTTTTGCACAATACAGGCAGCTCGATGTTTTAGCAAGCATAAAAAGGCGTCGCCGGATGAAGGTAAACAAAGGAATCTCTGCTTTAATAATACCATTTTTCCCAGAAGAATTGAAGAGCCGGCATAAAACAAAAACAGAACGCGACATGTACGGCATCCGATAGCGTTCCTCGAAGTTGCAGGCATGCAGAACGCGTACTTTTCACGCATGCCGTATCGTCACAAAAACAATCATTTCCTAATAATATAGTGTACAATTCACCGCATGCTAAACCCTTGTGTTCAGTATACCGCATGCCCATAAAACAGGCAACACCGGCCACTTTATAGCGCCTTTTGCTTAGGTAAAAAATACATCACATATTCATCAAAAACCTGTTGACAGGGTGAAGCGTGTTTGCTACAATAAACAAGCTGTCCCGCCCGAGAGGGGACGGAGCCGAGCCCGCCCGGTGGGCGAAAAAGCGAGGCGAAGTCCCAGTGAGCAAGGAAGCGTGAGGAAGTA
>JAVBWI010000002.1:0-199440 GCA_036677445.1 Clostridia bacterium
GTTTGGCACCTCGATGTCGGCTCGTCGCATCCTGGGGCTGAAGCAGGTCCCAAGGGTTTGGCTGTTCGCCAATTAAAGCGGCACGCGAGCTGGGTTCAGAACGTCGTGAGACAGTTCGGTCCCTATCCATCGTGGGCGCAGGAGATTTGAGAGGCGCTGTCCTTAGTACGAGAGGACCGGGATGGACGCACCAAGGGTGTATCAGTTGTCGTGCCAACGGCATAGCTGGGTAGCCAAGTGCGGAGCGGATAAACGCTGAAGGCATCTAAGCGTGAAGCCGACCTCAAGATAAGATCTCCCATCCAGTAATGGAGTAAGACCCCTGGAAGACTACCAGGTTGATAGGTCGGAGGTGGAAGTGCGGTAACGCATGCAGCTGACCGATACTAATAGGTCGAGGGCTTGATCAATGTGATTTATGAGTAGACGATTGACTTCGTTCCTTATGCGGTTTTCAAGGTACTCAGTCACCTTGGGATGAGCTTCATCCCTTGACAACCGAATACCTTACCGTTGCCGGTGGTTTGGCTAAGGGGTCCCACCTGTTCCCTTTCCGAACACAGAAGTTAAGCCCTTATACGCCGAAAGTACTTGGTTGGAAACGGCCCGGGAGGATAGGTAGCCGCCGGCTCCCTTTCACAGAACAGCTTGTTGCAATAGACGACAGGCTGTTTTGTTTTGTTGTTCAAACGGTACGGTTTCCTGTATAATAGGTAAGAACGTATATGTATATGGGAGGCGCGCATGAGCTACGCGGATGAAGTATTCATAAGCAACTGTAAGGATATACTGGAAAACGGCTTCTGGGATACGGAGCTCCCCGTGCGTCCCAAATGGGAAGATGGCGCGCCCGCCCATACAGTCAAGCGCTTCGGCATCGTCAACCGGTATGACCTTACGAAGGAATTTCCCATACTCACGCTGCGCAGGACATATTTTAAGAGCGCGGTGGACGAGTTGCTTTGGATCTGGCAGAAGAAATCCAATAACATACACGACCTCAACGGCCGTATCTGGGACAATTGGGCGGACGAAGACGGCAGCATCGGAAAAGCCTACGGCTACCAGCTCGGCGTAAAGCACCAATACAAGGAAGGCCTGTTCGATCAGGTGGACCGCGTGCTGTTTGATTTAAAGCACAATCCGCAGAGCCGCCGCATCATGACGAATCTCTACGTGCACCAGGATCTCCATGAAATGAGCCTGTATCCCTGTGCCTACAGCATGACGTTCAATGTCACGGGCAACACGTTAAACGCCATACTACACCAGCGCTCGCAGGATATGCTGACAGCGAATAACTGGAACGTCTGCCAATATGCTGTGCTGGTGCATATGTTCGCCGCAGCCTGTGGTTTGGAGGCGGGGGAGCTGGTGCATGTGATCGCCGATGCGCATATTTACGACAGGCATGTGCCGCTGGTGGAAGAACTGATTGCCCGGGAACCGCTGCCTGCGCCTCGGCTCATATCCGACGGCACGACAGATTTCTATGCCTTCACGCCGTCCAGCTTTCATTTGGAAAACTACGTTTTTCATCCCTTCGACAAGCCCATTCCTGTGGCGATATAGGAGGGCAGCCATGAAACTCATTGCAGCAGTCGACAGCAACTGGGGCCTGGGGTATCACGGGGAGCTGCTCTTTCATATTCCGGAGGATATGAGGCGGTTTCGCATGCTGACCACGGGCAACGTGATCGTGATGGGCAGAAAAACGCTCGATTCCCTGCCCAATGGCCTGCCGCTTCCCAAACGTGAGAATATTGTATTGACGCGTAACGTGAACTTCATGAAACCCGGCGTGCATGTGTGCGCCTCCGTACCGGAGTTAAAACGGATATTGGAACAGCCTGCTTGCACCGGTAAGGACGTTTTCGTCATTGGAGGCGCGGAGATTTATGAACTTTTGTTTCCATACTGCAATACGGCGCTCATTACGCATGTGCAATCGCAGCGTCAGGCGGATTGCTATCTGCCGCCGCTTTCGCAGCAGCCCGGCTGGGCGCTGCAGGAGCTTTCGCCCGCAATGGAGCATAACGGTCTGTCCTATGCATATGCTGCTTATGTGAATCATACGCCCGTACCGCTGGGCTGAATTCGGCATATTCCATCATGTGGTGACAACATATATTCCGCACTTCCCTTGACATTCCCGTCAGGGCTGATATAATACCAAAGGAGTTAGTATAAGCTAACCGTCTGGAGCGTAGTGGTTGGTATGAGTAAAACCTTGGGTGAGCTGAAGCCGGGGGAATCCGGTTACGTATCCGCAGTAGGCAGCGACGATGCGCGTGTAAAGCGCAGGCTTGTGGATATGGGAATCACCCCTATGACACGTATATTTGTACGCAAGGTCGCACCCATGGGCGACCCTATTGAAGTGCATCTGCGCGGATACGATCTTTCCCTGCGCCGCGCGGATGCGCTGTGCATCACGCTTTTTGAGCCGGAGGAAGCGGAAGCCGCGCTTTTACGCGAGCGCACAGCGCAGCGCAGGCGCGAAGCCCATGGCGCGCAGTTGCTGGCGCATCACGAAGCCGTAAGCGACCACCTTGCGCACGAGCGCGCCATGCGGCTGACGGATTGGGTGGTGGCTTCCCAGCAGGACAGCGTGCAGCTGCCCATCCCCTCCTGCGGCCCGGTCCATGCCAGGAGCGGTAACCGCAAAGCCCCATCCCGCCTACGGCATGAAGAAAGGCGCTCCTTTTCCGCATGCGGCGGGCATTGCGCTACCTGTGACAAATGCGGCTCGCCGTTGATAGGACATAAGGAAAAACCTGTTCCGGATAAGCGCGTGCGTCTGCTGGACGGCCAGCCCGTCAAGCTGGCGCTGGTGGGCAACCCCAACAGCGGCAAGACGACGCTTTTCAACGCCATGACGGGCTCTCGTGAATATGTGGGTAACTGGCCGGGCGTCACGGTGGAAAAGAAGGAAGGCAGGATACGCGCGCTCGGCCACGATATGACGCTGGTGGATCTGCCCGGCATTTATTCGCTTTCGCCGCATTCCATGGAGGAGGTGGTCGCGCGCAATTTCGTCATACAGGAACAGCCGGACGCCGTGATCAACATTGTGGACGGCACAAATCTTGAACGCAACCTCTACCTGACCGTACAGTTGATGGAGCTGGAGCGCCCCATGATACTTGCGCTCAATATGATGGATGAGGTCGAGAAAAACGGCGATCATATCGATGTGCGCAAGCTCTCGCTGGAGCTGGGCATACCGGTTGTGCCCATCAGCGCCCGCACCGGCGAGGGTGTGGAGGAATTGCTGCGCCAATGCGAGCTGCTCATTACGCTGGTGCACGAGCAGATGCACCGGGGCTTCTGCATAGAGCCCGACGATGTGTACGACGATTATACGCACGCCGCGCACCACAAGATCGGCGAGATCATAGGCGATTGCGCCGAATGTGCAAAGCTTCCGAAGCACTGGGCGCAGATCAAGCTGCTCGAAGGGGATACCCTTGTGCGCGACGCGCTGCAGCTGACCCCTTCGCAGTTAGAAGAGCTGCAGAAGGTACTGCGCGCTTATGCAGGCGACGATCCCCGTTTTGATAACGAGACGCGCGTGGCGGACAGCCGCTACCGTTTTATTTCCCGGGTAACGGATGTAGCGCTTACGCGCAAGCGCGCGCAGGGGGAACGAGGGCTATCCGACCGCATCGACGCCATACTCACAAATAAATATTTGGCCATTCCCATATTCCTGCTGATTATGTTCCTGATATTTCTGCTTACGTTCAGCTCCCTGGGCGCATGGCTGTCGGATCAGGTGGATCTGCTTATCAACGGCGTGCTTGCTCCCTGGCTTTCGGGCTGGCTTACAGAGATCGGCACCTCGTCGTGGCTCGTTCGTCTTATCTCTGAAGGCGTCATTGGCGGCGTTGGCGGCGTTTTGACGTTTTTGCCGCAGATTGCGCTGCTATTCCTGTGCCTTTCCCTGCTGGAGGACAGCGGATATCTTTCCCGCACGGCGTTTATCATGGATAAACTGCTGCGCAGCTTCGGGCTTTCCGGCAAATCCTTTATTCCCATGCTGATGGGTTTTGGCTGTACCGTGCCTGCGGCTATGGGGGCGCGCACCATGGAAAACGAGAAGGATAAGCGGATGACCATACTTCTGCTGCCCTTCATGAGCTGCTCCGCAAAGCTGCCGGTCTACGGTCTCATCGCGGGCGCGTTTTTCGCGCAGTATCGCGGGCTTGTGGTGTTCAGCCTGTATGTGCTGGGAATAGTTGCGGGCATTTTTACGGGGCTGCTGTTCAAGGGCACATTGTTCAAAGGCAAGGATGCGCCGTTTGTTCTCGAAATGCCGCCATATCGCCGCCCCACGCTGCGTAACACCCTGCAGCATGTGAGCGAACGCGTGCAGCACTTTTTAGAGAAGGCGGGCACCATTATACTTGCAATGAGCGTCGTGCTCTGGTTCCTGCAAAGCTTCGATACAAGCTTTCAGATGGTGGAAAATTCCGCAAACAGCATATTGGGCGTATTGGGCGGATGGATCGCGCCCGCGCTTACGCCGCTGGGCTTTGGTGCCTGGCAGGCCGCCGTGGCGCTGTTGGCGGGTATTGTGGCAAAGGAAGCGGTTGTCGCATCCCTGAGCCTGTTCTACGGCTTTTCCACCATAGCCGGGGATACGGCGGTGCGTGCCTCGCTTGGCGCCACGTTTACGCCGCTTTCCGCCTACAGCTTTTTGGTATTTGTACTGCTTTATGTGCCCTGCATGGCGGCCGTCGCCACGATGCGGCGGGAGCTGGGCAGCGGTAAATGGACGGCCTTCATGGTCGGCTACCAGGTGCTCATTGCCTACGTCGCGGCGCTTTTCGTGTTCCAGGTCGGTTCGATGCTGGGGCTGTAAAGGCGTTACGGCACGCCTGCGGCGGGGCTTGGCGCATTTATACGTTTGCTTTGCCGGCGAAAAGTGATATACTATCACCTTAAGCGGCAAATTTTGCGCGGAAAGCGAGCGACCTATGCAAGACCAACAAATCCGAACTCCCAATAAAATGGGCGTAATGCCGGTGGGCAGGCTACTGATTACCATGTCCCTGCCGATGATGATTTCCATGTTCATACAAGCCTGCTATAACATTGTGGACAGTATTTTCGTCTCCCGTGTGAGCGAGAATGCCCTGACCGCGGTGTCTTTGGCGTTTCCTGTGCAAATACTGATGATCTCCGTCGCGGTCGGCACAGGCATTGGCATGAATTCGCTTATATCCCGCCGTTTGGGCGAGTGCCGGTATGAGGATGCAAACTTAGGCGCTTCCAACGGATTGTTCCTGATGGCCGTAAGCGCGCTTGTCTTCACGGTGTTCGGGCTGACGCTGGCCAGGCCCTTCTTTACGCTGTTCACGGATGACCCGGAATTACTCGCCATGGGCGGGGATTATCTTTCTATCTGCACGATTTACTGCTTCGGCGTGTTCATGCAGATCGGTTGCGAGCGTATTCTGCAATCCACCGGCAATACGGTTTACCCTATGCTGATGCAGCTCTCCGGCGCCATTGCAAACATCATATTGGATCCGATACTGATATTCGGTTATTTCGGCTTTCCCGCCATGGGGGTGGCAGGCGCCGCCGTCGCTACGGTTGCGGGGCAGTTCCTGGGCATGCTGCTGAGCTTTTATTTGGTGTTCTTTAAGCGTCATGAGGTCAGGATCGTCTTTCACCGTTTCAGGCCTGATAAACGAATCATAAAAGATATTTACGCTGTCGGTATCCCGTCCATTGTGGTACAGTCCATCGGTACGGTGATGACGCTGGCCATGAACAAGATACTCATATTCTTCACACCCACGGCCGTGTCGGTATTTGGCGTATATTTCAAGCTGAACTCCTTTTTATTCATGCCGGTGTTCGCGCTAAACGGCGGGGCCATGAGTATACTTGGCTACAATTTCGGCGCGCGCAACAAAGAACGTTTGCAGAAGGCGCTTAAGCTTACTATCCAATCCGGTTTGTTTATCATGATAGGCGGCGTGCTGCTGTTCCAGCTGCTCTCCGAGCAGATGCTGCTGCTGTTTGACGCGTCCGCGGATATGCTGCGCATCGGCGTGCCGGCGCTGCGCATCATCAGCCTGAGCTTTCCGGGGGCGGCCGTCGGTATTACATGCTCCACGCTGTTTCAGGCGGTGGGCAAAGGTTCGTACAGCCTGCTGATGAGCCTGGTGCGGCAGCTGGTCGCGGTATTGCCTCTTGCGTACCTGCTCTCCAATGTATTCGGGCTTTCCGCCGTATGGTGGGCCTTCCCCCTTGCGGAGATTATCGCGCTAACCATGTCGTTTGCTATGTATCGGACTATTCACCGGAACATGATTGCACCGCTCGAACAGCCGCTGCCTGGGTTTGAAGGCGATCCCGCGCCGGCGAACTGACATTGCCGCATATACGCTTGACTGGGAGGGAACAAACAACCATGCGTACAACAAATGCAAAAAACGCAATCCGCATTGTCATAGTCGCGGTGCTGTTTGTAATGGTCGTCGTTTTAGGAATTCTCGCACTGCGCGGCCCCGTGCAGCAGGCGCCCGAAGGCGCGGCAACGCCTTTGCCTTCCATGACAGCGTCTGCACCGGAGCCTACGCCGGAGCCTACCCCCACGCCGGAGCCTACGCCGTATTATAACGTACCCGCCTTCTCCTCGTCATCCGATCCCGCTTCCTTCGGCTATGTGCGCGAGCTGGAAGCGGACGGCGCGCAGACGGAAAGCTATACCCGCGCAGACGCCATTTCCTTTGGGGCAGGGGAGGAATATACTGCGCTGGAGGGCGTACTGACATTCCGCGGCAACAACTTCCGCGACAGCGCGAGCTACGGTACGGCCAATGTATCCGGCAAAAAGCTTACGCTGGATTGGACGGTGAGTACAGGCAGCATGTCCAAGGGCATCAGCGGCGAGGGCTCCTGGACGGGCAGCGGCTGGGTGGGTCAGCCGCTGATTGTACGCTGGCCGGAAGGTACAAAGCAGATTATGAATCTCTATGAATCCGCCAAGCAAAAAGGGGATCTGGTGGAAGTCATACTTGCCACGATGGACGGCAATGTGTACTTTACGGATTTGGAGACCGGCGAGCCCACGCGGGACAAGCTGAAGATCGGCATGCCGTTTAAGGGCGCGGGCTCGCTTGACCCTCGCGGTTATCCTATTCTGTATTTGGGTTCCGGCGACGGCTATAACGACGACGCGCGGGATACGCGCGCCATGGCGTATTCTCTTATTGACTTCACACGCCTGTACGAGTTCGGCAAGCGTAAGGACCCTTTTGCACTGCGCAGTTGGCATGCCTACGACAGTGCGCCGCTCGTCGATGCGCGGACGGATACCCTCTTGTATCCAGGTGAAAACGGCGTATTGTATACCGTCAAGCTCAATACGCAGTATGACGAAGCGGGGGGTACGCTCAGTATGAACCCCACCGATATGGTCAAATACCGGTATTCCGCCGACCGCACGGGGGAAAGCAAGTATTGGCTCGGGTATGAGGACAGCGCCGTGGTGTGGGGGGAGCATCTGTACCTTTCGGATAACGCAGGACTCATGCAGTGCATCAATCTGAACACCATGGATATCGTCTGGGTGCAGGATACCTGGGATGATACCAACGGCACGCCGGTGCTGGAGCTTTCGCCCGACGAGCATACCGCCTATCTCTATCAGGGTACCTCGCTGCATTGGAACAAAAAGAGCGACGATACGGGCGACGTTGCCTTCTTCAAGATCGATGCCGTTACCGGCGGGATCGTATGGCAGTACGAACGCAATGTCAGCACGGTATCCGGCGTATCCGGCGGTATTCAGGCTACGGCGCTCTTGGGCAAGGGGAATATCGGCGACCTTGTCATTATCCCCTTTGCGCGCACCCCAAGCACCAGCCGCGGGATACTGGTAGCGCTGGATAAAGCGACCGGGCAGGAACGGTGGACGTATGAACTGGAAGCCTACGCATGGAGTTCGCCCCTTGCCGTATATGACGAAGCCGGCAACGCCTATATCGTACAGGCGGATACGCGCGGGCATATTTACCTGATCGACGGCGCAAGCGGCGCGCTGCTGGATACGCTGTATTTTGAAAGCAACAATTTCGAGGCTTCGCCCGCGGCCTATGGTAATACCATTGTGATAGGCTCGCGCGCGGCGAAAATTTACGGCATTACGATACAGTAATAAAACATAAAACGAGCGTTCGGGGAAAGCGGCAGTATATATTGCCGCTTTCCCTTTGCATTCCCTGCCCGTTAATTTGGATTTCCTGTCAGATTTCTTCCTGTATGATGGATATATCATACGAGAGCTCCCAAATCACACAACCGTAATAAGCTGGCCTGGGGTACGTGGTTCACACGGGGGATATCGTAGCGGACCATATGAGCGAGCGGCAGTGGCGTAACGCCAGGCAGGCTATGGATGCGCTCGAAACCATTACCCACGGCGTGCTGGCCGGCAATCATGACGTCGGGAGCAAGCACAATTACAATAATTACAGCGCATACTTCGGCGCGGCCCAATATGAGGGGAAGACCTATTACGGCGGATCGCTGATGGATAACCGCTGCCATTTCGACCTGATAACGCTGGGCGAAACGGACTATGTGTTCGTATACCTCGGCTGGCAGCCGGGGGAGGAGAGCATCGCATGGGCGAACGGCGTGTTCGCGCATTACCCGGAGCGCATTGGCGTGCTGTGCGTTCACGACTACATCAACAGCGACTCGTCGCTGCGCGGCATGGGTAAGATCCTGCGCGAGGAGGTGGTGAAGCCCAATCCCAACGTATACCTGGTGCTGTGCGGGCACCGCTACACGGAGGATTGCCTGACGCTGGCGATAGACGACGACGGGGATGGAAACCCCGACAGGACGGTATACGAATGCATTGCGAATTACCAGAACCTCGACAACGGCGGAAATGGATACATTCGTTTCATTCGCATCAACGAATCAGGGGGCACCATGCAGTTCTATACCTATTCGCCCCTGCTGAAGCAATACCGTGCCATACCCGAAAAGGCGAAGAACCAAAACGCAATATTGCCTATCCCCTGGGCCGCGTAACGGCTATCTCCCGCAGATACCGGTAAGGCTGCCGCGCCCCGGTAAAGTGCCGTTTGACACTTTGCCGGGGCGCAGGCGCTTTTTGAAACAACGTATTTCGCTTAATTTTGCTTCTCGTCGATCTCCTTTTGCAGCTTCTGCACAAAGGCCTCCGGCGTCATGGTGCCGAGGTCGCCCTCGCGGCGGGAACGCACGGCCAACACGCCCTGTTCGACTTCCTTATCGCCGATGACGAGCATGTACGGTACCTTTTGCATCTGCGCTTCCCGGATCTTAAAGCCGACCTTCTCGTTGCGCAGGTCGCATTCCGCACGCATGCCCGCCTCGCGCAGCATATCCCGCACCTGTGCCGCGCGGTCATTGGCGCGGTCGGTGATGGTAAGCACCTTCGCCTGCACGGGCGCGAGCCACGCGGGGAATGCGCCCGCGCAATGCTCGGTGAGGATGCCGATAAAGCGCTCGATGGAACCGAACACCACCGTATGGATCATCACGGGGCGGTGCTTTTCGTTATCCGCGCCCACATAGGTCAAATCAAAGCGCTCCGGCATCTGGAAGTCCAGCTGTATCGTGCCGCACTGCCAGGTACGGCCGATGGCGTCCTCCAGATGGAAGTCGATCTTGGGGCCGTAGAACGCGCCGTCGCCCTCATTCACCTTGTAGGGCAGGCCGCAGGCGTCCAGCGCAGCCCGGAGCGCGTCGGTCGCTTCTTCCCACTGTTCGTCGCTGCCCATGCTGTTCTCGGGGCGGGTGGAAAGCTCCACATAATATTTGAAACCGAATGTGCCGTAGAAATACTGGAACTTTTCGATCACGCCCAAAAGCTCCGGTCGGATCTGCTCGGGGGTCATGAATATGTGCGCGTCGTCCTGCGTGAAGCAGCGCACCCGCATCAACCCGTGCAGCGCGCCGGAAAGCTCATGCCGGTGGACCAGGCCGAGCTCCGCCAAACGCTCGGGGAGATCGCGGTAGGAGTAGATCTTCCGTTTGTAGGAGAGTATGGCGCCGGGGCAGTTCATGGGCTTTACGGCGTAATCCATATCGTCGATCTTTGTGAAGTACATGTTGTTTTTGTAATGGTCCCAGTGACCCGAGCGGATCCAGAGATCACGGTTCAATATGATGGGCGTGCGCAGCTCCTTATAGCCGCGCTTCTGGTGCTGCTCGCGCCAGAAGTTTTCCAGCCCGTTGCGGATCACCATGCCGTTGGGGTAAAAGAACGGGAAGCCCGGGCCTTCGTCATGGATGTCGAACAGGTCCAGTTCGCGGCCCAGCTTGCGGTGGTCGCGCTTTTTGGCTTCCTCCATGCGGAAAAGGTATTCGTCCAGGTCCGCCTTCTTTTCAAACGCCGTGCCGTAAATGCGCTGGAGCATCTTGTTCTTTTCGCTGCCGCGCCAGTATGCGCCCGCAAGGCTCATCAGTTTCATATTTTTGACCTTGCCGGTGCTTTGCATATGGGGGCCAGCGCACAGGTCGACGAAATCGCCCTGCTTGTAGAAGCTGATGATAGCGTCCTCGGGTAAGTCCTGTATCAGCTCAACCTTATACGGCTCGCCCTTTTCCTGCATGTAGCGTATGGCTTCCTCACGGGGCAGCTCAAAGCGTTCCAGGGAGAGGTCTTCCCTGGAGATGCGCTCCATCTCTTCTTCGATCTTCGTTAGATCGTCCGCGGAAAACGGTTCGGGCTTGTCGAAGTCGTAATAGAAGCCGGTATCGATGGCCGGGCCGATGGCGAGCGTTACGTCCGGGAACAGGCGCTTGACGGCCTGCGCGAGTATGTGCGAGGCGGTATGCCGGTAGCCCCAGCGTCCGCCCTCTTCCTTCCAATCCAGGAACCTGACCGTATGGTCGCCGCTGATGGGACGGAAAGCGTCCGCAAGCTTGCCGTCCAGCTCGCAGACCAGCGTGGCTTTGGCAAGCCGGGGGCTGATCTCCGCCGCGATTTCCAGCGCCGTCATGCCGTCGGCGTATTCGCGCGCGCTTCCATCGGGAAAAGTGATCTTCATAAACATCCTCCTGTACTCTCGCTGTATTTACTGGAATAAAAAAGCCCCTTGCATGCTTGCAAGGGACGGGTATACTTCCCGCGGTTCCACCCTACTTGTTGAAAACCACTCAAATGGCCGATACCGGGGCCGCCCGCCATGATCGTCTGGTTGGTATTCCCGTCCAAAGAGCCGGGGGGCGCTTACAGCCGCGGCGCTTCCTCTCTTGACTGCTCCTGCATGTGGCCGGTACTCGTCCAAAGTCATTTCATGTACCAGTTATTATATACCCGCGCAACGCGCAAGTCAACAAGCCCCGGCACCCTTTTCTGCGCCTTTTCTGTGTCCTTTTCAGCCTTTATAGAGAAACCCGGGTCATAGTCGCAACGAAGACCCGGGCGTTACAACACGTCGAAGCTGCTCAGCGTACAAAGCGCACCCGCCCGGCAAATACCCGCGCGAGCATTTCCGTAAGCGGCGAGCTGTGCTCGTCGGAAAGGTCGTAGACCGTCAGCCGCTCGGGCGCAAGCTCGACCAGCACGCTTACCAGCCTGTCGGGGTCGCCGGCTTCGTAGTCGATGCGCGCGTCGCTCTCATCCGTGAGCGTACAGGAACCATCCGGGTGCAGCAGCAGCGAAATCTCGCGTACGCGCGCGGGCTTTACCTGCACGAATGCGCGCAGCACGCCCATCAGCTCCAGATACTCTTTTTCCAGCAGCAGTTCTTCCGTAGCGCTCTGTACGCAAAGCCGCCACGCACCCATGGTCTCAGGCATGCGGAAGCGCATATAGCCGGAAAGATGCAGCACTTCCTCCTCTTCCAAATAGGCCTTGAGCGCGCGGCGTACTGCGCCCGGGCGCTCTACCTTTCGTGCACAGCGGATGGATTCGGCAAGCACCGCCTGCTTTTCCACCAGCGAGAACGGAAGGCGGTCCGTGATTTTCGCCAACTCAAACTGGCACAGATCCCTGCATAAAAGCAGGGCCAGCGCTACACAAAGCGCGTCCAATCCACCCGGCTCCGCAAGCTCTGCGATGACGCCCTCTTCACAGGGCGTGAGCGTAAAGACATGCGCTGTTTGCATCAGTCGGCGCTCCAGAAGCCGTGGGATGTCTCCTTCGTATTCTCCGATATCGATTCGGCGCTTAAGCACACGTTCACTCTCCTTGGGGCGGCCATGCCCTGCCGGCCTAAGTCGGCATATCTCATACTATGCGAAAAAAGAGAAAAAAGATTCCCCTTCACCCGAATGGCAAATTCGGATTTCCGGCAAGACACGATGCGTTAAGCCGTACGCAACGGACGACTCCTGCGGCTTTTTTAGTATGGCTTTATAAGGTGTGCGCAAGCTTGGGAAATACTTGTTGGACTGCCATAAGAAAAAAAGACAAAATGCAGGGGCCGTTTCATGCAAACAGCCCCCAATGTGGTTTCATTCTTTGCTCAAAAAAAGCACTACATCTTTTCAGGCTCCGTGATCTCGCCTTCATCCACGATCTCGATATGCCTGATGCGCATATCCGCCTTGGGACGGTCGCGCATATCCGTGGGAGTGGCGGCAATTTCGTCCACTGCCTCCATTCCGGAGGTAACGCGCCCGAACGCGGCGTACTGCCCGTCCAGGTGCGGGGAATCCTGGTGCATGATGAAGAACTGCGAGCCTGCGGAGTTGGGGTTTGCGGCGCGCGCCATGGAGATGGTGCCGCGCAGGTGCCTGAGCGGGTTTTTGCAGCCGTTTCCGGAGAATTCTCCCTTAATGCAGTACCCGGGGCCGCCCATGCCGGTTCCGTCCGGGCAGCCGCCCTGAATCATGAAACCGGGTATGACGCGGTGGAATATCAGCCCGTCATAATACCCCTGCTTTGCCAAATACAAAAAGTTTTTCACTGTGTTGGGCGCAGCTTCGCGATCCAGCTCAATCTGCATCCTGCCGCCGTTTTCCATGGAGATGATGACCATATGTATCCTCCTGTATGATATTAAGCAGGACCCCATTCGCCCTGCGCTTCGAACACAACATGCTTGTCCGCAAGATCTGCGCCCTGCACTTCAAAAAGATCGCCGTTTCGGTACAGGCTTATCTCCACCTGCTCGCCCGGGCGCGCTTCGGAAGAATACCCCACGCACAGCGAGCGGATGCGCTTTTTGCGGTGCTGCTCCAGCGGGAAAAGATCCAGTATCCAGCTTACATAGCTGGCGTTGTTCATATGCCCATTTTCATCTATATCGCTGTACAGCGGCGCACGGCAGGTGATCTGTGGCGTACCTGCTTTGTTCAGCCGTAGCTTGCCCGGCTCAGGCAGAGGAGATACAAGCTGCGCCGGCTGCGGGAACGCAAGGCCCGCCTTGCCCGGCGGCAGAATGCGGCGAGAGGAAACATCCACGAGTATCCATGAGGTCGCAATCGCCGCAAGCGGCGCGCCCAGCTCGTCCGTAACCGTAACGTAACGGGGGAAGGTGGTGCGCCCGGGCAGATCGTACCATGTCTTTGCATAAATGGTATCATGCAGCTTCGGGTAACGGGTAACGACCAGATGCGCGCGTGCGATCATCCAGACCATGTTGCTCGAAGCTATCAGATCCTCCCGTGAAAGGCCGATGGCCGCGGAGTGCGCGCCCGCGATCTCCTGCATCAGGCGAAATGCGGCATCCGGCCGCCACAGGCCGAAAGCGTCCGCCTCGTGGGTGAGCAATGTTTGTTTCTGTTCAAGCAAGTTCATTCAACCGCTCCTCTTCCCAGCAGCGTTGCAAGCAAAAAACCCGCCGCAGCCACGATTACGCCGAGAATCCACCCGCCCGCACTGACGCCGGCCAAATTCTGGTGGTACAGCACCGCGAACGGCGACGCCAGCACCAGCCCCATGATCGCATAATACGTCGAATACGGGAAACGGCGCAGCAGCGCGCGTATGACACGCGCCATACAGATCATGCCCAGCACCACGCCCAGCGTAAAGGGCGTCAGTATGACGGCCCTATCCAACATGACCGCAACATCCAGGCGCAGCAATGCCGCCGTAAATCCGTTCACATATTGCAGCATGGGCTCGTAGTACCCAAGCAGTATCAGCAGCATGGACCCGCTTACGCCGGGCACCACCATCGTGGCGGCCGCGACAAAGCCAAGGCCGAGCGAGAGCAGCGCGTAGAGCGCCGTCGATTGCAGGGCGCCCACCTCGCCTGCGTGACGGCTTGCGATGGGCAAAAGCACCATCAGCGCCGCCGTACCCAACAGCAGCAACGCATGCGTGCCGCCGAATCGCCGCCCTTGCACCTGACGCAGCAGCATGGGCAGCGCGCCCAGTATCATCCCGACGAACGCGCACGCCGTCTGCAAAGGGAAAGTGGCAAACATCATTTCAATAAAATAAGAAAACACCGCCACACCCGCCAGAACGCCCAACGCATAGGGCAGCAGAACGCGGCCCTGCCGAATTGTACCTTTGCGAGCCGTTACAAAGTCGATAATGCTGTCGTAAATACCCATGGATATTGCCATGGATCCCCCGCTTACACCGGGGATCACCACGGAAATACCGATCAGGGCGCCCTTGAACAGCTTGACAACAAAGCGCATAAGACTAGCTCCTCATCCGTCATACAGTACCATCTTAAACACAGACGCGCGGCATGTATATACGGTTGCCAAAAAATTTACATATCGGTCATCCATTTTCATCGCTTATAATGTACCGCCTTGCACATGTGGATGATCGGGCCGCTTTCGCCATTTGCCGCTTTTTAGATACTGCGCATAAGTGAAATTCGAGTAAAGCGGCGCGCTCAGCCACGCGAACGCTACTCCAGTAAAACCAACCCCCAGCGCTTTGGAAAGCAACAGCGCGACAGGTATGCGTACAAGGTATTGCGCCTGCAGGCCGTTTGTGAGCGTAAACATGGCGTTGCCGGAGCCTTTGACAAAACCGATCGTAGGATGCACCAGCGCATAAAGTATGTACATGAAGCAGGTGATCCGCAAATAGTGCGAGGCCGCGTCCACCACCGCCGGGTCGCTGTTGAACAGCCGTGCAAATACGGGCGCAAACAGCAATATCAGCGCCGTCAGCGGAAGATTGATAAATACCGCCATGCGCCGCGCGGCACGGATACTCGTAAGCGCGCGCTCCTCGTGCCCGGCACCCAGGTTCTGCGAGGTGAACGACGCCACGGAATCGTTGAGCGCGTTGCTGGGCAGTATGGCGAAGCTGTCCAGCTTGACGCCTATGCCATAAGCGGCGCTCGTCACCAGGCCGAATGTATTGACGATGCCGTTGAGCGCCAGATGCGAAATGTTGAGCGACGCCTGCTGCAGCGCCGAAGGCAGGCCGATACGGACGAGCTCCTTGAGGCACGGCGTGTTCCATCGCCACATATTTGGCGCAAAGGAAACAATGTGCTTTTTGTAACGGAAATACGCGACGCCCATGATAAAGGAAAGCGCCTGCGAAACGACTGTCGCAAGCGCCGCACCCTCTACGCCCATCTTGAAGTCGCGTATAAATACGACGTCCAATATGGCGTTCGTGATGGTGGCGACGGCGACGAAGAGCAACGAGGAGCGCGAATCGCCAAAGCCGCGCTGAAACGCGCAAATCAGGTTGTACCCAAGCGTAAACAGCATTCCGCAAAACACAATGCGCAAATAGGAAATTGCCATGCTGTAGGCTTCCGCCGGTGTGGCGATCAGCGTCAATATACCCGGCGTGAACAGCAGGCCGACGGCCGTGATGCAAATTGCGCACACCGCATAAAGAGAAATCGCGGTGCCCGCCGTATCCCTGACGGCTTTTTCATCGCCCTGCCCCAGGTGGGTGCCGATCGCTACGCTTACGCCTGCGCTCATGCCTGCGATGGTCATGAACAGCACGTTCATCACAGGGCCGCTTACGCCTACGGCAACAAGCCCGGCCGTGCCCAGATACTGCCCGGCAAAATACATATCCACCGCGTTGTACAGCGCCTGAAACAGGTTTGAAAGCAAAAGGGGCAATGAAAAGCGAAAAATATGGCCCTCTACGCCGCCCTGCGTCAGGTCGTTCTGCAATGCCATGGCGTATCCTCCCGTGTATGCGTATCAAGGTAAGCACTGATGATCATGTGTAAACTGATTGTACCCCTCGCGGCGGGGGGTGTCAATCTGTCGCAGGGCGGCGCGCGTTTTCTCCGAATGACACGATTTGTACATGATTATCCATATTGGCAACCCAATTTTTCAGTTGCCTGTTCAAAATTTTTGGGTATAACAATACTATAAAATCCAAAGCTTAAAGGAGGCTGGAATGATGGATCAGCAATATTGGTACGAGGAGCAAAAACAGCAGCATTTCAGCGATGCAGATAAAAAACAGCGCGGCAGAGTTGTGTCGTTGACAACGTTGGTCGTCTGCATGCTGATTACGGCCCTGTTGGGCGGCGCGATGGGCGGTATCCTGATGCAGGGCGGCCGGACGCAGTTACAGGGCGCACAAAACAGCCCCACACCGACAATAGAGGAATCGGCAGCGCCCGCCGCGGCGGCGGTCGGTCAGGTCCCTTCCAATAACCCGGTAACGCAGACTGTCAGCGATGGGGAATATACCAAGGCTGAAATCGTTCAAATGGCGGCGCCTTCCATCGTCGGCATCGACGTTGAAGGGACCGCTACCGACTGGTACGGCCGCAGCGCCATTACCCAAGGCAGCGGCAGCGGCATCATCGTATCGGCGGACGGCCATATCATCACCAACAACCATGTTGTGGAGGGCGCGAAAAACATCAAGGTGTACCTCCTGGACGATACGGAGTACGATGCCGTGCTGGTGGGCACCGATGAAAAATCCGACCTTGCCGTCATCAAGATCGAGGCCGCCGGCCTGACCCCAGTGGTCATGGGCGACTCCGATGCGCTGGTGGTAGGTGAGGATGTCGTCGCCATCGGCAACCCGCTCGGCGAACTGCGCGGCACCGCCACAAGCGGTATGGTCAGCGCTCTTTCGCGCACCATCACCATCGATGACCGGGCGATGACACTGCTGCAGACGGATGCGGCCATCAATCCCGGCAATTCCGGCGGCGGCTTGTTCAATGCCCGGGGCGAGCTGGTCGGCATCATCAACGCCAAAGTGGCTTCCTCTTCCACGGAGGGTCTGGGCTTCGCGATACCCGTCAACAACGCCAAGCAGGTGATCTCCGACCTGATGGATCTGGGGTACGTCAGCGGACGCGCATATCTGGGCGTTTACACGCAGAATGTGGCGGTACAGTCCGACGCCATGGACGGAAAGGATAACTACGGCATGGACGGGTTGTTCGACTTTGGCAGCATGCGGGAAGTAGAAACCCGCGTACAGGTCGTACAGATTGTACTCGGCGGCGCCGCGGAAACCGCGGGCATACAGGACGGAGATCTGATCCTGCAGGTGGACGATACGGTGATTACGACCGGAACGCAACTTGCGCAGGCAATCAGTGAATATAATGCGGGAGATATGGCAACCATAAAAGTACAACGGGACGGGCAGGAGCTCGAAATCCCCGTGACGTTTAAGGAGTACATTCCCGAATAACGGTCATAACGCCATACAGGCGATGACATACCCCCAACCATCCTTAGAGAAGGCGGCGCCCGGCTCCCCCCGGGCGTCGCCGCGTTTTTCGGTCAAAAAATGGATTGCATCCACTTTTTCTAGGTACACCGCACAAGGTGCCGCTCGGTTTCCCGCTTACGCAGGAAGCCTGTCGCGTCAGCTTGTGCGCGAGGTGTCATTTTGCACCGCGCATGTCGTTGCAAAATGATGGATTGAAAGCCTTCAGCTATACAAACAAATTGAATTGTATTCTTTTTGAAAGCTTTTGCGTTCTGAACAGTTGCACGGCACTCCGCATGCAGGCTTGCTGTACCGGGACAACATAAAAACCGTCGGCGAACGGGGGTTCGCCGACGGTGAGGTACATTTGCTTACGTATTATTTTGTATTACCGGCTGCTTTTCCTCAAACGGATGCTTTACGGGGGATTTCGCGTTCCGCCGGGGCGGCGCAACGGGTACGGAAAGCTGCCGGAGCTCGTCGATACGACGATCCAGCTCCGCATATTGCTGACGCAGCTTGAACAGCTCGTCCGCCATATTCAATGCGCTCAGCATCACACAGGTACTGGTGCTCAGTGCGGGGTGCGCTTTCTGCATTTCGTCGACTTTTTCATCAACATAGGCTGCGACGCTCTTGATATAGGTTTCATCCTCGGTGCCGCATAAGTGGATTGTCTGTCCGGCCACATGAACAGTGACACGCGTCTTCTGCATGTACCAACCCCCATATATCCTTGCTTTTTACCAGTATACCCCTAATCCATCCGCGTTGCAAGGGGAAAGCGGGGTTCAGCCGCAGGGCGGCTGTGTCGAAAAACGGACTTTGATCGGGATATGGCGGCGAATATCCGTCGTTGCGCATTATATACGCCGATATAATTTATATCGATATTTTGCGTAATACTATTAGAAAAACTTTGATGCTGCACCACTGGCCGTGTATCCAAACCCTACAGTACCGATACCGAAAAGTTTATGCCGCGTATTTTGGATGGATGAAAATGCGCGCATAGTATGATACAATACAATCCGGACACGGTTTACGCCTGAGTTTGGGAGGAGACTCACACTCGCCGACAGCCGACGATTGAAGAGAGGGTATTAGGTATAAATGGAAGGTTTTCAAAAGCTGATCGAAGGCATACTTTCATTTCATTGGCAGTATCTTGTGATGTATGCCATTGGCGGGATGCTGATTTACCTGGCGATAGCCAAAGATTATGAGCCCATGCTGCTTCTCCCCATTGGATTTGGCGCGATTGTGGTCAATCTGCCGTTGGCTGTCATATGGGGAACGGCGAGCGAACCCGGTCTGCTGCAGATATTGTATCAATCCGGCATACTGACCGAATTGTTTCCGGCGCTCATATTTATCGGCATCGGCGCTATGACGGATTTCAGGCCGCTTTTGGCAACGCCCAAGATGATGTTTTTTGGCGCGGCGGCACAGTTCGGCATATTCTTTACCGTGATGGCGGTTATCGTCATCAATGAACTGGTGCCGGGGCTGAACTTCACGCTCAAGGATGCGGCGTCCATCGGCATCATAGGCGCGGCGGACGGGCCGACCTCCATTGTGGTGGCGTCGCAGTTTTCACCTAAGTTGCTGGGGCCGATTTCCGTGGCGGCCTATTCGTATATGGCGCTGGTGCCCATCATACAGCCGCCGGTCATACGTATGCTTACCACCAAAAAGGAGCGCTGCATCCGTATGCGCTACGGCGATGTGAAGGTACCCAAGTGGATCATGGTGCTCTTCCCCATAGGCATCACCGTATTGGCCGGCATCATCACGCCGATCAGCGCGCCGCTCATCGGCCTTCTGATGTTTGGCAACCTGCTTCGCGAGTCGGGTGTGGTGGCACGGCTATGGCAGGCGGCGCAAAATGAACTTGCCAATATCGTAACGCTGCTGCTGGGCATCACCATCGGCGCTACGATGTACTACGAGAATTTCCTTACCGGGCAGACGCTGGTCATACTGGGATTAGGCCTTGTGGCGTTTGTGTTTGATACGGCGGGCGGCGTGCTCTTCGCAAAGTTTATCAATCTGTTCGCCAAGGAAAAGGTCAACCCCATGGTGGGCGCGGCGGGCATCTCAGCATTTCCGATGGCCTCGCGCATTGCGCAGCGCATGGCCAAAGAGGAAGATCCGCAGAACTTTATACTGATGCAGGCGGCCGGCGCCAACGTCGCCGGGCAGTTGGGGTCCGTCATCGCCGGCGGCGTCATACTTGCCATCACGCCCTGGCTGACGACACTGCTGGGAGGTTAATGTATGAACATCATGGAAGCAGGCTGGACATTAATGGGACTGGGCCTTACAGGCGTATTCGGCTCTTTGATCGTGTTTTATCTGTTTATGAGGCTGTTGCTGCGCATCAGTCGGCGCAAAAATAAGAGCGGCAGCTAATACGTGACGCGGCTGCGGGGAGGGATATTTCATGAACGAAGCATTGCACATGCTGCTCAACAGCCAAGCCCTCCGGCAGGCTGCGCACGCTGAGGAGACCGTTTGGGTCAATCCTGCGTATGCGCCGGCGGCGCAAGCGCTTGCCGCGGTAACATTTACGCGGGCGGACGTGGAGGATGCGGCGACACGGCTTGATCGCTTTGCGCCGCTGATCAAGGCGAAATTTCCGGAAACCGCGGCGCAGAATGGGCGAATTGAATCGCCGCTTACCCCTATCCCGGAAATGCAGCGCGCACTTGCCGGGGATGCGGCGCAGCTTCCCGGCGCGCTGTATCTCAAGCGAGATTCGGATCTGCCCGTCGCGGGGTCGGTAAAAGCCCGCGGGGGGATATATGAGGTGCTCAAACACGCCGAGGAGCTTGCGCTTAAGCACGGGCTGCCCGGTGTCGGCGATTCATACGAAAAGCTGCTCCGTGACGACTGCCGCGCATTTTTTTCGAAGTATACGATACAGGTGGGTTCCACCGGCAACCTCGGCCTTAGCATCGGTATCATGAGCGCGGCGCTGGGCTTTCGTACCGTCGTGCATATGTCCGCAGACGCCAGAGAGTGGAAAAAAGCGTTGTTAAGGAGCCACGGCGTCACCGTTGTGGAATATCCGTCGGATTATTCCGCGGCCGTCAGCAGCGGGCGCAGGCTGTCGGAGCAGGATCCGATGAGCTACTTTGTGGATGACGAAAATTCCGAGAGCCTGTTTCTGGGGTATGCTGTGGCCGCCGGGCGGCTTCGTACGCAGCTTTTGGAACAGGGCGTTGCGGTGGATGCGGCGCACCCGCTCTTTGTCTATATTCCCTGCGGCGTGGGCGGCGCGGCGGGCGGCATTACCTTCGGGCTTAAGCTGCTCTTCGGGGATGCGGTGCACGCCTTTTTTGTGGAGCCGACAGAGGCGCCCTGCATGCTGCTTGGGATGGCTACAGGACTTTTGAGCGGTATTTGCGTACAGGACGCGGGCCTTTCGGGGCAAACGCTTGCCGACGGTCTTGCCGTCGGCCGCCCTTCCGGCCTGGTGGGCGGCGTTATGCGGGAACTGCTTTCGGGCATATTCACCGTGCAGGACGCAAGGCTTTTTGACTTCCTGCGTGACTGTATGCGTACGGAAAACCTGTTTCTGGAGCCGTCCGCCTGCGCCGCGTTCGCGGGGCCCGCGCGTTTATTGGTCTATGCGGATACCCGCGCGTATATAGAGCGCCATAACCTCTCGGAACATATGCAAAACAGCACGCACATCGTATGGGCGACGGGCGGCGGCATGGTACCCCAAAGCGTGCGGGAAGAATACCTGCAAACGTATCTGTAAAGCAATGCGGCGGCCCCGAAAACGGCATTTTCGGGGCCTCTTTTTTTCAGCAGACATTCCTGCGTATGCCGCATCTGTATAATTTTTCATTGCATTGCACTAAGCGGCGTAATACACTGTTTGAGAAGCGGTGTGTATGCCGCCGGCCAATGAAAGTATAAAACGGGATGGTAGGAGTATGGAAAACAGAGTGAAGCGGCAAATACAAAACGGCGGGAAAGCGTTGGGCGTTTTTTTTGAGCTGGGCGGTTCGACCGCAGCAGAATGCCTTGCGCTCTCGGGGTTGGACTTTTTTATTGTGGATACGGAGCATGGCCCTTATGATGTGGAAAGCGCGATACCGGCCATACTTGCCGCAAGGCTAAGGGGCACCGATCCCTTTGTGCGCACCAAGGATGCGACTCGCGCCTCTGTGCTCAAAATGCTGGATGTTGGCGCGGCCGGGCTGATCGTACCCAATATCAAGACGGTTGACGAGGTGGAACGCCTCGTGGAATACGCGAAATATGCGCCGGTGGGTAACCGCGGTTTTGCCTGGACGCGCGCGGCCGGCTTCGGGTTTGACGACGTCGCACAGGATCTCGATACCTATTTCGCTGCCTGCAATCAGGAGACTCTGCTTGTCCCCCAGTGCGAGACAATCGGCTGCCTGGAACACATTGAGGAGATTGCGGCTCTTCCGGGTGTGGACGGCATATTTGTAGGGCCCTACGACCTTTCCATCGCCCTGGGCGTACCCGGGCAGATGGATGCGCCTGTGCTGCAGGCGGCTGTTGCGCGCGTGCTTGCCGCATGCCAGGCTGCGGACAAGCTGGCTTTCATTTACGCGCCAAACGCGGCGGCCGCCCGGGAGAATTTTGCCATGGGCTTTGACGCCGTAGCCTGCGGTATGGACGCCATATTGCTTACGCAGGCGGTGCACGGCCTGATCGCGGAAGTCAAAGCCGGCGATTAAGCCCAGTCGCACACACTATTTTTTTATTCTGTTTGGGAGGACAGTCAGCATGCAGCAACGAGTTTTTGCCGAACGGATGCGCCATGTCAACGGGGATACCGCAAGGAATATATTCAAATTCATGGCCGATCCGTCCATCATCTCCTTCGGCGGCGGCAGTCCGGCCAAGGAAACCTTTCCCGTTGAGGCCATACGCGATATCGTGGATGAAGCGCTGGCCAACAATGCCGCAAGCGTGTTGCAGTATGGCATGACTGCCGGCTGGCTGCCGCTTCGAGAGGCATATATTGCGCATATACTCGCGCCAAAAGGCGTACAGGCGGCGCTTCCCAATGTGCTGATGACCACCGGCGGCACGCAGGGGTTCGACCTTGTGACGCAGGCGTTCGTCAACCCCGGCGATACAGTGCTGGTGGAAAGCCCCACCTTCTTAGCGTCGCTCACTGTGCTCGCGAAGCTGGGGGCAAACGTTGTCGCGGTGGAAACGGATGAGGACGGTATCGTCACGGATGACCTCGAACAAAAGGCAAGGCTTTATAAGCCCAGGCTGCTTTATGTTATCCCCACATTTCAAAACCCCACAGGCCGCACTATTCCCGCCGCGCGCCGACGTAAAATCGCGGAGCTTGCGGCGCAGTACAACTTTATCGTCGCGGAGGACGACCCTTACTGCGACCTGCGCTTTTCCGGGCAGGAACAGCCGCCCATCAAGCAGTTTGATACGGCGGGCAACGTGGTGCTTCTGCACAGCTTTTCCAAGATCGTTTCGCCGGGTATCCGAGTAGGCTCAGTGACGGCGGAACCGGATATCATCGACAAAATGATGCTGGTCAAGCAATGCGCGGATGCGCATACCGCCAACCTTTCACAGGTGATCTGCGCGGAATTTCTCCGGCGGGGCATGCTGCCGCCGCATTTGCAGGCGATTATGCCAATTTACAAGGTACGCCTTGATGCCATGCTCAGCGGCATAGAACGGTATTTTCCCGCAGGCTGCGCCTATACCAAGCCTGAGGGCGGGCTGTTCGTTTGGGTCAGGCTGCCGGCGGATATCGACACCATGCCGCTTATGGAGCGCGCCGCGCGGGAGATTAAGGTGGCGTTCGTGCCGGGCGCGCCCTTCTGTGTGGACCCGGCGGCGGGCAGGAACTGCCTGCGCCTGAACTTTTCCAGCAGCACGCCGGAAGTGATTGAAGAAGGCATGCGCCGTCTGGGCGAATTTTTGTCAACGGTCTGCGAATAGACTTGAAAAGACCTGCAATAAAAAGAAACGACAGAGGGAGGGTTTATGCAGACACAGGATGCGTTTCGCGCGTTGCTGCTTTCGCTTGGCGCCGGGCTTTCCACATTGCTTGGCGCGCTGATGGTCATATTTGTCAAAGGCAGGAGCGAGAAACTCGTTACCGTTTCCCTTGGTTTTGCAGCGGGCGTAATGGTCAGCGTTTCTTTTCTGGATATGCTTCCCGCCGCCACAAACGCGCTTACCGTCTGGGCGGGCAGGCAGATGGGCGTTGTGCTGTCCGTCGCCGCGCTTCTTGCCGGCGTGTTCATTGCGACAGGGCTGGACCGTCTTGTGCCGCACGAGCATAAAAAGGGCGAAGAGAAATCGCACGGCAATATGTACCGGCTGGGTATGATGTCCATGCTGGCCATCGGCGTGCACAATTTCCCGGAGGGCATCGCCACGTTCATGGCGGGCGTCAGCGACGTAAAGCTGGGGCTGTCCATCGCGGTGGCGATTGCGCTGCACAATATACCGGAAGGCATTACCGTCGCAATGCCAGTCTATTTTGCCACAGGCAACAAAAAGCGGGCGTTCATGTATACGTTTATCTCAGGTATTTCCGAGCCGGTTGGGGCGCTGCTTGCGTATTTGGTGCTGCGTCCTTTTCTAAACGACCTGCTGCTGGGCGTTGTATTCGGGGTAGTGGCGGGCATCATGCTGTATATCGCGATCGAGGAACTGATTCCCTCCTCGCGGCAATACGGTTTTACACGTCTGGCCCTCACCGCGACGTTTGCGGGCATCTGCATGATGCCGCTTACGCACGTGATATAACGATATGCGTACAGGATTGGGTAAAAAACTGGTACTGATTATTCTTGCCGCACTGGTTGCAGCGGCAGGGATATTGCTGCTGCTTCCCGCACCTGAAAAGGCCGGTGAACTGCCTATGGACATACAGGGCGCGGCGCCGGGCAGCGACGCCAGGGCCACGTTTTCTCCGGGAGCGCCAACACAGACGGATCCGGCTGAGGGCGCACTCTCGCCGACAATGCTCCCGGGAAGTACGCCGTCTCCGTCTCCGCCCCCGACGCCCGCAGCCTCGCCTACGCCTTCGCCCACACCTTCACCCATACCTTCGCCTACGTCAGCGCCGTCACCCACGCCCGCCGCAGCGGGCAAGCCGCTTGCGGGTATAATCATCGGCGTGGACCCCGGCCATCAGGCGCACAGCAACCATGATACGGAACCGGTAGCGCCCGGTTCCTCCGATATGAAGGCGAAGGTATCCTCCGGTACGTACGGCCGCTTTACCGGCGTACGCGAGCACGAGGTCAACCTTAAGGTCGGGCTGCTGCTGCGCGATCTGCTGAAGGACGCGGGCGCGACGGTGATCATGACGCGCGAGAGCGCGGACGTGGACATTTCCAATGCCGAGCGCGCACAGCTTTTCAACAAAAAGAAGGTGGATCTGGGCATCCGCCTGCACTGCAACGGCTCGGACGACCCAAGCGTCGCCGGCGCTTTCATGCTGGTGCCTTCGGCGCACCCGTATAAGGCGGAGAGCGCCGCTGCCGCCAAACTTGTGCTTGCAGCATATGGCGAGGCGACGGGCATCAGCATAAAGAAGGGATTGACATATCGCAGCGACCAAACCGGCTTCAATTGGTGCGAACGGCCCATCATCAACATCGAAATGGGGCATATGACCAACGAAGAAGAGGATTATAAGCTGACGGATTCCAGCTTCCAAAAGAAAATGGCAAAAGGCATTTATAACGGAATCCTGCGATATTTTGAAGAGAAGAAAAACTAGCGGTACTTTGAGGGGGAGGTAGTTATGGTTTCATCATCCGTAATGGTATGGATAATCGTAAGTCTCATCATTTGCTTTGCGCTGCCCATCGTTTCCTACATTGTGATGCAAGGGAAAAAGCAGCGCATAGGGCGCGCGTTCTGGTTCGGTGCGCTCGCATTCTTCGTTTCACAAATCCTGCTGCGCATTCCGCTGCTAAATCTGCTGGGTCAAACCTTCTGGTATCAGATGCTTGCCACAAACCCCGTGGCGCATGGCCTGTTTTTAGGGTTTACGGCGGGGTTGTTTGAGGAATTCGCGCGCTTTTTTGCCTGCAGGCTGCTGCTCAAAAGGAACCGGCGCTACATTGACAGCGTAGCGTTCGGCTTTGGCCATGGGGGCATTGAAGCGGTGCTGCTGACCGGCGTTTCACTTATCAACGTGCTCGTGCTGATAACGGCGATAAACAACGGTACGCTTGAAGCGGTGGCAGGCTCCGCACAGAATGCCGCAGCCATCACACAACAGCTTGCCGCGCTGACGCCGCTCAATGCCGCGCTGGGCGGTGTGGAGCGCATCATAGCGGTGGGCATCCACATCAGCCTGTCCGTCGTGGTGTTCGCCGGGTTTGTGCGCAACAGACCGTGGCAGTATCTCCTTTACGCCATACTCGCGCATACCGTGGTGGATGCAACGGTTGTTATACTGCCCCGGTTTATTCCCATGAGCGCGATTGCGCTTGAGGGCATGGTGTTGGTGTTCACCGTTGCGCTGTTGTTCTGGGCATGGCATATAAAAAAGCATTTTCCGGTGCCGCAGGATGCGCCGGCGGCACAGATCAACGGTATACTGCAGGATACGGAACCAACAAAAGAGGAGGATAACGAGCAATGAGACGCATAATTTCCATAACGGTATGCCTGCTGCTGGCTGTGACGGCATTTACAGGCTGTTCGAAAAAGGCCAGCGACGCGTTTGACGAGGCTGCGGTCATCCAAGCTGCAGAGGGCGTAGTCGAATTGATGAACGCACAGGATTATGCCGCGATTACGGGTATGGTGCGTGAAGACCTGCGTGAGGCGCTTTCCGAAGAGGTGATCGCTTCCGGCGCCGAACAGATATTGTCCGGCGCGGGCGCGTTCGATTCCTTTGGCAAAGCCGCCGTCGTGGGCGATAACGACAAGACTACCGGCGAAGATTACGCCATCGCCGTGGTCCAGGCCAAGCACTTGGAAAAGACGGTCACCTATACGATCGCATTTAATGTGGATATGCAGATCGTAGGCTTTTACATCAAGTAGGATATTTTTGCAAGGCAATACAAAAAACTGCCCGCCGCGGATTTTGCGGCGGGCAGCTCTTATTTTAGCCGTCAACTCTTGTCGATCAGCCTGAGATAGAAGCCTACGGCCTCGTGCAGCTTCTGTTCCTCTATGCGCTCGTCGTTGCCGTGTATGCGCTTCCGGTCGTCGCCGGAGAGCCGCATTGCCGAAAAGCGCAATACATTGTCGCAAATGCGGCAGAAGTGGCGTGAATCGCTGCATGCTACCATCAGGTACGGGGAAACCAGCGCATCCGGCCAGGTCTGCTTTATGGCAGTACGCACGCGCGCCCACGCGTCCGTATCCGTACGGGAATACGGGGAGGGATTCATGCCGTAGAAGGCGTTCAACTCCACGGAGTCGTCGTTGACCACGCGCTTAATATAGGCGGCGGCGCTTTCCACCGTTTCCTTGCCCATCAGGCGCAGGTTGGCGCCTACGCTCGCCGCGGGCGGCAATACATTGGCGGCGCTGCTGCCCTGCATCATGGTAAAGGCGCAGGTAGTGCGCATCAGGGCGTTGAGTTCGCCGCCCTTTGCCTTGCAGATCGCGTTGAGCACGCCGCAAAAGCACCATAGGTTTGCAAATATCAGCCGGTATATAAATGTAGAGTAGCGGCCCAGCGTATCGAACATCTCCGCCGTGGGGCGGGTGAGCTGCGCGTGGAAGGGCTTGCCTTCCACGCGCGTCACGGCGCGCGCGAGTATGCCGACCGGGGTATGCGGCGGCGGAGCGGAGGCATGGCCGCCCTTGCTCTTGACCTTGAATTCCAGATTCAGCATGCCCTTTTCGCCCGTACCTATGAGCGCGCAGGGCTGGTTGACGCCGGGGAACACGCCTTCGACCACGGCGCCGCCTTCGTCCACAACCAACGCCGGGCGTATGCCGCGCCGGTGTAGGGCTTCCACGATATCCGGCGCGTCGGTGCCCGCGATTTCCTCATCTCCCGCGAAGGAAAAGTATATGTCGTTTTCAGGGACGAAGCCTTGGGCGAGGAGCGTTTCGGCCGCCTCCAGCGCGGCGCAAAGCGTGCACTTGGTATCCAGCGTGCCGCGGCCCCACAGCTCGCCGTTTTCGCGGATGCCGGAAAACGGGGGCTTTTGCCAAGCGGCCTCATCCGCGGGCACCACGTCGTAGTGCGCCATATAAACGGAGGGGGCGGCGTCCGATTTGCCCTTCCAGCGGAACAGCAGCCCGCGCGCGCCGATATGCTCGGGCGGGCAATTTTCGTGCAGGCGGGGATACAGTTCGGCTAAAAGCGCCTGAAACTTTTCGAATTCGGCGGCGTCCTCGAGCGATTTGTCGTCGAAGGATACCGTCTTGCACCGCACCATGCGCTGCAGGCTTACGACCGCGCGCTCTTTGTCAAAGCGCACGGGGACGGGTTGTGCTTTCTGCTGCGGCTGGGGTTTGAACATCGCCGCGCGCAGGAATATCACCAATAAAAACAGTACGATGATTGCGACAAGTATGATCCACATTGACAAGCACCATTCACCTTTCCGGCTCACGCAAGAAACTGGAAGCACCCCAAGCCTGGTGAGCCGAAAGGCGGAAAATGGTGCTTCTGCCATCTGCGTTTTTCCGGCAGCGCCGTGAAAATATCGCAGGGCGCAAAATGGTGGTTGTAATCAAAGAACCGTGGTTCTTTGATTACAACCAGCCTTTCTGAAAGAGTATGCGGGCAGCGCCTATGGCGATGAGCGCGCCCACGGGCACCAGCACGCCGACCGCGCCTGCAAGCGAGGGAACGAGCAAAAACAGTACCAGCATCAATGCCATCGGTGCGATGGCGATCTTCCAGTTCTTTGATACCAGCACAACGCCCAGCGCGCCAAAGAGCGCAGGCAGTATATTGGCAAACGCGGGCGCAAGCGCGGGCGCTTCCAATATGGGCCGTATCTGCGCGAGCAGGAACACGCCGGCGGCAATGATCAGCGTCGTTACGATGGAGCTGGTGGCGATGGCGATGGTGGAAATCAGCTCCCCGTCCTCCGTGCCGGGCTTCACTTTGGCGGCCTCCATGGCATTGAGCGCGCAGGGAACCTTAAGGTTTGTCATGTTGCCCGTCACAAACCCCAGATAAGAGCCGCCGGAACCCAACATTGGCGCGTAAGTGAATACCTCGATGACCGCGACCGTCCAGAATATGGGCACCACGCCCAGCAATCCGGTCAACAGCGCACGAGCTTCCGGCCATACCCCGTAATACAGGCAGATAATGACAGGCACCATCAGCAGAAGGAGCAGCGCGGATACCATCCAGATTCGGCCCCAGACATGCACGATTTCCAAATAAGCGCGTTCTTTTTTCATAGCGGTGCTCCTTCCTTCACACGATCCAGTTGGTGATGGGGATGGAAAACGCCATGGCGCCCAGCATGCTCAGCGGCAGCGCATAGTTTTCCAGCCAGCCAATATGATACCGCTTAATCAGTACCCCGCACACGCCCATGATGAGCGCGGAACACAGCATTACGAACACCGGTATGAAGCCGGGCAGCCCGGCGCGAAGGTCGGAGAACACCATGCCCAGAAACGCCGATATCATGCCGATAAAGAGAGCCGACATAAATGCCTCGCCCCATTTGCTGTTGCGCGTATTCAGGCGCAGTATGCCGCCCTGAATCTTCTTGAGGAATATTGGGATAATGATGAGACCGGGGATAATGCCAAGCGTCATGACCCAGGCGATGGTGGAAAACGCCTGCGGGTCGGTAACGGACTTGCTGATATCCGTGGCGGTGGCGGCCGCCGCGGCGCTG
Source organism: Clostridia bacterium (assembly GCA_036677445.1). GTDB lineage: Bacteria > Bacillota > Clostridia > Christensenellales > CAG-138 > JAVBWI01. The sequence continues at coordinate 29,452 of JAVBWI010000002.1, forward strand.
GCGGCGGGCAGTTCGTAGGTCAGCGCGCCCACTACGCTCAGCCGGAGCCACGGAAGGGGCAGCCCCAGGAACTTGCTCAGCGTGATCACCCCCAACAATATGGAAATGGCAGGCGCGATGGTAAAGACTGCGCTTGAGGCCATGATGCGGCGCAGCGCCTTGGCGTCAAATCCTTTTAAACGGGCGCGTTGCCAGGCCTTCACAAGGAAAAAGACGGATTGCGCAATAACAAACAGCACCACGAACCCCGCAACGGCGTACAGGAATGTACTGTTCACGTCGAACGTTAGCATGAGATCCTCCCTACTGCAGTATGTAATTTCAATAGTAGTATACCATATCCTTTTTTGTGTGGCGTAACCATTTCACGCTTAAGCGCCATGTATGACGTCACGGTTTTTTCACAATACAGCTACCCGTTTTTACTTTACAAAACGAACGCGCAGGCGCATAATGGATAAGCACGTAATAATGAAGCACTTAACAAACGTGCAAAGGAGGTATGTGCATGGAAAACCGATATATCGAGACTGTCCAACAGATGGATAAGCTGCAATGGATCAGGCGAATACTGCAGCGCAGGGTTGCAGAGGAGCTGTCGCTGCATAGGGGACAGTTGCATGTACTTGAATATATTCACAGATATCCGGGCTGCACACAGGTGGAAATTGCGGAAACACTGCTCATTTCGCCCTCGTCGATCGCACAGTCCACCAAGCGTATGCAAAGAGACGGACTGCTGGAAAAACGGATGACGGATGATAACCAACGATGCAAGCGCCTAAGTCTGACGCAAAAAGGAGAGCAACTGGCGCAAAGCTGCCGTGAAGGTTTTGAAGAGATCGACGAAAACCTATTCGAAGGAATTACCGACGAGGAAATCGCTGTGCTGGAAAGCATTGTGGGGCGGCTGCTGTATAAAGCGGCGAGCCGCGCGTCGCTGGATGTGGAGAATATGGATTTCTTCTCCTTTATGAAGCTTAAGCACCAATGGCATCACAGGCAGGAGGAAAAAGAAAAATGCTGAGGAAGCTTGCGTCATATATCGGCGCATACAAAAAACAAACATTGCTCTCACCGCTGATGGTGGTGTTCGAGGTGGCGCTGGAGGTCACAATTCCGCTGCTGATGGCGCGCATCGTCAACATCGGCATTGCCAACGGCGATATCGGGTACATCGCAAGGACAGGCTTGCTGATGATCGGCATGGCGCTCTTATCGCTGGTGTTCGGCGCGCTGGCCGCGCGGCTTTCATCCACCGCGGGCGCAGGCTTTGCTCAGAACATCCGCGAGGCGCTCTTTAACAAGGTACAGGATTTTTCCTTTGCCAATATCGACCGCTTCAGCACCGCTAGCCTTGTCACGCGGCTGACCACCGACGTTACAAACGCGCAGAACACGTTTATGATGGTCATACGTATGGCCGTACGCGCGCCGGTGATGCTCGTTTGCGCGATATTCATGGCGGTTTCCATCAATGCGGAGCTTGCCGTGGTATTTTTGCTCGCTGCGCCGCTTTTGGCCGCCATCATGGCGCTCATCATGTTTAACGCGTACCCGCGCTTTCGCAAAATGCTCACGGAGTACGACAACATGAACGCCGCCGTGCAGGAAAACCTGATCGGCATCCGCGTGGTCAAAGCCTTTGTCCGGGAAGACCATGAAACGGAAAAATTCCGCCGGGCCGCCGGGCGCGTGCGGGATATGCAGCTTGCCGCGGAGCGTATCGTCATCTGGATCATGCCGGCCATGATGTTTGTCATGTACGGTTGCATGCTGGCCATCTCCTGGTTTGGCGGCGTCAAGATTATTGGCGGCACCATGCTGACCGGCGATTTGATGAGCTTTATCAGCTACACCACGCAAATACTCATGTCGCTGATGATGCTGGGCATGGTGTTTATGATGGTGGTCATCACCCGCGCGTCGTATACGCGCATCTTGGAGGTGCTCGATGAGCAGCCCGGCATTGTAAAGCCCGCAAACGGCGGCTTTACAAAGGTGGAGGACGGCAGCGTCACGTTCAGGGACGTGCGCTTTAGCTACAGCGAAAAAAGCGAGGAGCCGACGCTCAGCGATATCAGCCTTTCCATCAGTCCGGGCGAAACCGTGGGCATTATGGGCGCGACGGGCTCGGCGAAAACCACGCTGGTGCAGCTCATTCCGCGTCTGTACGACGTGCAGGCGGGCAGCGTACTGGTGGGCGGGCGCGACGTGCGCGAGTATGACTTAAAAACGCTGCGCGACTCCGTCGCCATGGTGCTCCAAAAGAACGTGCTGTTTTCAGGCACCATACGTGAGAACCTGAAGTGGGGCAATGAAGCGGCGACAGAAGAGGAAATTGCCGAAGCCTGCCGTATCGCGCAGGCACACGAGTTCATCATGAGCTTCCCCAACGGCTATGATACCGATCTGGGACAGGGGGGAGTCAACGTTTCCGGCGGGCAGAAGCAGCGGCTGTGCATCGCGCGGGCGCTGTTGAAACGGCCCAAGATTATGATACTCGATGACAGCACCAGCGCCGTGGATACCGATACGGACAGGCGCATCCGCAGCGGCCTGAAGCAAAGCCTTTTCGGTATGACGACCATCATCATCGCGCAGCGCATCGCTTCCGTGATGGATGCGGATAAGATCGTGGTGCTGGACGAGGGGCGGATATCCGCCGTGGGTACGCACGAGGAACTGCTTCGTACAAGCGAAATCTACCGCGAGGTATACGCCTCGCAGCAGAAGGGGGTGGATGAACATGCCAGGGCCTAATCATGGACCAATGCGTGCGCAGGGTACAGCCAGGCCGCAGAACGCGGGCAAAACGCTGCGCCGCATATTCAGCTATATGGGAGAACACAAGATACGTCTGGTGCTTGTGGCGCTGTGCGTGCTGCTGAGCACGGGCGCAACCGTAGCGGGTACTTATTTTCTCAAACCGCTCATCAACGACTATATCCTGCCGCTGGTGGGGCAGCAGTCTCCGGATCTATCGGGCTTTTTGGGTATGCTGTCGCTGATGGCGACGGTTTATGTGATCGGCGTCATAGCGAGCTACCTGCTCAACCGGCTGATGCTGACCATCTCCGTCAGCTCCCTCAACAGCATTCGTATGGATCTGTTTACGCATATGCAGAAGCTGCCCATTCGCTACTTCGATACGCATACGCATGGCGAGCTGATGAGCCGCTACACCAACGATACCGATTCCCTGCGCCAGCTTTTGGGGCAGAGCCTTGTACAGTTCGTCTCCTCGGCGGTATCGGTAATTAGCGTGTTTGTGGTGATGGTGGTGCTAAGCCCCTTGCTCACGGTACTGGTGGTGGTGATGCTGGTGGTGATGCTGCTGGTGGTGAAAACTCTGGGCAAAAAGAGCGGCATGTATTTCCGCCGCCAGCAGAAGGCCATTGGCGAAGCCAACGGGTATATCGAGGAGATGATCGAGGGCCAGAAGGTTGTTAAAGTATTCTCCCATGAGGAAAATGCGAAGGAACGCTTTAAGGGCCTCAACGCCGAGCTGTTTCGCTCGGCGCAGGGCGCAAATACGTTTGCAAGCATGCTGATGCCCATTATGGGCAACCTTTCCTACGTGCATTACGCGCTGACCGCTATGGCGGGCGGCATGCTGGCCGTGGCGGGCGGGCTGGACCTTGGTACGCTGGCGTCGTTTTTGCAGTATACCCGTTCCTTCTCGCAACCCATTACGCAGGTGTCGCAGCAGTTCAACTTCGTGATGCAGGCGCTTGCCGGCGCGGAGCGCATATTCGATATGATCGACCAAACGCCGGAAAATGACGACGGCGCGGTCAGCCTGGTGCATGCGCGGTATGGCGCTTCCGGCGAACTGCAGGAAAGCGCGGAGCGTACCGGCCGGTGGGCGTGGAAACGCACGGCGTCCGACGGCACGGTAAGCTATACCGAAGTACACGGCGATGTGCGGCTTCAAGACGTCACATTCGGCTATGAGCCGGAAAAGACTGTGCTGCGCGACCTGAACCTGTACGCAAAACCCGGGCAGAAGATCGCCTTCGTAGGGTCCACCGGCGCAGGAAAGACGACCATCACCAACCTTATCAATCGTTTTTACGATGTGAACGAGGGAAAAATACTCTATGACGGCATCGACGTAAACACCATCCAAAAGGCGGACCTGCGGCGTTCGCTATCCATGGTGCTGCAGGATACGCACCTGTTCACGGGCACCGTGATGGAGAATATCCGATACGGCCGTTTGGAAGCAACGGATAAGGAAGTTGTGCACGCGGCGAAGCTTGCCAACGCCGATTCGTTTATCCGCCACCTGCCGGAAGGATACCAGACAATGCTCACGGGCGACGGCGCGAACCTCAGCCAGGGGCAGCGGCAGCTGCTGGCCATTGCGCGCGCGGCGCTCGCCGACCCGCCGGTGCTGATACTCGACGAAGCCACCAGCTCCATCGATACCCGCACGGAGGCGCTCATTGAAAAGGGCATGGATCAGCTCATGCAGGGGCGCACGGTGTTTGTCATTGCTCACCGGCTGTCTACGGTGCGAAACGCCAACGCCATTATGGTGCTGGAAGACGGAAGCATCATCGAGCGCGGCGATCACGACGACCTCATCCGCCAGCGGGGCAAGTATTACCAGCTCTATACCGGCGCGTTTGAGCTTTCCTGACCAAAATACAGGCGGCGGCATAATTTTGCCGCCGTCTTTGTGCTTTTGGGTATATTACCGTACCAGCCGTACGGGAGAGGAGGGACTGGACGTGCCCATGCAGGCGATCCAGACCTTCACAAGCGCCTGCCCGGCGGGCGAGTTCCAGTCCCGTTCCAGCGCGGCGTGACACTCCATCCCCCGTCCTGCGCGCGTATGGTGGCAAAAACGGCATTCCAGCGGCTGAAACCCGGTGCCGTGCAGCTCGCACAGGCCGCTTTTCAGGAAGCCGCAGCCGTTATGCGCGTATTCCTGCAACGCAAAGCCGCCTTCACAGCCCCGAAAAGCGGGGGAAAGCACGCCGAAAGAGCAGTCGGGCGCGACTTCCAGCATCATGCGCCGCCCAAATCCGGCCTCTATTGCCTTTTGCGCCTGTTTGACAGACCACCAGCCGGGCCGCTGGCAATAGGCTTTGCAGATGTCGCAGCCGCAGGGCGCCGAGGGAGGAAACCGTTCTTCAAGGGTACGGGGGAGATTGTGCCGCTTTCCTTTCAAAGTATCGCCGCCTTCCAATCACACATACGGCTGACTTTAGGCCGCCGCGCTATGCTTTCAGCAGTTTGCGGAAATGCCTGTACGTTGAAGAGACGCATGATTTACGGTTTCTCTATTTTTCACAGCAATGCATTTGGCAATATACGGAATTTATATCCATATTATACCTTGCGGTGATCGCGTTGTAAATCGCAAACTATCAATATCATCTTTTACTTCTCGTTTTTCACTTAATATCCTTTCTTTGTTGGGGATGGTATCATCAGCAAAAAGCCTGCCCAATCGAGTCCAAGTTGATCGGTATTTTCCTGCCAATACAGCAGGCGATTAGAATTGAAGCTACGCCAAAAGAAGGAAGCGGCTGCATGTTTTGCAGCCGCTTACATCATATTTTTATACCATCCAATGCGCATGGAGCCAAGCGTTATTGCTGCAGGCACTGCTTCACCAAAGCCTCCTGCTCGAACAGCGCGCAGCCGCCGATATGCTCGCCGCCTACCAGCCCCTCTGTTTGCAGCATGCGGAACAGAGGCGATTGCAATACCTCCAGCAGCGTGTGGTCGGTAAGGCTTCTGTCCGAATACGGGGAAAAGGGGCACGGTTCCGCCGAACCGTAGGGGTTGATGTGGAAAAAGCCCCTGCCTGCGGCCAGACAGCCGCCCATATATTTTTCATCCCCCGGGAAGGAGGTAAAGAATATGGAAGGGTAGCTTAGGCGTAGCGCGTCCTGCCGTTGCTCCAGCAGTGCGCGGTCTTCGTCCGCGGGCGCCAAATGCCGCGTAGACGGGTCCACCGGAACGTATTCTATGAAGAATACCAGCCGGCAGCCAAACGATTGCAGCACATCCAGAAACGCTTCGGATGTAATTTCTTCAAGATTTTCGCGCGTGACGGTTATGGATGCGCCGAAGAGCAGCTTATGCGCCTTCAGCAACGCCATGGTATTGAGCAGCTTTTCGTAGGTGCCGCTGCCGCGGCGCGCATCCGTCCGCTCCGGCCCGCCCTCAATGCTCAATACCGGCACAAGATTGCGGTGCGCGTCAAAAAGCGAGGCGTACCCTTCGTCGATCAACGTGCCGTTTGTGAATATGGGGAACGTAATGCTCTCCACTTTGGCGGCCTCTTCCAATACGTCGCGGCGCAGCAGCGGCTCGCCGCCTGCAAGCAGGCTGAAGGATATCCCAAGCGCGGCCGCCTGCTCGAATATGCGCCGCCATTGCGCGGCGTTCAACAGTTCTTTCTTTGCAGTCTCTGCGCAAAGGCCGTTTGCCCTGGCGTAGCAGCCGGCGCAGAACAGGTTGCAGGTGTGCGTGATGCTGCAGATCAAAAAGGCCGGAATATGCTGCCCTGCGGATTCGTGTGCAAGGCGCTTTTCTTCATTTCTTTTGGTATGTGTGCGTAATTGAAACAGGTATGCGGTTTCCCTGGGGTTCTGGAGCGTGGATTTCAAGATATCCTTCACCATCTGCTCAATCGCCCCGTTCATGTAGCGTGTCAATTCGTTGTTGCTTGCCATATTCCCCTCATTGCCATCCTTATAAAAATCGGTTGCGGTCAGGTAACGCTGCGCCAACGGCTATTTTTGTGAAATCCTTTAATCCTCGTAGCCCTTTACCTTTTTATATACGCTGCTGAATATACCGAACAATATGCCGAGAATGGGGAAAATGATCCAGGCGGTTCCCCACAGGTTATAGACAAAGCCGCAGAATAAAAAGGCTGCGACAGCCAACGGCCATACAATGGAACCTACGATGCTCACAACCTTACTCTCCTTTTTCGAAATTTTGTAATCGCCGATTTTCAGCAGTTTCTCATAGCCCTCGTGCCGCATGCCGCTGCGGATGAAAAACTGTACGCCGCAGGCCACCGACAACAGCAGTACAACCACGCCATAGGGCGCAACGTCGCTGCCGATTGCCGCAAACGCGAACAGGGGCACGGGGCAGAGCACGCACAGGCTAACGCCAATGATAATGGATCTTATAAGGGATGGGCGAAACGCTTCCAATTCGCTTTCCAGCTTTATGCGGATACCGGCTGGAATCAGCGTCTCGGTCTCCAGCTTTTTATACGCCTCCAGCCGCATGCCGCCGTAAATGATCATGCCCACGCCGGGCACGACGCAGAGGAACAGCGGTATCAGCCCCAGTATGGGGGCGGCTTCCGCGCTTACGCCCATAAAGCCCGCTCCGAACAACTGGCTGAACAGTATCAGCATGGCGGGGCCCATGATGCACAGGAACACGCCCCATGCGATGGACCGTGCGCTTTCGCGTACGCATCCGAAATAGTTTTCCACCTGCTCCGGCGTGGCCTCGGGCAGATTAGCGTCCCCTTTCTGAATGTTTAGCTCCGCAAGCAGCTCGTCGATATTGCCGAACTCGGATATCACAATGCCGATCGCTTCGTTTTCTGTTTTGCCCTGTGATTTCAAGTCGGAATAGCGCTCCTCCATATTGGAGAATAGTTCGCTGCGAAGCCGCTGCACGCGCTCGGTGCGGGGCAGCCCTGCAAACATATTGTCCAGATAGCTTCGAATGGTATCCATTTTTACACCCTCCCATTAAACTACTATAAATTGATTGATCACTTCTTTTGTCGTATCCCATTCCCGGCACTTCTCGTCATAATAGGCGCGGCCTGCGGCCGTGATGCGGTAATAGGTGCGGCGTTTGCCGAATGTTTCCTCCCCGAAGAAGGATACGATGTATCCGTTTTTCTCCAGCCGCTCAAAGGCGGAATACAGCGTGGTTTCTTTGATGATGTATTTGCCTTCCGAGCGCTCCCGGATTTTCCGGGAAATATCATAGCCATACGAAGGTTGATCCAACAGCAAATATAATATGATGGTATCGTTGTAACCCCGCATGACGTCGCTGCTGATCATTGATTCACTTCCTTTGACACACATTTTTTACCCCGACTGTCGTAGCATATGCAGAATATCACCATTACTACGACAGGTCAAGTAATTTTTAAAATATATTTTTATTGTATAATAAAATACCGCAACGCCTGGTTTCGGCATAGCGGTGCAAAATGCATTTGCTTTGCGTAAGGGACGTGATACGATCTGAGGGAATTATTTTGGACGGAAGTCGATATTCGCCTTTTTCGCCTGCTTGTGCTGCTGCGGGCGGGGGATGAGATAGCAGGCGCCGTCTTTTACAAACCGGTAGCCCGTCTGCTTGAAGTGGAAGGCAATGCCTGCCTCCATACACGCTTTGCGGATATCCAGCACCCACTCGTAGCGGCAGGGGCGGGCCATGGGGCCGGATTCACCGCCGACCACTATTTGGCTGACCCATGGTCCCAAATGAGGGGAAAGGTCGATGCCGGTCAGCAGCGGCTCGCAGGTTATGCTCTTGTGCGCTGCGGGGATGCTTTTGAGTATTGGCAGGCGCTCGTCGGCGCAGCGCTGGTTTTCCGCCGTGCAGCAAACATGCACATTGGGGTAGCCAGCGCCCCAGTCCGGCGGTATGCATTCCGTAAAGCGAACAATACGCTTGGTGATGAAGAAGAACTGAAGATCGCTCCGCTCGCGCATCATGCGCCAGGCTTCCGGCCGCCAGGGGTCGGCATCCTCCAAAAGAAAATCCGAGGTAAAGCAGGTCCATACCCAATTGCCGGGGGATATTTTGTAACTGCCGTCGCGCGCGCGGCGCACGGGCAAATTGAAGTCGCCCGTTTTGTATACAAGGGAGCTGTCCCGCTCGTGCCGGGCGTCGATGCGGTAGACATAGCAGTTCAGGCAGCCGGGAGAGTATTTGCGGCATCCGTGCCACGGGTTCCAGTTTGCCATATATATGCCCCCTTCTTCCCATGCTCGTACCATGAGTATAGCATAAGCGGGATTAGGTGGCGTACTGATTTTTCTTATTCTTAGGCGGCATTCTGCCTTTTTCGACGGGCTTCTACATGTTCGTATGCCGGATTACTGTAACACGATTAACCATCATGCGGATTGGGCTCTTCGCTGTATACCACACGCACATCCTCCCGCAAACCGATCTGGTCAAAGGATTGATTCATATTCCCTTTCTTTGCTTCCGGCCGCCGTCTGTTACCGATTTTGTTCTTGGACATAGTGAAAATTCCTCCTTTGCGGTCTTCTTATACCATGCGCATTCGCGCGGCAGAGTATCCTACGAAAAACGCATTTCATGGAGCGCCTTGACGTTCGCTTCATCCAGAGAGTTGCATAATACCTCGGTAATATCCGAAAGATAGCATGTTGTACTGCCGTCATCGCGTCCAAAGTCGTCCAGAATCCGGAATACGCACAGCTCATCCGAAAGCTCTTCTGCGAAGCCTTGTATGTCGGTTCTGCCGCTTTCCAGCAGCTCCACGGAAACCACAAGACGGTTATCCAATGCGTACTGCAATAGTTCGAGTGGCAAATTTGCACCGGGAAAATCCAAAAAGGCCGCTTGGGTCTGATAATGCTCCTGCAGCGCCTTTATTTTTCGCTCATAGATTCCGTTTTCATCCACGCGCAGCAGACGATTGCATGCTTTGAGCAAATATCCGTCAAATCCACCGTACCTGCCAATTTGCATCAGCACAAAGTGTTCGTCGTTCACCGCAGTAACGTATCCGACACGCATGGCATCCGGTTCCTCGCGGTTCATGTAAAACGAAGCGATCGGCTTCTTCTGTTTGAGTTCCAGCAGCCTGCTTTTCATCGCTTTCCCCTTTCAGTTGCCTTGTACTCTGTGCACTATTCTGCCCAGCCGGGTACTCCTTCAACCGCGAACGCGAGCGCTGTGAAAACGCTACGTTTAGCATAAGCCGGGTTGCCTGATGCAATCAAAAGCATATATCCGGCGCCGGTTCATTTCTTGACGAAAAAAAGCGGATGTGATTGAATAGAATAAATGGACTCATATCGACGACATAGGGTGAGGGAAGGGCGGTATCTGCGTGTTTTCTTATCGTATTGACCGGTTGTGGCTGCGGGATTTACTGTTTTTAGTTGTCCTGTGCGTATTGTGCGCAGCCTTGTTTTTCTCCGGCCGTCAAACGGCCGAGCCGGGGCTGATTGAAAAAACTGCCAGCGTGCGTACAGAGGCCGACGGTATGACCAAGCTGGAGCGTAAATTTGTGGAACAGGGCTTCCGGCTGTTGCCCTACGATCATCCTTTTGTGCTTGCCTATGAACAAACATATCATGTAGAGATTGATTCCTATGTGGCCGAGGTCGACGGCGTCAAGGTGTCGGGCGTGCCGTTTGAGTTTGGCGGCAACGGCGAGTTCAGCGATTTCTCTGCCCGGTGGTGGACGCGCACGGGCGTGGGCGAGTACCCTGTAGGGGGGCTGGATTGTGCGGAGTACATTGTCTGGATATACAGGCAGCTTGGGTATTCCGTACCGGATTCGTCCACCGGTCTTTTCTTTGCGGGAAAAGAAGGGGTGCTGCGCAAGCTGTCCGGCATACGTGAGCACCTTGTCATCCCTTCCTTTGAGGAAGCCATGATCGGCGACGTCGCGTATAATTCTGAGAACTATTCCTATCGCAGCGGCCATGGCAGCCACACGCAGATGTTTTTAGGTTCCGCCAACAAGCTGGGCATTGCGGAGGCGCTGCTGGAGATATACCCGGGTTTCCCCTGCGACGCGTATCTTGTGCTGGACTGCGGCTGGTCGGACGGCGGATATTATTACGACTTGATGAAGAAGCTTCACGTGCGCAACGCCCGCAAAGGTATGGCGGGGGTAGGCGTGCAGTTTTTTACTTCTATCAAGGAAGGCAGCGAATACCTGTATAAAAGCCCGAAGAAGGTTTATAAATGGAAGAATCCGCAGACGGGGCATACCTTCCGCATAGAATCCCGTCTGGAAGCCAACGGCCGCCTGGCGCAATATAAGCCCAAGAGCAAGGTGGAGTATCCCATCAATCTTTCCCGGCCCATTGACCGGACGGATGCCTAAGCCCAATATACCCTAAAGTAACCACTAATTCATTCGGCACGCTGTCTTGACGACCATTTTGCGCGCTGCTGCGTCGCGAAAATCTCGAAATAGCGCTGCCATTCCTTCGATTTTACTTCTTGCAGGCCGCAAAATCCTCCCGCCAATCCTTTAATCAGTGCTTACCTAAAACGCGCACCAATCGCTCTTTGCATAATATGATGGAACAGGAGGGGGCTTAAGCAACCGTCCTGGTGGGAACATCATGTCGGGCGCCAATGTCGCCGACTACCCGAATGGTGCATTCGGGAATCCTCGCGATGTGTTTGCCGCGGGCAAACACCACTTACAAAAAGAATAAGCTGCCATGCCAAAGTCCCCGCCGCGTTTTTGCGGCGGGGACTTAGTGTCGCCAAAGTGCCATTTGGCACTTTGGCGAGGTTACCGCGCAAGTTGTTATGCAGGAGCGGGGGCTTCTTTTACAATATTCTGACCGGCCAAGGTCTATACGAGGGGCGCACGGTGCTTTATAATAGGCATATACATTTCTTTGGAGGCCGCTATGAAGCTGAATTATAAACGCACCGTTCTTGTTGGTCTCGCCTTTTTCTCCATTTGCGCGTTCTGGCAGATGTACGACAGCATTATTCCGCTGATACTGCGTGACACATTCAAGTTGGGTGATACGGTCGCGGGCTTTATCATGTCGCTGGATAACATTCTCGCGCTGTTCATGCTGCCGTTGTTTGGCGCTTTGAGCGATAAGGCGGGAAGGCGCATGCCGTTCATCATTTTCGGCACGGCTGCGGCGGTGGTGCTTACGCTTTTGATTCCCTTTGCGGACCGAAGCCGGTCGCTGCTGTTCTTTTTCGTGGCTTTAGGTTTCGTGCTTATTTCCATGAGTTTGTACCGCTCGCCGGCCGTGGCGCTGATGCCGGATGTAACGCCCAAACCGCTGCGCAGCAAGGCAAATGCCGTTATCAATCTGATGGGCGCTTTGGGCGGCGTGTACACGCTTGCAATGATCACGGTCCTTATGAAAACGCCCGAGGGAATGAAGGCGGACTATCTGCCCGTATTCATCGCAGTGGCCGTACTGATGGCGCTTGCGGTTGTTATACTGGTATTCACTATTCCCGAGAAGAAACTTGTACAGCAGATGCGGGCTATCAACTACGGCGTCGATCCGGCCGCCGAGGCAGAGCCCGTGGAAGAGGACGGCAGGCAAAAGCTCCCGGACGACGTACGGCTGAGCCTCGGGTTGATACTCGCCTCGGTGTTCCTGTGGTTTATGGGATATAATGCCGTGACCACCGCTTTTACCAAATATGCCACACAGGTGTGGGGACAGGACGTGGGGCAGGCTTCCACCTGCCTTCTGATCGCCACTGTCGGCGCTGTGGTATCCTATATTCCTATTGGATTTCTCTCTTCCAAAATAGGCCGAAAAAAGACGATATTGATAGGCATTGTGCTGCTGTCCGGCTGCTTTGCAGTGGGCGCGCTGGTCGCCAGCCGCTTCTCGCCCGCGCTGTATTTGATGTTCGCGCTGGTGGGCTTTGCGTGGGCGGCCATCAATGTCAACAGCTATCCCATGGTGGTGGAAATTTCAAGGTTTGGCAGCATCGGCAAATATACCGGGTATTATTACACATTCTCCATGGCCGCACAGATTGTGACCCCCATACTCTCAGGCGCATTGCTCCAGTATGTAGGGTATTACACGCTGTTCCCCTATGCGGCGGTCATGGTCGCGCTCGCCTTTATCACCATGAGCATGACCCGTCATGGCGACAATAAGCCCGGCCCGCTCACTTCCAAACTGGAGGCATACGACGTGGCGGACTAGGGAAGCGATGTAAACCGACAGAATGGTTATACATATATATGTAATTCATACATATATTATTCATGGTGCACAATTGTCTCCTGTGCTAAAATCGTCCTATACTGCATCAGGAGATAGAGATGAATAAGTTTTCCCGACGGCTGTTTGCATGGATAGGCGCTGCTATTTTCTTGTTCGTTTTGAGCGTTTCCGGTGTCTCCGCTCTGGCTTACACCTACACACAAACGGGTACGGTCGTAAACTGCACAACCGGCGTGAATGTACGCAGCGGCCCGGGGACAAGCTATACAAAACTGGGGACTGCGTTAAAAGGCGCAACATATTCCGTAACCGGGACATCCGGCTCATGGTATCAAATCAAGTATAACGGCAAGAAAGGCTATGTGAGCAAGAGCTTCCTGTTCCTGTCGGCGCAGGCGACGGGTACTGCCATTTCGGAATCAAAAACCGGCACGATTGTCAACTGCACAAGCAGTGTGAACGTACGCAGCGGCCCCGGGACAAGCTATGCGATACTGGGCACCGCGTTAAAAAGCGCGGCCTATGCCGTCACCGCGGCGACCGGCCCGTGGTACCGGATCAATTATAACGGAAAAACAGGCTATGTTAATGCGGAATATCTTTCCGTAACGAATGCCCTGGTTTCGCCCGCATCCGTACCGACGCAGACACGGGACAAGGTAATTGCCGGATATTATGCGTCCTGGGCCGCTTATGAAGGGTATTCGCCTTTGGACATTCCGGCGGAAAAACTTACGCATATCAACTATGCGTTTGCCAATATCAGTTCCGGCCTCAAAATCGCGATGGGGGATTCCAAGGTCGATCCAAGCAATTTCGCCAAGCTGCGGGAATTGAAGAAGCAGTATCCCCACCTGAAAACACTGATATCTGTCGGCGGCTGGACATGGTCGGGCAGGTTCTCGGAAGTGGCGCGAACGCAAGAGAGCCGTTCGGCTTTCGCACAGAGCGTGGTTGCATTCATCAAGGAATATGGGTTCGACGGCGTGGATATCGATTGGGAGTATCCCGGCGGCGGCGGGCTGGAGGCGAATGTCACAAGCGCGCAGGATAAAGCCAATTTTACACTGCTCATGGCCGAATTGCGGGCTGCGCTGGATGCGCAGGGCAGCCTGGACGGCTGCGGCTATCTCCTTACCTTTGCGGGCGCAGCCGGTTCTTTCTATGCAAAGAACGTGGAACTGGATAATCTGCACAAGTACGTGGACTTCGCCATCATCATGGCCTACGACATACACGGGCAGTGGGATCGTTATACCGATTTCAACGCGCCGCTGTTTACGCCCAAGGAATCCTCGCCGCAGTATCAGTGGAGCTGCGACGATGCCGTGAAGGTATGGGCGGGCAGCGGGTTCCCCAAATCCAAAATCGTAATGGGCGTTCCTTTTTACGGCATTCAGTTCAGCGGCGTACACAACGGCAACCGCGGGGTATACCAGCCGTTCGAAAAAGGCGCTTCCATCTCCTACGACCAGATCGTTTCCACACGTTTAAGCAATGCGGCTTTTGAACGGTTTGTGCATGCGGATGCGCATGTTCCCTGGCTGTTTAACGGCGATACGTTTGTCTCGTACGACGATGCGCAATCCATCTCGAAGAAGGGGGCGTATATCCGGGACAGCGGTATCCGGGGAGCGGGTATATGGGAATTGTCGCAGAATGCGGACGGTACCCTGCTTACTGCGCTTTACAAAGGTATGCAGTAACAGCTTTTGCAAAAGTGAAAAAAGAGGCGGCGATTTTGCGCCGTCCCTATAATCAATCCCTTTCTGTCTGGGTCACGATCGCAAGCGCGACATCCGGTTTGTTGGTAATAATGGCCTCCACATGTGCCTGTGCGAGCTTGCGCATGGCGGCGGGATCGTTGACTGTCCAGGTGTGAATGGCGACGCCGCTTTTCTGGCAGCCTTCTATCAGCCCCGGTCCCTGTAGTGCCGCCAGATAATGGGGATGTATGGCGTCAGCGCTTAAATACTTTGCATATACCCACGGGTCCACCAGCGCGCCGCTGTATAACAGCCCGATCTTCGCGTTCGGGTCCAGCTCGCGTATCTTGGGCAGCACATAATGGTTGAAGGAAGAATAGAGTATGCGGCCCTGCATGCCCATTTCGCGCTCCAGCGCGATCAGCTTGTCCCATATGCCCCAATAGATCACCACGTCGCATTTGATTTCGACATTGATAAAAAGACCGGCGGGCTTGATCAGGTCATATACCTCCGGCAGGGTTGGGATCGTTGCGCCGGCATAATCCGTAAAGCTGTTGGAAAAATCCAGCTTCTTCAGTTCGGCAAGCGTCATGTCCACCACACGCCCCTTGCCGTTTGATGTGCGATTGACAGTCTCGTCGTGTATCACCATTAGCGCGCCGTCTGCGCTCATATGTACGTCCAGCTCAATTCCCTGCGCGCCCATATCCACCGCCTTTTGAAAGGCCGGAAGCGTGTTTTCCGGCGCATAAGCGCTTGCGCCGCGGTGCGACCAAACCTGCGTTTTTTGTTTCATAAGGAACCTCATTTTATTGCTTATAGGGAAAAGGCTGTTTGCTCACCATTTTGGGGCAGCCGCCAAATATTGCATATCATTATAACCCGCCGGCCTTATATTGTCAAAACTTCCGATAAAACGAACCCTGCTTTGCGCTGGCCTGTGACTGGTGTTATAATGCAAACAATCGGCTGAAGCGTGTAACACTACATAATGATAACGGGAGAAGCAATATGAAGGCAGGATTAATCAGATGTATGCAGACAGAAGATATGTGCCCGGCAACAACCTGTTTCAAAGTAATGCAATTAAAAAAGTTAGCTTTTGAGGGGGTTGCCGAGGATATCGAGGTAATTGGCGCGAATACCTGCGGCGGCTGCCCAGGCAAGAAGGCCGTGACCAGAGCCCAAGAGATGGTAAGGCGGGGGGCGGATGCGATTGTACTGGCCTCCTGCATCACAAAAGGCAATCCCATCGGTTTTGCATGCCCGCATGCGAAACAGATACAAAACGCGCTCCAGGCAAATCTGGGCGATGCGATTAAAATATTTACGTACACCCATTAAAAGAAAAAAGCTTATGGCGGCAGCGTTTTTAGCTGCCGCTACAGAGTGTCAAAATTCTTTAATAATTAGCAAACTACTGCCGCAATAGGCTTCATTCGCGAGCGGCGACATGTGCGGCGCGAGCGCAAAGCCTTGCACTGCAAGGCTTTCCCTGCAGGAACCGCCGGTCCTCGGCGGGAGACGTCTCGGACACTAGGCCTGCGGGCCGTCGCCGCCATCAAAGATGCAGGCGGTTCCTGTGAAGCTCAAAAAAGTGACGCAGTTACTTTTTTGACAGCTTATAGCGGCAGCGTTTTTAGCTGCCGCTATTGCATATGCGGATATTGCGCGTGAACATAAAGGCATCAATAGCTTACGACATTGATCTGCTGGTTTTCGATCATGGAAATAAAGAGCAGTCCCAGCTCGGGGTCAAACTGTTTGCCCAGGTTGACGCGTATTTCGTTTAGAGCGGCCTCCACCGGCATGATTGCCTTGTAGGAACGCCGCGAAACCATCGCGTCAAAGGAATCGACGATATTCAGGCACCGCGCGCCGATGGGGATATTTTCACCCGCAATGCCGCGGGGGTATCCCTTTCCGTCAAAACGCTCATGGTGGGAGAGCACGACGGGGATAACGTAATCCAGCGAAGGCAAGTGGCGGATCATCTCGATGGAACGTTCCACATGCTGCCGCATGATCTTGAATTCTTCGGGCGAGAGCTTTCCTTCCTTGGTGAGTATGGAGTCGGGGATGCCGATTTTGCCAATATCGTGCAGCAGGCCCGCCTGCCGTATGATCTCCACATGCTCCTCGCTTAAGCCGGATGCCGCGGCAAGCTGCGCCGCATAGGAGGAGACGCACTGCGAGTGGCTGAATGTGTAATGGTCCTTCGCGTCTATGGCTGCCGTGAGCGCGTAAATGGTGGAGGTATATTCCTGCACGATGGAAGCCTTGCTCTTGACGGTCATGGGGTCATCCGCGCCGGTGGAACGGGTATAGGTCAATATGCGGTTCTTGCCGTTCTTTTTGACGGTATACACGGCAAGGTTGGCGTAGGAGAGCAGCTGATCCGGGTTGGCCGCGGAGGTCGGGTATGCACAGATGCCCGCGGAGAACGTGAGGAATTTCTGGGTAGAGCCGTTCGTCTGATCCAGGTAGCCTGCAAAGCTCTCCCGTACCCGGTTGGCCATTTCCTCCGCAACGGCGGCGCCGCAGAAGGGCAGTATCACGGCGAACTCCTTGCCGCCGTAGCGGGCGACGGTGCCGCGGCTGCCGATGGTGGATTGCAGTATCTGCGCGAAACGCTGCAGCACCCGATCCCCTTCGCCGCTGCCGTAAAGCTCGTTATAAAGGCGGAAATCATCCAGGTTAAACAGTATGGTGGAGATGGAGTGCGAACGGGACCGCTGGAAATCCTCTTCCAGCTGCTTGCTGAAATAGCGCCTGTTGTACAGGCCTGTGAGCGAATCCCGCTGCGCTTCGCGGTGTATGGTTTCGTACAGGCTCGCGTTCTTGACGGCGATGGATACGATGGAAACCACGGATTCCAGGAAATTGATCTCGTCGTAGGTATAGCTGCGGCGATTGATTTTTTCCGACAGGAACGTAAGTCCTACCAGCACATCGTCGCATTTGATGGGAAGTATCAGCGATGCGCCAAGGCCGTGCAGCGTCTGCTTTTCCGCCTCCCACATGGATTTGAATTGCGTGGTCTGCGTGAATTCGCTGTACAGTATCGCCCGGTCGTGCTCCTGCATCCATTGCACGAGAGAGTTGTCGTCGCGCAGCATGAACCGTTTGTTCAGGCTGGTAAGATCGGCGGTGGAGCGGTAACATTTTTCCTCCGGCGAATGCAGGCATACGTGGATCTGTACTGCGGGGATTGTATCGCGCAGAAAATCCAGGTAAGTCACGACGATCTCGCTCAGCTGCAGCGTCTTGTTGACTGCAAAGGACAGCGTTCTGAGCTTGTTTTCACGCTCGATTTGGTCCTTTATAAACAATGATTTGTGCAGGAAATTGAGCAAGCTGAATATCAGTATTGAAAAAATGGAAAACAATATGGCGATAACCATGGATTTGTATTCGGAAAACGCGCTGAAATAAAGCTCAAAATTTATCTCTACGGCGCGGAAACCCGTAATAAGCATCAGCGTGGTAATCAGTATGGAAATCAGGTATGTTGCGCCTATGGAGGTGATCTGGCTTAACGCATATACACGCTTTTTATACAAGGCGTAATAAATACACACTGCGTGCAGGGCGCAGGCGAGCGTATCGATGGGGAGGGTACCCGTCACAAAGCCCAAATCCAGCACCAGGCCCGCGAACATGATAAGAATACCAATCAACAACGGCCGGAAATGCGACATCTGCAGGTTTCCGTTTTTCAGGCTTTTTGATAGTAACCGGCCTACGGAAAAGAATATCAGCCCCGCCACGACCAGGGGGAACACAGCAGCCGGATATGCATCATAATGCAGAACCTGTACGCCGGATTCAATGGAAATTGTGGGGTACGAAATAAAGACGTCCAGCAGGTTGAGTACCACCAGGGCCAACGTGAGTATACCCCATAGGATTTTGAGGAACTTCCCGCGTTCGTTCGTATAAGCGCAGGCGAGCAGATAATAAAAATAGGGAACAAGACAAATGCCGGTGACGGAAAACTGCCACCAGAATATTGTGCCCGGGTACACATCCATGCGTGTTAAAAACGAACCGCCCGTCCACATGATGAACGAAATAAGCAGCGTCATAAACGCATAGATCACGTTGTTCTTCTTCGCTGTCAACAGCGTAAAGAACAGGAACAAGTTACATAACAGCGATATGAACGGAATCAGGCTGAAGACGGCTTCTTTCAGCGACAAAAGCCTTCACCTCCCCGGCCTGCCTCTCCGTTTTGAAGATACAGGAGGTTAATGATATCCTGCTGCGGCGGATTGATTTTGCGAATAGGTCTGCCGTATTCCTTCCGGAAAGAATCGATCGTGCCGCGGGTAAGCAGCGTGATCTGCAGCGGTTCTATTCCGAGCAAATGCTTTAGGTCGTTGTAATCGTGATCGTAATGGCGGAAGTAGATGCTTAAATGATCGCGGATGATCTGCTGGTTGGTAAAGGCATACCCTTCCGCGGACTCCGCAATTTCCACATACATATGCATGAAGGAGCGCTTCTCATCGTCATACTGCTTGCGCGCAAACCAATCCACAATGGGCAGACGCGACACCTCGATCACTTTGTTGACCGCCCGCTCCGTAATGCGCGTAAAGCCTGCGATGTCAATCACCGTAGGCACCCGGTCGATATATTCGAACTGCGGCAGGTTCAACCCGTCCTGCTCGTTGCGCAGACGGATGCAGCGGTACATATCGCCCACGCGGTAGCGCATGAACGCGCCGCCCTTCAATACCGTGACGACCAGCTCATAATTCTCATTCGCCACCAGCTCGTCCATCAGGAAGGTGCGGGGGGTGTACCCCGGCTCATCAAAGCTTCTGAGCATTTCGTTCTCGGGAATGAACTCATAAAAGCAGGCGTCGGGGAAAAACACCAAACCGTTTTTGCTCCATGTTTCGGTAGCAATACAGGTGGGTTCCGTGCCGCCTGAAATCTCCAGCGGGCGGCAGCCCCAGGCGCGCTCCAGTTCGTCCTTGAATAGGGCGGTATCCGTTCCCACGCAAACGAACCCGTTCAGGCGGAAAAGATCCGCGGGGCGCACGGGCGTGCCGTCCCGGTGGCTGCGGTATTTTGCAGAAAGTATGCGCCAGAGCATACTGGGGCGTATGAGCATACGCTTTTGTTTTTTGCCGTCAAAGGAACCTGAAATGCTGAAGTTTTTCGTGATCGCGTAAATAATACTGCTCATACCGAAAAACAAAGTCATGCCGCGCTCAAAGCTTTGACGGAAGCCGACGCGGTTTTGCTCGGAAAACGACATGGTGCGCGCTTCCCGGATGGACGGTAAAAATTGCAGGTCGATTTCGGAGGCGAACAGCAAGGGGAACAGGCCTGTGGCATAGGGGAGCGGCGCCAGGCCATACAGCGCCCTTTGGCCGGAGGTGATGCGGAATTTGCCGCGCTCGGTGGAGGAGACGAGTATCAGCGTTGCAAGGAGATTGTTCTTGGATACCGTCAGCATTTCCTCGGTGTAGGGTGCGACCTTTACCGGCCGGTTGCCGCTTTCCCAAGTGGTTTCCAGCCATACAACGGGAGGGGCGGGCAGCATGGACTCTTTTTTGGGCAGCAGTACGTCCGCATAATCGTCATAGGTGGTCAACGGGACATTTTTACGGAACTCCGTAACGGTGGCGGGAATAGTGTCGCCCATGATACGGCGGCCGAGCTCGCATTGTGAGTAAAGCGTAAGCTGCTCCTGCAGCAGACGGAGCTGAATCTGCATGAACTGCTCAACAGAAATATCTAAAAAGCCGCAGTATTTTTCCCAAACCTGCGCAGTGGAGAGCTGCTTAAGCTCCTGCTTGAATGTCATACAGTTTCATCCCCCCTTCCCTATGCCGACTGGTCGGAGCCCTTTTTCAGGAAAGCCTGTATACTGTGCCGCGTCGGCACCAGAAACGGAACCTCCTGCTTGTACAATTCATAACTTTCTATATATTTCGGAAACAAATAACGATCCTGTATCCAAATATACAGAAAATTTAATGCGGAAAACAATACAGCCGCCGCAAACATTTGCGTACCCGATGCATATAACCACAAAAACAGGTACATAAACAGGAAACACCACCCGCCCGGATGCCGGCAAAGCGCGTAAGGGCCTGTTTTGCATAGCGGCAAACCGTTTACGCTCCCGGCGTATGTCTTCTTTGCGGGCAGCGCCCCAAAAAGCACGTACAGCAGCGCGGCCAACCACAAAAGCGAAACGATGCCGCAGGCTTTACGCCACAGCGGCTGACCGGTGAAGGTGCCCGGGAGCAGCAGGGCAACCGTGGAAGCCATGAGCAGCAAACCGCCCAGAATAAATGCGGCGGGCGCATAGCGCGAACCCGAGGCCTTACCCCAATCGAATAACAGAAAAAAGACAAACGCGGCAGCCCCCGGCAGCAGCCAAATCATGACTGCTATGCCCCCTGCACAAAGGCGACGCCGACGCTCGACGGGCCTCCGTAAATTCCGATGACTGGCCCGACGGGTTCTATACGCAGCTTCGCTTCGGGATCGAATGTATGAATCAGATTGCATAAGGTTTCCGCCCGGTGGACATTGTTCCCATGGAACACAATGGCGCTGCCGCCGGGGGCGGCCTCATTTTGGTAACGCTTTGCGATATTGCGAAAGCCTTCGCGCGCGTTGCGCAGTATGGCGAGGTTTTGAGAAAGACCGTCAATGAATGTCAGCAGCGGACGTATGCCGATCATTTGCGAAGCCATCAGCTCAATGGCGCCGGTCCGCCCTCCCATATAGGCGTATTTGAGCGTTTCCATCATAATATACATGGCGACGCGGGGACGCATGTTTTCCAGCAGCTCCATAATCTGCTGCGCGCGATAGCCTTGGTCGGCCAGACGTTTTGCTTCCTCCACCATAAGACCCATGGCATGCGAGACCCATAACGTATCGTACACATAAATGGGAATAGGGAACCCTTCTTCCTGTACCATGCGCGCGGATACTGTGGCGGTCGAATACGTACCGGACATTTTGGAAGTGCATGTTAAACAAAGAATTTCATCATAATCGTTGCTGCTGACATGGCGGAACGCGTCGGCAAACATAGTGGTATTGGGATGCGAGCTGGTGGGCAGCTTGCGTGACGAGCGCAGCCGTTCGTAGAATTCGGCGGCGTCAATTTCGAAACCGTTCAAATAAGAGCGACCGTCATACATTACAATATCGGGTATGATCTGAATGCCAAGCTGTGCAGCCGCTGCCGGCGTCATATCGCATCCTGTGTGTGTGACGATGCATGTCCTGCGGTTTTGGCTCATGTTCTGTCTCCTCACACTATTTACTAAAATACCAATTATGAATGCATTGGGAATCACTTTATTTTATAAAATTGCAACATAAAAATCAACTGGTTTCGGTAAATTTTGACACATATATTCGCGCATTCTGCATAGGTATATATTTTTTTGAGATATACGGTCGTTTTCAATACTTATATCCGGGCCGCATGCAGCATACGCATCACCGAATCCGCCAAAAGGCGCATATCTTCACGGCAGCTTTTTTGAATGGAAGCGAAGTCGGAAACGGAGCGTACGGCCGAAAACACAGCGGTAATGCCGTGCTCGTAAACAGCCTCAACACCTTCCCCAATGGCGCCGCAGAGCGCGATTGCAGGAACACCGTGCGCCTTTGCCCGCCGTGCGACGCCGACGGGCACCTTGCCGTGCGCGCTTTGCCAATCGATACGCCCCTCGCCGGTAAATACGAGGTCCGCATCCCTGAGCATGCTGTCAAAGCCCGCGGCGTCCAGAAGCAGCTCGATGCCTGGCTGCAGCCTGCCGCCAAGAAAAGCGGCGATCCCGGCCCCTAGGCCCCCTGCCGCGCCCGCGCCGGGGAGATTGGCAATATCAACGCCCAGATCGCGCGCGATTACCTCCGCCATGTTTTTTAGCCCCGCATCCAGCGTGCGGAGTGTTTCGCCCTCTGCGCCCTTTTGCATGCCGAAGGTGTAAGTGGCGCCGTTTGGGCCGTAGAGCGGATTATCCACGTCGCATGCGGCGGTTACGGTGACAGGAATAGGCTGCTCCGGCCGAACAATATGCCGCACCTGCCCCATGTTTTTTGCGGCAGGCTCGATAACGCGGCCTGCCTCGTCAAGGAAGCGGTACCCAAGCGCCGCCGCCATGCCGATGCCGCAGTCGTTGGTGGCGCTGCCCCCCAACCCGAGCAGTATTTCCGCAACGCCGCGCTGCGCGGCGTGCAGTATCAGTTCGCCCACGCCAAAAGTAGTGGCGCGCTCGGGGTCCTTCCGGTCGCCCACAAGCGGCAGGCCCGCGCAGGCGGCCATTTCCATCACGGCTGCGCCGCCGGGGAGTATTCCGTAATCCGCATCCATTCGTCCGCTCAACGGGCCTGAAACGCGGGCGGTGACGCGTTCGCCGCCTAAAATGCGAAGATAGGCGTTGACCATGCCTTCGCCGCCGTCCGCCATTGGCAGGCGGTCGATGCGCGCCTCCGGTTCATGCCGGCGAATGACGTCTTCCCAGATATCGCAGACCTCGTCGGCGGTCATGGTGCCCTTAAAAGAATCCGGCGCCAGAATATAGCGGTGCTGCATGGCGTAACCTCCTAAAATATGTGCTGTTAAACACAAATGTATTTTCTTAAAACAGTGTAAAGCAATTTATCCCGTTAGGCAAGCGGCGCCGCAACACTTGCCCGGAAGTGAAAAATAGCTATTACCGGATTTTTTCATTGACTATCGGCTGGTTTCGTGTATAATACTCTGTATTGTATACATGCATGCACGCATGCATAATATATGAGAAAGGGAGATTCCCATGAGCAAGATCGTATTCGACGACCACTCCAACCTGCTGCGCGAGGATTATTACAAGTATACGGTGCAGGATGTCAGTGAGCCGAACCTGTTCCCGGAAATGTACTATTACGAGCAGGTGCCCAAAGTTGCCTTCAACTATCGCACGGTGCCCATGCATATGCCGGAGGAGATATGGATCACCGATACCACCTTCCGGGATGGTCAGCAATCGCGCGCGCCGTTTACGCCCGCGCAGATATTGCGGCTTTTCGACATGATGCATGAGCTGGGCGGCCCGCGCGGCGTTATCCGCCAAAGCGAGTTTTTCGTTTACAGCAAGCAGGACCGCCAGGCGCTGGAGGTATGTCAGCAGCGCGGATACCGGTATCCCGAGATCACCACATGGATTCGCGCCACGGAGAAGGATTTTGATCTGGTCAAGGAAATCGGCGTGGAAGAAACGGGCATACTCGTAAGCTGCTCGGACTATCACATATTCAAAAAAATGAACATGACCCGCATGCAGGCCATGGAGCAATATCTGCGCATCGTGCGGATGGCGCTCGACCGCGGCATTCGTCCGCGCTGTCATTTCGAAGATATCACGCGTGCGGATTATTATGGCTTCGTGGTGCCGTTTGCGTATGCGCTCAGCCAGCTCAGCGCCGAAGCGGGGATTCCCATCAAGATCCGCTGCTGCGATACCCTGGGCCTTGGCGTGTCTTATCCGGGCGCATCGCTGCCGCGCAGCGTGCCAGGCATCATTTATGGCCTGCGGCATTACGCCAATGTCCCGAGCGGCATGTTGGAATGGCACGGGCATAACGACTTTTATAAGGTTGTCACCAATGCGGCCTCGGCGTGGCTGTATGGCGCGTCTTCGGTCAATTGCTCGCTGCTGGGCATCGGCGAGCGTACGGGCAACTGTCCGCTCGAGGCGATGGTCATGGAATACTGCAGCCTGCGAGGGCGGGACGAAGGCATGAAGCTGGATGTTATTACCGAGATAGCGGCGTTCTTCGAAAAGGAGATCGGTTATTCCATTCCGCCGCAAACCCCATTCGTGGGCAGGGATTTCTGCTCGACGCGCGCCGGTATCCATGCGGACGGACTGCTCAAGGATGAGCAGATTTACAGCATATTCAACACGGAAGCCCTGCTTGGGCGTCCTTCCACCGTGGTGGTGGATGCGTACAGCGGGCTTGCGGGCATAGCCTATTGGATGAATGCGAATATACCCGCCGTCAGGAACGGTAAGGTTACCATCTCCAAAAAAGATGATGTGGTGGCGAAAATAAAAGCGCGCGTGGACGACCTGTATGTGCAGTGCCGCACCACCGCCATGAGCAACGCGGAACTGGAAGCGATCTGCCGCGATATCGCGCCGGAACTGTTTAACTAAAGCGCCTGGCCGCCGGCAAACTCCTATGCTTTGCCGGCGGGTCTTCTGTAGGCTTATGCGCAAAAACGCATAAGCTTTTTTTCTGCGGCAATGAAATAAAATAACGGTTGTTTTCCGTTAAAAGGCCGGTTTGGGGCTGAAAAAAGATTGTGGCGGCACCGGGAACTGTTAAAATCATGATGGAACAAAGCTTGCCCCAGGGCAATGCCGAAGCGGCGTATTACCCGGATATCCGCGGAATATGCCATCATTTGTATTGCGTTCCGGGAAAAAATGCAATAAAATTATACTGTATATGATTGGTCGATATTGATTTCATCTCGAGCAAAAGCCGAAGGCTATAAAAACGCGGCATTGTTTGCAAAGGAGAATTATGGAGAATATAGCGTTATTGTACCGAATGCACGTGGGTGACGATGAGGCATTCCGTCAATTGTTTGCTTACTACAGCGAACCCGTTTATAAAACGTTGCTGGAACGGTGCCAGGATAAGCAATTGGCGCGCGAGATGCTCAAAAGCATTTTTCAGGAAGTGTACGTCAAGCTCAAAAGCGCGGACCAGGTAGACAGCGTGGGCTTTTGGCTCAGCGCGCTGACGGAGGTGCAATTGGAAAGGCGCTTGGGCAAGAAACTGGAGCCTGCGGCCGCGTGCAAACAACTGCCGAATGTGCAGCCGCAGCCCGTAAAGCCGCGCCCCGCTCTGCAGGAAGCGGCGCCGGTGGTAAAGTTCCCGGTACAGGCTACTCAGCCTACGGCCGCTCCCGTACAGTCCGCGCGGCCCGCGGCCATTCCCACGCAAACCCAACAGCCTGCAGCCGTCCCGGCACAAGCCCAGCCTGTAGCCATGCTAAGGCAGGCCGCGCAGGCTGCTGCCGATGAGGAAAAGGCGAAAGGGCACGAGCGCCGCCGCACAGGGCATTTTTTAACACCGGTGGTGTTGATCGTACTCATATTGGGCGTGCTCTGGGTCAACGCGGGCCTGCTGATGGAATTGAAGGTGCTGCCGGAAGTGGATTTGGGCTACGCCTGGTTCAATGCGCATGTATTCTCATTGTTTTAATAAAGCATACGATATGAAAAACGGGCTTCAGGCGTTGTCTGAAGCCCGTTTCATTTGTGAAGCAACATTTTGGGATAATTGTGATCCCTACTGCGTATCCGTTTTCTTTTTTACAACGGGATGGCGCAGCACCACCTTTACTTTATCGGGGCTCGTTTTGCGCGGGTCGTTGAGATAGATTTCATGGTGGCGGCGCAAAAGGCCGCCGGGCAACGGCGCGTCAAAATCGTGGATGAGCCCCTGTCCGAGCATGAACTGCTCCATACGGGCGACGGTGGCCGGTTCCTCGTCATAGGGACCGATATGCATGCACTGCACGCAATATCCTTCGGCAAATGCCTGCAGGCGGGCGAAGGAGGGAGTAAGCGCCGGTTTTTTTCGTTTCACCTGCGACTGCGCCCATGCAAACACATCCGGTGTGACAAAATCGGGCTGGCGGATCATGGAGATCCAGCAAAAACGCTCCTTATGCAAAAAATCCGGAGCGCCGCCCTCCTTCATCCAC
Organism: Clostridia bacterium; assembly: GCA_036677445.1. GTDB lineage: Bacteria > Bacillota > Clostridia > Christensenellales > CAG-138 > JAVBWI01. The sequence continues at coordinate 55,881 of JAVBWI010000002.1, forward strand.
CATAATCCTTCAAGCGGCGGCACGGCATACTCGATATACCCTGCCGGCATGCTGCCGCTCTTATGGCTCATTTTAATAGTATAGGAAAGCGAATAAAGAAGCTCTACCGCATGGCTGTATGCGCCGTCTTCCTCGTTCGGGTCGCCACAGCCTTCCACCATGATAAACGGCATTGCGGGCACGTCGATCAGCATGGGCGTACGCGGGGGCAGGTACAGTTCCGGGTACGCTTTTTTGTAATCCAGCTTATCCATTTCCGTCACCCTCCTCAAGTAATATGGGATTTTAATCGATCCGAACTATTCCCGTATCTGGCCCCAGCCCTTGATGACCACGCGTGCGGGCAAATACCCCTGTTTGCCCCAAACCTCCACCTTCAGCCAGTCTTCCGTGCTGCTCTCGAGCACCTTGACGGAGGTAAAGGCGGGTATCTTAAAGAGTACGTCGGCCTTTCTGTCGGGCGCTGCCTGCAGGTAAGTCGTACCGCGCAGTATATCCGCATCCTCGCGCGACTGCATCACGCCTTCTTCAAATGTGATATACGCGGTCCGTATATATCCCTCGCGCTTGTTGTATTTGATTTTGCACCACGGGTCGCCCACCTGCAGAACCTCTACCGCGGTGCCAAGGGGCAGTTTGGCGATCCTGCTGTCGTTGGAGCCGTTGCCCGTACGCATATCCGCATCCTCCATAACCGTCCAGGCAGTGAAGTTGGGCAGCTCCTCCGCATCATAAAAACCCTTCTGCAGCGCATTATAGTTTTTAAAGGAAAGATCGGATTTGAGCGCTTCCGCCAGCTCCCGGTTCCGGGGCTCGGTGGTGGACACTTTGACCGTGGTGCCCGGGCAGGCATAGTAATACAGCCATTTGGCGTCCTCCACATACAGACGCACGCACCCGTGGGAAATGTTGTTGCCCAGGCTGTGGTAGGGCGAAGCCTTGAGTGTATTGATATCGCGCCTTCCAAACATAATGGAGTGGAAGTAATTACCGCCCACGATCTGCGTCCAATAGCGGGCGTATTCGCCCGCGAATGCAGCGAATTTGCCAAAACGCTCGCGCCCGCCGATCTTCCATATGCCGCGCGGCGTGGGCGTACCCTGATCCTCGGGATCTTCAGGGTCCAGTTCGGTGCGGCCGGTGGTGCAAAGAAAGCGCCGCACAATGCGGGTGTATTCGCCCGCGTCGTCGCGTTCGTAAACGGTCACGATCTGATTGTTGGTATCGAGCAGTATATAATATTTGTCCGGATCGGTATTTTTCAGCTCGTCACGCGCGGCGCCGGTGGCCGGAAAAGCCATAAGCGCCAGCAGCGCGGCAAACAGCAGGCATAAGCGCCGTTTCATGCAATCGCACCTCTCGTGCCGCTCACATCCCGCTCGCTGCAGGACGGCGGCGATCCTTTATCGTTTTCCCGAATAGCATAACCCAATATGGAAGCTGCGCTTCATATAATACCGATGAAAAGAAATACTATTCTATATAATAATAGTAATAGCGTGCACCCGGCTTCGTCAAGGGGGAAGGGACGAAGCGGTTTTCACGTAACGTACGCTATGGTATGATAGTACTATCAACTTCTTGAGGAGTACCGCATATGAAACGGATTTCGTGCCTGCTGCTTTTTAGCCTTCTGCTTTTTGCGGGCTGCACGCCGCTCGCGGTTGAGCCGGAGGCTACGCCTGCAGTAACGCCCGCGCCTCTGCCTACGCCGGCGCCGATACCCACGCCGGCGCCGCTTGCAGTACTTTGCGTGGCGGATTGTACCGAAGAAGAAGCAGCGGGTTTCTTTTCCGGCGCGGAACAGGCGGCGCAGGCGATGGGGTGGCAGCTTACAAAGGCGGCCGCGCCGGAGGGGTTCGATTCCTTCCTGCAGCATGGCGGGTACGACGGGATATTGGCATTGTGCACCCGGCAAAGCACTTCGTTTGACGCACTAAGGGAAGCTATGAAAACGGGGGCGTGTATCGCCATTACGGACATGCTGTTTCGCGTGCCGCCCGCAGGCGCGGCTTATGCCTGGTATGAGCCGGGCGACGCGGCCGCGCTTGCGCTCGAAACTGCGCTCGCTTACCCGCCGCATGATACGCCCGTACGCCTGATCGCGTTGTTGGAGGGGAAAGGTTCCCCTGCGGACAGCGTTTTTCAGGATGGCATAGCGCAGGGGAAGATACTGAAAAAAGCGCTGCATTATGAGACGGACTCGAAACAAAACCCGCAGGATTTTTTCGAGGATCAGCTGGACCGGTATGTCGAGGGCATGGTGGACGCCGTTTTTGTTGAAAACACCGCGCTTGCGAAGGTTGCGCTTACTGCGCTCGCGGCGCGCGGACGTACGGATATGGAAGTGTTCAGCGTACCGGGCGTGCTGCAGGAACAGATCGATTTGTGCGAGAAGTGGACTTTTCCCGTCGCGATGGGCGCGGATTTTGAGGCGGAGGGCAATCAGGCGGCACAGGCGCTGGGGGTACTGCTTGCGGGTGGCGACCCTGCGTACAGGGCGTTCACACCCGTTATAAGGACGTTTGCGGAGCTTTGATGAGTTCCCGCTGATTTATCGGCTTATTGGCAACATATACATAGGCATGTGCGGCTATCGCTGCAGTAAGCCGCAAGGACTTTTTTCATTTGCATCGCTTTAGGGCGATAGGCAGAGAGAGGATTGTATGAAAAAAGCGGCCGTCTATTGCGTATGTGTTTTTCTGTTGATCGTATTGGCCGTTTTCATAAGAAACGGTTGTATCAGGGCCGAATACACGAACTATTTAAAGTCGCTGCCTTCGCGGGAAGTGGAAAGGATCGAGGTACAGTCCGGCGGAAAAACCATAAATGTCGAGAATGCGGGCAAGGTAACGGAAATCGTGCAGGCGCTTTCCGGTATAAAATTGAGCGGCAGGGCCGACGTCTCTTTTCCGGGGGCGGTCGCTACGGTAATTACCGTTTTTACGCAAAACGCGCCGCCGGTAAGAATGACGCTGCCTGCTTTTGGCATAAGCGAAAACAATGGCGAGGTAAAGGCGTATTTTCGCGCAACAATAGAAGGGAAAAGCGCCGATGCTATGCTTGCAAGGCTGCTGCCTTAGCTTCCATACGTTCAGAAAGATTACACCGCGCGCGTTGCGCCTTTAAGCCAATCGCGCTCCTTTTCTGAAAGTTGCGGCGCGATTGTTTCGTATACGCGCACATGGTACGCGTTGAGCTGCTCGCGGTCCTCTCCCGAGAGCATGGAAAGCTCGACGGCGTCAAGGTCGATGGGCGCGAGCGTGAGCGTTTCAAAGCATAAAAAAGCGCCGAATTGGCTTTCGCCCGCACGCTGCACGGCCAGAAGGTTTTCCGTGCGTACGCCATGGCTGTTCGGTATGTACACGCCGGGTTCGTCGGATACGACCATGCCGGGCTGCAGCGCCCGGCTTTTATCGCCTCCTGGTTGACGCCAGCGTATGCGCACGGGCGGCTCATGCACGCAAAGAAATGCGCCCACGCCGTGGCCGGTCCCATGCCCGTAATCAAGCAGATCTTCCCACAGCGCCGCGCGCGCAAGCACATCCAGATGTTCCCCGCCGCAGCCGGCGGGGAATTTTATGCGCGAAAGCCGCAGCATGCCCTGCAGCACCAGCGTGAAATGCCGCCGCTGCGCTTGTGTGACCGGACCCAGCGCGATGGTGCGCGTCACGTCCGTAGTGCCATCCAAATACTGCCCGCCGGAATCGACAAGCAGCAAGCCTTTGGCTTCCAGAGGGATATCCGTTTGCGGCGTGGCGGAATAGTGTATGATGGCGGCGTGCGCGCCGTATCCCGCGATGGTGGAGAAGCTGGGCCCCAGCGCGCCCTGCTCCAGGCGCAGGTCGTCCATCTTCTGCGCGGCGGCCATTTCCGTGATGGGCGTATGCCCCACATTGGTTTTGAGCCAGCAGAGGAATTTCGCAATGGCGGCGCCGTCCTTTTCGTGCGCACGGCGCATACCCGCGAGCATCGCCGCGTTTTTGACGGCTTTGTACAGTATGGTGGGGTTTTCGGCCTCCTCCAGGGTCGCCGCCTGTGCAAGCGGAGCGTACAGCGCATAATTCACCCGGCTGGGGTCGAGCAGTATGCGGTCGCGTTTTTGATAGCGCGCGATAAAGGTGTAGATGCTTTTGTAAGGCAGAATAGTTACATTTAGGGCGGTAAACGCCCCGGCCGCTTCGGGCGAAAGCTTGCTTTGGTCGAGGAAAAGATAAGCGGTATCCTCCTCGATAACGGCATACGCAAGCGCCACCGGGTTATATTGCACATCGTTTCCGCGCAGGTTGAACAGCCACGCGATATCGTCAAGCGAAGTAAGCACATGCACATTTGCGCCGCGCGCCGCCATCTCTTTGCGCAGCCGCGCAAGCTTAAGGCCGGCGCTTTCGCCGGTATATCGCTCCTCAAGCAGGAATGCGGTCTCGTTGGATAACGGCGGGCGGTCGGCCCAGAGTTCGTCCGTAAGGTCTTTCTCCCAGACAAGGGAAGCCTGCTTTTCCTCTAAGGCGTCCAGCAGGTCCAGGCAAAAGCGCGCGGCAAGCGTACGCCCGTCCGCGCCGATGACGCCGCCCCGGGGCAGGGCCTCGCACAAGAATGCCGGTATTTCAGGCACGTCCGGCTCGCCCGCGCGAAAAAGCGTGATACCCGAACCGGCAAGCTCCGCCTCCGCCTGCAAAAAGTAACGGCCGTCCGTCCACAGCCCCGCTTCCTTGGGCAGTACGACAAGGGTGCCTGCCGAGCCTGTAAAGCCCGAAAGGTATTCCCTTGTTTTGAAGTGTCCGCCCACATATTCCGAGGCGTGGAAATCCGAAGTAGGTAGGATATACGCATCCATGCCGTTCGCTTTCATCAGCGCACGCAAGGCGTTCAGGCGTTCGGGTATCATTGTTTTCTCCTTGGATCGGAAAGTTGTTTAAATTACGCGGCCCCGTACCCGCGCGCGCAGCGCGTCCGCGCGGGAAAGCACATTTTTGAGCGGCACGCCCTGCGCAAGCAGCCCGTACAGCTCCAGTATGCAGGGCAGCAACGGGCTGTCTTCGCCGACCTCGCCGATTGCAGAGAGCGCGTTTTGCGCGTTTTCCCGCGTCTGTGCCTGCCCTCCCTGCTGCAGATAGGCATATACGGCCGCCGCCGCTCCCACGCAGATGAACACGGGCAGCCCTCGTTCCTGTAAACAGAGCGTGGCGGAGCCGATCATCCGGTCGGCAGGGGAGAGCTTGCGTTTGGGGTCCGCGCCCACGCGGGCGCAGGTATCGCCCAGCGCCGCGTTGGTAAAGCGCTGCAGCAGGTCGTCGATATGCTGCGAAATCTCACCGGCGGGAACCCCGTACCTGCCGGAAAGGGCAAACGCGCTTTCCAGCATGGCGTTGTGCACGATCAGCCGCACTACAGGGTCGGCGATGCTTTCATAAATGTAGGTATGCCCCAAAATCTGGCCGAGATACGCGCAGGTGGCGTGGCCCATATTGTGGATATACAGCTTGCGCTTGATGTAAAAATCGAACGGTGAGAAGGGGGCAAGGTTTTTGACCGGCGGGATGCCGCCCACAAACGCGTCGCGGTCCACCGGCAAAAAGTCGTACCGCTCCACGCATACGCGCAGCGGGTTTCCATCCTGCATTTCCGGGCGCTGCAAGGGCACCATGCGGCCGATGGAAGCTTCCACCAGCCCGACGTATTTATCCATCATATCCTGCTCGTCGGGCGTAAGCCGGGCCTTTAACATCTCCTCGAGTATCTTGTTCGCGTCCATCAGATTTTCGCAGATGATGATGTTCAAAGGCCGCGGGTTCTCAAAGCGTTTTTTAAGCCCCGCCGCAATGTTGGGCACAATGTATTTTAAGATGTTGACACCTACGGCGGTGGCCATGATATCCGCCTCTGCAATGGCATCGGCTACGGCTTGTGCATCGCGTCCGTCGATCGCGCTTACTTTTTGTATCAGGATATCCTCGAATCCTTCGTTGGAAACGATTCTCTGCGGGTAGCTTTTGTCGCGGTTGAGCTGTTCGATGACCGCTTCCGCCACATCGATAAACGCCACTTCGTAGCCGGACTGTGCGAACAGCGCGCCGATAAAGCCGCGTCCGATATTGCCCGCGCCATACATGATTGCTTTCATGATTCTTACCTCGATATTGAAATTTTAAAGAATACTTACTTAGCGCAGCCGCGCACAGCTTGTCGAAAAAGTGCCAAGGCACTTTTTCGAGGATTACAGGAACAACCTGTGCCTACGGCACGGGCGGTTGTTCCTGCAAGGAAAGCCTTGCGCCGCAAGGCTTTCCGCCGCCACCGCACATGTCGCTGGCGGCGGTTGGAAGCCTCCGGGGGCTGCGGCCACCGAATCCCCAAGGGGCTTATTGACAGTCTGGGCGTAGCCGCGCATAAAGGGCCAGCGCTTCCTGCGCGCTTCGCATGCCCTCCGTGCTGCCGCTTTGGCTGAGCGAGCACGCCGCGGAGGCAACGCCCAGCACGATGGCCTCCTGAAGGGATTTTTCCTTATATGCGCCGTAGAGCACGCCTGCGCAAAACGCGTCGCCGGCGCCCACCGTACCCTTGATATAGTCCCGGGGAAGCTTGAGGCTTTCCACCTCGGTATATACGCCGTCCTCGTCCAGCCCGAAGCCGCCCTCCGGGCAGTGTATGACGGCCCAGGCGGAAACACCCAGTTCCTTGAGCCTTCTAAGAGCGGCGGGTATGTTTTCTTTTATAAGCGCGCTGTCCTTGCCCCGCAGCGGCACGCCGGTACTCTGTTCGGCTTCCAGCTCGTTGATGATGCAATAATCCGTATAGCGCAGCGCGGGCGGCACAAGGCGCAAAAAGCGGTCGCCCGCCTCGCTGACCACATCGATGGATGTTTTAATGCCGTGCTGCTGCGCGTTATGCAAAAGCCGCGCCATTTTGGTGCCGTATTCCGCATCCTCCTGATCCAGCGCATCCAGCAGCAGAATATAGCCGATATGCAGCAGATCCGCATCGACGGCGTCCCAATCGATGCAGGATTCATCAAAGCGCGCGTTTGCCCCGCGATAGTGGAAGAACGTACGCTGCTTGGAGATTTGATCGGCCATTACGGCTGTGAAGGAACTCATGCCTTCGCGCAGCACGAGGCCGCTTTCGATATTCGGGTACGCGTGCAGCCGCTCCAGTATAAAATCCCCCTCGGCGTCCGCGCCTACCATGCCCAGCATCGTAAGCGGCAGCTTATCGTCCAGCATGGCAAGGTCGATGGCCACATTGCAGGCGGCGCCGCCGGTGGCGCGCGAAATACCATCCAGAATGGTGGTCAGCTCGCCCGGCTGGGGAAGCCCCTGTATGGGGTAGAGGATATCCACGATCATGTTTCCTGCAACGCAGAGCTTTTTATGCATATGTTTCTCCTTTCCCACATGCACCCGAATGATGCATTCGGGTATTTCAATAAGGCACCTTAAAACAATCCGAATTTGCACAAGTTGTCCGTACCGGTTTGCCGGTACGGGCGGGAGGCTGTATGGACATTTACAGTCAGCCTGCTGCCGCCCACGCCGGTGCAAGAAAAACGCAACATCCGTAAGCCGTTACTGCAATATACAAACACATTGCAAAATATATTTCGTGCATACTAGTATACACGAAATAGGAGGCTGCAGGCAACTATAAACCCGGCCGATACAGGCGGAAAGGGAGCGCAATCGGCGCAAGGGTTATGTTAGACAAAGGGAACGAATCGTGTTATGATCAGCAATAGGAGGGGCTTTTTGCAGGAGCCGCTGCAAATTGCGCCCGCGGCACATTTCATGACAAGGATGTAGCAAACAGCATGGCACCACGGCCTAAGCACCGCACAACGCTCAAGGATGTAGCGTTGCAAACGGGATACAGCATCAATACGGTCTCCCGCGCTTTGCGCAACATGCCGGATATCTCATCCGAAACCAGCGGCAGAATCCAGCAGGTCGCCCGGCAAATGGGGTATATCAGCAATACCATCGCATCCTCGCTGCGCTCAGGGTATACGCATACCATCGCAGTCATTATAGGGGATGTTTCCAACCTGTATTTCAGCATCATCACCGAGGAGATGGAAAAGCAGGCGCGGCGGCACGGCTACTCCACAATATTGCTTAACACCGCCGAGGACGACGACGCGGAATACCTCGCGATCCAGACCGCGCTTAACCGCAATGTGGACGGCATCCTCATAAGCCCTACCCAGAAGACAAGCAGGAATACGCAGTTCCTCAAAGACTCCGGCGTGCCTTTCGTGCTGTTCGGCCGCCGATCCTTCGACGTGCAGACGGATTACGTCTTAGCCAACGACCGCATGGGCGGGTATCAGGCAACCAAACACCTGATTGAAAATGGGCACCGGGATATACTGCTTGTCAACGGCCCGCCATACAACTCCAGCGCACATGAACGCGGCCAGGGATACCGCGACGCGCTTGCCGAAGCCGGAATTCCCGTACGGCCGGAACTGATTTGCCAGGTGCCCGTCAAAGGCGACGGCTGCCAGAAGCAGTTTGACGGCATCCTTCGTCAGGGCGTTCGGTTTACCGGTATTTTCGTGTTCAGCGACATGGTGGCGCTCACGCTGATGGATTACCTGCAATTCAAAGGGTATAAGGTGCCGGAGGATTTTTCCATCGTCGGTTTCGATTACATTCAGTCCAATTTAAAGCTGCCGGTGCTGCTGAGCAGCATTGATAACTCCAAATCGCGCATTGCTTACGACTCGGTGGATATTCTCCTAAAACGCATTCAGGGGGAACATCCGCCGCAGGGACATTTCCAGAAGATGATCGATACGCGCCTGATCGACAGGCACAGCGTACGCGCGCTGGATTAGCCCTTAAACTCACACAAAATACTCCAGGGAACGCGTATTCCTTTGCATTCCTGTGAAAAAGCACTTATAAGCGCGCCCTGTGTTGTATTCATATTTTTCAGACATGACGTCCGCATTGTTAACAATTCGAAATTCATTAGGGTATTGACATTTATTTGTTATGGATGTATAATACATTAACGTTAATGCATTTTGCATACAAGTAATAGTCACAGGCGGCGCAGCCGTTGCGCCGGAGCTTTCTGAAAATTCTTTGACGGAATCCATCATGCAATCTTACCTCCTCATATTCAGCATATTTAACGGTTATACTTAATGGGCGCAAGCTCCTTAATGTAACAATAAACATCCAAATCAAGGAGGAATACCATGAAGAAACTGTTTGCTATCCTCTTGGTCCTGGCGATGATCGGCTCCATGGTCGCTTGCACACAGCCCCAGGCGCCGGCTGCCGAGCCCACTGCACCCGCCGCAGAGGCGCCCCAGGCCCCCGCGGAAGAACCCGCTGCCGAACAACCCACCGAATTGGATATCGGCGTTCTCGTCTGGAAGTTCGACGATGCCTATGGCTCCACCGTTCGTACCGCTATGACCAAGTATGCTGAGGAAATCGGCAACGAAATGGGCATCAAGATCAACCTCGAGATGCAGGACGCCAACGACAGCATGGCCACCCAGAACGACCAGGCCGACATCATGTTCGGCTCCCAGCCCGACTTCGTGATCATCAACCTCGCGGAGGTCGCTTCCGGCCAGAGTCTGGTCGACAAAGCGCTCGATGCCGGCGTGCCTTACCTGTTCTACAACAAAGAGCCGGTGGCAAACACCATCCAGTCCGTCATCAAGGACCCCGGTTCCATATTCATCGGCACCACCCCGCGTGAAGCAGGCGATATGCAGGGCGAGATCCTGGCCGACCTGTACAAGGCGGACGCCTCCATCGACAAGAACGGCGACGGCAAGCTCCAGTACATCATGTTCATGGGCGAGCCCAACAACCCGGAAGCAATTGCGCGCAGCCAGTTCTCCGTGGAAACCGCTGTAGCAAACGGCCTCGTGCTCGAACAGCTCGGCGAGACCTATGTGTGCAACTGGGACCAGGCGCAGGCACAGGACGCTATGACCGCTGCGTTCGCCAGCTTCGGCGATAAGATCGAGGTCATATTCGCCAACAACGACATGATGGGCCTGGGCGCGATCGCCGCCCTGAATGCGGTTGGCTATAACACCGGCGCGGAAGGCGACCCGAACATCGTCGTCATCGGCGTGGACGCGGTTGACGCCGCGCTCGAAGCCATCAAGGCCGGCAAGATGACCGCTACTGTGCAGCAGGACGGCGCCGCGATGGGCAGAGCCTGCATCCGTCTCGCCATCAATGGCGCGCTGGGCAAGGATTGGCTGGAAGGCACCGACTATCAGCTCGCGGCTGACGGTTACTCCATCCGTATTCCCTACGCAAAGATCACCGAGTAATTGCGTTATGACCGCCTCCTGAAAGGGGCGGACCCTTAAAAAACCATAAGAAGAGGTGCTTGAAGCACGCATGTATTTCGAGCACCTCTTCTCTAATCAGAAGGTGATACGTATGGAAGAGACCTATTTGCTTGAAATGATCGATATCGATAAGCGGTTCCCCGGCGTCAAGGCGCTGGACCATGCGCAGTTTAAACTGAAAAGTGGCACCGTCCATGCGCTGATGGGGGAAAACGGAGCCGGAAAAAGCACTTTGATGAAGTGCCTTTTTGGCATTTATAAGAAGGACGCAGGAACCGTAAAAATCGACGGTAAAGTCGCCAATTTCACGAATCCGCGCAATGCGCTGGATAACGGCGTGGCTATGGTGCATCAGGAGCTCAATCAGGTTCTTCGCCGCAATGTCATGGAAAACGTATGGCTGGGGCGGTTTCCCAGCAAACATGGTTTTGTGGATCAAAAATTCATGTACAATGAGACAAAGCGGATATTTGAGGAACTGGAGATTAACGTAGACCCCAAGGAGATGATTTATAACCTCTCTGTCTCAAAAAGGCAGATGGTGGAAATCGCGAAAGCCGTCTCCTATGACGCCAGGGTGCTGGTGCTGGATGAGCCCACCTCTTCTTTAACGGATGATGAAGTCGAGCATCTGTTCCGGATCTTAAAGAAACTGTGCGAAAAAAATGTAGGCATTATCTACATTTCCCATAGAATAGACGAGATTTTGCGTATCTCCTCGGAGGTTACCATCATGCGCGACGGGCAGTGGATCGCTACCCGGGATTCCTCGTCGCTAAGCACCGACGAGATCATCAAGCTGATGGTAAACCGTGATATGGAAAACCGCTTCCCGCCCAAGACGAATACGCCGGGCGAAGTATTGCTGGAGGTGAGGAACGTTTCCGGCAAATTTGCCCCGGCGTGTATCGATACCAGCTTTGAACTGCGCAAAGGCGAGATACTGGGCGTGGCCGGTCTGGTGGGTTCCCGCCGGACGGAGCTGTTGGGTACCTTGTTCGGCGTCAATACGATGGGCAGCGGCGAAGTGCTGCTGCACGGTAAGCCTATCCACAACAAAACATCCCGGGCGGCCATTAAAAACGGGTTCGCGCTCATTACGGAGGAACGCCGCGCCACAGGCTTGTTCCCCGAGATGAGCATAGTGTTCAATTCCATCATTGCCAACGTGCGCGCGTACTCCAAGTACGGTTTGCTCTCGGGCAAGCGCATGGCAAAGGATACGACATGGGTTGTGGATAGTCTGCAGGTCAAAACGCCCGGCCAGAAGACGCACATCAAATACCTCTCCGGCGGTAACCAGCAAAAAGTCATTATTGGCCGCTGGCTGCTGACCGGGCCCGAGGTGCTGCTGCTTGACGAACCCACCCGCGGCATCGATGTCGGCGCGAAGTATGAGATTTATCAATTGATATTGAATCTTGCACAGCAGGGCAAGGGCGTTATCATGGTATCCTCCGAGATGCCGGAACTGCTTGGCATCTGCGACCGCATACTGGTTATGAGCAACGGGCATGTAAGCGGTATCGTGGAAAGAGGCCGGGATTTTGGAAATGTTCAGGGCGAGCAGGAAACCATCATGCGTCTTGCCGCAAAATACGTTTGAACCGAGGGTAGCATTATGGAAAAAGTCAGGCAGATCAACTCCAAAAAAGTCGGCGAATTCCTGCTCAATTACGCGCTGTATTTTATATTGGGCATTATCATTCTGGCCGTGATCATCATTGAGCCGAAGTTCGCCACGCTGTCCAACTTCATCAACATACTCAAGCAGGCTTCCACCAAGGGTATTCTGGCGCTGGGCTGCGCGGGCCTGATTGTGCTGGCCGGTACGGATCTTTCCATCGGCCGCGTGCTGGGCCTTGCGGCGGCAGTTACCGCTTCGCTGGTGCAGTCGGTAAACTACGCATCCAGAATGTATCCCCAGATTACAGAGCCCGTCAATTTGCTGATCCCGTTGGGCCTGTCCATAATGGTCGGCGTCGTGTTCAGCCTGATAAACGGCTTCGGCGTTTCCAAGCTGCATCTGCATGCGTTCATCATTTCGCTGGGCACACAGCTGATTGCTTACGGTGCGACATGTATCTACATCGAATCGCAGCCCTCGGGCTCGGCGCAGGCGCTGTCCACATTCGAGCAGCCCTTCCTCGATATCGTGAACAAAACCGTCAAGATCAGCGATACCGTCAAGATACCCTACGTCATATTCTATTTCCTGATACTTGCGGTCATTATGTATTTCATCTGGAACAAGACCAAGCTGGGCAAGAACATGTTCGCGGTAGGCGGCAACATGGAAGCCGCGGCGGTCTCCGGCGTCAATGTCGCCAAGACCATCATGCTGGTTTACCTTGTGGCAGGCGTGCTTTACGGTATTGCGGCCTTCCTGGAGGCGGCCCGCGTACAGTCGGTCGGCGCCAATACCGGCATTAACTACGAGCTGGATGCCATCTCCGCCTGCGTTATCGGCGGCGTATCGTTCTCAGGCGGCGTTGGCAACATCCCGGGCGTAGTGGTGGGCAGCATCATACTGCAGGCCATCAACTACAGCTTGTACTTCCTGGGCATCAACGCCTACCTCCAGTATATCATCAAGGGCCTGATCATTATACTTGCCGTTTCCATCGACGTGCGCAAGTATCTTGCCAAGAAGTAATATGAAGCCGGTGCAGGGTGATCCAACGCCGCTCAAGCTTCCCGACGGACAGAAGCTCAACGATACGGCTCCCGGCGTGCCCGGGCAGAAGCGGCGCTATAAGCTCTATGATAAGATCAAGGTGCCTTTGCGCACTATGGACATTATCATCGGCATAATTGTTGCGCTGCTTCTGCTTGCGCTGTTGCTTGGAATCATACTGGCGCGTGCGTAAGCAGGGAATACGGCATGGGGAAGGACTGGCTGGCGGCTCTGGGGAAGCCCGCAGGCGCGCCATTCGTCCTAACCTGATTTAACTGGGCTTTCTTGTGTGCAATACCCCGTGCTCTTTGTTGAACGCGGGGTTTACGTTTAGGCAGAACCCGATGGCTCCGAAAAAAGAAAGCGATATCTTTTCAATCCTTCATATTCTTGAATGTACTGCGTCCGGATTGACATCTTGGCGCACTTGCGGTAACTTGAAGAGAAAATAATCGGCACATATGCTGCGAAAAGAGGAAAATGTATGGAAAACAAATGGCTTGTCAGGAAGGCGGATACAAAAGCGGTGGAGCAGGTGCCCGGCGTTACCCGCAGGACCATGTCCTACAACGAAGAAATCATGATGTGCCAGTTTGAACTGCAGACCGGTGCGGAAATTGCCCTGCATGCACATGCGGCAATACAGAACGGATATGTGCTCTCCGGAAAAATGCAGTTCTTTAAGCAGGATGGCAGCTCAGTGATCGTGGAGGAAGGCGACAGCTATGTATTTGATTCCAACGAACCGCACGGTGTAACCTGCCTGGAGCATGCGTTTGTCGTTGAAAACTTTCTGCCCGCACGCAAGGAGTTCATATAATAAAACGGCTTTCTTGACGCTTATTCTGAAGAGTATGAAGCTGTCCTACGGCTTATAAAACGCGGGACGGCTTTTGCATTTCTGCTATCGGTTTTCCCGTTCGGCGAGCAGTATCTCGGCTTCCGTATTGGATTCTATAAAGCGCAGCGCATGTTCAAGTATGCTGTCAGCCTGTGCCCGGTCGGAGGCAACGGCCGCAACGCCTATGACGATGGTCTGATGGATGTCCTGCTCGTCCACTTCGGCGGCGGATACGTTGAATTTGTTTCTGAGCCGGGACACAAGGCTTTTAACTTCCATTCGTTTTTCCTTGAGGGAGTGTACCCACGGGGCATAGAGCGTGACCGTCAATACGGCGATTTGCATCTGTTTGTGCCTCCTTTATAGGGATGGTTTCATAATAACACAGGCTTCGGATGTTTTGCCGTGTTTTCTTCACATAGCCGTTCTCTCCGGCAAACGCGGGTTTTCACGCACTTTTAGGATGCTGCAAGCCGCCGTTTGGCATACGGGATGCCAAACGGCCTTTTACCGGAGCGGAACAAAGCGGCCGCAGGAAAACCTGCGGCCGCTTTGTTTAAATGAACCGATATCGTCCGTCCTGTCAGGATTTGAGTTTGAACTGCTGTATCATGCTCTTTAAAAGCTCCGCCTGGCTGGAAAGTTCTTCGCTTGCGGCGGCGGCTTCTTCAGAGGTTGCGGAGTTGTTCTGTACGACTTCTGACAATTGATCGATGCCCCTGTTCACCTGTGCGATCGCGGTGGCCTGTTCGTTGGAGGCTTGGGCGATATTGCCGACCAGCCGCGCCGTATCCTCTACCCCCTTGACGATGTTTTCCAGCACTGCCGCGGTATTATCGGCGATCCTGGTGCCCGCATCGACTTTTTTGACGGAGCCTTCAATGAGTGCGGTCGTCTCCTGCGCTGCTTTGGCGCTTCGCGCGGCAAGGTTTCGGACTTCTTCCGCCACCACGGCAAAGCCTTTGCCGTGCATCCCTGCGCGCGCCGCTTCCACCGCGGCGTTAAGGGCAAGTATGTTCGTCTGGAAAGCGATATCGTCGATCACCTTGATGATCTTCGAGATGCTCGCCGAGGCTTCGTTGATTTCATCCATCGCTTGCTGCATGCTCTTCATATGTTCGTTGCCGGAAACCGCATCGTCTTTTGCAACAAGAGAAAGCTCATTCGCTTTATTTGCATGCAAAGCGTTTTGCTTTGTCTGCGCGGCGATCTGCGTTATGGACGCCGTAAGCTCTTCAATAGAGCTGGCTTGTTCCGTCGCGCCCTGCGAAATTGTCTGGCTGCCGTCGGATACCTGCCGGGTGCCGGAAGCCACCTGCTCGGCTGCAGCCAATATATCGGTAAACACGCTGTTGATGTTCTCAACGATCCGGTTGATGGATTCTTTTAACACCGCGAAGTCGCCATGGAATTCGGATGTAATGTGCTCGGATATATCTCCTTTGGCGAGGTTGCCCAACAAATACGTCATTTGCTGGATATAGCCCTTGATCGCGTCAATTCCCGCGTGGAGATTCCCGCTGATCTGTGAATACAGGGCATGCAGCTCCTCGGTATCCGCATCGGCGGATGCCACGGAAATATCGCACAACAGCTCTCCCCTTGAGAGCCTTTCCAAATTGACGAGCAGCTTGTTCACTTCGGAGGATTGATACGCCGCCCGTTTCTCCGCAACGGCCTGCGCATCCTCAATGCTCTTGAACGCGGAGCGGACCTCCTTATCCAATATGCTGCCGAGCTGGCCGATCTCATCGTTGGATTTTATAACGATAGGCGCTTCCAAATCACCCGAGGCCAGCGCTTTTGCTAAGTCCGCCGTCTTCTTGATCGGTCTGGAGATGGACGAGCGGATGATGATGTACATCGTAACGGCCAAAACGATCAGCATGACGGCTACCAGAATGATGAGCAGCTGTACCATTTGCGTGGAGCTTTCCATGATCTCGCTTACATCGACCGCAATCCCGGTAGACCAGGGCGTCGTGGTGTTGCCGACGACAATCGGGACGAAAATCCGTCTCATTTCATTGGCGCTCGTCGCGGATGCGCCGTCATAGCTGTATTGTGCGCCCGCTTTTATAGACGTAAAGATCGCATCGGCCGCGTCAGGCAGCCTGTCGCGGATACTGGCCCCCACCGCTTCTGTATCGGAATGGTAGACGATCGTGCCGGCATTGGAGAGCAGATACATTTGCGCCGTTTCATACTCTCCCTCATCGAACGAAAGGCCTTGCAGGCTGTCTATGGTAAGATCAATGCCGGTCACGCCGACGACTTCGCCGCCCTTGTTTCTAATCGGCACCGCCACGGAGGTCATAAGCACCATTTCGCCGTTGATTTCGTACTCAAACGGCTCCAGTATCGTTTCTTCCCCGGAATTTTTTGCGAGCAGATAATAATCGCCCGCACCTTCTACGTCATAATCCACAAGGGTAGAGTAGGTAACGCTGCCGTCTACCCGATGCCAGTACGGAATAAACCGGCCGCCAAATTGTTTGTCCCAATTGTCCAAAGAATCTGGCTCCCAACATGTCCATACGCCAAGGAAATTCTCATTGGCTATCAGCACGTTCTGCAACAGGTTCGAGTAAATGGTTCGCCTGTTGTTGCTGCTGATGCTTTCAAACCCCTCCATGCTCTGGGCGATGGTCCTTGCAGCAGCCATCGTCGTATCCAATTCGGCTTCGATCATGGCGGCATTTCGCTGCGCCAGCGCGTTCAGGTTGTTTTCCGCGCTTTGCGTTGCGGCGTTTGCCGTGATAGACATGATAATAGTGAGCGCACCCAAGAGTACCACAAACAATGCGCAAACACATTTTACGATGAGCTTTGTCCCGATTTTCAGGTTTCTGAATTTCTTGGGCTTGCGGGATTTTCTTGATTTGGCGGGTTTTTTCGGCTTGACAGGCTTTTTTACGATATCGGATTCTTCCGCACAGGCGGCTTCTTCCGGTTGGTTGGGCGATTCAGGCTTGTTGAACTCCGTTACATCGTCGGATTTGTTTAGGTTATTTGCCTCATCCAAATCGTTGGACTTTTTCAGGTTGCCGGATTTCTTCAAGTTGTTGAGCTTTTTCATGCATTACACCTCTTATGACGATAAAATTAAATATATGAAATGCGCAACACCCGTCATCAAGTATTGCTGCAGTACTATCGCCCATGTATTGTCATAACAGAACTATCCTCCAATGTAACTATCGTTTTTTTTCCTGAAATGCTTAGCGCTAATGTTCCCTGGCGATGCGTTTAGTAACGGCATATGGCCGTGAGGGCTGAAGAATATGCGCTTTCTTAAGAGCATCCCCCGCTTGTAAACCGGCGCCTGAACCGGGGATTGTAATACAAATAGGGCTGCCTCAGAGTAAAAATCCGAGGCAGTCCCACAGCTTGTCGGAAAAGTGCCGCAGGCACTTTACCGAGGATTACAGGAACAATCTATGCCTAGAGCACGGGCGGTTGTTCCTGCAAGGAAAGCCTTGCGCAGCAAGGCTTTCCGCCGCCACCGCACATGTCGCTGGCGGCGGTTGGAAGCCTCCGGGAGCCGGAGCCGAGCGCTGCCAGTGGCAGATGAAGCGAGGCGGAAGGCCAGTGAGTAAGGGAGCACCATTCCTAAGGGAGCGGTGCGACCATTGCGAACTGCGAAGCGGTCCCCGAAATCCCCAAGGGGTTTATCGATAGTCTGTGGGGCTGTCTCAGAGTAAAATCCGAGGCAGCCCCGCATAAAGTATGCCGGTATTGTTGGCTCAGGAATGGCTTTACATGTTCCGGTTTCTCCACATCAGTTCGATGGGCTTGTCGGCCTTGGCCGAGAAGGGGAGCGAGACCTTCGCGCCGCAGCCTGCGGATTCATAGGCGGCATAAATGAGCTCCAGCACCGCGCGGCCGTCCTCGCCTGTGACAAGGGGCTCCTTATCTTCCCGCACGCACTCCACAAAGTGTTTCAACTCCTGCGGGTAGCCCTGGTTAAATGCTTCCTCGAATACGGGGAATGTCCAGCCGGAGGTAGCGCCGGCCTTTTCGCTGGCATAATCATACCCTTGCGCGCTGTAGACCAGCGAGGAGTTGCCACGGAACAGGTCGGCATAGGATACGCCCATATTTCCGTAAACCTCTATGCGGTCGTCCATACCGCCGTGCTTGGCCCAGCTGTCCTCCGCAACACAAAGCACTTTTTTTCCGTCTTTTTCAAACTCCACCATTGTGATGGCGTTGTCTTCCCCGTCCGTATCGTGCATGACGGTGGAAAAGTCCGCATATACGCTTTTAGCCGCGGCGCCCTTTAGCATCCAGCGGAACCAGGCCAGCGCGTGGCAGCCCATATCCATCATGACGCCGCCGCCCGCCTTGCCGGATTCATAGAACCAGCGGCTGTGGGGGCCGGAGTGCTTTTCGCATTGCTTGAGCATGTATACGTTTCCTACCGCGCCGCTTTCCACAATGGCGCGTATCCGCTCGTACTTGGGCGCAAAGCACAGTTCCTCGGCGTACATCAGCTTTTTCCCGTTTGCGCGGCAGGCGGCGATCATTTCATCGGCCTCTTCCAATGTAAGGCAGAGCGGTTTTTCGATAATGATATGCTTGTTGGCGTGCGCGGCTTTC
Organism: Clostridia bacterium; assembly: GCA_036677445.1. Classification (GTDB taxonomy): domain Bacteria; phylum Bacillota; class Clostridia; order Christensenellales; family CAG-138; genus JAVBWI01. The sequence goes on from JAVBWI010000002.1 coordinate 74,331, forward strand.
AGGCAGATGTCATGATGCAGGTAGTTTGGCAGGCAGATATCCACGATATCGCAATCGGATTCTTTGAGCAGCGTATCCACGTCGGTATAGCTTTTGGGTATGCCGTGCGCCTGCGCAAAATGCGCGGCCTTTTGCGCATCGCGCGCAAAGTTGGCAACGATTTCCGCCTCGGGTACAAAACGGAGGTAACTTTCCGCGTGAATCTCGGCGATAAAGCCGGCGCCCAAAATAGCAACTTTTGTTCTCGTCATGGCGTTTCTCCTTTTAAAAGATTTGGAAGGGATATGCGGCTGCATCGTGAATGTGGATGACAATAGTATATCAAGTACAACAAAACTCTGCAATGGCTTACAAAAGTTTGCGCAAGTGAAAAAATAATTTCATAATCGGTTGACAAGACAGGCTGCGAGCGATACGCTTATACTATAATTATATCAGAGTACGTTAGGCATTCTTTCAATATTATTCTATAAATCAGCAATAATTATATATGAAGGAGCAAAATTTATGGTACCCGTTACTGCGCGTGACATCGCTATGATGATCGATCACTCCCTTCTCAATCCCGCGTTCACGGAAGAACAAATTGTTGCAGGCTGCAAGCTTGCAAAGGAATACGGCTGCGTGACGGTATGTGTGCGGCCCTGTGATGTGGAGCTTGCCCAAAGCATATTGAAAGACTGCCCGGTTAAGGTCACAACCGTCATAGGCTTTCCGCACGGTTCCAACCTGACCGAGATCAAGGTGCTGGAAACAAAGCGCGCAATCGAGCAGGGCTGCGAGGAGGTCGACGTTGTGTTGAACATCGGCCAGCTGCTTTCCGGCCGGTATGATGCGGTGGAAGCGGACTTACGCGCAGTGGTGGAGGAAGCGCACCGACACAATGTGCTGGTCAAGGTGATACTGGAAAACGCATATCTCACCGACGCGCAAAAGATCGCCGCGTGCAAACTGTGCGCAGCCGCCGGTGCCGATTTTACCAAGACCTCCACCGGCTACGCGCCCTCGGGCGCCACGATGCACGACCTTAGGCTGATGCGGGCGAACACGCCAAAGCACATGCAGGTAAAGGCTGCGGGCGGCGTGCGCAAACTCGGCGATGCGCTGCTGGTGCGCGCCGTCGGCGGCACGCGCTTTGGCTGCACCCGTACCAGGGAAATGCTGGAAGAAGCAAAGGCGCGCGAGGCCGCAGGCGGGCTGCAGCTGCCGCAAATCGACGAAACAACCGAATTTCCCGCCGTAACGGGCAACACATATTGAGCGTTCAGCACGCAGCACATTGATACAAAGCATAAGGGAGGAATTGCTTATGGAAGCCATTATCGGGCGGCTTCAGGAGGCGGCGAAGCCCCAAATGCCCCGCAGGAAGGATTGGCGCATCGGCTGTATCGGCGCGGGCTTCATCATGGCAGATTGCCATCTGGTAGCCTACCGCAATGCTGGCTTCAATCCTGTTGCCATTGCCTCGCGCACAGAGGCGAATGCGGCGAAGGTGGCGGAGCGGCATCAAATACCCACGGTATATGCGGATTGGCACGCGCTTTTACAGGATGAGAATATAGAGATACTGGATATCGCCTTCCCGCCGGATCAGCAGCTGGAAATCGTGCGCGAGGCGGTAAAGCGCCCCAACATTAAGGGCATACTCTGCCAGAAGCCGGTCGCCATGCGCCTTGCGGATGCGAAGGAGATCGCGGCGCTGGGCGAGCGGCACAATGTCAAGATCGCGGTCAATTCCAATATGCGCTACGATCAATCCATGCGGGCGCTCAAATGCCTGCTTGAAGAAGGCGCGCTGGGCCAGCCCGTGCTCGCCACCATCGAGATGCGGGCCATTCCGCACTGGCAGGAATTCCTGAAGGAATACGACAAGCTGGAGATATTCGGCATGGGCATCCACCATGTGGATATATTCCGCTATCTCTTTGGCGATCCGGAACGGATTACGGCCGTCTGCCGGTCGGACCCGCGCTCCAGGTTCCCGCATGTGGACGGCATTACGCAGTATACCTTCCAGTATGGGGACGGAATGATGGCCACCAGCCTGGACGATGTGTGGGCGTGGCCCAACGACCCCTGCGAGAAGGATATTTACATCAAGTGGCGCGTCGAGGGAATTGAAGGCATGGCGGACGGCAGCATCGGCTGGCCGGATTACCCTAAACGCATGCCCAGCCGCCTGCGTTTCACCTCCAAACGTTACCCGAACGCATGGATTGCGCCGGAGTGGGATACCGTGTGGTTTCCCGATGCGTTCGAAGGCACCATGGCAAGCCTGCTGCGCGCGGTGGAAACGGATACGTGCCCTGAGATCAGCGCGGCGGATAACGTATCCACCATCGCCTGCGTGGAAGCCTGCTATCGTTCCATACAGGCCGGGCGTACCGTGCGCTTGAACGAGTTGGAGAAAAATATTAGCGTGTCCGGCTTGTGTGGCGAACTCTGCGGCGAACGAACACTCTAAGGCGAAAGGAAGAAGAAGCAATGATCAGCGTAGGCATTTTTACCGGCTATTATCCCTGCACCATCGATGAAACCATACGGCGCATCAAGGCCACCGGTTTTTCCTGCGTACAGTTGGACGTTTCCTTCAAGGATTGCGATGCGGCAAAAGAGCCGCTGACAAAAGCGAAGGCGAATTTGATTCGCGATAAATTCCGCGATGCGGATTTGCCCGTCATCGCGGTTTCGGGCTATACGAACTTCGTGCATCCCAACCCGGCCCGCCGCAAGGCCAATATCGATTACCTGAAAATGATGATCCGCCATGCGCGTGATCTTGGCTGCCCCTATGTCGCCAGCGAGACAGGCACCTATGACCCGGAAAGCGACTGGGTCTGGCACGATAAAAACGGCACGCCGCAGGCCTACGACGAAGCGATCGGCATCATCCGCGATATCGCGGCCTATGCGGAGGATTACGGCGCGACATTTATTGTGGAAAACTATGTAAACAACGTCATCGGTACGGTGGATCAGGTGGAGCGCATGTTCCGCGAAGCGGGCAGCAAAAGCGTGGGCCTGATCTGCGACCCGACGAACTACTTTAATAACGCCAATATCGATCATGTGGACGACACGCTGCGCAGCATATTCTGTAGACTTTCGCCCTATATGAAGATCGCCCACGCCAAGGATTGCAGGCGTGCGGAGGATACGAGCGAAAAGCACGCGGCCATAGACGCCGACGAATCCCATACCTTCCGCGGCTCCGGCGGCGTGGAACTGCCCGCGGCGGGCTTGGGCGTGCTCAATTACGAACTGTATATGGAATTGCTGGCAAAGGACCACCCCAATATCCCGCTCATCATCGAGCATCTGGATGAAGGGGATATCGCGCGCGCAAAGGGCTTTGTGGATGCGGCCCTCAAGCGTGTCGGCGTATAAGGAGCAAGGAGCAGTAGTATGAAGTATCGCATTGGAGTCGACCTTGGCGGCACGGACATCAAAGCCGGCGTCGTGGATGAACAGCACAATATTGTTTGCAAGCACAGCACAGCAACGGGCGCGGCGCGCACATTTGAGGAGGTCGTGGCCGATATGGCGCAGGCCGCGCGTGATGTGGCGGAAAAAGCGGGCCTGCGGCTTTCGGATTTTCCCTGCATCGGCGTAGGGTCGCCAAGCTGCATCAATCCCAAAACGGGAAGGCTGGTGTTTTCCAACAATACGAGCTGGAAGAACGTTCCGCTTCGTCAGGAGCTGGAAAAGCATCTGCCCATGCCCGTGTATATCGGCAACGACGCCAACTGCGCGGTGGTCGGCGAATCCGTTGCGGGTGCGGCGCAGGAATACGACGACGTGCTGATGCTTACGCTGGGTACCGGCGTGGGCGGCGGGCTGATACTTGGGCGCAAGCTGTATTGCGGCGCGGACGGCATGGGTACGGAGCTCGGGCATACCAATTTCGTATTCGGCGGCGAGCAGTGCACCTGCGGAATCAAGGGCTGTCTGGAGGCATATGCTTCCGTCACGGCGCTCATACGGGAGACGAAAAAAGCCATGGCAGAACATCCGGAGAGCGCCATGCATGCATTTGCCGCGGCCCACGGCGGCGAGATATCCGGCCGGACATCCTTCGATTGCGCCAAGGCGGTCGATGAAACGGCGCTCTGTGTGGTGGACCGGTATACGACCTGCGTCGCCGCGGGAATAGGCGGCCTTGTGAACGTATTCCGGCCGCAGGTGGTGCTCATCGGCGGCGGTCTGAGCAACGCCGGCGCATTTTTACTCGACCGGATCAACGCTCGTGTGGTACAATATGTATTTGCAGGAGATGTGATAGGCGCGCCGCCGGTCGTTGCCGCAAAACTTGGTAATGACGCCGGAATCATCGGGGCAGCCTACTTGGATCAGTGGTAATGAAAAAAGTGCGTTTTGCCGTTATCGGTACCAACTTTATAACCGAGTGGTTTTTGGAAGCCGCGCAAAAGAACGAAGCGTTTGCGCTCGAAGCCGTATATTCGCGTACCATGGAACGCGCCGCGCAGTTTGCACAGAAGTATGGCGTTGGAAAGACGTATGACGATCTTGACCGCATGCTTGCGGATGACGCGATCGACGCGGTGTATATCGCCAGCCCCAATGCTTTCCATACGCAGCAGGCATTGCGCGCAATGGCCCATAAAAAGCATGTGCTGGTGGAAAAACCCGCCGCGCCCAGCGAGATGGAATTCCTTGAAATGCTCGCCGCTTCACGCGAACACGGCGTGGCGCTGATGGAAGCCATGCGGCCCGCCCACTCACCGGGGCTGCGCGAGGTGAAGAAGTATATACGGGAGATCGCGCCCCTCCGTTTTGCGCGGATTGCGTACTGCCAGTATTCTTCCCGCTATGATGCGTTCAAGGAAGGGCGCGTGCTCAACGCGTTCGACCCGACTTTAAAAAACGGGGCTTTGATGGATATCGGCGTGTATTGCATGCATGTGCTTGTATCGCTCTTTGGCGAACCGGGCTCTATAAAGGCGCAGGCATTCCCATTACATAACGGAATTGACGGCGCGGGGGCGATGCTGGCGCAATATCCGGATATGCTCGCGGAGATTGCGTATTCTAAGATCAGCGACTCCCATATCGGCAGCGAGCTGCAGGGGGAGGGCGGTACGCTGCTTATCGACGACATATGCAACCCCAAGGAACTGGTTTTGCGCCGCCACGGCGGTATGGAGGAGCGAATTTCCATACCCGTTACGGAATTTGGCATGGGCGCCGAGCTTAATACGTTTATAGAGATCATCCGGGGCGGGAATGGCGTCGAAGCTTTTCAGCGGGATACACTGCTGACATTGCGCGTAATGGATGAAGCGCGCCGCCAAACTGGGTTGGATTTTACACAAAAGCCTGCCGGCACGGCACAATGCGAATAGGGGGACGAACGATGATCGCGTCAGCAAGAAGCATGTACATCCTCAACAGGCTCAACGAACTGGGTGTGATCGATTATAAGAGCATCGCAGCGGAGCTCAATATTTCCGAGGCGACCGTGCGCCGCGATTTTGAAAAGCTGGAGCAGCAGGGAAAGCTCAAGCGGGTACAGGGCGGGGCTATGCGCTCGGAAGGCATGGATGAGAGAATCGATAACGCCGAGCTGACTATGCGCGGCAAGCGTATGCTCAACAGCACAGAAAAACTTGCTGTGGCGAGGGCGGCGGCGGAGCGCGTTAAAGACGGCGAGTGCGTGTTCCTGGATGTGGGCACGAGCATTGCGCCGCTTGCGGAGCTGCTTTACGCCAAGCGCGTGCAGTTGGTGACATACAGCAACCTTGTGCTGCAGCGTCTTGCGGATACCCGCTGCGACCTGTTCATAGTCGGCGGCAAGTATGACCCCATCGACAGTATGTTCATCGGACCCATCGCGCAAAACATGCTGCGCCAATACCATTTTGACCATGCGTTTATCGGCTGCATCGGCGTGGACCTGCATGCGGATACCGTATTCACCACCGAAATGGAATGCATGCGCATGAAGCAAATCGCTATGGAATGCGCGTCCTCTTCCTATCTGCTGCTGGATGCGACCAAGCTGCAAAAGCGGGGCTTTTTCCGTGTGGGCGGCTTGAGCGAGTTTGACGCGGTGTTCTGTAACACACCCGCGGAACCGGTCCGGCTGCCGCCGAATTTTGTATTGATCGACTAGCTGCATATCAGCAGAGTAACATGTTTGAGCCGGCCCGGTTACCGCTGCATTTCGTATTGGGCGGTTAATCGCATAGCGGACAAAGCAATTTTTACGAAAAGATTTCACGGGTTTGCAAATATTTGATTGTATTTGCAAACCCGTTGTTTTATAATGAAGCCATACACACATATCATAGCAAAAATCGAAAACGGGAGGCATGCAATGAAAACCACCGATGCGCGTAAGCGTGCGCTGCTGGACTCTTTTCAAAACGGCCTGATCGTATCCTGCCAGGTGCAGTGGGACGATCCGATCTATTCCGAGGATATGCCGGTCAAAATGGCGCAGGCGGCCGCATGGGCGGGCGCCGTGGGTATAAGGGCGAATTCACCGGGGCAGATCGCCGCCATACGCGCGGCGGTGAACCTGCCCATCATCGGCCTGCATAAAATATGGATGGAAGGTACCGACGTGTTTATTACCCCGACGCTGGAGGCGGCGGTGAATGTCTATAAGGCGGGCGCCGAGATCGTAGCGCTGGACTGTACCGGGCAAATTACAGCCACGGGACGCCCCGCGTACGAGCTGCTGCCCAAAGTGAAGAAGGAGCTGCCCGACGCGATTTTGTTTGCGGATGTATCCACGCTGGACGAAGCGCGCCGCGCCGTGGATATGGGGGCGGATATCGTGGCGCCCACGCTGTATGGCTATACCGAGGCGACAAAGCACATTGAGGAGCCCAACATGCGCGAGTTTGCGCGCATGTGCCGCGAGTTCAAGGATGATGCGTATGTGATGATGGAAGGCCATATTTACACGCCGGAGGACGCCATGAAGTGCCTGTATCTGGGTGCGCACGCCGTCGTGGTGGGCAGCGCCATCACACGCCCGCATTTGACGGCCAAGCGGTTTGTGGATCTTTTGAGCGGATATCAGAACAACTGGCGGGATGCGGAGCGGAGCAGGCACTAATCGAGCCTGACAAGCGGAAAGGAGCTGACGCGCAAGTGGCCTTTAATGTGGAACAGGTGCAAAATGTAGAGGTAAGCGTCAAGCTGCCGTCTGAAAAAACGCCTATGGAGCAGCTTGCCATCATGGAGGCGTATACCGCCGCGCATCAGGGCGCGGCGCAAAAGCCCAAGGCCCTGCGGGAAATCGCCTGCCTGCGTACGCTGTACCCCGCGCTGCTTCGCCGTATTCAGCCGGAGGACCTGTTTGCCGGGCGGCTGGATTTTCTGCCTGTCGGCTTTGGCTGTGTCACTTCCGTAGGCGGTGTGGGGCATTATTGCGTATTTAACAAGCTCAAGGCGCTGCGCGGCCAGCTCGCGGAAGAACAGGCGCGCGCACGTCTGGATGCGCTCTATGCCTACTGGCTGGAGCAGGATGTCAAGACCAAATACTGCAAGGCCGTGCTCACCGACGATACCATCGGCATGTTTATAGACGTCGAGTATCCGCTCATCGCCACCGCGCGCCTGAGCGGCATGATGCTGGATTACCGGACGCTGCTGGATATTGGTATTGGCGGCCTGTGCGAGCGGATAGACACGCTTACACGGGCGCGGGGCGACAACGCCTTTTATCAGGCCTCGAGGGAATCGCTGGAGCTGTTTAAAGTTTGCTGCGAGTTTTATGCGGATATGGCGTGGGAACAGGCGAAATCCGCCCCGCCCGAGAGAAAGCTGCGGCTCATCGCCATGCGCGACGCGCTGCGGCACATTGAAACAGCGCCGCCGCGCACTTTCCTGGAGGCGCTGCAGCTCTTTTGGCTGTACGCGCTTTTAGCGGGCGTCATCAATTACGGCCGCATGGACGACGTGCTGGGGCCTTATCTCAAAGCCGACCTCGACTGCGGGCGCATCACCGAGCAGGAGGCATACGACTATCTCTGTTCGCTCTGGCGCATGATCGAGAACCGGCGAACCACCGTCAACGGCCGCATCATCGTGGGCGGCAGGGGCAGGCGCGACCCCGCGGCGGCGGATGTGTTCCTGCGCCTTTCTTTGTGCGTTGCAAAAGCGCACCGTTTTGTGGAGCCGCAGTTTACGCTCCGCTTTGACAGCAGTACGCCGGAGGATATTTTTGACTCGGCGCTCGACTGCATCGGCGCGGGCGCGACTTACCCCACGCTCTATAACGACGACGTGAATATCCCCGCCGCCATGCGCGCCATGCGGGTGGATGAACAAACGGCAGAGCAGTATGTCCCATTTGGCTGCGGTGAATTCGTCATTCAGGGGCAGAGCACGGGCACGCCCAATACCTGCCTGAATCTGCTCAAGTTGCTGCAGATCAGCCTCAACGAAGGCATTGATCCCATGGACGGCGTCCGCAAGAACGGCCCCGTCCCCTGTAAAAAGGCGGAGGAGCTTGCCTCTTTCGAGGAGATATTCGCCCAGTATCAGGCGCTGCTCAATTACTATTTCGATCTTTCCGCAATGGCGCAGCAGCGTTCGTACGAGATCATGAACGAGGAAGTCTGCTTTCTTTTTTCCAGCATATTGACGGACGACTGCCTTGCCCGCGGAAAAGCGCTGCTCGACGGCGGCATACGGTACCTCGGCGGCACGAACGAGACCTACGGCAACATCAACGCTTCGGATTCGCTCTACGCTATCAAAACACTCGTGTTCGATCGGAAGAAATATACCCTGGCGCAGCTGCGGGACGCGGCAAATAAGAATTTCGAGGGTGAGCCGCGTTTAAGACGGGATCTTTGGGAGTGTCCCAAGTACGGCAACGACCACCCCGGCGCGGACGGTATGGCGCTGGAACTGTTTCAATTCGTTGCGCAGGGCATCCGTGAGCGCGGTATCGCGGCGGGCATGCAGTACTATCTTATCGTCATCAGCAACAACCAGCTCAACACGGAATGGGGCCGCCGCACCGCCGCTTCTTACGACGGGCGGTATGCATGCACATTCATGAACCCTGCCAACAACCCGCAGGGCGGGGCCAACCAAAATGGCCCGACTTCCATGCTCAACTCGCTTGCGAAGTTTGACGCCGGGCTGCATGGCGGCTCGGTGCAGAATATGAAATTTACGCCCGCGCTCTTTAACGGATGCCGGGATAAAATCAAGGCGTTGCTGCGCACCTATTTCCAAAAGGGCGGCTGTCAGGCGATGATTACCGTCATCGACCGCGGCGTGCTGGAGGATGCGGTGGAACATCCCGACGCGCACAGGGACCTGATCGTACGGGTGAGCGGCTTTTCTGCGGTATTTGTCAACCTGGAGGCGGATATCCAGCAGGAGATCATGAGCAGGGTGCTGTATGGATAAACAAGGCAAGGTTTTTGCGGATATACGTGTGGTCATCACCGAGATCGAAGGCTTTGCGCTGCACGACGGGCCGGGCATCCGCACGACGGTATTTTTCAAAGGCTGCCCGCTGCGCTGCTACTGGTGCGCCAACCCGGAAACACAGCGTACTGCGCGCGAGCTGCTCTATGACAGCCGCGTTTGCGTGTGCTGCGGCGCCTGCGTTGCCGCCTGCCCGCATGGCACGGCTGTGTGGGATGGGCAGGGGGGTATCTGCTTCCTGCGCGACAGGTGCGTTGCCTGCGGCGCCTGCGGCGAGGCCTGCCCGACCGGGGCAATTTCTTACGCCGGGCAAAGCTGGACAATCGGCGAACTGACGGAACGGCTGCTGCGGGATAAGGACTATTATATCAACTCCGGCGGGGGCGTCACGCTCTCCGGCGGGGAACCGTTTTTTCAGCCGGAAGCGGCGATAGCGCTGCTGCAGGCGCTTAAGGCCGAGGGCATCCACACCGCCGTGGAAACCGCCGGTATGGCCGACCCCAAATGGTACAGGGCGGCGGCGCCATATACGGATCTGTTTCTTCTCGACATCAAGCATGCCGATCCCGACAGGTTATTGCGGGGGACAGGCTGCGATTTCCCCATGCTTTTAGCCGTGCTTGCGGCGCTTCACGACGAAAACGCGCATGTGATCGCGCGCATACCGGTGATTCCCGGGTTCAATGACGAGGAAGCCGTTATTCGTGGCATTTACGCGCTTGCCTTACGCTATTGTGTGCGGGAGGCGCATTTGCTTCCCTACCATCCGCTGGGCAAGGGCAAATATCAAAAGCTGGGCAGGGAGTACCCCCCGGGCGATCTGCCCGGCGTGCAGCGGGAGCAGCTCGAAGGGTTCGCAAAAGCGGGCAGGGCGCTGGGGCTTGCCGTTCAAATCGGAGGCTAGTATGTTGAAGCTCGTACCGGCATATCAGGATTATATTTGGGGCGGCGTCCGCCTGAAAGAAGAATACGGCAAAGATACCGGGCTTTCCATCGTAGCGGAAAGCTGGGAGCTTTCCGTACATGAAAACGGCAAAAGCCGCATCAGCGGCGGCGAGTATGACGGCATGACGCTGGATGCCTACCTTCGCCTGCACCCCGAAGCGGTGGGGGCGGATTTTACAGGGGAAGACGCCTTTCCCATATTGGTCAAGCTGATCGACGCCAAACAAAGCCTTTCCGTACAGGTGCATCCGGATGATGCTTACGCCATGCGGCACGCGCACAGCCCCGGCAAAACGGAGCTTTGGTATATACTCGAAGCCGAGCCGGACGCTTTTTTGTACCTTGGCGTGGAGCGGGATATCACGCGCGAGGAGTTTGCCGCGCGCATCCGCGACAATACCGTCGAGCGGGTTCTTCGCCGCTGTCCGGTCAGACCGGGCGAGGCGTACATGGTGGAGGCGGGTACGCTGCATGCTATCGGCGCGGGCATACTGCTGGCGGAAATACAGCAAAGCTCGGACGTTACCTACCGTGTGTATGATTTCGGCAGGCTGGGTCCGGACGGTAAGCCCCGCCCGCTGCATATCGAGCAGGCGCTGGAGGTATCGTGTTTTTCGGCAAAGCCGCAGCTGCCGGTTGGCGCGAAAGCCGTGGAACACGGCGTTTGGCTCATCGCCGCCTGCCCGTATTTCACCATAGGAGGGGTTGGCGTCAGGGGCGTGCGGCCCTATGCGGCGCCGTTGGACTCCTTTAAGGCGCTGCTGTGCATAGAAGGACGGTGCAAGGCAGGGGAACTGCCGCTCAAAAAGGGCGACACGCTGTTTATGCCTGCGGGCGAGCGCTGCATATTGGAGGGAGAGGCGCGGCTGCTGACCATGGGTCGGGGAGGGCGCTGACCCCAAGTTCATACTTTTGCCATGATGTATGGTTTGCAAATGCGTGCAGGGCCTTTTATAATATAGCAATACGCATCATTCGGCAGATCTAATAAACGCCTTCTGTAGACCGACGTACGGCAGTTAAACGGCAAAGCGAGGTGTACCCACTTGATCCATGTGCAGGGACTGACCAAACAATATGGGGAGAAGCTGGCGCTCCACGATGTCAGCTTTGATATCCGTTCCGGCGAGGTGTTGGGCCTTCTTGGCTTGAACGGCGCGGGAAAATCCACTACCATGAATATATTGACCGGGTATCTAAGCGCAACGAGTGGTACGGTGACCATTGACGGCCACGATATTTTCCGCGAGCCGCGCGAGGCCAAGCGCGTCATAGGCTACCTTCCCGAGCAGCTTGCGTTCTACAGCGATATGCGCGTGCGCGAATACCTGGATTTTGTATGCGACCTGAAGAATGTAAAAAAAGACCGGAAAGCGCATGTGGCCGCCATCTGCGAAAAGGTGGGCATTACGCACATTACGGGCCGCATGATACGCAACCTTTCCAAGGGCTACCGGCAGCGCGTGGGCTTTGCGCAGGCGTTGATTGGCAGCCCCAAGGTGCTGATACTCGACGAGCCCACCGTGGGACTGGACCCTTCGCAGATCATAGAAATCCGCTCCCTCATTCAGGAGATCGGAAAATCCAGCACGGTCATCATCTCCTCCCATATCCTTTCGGAAATACAGGCCATCTGCACGCGCGTCATCGTGCTGTACGCAGGAAGGCTGCTCGCGGACGATACGCCGGAAAACCTGAGCAAAACGGTGCTGGCGGCGCACCGCGTCGCGGCGCGCATACAGGGGAAGCCGGAACAAGTCGTTTCCGTGCTTGGGGCGATTCCGGGCCTCAAAGAAGTGCGGGTGCTGGAAGAAAAGGAGCCGGGCGCTTACGAATACCTCATTGAAAGCGCCGAGCAGCAGGATATCCGGGCGGAAGTATTCCGGGCGCTTGCCAAGGCGGATCTCCCGCTGCTGTATACGCACGGCAACGAAGCGTCGCTGGAGGATATCTTCCTGCACCTTATCGCAGAGCAGGAACAAAAAAAGCAGGAGAAGGGGGGCAATGCGGATGAAAGCCATACTCAAGCGTGAATTCAAGGCATATTTCCAGTCGCCGCTCGGCTATGTATTCATCTGCGCCATGTACTTTTTCTCGGGCTACTATTTCTTTACCTACAATCTTTTCGGCAGCACCACGGATATGGGCACGCTTTTTGCACTGATGTTTTCCGTCGTGCTCTTTCTCGTACCCGTGCTGACCATGCGCCTGATGAGCGAGGACAAGCGCTCCAAGACCGATCAATTGCTCTTCACAGCGCCCGTTACCCGTACGGCCATTGCGCTGGGCAAATATTTTGCGGCGGTGGCGGTGTTCTTAATCGCCATTTCCTCCACATTGATACAGGCGGCGGTGATGTCGCTGTTTTCCTCACCGGATTGGCCGGTGATACTGGGCAACTTTATCGGGCTGTTGCTTTTGGGTACAACGCTCATCTCCATCTGCATGTTCCTTTCCGCGCTTACGGAAAGCCAGGTCATAGCTGCGGTCACGGGCTTCGTGGTCAGCCTGTTCCTCATGCTTGTGGACGCGCTCTCCCTGGTGGTCAACAGCAGCTTTTTGCAGTCGCTTTTCCGCAACCTGTCCTTCAACGACCGGTATACCCCCTTCACGCTGGGGATACTGGAGCTGCCCAACATCGTGTTCTTTCTGAGCATCAGCGTACTGTTCCTTTGCTTCACCGTGGCGGCGCTGGACAAAAAGAGATGGAGCTGAGGGAGTGCGTATGAAGAAGTTGTTTACATTGCATAAACAGTACGCGACCCCGGAAGAAGCGTTGTACTTCAGGCAATCGCGCAAACGTAAGCTGCTGTTTGCGGCGCTGTTGTGCCTGCTGGTGGTCGGTACATTCCTTCTTAACGTGGTGGTATTGCAGCTCGCGCAGCGGTATCCGCTGAGCGCCGACCTTACCGCAAACGCCGCGTATGAGGCAGGAGCGGAAACGAAAGCCCTGCTTACAAGCCTCAACAAGGATGTGGAGATTTTTGTGCTGTCGACGGAGGATTCTTTTGGCGGGTCCTCTTACCTCATTCAGGCGCAGCGCATGATGGAGCAATACCCCAGGCTCTCCCCGCGGGTAAAGCTAAAGTATGTGGATTATGTGTCCGACCCGACGTTCGCAAGCAAATACCCCGACCTGACATTGGCCGAAGGGAACGTGCTGGTCACCTGCGGCGGCCGGGTCAGGCAGCTGCAGCTTTCCAGCCTGTTCAACTACACCTATACGCAAGCCGGCAGCGTGACCATACTCTCTTCCCGCGCTGAAGAGGCACTTACCTCCGCGATCGTCTATGTGATCAGCGATGACCAGGTGCGCGTCGCTATGCTTGCGGGCAACGGCGTGGCGGATATGCCCGCCTTCACCGCGCTGCTCACGGATAACAACTATGCGCTTTCCACGGTGAACTTAACGACGGACGAACTGGACGATACCTATGATCTTGCCGTCCTGCTCGCGCCCCAGATCGACCTTTCCGGGGATGTGTTAAAGAAGCTGGACGATTTCCTGTATAACGGCGGCAAATACGGGAAAACGCTGTTTTATGCGGCGGACGTCACACAGGAGGCGTTGCCGAATTTGGAAGCTTTCCTGAAGGAATGGGGCATTGTCATAGGCGACGGCGCGGTGTTCGAAACCACCGCCGCGCTTACCTACCAGTATCAGCCGTACTATCCCGTGGCGCAGTATGTGGATGAAACGTATAAGAAAATGCTGATCGATTCTTCCACTCCCATGCTGATGCCGCTCTCGCGGCCGCTGGAAGTACTCTTTGCGTTCAAAGACAACAATTACAACGAGGTGCTGCTGCAGTTCGGCGAAAGCAGCGGCGTGCGTCCGTCCAGCGCGCAGGATAGCTTTTCGGTGGAGCAGGCGGAACGCTGGGGGCCGATGCCCGCGCTGGTTATGGCCAGCAAGCGTATCCACAACACCGAGGGCATGGTGCAGTTCCGCTCCAATGTTTTGGTGTCCGCTTCCACCGCGATGCTCGACGCCTTCTCCATACAGAATACCTCGCTTGCAAACAGCGAGTATATGCTCAACCTGTTCAATACGCTCTTTGAGCGTACGGATGTGGTAAACATACAGCCCAAATCCCTTGCCGGGGATACGCTTTCCATCACCACCGCGCAGGCAAGCACGCTGGGAATATTGCTTGCGGGCGTACTGCCGCTGTTGATACTTGCGGCGGGCGTCGTGATCTGGCTTGTCAGGAGGTACCAGTAAATGAACAGGCAGGTTAGGCTCGTCGTGATCACGGCGATCGCGGTGGCGCTGCTGGGCGTGGCCGCGGCCTTGCTTTTGCTCAACCCCGTCACGCAAGAGGAGAGCGGCACTGTATTTAAGGATTTTGCGCCTGTGGATGTAAAGCAAGTCCGTATTGGTAACGCATATGGCGCATTCGATATTGCCTTTACCGGCGAAGGGTATCTGGTGGACGATATCCCGGCGGAGCTGGTGGATATGCAGGAATTCCTCGACCTTCTGACGTACAGCGCAAGCGTTTCCGCGTTGCGTACGGTCGCATCCGCGCCGGATGAATTGGGCGTTTATGGGCTTGCCGAGCCTGCCGCCACGGTCGAGGTTACCTATGCGGATGAAAGCACGCTGACGCTTTTGATCGGCAGCGTCGAGCGGGTCACCGGCAATTATTACTGCAGCGTGGCGGGCGACCCCGCGGTGTATTTGATGGAGTCGGCACGCTGCGCGGGCTTCCTGCTGCCCAAGAAGGCGTATGTGGAGGATTTGGTCACGCCGGAACTGGCGCTCTCTTCGCCGCTCTCGGCGCTGCTGGACGTAACGTTCACCGGCGGTCCGCTTGACGAGCCCATCACGGTCAAAGCCGTGGCGGGCAAGGGCCCGGAGGTCACGCTTGCGGCGCTCTCCTTCGGCGCCGCTACGCATATCGTGCAGGGCCGAGGCGTGTATGAGCTGGATCAGACCTATGCGCTGGATATCATGGGCGGGCTGCTGGGCATTCCTTCCTACGATATCGTGGGCTATAACCTGACGCAGGCGGAGATCATGGCGTTTGGGTTCGACCGGCCCACCATGCAGGTGGAATTCGATTTGAAAAACGGCATCGATGCGGATGCGGCGCATTATCGCCTTGCGCTTTTGCAAAAGGGGGATGCGTTTTACATGACCTGCAACGAAAACGGCGTGATCTACGCCGTTTCGGAGCCGTCCTTCCTGCATATCGAATATGGCAAGCTGCTGGTGCGCTGGTTCCTGTCCCCGCTCATGCTGGATGTAAGCGAACTGCGGCTGGAGACAGAGGGGAAGACGTATGACTTCGTCATTACCGGCAAAACCAATGCGGATAAACAGGTTGCCTGCAACGGCGAAGCGCTGGACATTGAACGCTTCCGCACCCTGTATAAGCTCCTGACCAGCGCAGCACACGACGGCACGCTGCTTACGGATGTCCAAACGGAAGGCGAGCCGCTCTTAACGCTAACCTATACCTACCTCAACGAACAAAAACAGCCGGATGTGTTGAAGCTGTACCCGGGCGACGCAAGGCGGCTGTATGTAAGCATCAACGGCGTAACGGAAGTTGCCATGCGGGAGATGTTCCTGACCCGCGTGCAGCAGGCATTGGAAGTTTTACGCACGGAAGAGCCTATCGTGACGGATTGGTAATAGGAAAAGTTTTTTGCATCACCCCTTTCGCCTATTGAACGGGTGGAAGGGTTGGTGTATACTATTATTAAATAATGCAATGCAAAAACTAATCGCTTCCCATCATCAGCGTATACCCGAAGTTACCGGTCGAGTCCAACAATATAAGGAACTACATCCGTATGAAACATAAAACGATCAATAACCGGACGATGCAAAAAAGCAATCTGAGCCTTATACTCAGAACCATATTCGATCTGCGCCACGTTTCCCGCAAGGAACTGGCGGAGGTCACCGGGCTTACGCCGTCGACGGTTACCAATATCGCCAACCGGCTGCTGGAGGAAGGCTATATCATCGAGACGGGCGAAGGCGAATCCGATTGCGGACGCAAGCCCATCATACTGGAGATCAACGAAAACAAGGCATGGATCGTTGGCGTTGAGCTAAGCGCCGACAGGATCATAGGCA
Organism: Clostridia bacterium; assembly: GCA_036677445.1. Taxonomy (GTDB): domain Bacteria; phylum Bacillota; class Clostridia; order Christensenellales; family CAG-138; genus JAVBWI01. The sequence goes on from JAVBWI010000002.1 coordinate 90,790, forward strand.
TTATTACCGGATTTTCCGGCGAGGTGCGCCACCGCGCCGTGCACAGGCTCATGCAGGGCAGCCCCGTGGAAACTACGGTGGCTGCCTTGTGCGATTTGGTGCGCCGGCTCATGGATCTCTCGGGCGCCACGCGGGAATCCGTGCTGGGTATCGGCATTATGTCGGCAGGCCCGTATGATCGCGAGCGCGGCGTTATGATTAACTCACCCAATTTCAAGTGGCGGGGCGAGGTACCCATCCGCAAGCTGGTTTCCGACCGGCTGGGCATCCCCGTATTTTTCGACCGCGATTCCGTCGGCTGCGCCATGGCGGAGCTTGATTCCGAAAACTGCCGCACGTTTTCGAGCATACAGGCGGTAATGGTCAACACCATCGGTATCGGCGGCGGCCTTATCATCGACGGCGAGGTCTATTACGGCCTGAACAACTGCGCGGCGGAGATCGGCCACATCACGGTGCTGCCCGGCGGCCCCCTTTGCGGCTGCGGGGACGCGGGCTGCCTGGAGGCCGTTTCAACCGGCGAAGCCATATTGCGGGATGTACGCGTGCGCGTAGCGGCGGGCGAAACGAGCAGTTTGCGCCGGAACAGCGATATTTCGATGGAGGATATGATTGCCGCGTTTCGCGCGGGAGATCCGCTGTGTGTGGATGCGGTGGAGCGGGCGGCAGGATACCTTGCGCTCGTGATAGACAATATCATAAAAACCGTAAGCCCCGAATGCGTGGTGCTGGGCGGAAGCCTTATGGAACTGCTCCCCGAATACTATGCATTGGTGACGGAGCGCGCGGGGCACCGTTTGTATGATCCGGCGTTTCAGGCAACGCAATTGTTTCCTTTTTCGTATGGGGAGATTCAAAGCGCCATGGGCGCGGTCAAGCTGGTGCTTACCGAATTCTTTTTGTCCCTGAACAATTAAAAAGCTATGCCGCCGCTGCATCGGCCGGGCATGCGCCCCGACGGTGCATAAGATACGACATCATAACACATTTGTGGAGGGAAGGCATATGAAAAATGGCAAACTGAGAGTTGCGCTCATCAGCGCGGGCATGATTTCCAACAAAGCGCACATCCCGGCTTACCGTAATCTGAGCGATAAGGTCGAGCTTGTCGGCGTATGCGACCTGAACGGGAACGCGGCTAAAGCCACCGCCGAGCGGCACGCAATTCCCAATTTCTATACCGACGCTGCGCGCATGCTCGACGAGCTTGCGCCGGATCTTGTCTCCGTTTGCACGCCCAATGCCTCGCATAAGGCGATGGCGGCGCTGGCGCTCAATCATGGCGCGCATGTGGCCTGCGAAAAACCGCTGGCGCTGACATATCATGATACCAAGGAGCTCTTCGATCTCGCAAATGCGAAAGGCAAAACGCTCTTCGCCTGCCAGACGCTGCGCTATACCCCGGAATACCAGGTTGCGCGGGAGCTTGCACAGGCGGGCGAGTTCGGCAATATTTATTATTCCGAGTTCAACCTCATCCGCCGCAGGGGCATTCCCAAATGGGGCACCTTCCACCGCATGGATGCAAACGGCGGCGGCGCGCTCTGCGACCTGGGCGTGCATATGTTCGACTCCGTGCTGTGGATCATGGGCGGCCCCAAGGTGGAAGCGGTCAGCGGCAGCATGGCCTCGTACATCGGGCGCAGCGAAACGGATATCATCACCAGCCTCGCCGAGAGCGGGGCGCCCGCGGGGGTCAACAATGCCCGCCCCTTCTCGCCTCAGGAATTCGAGGTGGAAGAATTCGCGGCCGGTTCCGTTCGTCTTTCCGGCGGCGCAAGCATCAACTTTAAGACCTCCTGGGCCGTAAACCTGCCCAACGAGTACAGCATGAACTTTGCGGGCACCAAGGCGGGCATCTCGCTGCCCAAGATGGAGATGTATACCACCCTTGGCCGCTATCAGGCCAACATCACGCCCCGCGTATTCAAAGAGGGGAAACACGAGGGCAAAGATTTCTCCGGCCATTATTATCTGCTGGAGGACGCGGTGAATTTCCTGCTGGGCGAGGGCGAGCTGCCCATCCGCCCCGAAGAGACGCTCAACGTCGCTTCCATCATCGACGCGTTCTATATTTCGGCGCGCGAAGGCCGCGAGGTGCGCGTCGCGGAAGTGACCGGCTGAATGCAGTCTAAGTAATTTGTGCTTGAAAGAGGGACTTCAATGGCAAAGCGTATTTATAAAGCCGTGATCATAGGCGCCGCCCATATGCATTCGCTCTATATGGCGCAGGATTGCCTGGATAACCCCCAAATCGATCTGTGCGGCATGGCGGATACCCCGCCTATCATGCAGGAACACCCCGGCTGCGCGCCGTTTACCCGCAAGTGGAATTTGGAGTTCATTACCGGGCGGCTGGGCGTACGCCATTATCCCGACTATACCGCCATGCTCGACGAGGTGAAGCCGGACGTCGCCTTTATCAACACCGAAACGCCCCTGCATACGCAAGTGTTCATGGAGTGCGCGAAGCGCGGCATTCCCGCCAGCATGGAAAAACCCATGGCGGTCAGCCTTTCGGAAGGGTATAAAATGGCGCGGTTCGCACGGGAAACGGGCGGCAGGCTGATGGTCAACTGGCCGATGGCGTGGATGCCCTTTATGACCCAATACAAACAGATACTCGACGAGGACAGGCTGGGTAAGCTGCTCAAGGTGCGCCAGCTTGTGGCGCACCCCGGCCCGCTGGGCAAGGGCGTACGCCACCCGCGCGTGGAGGAGACTTCGGATAAAACCACGCCCATCGAAAAGGCGGGTACATGGTGGCACAAAGCCGAAACAGGCGGCGGCGCGATGCTGGATTTCTGCTGCTACGGCGCAATGGCCTGCAACTGGCTCATAGGGGAGCGGGCGTCCGCCGTAATGGGCATGCGCTGTAATACAAACAGCCAGTGGGCCGATGCGGACGACAACGCCGCGATGATGGTGCGCTACCCCAACTGCCTCGCGGTGCTCGAAGGCTCCTGGACGGTGCCGGCCAACGCCGCTTCGCTGGGGCCGGAGCTGTACGGCTCCGAAGCCATGGCCTACCTTGGCGACCGCGACGGCCAGCCGTCCGTCATCATACGCGATTATTACGGCAACGTAGAAGTGCTGCCGCAGCTTACGCCCCAGCCGCACCGCAAGAACATCACCGCCGCGTTTGTGCATCACATGGATACACAAGAGCCGCTGCCCGATTTTTTGGATATGGATGTGAACCTGGAGGTGCTCGCGATTTTGGATGCGGGCGTCCGCTCGGCCAACAGCGGCAAGCTGGAGCTTATTAACAACTTGGCATGGGAGATCGGTTAATGGAAGCGCCTTATGGCATGGTTGCGGATCTGCAGCGCTGCTCGCTGCACGACGGCCCCGGCCTTCGGACAACGGTGTTTTTAAAGGGCTGCCAGCTGAAGTGTCCCTGGTGCCATAACCCCGAGACCATCGCTTTTGGGCCGGAGGAGCTATACTACCCTGAAAAATGCATCGGCTGCGGGCAATGCGCATCCGGCTGTTTTTCCGGCGCGCGCGTAATCTGCGGCAGGAAGATGACCGTACGGGAGGTCATGGAGGAAGTCAGGCAGGATGCGCCGTACTACGGGGAGACCGGCGGCGTTACGGTATCCGGCGGCGAGCCGCTGTGCCAGGCCGAATTTACGCTCTCGCTGCTTGAAGCCTGCAAGGCGGAGAAAATTCACACGGCGATGGAAAGCAACCTTTGCTTTCCGCCGGAAAAAGCGCGCCCCGTATTCGAGCGGCTTGACCTGCTGATGACGGACTTAAAGCTGTGGGATGCAGAGGCGCATAAACGCTGGACAGGGGAAACAAACGCCCGTGTAAAGGAGAACCTTTGGCAGGCGGCGGGGATGGGGCTGCCCATCATATTGCGCACCCCGGTGGTGCCCGGCGTCAACGATACGCCGGAGCAGATACGGGAGATCGCCCGCTTTGCAGCCACGCTCTCTACGCTTCTCTATTATGAACTGCTCGCCTGTCATCCTTTGGGTGCGGGCAAGGCGGCCGCATTACAAAAGGAAGCGCAGTGTTTCGCACAGCCCACGCCCGAGCAAATGCGCATGCTTGCCGCCACAGCGGCGGAGCAGGGGATACGGATGCTGATAAACGGCCGCCCATTTACAAATTCTTAGGCCTCCTGCCCTGCATCGCATAGAAGCGATGCAGGCCGCATAAAGCTTATTGCCAATCAGATTCTTGTCCGAAATCGAGGAAAAAGCAATGGAAAAGCTCACATTGGAACACCGGATGCAGCTGCTGCGCGAAAAGAAGATACAGCACACCCTGCAAAAACGGGGGCAGCAGGGCTATATGGATGCCGACGATTACGGCACCGTGCCTTTGCCGGAGGATTTTTCCTTTACGCCCAAGCCAAATGCGCCGGGCGGCGGAATCTACGGCGCGAAGGCCTGCGCGGAGAATTTTGCCGCGTTGCTGGAAGCGCACCCCGTATATGTGGATCCGCTGGAGATACTCTGCGGCCGCTGGCGCACCATGCTCACGCAATACCGTATACCCGGCGGCGCGTGGGATGAAGTCCGCTTCCCTTACGATCACCTCAAGCCCATGCACGAAAAGTACTGCATCGTGCACGGCATCGGCTCGGATTCCCATTGCGCGCCGGATTTTTCCATCGGTTTGAAGCTAGGCTTTACCGGTCTGCTTGAAAAGGTGCGTTACTACAGGGAAAAGAACCAAACCAATCTCGCGTTTTACGATGCGCTGGAGACTGTGCTGCATGCGATCCAGCGGTTTATCTCGCGGCATATCGACGAAATCACTTCGCTGCTTGCGGCCGAGACACGGCCGGAGATTATCGACACGCTGCAAAAAATGCTGGAAGCCAACCAAAACTTGTTAAGCGGCCCGCCGCGCACTTTTCTGGAAGCATGCCAGTGGATCAGCTGGTATAACATCTGCACGCGTATTTACGACAGGGACGGCGCGGGCTGCCAGCTTGACGTACTGCTCACACCGTATTACGAGCGGGATATGCAAGAAGGGCGCCTGACGGACGAACAGGCGCGCTTCATACTGGCCAACCTGCTTTTGACCGAAACGCATTATTACCAGCTTTCCGGCGTGGACGACGAGCAAAAGGACCAAACCTGCAAGCTGAGCTATCTGATACTGGAAGCGGCGCATATGCTCAACTCCTCCGCCAACCTTACGGTGCGCGTACACCCGAACGTGGAGGAGGCGTACCTGACGAAAGCGGTGGAATACCTGTTTACCGATCGCAACGGCTGGCCGCGCTTTTGCGGCGACCTGCCCCTGACGCGCGGATACATGCGCAACGGCTGCGACGAAAAGACCTCCCGCAGCCGCATTGCCGTCGGCTGCAACTGGATGGCCGCCCCCGGCGTGGAATTCCCTATGAACGACTGCGTCAAGGTTAACCTCGCGAAAGTGTTCGAGATCGCTTACGACGAAATGACGGAGGAAGGCGCACCCTCGACCGAACGGCTGATGGAACTGTTTGAACGGCATCTGAAAACAGCCGTAGAAGTCGTTGCCGAGGGCGTGAATTTTCATTTGGAACACCAGCACGAGCAATTGCCCGAGCTTGTGATCGACCTGCTGATGCAGGATACCATTGAAAAAGGGCTGGATATCACCCAATGCCCGCGGCTGGGCACCATCGGGCTGGACGGGGCGGGCCTCGCCGTGGCGGCGGATTCCTTTGCCGCGCTGGAGCAGCGGATAGAGCGCGAGCATCGCCTGCGCTTTGAAGAGGTGACCGCGGCGCTGCGCAGCGATTTTGCCGGCGTGCAGGGGGAGCGCATCCGGCTGATGCTGCAATCCTCCGAGCGTTATTGCCAGGGAAATTCTTTGGGTGACCGCTGGGCAAGGCGTCTGACCGACGTATTTTCCCGCATCGTGCATGAGCAGCCCATGCCCAAGGGCAGAAGGCTGGTGCCGGGCTGGTTTTCCTGGAGCAACACCATATTTTTTGGGCAGGCCGTGGGCGCAACGCCAAACGGCCGGAAGGCCGGGACGCCTATCTCCCATGGCGCCAACCCCAACCCCGGTTTCCGCCGCGACGGCGCGGTGACCGCGCAGGCTACCGGTATCGCGCTCGCACAGCCGGGCTACGGCAATACCGCGCCGCTGCAGCTGGAATTTGACCCCAAGACCAGCGTGGAAGAAGGCGGCGTGCAGCGTGTACTTCAGCTCATCAAGACACATTTTGATATGGGCGGCACGCTCATCAATATCAACGTGCTCGATGGGGAGACGCTGAAGAGAGCGAATGCGAAACCGGAGGAATATCCGGAGCTGGTGGTGCGTGTGACCGGGTTTACGGCCTATTTCGTTTCACTCTCGCCGGAATTCCGTCAGTTAGTGATGGACCGGTTTATTGAGGGCTTCTAATAAAGGTTTCTAATCTGCCTGCCGCATACCTTGCGGCGCTATACGCATTCGGGATCGGTTTACCGGAGGCTTTTGTCCGGCCGGCAAAGAACTTCGGTGAAGCATCTATATACAACAGGGACAGCACAGAATACGCAAACTGGAGGTAATTGCAAATGAAAGTCGGATTATATTCCATTTCGTGCTCCGGCACATGGTTCAAAGACAGGCCTGCGCTCACCGTCGAGGAATTCATGGATACCGCAAAGAAATTCGGGTACGACGGCGTCGAACTGGACCTCAAGCGCCCGCACGGTTCCCCCCTGGATCTTACCGGCGCCCGCTGCAAAGAAATCAAAGCTTATGCAGAGAAGCTGGGGCTTGAAATTTCCGGCGTGGCCGCCAACAACAACTTCACCTCGCCCGTGCCGGAGCATATCGAAAACGAGCTGCTCATGGTAAAGGAGCAGATCCGCGTCGCAAAAGAGCTTGGCGCGCCGGTATTGCGCCTGTTTGTGGCGTGGAGAGGCATCACCTTCCGCAATGGCATCGCTACGTATGAAGTCACGGCCAAGCATCATACCTACTATGATTTCACGGATTATGAAAAGCGCCAGCAGGCGGTCAAATGCTTCAAGGAATGCGCAAAATGGGCGGAAGAAGCCGGCGTTGTTCTGGCGCTGCAAAATCATCATCCCATTATCGAGACCTACCACGATATGCTGGACTTCGTAAAATGGGTGGATTCGCCCTTCTTCAAGTGCTGCCTGGATGCGCCATGCCTTGGCTGGAACGAAAAGGTGCAAAGCGACGAGTACATGGCAAAAGCCGTGCGCGACGTGGGCGATCTGCAGATGATCACACACGCCAATGCCGAGTTTGTGGAACAGGCCGACGGCTCCGTCTCCATGATTTCGTTCGATCCTAACATACAGCCTGTACTCACCAACTATCCCGTGTTCATCCGCACGCTTAAGGAGACCGGTTACAAGGGATATATCAATTTTGAATTCTGCCATATGCCGTTCCACAATGGGCAGGTGCTGGGCTACGACTACATCGAGAAGCAAATCGGTCTGGCGCAGAAGTATTTCCGCGGCCTGATTGAGAATGCCTGATTCATGCGAGCTTGCTCATTCTGTCACAGGACTGCGAGAAAATGATAGATTTTGATTGCAAATGTCGTCAGAACAGAGTATAATAACCGGAGTTCAATATATTATGATTTGTACATGCGACTCCAATCAAAAAGCCATATACAGAATTCAAATGCATAAAATCTCTTCCTGCAATCAAAGCGCTCTGCTTTGATAATAAAAAACCATAAGGAGGAATGACGATGAAGAAGTACCTGTCGATTTTGCTGGTCGTTTGCCTGCTGGCCGTCATGGCTATCGGCTGCGCCGCTCCCGCCGCAGAAGCTCCCGCCGCCGAAAAACCCGCCGCACAAGCGCCTGCCGCCGAGGAGCCCGCCGCCGAGGAACCCGCTGTTACCAATGTTAAGCTGGCTTCCCACAATGCCGTCATCGAAGGCAATGCCTACCGTGTCCGTTATGAGAAGGACATTCAGGATGCCGCCGCTGCCGCCATTGACAATGGCCTCAACGTCTCCTATGCTTCTTTCGTTTCCAACTGGGATCCCGCAACCGAGTCTCAGCAAATCGAGAACAGCATCAACGAGGGCTACGACATTCTGCTCGTGAACCCCGTGGCCCCCACCGGCCTTGATCCCATCATCGAGAAGGCTCTTGATGCTGGCATCATCTACATCAACTGCGATTGCGAATACTATTCCGACAAGATCCTCAACGTTGCGACCGATCAGTACTACCTCGGCTATAAGACCGCTACGTATGCCGGAGAGGTGCTGGGTTCCGGCGCGAAGGTCGTTATGATCAACGCCATCGACGGCAACGCCGCCAACACCGACCGTGCGAACGGTTTTGACAAGGGCATCGAAGAGAAGGGCCTTGAAGTCGTTGGCTATTACAACCACGACTGGGACAATGTCAAGTGCCAGCAGATCATGACCGAGATACTCAATTCCGGCGTGGAGTTCGACGGCGTGCTGGTCTCCCAGGGCGCTGAGGCCGTCCTCGCCGCCTACGAAGCCGCCGGAGCGAATCTGCCCAAGTTCATCGGCTTCGGCGATACCGGCGAGTACATGCAGCGCATGCTCAAGATCAATGCCGAGAGCGAAGTGCTCCCTTACATCGTCGTTTCCAACCCGCCGGGCGTTGGCGGTTCCGCTCTGAACTTCGGCCTCAACCTGCTCATGGGCAAGGAACTCAAGGATGGCATCTATACCAAGCCCGAAACCAACAGCATTTTCCTCGAGTCCAAGGTATGGTATACCTATGACAACCAGGAAGAGTATCGCGATATGGCCGAGTCCATGGCGCCCGGCGATGCGATTTCCTACTGGCTGACCATTGACGAAGTCGCTGCCGGGTACTTCAAGTAATACGAAGCGCGAAGCGCAATAACAAGTTGTCACCGCTTGGCCGACGGAGCCTCTCCGCCGGCCAAGCATACAAAAGGGCATTTCATCCGTATCGGCCGATATAGCGCCGAAAATTCATACGGCGCGGGTCAGCAAATTTCCCCATCATACGGACTTTCGTAACACTGTAAATTCAATGCGACGCATTTTTGGATAGATAATCCGATTTGATTTTTTCATCAACTGGAGGTGGCCCGATTTGTTTGAGATGCGTGGAATTGATAAAAGGTTCGACGCAGTCGTAGCCCTCAAAGGAGCCTCGCTGCATGTGGAGCCCGGAGAAATGCGGGCCCTGCTCGGCTCCAACGGATCCGGCAAATCCACCATGGTCAAGGTGCTTGCCGGTCTTGTCAAGCCCAACGCCGGCGAGGTGCTTTTTGACGGCGTGCCTGTGACCATCCGTTCCGGCGTGGATTCGCGGCGGCACGGCATTGCGACGGCGTTTCAGGATTTAAGCCTGGTGCCTACCATGACCGTGCTTGACAACATCATGCTGGGCAACGAGCCGAAAGGCAAGCTGGGCATGGTGGATCAGAAGAAGTCGCTCAGCGAGGTTAACGCGCTTCTGGAGCGGTTTCATATCGACTGCGACCCGAACGCGTTTGTACAGACGCTGATGCCCTCCACACAGAGCATGCTGGAAGTCGCAAAGGCCGTATATATGAAACCGCGCCTGCTGCTGCTCGACGAGGTGACGGCGTCGCTGCATCACGACGAAATCGAGGTGCTCTTTGGTGTGCTGCGCGAGCTCAAGGCGGAGGGTACCGCCATTGTTTACGTGACCCACCGCATGAGCGAGATTTTTCAAATCTGCGATACGGCTACCGTTATGCGGGGCGGCGAAACCGTGGCGGAAGTAAGCACCGGCGAGATTACGCTCGACGAAATCGTGTTCCATATGACCGGGCAGCGGCCGGACGCCAAGGATACCTGCGAAGCGGAAGAGTTTGACAGCGCGGGCCGCGAGACGGTGCTGGACGTGCAGAACATGGCCATTTTCCCCAAGGTAAAGGACATTTCCCTCAAAGCCTATAAGGGTGAGATCGTAGGTATATGCGGCCTGGAGGGACAGGGGCAGCCGGAGTTTATCCGCGCGATACTGGGCATGATGCACCCGGAGGAGGGTACGATCCGGTATATGGGCAAACAGGCGCATTTCCGCTCCCCTGCCGACGCCGTCAACAGCAACATCGGTTTTATCTCCGGCGAGCGCAACACAGAGGCCATGTTCCCCGCGCGTTCGGTGGAGGAGAACATTTTTGCAGGCCGCGCGGCCAAGGGGGCGCTGTTCAAATACCTCACCGCCAAGTCCGTGCGGGAATTCGCGCAAACCGCGGTGGACAGATACAACATCAAGGTCGGGTCGCTCAGGCATCCCGCCAATTCGCTTTCGGGCGGCAACCAGCAGAAGCTGGTCGTAGCCCGCTGGATCGCCATGAATCCCACGCTGCTGCTTCTTGACGACCCCACCAAGGGCGTAGATATCCATTCCCGCCGCGAAATTCATAAAATTCTCCGGCAGTGCGCCGAGGACGGTATGACCGTGATACTTTCGTCGAGCGAAAGCGAAGAGCTGCTGGATATCGCGGACCGCGTGTACGTATTTTACGAGGGCCGCGTAAGCGGCATGCTCTCCGGCGCCGCCAAGACGCCCGAGCGTATGGTAGCGGCCATGATGGGCCTGACACGCGAAAATAGCGCAGCAAAGGAGGCTGAGTGAGTATGGCGGATTTCAAACGGGCGTTTATGCGCTTTAGGCGCACCCCCGCATTTACCGGGTTCATACTGTTCCTCGTTGTGCTGCTGTTCAACATTGTGGTGCAGGGCCCCGCGGAGTTCTTTAACCCCAAGAGCCTGAACACGCTGTTCTCCAAGAATACTCCGCTGATACTGGTCGCCATGGCGCAAAGCCTGCTGCTGATTTCCGGCACGCTGGATATTTCCGTCGGCATCCAGCTGGCTCTGGTCAACGTTGTCATCATCATGGTGCCGCAGGAATGGGGCGTGTCCTTGTATGTAGGCTTCCTGTTTGGCATACTGGCCTCCATCGCCATATCTACGCTGTGTGGCGTATTCGTATCCGTGCTGCGCCTGCCCGGAATGCTCGCGAGCTACGCGCTTATCTATATCGTGCGCGGTATCAATGTGCTGATTATGAGCAAACCCCAGGGCAGCGTGCCCAAGGAGTTTTACAAAACCTACGATTCGCTTATCGGCGGCATTATCCCGTTTTCCGCGTTGCTGCTTATATTCGTGTTCCTGCTCTGGATCTATTTAAAACGCACCAAGTTTGGCCGCAATATTTACGCGGTCGGCGGCAGCCCGCGCAATGCGTTTGCCGCGGGCATCGACCCGGTATGGGTGCAGATGCAGGCGTTCTGGATCAAGGGCTTCATCGTCGGGCTTGCAGGCATCAGCCTTACGCTGATGACCGCTTCGGGCAACCCCCTGCAGGCGGAAGAGTACGGCATCCGTTCACTGTCTGCGTGCATCATCGGCGGCCTGGGCTTTGGCGGCTGGGGCTCCATGAGCTGCGCACTCTTTGGCGCGGGCTTCCTGGTGACCATACAAAACACGGTATACTATTTCTTCAATCTGCTTTACAAGCTTATTCCCGGCTTCCAGGTGACCTCCTACTGGCAAAACCTCGTTTCCGACATCATCATATTCGGTGGATTATTGATGACCATCGTTACGGCGAAAGGACAGCGGGAGGCTCTCAAGCAAGGGTTTGTAAAACAATTCAAGAGGGGTGAGCGCATTGTTAAATAAACCGGAGAGCAATATGACGGTGGATCAAAAGATCCGGGTCTTTATACAGAGCAGCCCCGCACGCATGGCGGTGATCATTTCGATGGTCTTGTTCGCCATTACGGTTGCAATAAATCCCAAATCCTTCAATATGAGCGCATTCGGATCCATACTGCTGATGACATTGCTGCTGAGCTTTGCGTCCGCGGGGCAAACCATCGTGCTTATAGGCGGCGGGCTTGACTTTACGGTGGGTGCGGTCATGTCCTCGGCGGCGATATTGACCACCTATATCATGAACGGGGAAAACGGCAAATTCCTGATCGTGTTCGCCTTGGCAATGGCCATGGGCGCGGCGATCGGGCTGCTTAACGGCGTGTGCGCCGTGAAGATCGGCCTGCCGCCCATGATCGTCACCATGGCGATCAGCAATGTGGTGACGCGGCTGCAATATGTGTTCACGCAGGGCAGCCCCAGCGGCTATGCTTCGCCTGCCTTCATCAATTCGGTTATCAACAAGATATGGGGCGTCATCCCCTCGCTCACGCTGTATGCGCTGATACTTTGGCCGCTGATATTCTTCCTGCTCAACCGCTCGCGCTTTGGCAAGCAGGTGTATCTGACCGGTAATAATTCCACTGCGGCGCAGCTTAACGGCATCAAGGTCAACAAGGTACGTATACTTACTTACGTCATTTCCGCGATGCTCTCGGCATTTTCCGGTATGCTGGGCGCGGCGTATATGGCGACCGCCCGCTGCCAGATATTCGACGAGTATGCATTCAGCTCCCTGGTCGCGGTAATCGTTGGCGGCACCGCGTTTACGGGCGGTATCGGCACGTACGCCGGCAGCATTGCGGGCGCGTTGCTGATGACGGTGCTCAGCAACGCCCTTACGGTGCTGGCACTCTCTCAGCCCATGCGCAATATCGTGCAGGGCGTGGTGATGGTGCTGCTGCTCATCGTTTACAACCGCTCCAAAGCCGTTCGCCAGTAGGCTTAAAACCCATTGATCGTAGACCGGCCCGCGGCCTGACTGCGGTTGTTTTCAGGCGGGGCCGGTTTTTTACTCTGGGCAGGAAAGGACAGGGGTGTTATGCGTTTGTTTCGTATCGGTACGCTTGCGGATTGGTTCGGCGTCGGCCTGCTGGAAGGCATACGCCAATCAGAGCGCGTGGGCGCAGAGGGCGTCCAGCTTTATGCCGCCGGAGAGCTCGACCCCAACACGCTTACGGCGGCGGATATCCGGATGGTAAAAAGGGTTGCGGCGGATTGTTCCCAGACGGTTTCGGCCTTGTGCGGCGAGCTGGGCGGACACGGCCTTTGCCTGCCGGAAGAGAACCCGCAGAAGATTGCGTATCTGAAGCGTACCGTGGATTTGGCGCTGGCGCTTGATTGTACTGTCGTTACCACGCATTTGGGCGTAATTCCCAAAGATCAGGAAAACCCGACGTACCGCGTGTTGCAGGATGCATGCGGTGAGATCGGCGCGTACGCAAAGCGCCGCGGCGCCTGTATCGCGATCGAGACGGGGCCTGAGCCGGTGGAGCGGCTGGTATCGTTTATAAAAAGCTGCGCCGCCGGCGGCATTGCGATCAATTACGACCCCGCCAATCTCGTCATGGTGCTGCGAGCCGACGAGGTACAGGGCGTATACCAGGGGGGCGGCCATATCGTACATACCCACGCCAAGGATGGACGCAACCTGGTGCCGACGACCGGCGAGGAGCACTATGCCGTGTTCGCGGAGGGCGGCGTGGACGCTACCCGAAAAATCAAGCGTACGGAGCAAACGCCCATCGGCCTCGGGTCTGTCCGATGGCCGGAATATCTTACGGCGCTCAAAGATATCGGCTACCGCGGGTTTTTGACCATCGAGCGCGAGGTGAAAGGCGAAACCACCGCTGCGGAGATCGCGCAGGCCGTCGTGTTCTTGCGGGAACACATGGCGCGCATTGTATAATACCAATCTCATTTTAAAATGAGATTGGTATCGTGCCGCAATAGCGGTACGCGCCGCATAGCGGCGGGAGTGCGGACGGATTCATTTCGTCCGCGCGACAAATTGAAAAGCGGTTGCTTTTTAATTTGAGAATAGTATAAGAAGGAGAAAGACATGGAGCAATCGAAGCCGGTGTACGGGGCGGAGCAGTCCACGCTGGCAAAACAGCTGAGCTATTCCATTTTGATATTGATCAGCGGCTATGCGTTGGTAACAATGGCAATGAGCGTGCTGATGAACCATGTGATAGACGAATTCGGTTTGGTGGGCGCGCAGGAAGGCTCCATGAGCAGCATGATCAGCTTTGGCGGCATGCTGGCGCTCCTGTCCACGCCGCTGCTGCAAGGGCATATCAAAAAGACGACAATGCTGATTGTAAGCGGCGTGCTGCAGGTGGCAATGATGGCGGTAACTGGCTTTGCCCCCACTTACGGCGTGCTGCTTGCGGTATGTATATTGCTCGGGATAAGCGGCGGATGGACGGATTCCTACTGCAACTCCAGCATCGTGGATATCAACCGGGAAAACAGCTCCAAATATCTGGGTGCGCTGCACGGCTGGTATGGTGTAGGCGGCCTTGCGGCGCCGCTGCTTATACAGGCGCTGCTGCGTTCTATGGATTGGCGGGGCGTCTATTTCGCGCTCTCGGTTGTTGTTGGGCTTACTTTGCTGCAGTTTCTATTGGCGGCACGCCGAATCAAGGGGCGGTTCGATGTTTCCGGCATGGAGGAACCCAGGCTTAAACGCCATGAAATGGCCGATTTCCTCAAGGATAAGCGCAATCTGCTGCTGCTTTGCGCTGGTGTATTTTATGCCTTTACGCAGACGGGGCTTTTGGTCTGGGTGGTTCGCTACATGACGGTGCGTTTTGATGCGGAGCTGTTGGGGGCGTCCGCGCTCTCCGCCTTCTGGGTGTTCGGCACGCTGAGCCGTTTTCTTGCGCCGCGTATCAAAATGCGGCCGTTAAAGCTCTTCATTATTGGCGCGGGCGCGGCGGGGGTGCTGCAGGCGGCGGGCGTACTGAGCGCCAGCCCTGTGGTGATGGTGATCGCCACGGGCATGATCGGGCTGTTCAGCGGCCAATGCATGCCTATGATACTGGATGAAGCGGCGCAACGGTATCCGGGGCGGACCTCGCTGCCCACTTCGCTTATGCTGTTTGTCACCTGTGTCGCAAGGGTGCTGATGCCGCTGATTATGGGCGGGCTGTCCGCCGCAATCTCTGTTGCCGCGAGCATGCTCATTCCCGTGGGTACGGGCATTCTGGCGGGGCTTCTGGGCGTTGTTGCGCTGCGGGCGGATACCGCGGATGTTGGGGTGGCCCAGTGAGGACGTTTACGAAAAAGTATTTGGGCGCCGCCGCCGTGCTGCTCTCCGCAGTGCTCTTTGGCATAGGGCCGTCGCTTATTAAACTGACGTTCGATATGGGCAGCAACGGCATCAACGCGACGTTCCTGCGCTCGGCGCTCATACTGCCCGTACTGCTTGTGCTGCTGAGGGTAAAAAAAGTCCCCCTCCGTCTCACGGCAGAAGAGGGTAAAGGGGTGCTGCTGGGTGTCGGCATAGGCATCGCCGCAACCAGCGTGCTGCTCGGCATATCCTATGCATATATCCCGGTGAGCGTAGCGACGCCGCTGCACTTTATATACCCGGTCATGGTAGCGGTTATAGGGCGGATATTCTACCGGGAGCGGCTGTCCGGGCTCAAACTGTTGGCGCTGCTGCTGTGCGCAGCCGGCGTGGCGTTGTTTTTTGAGCGGGGAGCGCCCTTAAATGCGTTCGGCGTTGCCATCGCGCTGATATCCGGCTGTACGTATGCGTTTTACATTCAATATCTTGATAAAAGCCGGCTGCGGCACATGGATACCTTCAAGCTGCTGTTCTATATCAATGCGGTGACGGCGGTATCCGCAGGCGTGATGGGCCTTTTTACCGGCAGCCTGAGCTTTGGGCTTACCCCGATGGGGTGGCTGTATATGCTGCTGGTGGCGGTCGGCGTCTCGCTGTTCGCCTTTTGGCTGTTTGCGGCGGGGTTGAAGCTGGTGGGAGGCTTTACCGCCGCCATATTGTCCACATTGGAGCCTCTGGGCAGCATCGTCTGCGGCATTTTGCTGCTTGGCGAAGTGCTGACGCCCGCGCGGGCGTGGGGCTGCGCTGCGATATTGGCGAGCGTGATATTCGTCACATTGCTGCAGGCGCAGGCGGATAAAAAAGAAAACCGGCAGGCAACGCCTGCCGGGCAGGCTACCCTAAAACCTCCGGAAGGAATGGAAGATGATTTGTTTGTACAATTAGAGGCTTCCAATCCGTCATTTTGCAGCGACACGCGCGGTGCAAAATGACACCTTAGAACGAAAGTTGCCGGATGCCGAGGGTTAAAACGGGAAATACGCCGCAAGCTGTTCGGGCGTAAGCTTCCCGCCGTATTCGCAGAGTTCCAGCGCTTCGGCGTAGCGGGCTTGCCTGCCGCGGTCGCCGTACTTTTCTGCCAGCGCGTCCCTCCAGTTATCTGCCCAACGCGAGAACATTGCGCCGCGCGTGCGTTTGAGCCATTCAAAGCGTTCTTCCTCGCCCTCGGGTACGTCGGTCACGCCGTCCACCCAGGGAAGCCATTCGTACATCTGCGAAGTGTGCTGGTGGTACATGCGCATTTTCTCGTCAAATACGTCCGTGATGTCAAACACCAGATCCGCCTGAAAGGGATAGGGCTTTTGGAAGTTGTCGGGCATATAGAAAATCGCCGGCTGGTACCGGAGCACCGGCGCCGTGGGGCAAACATTGGGCACCTGTACAAGGTAAGAGCAATCCTGCACCAGCACGGAGGTGTTCCGGTGGTCCGGATGGTAATCGTTGGGGCGGTGGGTGAAAATGAGATCCGGCGCGAAAGAGCGGATGGCTTTTAGCATAGCGAACCGCTGCGGCAGGCCGGGGGTGAGGAAGCCGTCGTCGTTATCCAGGAACTCGTATTCCATTTTGAAGAGCGCCGCTACCCGCTGCGCTTCCTGATAACGGGTTTGC
This sequence comes from Clostridia bacterium, assembly GCA_036677445.1. GTDB lineage: Bacteria > Bacillota > Clostridia > Christensenellales > CAG-138 > JAVBWI01. Next base: position 107,412 of record JAVBWI010000002.1, read on the forward strand.
GTCATGGTGCCGCCCATGCGTTCATGATGGCCGGAGCAGCCGTTGGTGGCGCACAGAAATTTCACCGCATGCCCCAGCTTCAGGTAGCGCGCCACGATACCGCCTATGAGCTCGCAATCATCCGGATGTGCGCCGATTACCATAATTCTGTATTGTTTCGCCATGATTGCCTCCTAAAACAGATGAAATGGATGTGTTACTCATACCAATTATAGCATATGGTTCTTTGCAAGTCATCACATAGCGTTGCAGGATTCGGCTAGGATGCCGCTCTATTTTGTATTTTTACCTGCACGGCATTGCATATACTTGCAAATTTTTATATAATGAAACAAATGGTCCGCACAAGAACCTGATTCCATACCCAAACGACATGTTTATACAATTTACCGCAAACGCGTCTGCCGCCGCGGCATCCCGATTTTCATTCATAAAGCCGGTTTTCATATGAACTACAGCAAGGAGGGTATCTTCAAATGAAACGATTTCGGACCTGCGTGATAGGAATGGGCTTTATAGGCGCCGTTCATGTGGAAAATCTCAGGCGGCTGGGCAATGTGGAGGTCGTAGCCATCGCCGACGCGATCGACGCGCAAAAGAAGGCAGAACAGTACTGCGTGCCCAAGGGGTATACGGATTACCGCGAAATGATCGACACGGAAAAGCCGGATGTGGTCCATATCAGCACCCCCAACAGCACCCACTACGATATCGCGATGTACGCGATGGAGCGCGGCGTGCATGTTGTCTGTGAAAAACCGCTGACCACCAATGTCGCGGACGCGGAAAAGCTGTGCGCCTTCGCGCGGGAAAAGGGACTTGTTTGCTCCGTGAACTTTAACCTGCGCTTTAACCCGCAGGTCATGCAGATGAAGGAAATGGTGCGGCGCGGGGATGCGGGCGGCATTTACACCGTCCACGGCTCCTACCTGCAGGATTGGCTGTATTACGATACGGATTACAGCTGGCGGCTGGAGCCTGAAATCTCGGGCGAATCCCGCGCGTTTGCGGATATCGGCTCGCATTGGGCCGACATGGTGGAGACAATACTCGGCCAAAAGGCCGTGGAAGTATTCGCGGATTTTGAAACCTTCCATAAGACGCGCAAAAAGCCCCTTAAGCCGGTGGATACCTATTCCGGCATGGCGCTTCGGCCGGAGGATTATGCGGAAGTACCCATCACCACCGAGGATTACGCCACCGTGCTCTTCCACTTCGAAAACGGCGCGCGGGGCTGCTGCAACATCAGCCAGGTATTCGCGGGCCGCAAGAACCAGACGGTCATCGCCATCGGCGGCAGCAAGTGCTCCCTGTATTGGGACAGCGAAAACGGCAACGAGCTGTGGGTCGGCCGCAGAGAAACCTATAACAATTCCGTTGTGAAGGATCCGTCCATACTGTACGACGAGACCCGGTCCATCATCAGCTACCCCGGCGGGCATGCCGAAGGATTTCCGGATACATTCAAGCAGAACTTCAAGAGTATTTATCATGCGATAGAAACGTGCAATACCGGCGCGCGCAGTTCCGCACGCTTTGAAGACGGCCTGCGGGAAATGAAGCTGTGCGACGGTATCGTAAAAAGCGCGAAGCTGCGCCAATGGGTGAAACTGGACGATTAAGCTTAAAAGGAGGGATACTATGCTCAAAATCGGAACACTTGCGGATTGGTTCGGCGTAGGGCTGATCGAAGGCATCCGCGAATCGGAGCGCTGCGGCGCGCAGGGCGTGCAGGTATACGCCGCGGGCGAGCTGGATCCTATGACGGTAACCGCCGCGCAGATCAGAGAGATTAAGGATGTCGCCCGCGGCTGCAGCCAGCAGATATCGGCGCTTTGCGGCGAGCTGGGCGGCTATGGGCTGGAAAAGCCGGAGGACAACGCGGCGAAGCTAACATACTTAAAGCGTACCGTGGACCTGGGGCTGGAGTTCGACTGCCATGTGGTGACCACCCATATCGGCGTGGTGCCCGCGGAGAAATCGCACCCCCGCTATCAAATCATGCGCGAGGCCTGTATGGAAATCGCAGGGTACGCCGCGGAACGCGGCAGCTGCATCGCGGTGGAAACGGGGCCGGAGCTGATCGCCACGCTCAAAGCCTTTGTGGAGGATTGCGGGCCGGGGCTTGCCATCAACTATGATCCCGGCAACATCGTAATGGTGACGGGCGACGACGAGGTGCAGGCGGTGTATACCGCCGGACGCTCCATCGTGCATACCCACGCCAAGGACGGGCGGGCGGATCAATACATCGCGCCCGAGGATTTTTACCACAAGTTTGCCGAAGGCGGGCTGGAGTGGGCGGCCAGCGTCCATTACTGCACCGAGCTGCCGCTGGGCGAAGGTTCCGTGCGCTGGCCCGCATATATACAGGCGCTGCGCGATATCGGCTACGACGGCTTTTTGACCATCGAACGCGAGGTCAAAAACGGCGCGGAGGATATCCGCATGGCGGTGCGCTTCCTCGGCCGCCTGCTCCAACAGCATTCCTGAACCTCGTATCAAACACGTGATGGCAGCATTATCAACAAAAGGAGGAAACGGTCATGATGAAACTGGGCTTCGTATCTGCCATATTGCCGGATTGCACATTTGAAGAGCTGATCGATTATGCCGCGGGCGTGGGCTTTACCTGCGTGGAGGTATGTTGCTGGCCCAAGGGCAAGGCGGCGCGCCGTTACGCGGGCATCACCCATATCGACCTGAATGCGAGCGACGACGGGAAGCTGCAGTATTACAAGCAGTATGCCCTCGAGCGCGGCGTTGCGATCTCTTCGCTCGGCTATTACCCCAACCCGCTCGATTCCGATCAAGAGGCGGCGGAGGTGGCGATACAGCATCTTTACAAGCTCATCGACGCTTCGGCGAAAATGGGCGTGAATATGGTCACAACATTCATCGGCAAGGATAAGAACAAGACCGTGGAAGAAAACCTTATCCTCTATAAAGACGTCTGGACGCCCATCGTTCGCCACGCAGAAGAAAAAGGCGTCAAGATCGCCATAGAGAACTGCCCCATGCTGTATACCGCCAACGAGTGGCCCGGCGGCAACAACCTCGCCTGCACGCCCGCCATCTGGCGAAAAATGTTCGAAATCATCGACAGCCCCAATTTGGGACTCAATTACGATCCCTCGCATCCGTATCTCATACACGCGGACTACGTAAAGCCCGTATATGCGTTTAAGGATAAGATATTCCACGTTCATTTCAAGGATATCAAGATCTATCAGGAAAAGCTCGATGAACTGGGCGTGTTCGCGTACCCGGCGCTGTGGCATTCCCCCAAGCTGCCGGGCCTCGGCGGCGTCGACTTCGGCGCTTTCGTTTCCGCGCTCAATGATATCCGCTACGACGGGTATGCCTGCATCGAGGTGGAGGACAGGGCGTTTGAAGCGTGTGCGGAGGATGTCAAACGCGGCATTGAGCAGAGCTACCGGTTTATGAAACAATACATGTAAGGATAGTAAGGATACAATATGATCAAAAAGGTTTTCAGTGACGGCGCGGCGCTATCCGCATACGTATCCGACCAAATCGGCGTGCTACTCGGGGAAAAGCCGGATGCGCTACTATGCATTGCAGCAGGGCACAGCTCGCTTGGCGTATTTCAGGAACTGCTGCGCCGCGTGGAAGCGGGTGCAATTTCGTTCAAACAGGCGCGTTTTGTTGCGATGGACGAATGGACGGGGATGAACATCGCTGACCCCGGATCCATGAGCGACTTCCTTACCGGCAATTTTCTAAACCGCGCGGGATTTGCCGAAGTTATGCTTTTTGACGGCATGGCCGACCCGGAACAGGAATGCCGGAAAATAGAATCCTACATTACCGGTTGCGGCGGCATCGATTATGTTCTGTTTGGGCTTGGGCTTTCCGGGCATGTCGCGCTCAACGAGCCGGGCGTGCGGCCGGATTCCCGCTGCCATGTGGCCAGCCTGCACCCGCTGACGATGGAGAGCGCCAAGAAATATTTCCCCAAAGAGGACGGCCCCGTCTCGCTCATCGGCGGCGTGACCATCGGCATGGCGAATGCTATGGAAGCGAAAAAGGTGGTGCTGGCGGTCAATTCGGCACAAAAGAAGGAAGTAGTAGCACGCCTGCTGGCGCTGCCGCCCACATCCGAGCTGCCGGCTACCTACTTAAAATCAAAAGAGGGCTTCGAGCTGCTGCTGACCGAAGAAGCCTGTCCGGCTTAAATGCCCGCGTTTTCTGTGACTGTACGCAAAAGAACAGGGAGGATGTATGGACAACACGTTTGAATATCTGTTTCAGCCGATTCAGATCGGCAATATGCTTATCCCCAACCGTATTTTCCACGCGGCGACGGACAGCGGCGCGTCCCACATCAACGGTGAAGTCAGCGACAGGGACCTGTATCATTACGGGCAGATCGCAAAGGGCGGCACAGGGCTTATTATCACCGGCGCAACGACGCCGGACCAGCCCACCGGCAAGCCGACCGTCAACTGTATGGCGGCCGACAGCGACGAACATATTCCGGGCCTTACCCGCCTTGCAGCCGTCATGCACCAGTATGGCGCCAAGGCCTGCATACAAATCCAGCATCCGGGGCGGCAGGCTTCCATGCCCCGGTATCCGGTGTATTCCGCAAGCGATATCGTCATGCGCATGCCCTGGTCGCAGAGCCACGAGATACTCTATGAGAATGAAGAAGCCAAGGGCAAGGCCGTCAAGCAGATGGCCATTGAGGACGTCATCGGCCTGGTTGGTAAGTTCTCGGATGCCGCATGGCGTATCAAACAGAGCGGTTTTGACGGCATAGAACTGCATGCGGCGCACGGCTACCTGATTTCCCAGTTCATGAGCCCGTACCTCAACCGCCGCACCGACCGGTACGGCGGCAGCTTTGAAAACCGCATGCGTTTCGTGATGGAGATCATTTCGTCCATACAGCGCAAATGCGGCAGGGATTTCCCCGTGCTGGTGCGCTATTCCGCCGACGAGTGGATAGAGGGCGGGCGCGATCTCGCTGAAAGCATCAAGGTCGCCAAAGCGTTGGAGGAAGCGGGCGTTGCCGCTATAGATCTTTCCCAGTGTACGCAGGAAAGCCCCGGTTCCGGCTTCAGCCCTATGTACTACCCCGAAGGGTGGACCATGTACGCTTCCGAAGCCGTTAAGAAGGAAGTCAAAGTGCCCGTGATGAATACGCATGTGCTGCGCGACCCCGCGCATTGCGATGCGCTCATTCGCGAGGGTAAAACGGATATGGTGGGGCTTTCCCGGCAGCTGCTGGCCGACCCCTACTGGCCCGTGAAGGCAAAGTACGGCAAGACCGAAGAGATCCGCAAGTGCATCAGCTGCCTGACCGGCTGCTGGCAGGAGGCGCATATGGCCAAGCATGAAATTGGCTGCGCCATCAACCCCGCCTGCGGCAACGAAGCGTTTGCGGATATGCAAACTGCGCAGCAGCCATGTAATCTGGCCGTGGTGGGCGGCGGCCCTGCCGGTATGGAAGCCGCGCGCCACGCGGCGCTGCGCGGGCATACCGTTACGCTGTTTGAGCGCACCGGGGAATTGGGCGGCGCGATACTCGGCTGCTGCCTGACCCCCGGCAAAGAAAAAATGAAGTGGTATGCGGATTGGATTCGCAGGCAGGTAGAAAGCCTTTCCAACATCACCGTGAAGCTCAACCATGCGCCCACCCTAGAGGAGCTCAAGGGCTTTGATCTGGTGCTCAACGCCACCGGCGCAGGCAGCTATGTACCCGATATGGTATCGGGTGCGGAGCGGATCGTGCCCTTTGAGCAGGTGATGGCCTGCCCCAAGGTCAACTGCGCATATCACCCCGGCGGGCGCTCGCCCAAGAAGCTGGGGGAGAAGGTGCTGATCTGGGGCGACCATTACGCGGCGGTGGATACCGCGCAGTTTTTAGCCTCCATCGGCAAGCAGGTGACCATCGTGACGGAAAACGCCAAATTCGCGGCGAATGTGGAAGTCATCCACATGTATGTGGCGAACAAGCGCTTTGCGCTGCAGGAAGCGGAAGCACTGCATGGGAAGCCCTTCAAGCACCCCGTGCAAATTCTGACCGCAACCACTGTGGTGGAAGCGGGGGAGGGGTATGCGCTTTTACAGGATAAGCAGTTCCGCCTGACCCGGCTGGAGGTGGACGGCATCATCACCTGCCATGTGCGGCCGCGCATGGAGCTGCTCGACGCGCTTCGAGCCGCGGGCGTGCCTGCGGCCAATGCGGGCGACTCCCTTGCGCCCCGCAACCTGCACGCTGCCGTGATGGAGGGTGCCACCTTCGGCAAGAACCTCGAAGGCGGCGGGCTGATGAACCCCAACCACGCCCCCTTGGGCAAGCTGCCGCTGGAGGTACAGCGCCAGTTAATCTGACGCGGCAGCACACTTCATAAAAGGAGAAATACGCCTCGTTTATGCCCAAGGCAGGCATGAACGAGGCGTTTCTGTATGGCATGCCTTGCCCCTACTATGGGGGCGCTTGCGTATATCTAGCGATTCTCCCCTTTTCCGGCGGCGAAGTACGCCACGGGGCCGATGATGTTTAGGAGCGCCACGACCAATATCCAGAACAGCTTGCTCCCGAACCGGTAATACGGATGCCGCAGCACGTGTATAAGCGCCGTAAGCATGAGCGTAAACTGGATGACGACCAAGGGGATCAATATGGGAAGATGTTGCGTAATCGTATTCATATGGATGCCTCCTGAAAAAATTGCAGTTTTGTAATGAGCCTGTCAAAGCGCTCCTGCCCGCGCAGTGCATGGAAGGCGGGGTTGTGCAGTACCGCGTTGAGCAGGTCCTGCCTGATGGCCGCGTTGTTTCGCGGCGGCTGGGTACCCAGATCGAGGGAAGAGAACAACTTGTCAAGGCTGCCGAAGAAACGTCCGCCTTTGAGCTTCAGTGGGAATAGATCGGGCGCGGTCAGCGCCTTCGCATAGGCTTCGAGCATATCCAGCGCTTTTTCGTACTCGCCTTGTGCGGTAAAAAGCTGTGCAGCTGTGAGCTGTGTGGAAAAATACAGCACCGGGTGCACCTCGCGCATTTCGAAAATATCGCCCATGTGCAGTATTGCGTTGACGTACTCCTCAATTCTTTTGGGGTCGTCCGCAAAGAGTGAGATCAGATCCGGGCAGATACCGAATACCTCGACGATGTTCAGGTACAGGAATGCCTGCAGCAGCTCGATCGCCTTGCTGTTGTCGCCCTTCATCCTGTAAGCCTTGGCCAACAGCGGCTGTGTGGACATGGGCAGCTCGGCAATGCCTTCAAGCAGGTCGATCGTCATGGAGGGTTCGTTCATAACAAGGTGGCACACCGCGCGCATATGCAGCGATTGGCGGGCGAGCGCAGAGTCGCTGCATTCCTGCTCCACGCGTGTAAAGAGATCAAGCGCCTCTGTATATACCGCCTGCGTTTTTTCCGGCGTACCGGCAAGCTGCGCATGGTTTACGAGCAGCGCCCCGATGTTGAACAGCAGCCGCCAGCAGGAATAGTATTTGCGAATGTGTTCCTCGCACTGCGCATATATGGCTTCAAACGGCTGCTCGGTGAACGCCTGCGACAGCTGCGCGTACAGCTTTGCAATATCCTCCTGGGAAAGCTGCGGCGCATAGCCGATCAGATCATCCACGCTCATGTTGAAATAGGACGCCAGCACGGGCAAAAGCGTGATGTCCGGGTAGCTTTGCCCGGATTCCCACTTGGAAACCGCCGGCTTGGATACGCCCATGTAAGCGGCTAGGTCCTCCTGCGTAATTCCCTTTTTTCTTCTGCTTGACGCAATCACTGCGCCGATATTGATGCTTTTCATTTTCCTCACCTCTGCATTGAGTATAAGCCGCCTTTCAACCGCAGGCAATGGAGGCATAGTTAAGTTCGGTAGAAAATAATAACCGTCAGTTAACTTCACCCACGACAGGCAGCCCCATGCGCTTGACTTCGCATGCCTTAGTCCGTAATATGGGAGGCGGAAACAAAATCGCTACGTGGCGTGCAGATAGAAGGAGAAACGTATGCATATAGACAGCCGGCTGTTCAGGGGCGATTGCGCCTGCTCGCGTGCGCACAACGTATTTACGCAGGAGGCATACATTGCGCGCGGCGCGATAACATCGCTGCCCGCGCTGCTCTGCGGGTATGGGTTTCACGCCCCCTGCGTGATCTGCGACAGTAATACCTATATCGCGGCGGGGCGGCAGGTACATGATATGCTGCAAGGCAATCTGGTTTGTCTGCCTGCGGAAGGGCTGCATGCCGACGAGCGTGCGGTTGGGGCGGCGCAAGCGCAGCTGTCGGACGGCGCCGACCTGCTGGTGGCGGTCGGCGCGGGCACCGTGCACGACGTAACGCGTTTTTGCGCGTACACGCGCAACATTCCATTTTTATCCGTACCCACGGCGGCAAGCGTGGACGGATTTCTTTCCACAGTAGCGGCAATGACATGGAAAGGGCTGAAGAAGAGCTTTGCCGCCGTCGCGCCCTTCGCCGTCGTGGCGGATACCGATCTGTTCAAAAACGCGCCGTACCGGCTGACGGCTTCGGGGATATCCGATTTATTGGGTAAGCACATCGCCATTGCGGATTGGCGCATTGCGCACATCGTTACGGGCGAATATATTTGCGAGCGGGTATGCGCCATGGCGTTGGAAGCGGTGGAGACCACCTGTACTTGCTCATCACAGCTGCGTGCCGGCGATTTTGCCGCCTATGAGCACCTGATGTACGGCCTGCTGCTTTCCGGCCTTGCCATGCAGATGGTGGGAAATTCCCGCCCGGCCTCGGGCGCGGAGCACCATCTGTCGCACCTTTGGGAAATGGAGGTATTAAACCCGCACATCGATGCGCTGCACGGCGAAAAGGTATCCGTCGGCCTCATGCACTGCGCCCGCCTGTACGAGCGCGCCAAACAGAGTATCCGTGCGGGGCGCTGCCATGCAATGCCTTATGCAGGGCTTGAGCAAGCGTTGCTGCGCGAAGCGTTCCCGGGGGAGCAGCGTTACCAGGGGATATTGGAAGAAAACGATCCCGACCCGCTCCTTGGCATTGATCCTTCGGAACTGGAAGCGGCGCTGCCCGCAATTGCGCAAGTGCTGGATCAAATTCCTTCCGCACAGCAGCTGGATGCGCTGCTTGCGCAGGGCGGCTGTACGCGGTCGATGGCGGATATCGGCCTCCGGGACGGCTTGGTCGGAAAAAGCATTCGTCTCTCGCCCTATGTGCGCAACAGGCTCACATTTCTGCGTCTTATGAAAATGCTGCAATTTGCATAGGGATACGGCTCCCGTTACGTAATGCGGCGGTAAGCCCTTTGGACTGTGTATAAAGCGGGATAAATACGCGATCCATAAAAATCGGTTTGCTGCATACTTGCCCGAGGAATATATGCCTGCCCATTTTCGGGCAGGCATGTTTTTTAGTCTGTATATGCTGAAACAGCATGAATACCTTAACCAAAACGAATATTGGGGCATATATATGTTACTACAACCATCGCATGTATACGGCTTACGCACAGGACGTAAAGCGCGCTGTTGCGTGTCGGGAAAAAGAGAGTTTACCTGACAGTGCCGTCTATGCACAACAAGGAGGCTGCTTTATGAATAGAAATATGTGGTGCAACAATAGAAATAGAAGCGGATGCAGCAGCGGCTGTAATCATGGCAGGGACCACTGCGGACACGACTGTGACAGAGGCTGTGCATGCAAGTGCTGTGTTGGACCCGCCGGCCCGCAGGGAATACCCGGGCCACAAGGTCCTCAGGGCTTTCCGGGTCCACAGGGACCGCAGGGTTTCCCTGGCCCGCAAGGCATTCCCGGCCCACAGGGTATCCAGGGTCCTATCGGTCCCACCGGCTCGGCTGGCCCCACCGGTCCTACCGGCCCCACCGGCCCCACCGGCCCCACCGGCCCTGCGGGTGAGCCTGGAGGCCCCACCGGTCCCACCGGCCCGACTGGTCCTACCGGTCCTACCGGCCCAGTAGGCCTTATAGGTCCGACAGGTCCTACCGGCCCCACCGGCGATACCGGTCCCACTGGCCCCACCGGCCCGACCGGTCCCACCGGCCCCACCGGCCCCACCGGCCCCACCGGCGATCCTGGCCCGACTGGTCCTACCGGCCCGACCGGTCCTACCGGCGATATCGGCCCGACTGGTCCTACCGGCGACACCGGCCCGACAGGTCCTACCGGTCCCACCGGCCCGACAGGTTCTACCGGTGATATCGGCCCGACAGGTCCTACCGGTCCGACAGGTCCTACCGGTCCCACCGGCCCGACCGGTCCTACCGGCGATACCGGCCCGACAGGTCCTACCGGTCCCACCGGCCCGACAGGTCCCACCGGCGATACCGGCCCGACTGGCCCTACCGGCGATACCGGCCCGACAGGTCCTACCGGCCCAACCGGCCCGACCGGCCCTGTGGGGGCTCTTGCCGGCGTGCAGGTACAGCTGCAGGGAAGTTCCGGCGGTACGGTAGCGGACGGCGCGAATGTGCTCTTCGATGTCCCGTTGAATCTGATCAGTCCGGATATCACCTATATCCCTGCAACAGGCGTATTCACGTTTAGCGCACCCGGTACCTACTTTGTGAATTGGTGGGTCAATACCGACGGCGCCGAGGCGGAAATCAGTGTGGAGTTTACCATCGAGACCTCGGGCGGCGCGGCCATTTCCGCAACCTCGCCCGCACCGATCGTGGCGCTGCAGCTCAACGGCCAGGCGTTGCTTACCGTCGGCTTGGTACCTGCTACGATGTCCCTCGTGAACAACACTGGCGCGACTGTAGTTTACGGCACCAGCGCTGTTCAGGCTGATCTTACCATTGTACAGATCGCCCCATAAGCAAAGGAGGAATGCATATCGACACAGCTTACATACAAAATATAGCCTCGTTACAAAAGACAAAGGCCCCGGCATACGCCGGGGCCAAAACTGTCAAAAAAGTGCTATGGCACTTTTTTGAGTTTTCAGGAACCGCCTGTACCCTTGGTACGGTCGGCGATTCCTGAAAGAAAAGCCTTGCGCTGCAAGGCTTTTCGCCGCCACCGCACATGTCGCTCTTCGGCGGTTGGAAGCCTCCGGGAGTCGGAGCCGAGCGCTGAGAGTGGCAGATGAAGCGGGGGTTGCGGCCGTTGCCAAAGGCAGCAAACGGTTCAGTGAACCGTTTGAAGGCCGGAACGGGTATCCGCCTGCGGATGCCCCGGGCACGAAGAAGGCCAGTGAGTAAGGGAGCACCACTCGTATGAGAATGGTGAGACCATTACGAACTGCAAAGCGGCCCCCGAATCCCCAAGGGGGTTTATTGACAACCGGAGGCCCCGGTACACGCCGGGGCTAAATTTATATATAGTCACACTACGTTTTATCGTTGGTTACATCGCCGTTGCCGCTCACCGGTATCGTTTCGCCCAGGTACGCGGGCTTGGGCCGGAACAGCACATAAAAGAAATCCTTCGCCCTTGCGAGCATCTCGCGCATGTCGTAATACGTCTGTACCGCGTAAGTATAGGGCCTGGCGCTGACGCCATACGCTTCAAGCCCCATAGCGCGCGCGATATACAGTGCGCGGTACAGGTGGTATTGCTGCGTTACGATCACAACCCGCCGCGCCTGAAATATATCCCGCGCGCGGTACATGCTTTCATACGTGGAAAAACCCGCGTGATCCATGAATACAAACTCGGACGGCACGCCCCGTTCAATGACGAACGCCTTCATGACGTTCACTTCGTCATAGTCCGTTCGGCCATGGTCGCCGCTCATCAGCATTCGGTCGGATGCGCCCAGCTCGTAAAGCTCTACGCCGCGCAGGAGTCTATCCTGCAGCATGGCGCTCGGGCGGTCTCCTTCCCACACGCCCGCACCAAGCACAAGGATGCAGTCTGCGTTGAGCGCTGCCGCCTGTTCGGGCGTTCGGATATACGGCTGCGCGGCCGCTACAACATATTCGCTGATGGCGAAGGGCGCGGCCGCAAGCAGCAGTAACGCAAGCAGTATCGGCAGCAGCCTGCGCTTGCCGTGTGTTTTTATGGATGTCTTTTGTTGCATGCATTGCTCCCGGAATTGTGAATTCAATACGTTTCAGGCGAAAGCTGATACAGATCCGTACGCCGGTTGGCACGTACGGGAATGCTGTAACGCATTTCCTCCAGCAGCGCCGGATTCAGCTCTACGATCGCAAGAGCCTCTTCCTCTGCGCAGTCGTGCAGCACAGCCCCGTCCGGCGAGGCCAGCATGGAATGACCATAAGCGCTCTTTGATTGCGCGGGCGAAACCCCGGCAACAAACATCTGGTTGTCGAGCGCCCTTGCGCGCAGCAGCAACTCCCAGTGCCGGGGGCCGGTATTGCGCGCGAACGCGGCGGGCAGCGCAATCAAATCCACGCCCTGCTGCATCATCAGCCGCGGCCACTCGGGAAAGCGGATGTCGAAACAGATGGCGACGCCCGTCTTCATAGGGGCGTCGAGCAGCAGCGGGTAACCTTCGCCGCGGGTGATTGTTTCGGATTCCATAAAGCGGAATTTGCCCGGCACGTCGATATCAAACAGATGTGCCTTGCGGTATTTGCCCAGGAACGTACCGTCGGGCCCGAAGGACATGCTGGTGTTGTATACGTACCCGTCCTCGAGTTCCGGTACGGAGCCGCCTACGATATACAACCCCGTCTCCTTTGCGGTCTCACGGAGCATCTGCCCGCTTTCACCGCCCGGGCAGGGTTCCGCGGCGGGGGCGAACAGCGCGGACTGATAGGCGATGTTGAACATCTCGGGGAGTATTGCCATTTGCGCTCCGCCGTCGGCGGAGCGGCGCAGCATATCCTGCGCGCGGCGCAGGTTGTCGGCCTTATCCGTTGTGACATGCAGCTGGCACAGCGCGAGTTTCATAACTTCCGCCTCCCCTTTTGATTTAGAGTACCTCTAAAACACGCCTTGGCATATCGCCGAGCTTACATACGATCGGGTGCAATACCGGCTTTGCGCTCAGCTCGCCGATTGCGGGGGGAACGGCGCAGCCGGTAAGCGCGCTCAGACGTTCTGCGTTTTCAAAATCATCTTCCCCGGGCGTTTCGAACGCCTGCAGCACGTCAGAGGCAAACTTGAACGGGTTTGCGGTGGAAAGCAGCACCGTGTGCGTGCCGTCGCCTTCGCGCGTAAGGTAACGCTCGCAGACAGTCTGCGCTACGGCGGTGTGCGGGTCCATCAAATACCTGTCCGCGTCAAAGCGGGTGCGGATGGTCTGCAATGTCGCCTGCTCGTCGCACCAGTCCGCATAGAAAAGCTGGCCGAGCGCGGCGGATACCTGTTCGCCTACCGCGTAGCGTCCATCCATAGCTAAGGACCGCATCCATGCGCGCACCTCTGCGGCGTCGCGGCTGGCGGCTTCAAACAGCAGCCGCTCAAGGTTGGAGGAAACAAGTATGTCGATCGAGCAGGACATGCTCTTATAAAACGGCCTGCGGCTGTCGTATTCGCCCTTATGGAAAAAATCCGTCAGCACGTTGTTGCGGTTGGAGGCGCATAAAAACTTTTTGACCGGCAGCCCCATGCGCTTGGCGTAATAACCGGCGAGTATATCCCCAAAATTGCCTGTGGGCACGCAGAAATTGACGGGCTCGCCGCAGGCGATGGTTTCCTGTTTGCACAGCTCCAGATACGATGCGAAATAGTACACGATCTGCGGCAGCAGGCGGCCAAAATTGATGGAGTTTGCGGAGGAAAGCCGGTAGCCCATTTTTTCGGCCTGCCTGCGAAGGAAGGCGTCGCCGAATATGCGCTTGACGGCCGTCTGCGCGTCGTCGAAGTTGCCTTCCACGCCGCATACATGTACGTTTTTGCCCTCCTGCGTCACCATTTGCAGCCACTGCGCGCGGCTGACGCCGCCGTGCGGATAAAATACCTGCACCGCCGTACCCGGCACATCGCAAAAGCCTGCGAGCGCAGCCTTGCCCGTATCGCCCGAAGTGGCGACGAGTATATAGACCTTTTTATCCTCTCCTGTGCGCAGTATGGAATCGCGCATCAAATACGGCAGCATCTGCAGCGCCATATCCTTAAAAGCCAGCGTGGGGCCGTGCCAAAGCTCCAGCACGCTTTCGGCTTTGCCAAGGGGCATGGTGGGTGCCACTGCAGGCGTATCGAATTTTTCCCCATAGGCCGCCCGAATAAAGCCCCTGAGCGCTTCTTCCGGCGTATCGATATACGGCCGCATTACTGCAAGCGCAATGGCGCGGTAATCGCCGGCATAGGGCAATAGCGTATCGACGGCGACCGCCGGGAACTGCGCGGGCACATACAGCCCGCCCAGCGGGCAGATGCCCTGCACAATAGCCTCTGCGGCGGATACGGCATCCCCGCCGCGTGTGCTGACGTATTGCATGGAACCTCCTTGATTTTAAAAAGGGCTGCCCGCGCGGGCAAACAATACCGCAGGGGACAGCCCTGAATGTTAGTTCAGAACGTACGCGGGGTTCAGAATATGAACTCCTTCAAGAATGCGGGTGCACTTCCGGGGTTCCCGCAGATACTGATGGTGATATTGAGCTTACAGTCCTCGGCGAATTTTTTGAGTTGTTCGAACAGCCCTTCCAGCGTGTGCAGATCATGATGTACGATCTTCAAGAAGCCGTCGATGAACAGGTGTTCCAGGTCGAAATCCTGCGCGGCGATACCGCACAAAAAGCCGTAGAACATTTTGGGACCGTCGATACTGAAGCGCGAAGCATCTATAAAACGAATCTCGCGCCTGACCTCGAACATGTACTGGCTGTCATCATCGATAAACACGACGCTCCCCTTGGCATGCTTGATTTCGCCGTTCGCCAGATCGATGATCCGCTTGGTCTTACCTGCTCCTTTTTCGCCGAAGATCACTCGTATCAAGGTAAACCCCTCCTTTTCGTTGTGGATGTTCTGTTTTTATTATACCCCGCTTATTCGGTCGGCGGCAAGTGAAATTCCCGTGTACTTTCTGCGGCGCGGGGGTGCTTATGTAACTGAATGCCCATTACCGGTGCTTTTTGCGGGCAAAAAGCTTATAGACTTCAAACCACAGCACGGAAGCGGCGGCAAGAAGCAGTGAAAGCAAAAGCTGCAGGGCCGAAAGCGGCGCAAGCTTCAAGAATCCGCACAGGGGCGTATAAAGCGTAAGCGCCAGCCCCAGCAGCGTGCCGATATGCACCGCCCACATGACAGGGTCGCGCAGGATCTGCTTCGCGGTGCGCCAGGCCGGTTGGAGCCGGGAGCTGTTGACATGTACCAGAAAGAGGTTCGCAAGCAGCAGTACGCACAGCCCCATCGCCCGCGCAACCGTGGCGCCGCCGCCTTGGGCCAGTACGGTGAGATACGCGCCGAACGCCGCGGCGAAAAGCGTCAATCCCTGCAGCGCGCGAAGGCCCAGCGATTTCATGGAGATGAGCGGTTCCCCCGGCTTTCGCGGAGCGCGCAGCATAATATCCTGCTCCGCGGGCTGGCGCTCCAGCACGATGGAGCAGGTTGGGTCGATCACAAGCTCCAGCAGCACCACATGCAGCGGCAGCAGCAAAAGGCTTTCGGGCGGAATGCCGAGCATGGGCGCTATGAGCGCGATAAGCGCGATCGGTATGTGTATAATGAACACATACCCCACCGCTTTTTGGATGTTGTCGTAAATACGCCTGCCGTCACGCACGGTGGAGACGATGGTGGAAAAATTGTCGTCGAGCAGTATCAGATCCGCGGCTTCGCGCGCGACCTCGGAGCCGCGCTTGCCCATGGCAATGCCGATATCCGCGTATTTGAGCGCAGGCGCATCGTTGACGCCGTCGCCGGTCATGGCCACGACCTCTCCGTTTTTCTTAAGTGCCTGCACGATACGCGTTTTGTGCGCGGGGATCACCCTTGCGAACAGGTTCACATGGCGGACGCGCTCGCACAATTCGTCGTCCGTGAGTGCGTCCAGGTCATCGCCGGTCAGCACGCCGCCGTGCTGCAGGCCGATCTTTTCGGCGATGCTTTGCGCGGTCTTTGCGCTATCGCCCGTGATCATCACGACGCGGATGCCCGCGCGAACGCACGCCTCGATATCATAGCGCACCGAGTCGCGCGGCGGGTCCGCCAGCCCGATGATGCCGCACAGAGTCAGCGTACAATCGGAAAGCGTGTCGGGGACGTCGGTCTCGGCGGGCAATATCCGCTCGCCTACCGCGATGACGCGCAGGCCCTCTGCGGCCATGTTGGCCGCCTGCTGCTGCGCGGTCTTCCTTTCTTCCTCAGAAAGGCCGCACAAGGCAATCAACTGCTCGGGGGAGCCCTTTGCCGCCACAATACGCATACCGTCGTGCCGCCAAACATGGCCCATCATCTTTTGCTCGTTGGTGAAGGCATATTCCTCTATCAGCGTGCCGCCGAACAGGTGGTCGCGGGTGATGCCGTGCTCCTCACAGTGCGCGAGCATGGCCTGCTCCATGGGATCGTAAGCGTCGGATTCGCAGGCGAGCCCCATTGTCTCCAGCAGCCGGTCTTCGTCGCCCAAGAAAGCCCAATGTTCCTGTACCCGCATGCGGTTCATGGTGATGGTGCCCGTCTTATCCACACACAGCACGGATACCGCCCCCAACGTTTCCACGGAGGGCAGCCTGCGCACCAGCGCCTGGCGTTTGCTTAGCCGCCACGCGCCCATGGAAAGGAATACGGCGAGTATGACGGGAAACTCCTCCGGTATCATCGCCATGGCCAGCGTGATGCCCGCTAGCACGCTGGAAATGAGGCGCGCGGAAAACGCCTGCCCGGGCAATTGCAGGTAGGTGATGGCGCTGACCAGTAAAAACAGCGAAGCGGCAATGACCGCGCAAAGCTGCACCAATTTCGCGATCTGCTTCTGCAAGGGGGTAGGGGTATCGGGGGCCGCGGCCGTATCCCTGCCGATTTTCCCGTATTCGGTGGAAGTGCCGATGCGTTCGACCCTGACTGCGCCGGTGCCCTGGGTTACCAATGTGCCCGCATAGGCGTAGTCCGTGCGCCAGCGCGAATCGGAAGATTCGCCGTTCGTGGTTTTCCAGACGCCCTCCGGTTCGCCGGTCAGGGTGGATTCATCCACCCGAAGGTCGTGGCAGCGCAATATGACGCCGTCGGCGGGAATCTTCACGCCCTCATGGAGAAGCATCAAATCGCCCGGCACGAGGTCCGCGCTTAAAATGGTGCATTCTGCCCCGTCCCGCAATACCGTTACGCGCGGCGCGGAAAGGTCGCGCAGCGCGCGCAGCGTTTTATCTGTTTTCCATGTCTGCACGATGTCGATGCCGATCACGCCCAGCACGAACAGCAGCATGACCGCGCCGTCGCGCGGCTCGCCCAGGAAGAAATAGATCACCGCCGCGCAAAGCAGCAGCAAAAACATAGGCTCGCCCGCAATGCGCAGCGCCTGTCGAAAAAAACCGATGCGTTTTTCCTGCGTGAGCTCATTTTTGCCGTGTTTTGCCTGCAGCGCGCGCGCCTCTTCGCTCGTAAGCCCCTGATAGAATTCGTTTTGTTGTGGCATAAGCGTACCCCCAAACGTCGAAATAGGATACCTTCGCACCATGCCCGCATATAGATATGTTCCCGGAGAGGTAAAAAAATACACACCCGCGGAACATACCACTGTCCCGCAGATGTGTTTTCGGCTCATCTGCTGCCGCGTAAAGCGCGGCCCGGCCCCACGAACCTTACGGTCCATCGCCTGCTCAGTTTGTACTGTTGATATGCGTACCCCGAAAGGTACGTTGCAGTGCAAAGAGATCATATGCATCTTATCGGCCAAAGCGCCCGTTTGTCAAGGCTAACATTTTTCGGTTTTAGGGAAAATATAGAAAATTCTATATGTGCGGCATGGCGACTGATTTGAATATCCCATGCATTGCCATTCGTAAGCCTGCGCAGTATACTTGTAGCAGAAATCGGATGCGAAAGGGGACGGCAACATGAACGAAGCGAGATATCTGTGCACCGCGCACGACGAAGCGCAGGCGGGCCTTTTGGCAGGCGTGCTTGAAAACGCCGGCATCCCATATACCATCAAACACCCCGGCGCGGGTTCGATTTATGGCAGCGCGGCGCTCTTCGGCGTGGAACTGTATGTTCCGGCGAGTGGGTATGAAGAAGCCAAGGCACTTATGGACGGTTGCTTCACGCAAACGCAGGAGCTCGACGAGCAGGAAATCTATTAGAACCAATTCTGTAAAGCAAAACAGCCCCCAAGCACAACGGTTTGGGAACTTCAGAGTGTCAAAAGAGTCTTTGATGTCTAGCAAACTACTGCCGCAATAGGCTTCATTCGCGAGCGGCGGCATGTACGGCGCGAGCGCAAAGCCTTGCGTCGCAAGGCTTTCCCTGCAGGAACCGCCGGTCCTCGGCGGGAGACTCCTCGGACACTAGGCCTGCGGGCCGTCGCCGCCATCAAAGATGCAGGCGGTTCCTGCAGTTACTTTTTCCAGACAGCTGACGAACCCTCTCCTTTGGGGGTGTGGGCGATCGCAATTCCCCACATTCAATCCGATTTGATGGCATGTGCGTCAAATCGGCGAGGAAATGCCGCCATGTGCGGCATTTCAACCTACAGAAATCCGCTGACAAAGTCCGCAGGACTTTGTCAGCGGCCAGAAAGGCCAGAAAAAAGTGACGCAGTCACTTTTTTGACAGTCTACGCCAGCTCGATTACGCTGCCCGCGCCGGCGGGATGGTAGGCGGGGCATTGTTGCCTGAACGCGTCCAGCGCGGCGTCCCCCGTGCAGTGCACGGGAGCCAGAAGCCGGATTTCCGGATGGGCGTTAAAATACGCGATGGTATCGCGCAGCTGCTTCTCCTGCGCCGATATCAGATGCGTTCCGCCAATGACGGCGCAGATGGGCCGGTTCAGCCGTTTTTGCGCTTCTTCACAGATATTCGCAATGCCGCTGTGACTGCAGCCGGAAACGATTACGAGCCCGTCCGTGGTATCGGCGGCGTAAACGAGCTCCTCTTCGAAGGTATCCGGCAGAAAATCCCCCGCCGCGTATTGGTATGCCGCGGGTTCGATCACCTCAAACGCAGTTACGCGGGGGAAGCGGGAAAGCAGCCACGCTTTGCGGTCTTCACCCAAAGGGAAGGTATCCGTTTTGATCAAAAAGAACGGCACGCCTTTTTCACACAGCGATTCCGGCGTGAACCGGTTGCCGACAAAACGGAAGCAGGGGTCTTCATCCCAATATTTCGGGGTAAAAAAGCGCCGGTGCACCAGCAGTTCATACGACTGATGCTGCGCGGAGAAAGCAAGAAAGCCGCCGCTGTGGTCATAATGCGCATGGGAGAGCACGACATGCCGCACCTCCGACAGGTCAATGCCCATGCTGCGTGCATTTTCCAGGTACATGCCGCTATCGCCGGTATCGAACAGCACGCTGCCGCGGCCGTTTTGGATCAGGCAGGAAAAGCCGTGCTCGGCTTGTATGTCCTCCCGTATGCTTCTGTCGTTGCAAAGTATCGTGATGCGCATACCCAACCCCCCATTTATTCACGTTCACGGCATATGCCGATAATGAAGTTTACCACAATATGGCGGCACAGTGCAATCCTTTCGCGCGATCACGCAAAATAGTCCACCGCGCCGCGCAGCAGCGGCATTTCGGCGTTACCGGGTACGTTTTTGTAAAGCCCGCTGCCCGTTCGTTCGGTATGCGCCATCTTGCCCAAGATTCGGCCGTCGGGCGAGGTGATGCCCTCGATTGCCTGCACCGAGCCGTTGGGGTTGCAGTCGATATCCATAGAGGGAATCCCGTCCGCATCCACATACTGCGTGGCGATCTGCCCGTTTTTTAAGAGCAGCGCGAGCAGCGCGGGATCGCATACGAACCGCCCTTCTCCGTGCGATACCGGGGCGAGGTACACATCGTCCACTTGTGTATGCATCAGCCAGGGGGAAAGGGTGGAGCAAACGCGCGTGCGTACAAGGCGGGACTGATGGCGGCCGATGGTATTGAACGTCAGCGTAGGGCAGGCATCGTCCATATCCCGCAGTTCGCCAAAAGGCAGCAGGCCGAGTTTGATGAGCGCCTGAAACCCGTTGCAGATGCCGCAGATCAGCCCGCCGCGCTCCTTAAGCAGCTCGGCAATGCCCTGCGCGATCGCCGGGTTGCGCAGAAACGCCGTGATGAATTTGCCGGAACCGTCCGGCTCGTCGCCGCCGGAAAATCCGCCGGGCAGGAACAACACCTGGCTTTGCTTTAGCAGCGCCGCAAACCGCTGTACAGCTTGCGCGATGTCGCTTGGGCGCAGGTTGCGAATTACGAATATTTCCGGCTGCGCGCCCGCGGAAGTGAGCGCCGCCGCGGTATCGTATTCGCAGTTGGTGCCGGGGAACACGGGGATCAGCACGCGCGGGCGGGCGATATGCGCCTTAGGGATGGCCCGGGTTGCCGCTTCATACCGGTATGCGGCAGGCGCGGCGGCAGCCGCCGCTTTTGGGCTGGTGGGGTATACCGGTTCCAGCGTTGCGTCATAGGCCAGCTCCAATTCGTAAAGCGGTATTCTTTCGTCGGCAAGGGTCAGCGAATACTCCGCCGTGGTGTACCCGAGCGTAACGCCTGCCGTTTCCGAAGAGTCCGTCTCCAGTATCAGGCCGCCGTAACAGTGCGAGAACAACAAATTCTCCGCGGCGCACAGCGTGCAGCCAATGCGGTTGCCCAGCGCCATTTTGAACACGCCTTCCATCACGCCGCCAAAGCCCGGCGTCCAGGCGGATAATATGCAGCCCGCGCGCATGAGCGAAAGCGCCTGCTTCCAGATCGCCTGCAGGCTTTCTGCCGTTGGCAGGCCGCCAGAATCGTATTCCGGCGCGAGCAGCGCTATACGCGAGCCGACGCGTCTGAATTCAGGGGACAGGATGTGCCGGGTGTCGGAGACCGCAACGGCGAAGGATACCAGCGTGGGCGGCACGTCCAGGTTTTCAAACGAGCCGCTCATGGAATCCTTGCCGCCGATTGCCGCCAGCCCCAGCGCAAGCTGCGCTTTGAGCGCGCCTAAAAGCGCCGCGAGCGGCTTGCCCCAGCGCGTATCCTCCTGCCGCAGGCGTTCAAAGTATTCCTGGAATGTCAAATAGCATTGCGTAAGCTCCGCGCCTGAAGCGACGAGCTTTGCAACGGATTCTATCACCGCAAGGTACGCGCCCGCATACGGGTCGGCTTCGCTGATAAACGGATTGTACCCGTACGCCATTACGGAACAGGTGGAGGTATCCGCGTTGAGCACGGGCAGCTTTGCCGCCATGGCCTGCGCGGGCGTTCTTTGGTACTTGCCGCCCAACGGCATCAGTACCGTGCCGCGGCCTATTGTGGAGTCAAAGCGCTCAATCAGCCCGCGCTTGCCGCATACGTTCAGGTCCGAAACAAGATTGAACAGGCGTTCGCGCACGGGGCCTTCAGCAAACGGATACCGCGCAACGCGCGGCGGCGGCACCTGCGCGCGCGCATGCTTCTGCGCGCCGTTGGAATTTAAAAATGCCCGGGAAATATCCACGATACGCTTGCCGTTTAACTGCATGCATAGCCGCGGCGTTTCCTGTACGCGCGCGACGGGCGTGGCTTCCAAGTTTTCTTCTTCCGCAAGGCGTATGAATTCCGCCACATCCGCCGGATCCAGCAGCACTGCCATGCGCTCCTGCGATTCGCTGATGGCAAGCTCGGTGCCTGTGAGGCCCTCGTATTTTTTCGGCACCGCGTCAAGCTGTATAAGCAGCCCGTCCGCAAGCTCGCCGATGGCGACGGCCACGCCGCCCGCGCCGAAGTCGTTGCAGCGCTTAATACGCCGCGCGGCCTCCGGGTTCCGAAACAGCCGCTGCAGCTTGCGCTCTTCCGGCGCGTTGCCCTTTTGCACTTCGGCGCCGCACGCGCGCAGGGAACTGACGCTGTGGGTCTTGGAAGAACCCGTCGCGCCGCCGCAGCCGTCGCGGCCGGTGCGACCGCCCAACAGCAGTACCACATCGTCCGGCGCGGGCGTTTCCCGGCGCACATGCGCCTCTGGCGCCGCGCCCACCACCGCGCCTATTTCCATCCGCTTTGCGGCATAGCCGGGGTGGTATATTTCATCCACCAGTCCGGTGGCCAAACCGATCTGGTTGCCGTAGGAGCTGTAGCCCGCGGCGGCCTCCGTTACGATTTTGCGCTGCGGCAGCTTGCCCGCTGGCGTTTGGCCGGGAGGCAATAACGGGTTGCCCGCGCCCGTAACGCGCATGGCCTGGTAAACGTACCCCCGGCCGGAAAGCGGGTCGCGTATTGCGCCGCCGATACAGGTGGCCGCGCCGCCGAACGGCTCGATCTCGGTGGGGTGGTTGTGCGTTTCGTTTTTAAAGAGCAGCAGCCACGGTTCGGGGCGGCCGTCCACATCCACCTCTGTTTTGACGGTGCAGGCGTTGATCTCCTCGGATTCGTCGAGGTTTTTTAGCTGCCCTGTGCGCTTAAGCCGCTTTGCCGCGATGGTGGCGAGATCCATCAGCGTAATTGGCTTTTGTATGCCCAGCGTGTGCCGGAGCGCTAGGTAGTCTTCGTACGTTTTCTGTGCGGCGGGGTGCTCGAAGCTTACCCCATCGATGGCCGTCAAAAACGTGGTGTGGCGGCAATGATCCGACCAGTAGGTGTCGATCACCCTAAGCTCCGTCAGCGTGGGGTCGCGCCGCTCCTGCCGGAAATAGCTCTGAGAGAACACCAGATCGTCCAAATCCATAGCAAGGCCGTATTCGTCAAGGAGCGCGGCAAGCTGTGCGCGGTTGAGCGTTGTGAAGCCCGCGAGCACCGGCACATCGGCGGGCTTTTCGCAGGCAATCTCCAGCGTATCCGCCTCACTAAGCGAAGCCTCCCTGCTGTCCACGGGGTTAATGAGGTACGCCTTGATGGCGTTTACATCCGAAGAAGTGAGTGCGCCGTAGAGAAGATACACGCGCGCGTTGCGCACCGCCGGCCGCTCCTGCTGGGAAATCAACTGTATGCACTGCGCGGCGGAGTCCGCGCGCTGGTCGAACTGGCCGGGCAGGTATTCCACCGCAAACGTCACGCAGGCGCCGTTCGTGCAATCCTCGGGCAGAATATCGTATACCGCGTCCGTCTGCGGCTCGGAGAATACCGTGTGCCTGCAGCGCCCGAACAATGCCGCATCGATATGCTCCACGTCATAACGGTTCAATATGCGCACGCGCTCGAGTGAACGGATGCCCAAAAAGGAGCGGATATCTTCCTTGAGCGTATCCGCCTGTGCGGCAAACGCGGGCCGCTTTTCCACATATAGCCGGTAAACCATGCAATCCTCCAAAGATAGGTTGCTTATTGAGGTACGTACATTGCTTTTTGTCCGATGTCGCGGCGGTAATGGGCGTTTTCGAAGGAAACGTCCGCCGCGGCCTCGTAAGCGCGGGCGACGGCCCGCTCCAAGGTATTTGCCACGGCGGTAACGCCGAGAACGCGGCCGCCCCCGCTTACAAGCCTGCCGTCAGCAAGCCTGGTGCCCGCGTGGAACACGGAGATATCTTGGGCCTGTGCGGCGGGGCCGATTTGTATCGGCTTGCCTGTTTCGTATTTGCCGGGGTAGCCGCCGGAGGCGAGTATCACGCAGCAGGCCGCGCCGCGCCGGTTGACGACAGGCACCTCATTTAGGCGTTCCTGTGCGACGGCGCGCATCACCGTAAAAAGGTCGGTTTCTAAAAGCGGCAGTACCACCTGCGTTTCCGGGTCGCCAAAGCGGCAGTTGTATTCGATCACCTTGGGGCCG
The DNA here is from genome assembly GCA_036677445.1 of Clostridia bacterium. GTDB lineage: Bacteria > Bacillota > Clostridia > Christensenellales > CAG-138 > JAVBWI01. The sequence continues at coordinate 131,145 of JAVBWI010000002.1, forward strand.
TCGGGGGTGAGCATCAGCCCGAAATACAGGCAGCCCTTAAACGTCCTGCCCTCGCGGTTCATGGCCGCCATTGTTGGCAGAAAAATGTGCTGCATGCATACTTGCGCGATATCAGACGTGTAATAGGGGTTGGGCGCGATGGTGCCCATACCGCCGGTATTGGGGCCCTGGTCGCCGTCAAACACGCGCTTGTGGTCCATGGAGGAGACCATTGGCGATAGGGTTTTGCCATCCGTAAACGCCAGCACGGAGACTTCGGGTCCTGTAAGGAACTCCTCAATCACCACGCGGTCGCCGCTCTTGCCGAAAGCATGCCCGCTCATCATGCTGCGCACGGCGGCGGCGGCCTCCTCATGGCTTTGCGCAATGATGACGCCCTTACCCAGCGCCAGTCCGTCCGCTTTTACGACGACGGGGTAGGTTTCGATTTCTTCAAGGTAAGCGAGCGCGGCCCTTTCCTCGTTAAACACCTCGTACGCGGCCGTGGGAATGCCATACCGCCGCATCAGTTCCTTGGCGAACGCTTTGCTGCCTTCGATAATAGCGGCGCGCCTGTTCGGCCCGAAGCAGGGGATGCCCGCATCCTCCAGCGCATCCACCGCGCCCATCACCAGCGGATCGTCCGGCGCTACCACGGCAAAGCCGATGCTGTGCGCCTTGGCGAATTCCACCATGCCGGGGATATCGTTTGCGGCTATGTTGACGCATACCGCGTCCGCCGCGATACCGCCGTTGCCGGGCAGGGCGTATAGTGCCGAGATCTCCGGGCTGCGTCTGAGCGCCTTAATCAGCGCGTGCTCACGCCCGCCGCCGCCGATCACCATTACGTTCATGAAAGCTTCCTTTCGTACAAATTGATCAATGATGGAACAGGCGCAAGCCTGTAAACGCCATAACGATACTGTATTTATCACAGGTGGCAATCACCTGGTCGTCGCGTATGGAGCCGCCGGGCTGCGTGATAAACGCGACGCCACTGCGCGCCGCGCGGGAGATATTGTCGCCGAAGGGGAAGAACGCGTCGCTCGCGAGCGACACCTCCCGAAAACGGGAAAGCCACTCGTGCTTTTCACAAAGCGTAAGGCGCGCGGGGCGCTGGGTAAAGCATTCCGGCCAGGCGGCATCGCGCAGCACATCCTCGCTTTCCTCCTCGGAAAGGTACAGGTCGATGGCGTTGTCGCGCGCGGGACGCGCGAGCCCCTCTACAAAGGGCAGCGCCAATACCTTGGGGTGTTGCCGAAGATGCCACAAGTCCGCCTTGCTGCCCGCAAGCCGCGTGCAATGGATGCGGGATTGCTGACCCGCGCCCACGCCGATGGTCTGCCCGTTTTCCGCATAGCATACGGAGTTGCTTTGCGTATATTTTAGAACGATCATGGCCAGCGCCAAATCGCGCTGCGCATAGGCGGGCAGGTGTTTGTTCTGCGTAACGATGTTGTCAAACAGCGCGGGCGTAATCTTGCTATTGTTGCGCCCCTGGGTGAAGGTGATGCCGAACACTTCCCGTTTTTCGGTCTCCGGCGGCGTATAGGCGGGGTCGATCTCCAGAATGTTGTAAGCGCCCTTGCGCTTCTGCTTTAACAGTGCCAGCGCCTCCGGCGCGTAGCCCGGGGCGATGACGCCGTCGGATACCTCCTGCGCAATATAGCGCGCGGTGGAAACGTCGCAAACATCGCTGAGTGAAATAAAATCGCCGAAGGAAGAAAGCCTGTCCGCCCCGCGCGCGCGGATATAGGCGCAGCACAGCGGAGAGGGTGACTCCTCCTGTACGAAGTACATTTGACGGAGCGTATTGGTAAGGGGCAGGCCCACCGCCGCGCCCGAAGGGCTTACATGCTTGAAGGAAGCCGCCGCAGGCAGCTTGAGTGAAGAACGCAGCTCGCGCACGAGCTGCCAGCCGTTGAGCGCATCCAGAAAATTGATGTAGCCGGGGTTGCCGTTCAACACCCGCACAGGCAGTTCGCCTTCCGGTACGGACAGGCTGGCGGGTGTCTGGTTGGGGTTGCAGCCGTATTTGAGCGGTAGTTGCATAAATGTCACTCCTTCTGTTCCTCTTCATATTTGTTGCGGATACGCGTGCCGGCCTTGCCGCCGTTGAGCGGCAAGAAACGCACAAACAGCGAAATGCGGTTTTGTGCATCCAGGCTGTTCCACAGCGCGTCCGTAAACGTATCGACAGTTCCCTCGGGCAGAAGCAGGGGCAGCGGCCCGCCTTCGAAGCAGGGCAGCGGGTCGCCGTTATCGGCATAGGTGTGTATGAAATGCCCGGTACCCGCCTGCGGTGCGGCATAATCAAAAAACGCGCGCTCGCAGTCCATGGACTGCGCCGTTTTGCGCAGTATGGAAAGCGTGTAGGCGGGTTCCCCGCCGCCAATGCGCAGTATACCGCTGATACGCGGCGTGAAATTGGGTGCGTCCGGCTCGTAGCAGCGGGTCAGGAGAGCGGAACGGAAAGTGCCGCCGTGCATTAAAAAATCGTATATGGTATCCGTCTGGTCGCCGTTGGTGACGATCAGATCCTCCTTATAGCCGCGCACAGGCGTATACAGTATCAGGGAAGGGTCGCTTACCTTCTCCAAATCGTAAGGGCGGGTGCTGATGCCGTCGAGCGTCTCTGCAAATACGCGGTTGCGGCTGTTGGGGCTTCGGCCCATAATGAAGTAGGCTGCCACGGCGTTCGCGCCATCACGGGTTTTGCCAAAAAGAATGCCGCGTCCGGGGTAGGTCCGTTGGGCGAGGTAATCGGTCAGATGGGCCATACTAGTCTCCTGTATTTGATGAATATCGTTCTATCGTGCCGTGTAAAGGTCTGCGCATGCCGCGCCGGTTGCCGTATCCGCAGGATAATTTTCTGCTATGCTGCGGCAAACGAGCTCCGCCGCCTGCGGCAGCAATATCCATTCCGCCTGCTCCATCACGCGTTGCTGCAGGGTTTCGGGCATATCGTTTGGCTGCACCTCCACCGCCTTTTGCAGCAGTATTTCGCCGCCGTCCGGCACTTCGTTTACAAAATGCACCGTTGCACCCGTTACCTTTACGCCGGCGCGGAGCGCTGCCTCATGCACCTTCAAGCCGTAATATCCCTTTCCGCAGAACGCGGGGATGAGCGAGGGATGCACGTTGAGTATGCGTCTGGGGTAGCGGGAAACGAATTGCGGGCTGAGGATGCTTAAAAAGCCTGCCAGCACCACGATGTCGATGCCGTACGCTTCGAGCAAACGCAGCAACTCCGCTTCGAATGCCTGCTGGTCTTTGTATGCGCGGCGTTCTACCGTTGCGGCGGGTATGCCGCAGCTTTCCGCCCTTGCGAGCGCGTATGCGCCCGCGCAATTGCTTACCACCAACCGTATGCAGCCGCTTATAAGCTTGCCGCTTTGCTGTGCATCCAACAGCGCCTGTAGATTTGTGCCGCCGCCGGAAACCAATACCGCGATGCTTGCTTTTAGCATATCACGATTCCCTCGGCCTGCGGGAGGATTTCGCCCATAAAATACGCCGCAACGTTCTCCTGATGCAACAGTGTGAGCGCCGCGTCCGCCTCTTGTGCGGCGACAACTGCGCAAAGCCCCACGCCCATGTTGAATGTGTTGAACATATCGCGTTCGGGGATGCCGCCTGTGCGCTGTATCAAATCGAACAAAGGCGGTGTTTGGAGAGTGCTTTTTTCAATACGCGCGCCCAGCCCTGCGGGCAGGCACCGGGGGATATTTTCGTAAAAGCCGCCGCCGGTGATGTGCGCGACGGCGTGCACGCTGACGGCGTCGAGCAGCTTTAATACGGGCTTCACGTAGATTTTCGTGGGCGCAAGCAGCGCCTCGCCCAGCGTTTGACTCAATTCTTCATTATAAGCGGTGAGTGTGAGCGGCCGGTTTTCCAGCTCAAACACCCGGCGTATGAGCGAATACCCGTTGGAGTGCGCGCCGGAGGAAGGCAGCGCAATGATGGCGTCGCCGGGGCGCACGCGGGAAGGGCCGAGCAGTTTTTCTTTATCCGCCATTCCTACGGAAAAGCCTGCGAGGTCGTATTCCTCCGCGGGGTAAAAGCCCGGCATTTCCGCCGTTTCGCCGCCAATGAGCGCGCAGCCCGCCTCCACGCAGCCCTGCGCCACGCCGGATACAATTGCTTCCACCCGCGCGGGCACGTTTTTGCCCACCGCGATATAATCGAGGAAAAACAGTGGCCGCGCGCCGCAGCAGATGATGTCGTTGACGCACATTGCCACGCAGTCGATGCCAACGGTATCGTGTTTGTCCATCATAAACGCGAGCTTGAGCTTGGTGCCCACGCCGTCCGTACCGCTCACAAGCACCGGCTCGCTTATGCCGGAAATATCCGGCGCAAACAGGCCGCCGAACCCGCCGATAGGCGAAAGCACGCCGGGGATCGTCGTACGGTCGATATGCGCCCGCATACGCTTGACGGCTTCGTATCCCGCGGTGATATCCACGCCCGCGGCCTTATAGCTTTCACTGAAGCTGTGCCGGCTGCTGCTCATTGCGCTGCTCCTTCCTGTGTCCGGCGTGCGGAGATTTTCATGGCGTACTTATTTTTGCCGCAGGTTTTCGGCGGCTCACAGGGGTAAACGCCTGAAAAGCAGGCCGTGCAAAACCCAAGATTCGTTTGGTCGGCCAGCTTGGTCACATTGTTCACGCTCAAAAACCCCAGCGAATCGACGTCAAGCAGCCGCTTCATTTCCTCGTCCGTATGATTCCATGCGAACAGCTTCTCCTGTGAATCGATATCCGTACCAAAGTAGCAGGGGTAAAGGAACTTGGGCGCGGAGGAGCGCATGTGCACCTGTGTCGCCCCCGCGTCGCGCAATAGCTGCACGATGCGCGCGCTGGTGGTGCCGCGCACGATGGAATCGTCTATGAGCACCACGCGCTTACCCTTAACGGTGGCCGCAACGGGATTGAGCTTAATGCGCACCTTGTTCTCCCGGTCGGCCTGCACAGGTTCAATGAACGTGCGGGCGATATACTTATTTTTAATAAAGCCGATGCCATACGGAATGCCGGATTGCCGGGCATAGCCTACGGCGGCGTCGATGCCGGAATCCGGTACGCCCACCACCACGTCCGCCTGCACCGGGTGTTCGAGCGCCAGGAAAGCGCCCGCGCGCTGCCGTGCGGTGTGTACGGAACTGCCGTCGATGACGCTGTCCGGCCGGGCGAAATAAATGAACTCGAATGTGCACAGCGCCGTTTTTTGCCCTGTGCAGTGCGTCGTAATGCTGCGCAAACCGCTTTGGTCCGCCACCACGATCTCGCCGGGGGCGACGTCGCGCAAAAACGTTGCGCCGATGCTGTCCAGCGCGCAGCTTTCGGATGCGAACACATACCCGCCTTTGAGCGTACCGATGCAGAGCGGGTGAAACCCCATGGGGTCGCGCGCGGCGATCAGCTTGCTGGGGGAGAGCACCACCAGCGAATACGCGCCGCAAAGGCGTTCCATGCTGCGGCCCACGGCTTCTTCCACAGAAGCTGAGGTCAGGCGTTCCCTGGTAAGGACATAGGCGATGACCTCGGTGTCGCTGGTGGTGTGGAATATGGAGCCGTTGAGCTCCAGTTCCTCGCGCAGCTGGGCGTCGTTGGTGAGATTGCCGTTGTGCGCGAGCGCCATGCGCCCCTTCACATGGTTCACCACCAGCGGCTGCGCGTTCAGGCGCGCGTCGTTGCCGGTGGTGCCGTAGCGGACATGGCCGATCGCCATTCGCCCGCTGCCTAAATTCCGCAACACCTCGTGCGTGAACACCTCGTTGACGAGGCCCGCGTCGCGGTAGGCGGTAATAAGCCCGTCGTCGTTGACCGCAATGCCGCAGCTTTCCTGCCCGCGGTGCTGCAGGGCGTAGAGCGCGTAATAGGCAAGCGTGGCGACATCGGCAGGCGTATCCATATACACGCCGAATATGCCGCATTCCTCGTGGAGCTTATCCAACAGCATGGCGCACCCTTTCAGTCGCCGAGCAGGCGGCGAAGTATTTCCTGGTATGCGTCTTCCACGCCGCCCAAGTCGCGGCGGAAGCGGTCCTTATCCAGCTTCTGTTTGGTGACGCTGTCCCAGAAGCGGCAGGTATCCGGTGAAATCTCGTCGGCGAGCACGACTTTTCCCTCCGGCGTTTTACCGAACTCCAGCTTGAAATCCACCAGTTCGATGTTCAGGTCTTTCAAATAGTCCGAGAGCACCGCGTTGATTTTGAGCGCGTAGCCCGCGATCAGCTGCAATTCTTCCGGCGTTGCGAAGCCCATGGCGAATATATGGTATTCGTTGACCATCGGGTCGCCCAACGCGTCGTCCTTATAGCAGTATTCAAGCACCGTGGATTTCATGGGCGTACCCTCGGGGAGACCGAGGCGTTTACTGAGCGAACCCGCGGCGATGTTGCGCACGATGACCTCCAGCGGTACGATGCGCACGCGCTTGACCAGCGTGTCGCGTTCGGACAGCTCTTCCACATAGTGCGTGGGAATACCCTCTTTTTCCAAGAGCCGCATCAAATGGTTGGTCACGCGGTTGTTGATAACTCCCTTGCCCGCGATGGTGCCGCGCTTTTCGCCGTTAAATGCGGTCGCGTCATCCTTGTAGGATACGATGCAGTAGGCGTCGTTTTCGGTGGCGAATACTTTTTTTGCCTTGCCCTCGTATAGTTGCGTGGTTTTTTGCATGGTCGTTTCTCCTTACTTTATTGGCTGATAATTTAGTCAAAAAACACCAAGTGCAGTTAGCCCTTGGCGTACCGTTCGCGTATGAGCGCATCTTTTTTTGCAGCCTCCTGCGCCATATCGTCGCGCTGCACCTGCAGCTTTTTAAAAAGCCCGGCGTCCTCCACCGCGAGTATCTGCGCGGCAAGCAAGGCGGCGTTTTTTGCGCCGTCGATGGCGACGGTGGCTACGGGTATGCCCGCGGGCATTTGCACGGTGGAAAGCAGCGCATCCAGCCCGTCGAGCGCGGAAGCTTTGACGGGTACGCCGATTACGGGCAGCAGGGTATTCGCCGCCATTGCGCCCGCCAGATGCGCAGCCTTGCCGGCTGCGGCGATGATTACGCCGAAACCGTTTTCCTTCGCGTTGCATGCGAATGCCGCGGCAGCCTGCGGCGTGCGGTGCGCCGAAAGCACACGCACCTCGTACGGGATGTCCAGCAGATCAAGCGTATCCACGGCAGCCTGCAGGATGTTCAGGTCGCTGTCGCTGCCCATTACGATGGCGATTTTCTTCATGGGATTTTCCTCCTGCTTTGCCAGGCCATTCCGGCAAACACGAACAAATGTGAATGATATACGGGTTACGACAATTATCATACACAATGTTACGAACATTATCAATAGTATATGCTATAATAATGCATAATAATTGATATAGGAATACATTTGCTGCGCTAATCACCGGAGGGCGAATGTTCGGAAAGGTGGTTGTCTTCCGGGGGCGTGAATCAAACGGAAGGCAAGAAAAAACGGCGTCGAACGGGACGCCGCTGGCTGCTGCCTTTGGGGGTAAGGAGTAAACAATGTTGATATCGGATTTTGTAAACGGGCCTAAAGCGTTTGCTCGTAAACATATTTTGCCGCCGCGATATCTTCCACCGCAAGCCCCAGCGCCTCAAATACGGTAATATCAATATCGCTGATACGGCCTTGTACAGTACAGCAAAGCAACTCGCCCAGCTCGCCCAGAAAATGCGCGTCGCCGATGGCTTTTTCTGCTCTGGGTATCAAAAAGTCGCCGGCTTCATGAAATACGGATTCCCTGTTGTCCCCGAAAAACCGTGACGCAGCTACAAGATCGGTGCTTAGTTCGCGCGCGTCGGGCGTGCACGCGCCCACGGCGTTGACGTGCGCGCCGGGAATAACGTCCGCCTTGCGGATAAGCGGGGTTTTCGAAGGGGTCAGCGTACAGATGATATCCGCATAGCGCACGGCCTCGGCGGGAATGCTGACTGCGGCCGCCGCAAGCCCGTATTGCGCGCGCGCCTGTTCCGCAAAGCTTTCGGCGTATCCCGCATTTGCATCGTATACGGTGATGGACTCTAGCGGCCGCACCAGGCGAAGCGCGGCAAGATGCGAGCGCGCCTGTGCGCCTGCGCCTAAAAATGCGGCGTGCTTGGCGTCGGGTCTTGCGAGCAGGTCGGTGGCGATTGCGCTCACCGCCCCGGTGCGGATCTGCGTGATGGCGTTGGCGTCTACCGCGGCAAGCAGCTCGCCGTTTCGGGAATCGAAAAGCAGCACAGAACCCTGATGGGAAGGATACCGTGTGCCGGTGTTGCCGTGGAACACCGTTATGACCTTGGCGCCGCAGTATACATCGTCGTAATAGGCGGGCATCAGCCCTAAAATATTGCCGCCGGGCAGTTTTTCGGCTACGCGCAGATACTGCATGCTGACGTTTTGCGCAAGCTTGAAAAACGCCTCCCGCATAGCCTTTATGCACGCTTCCACAGGCAGCAGCGCAAAAACTTCCTCACGGCTGATTACTTTCAAAGGCCGTCCTCCCGCACCTGTTTTTAAATATACCGGTCCAACAATACATGGTGTCCGATATACGGATGTTATACTTCTTCTTTTAACTTTTCACGCACGCGGGCTTCCTGCATATCCTGTGTGGCCTTGAAATAGCGCTCCCCGCGTTCGGCCGTGGAACAAGTGGGGTCGCCCATCACGCCGATATCGCTCACCGCGCTTACGCCCTGCGTAAAGAAGCGGTTGAGCAACTCCGGCGTAACCTGGCCCACAAAACCGCGCTGTGCTTTTTCCATGCGCACATGCTGGGGGGCGAGGAACAGCATCATGGAGGTTTCGAAATTACAGGCATGCCCGCCGCATACGCCGGGCTCGAAGCCCTCGGCCTCATCCAGCTTTGCAAGCGCTATGGCGAGCTGTTGCACGGTGCAGCCGGTGACGATTTTGATCTCCGGATATTTTTCGGACTGCGCCTTGGCAATTTGCTCAAGGGCGTTGAAATTGCCGCCGTGGGAGGAGGAGAGTACGATCGTCGTGAAGCCGTGTCGTACGTAAGCCGCGATATAATCCTCTACAATCCCGGTAAACACCTCCGGACGCAGCGTGATGCTGCCGGGCAGCCCCATATGGTGCTCCGAAAGGCCGGGTCGTATGACGGGGGCGACCAGCGCATTGCTAAGACGCCGCGCAAGGTCCAGCGCTTCGGCATAACCCAGCGTGGTATCCGTCAGCTCCGCCAGGTGCGGCCCGTGCTGCTCGACGGAAGCGGCGTAGATTACCACCGTTCGCATACCGGCTTCCAAAGCCTCCTTGATTTCCGGCCAGGTCATTTCCTCAAGCAATAGGGTACGCATCGAAATGATCTCCCTTCACTGATCTGTCTGGACACCGCCTTCAATAAGTCGATAGTATAAATACATAATAATAAACCGATGTGAATAATCGCTTTATTTATATCATAAAACCCGCACCGGTTCAATACCCGGCTGCATACCGGCATTCTTTAAGTTTTCAGGCAATGGAAAGCACAACGCCTTTTGCGGCTGCGGCGCTTGTGTGGTATAATAAGTCCGTTCGTTTCTTTGACGTGGCCGTTGCTTAGCAGAAGCGGGTCTTGCGGCATAGTATACAAGCAAGGGGGCAGATGCGGCGCGTGCGCCGCCTGCCCGCATACGAACGCACGGCGCGGCGGGGCGACCCGCTTCACCGGGCATATATTGGAGTGAGCAACATGATTTATCTGGACAACAGCGCTACCACCCGTCCGCTGCCCGCGGCCGCAGACGCCGTGAGCCGTTGCTTTGCGGAGGCGTACTTTAACCCTTCCAGCGCATACGGACCGGCGGTTGCGGTGGAGCGCAGCGTGGAGGAGGCGCGCGCCCGGCTTGCGCAGGCCCTCGGCGCTGTGCCTTCGGAGCTGATATATACATCCGGCGGAACGGAATCCAATAATACGGCGGTGTTCGGCACGCAGCTGATGCGCCGACAGCGCGGCAGGCTTATCACGACGGCGGTGGAGCACCCTTCTGTTTTTGAAGTGCTTCGTTACATGGAAAAACAGGGGTACGAGGTAACGAATATCGGCGTGGACGAAACGGGCACCATACGGCTCGATGAACTGGAAGAGGCGCTCAGCAGCGATACGTCTCTCGTCTCCATCATGCATATCAACAACGAAACCGGCGCGGTCAACGACATTGCGCGCGCGTACGCGCTGATCAAACAGTGTGCGCCGCAGGCGCTCCTGCATGTGGATGGCGTACAGGCGTTCTGCAAAGTCCCCTTTGGCAAACTGCCCTGCGACCTGTATTCCATAAGCGGCCACAAATTCCACGGCCCCAAAGGCGTGGGTGCCTTGTATGTACGCGGCGGCACGGCGTTTTCGGGCGGACTGATCGGCGGCGGGCAGGAGCGGGGCCTTCGCTCCGGTACGACAAACGCCCCAGGGATACTGGGCATGGATGCGGCGCTTTGCGCGTACCGCAGGCAGCAGGCGGAGTGGATTGCGCAGATGCGCGCGTGCAAGCTCCGGCTGGCTGCCCATATAGAAGGAATACCGGATGCGCTCTTTAACGGGCCACAGCCCGCGCTTGGCGCGCCGCATATACTCAACGCCTCTTTCCTGGGCGTGCGGGGCGAGGTGCTGCTGCATGCCCTCGAACAAAAGGGGGTGCTGGTTTCTACGGGATCGGCCTGCTCCGCACACAAAAAGGGCAAAAACCGCGTGCTTTCCGCCATGGGAGTCGAAGGTCAGCGGCAGGAGGGTGCGATCCGCTTCAGCTTTTGCCCCTTCAATACGCCGGAGGAAATGGACCGCGCAGCCGAAGCGCTTTTTAAGACGGTTACATTTTTACGGCGCTATAAAAGAAGATAATATTCAGAATACTATTGAGAAATGGCGCTCTCCCTAGGGGGAGCGCATGGAAAGGCAGCACAAAAGTATGCAGGAGAACCGGGAACAGGTATTGCTGGTACGGTATGCGGAGATACACCTCAAGGGGCAGAATCGCCCCTTTTTTGAGCGTCGGCTCGTTGAAGCAATTCGCCATGCGCTGCGCGATATGAACGTGCGCGTCGAGCGCGCGCAAAGCCGCGTATATGTATACGGGCTTGCGCCCGAGCAGATGGAGCGCGCCATAAGCCGCATGCAAGCCGTGTTCGGCGTTCACTCCGTCAGCCCCGCGCTTGCGGTGGACGTAAATTGGGATGCGATCGTCGATGCGGCGTATACGCTGATGGAAGAGGCGCTCGCCGGAAAATCGCGGGCAAGCTTCAAGGTGTTTGCGCGCCGTGCGGATAAAAATTTTCCCATGCGCTCGGAGGACATGAACCGTAAGCTGGGGGACCTGCTGCTTACCCGCTTCCCCGTGCTGCATGTGGATGTGCATCATCCGGAAATCCATGTGGGCGTGGAGGTGCGCGAACGCAGCTTCGTGTATGTGCGCGAGGTAAAATGCGCGGGCGGCATGCCGGTCGGCTGCAACGGGCGTGCGGCGCTCTTGATTTCCGGCGGCATCGACAGCCCCGTAGCGGGGTATATGATCGCCAAGCGCGGCGTTGCGCTCTCCGCCGTACACTTTTTCAGTTACCCTTATACCAGCGAGCGCGCGCGGGATAAGGTCGTAAAATTGACGCGCATACTCTCCCGCTATGCGGGGGAAATACGGTTGCATCTGGTGCCGTTTACGGACATACAGCTTGCCATCTATGAAAAATGTCCTTCCAGCCAGACCACGGTACTCATGCGCAGGCTGATGATGCGCATTGCCGAGCATATCGCCCGGGAGGATGAAGCGCAGGCGCTCGTCACGGGCGAGTCGATCGGCCAGGTTGCAAGCCAGACATTGGAAAGCCTTGCCGTTACCAACGATGCCGTCAGCATGCCGGTGTTCCGCCCCTTAATAGGCTTTGACAAGCAGGAGATTGTGGAGCGCGCCGTCGCCATCGGCACTTATGAAACCTCCATACTTCCTTATGAGGATTGCTGCACCGTGTTCGTGCCGCAGCACCCGATCACCCGGCCCAAGGTGGATAAGCTCCGCGAGAGTGAGGCGCTGGTGGATTTTTCGGATATGATCCAAGCGGCGCTCAAAAATACGGAACTCCTCTGCGTCACACCCGGGCAGGCACTGAATTCCGGTTTAACAGTAAATTCATAGAAACACCACAATGCGCGTGATAAAATGAACGGGAACGGCAGGGAGCGGCGAAGTCGTCACGATTTTTTCAGGCCGCCGGTCCATATATGCGTTAATGCGCCGTTCTAAGAAGAGTGATTTATAGAAGGGCAGGTGGGGAATGTGAAGTGGCTGTATGGCGCCTTGCTGGCACTGTGCTGCGCTTATCTTTCCGCCTGTTCGCCTGCTGCGCAGCCGGATATTATCGATTTTGAAGCAACAAATGCGCCCGCGGCCGCCCCGACGATACAGCTGAATATGACCACGGGGAGCGAACGCCCCGCGGCTCTGCCGTCGGCGAAGCCCACCCCTACGCCGGTGCAGGTGCAGCAAACGGAACCGGCCGCACAAGAGCGCGAACTGCCTGCACCTGCCTTGCAGCAAAAGGAATCGGCTGCCGCGGCAAGCGAATCCCCCGCGCCGCAGGCACAGCAGGAGTGCAATGATTCGACGGTATCGGCGCAGTCGAAGGATGCCGGGGAAACAGAGAACAAAACACAGGCCCTGCTGCAGAGCCTGCAGATATCGGGGATGGAATATATTCCGCTGGCGCTCGCCCGCAACGGCGTTAGCCTCGATTCATCCGAATATCGTGTGAATGTGACGTTCAGCTCCAAGGAACTGCTTTCCTGCCTGGTGGTGGTCACAGGTAAAAGCAAGCGCGCGCAGCAGCTTGTTCCCATCACGATAGAGGCGCAGACAGGGGCGGACTGCATGCTTTCGGACTTTTTCACCAGGGAAGACACCGGATGGAAGAGCCTGCTGCCGGATCTGGTAACGGCCGCTGCCCTGGAGCAGGGTATGATGTTGCTGTGCGAGGTGCCGCCGGTAAGCGATGACCAGCCCTTTTACATTGACGGCGGCAACATCGTGCTCGTGTACAGGCCGTATGAAATCACGACTTATGAAGCGGGTACGCCCTGCTTTGTGCTGCCTATGAAGAAGATAGCCGCGTATACCACGGGCGCGTATGGCATAGGAGGGTAAGGATGAAGCTGATACTCAAGGTAGTCGTAGTGTTCGTCGTCGTGGCGCTGCTGTTGCTGCTCGCGCTTTCTTATCTGGAAAAAAAGCAGGGATTGGATACCCCCGCTTCTGAAATACTGCAGGATATTAAGGCCGCAGGCGAGGATGCCGCGCAGTCCGCCGGGGAATTTCTCGAAGAGTCCGGTATCAAAAAAGGCGCGGCCGACCTGCTTGCGCAGGGCGCGTCGCTCCTGAACGGTTCCCCCGTGCCGGAGGAAGAGCCGGAACAGACGCCTGAGGGCGCTAATAAGACGCCGATGCAGGATGATTAGCCCGGCGCATCAATACGATCCATCCCATGAGTCGATCAATTGCAGTTTCTGCCTGCGCGGAAGCTGCTTTATTTCTGCTTCGCGGGCCTGGGCTTCGTTGCGGGAGCTTAGTCTTTGTGCATAGGCAAGCCTTACGGGCAGGCGTGAACGGGTGTATTTCGCGCCGCGCCCGGCGTTATGCACGGCAATACGCTTTTCGATATCCGCCGCGTACCCCGTGTACAGCGTGCCATCGCTGCATTGGAGCATATAGGTGTAATAGTGTTTGTTCGTGTCCATACTTTATTATAGCATGCCGCTGTGCTCTGTTGCAGGGCAAAACAGTCGTGCGCCCTTTAGACAAATTGCATGGTTGCTAGAATGGCGGCATTGCGGTAAAATGAATACACAGTATAGGTCAAACTATGTTCTGCCCGGCTTGGCCGGGCGCATACGCTTCATGAAAAGGAGGGGCCAATATGTCTGTTGAGATGAGCAACGAAATGGGCAAGATTATTATGACGGAAGATCTTGTGGCCAGCATAGCAGGCTATGCAGCGGGTGAAAACTACGGCATCGTAGGTATGAGCGCCAAAAAGGCGTCGGATGCAATCATTGAATTCATAAAAAAAGATAACCTCAAGCGCGGCATCAAGGTGGCTGCTGTAGGTCCGGGCGAGGTGGACATCGACCTGTACGTCACGCTCGAGTATGGCGTGTCGCTGCCGGCCGTTGCACAAAACGCGCGGCATAACGTACGCTACCGCGTACAGGAGATGACGGGGCTTACCGTGCGCAACGTGAACATTTTTGTAGAGGGAATTCGCGTCTAGCGGATGTGACGTGTACATTGCGCGCGGAGGCATGCTATGCGTCTGCTGTGTGGATGTGCGCGCGATTGGGAGGATAATGATTTGAATGGTATAAAAATCAGCGGCGCGCTGCTCAAGGATATGCTTGTGACGGGCGCGGGATTGCTGGAACGCAACAAGGCGCTCATCGATTCGCTTAACGTGTTTCCCGTACCGGATGGCGATACGGGGACAAATATGACCATGACCATGCAGAGCGCCATCAAGGAAATCAGGAACGCGGACTGTACCACAGTTACCTGCGTGGCGGATGCGTTGAGTCTGGGCGCGCTCAAGGGCGCGCGCGGCAACTCCGGCGTCATACTTTCGCAGTTGTTCCGCGGCTTCTCACGGGCGCTCAAGGGCGCGGACGAAATGGACGCATCCATGCTGGCCAATGCGCTTTCCATGGGCACCGAGGCCGCCTATAAGGCTGTCATGAAGCCCAAAGAGGGCACCATGCTGACCGTGTCGCGCATGATTTCGGAGGCCGCGCAGGAGGCCGCCGTGCGCGGCGCAAACGTATACAGCCTGATTGACACCATCGTGGAAGAGGGCGAAAGAGCGCTGCAGCTTACGCCGGAGCTTTTGCCGGTATTAAAGGAAGCCGGCGTAATCGATTCGGGCGGCAAGGGTCTTGTGACCATCTACCGCGGCTTTAAAATGGCGCTCGACGGCGAGGATATCAGCGAGTATGAAGAAGAGGCGGCGCCCGCGGCAATTGCCGAGGATGTGCTTACGCTGGAGGATGTTGAGGATATCCGCTTTGGTTATTGCACGGAATTCTTTGTCACGCATCTGTCCGAGGACTTCCGCGAGGAGGAACTGGACAAGTTCCGGGATAAGCTTATGCACATCGGCGACTCGGTCGTGGTGGCCTATGACGCCGGTATGGTTAAAGTGCATGTGCACTCCAATTCCCCCGGCAAGGCGCTGCAGTTTGCGCTTAGGCTGGGCGAGATCGACAAGGTGAAGATTGAAAACATGCGCGAGCAGAACCGCGAGATTCAGGTGCAGCGCAAGAAAATTGAGCGTGAATACGCCATGATCGCGGTGGCCTCGGGTGCGGGCGTTGGCAGCGTATTCTCCGACCTTGCCGTGGATGCGCTGGTGCAGGGCGGGCAGACAATGAACCCCAGCATCGACGATATCAAAAGGACGATTTACAAAGTGAACGCGCGAAACGTGTTCGTGCTGCCCAACAACAGCAACATCATACTCGCCGCGCAGCAGGCCGCCGAGCTTTCGGAGTGCAATGTCGTCGTTATCCCCAGCAAGTCCATTCCGCAGGGCATTGCGGCGGCGATGGCATTCCATCCGGATCTTTCGGTGGAAGAAAACACACATCGCATGCAAAATGCCGCGGATAAGGTGATTTCCGGCTCCGTGACATATGCGGTGCGGGATACCTCCTTTAACGGCACGCAGATCCGTAAAGATGACATGATCGGCATGATGGACGGCAAAATTGTCGCTGTCGATGAAAGCGTACAGGGCGCTTCCCTGAAGCTTTTGCGCACTATGCTGGAAAAGAACGGGCAGCGGGATTGCATCGTAACCATTTTCTTTGGCGAGAGCATGCAGGCCGCAACGGCGGCGGAACTGGTAGACACATTGCAGCCAGACTATCCGGACGTGGAGTTCATTGTGGAGGACGGCGGACAGCCCATTTACTATTACTATTTTTCTGTGGAATAATTTTCTGTTTTTCCGGGCCGCCTGCAATACGCGCAATAACGCACGCGTTGCTTAGCGGCCTTTTCTTTTGAAGGATGAGGAAAGCCTATGCTGGATCAACCGGTTGCCTCGCTCAAGGGCATAGGCGCCAATCGCGCCGCGGCATTTTTAAAGCTTTCGGTCCGTACACTGCGAGACCTGTTGTTTTTGATGCCGCGGGAATATCAGGATTACTCCGTACTGCGTGAGGCAGGCTCGCTTGAACACGGGGAACTGGCAGCCCTGCGTCTGACGGTCGTCCAGGAGCCGCAGCTTCTGCGCCCCTCGCGCGGCATGCAGCTTGTAACTTTGGGCGCGCAGGATGTTACCGGCCGCCGCCTGCAGGTGGTCTGGTTCAACCAGCCTTACCGGAAAAACCAGACCCATGCGGGTGAGACAAAGGTGTTTTGCGGGCGGGCGGACAAAAGCCGTGGGCTAAAGCTTCTTAACCCTACCGTGATGGAGGAGCCGCCCGGTATATTGCCCGTTTATCCGCTGGCGCAGGGGCTGACGCAGTATCAGGTGCGCGATGCTGTGGAGCGCGCGCTGCAGCTTGCACTCAAATATGTGCAGGAGACCCTGCCTGAGGAGTTCCGGGCGCAGTATGACCTTTGCGGCTTGCGGCAGGCGCTGTGCGATCTGCATTTTCCAAAAGGTACGCAGGCGCTCGCAGCAGCGCGGCGCAGGCTTTCCTTTGAAGATATGCTGTATTATCTTCTGGCCATCGCTTTACTCAAGCAGGAGCGGCGCGGCCGCGAAGGCATTGCGTTCGAGACTATGGGCGTACGTGAAGCGCTGGAAAAGCAATTGCCGTTTCCGCTGACGGGGGCGCAGGCGCGCGTGCTTGGCGAGATCCAAGCGGATATGCAGAGTGCCAAGCCTATGAACCGGCTGATACAGGGCGACGTGGGCTCAGGCAAAACGGTGCTTGCCTTCTATGCGCTGCAGGTGGCGGCGCAAAACGGCTGCCAGGGCGCATTGATGGTGCCTACGGAGATATTGGCGCAGCAGCACTTCGCATTGCTTGAAAAGCTGTTCGGCGATTCCGTATGCCTGCTGCGCGGCGGTATGAAAAAAAGCGAGCGGGATCGGGCGTATGCGCGCGTGGAAACGGGGGAGGCCAAGGTGGTGGTGGGTACGCATGCGCTGCTGCAGGCGGGCCTTGCGTTCCATAAGCTGGGGCTGGTCGTGACGGATGAACAGCATCGCTTCGGCGTGCGCCAGCGTGCCAAGATCGCCAACAAAAGCGAGAAAACGCCGGACGTGCTGATTATGAGCGCCACACCCATTCCGCGTACGCTTGCGATGATGCTCTACGGCGACCTTGATCTTTCCGTGCTCGACGAACTGCCGCCCGGCCGCAGGCCGGTCATGACACGGCTGGTGCCGGAAAGCCGCCGCATCGATATGTACCGCTTCGTACGGCAGCAGGCGCTTTCGGGAAGGCAGGCGTATGTGGTTTGCCCGCTGGTGGAGCATTCCGATATGGCAGAGGTCAAAAGCGCGCAGGAGGTATTCGAGGAACTGTCCGGGCTGTTTCCCGATCTTCGCATAGCGCTTTTGCACGGCCGCATGGCCGCGGCCAAAAAAGAAGCGGCGATAGAGGCGTTTCGCAAAGGCGAACTCGATATGCTGGTTTCCACCACCGTGGTGGAGGTAGGCGTGGATGTACAGAATGCCACCGTAATGGTCATAGAGAGCGCCGACCGGTTTGGCCTTGCGCAGCTGCATCAGCTTCGCGGGCGCGTGGGAAGGGGCGCTGCGCAGTCCTTTTGCTTTTTGCTCAACGATTCGCAGGTGGAAACGGCAAATAAACGCCTGGAAATCATGGTGCAAACAAACGACGGCTTCCGGATCGCCCAGCGCGACCTGGAACTGCGCGGACCCGGCGAATTTTTAGGGACGCGCCAGCACGGTGTGGACGAGCTGCAGGCCGCGCATATGGCCGCCAATATGGATATATTGCTGGAGGCGCAGCATGCCGCGGAGGAGCTGACCAAAGCGGGCGAGACGCTGGGGACTGCACCGATATTTGCGCGTGCGGGCGAGATTTACCGTCTGCGCATGCGCGAAATCGCAAACAATTAATTTTGAAATTATAAAACGAATACAATAAGCGGCGGACGCATGCGGCAACGTATGCGCTTTTTGTTTTTTGCGCAAACTTCTATGAACGCGATGTATATAAAAAGTTTCAGCATAAAAAATGATTACAATAGATTCCAGTCATAGAATCCACACGGCGGGGTAATTTAATACCACAACCGAAGGAAAGGAGGAAAAACAATGGCCAGAAACAACGTGCTGATTCCCGAGTCCAAATCGGCTCTGAATCAATTCAAGACAGAAGTAGCCTCTTCCTTGAACGTAAATCTCAAGCAAGGCTACAACGGCGACCTGACCTCCCGCGAGGCGGGCTCCATCGGTGGCGAAATGGTTAAACGCATGATTGCATATGCCGAGCAGAACATGCCTAAGTAACCCCAACATGTAAAAGCCGGAGGCGCTGCCTGGAGCAGCAGGCTTTCTGGCAGCAGCCTTCGAAAAATTTTTTTGAAAGGAGAACTTTAAATGGCAAGGAACAGTGTGCTTAATCCCGAATCCAAGTCCAAGCTGAATCAGTTCAAGACCGAGGCGGCGTCCTCGCTCAATGTCAACCTGAAGCAGGGCTACAACGGCGACTTGACTTCCCGTGAGGCAGGGTCTATCGGCGGCGAAATGGTCAAACGCATGATCGCGTATGCCGAACAGAATATGCCTAAGTAACCTGGTAAATATTTCGACGGCGCCGCCTATGGCGCAACGCCCTATCGGCAGCGGCCTTCGATAAGCAGTATTCTAAAGAAAGGAGAAACGCAAATGGCAAGAAACAGTGTGCTCAATCCCGAGTCCAAGGCTAAACTGGATCAGTTCAAGACCGAAGTGGCTTCCTCGCTCAATGTCAACCTGAAGCAGGGCTACAACGGCGACTTGACATCCCGCGAGGCAGGGTCTATCGGTGGCGAAATGGTAAAGCGCATGATCTCGTATGCCGAGCAGAGCATGCCCAGTCTGGGCAGCACCAGCACCAGTACCAGCACCAGAACGATGCGCTAAGCGCGCGTGTCATAAGGGATAGAAATAAACGGGCCGCGGCGTTTCCATGAACGCTGCGGCCCGTTTGAAATATATAAACACGCGAAGTGTTACTTTACGTAGTTGAGAAATATGCGGTCAGCCCCTTATAAATGCCCTCCGCACAGTACTGCTGATAGTAGGTGCGGTTTAAACGTACATCTTCCGTTGGATTGGAAAGATACCCAAGCTCCACTGTGGCTACGGGGCTCCATGACCAGTTGAAGCCGGTCTGATCCGTTTTTGTAAGCACCGAAAGCTGCGCCGCGCCGGTCGCTTCACATACCGAGGTGAGCAGGTTTTTTGCTAGTTTCAGGCTGTCATCCGCAATTTCCGGCTTAATTACAGACGAGGGGCAGAGCACATGCACGCCGTTTACAGCGCGGTCGGTACTGTAATCGCAATGGATCCGTACCCAGCAGTCCACATCCGCGTCATTCATGGCTTGCGCGCGCTCAATATTGGAAAGCTGCACATCGTTTTCCGTGCGCGTCATAAATACGACGGCGCCCGCTTTTTCCAGCAGGCTTTGCAATTTCTTTGCAACAAGAAGTGTGATCTCATACTCCGGCACATTGGTTTTAATACCGACTGCGCCTGCGCTCATACGCTCCTTGGAACGCATCGATCCGGGGGCCACGAGTTCATATGTGTGGTCGGCGTTTTTTTGGTGCCCTGCATCAATGCCTATCCGCTTGCCGGAAAGCGATGCTTCAGTAGGCGATGCTTCAGTAGGCGATGCTGCGCCGGCTTGCACGTTATCCTGCGCCTGTGCGGCGGCAAACGTGCCGTTTTGCAGCGTAGTGAAGGCGCTGTTGAACGCATTGATCGTCTGTATGCCGCAAATGCCGTCCGAATCGATACCAAGCCGAGCCTGCAGCAACCGTACCGCCGCCGCCGTACGCGGGCCGTAAACGCCGTCTACAATGGAGCCGTAAAGATCCAACTCGGTCAGGTTTTCCTGCAGCAACCGTACGGGTTCCCCCTGCGAGCCGATGCGCATGCTTGTCGCCGGCAAACGGGACAGGGCCTGTGATGCGCCCGCCGAGATGAAAAGCAGCATAATGGCGAAAAATGCAGACAATATGCGCTTGTAGCGAACACCCATTGGCCGGCCTCCTCTTGATGCTTATGACATATCGCAGTATATCCCCCAAAACGGGTTCGACTGCTTAAAGTCCCGATTCGTATTTTATCACCCCGCCGCGCATTTTGTCATGTGGAATAGATAAACAAACTGTGAATTTCGACAGGGAACGTTATATAGTAATGCGGCCCTTTCTTTGATTATTGCTTTTATATATGTTAGCCGGCACGCATTGACGATGCATGATGCGGCTAGTATAATACACATAAACCAGATTGTGCATATTTTTGATTTTGGTGACCGGAAAAGACAATAACCCGCAGCGGGACACAATCAATACATGCATCAAGGAGGATGTGTTATGAAAAGCGAGACTCTTATCTCCAAGGTCGTACAAGAAATCCCTCCTTCCGGCATTCGAAAATACTTCGATATGCTGGATGACAGCTGCATCAGCCTGGGGGTTGGCGAGCCGGATTTCGCCACGCCGGAAGGAATCCGTAAAGAGGCGCTCAAAAGGCTTTCGGTCGGCCGCATTCCGTACACCTCCAATGCGGGCATGCCGGAGCTCCGCGAACTGATTTTACAGTATCTGGAGGCGCGCTTTGACCTGACAGGGTATTCCCTGCCCGAAACGCTTATCACTGTCGGCGGCAGTCAGGCTATCGACCTTGCGCTGCGCGCAGTCATCAACCCCGGTGATGAAGTAATCGTTCCGGAACCGACATATGTCGCGTATATCCCCAGCATCAAGCTGGCGGGCGGCGTACCTGTCAGCATCACCACCACCCACGAAGGCCGCTTCAAAATTTCGGCGGAAGCCCTGCGCGCAGCAATGACGCCGCGCACAAAGGCATTGCTGCTGCCCTTCCCCAACAACCCTACCGGCGGCATTATGGAGCGCGCGGATCTCGAAGCGCTTGCCGAGGTACTTAAAGATACCGACGTGGTGGTCATTACGGATGAGATTTATGCGGAGCTCACCTTCAACGGCAAACGGCACGTGTCCTTCGCTTCGATCCCCGGCATGCGGGAGCGCACCATCGTGCTCAACGGCTTCTCCAAGGCTTTCTCCATGACAGGCTGGCGGCTGGGGTATGCCGTGGGCAACAAGCCGTTTATCGCAGCTATGACCAAGATACACCAGCTCACCATGCTGTGCGCGCCGACGACGGGCCAAATTGCGGGCGTCGTCGCTATCGAACGCGGACTCGCGAATGACTGGGCGGATATACGATACATGACGGAGGAATATGATCGCCGCAGGCGGTATCTCGTGGACGCCTTCAACGATTTGGGGCTGGAGTGCAAGGAGCCGGAAGGCGCTTTCTACGTGTTCCCATCCATCCGTTCCACCGGTCTCAAGTCCGAGGAATTCTGCGACCGGCTGATGAACGAGCACAAGGTCGTCACCGTGCCCGGCACCGCATTTGGCGCTGCGGGCGAGGGGCATATCCGCTGCTGTTATGCGACGGACCTTGACAAAATCAAGATAGCGGTGGATCGAATCAAGGCGTTTTTGCAAACGCTCTGATAAATGTGATAAACTAACTTTGAGGCGGGTCAGGCCAAACGGCCTCGGCCCGCCATTATTATCGAAAGACCTTATGAAAATACCCGAATGTACTCATTCGGGTGCGGGAGGATGCATGGCATACGCGCTGGAGCTTTTAGCGCCCGCGGGCGCTTTCGGGCAGCTGACGGCGGCGGTGCAAAACGGTGCGGACGCAGTTTACCTGGGCGGACGCGCATTCAGCGCGCGCCGTTTTGCCGGGAACTTTGAAAACGATGAACTGCAGCGCGCGTTTGACTATTGCCATTTGCGCGGCGTGCATGCGTATGTGACGTTCAACACGCTGCTGTTGGACCGCGAGCTGCCTTCGGCGCTCGACTATGCGGCCTTTTTGCATGAAGCGGGCGCGGATGCGCTGATCGTACAGGATCTGGGACTTACCCGCATGCTCCGTACGCAACTGCCGGAAATCGCTCTGCACGCGAGCACGCAAATGGGCATACATGATGAAAACGGCCTAACAATGTGCGCCGAACTGGGGTTTTCGCGCGCGGTACTCGCGCGTGAGCTATCGCTTTCCCGGGTACGGGAACTGTGCGCGCATAGTCCCGTTCCAATTGAGTGTTTTGCACATGGCGCACTGTGCACGGCCATGTCCGGCGCGTGCTTGTTTTCCTCGCTTGCGGGCGGCAGGAGCGGCAACCGCGGCGCCTGTGCGCAGCCCTGCCGCAAGCCCTATACGGCGGAAGGGGCGGGGGAAGTGTATCCCCTGAGCCTGGAGGATCTGTGCATGCTTTTTCATGTGGGGGAGCTGTATGACGCGGGCGTTATGAGCATCAAGCTCGAAGGACGCATGAAGCGACCGGAATATGTCGCCGCCATGGTGCGCGCCTACCGCATGGCCATCGACGGCGCGCCCGAAAACGAATTGGAGCAGGCGCTTCTCGATATGCAGCGCATATTCTCGCGCGGATGCAGCACCGGTTATTATTACGGCGCGGATGTGCCTGCGGGCGCGCGCGGCATATTGAGCGGCGAGGACGCCCCGCTTCTGAAGATTCGGGAAACCTACCGCGGCGAGCAGCGCAGGCGCAATATACAGGCGAAGCTTACGCTGCACGCGGGCGAACCCGCGGAGCTGGCTTTGATGCTGGATGGCGTTTGTACCGCCGTGCAGGGCGAGACGGTGCAGTCCGCGCAAAAACCGCCGGACCAAGCGCGCTATATTTCCCAGATCGGCAAGCTGGGGGATACGCCCTTCGCGCTGGAACACTGTGCATTGGACATGCCTGCGCCCGCGTATCTGCCCGTATCCGCGCTCAACGCCCTGCGCAGGGACGCCGTACAGGTGCTCAGCGACATGCTTTTTGTGCGGCGGGAGAAGGTTATGCCGGTGTTGCCGCCGCTTCCCCCGCCACGGGGGAACGCCGCGCCGAAAGTGCTCGCCATCGTGCCGGATGTGGATCGCGCGAGGGCCGCATACGGCGCTGGGTCGGACGAGGTCGCGATCGAACCCCGTTGCCCGGATATGGCGCGTGAGGCGCTCGAGGCGCTGCAGGGCTTCCGGGCGCAGGGGAAACGCCTGTTTTTACAGTTGCCCGCCGCGGATTTTTCAGGCCGTGCGCAACACGTTTGGCGGGAGCTGATGCAAAGCGGGCTGGCGGACGGCGGCGTTGCGCAAAACGCAGGCCAGGTGCAGATGATCGAAGGTATTCGCATCGCGGGCTATCTATGCAATGCGACGAACGCGCAGGCGGCGGCGCAGCTGTTCGCGCTCGGGTTCGATCGCGTGCTGCTGTCTTTGGAATTGACCAGGCCGCAGCTGCGCGACCTGATAACGCTTGGCGGCGTGGGCGTATACGCCTACGGCCGCGCGCAACTGATGCAGCTTTGGTACTGCCCATACCGCCGTGCGGGCGGCTGCCGCGATTGCGGCGCAACAAAAAAACCGCATGCGCTGGTGGATGAGGCAGGACGCGTTTTCCCGCTCGACTCTGTGGCAGGGTGCCCCGTTACGGAATGCCCCGAAGCGGAACGCCCGGAATCGGGGCGGGGCGGCTGCCTGACGCGCGTGCGCAACTGTGAGGTAATGGATATACTGGATGTATTGCACGAGCTGCCCGCGCCCGCCTGCGCGGCGCTGGAATTCGTGTTTGAAACGGGGGAGGAAGTCGCCGAGCGCGTGCGCGCCGCGCGCACGGCGCTTTTGGGCGGCAGCCCGCCCCGGCGCGGCTCCACCCGCGGCCATTGGGCGCGGGGCCTGGACTCTTAGGAGGTACTATGAACGACCGAGTATTGTCTTTATTGGAATTTGATAAGATCCGCGAGCGGCTTGCGGGTTTGACCGCCTCCGATGTGGGGCGGGAAAACGCGGATGCACTGCGCCCAAGCGCCGACGCCGCTGCAGCACGATTACTGCTGCAGCAGACGACGGAGGCGGAAAGCATATTTATCCACGGCGGTCAGAGCCCTATCGAGAGCTTTCCGGATGTCCGCCCGACATTAAAACGCATCCACGCCGCGCTGTCGCTGAGCATCCGGGAACTGCTTGCCATTTCCCGCTGCCTGCATGTGAGCCGCGTTGCGCGCGAGCGCCTGACCCAAAGTGAAACGGCGGGCCTGCTCACGCACATGGCGGGGCGGCTTTGTGCGCACCGCAGCGTGGAGGAGGATATCGACCGCTGCTTTGTAAGCGAGGAGGAGGTCGCGGACGCCGCCTCGCCGGAGCTTGCGAATATCCGGCGGCAGATGCGCATCGTCAACGAGCGCGCGCGGGACAAGCTCAACAGCATGGTGAAAAGCGTTACCTTTCAGAAATATCTGCAGGAGCCCATCATCACCATACGCAACGGGCGCTTTGTACTGCCCGTCAAACAGGAAGCGCGCCAATATGTGCCGGGGCTGATTCACGATCAGTCGGGCAGCGGTGCGACGCTGTTTGTGGAACCCATGGCGGTGGTGGAGCTGGGCAACGAATACAAACGTTACCTGGGCATGGAGCAGGAGGAGATCGAACGCATACTCGCGGGCCTGACCGCCGCGGTCGAGCCGTATGCGGATGAGCTGTACGAGAGTATCGACATATTGGGCGTGCTGGATCTGGTATTTGCCAAAGCCGTGCTTGCGCGCGAAATGCGCGCCGTTTGCCCTTCGCTATCACCTGAGTCGCCCATTAAAATCGTTGCGGGCAGGCATCCGCTCATACCCCCGCAAAACGTCGTACCCGTGGACGTGTGGCTGGGTGACGCGTTTCAGACGCTTATCATTACCGGCCCCAATACGGGCGGCAAAACCGTCACGCTCAAGACCATCGGCCTGTTGACGTTGATGGCGCAGGCGGGTATGTTTGTTCCGGCGGCGGAAGGAACAAAGCTGTGCGCTTTTGAACGCATATTTGCGGATATCGGCGATGAGCAGTCCATCGAGCAAAGCCTTTCCACGTTTTCTTCGCACATGACCAACATCGTGAGTATATTGAACGATGCGGATGCGCGCTCGCTGGTGCTGCTCGATGAATTGGGCGCGGGCACCGACCCTGTGGAAGGCGCGGCGCTGGCTATGAGCATACTCGAGACCCTGCACAAGAGGGGCTGTATCACCGCCGCCACTACCCATTACAGCGAGATCAAGGCGTTTGCGCTGACCCGCGCGGGCATGGAGAACGCCTCCATGGAGTTCGATGTGGACAGGCTCTGCCCGACCTACCGCCTGTTTATTGGCATCCCCGGCAAATCCAACGCGTTTGAAATCGCCGCGCGGCTGGGGCTATCACAGGAGGTCATTGAGAATGCGCGCGCCTTCCTCAAACAGGAGGACGTACAATTCGAGGATGTAATACAAAGTGCACAAAACCAGCGCCAGCATGCCGAGCAGGAAAAGCTGCAGGCGCAGGAACTGCGTTTTGAGCTGCAGCGCCTGCATACGCAGGTGGAACAGGAAAAGAAACGGCTGGAAGCCGAAAAGGCCCAGCTTCGTGCGAAAGCGAAGGAAGAAGCGCGCATTATCGTGCGGGAATCCCGCGAGGAGATGGAGCGCATCATTTCTGAGCTGCGCAATCTGAAAGGAATCGATATGCGGCTGGTGGAGCGCGCTGTTCAGCAGGCGCGTGACGCGGCGCGCAAACGGGAGGATGCGCTGCTCGATTCCTTTGCGGAAGAGCGCAGCGAGGGCAGCGCGCCAAAGTCTGTGCGCCCGGGCGACCGCGTGCGCGTATTGAACCTGGGGCAAAACGCCACGGTATTGAAGCCCGCCGATGCGCGCGGCGAAGTGCAGGTGCAGGCCGGTATAATAAAGCTGATGGTCAAGCTATCCGACCTGCGGCTGATCGACGAGGTCATAAAGCCCGCTCCGATGAGTGCGACGCTGCAGCTTGACCCGGAGCACGCCCCCGCGGGACTGGAGTTGGATGTGCGCGGCAGAATGGTGGATGAAGCGCTTATGGAGGTGGACAGGTACCTTGACGACGCGGTGCTGCACGGCCGCGGCGAGGTGCAGATCATACACGGCAAGGGCACCGGCGCGCTCAGAAAGGGCATACAGGAGTATTTGCGCAGGCATCCCAAGGTCAGGAGCTTCCGGCTTGGCAATTACGGCGAGGGCGATGCGGGCGTGACCGTGGTGACGCTCAAAAGCTGAAAACTGCCATACAAAGTTCATAGTAAATTTCATATTTTTGGAGCGCGAGAGGGAAGGGAGTATGTTATGATACTGGTGAGCGCATGCCTGTGTGGCGTCAACTGCCGTTATAACGGCGGCAGCAAGCCGGACGCCGGGGTTTTGGCGCTCTTGCGCGAGGGCAAGGCCATACCTGTATGCCCCGAGCAGCTGGGCGGGCTGCCCACGCCGCGTCCGCCTGCGGAAATACAGGAAGGCGACGGCGCGGCGGTGCTTTTGGGATCGGCGCGTGTACGCAATAAAGAAGGCCGCGACGTGACCGAAGAATTTGTAAAAGGCGCGGAGGAGACTTTGCGCATCGGCAGGATGTTTCAGGCGGAGCGGGCAATACTCAAAGCAAACAGCCCGTCCTGCGGCTGCGGAAGTATTTACGACGGCACATTTTCCGGAGGAAAACGGCAGGGGGACGGCGTGACCGCGGCGCTGTTAAGAGAAAACGGCATACAGGTGGAGGCAATATAGCGTAGCCGCCTGAATAGGATCGGAGGGATACGCCCATGGAAAACAACACCATACTGGTCATTGACGATGACAGGAATATACTCGAGATCGTAAAGCTCTACCTCAACAAGGAAGGGTTTTCCGTACAGGTGGGTGAACGCGGGGATACCGCGCTCGCGCTCTTTCGCGAGACGAAGCCCGCGCTTGTGGTGCTCGACGTGATGCTGCCGGGCATGGACGGATGGAAGGTGCTCCACCAGCTGCGCGAGGAAAGCGACGTACCCGTGATCATGCTTACCGCAAAGGGCGACACGCCGGACCGTGTGCAGGGGCTGGATCTGGGCGCGGACGACTACATGGTCAAACCCTTCGATGCAAAAGAGCTTCTGGCGCGCATCAAGGCGGTGCTGCGCCGCTCGGTGGCGGCGGAGGGGGAACGGATCGTCTCGCTGCCGGGGCTTACGGTATCGCTGGAAAACTATAACGTAACATTGGACGACAAGGTTATCGAAATGCCGCCCAAGGAGATCGAGCTGCTGTTTTTCCTGGCTTCGCATGAAGGCCGCGTGTTCACGCGGGAACAGCTTTTGGAGCAGGTGTGGGGCTTCGATTTCTTTGGCGACAGCCGTACGGTGGATGTGCATGTCAAGCGCATTCGCGAGAAGCTGGGTGAACGCGAGGCGTGGCAGATTAAAACGGTATGGGGAGTTGGCTATAAGTTTGAAGTGGCGCGTGAACAGTAATACCCGAAAAAGCTGGGCGTGATGAGGAAGGATCTGTTTAAAACACTGTTTTCCCGCATGCTGGTGACATACCTGACCGTTATCCTGTGCCTGCTGATGCTGATGGGGATAACGGTTTCGAGTATGTTTCGCAACCAGTATATTCAGGAAGAGGAACAGTCCCTCCGCCGTGAAACCGATAAAATCAACACCATACTCATCGAAAAATATGTCTATGAGGAAAAAAGGCGTGTCGCGAGAGACGAGCTGCTCACCGTAGCCCGTAAATACGACGCGCTGATACAGGTGACCGATACGCAGGGCAATATCACTGCCTTTTACGACGAAGTGGAGTCCGAAGAAAAGTGGGGCGTGCTGGCCGATGCTTCCAAGCTGGAGACGGAGGAAGAACCCAAGCGCCTGAGCCTGCCGGGGCTGGATGTGTGGCCAGAGAGCGGTACGGTGCAGCTTACGGACGGACGGCAGAAAAAATGGAGCCTGCAAAGCCAGGATGCGGCGCTTTTAACCGAACAGGGGACTCTATTAAACAATCTGTTTGCGAGTCTTACGGATATGCCCACGCTGACACTGGTACGCGCCGTCATCAATAACGGCGCGCCGGACGGCGCGATATTGATGCATTTGGACATGAGCGCGGTCAATGCCTCCATCATGCAGGTGTATCTGGACGTGCTGCTTACGGGGCTGATGGCCGTCGCCGCTGCTGTGCTGACGGTGTATTACCTTACTACCCGCATCACCAAGCCCATTACGGATATGAACAGCATTGTGCAGCGCTATTCCAAGGGCGCATTCGATCTGCGGCTGGATGATTCCGGCGCGGATGAGGTTGCCCAGCTCGCCAAGACATTCAACATCATGGCGGGCGAGCTCAATAATTTGGAGCAGACGCGCCGCAGCTTCGTCGCCAACGTCAGCCACGAGCTGCGCTCGCCGCTGACCTCCATCAGCGGGTTTCTGGAAGCGATACAGGACGGCACCATCCCCAAAGAGAAGCAGGGGGAGTATCTGGGGCTGGTCATCGAGGAAACGCGCCGTATGACCGGCATGGTCAACAACCTGCTGGATCTTGCGCGGATGGAAAGCGGGCAGGTGCCGCTCAAGATGACCCAGTTTGATATCAACGAGCTGGCGCTGCGTACGCTTATTACATTTGAAGCGCGTATCAATCAGAAAAAACTGGAGGTCGAGCTGGATCTTCACAAGCCGAACTGTTTCGTAGAGGCGGATGCCGACCAGATCGCGCAGGTGCTGCGCAACCTCATTGACAATGCGATTAAGTTTTCCCCCGCAGGCAAGCGGCTGATGATACAGACCACGCTTTCGGACCGCCGTACCGCCGTAGTATCCGTACAGGATTTCGGCTGCGGTATCCCCAAAGAAGATGTGCCGCACGTTTTTGAACGCTTCTTTAAGGCCGAAAAAGCGCATACGCCGTCCGCGCAGAGCGGTACGGGACTCGGATTGTCCATTGTGCGATTCATCATCGACCAGCATGGGCAGGATATATGGGTAGAGAGTACTCCCGGGGAAGGCACCCGGTTCACATTTACGCTCAGGCACGTGCAGGAAGCGCGCCGCCGCGGCGAGGCAAGAACGGAAGGCCCGCACAGGGAAATCGAAGGAGATCGGCATGAATTACGAGAACTATTATGAGAACATGAACAATGATTTCGACCCTAAGCCCCCGCGCCGCGCCGGCCGTATCATACTGCTGTTTATTGCGACGGCATTGGTGCTGCTGGTGATCGGCATGCTGCTGGCCGGGCTTATACAGTCCGCGCAGCAGCCGTGGCAGCCCGTGCTGCCCGAGCGGCCTATAAAGACGGAGCAGCCCGCGGGCACGACGCAGCCGGCGCCTACGCCAAGGCCTACCGAACGCCCGATGGTGGATCTTGACGGCGTGGCGCCCATGCTGCCCGCGCAAGGCAACCCCATACCGGATATTGTGGACGCCGTGGCGCCGAGCGTGGTGGGCGTTTTGAACTATAGCGACTCCGTGTTCGACGTCAGTACCGAGCAGGGCATGGGCAGCGGTTTTATTATCTCTTCCGAAGGATATGTGCTTACCAACGCGCATGTGGTGGAGGGCGCTCTCGGGCTCGCCGTCACGCTTGCGGATGGTACGGAGTTGGAGGCGGCGCTGGTCGGTGTGGATGAGGTATCCGATGTGGCGGTGCTCAAGGTGGATTACGCGGGGCTAAAATCGCTTAAGCTGGGCAATTCGGATAATATTCGCGTTGGCGATTATGTCGTG
This sequence comes from Clostridia bacterium, assembly GCA_036677445.1. GTDB lineage: Bacteria > Bacillota > Clostridia > Christensenellales > CAG-138 > JAVBWI01. Next base: position 160,950 of record JAVBWI010000002.1, read on the forward strand.
GCGGTGGGCAACCCGTTGGGCAGAGGGCTGGAGGGTACCGTGACCATGGGCATTATCAGCGCGCGCTCGCGCACCATCACCATCGACGATCATACCAACACCTACATCCAGACGGATGCCGCCATCAATGTCGGCAACAGCGGCGGCCCGCTGCTCAACATGTTCGGCGAGGTCATCGGCATCAACACCGCGAAAACCATCAATGCCGGTTATGACGCGTACGGCGCTGTGATCAGCGCCGAGGGCCTGGGCTTTGCGCTGCCCATCAACGACGTGCGGCAGATCGTCGAGCACCTCATCACCAAGGGCTATGTCGAACGCGCGGCGCTCGGCGTGCACATTGCCACGCTGGCAGGGGCCGAGATGGATGAAATGGGCCTGCAAAACGGCGTGCTGGTGGTAAGCGTGGTGCATGGCGGGCCGGCGGACCTTGCGGGGCTGGTGCCCGGCGATGTGATCCTTACCTGCGACGGCATTCGCATTGAAAAGCAAGATCAGCTTGCCGAATATGTCAATGGGCGGCTCATCGGCTCTAAGATCGAACTCGTCGTTTGGCGCGACGGGCAGGAACAGACGATAACGGTTGATCTTGTGGACATGAGTACGCTGGATTATGAAGACATCGACACGCTGGAATAGCATGCAGAATATGGCAACGCGATAGCCTTGCCGCATCCTGCGGATGGTATAACTTCAACCCGCGCAAATTTTGCGCGGGTTTAGCATATCGGCCAACCCTCTATGGGGGTGTAGGGGAGTAGCATAGCATACCCCCTACATTTAATCCAATTTGACGACATGTGCGTCAAATTGGCGGAAAAAATGCCGCTAATGAGCGGCATTTTAACCCGCAGAAGACCCATCGGCAAAGTCCGTAGGACTTTGCCGATGGGTCTGAACCCGCGCAAATTTTGCGCGGGTTATTTATGCAATGATACATATAAACCGATTTGGCAACATTCGCTCCTTGGGATAATAATATAGTATATATCCCGTAGTTAGGAGGTGAAATTGTGTCAAGAGGTATTTGGAGAGGCTCCGGGTTCGGCCCCAGGCCGTTTCTAAGAAACCCCTGCAGAAGGGGCTGCCGTATCAGGCCTGGCATTTGGTGGGGCTTCTAACGAAAGCCTGCAGCAGAACACCTAGAATTATGAGGGGCGCACCTACCGGTGCGCCCCCTGTTTATATACAGCATATATTGTTTACACAAGCCGGGCCTCCTCGTTCTTGATCTCCCAATGGATGAGAAATGTCAGAAGCCCGCGTAGAACAATGATCGCGCCCAAGATGGCCAGCTCGCTCCATTCCCGTACTATTACGGTACGAAGCACCTCGCCGCCCAGCTTGAATTCCAGCGCAAGCGCAATACCCTGCGCCAGCTTCAGCCGCACATGCGCATCGCGGCGGAACAGGCGAATGATGCTTTGCACCGCCGTCACCATGATAATTCCCACGCCGGCGCACTCAAGCAGTACGATGCCATACTGCACGATGATGTTGAAAATATGCTCGACAGTTTCCATACGCTTACAGTCCTCCGAAAATAGTGAGAGCTTTATTGACGGCGGTGACCACGGCGGTGGAACTGATCGTAGCGCCGGTAACGGCATCGACATTTTCACCAATCTTCAATGTGCCGGATTTTCCCACGAACTGCGCCTGAAACGCATCTTCCAGCACGCGTTCGCCAAGGCCGGGCGTTTCGGAAAAGCCTTTGCCGCCGATTTCAATGCCCGCGATGGTACCGTCTGCAAGTATTCCGGCTTTTACCTCAATGGGGCCGCCATAGCCCTGCGTCGTCACCTGTATAATGCTGCCCTGGTCGGCCGTCCAAAGCGCATCGGCGCCTTCGGGCGCGCTTTGTTCCTGCACGTTGGTTGCGCCGGGAAGCAGCTTGTCATAAGGGGATGCTTCTCCCGCGGGCGCGGCCTTGCTCGGGTCCAAATACGGCTGCGCCGCATTTAAAGCCACATTCACGGCGGAGGTCACGGCGGTGGAGCTTACCGTTGCGCCGGAAACGGCATCGATATTTTCGCCGATTTTCAGCTCGCCCGAAAGGCCGATGAACTGGTTAAGGAAATCGCGGTCCATTACGCGCGCGCCTAACCCGGCCGTTTCCGAGAAGCCTTCCTCATTGATGCGGATGCCGGCGATGCCACCGCTATGCGCAATGCCGACCTGCACCTGGATTTTGCCGCCGTACCCCTGCTTTGTCACGTATACTACGCAGCCTGCATCGGAAGACCAGATGGCGTCAACGCCTTCGGAAACGGGCTCCTCCTGCGAGGTGGTAGCACCCGGGAGTATGCCGCCGAACACAAGATCTTCGGGTCCTTCAGGCTCATTACCGCCAAGAACTTCTCCGGTGATATATTCGGCCGCTTTGTTCACGCCGGAGACAACGGCGCTGGAACTGATGGTCGCGCCGGATACGGCGTTTACATCCTCTTTGAGCTGAACAGGTGCACTAAGGCCTTTGCTGAACTGGCTGGTGAACGCCGCTTCTTTCGTTTTTGCGCCAAGGCCAGCGGTTTCGGCAAAACCGGAGCCGCCTACGGAAATGCCCGTGAGTACGCCGTCCATATCCACGCCGACGGTAATCTCAATAGGGCCGCCGTAGCCCTTGACGGTGATCTGCGCGGTATACCCGATGGCTTCGCCTCCCGCCATTCCCGCATAGCAATTATCAACAGGGGCGCCTTCGGCCAGTTCCAATTGGTCAAAGGCTTCCGCATCGGGCAATACGCTTTTGCGTGCCGCATCGGCCGCGGCGAGAGTCTGCTCTTCTATCTTATCGGCTGTGAGCTGGTTTGTATATCCAAGCAGTCCACCGGCTATGAGCGCGACGATACACAGTACCGCCCAAGCTGGCAATTTCTTTTTCATGTATAATTCCCCCTTTGATCGTATCGTGATTCATTATATAAGGGCGTCTCAGGGCTTTCGTGCGCCGTCCGCTCCTATCCGGATTGTTCGTTGCGCTTCGGTCTCTTCGAACACCCTTATCCTTCGCTTTTGTGTGCTGTCAAATTCCCGTAAAGTCTGAATTTTGCATGCCGTGTTTTGCGCAACACTCATTGCAGCAAGCCGGCAGCTTGCTGCTTGCGCTTATTCATCTTCCTCTACAACCAGCTCGACAGATACCTGATTGGGAAGGCAGATGATCCAACTGCCCAAAACACGGGATTTGTAATTGTCCAGCGTCACTTCTCCCTGCTTTATGCAATCCTGATTGGCACAGGTAGCCGAATGCATGTGTACGCCGCGCTCCGTGATCGCAACCTCATTGATTTTGCCGCCGCCCTGGTCTACGGTGATGGTCTGTTCTCTGCCAAGGGGAATCCGCTTGTAGACTTCATTGCCGATATAAATCACAACGGCATTGGGCGACTCCTGTTCCGAAGGTATCCCGGTCAAAACCAATACGACGGCAGCCACGGCCAAAATGATTCCTATAATGATAATATCTTTTTTTTTCAAACCAAGCATCCTTTTTGCTTTTTAGCGTCTGTTTTTTGCCGAATACGCACCCTAATGATTATAGCATCTTTTTGTAAAAAAAACATCGCATTCATTTATAGAATAATATCCAATTCCGGCTTAAAAAATATTGACCGGCGATTGGAATGGCCGGGATATGCCTGCGGCAAATGGGCAAAATAGCAACGGAGGTGTGGGCATATGCAATCTGTGTGGATGAATACGACGGATATTCCCGGTCAGCAAACGCTTGAACGCGATATAAGGACGGATGTAGCCGTGATCGGCGGCGGCATGGCGGGCATTTTAACGGCATACCTGCTGCAGGAACGCGGTGTGGATGCCATTGTGCTGGAGGCGGATACCGTAGCCTGTGGACAAACGAAAAATACTACCGCAAAAATCACTTCCCAGCATGGTCTGATCTACGATAAACTGACAAAACAATTCGGGCGGGAAGGCGCAGAGCAATATGCCCGCGCAAACCAGGCGGCGATCGCCGAGTACCGGAGGATCATCACGCAAAACGGCATCGCATGCGACTTTGAAAGCTGCCCGGCCTATGTGTATTCCACAGCGGAAAAGGATCCGCTCGAAAAGGAAGCGAAGGCGGCCGCTGCGCTCGGGTTGCCTGCAAGCTATACCACTGCCGTCAAACTTCCTTTTCCGGTCGCGGGCGCGGTACGGTTCGAAAATCAGGCGCATTTTCATCCGCTGCACTTTCTCAGGGCGTTGCTGGACAAGCTGACGATTTACGAGCATACGCCGGTGCGGTCGGTGGAAGAAAACAACATTATAACAGACAAGCATACCGTGCATGCGCGGCACATTGTATTCGCATGCCATTATCCCTTCCTCAATGTGCCGGGATACTACTTTATGCGGATGCATCAGGAGCGCTCCTATGTGATTGCCCTCTCCGGTGCGATGCAGCTTGACGGCATGTATATCAGCATGGATGATGTCGGGTACTCCTTCCGTAATTATAAGAACCTCCTGTTTCTGGGCGGAGGAAACCACCGGACGGGGGAAAACAGCGCGGGGGGAAAGTATGAGGAACTGCGCAATGCCGCAAACAAATTTTTCCCCGGCTGCAGGGAGACCGCATATTGGTCCGCGCAGGATTGTATGTCCCACGACGGCGTGCCGTATATCGGGCAGTATTCCAACAATACGCCCAACTGGTATGTGGCGACCGGTTTTAAAAAATGGGGCATGACATCTTCCATGGTGGCGGCGACCCTGCTCAGCGACGCGATTTGCGGCATCGGCAACCCAAACGCGGGGATATTCTCGCCGCAACGGTATGTACCCGCGGTTTCCGTACCAGAATTTTTCAAGGACGGCGCACAGGCGGTAAAGGGTCTCTTTCGTGAGAACCTTTCCATCCCGCAGGCCACGATAGACGAGCTGCCCCGCGGACATGGCGGCGTGGTGGAAACAGAAGATGGGGATAAGGTCGGCGTATATAAGGATGAAACGGGCGGCGTCCATATGGTGGACACAAAATGCCCGCATATGGGCTGCCAGCTTGCATGGAATCCTGATGAAAAGAGCTGGGATTGTCCTTGCCACGGGTCGCGGTTCGATTATACGGGCAAATGGCTCAACGGCCCCGCGCAGAAGGATATCGTGCTTGCGTAGCTTCTTTGGCGAAAACAAGCGGCACAGCTATTTTGAAGGCTGGTATTTTAAGCAGCAGACCCAAAGCCAAACGGTCGCCTTCATACCCGCGCTGCATATGGACGCGCAAGGGCGCCGTTCCGCATCCATACAGGTCGTAACGGATAACGCCGCTTTGTATGCACAATTTCCCTTCGAGTCGTTTCGCGCCGCGCGGCATGGCCTGTATATCAGGATAGGCGACAATTGCTTTTCCCAGGAGGGCGTTTCGGTAGATATAGCGGAAAATGGATTCAACGTCAAAGGCGAGCTGCGCTTTGGAAAGCTGCTGCCGCTCAAAAGCGATATCATGGGGCCGTTCCGGTATGTTCCGTTGTTACAGTGCAGGCACAGCGTATGGAGCATACTGCACAGCGTATCCGGTATGCTTACGGTCAACGGGTCGCCAATCCCGTTTGAAAATGCTTCGGGGTATATCGAAGGCGACCGGGGCAGTTCCTTTCCACAGCGATATGTTTGGACACAGTGCGGCCTGCGGGGGGATATCCCCTGCTCCGTCATGCTCTCTGTGGCGGATATTCCCTTTGCCGGACTGCGCTTTACGGGCATCATCGGTTATGCGTATTGGGGCGGCGTTGAACGGCGCATTGCCACCTATCTGGGCGCAAAGCCGGTACGGATTGACCGGGACGTCATTTCTGTCAGGCAGGGAGGCTGCCTTTTGCAGGCGGATTTGCTGGAAAGCCGGCCAAAGCTGCTGCGGGCCCCCGTAAACGGCGGTATGACCCGCGCCATCCGCGAGAGCCCTTCCTGCAGGGTGCGGTATCGGTTTTACGACGACGGAAGAGAGCTGTTTGATTTTGTATCCGACAGGGCGGGGTTTGAATACGAGTATGGCGCGGATTGATGCGCGGGCGGCAGCATCCTACTTTTGCTTATAACGGTCCTTTTGCCCGAAAAACGTAATATCGGCATATCCCGCGAATATCCTGCCGGAATGCCGGACGCCCTTTTCAATAAAGTATCGGTCGCCCTTTTCATAGATTTTGGTCGTTCCACCGATGCACAGCTCGATTTTCCCTTCGAGAACGATTCCCCACTGGCTTTCGTGGGAATGCTCGGGCAGGTCGACATCCTCGGAAAACTCCATAAATATGATCTGGTGCTCCGCACCCTGCGAGAGGTACGCGTTCAGCCCGCGAAGCGGGATATCCGCCAATGGCAGGGCGGTGACGGGCGCGGGAAATATCTTGGACATAACGTATCTCCTTTCAGCGTGTTTTGTATGAGAGCAGTATAGCATACTCAAGGTACAATGCGGCGGCTTGCAACAGGATACGATCGCAATGTTCAAAGATTATTTTCTTTCTTATACGGCTTTGTATGGTATGATACTTTAGAGAAACCGGCATCCTCTCTGGATGTCATGAACGACAATTGATATCGGAAGGGAAGCATGCAGCCATGAAAAGAAAGCTCTTATCGCTGATACTCGCCGCCGTACTATGCCTCTCGGCTTCGTTTACCACCGCGCTGGCAATCGATGCGGGGCAGGAGCGCGTGATTATCGGCGCGAATTTGGATGATGCGCAGCGCGCGCAGATCTATGCCGATTTTAGAATTGAGCAAGGCGACGTTACGGAGCTTACGGTGACCAACGACGAAGAGCGCGCTTATCTTGAAGGGTTGGTATCCGAGGGGAAGATCGGGAACGTGGCGCTCTCCTGCGTCTATATCAAGACGCTTGACGAAGGCGAGGGCCTCAAAATCAGCACAAACAACATCAACTGGTGTTCCAAACAGATGTATGTAAACGCATTGACCACCGCCGGCATTTCGGACGCGGAGGTGCGCATTTCCGCGCCGTTTGAGGTATCCGGCACCGCTGCGCTGACGGGCCTCTATAAGGCATATGAGGATATCACCGGCGAAACCCTTGATCGGACGGCGAAAACGGTTGCCGCCGAGGAGATCGTGGTCACGGGCAATCTTGCCGAGATGATCGGCGATGTCGACGCCACCGAGATGGTCAACCAGCTCAAACTCATTCTCGAGCAGACCAAGGACATGACGGATGACGAGGTAAGGGCCGAAATCAAGTCCATTGCCAAGAACATCAATGTTGCGGTGACGGACGGGCAGGTTGAGCAGTTGCTGGATCTTTGCCGCTCGCTGGAAAAGCTGGATTCGGACGAGCTGGCCGCGAAGGTCGAATCCATTACCAAAACCCTTGAAGGCGCCAGCAAAGCCCAGCAGACTGTCTCCAAAGTTTTTGAGGGAATCAAGAATTTCTTTGCATCCGTCGGAAACTTTTTCGCCAACCTGTTTAAGTAAGCGGGCTCGCGTCGGGCAGCTTGCGGATTTGCCCTTCTATGGCAATGTTACAGGCCCTTCCGATATTTGTTTGGAGGGCCTTTCTATTTGCCGATGCGCCGTCGCGTAAATCGTTGCGCGCGTACAAATTTGACAGTTTGTTCACAGTTTGACGGCGCAAAGGGGTTGACCATGCCTGTATTTTTCTGTATCCTCAAACGAGGGAATTTACGGAAAATCCATATATTATACAACTATGTATCTTTTTGTAATTCTATATGGCGGCTATAACCGGCATCTTATGGCGGGGCAGTATCCTGAGGCCCTTCTTGAAGCAAAAGCCGCCGTACAGGGATATTCTGATCCGGTATCTTGCCTTTTGAAAGCAACCGTCGGTGTCGAGGGGAAATCATGGCTGAAAATGCAAAAAGCGCGGAATTGTTTTATAAGCGCTTTGAACCAATAGAAAATCTGGTTTTCAGTGTCATACTGTCCATCATTCGGGATAGGGATACTGCATTTGACGTGTTGCAGGATACCATTGTATTGGCCATTCGCCATTACGACCAGCTGCAGGATAAGGAAATGCTCAAGCACTGGGTTCTGCGTATTGCAAAGAACGAGTCCTTCACATATCTTAGAAAGCAAAGGAATTCAAAAGAAATACTTGCGGAGCCGGAATATATGGCGGCGCTGCCGGCTTTTAGTGCGCAGAGCGTGGAACAGACTGTGGTGTCGGGGGACGACAGGGAGGCATTGAACCGCGCCATCAAAAAGCTGGACAGGGTCGATCAGCTCATACTGTACCTGCGATACCATGAGGATATGAAGCTGACACAGATCGCCGCGTGTACAGGCTTTACGCTGCCAAAAGTAAAATCGCGCCTGAGCCGCGCCTTCAAAAAGCTTAGGCGCATACTCGAAACCGATGAAAATTAAATGTTTTCAGGGGTGTTTGCAACCATTTTGGGTGGATTTTACTCTAATTAGTATCGGGCCATTATGATCGGGTGATATAGGATGACACAACGGGAATTGGAGAAACTGCTCAAGGATGCCGCCGTGCAGCAAGAGATGGAGCATGGCTTATTGGGCGACCCCGGACTTTGGCTTACGGATGAAGAGATGGCGAATTTAGACGCCGGTCAACTGGAACGGCGCGCAACTGAGCGGAAAGCGGAGCTAAAACGCCGCGTGCTTGTTCGTCTGGCGGCGGAGGACAGCGGCGTACAGCCAAGGGAAAGATTGAAATGGCCGCAGCCGTCGTACAGGCTCAGGTCGGCCGTCATTGTTGCCATCTGTGTACTTGTCATTGCGGCGTTCTTTACGCTGGTGCCCGCGGGCAGGACAATGGCGACGTCTTTCTTCAACATGGTGGCGCGCAAGGTGACCGGGCATATTGTGATAGAAAACGTGGGAGAAGCGCCGCCCAATGTGGTGAAACCTGTAAAAACAAAAATCTCCGGGGTAGACGGGTACCGGATAGACAGCTTCATGGACTTTGGCGAGATGATGGAAAAGACGGGTCTTGACCCCGTTGTACTCACAAGCGGTTACGACAGCATTCTCGATATCATGGGTGAAACGGAACCGGGCTGGGGGTACGAACTGGTAGTTACATATGCGTTGCCAGGCGAGGATCGTTACATTACCACCACGCAGCATTGGGAAGGAGATATGGATTTAGAGGTCCCCCGCAACAGCGATACGCGTACAATACTGGGCGGTACTGAAATCCATTGCAGCGTGACGGATGACGATGTATATAGGATGGGTATAGCGCGGCTTTCGTCTTCCCGCTTTGGGATCGTTGCCCCTATCGAACTGAATTTTGACGCATTGCTGCAGGATTTGGCGCTGGGTTCGCAAATCGACGCCCGTCAATTCGTCGTGACGTTGCCTGAACCGACCGAAAGCACGCAGGAAATCATCACCTACAACAGCGTGGAGGAGTTTTCCGCCGAGAACGGCCTTTGGCCGGTGGTGCTTAATGGCGATTTTGCACAGCTGGAAACGGTGGAGTTCTATCCGAGTAAATTTGCGGGCGATTTGGTTTCACTGCAATATGCGGTGGAGGGCGGGAAAGTCTGGCTCTTACAAAGATGGGGATATATCGACGGCATGGTGGCCACGATGGAGGATACAACCTACTTTGAAACCACCATACTTGGCGGTTATACGCTGCATGGTTCGGTAGACGCTATCGACGGCGTCACCTCGGGCATTGCGGTGGTGGATGAATCTGTGCTGATGCTCAGCGCAGAAAAAGGCGTGGACTATACCGCGGTGCTGGATAGCTTGACTCTTACCGTGCCCGAACGATAAAACACGTTATTTACTTAAGTATTTGCGCATACATTTTTATGGTGGAGAGGAGCGTAAAAGAGTTAGTAATTCGATAGTATCGTCAGCATATTCTCCTTTAACGACGGGCATCCAACTAAGAAGTGGATGCCTGTCATACTTTTGTAAGGCTAGCTGGACAAACCCAGTAACATCTGTTCAATACGTTTCTCAATATTGGTATTTACATACCAGGCTAAACAAATCAACAACAGGCCAACTATATATAATGTTATCACGAGCCATAAGAAGGAGTTCGGTAGTGCTGTTTGGGATATAAAGACTATGGCAGTAAGAATTAATCCCACAGCCGCACGTTTCGCTATATACCAATGAAGCCCTTCCTGCTTTTCCAGTTGCCATTTGGAATATATTATCCTTGCTTTATCTGCCGTCATGTTTATGTACGGTATGATATTGATTGAGACGATGATAACATATATAGCATGGCGTCCTCCTTAATCCGGTTCAGAACAGAGCAATTGTTATATAGGCATGGATCGCCTCCTTGTGATTATAAGTATAGGCGTCACAAAAATTGGATGCAACAAATAAAGCAATTTCTTACATATAATTCATTTCATGTTCATCATTGTTGAAAACCGCGCTTGACTGAGCATCCAATCTCATTTACAAAAATATATTCTTTTGCCTTCTTGACATACTAACGATCGTTAGTTAAGCTCATACTAACGATTGTTAGTATGGATTGTTTATGTGAGGTGCGTATGAATACGAGGGATAAAATTTTACGGGAAGCCTTAACGCTTTTTTCTTCCCGCGGCTATGACGCCGTATCTGTCAGGGATATCGCAAGGGCGGTGGGTATCAAGGAAAGCTCGCTTTACAACCACTTTAAAAACAAGCAGGATATTTTCGATACCATATTGCGCGAGTATTCCCAACGTGGGCGGGAGTATTTCCATCAGATGCGGCTGACCGGCGAGGATAAGCGGTTTGTGGCGGATGAGAGAACCATCGCGATGTATAAGAACATGACGAACGAAGAGTTTACAGCCATCGTCGGGAATATTTTCGAGTTTTATTTTACCGATGAGGTCAACGTAAAGCTGCGTAAGCTGCTCACCATTGAGCAATATCGCAATGAACAGATAGCCGGGCTGTTTCGGGAGCTTTCGTTTGACGGCAGCATCGCCTTCCAGACAGAGTTGTTTGATGGCATGATCAAAGCCGGCTGCTTTGTTGTAACCGACCCGCAAATATTGGCGCTGGAATTTTTTGCGCCGATTTTCCTCATATTCTACAAGTTTGACAACAATGCGCAAAGCCTGCTGGAAGCCAAGGATCTTTTTACGCGGCACATCAGGCACTTTCATGAGACGTATGGCACAAAAAGCCGCAACTAAGAAGAAAAAATTTTGTTGATATAGGAGAAGGATCATGAAAATTACGGTAGTAAACGGCAACAGCCGCCACGGAAGCACCTGGCACTGCATGGATTTAGTGCGGCAGGAACTGGCGAAATACGGCGAGGTGCAAACCGCTGAGTTTTTTCTTCCCAAGGATATGCCGCATTTCTGCAACGGCTGCTTTTCGTGTTTGATGAACGGCGAGCATACCTGCCCGCACTTTGAAAGCGTAACGCATATTGCGCAAGCGATGCTGGACGCGGATCTTATTATACTGACGTCTCCCATTTACGCGATGGATATATCCGGCCAGCTAAAGGCGTTGCTGGATCATTTGTGCTACATGTGGTTCAGTCACCGCCCAAATCCCCAAATGTTCAACAAAGTGGGCCTCATCATCGCCACCACGGCAGGGGCCGGGTTGGGGCATGCCGTAAAAACGATGCATAACAGCCTGAAATTCTGGGGCGTAAAACGGATATTTGTGCATAAGAACGTCGTCGGCGCCATGAAATGGGGCGATGTTTCGGCGAAGAAGCAGGCGCAAATTCAAAAGCAAGCCGCCGCTATGGCAAAGCGGATCACAAAAGCAGTCAAAAACGCCGACCGCTTGCCCGCGCCGTTGTTCAGCAGAGTGTTTTTCAAAATGATGACAGGTATGATGAAAAAGAATACCTGGAATCTCCGTGACCGGAAGCATTGGGAAGACCATGGCTGGTTAAGCGGCGCGTCGCCTTTTTAAGGGCGGCGTTTGCGCCAACAAAATGCCGCTCTGCCGGAAAAACCGATCAGCCGGCGACCCATGCACACTGCGGCGTCGGCTGATCGGTTGAAGAGGATATATCATGATGCAGAAAGCCCATCGGCGCTTCCAGTCTTGTTTCAGGGATGGGCGCCGATTTTTTCCTGAAAAGAAGCACTCAGTTGGTATCCGCGCAAAGGGGGCCCGCAAGCTCCCGCAGGAAGAACAGCTTGCCGGGCAGCGTGGGGATAAAGCTGGAGGTGATGCAGGTGGTGGGCCCGTAGCGCAGCGTCATCCAGAAGGACATGCCCTGCCACTGCATACCGCGCGAGAATACGCCGTCCGCGCCGCCGATGATATAGTCGGACTGGAATATGACGCCCGGCCCGATGGTGTTGGCGTAACAGGGAATAAGCGCGTAGTTGCTGCGGAAGCTGGTGAGCGCGTTTTGCTCGATGGTCAGCGGATGCAGCCTTGCGCCGATGCGGTGGGTGGCCGCCATCCAGTCTGCCTGCGTAGCGTAATCCAGTGCGAAGTGCGGCTCCCAGAACGCAATATGGCAGACGCGACCGATACCGAACACCAGCACCTGTTTGGCGCCTTTTGCCCTGAGCGCGGCGATCATCTGTGCATAACGGGGCAGCTCCTCGCGCGTGGCGAAATGGCGCTGGCTTTCCGGAACGGAAAGAGCGCCCAGCGGGCCGTAGAAAGCGCCGATCATGGCATTCTGGAAAGCGGCGGGGTCGGATGCGGGCAGCGTATTGCCCTGTTCATCCGACCATTCGTCCATATTGAAGCCGTGCACATGCTTGCAGTCGATGTTCCATTCCTTCAGGAAGTACACCGCCCATTTGTACATGCCCATCGGGCCCACCGGCAGTATGAGTATCAGCTCGCGCTGTTCTTCCTTGGCCTTTTTGATCTGCATGGCGATCTCATGCCCCATGTACGCGCCGAATTCTTCAAGATTCTCACAGGGAACGGGACGGAAGCCTTCGTGCCAAAACGGTTGGGGTTCCAGTACGCTGCCAGGGTCGTTGGAGCAGCAATCCCGAATGCGTGCAATATCCCAGCCTGCCGGGAATACCGTTTCAAAATAGGAACCCTTCAAGGTGCTGACCATGTCCATACGATACGCCTCCTTTAATTTTCACAGTTCATTTCCTTCACATGCGGCGCAGAAACCGAAAACGGAAACAGTGCATAAATAGTTTTGTCAGTGGATGAATTATTTGTATTATGACGTGTTGTGTACTGTTTGTCAATGTTTTTTCAAATGGACTAAAATGATATGTTCTTGCATATGCCTATTGACGCCCTATATGGCCGGAGCTAGAATAAGCATATATGGCCAAGGTATACCCCCGGTCAAATCATATCCCGGAGGGCTTCAACGTGAAAACCAGCTTTCTTTCCATCGTCATTACACCTCGAATCGGTGTGCCGCTTGCGGGGAACGGCCGGGAGGATTCGCGCTCGCGCGGCATCCACGACGACCTGCGCGCGAATTTTGCATACCTCGACTGCGACGGCGCGCGGCATCTGTTTATCGGCTTGGACCTTTTGGGGATCAAGCGCCGCGAAGCGGACGCCATCAAGGCGCGTATTCAGGAAACCTGCGGCATACCAACCGGGAATATTACTATTTTCGCTACGCATACGCACAGCGGCCCCAACACCCTGGAAATATTCAAGACATTTTTGACCGAAGAGGATTTAACTGCCTGCAAAAACTACCGCGGTTTTTTGGTGGACGCTTTATCCGCCGCGGCGCCCAAGGTAATCGCCGCGGCATCGGAGTCGTTGATGGGATTTGGGCGCGACGTGGTGGAAGGATACTCGTTTAACCGCCGGGTCCTGCTCGATGACGGCACGCTGCGCATGGTATTCGAGGAATACGACCGCGCGCGCATCGCGCGGCTGGCGGGCCCCAACGGCAACCCGGTGATGAGCGTATTTGTCTTTACGGATATGGATGAGCGGGTAAAGGGTATACTGCTGAATTTTACCAGCCACCCGGCGGTGGTATGCGGCGAGGGCTGGCTGTATACCCGCGACTATATCCACGCGCTCACGCAGGCGCTGCAGCGGCGTTACGGGCCGGATACGGTGGTGCTGTACGCGAACGGCGCGCAGGGCAACCAGGTGGCTTCCAATCCGTACGGCCCCTTCATCACCGGCTTTGACGAGGCTGACCGCGTGGGCGAAGGCCTTGCCGAGGGCGCAATCCGCATCATAGACCGGGTGCTGATGGAAGGGACGCTTGGGCGGGATGCGCAGTTGTGCGCGGTGACCGCGCCGCTTACGCTTCCCATCCGCCGCATTCCTCGGGAAGAGGCGGCGCGCGCGCGCGGTGTCCTGGCCGCGTATGGGGATGGAAAAGGCGCGCGCCTGCACGGGCTGGATCCGCGGGTAGAGGCGGAAAGCATATTGGAAATGGCGGACTGCCCCGCGCAGGAGGACGAAACGCTGGTTCAGGCCATCCGCCTGGGCGACGCGCTTATCGTGACGTTCCCCGGTGAAGTGTTTTTGGAGCACGCGTACAGCGTGCTGCGCCGCGTGCAATATAAAAACGCCATGGTGTTCGGGCTGGCCAACGATTACATTGGCTATATCCCCACACGCGAGGCGTTTTGTGAAGGCGGGTACGAAGTCAAAACTTCGTTCGTATCCAGCCGGTATGACCCTTGTGCAGGGGAATTGCTGGTCGCGGCATGCCGCGGTCTTGTGGGCAGGCTGGAGAACAAGGCGGCCGGGCGGACGGGCAATGCTTAAAAAGCGTGTGCGCGTTACGCCTGCGAGTTTTTGAATATCTCGTCCATGCACATCATGACGGCGGCGCGGCGCAGCGTTTCAAAATCGCCGGAGGAAGCTTCTATGGCGACCTCCTGCGCGTGCAGCAGGCGAAAATGCCCTGCGATGGAAGAGCGCACCATATCCAGAAAACCTTCACCCAGTATGGAGATGGCCCCGCCGATATGGATCACGTGGATGTCGAACAGGTTGATGGCGCTCACGAGCCCGCAGCAGAGCGCGTACACGTAATCGCTGAGCACTTCCATGACGCGCGGATCCCGCGCGAAGAAACGTGCGGCAACCTCCTGCATGGCGACCTCGTTGATTTGGGCGGCAAAGGAATCGTTATAGCTTAGCTTCAAACCGGCGCGCTCATTGAGCGTACGGAACAGCGCCGCGGTCGAACAGATGCTCTCCAGGCAGCCCCGGTTGGAGCACAGGCAGAGCGGTCCGTTGCGGTCTATGATCATGTGCCCGATTTCCAGCGAAAAGCACTGTGCGGGGTCCTTATGCGCGTCGCCCATTACGATGCCCGCGCTGATGCCCTCGTCGATGTTGATGGCGAGCACCCGCTTGCCGGGCGCATAATCGTCTGAGCTGTATTCCATAAAGGCGAGCACGCTGGTGTTGTTGCTGATGAGCACGCGCGAGTCGGGGAAACGTTCCCGAAGCCGCGCCACCAGGTCGCCCTCCGTCAGTTCCTCGGCAGGGATAACCGCGGAAAACTTGATGAGCCCTGTCTCCGCATCAAATATCCCGGGGAATATCACGTGGGTGCCGATAAGCCGGTACATGGGAATACGCTTGGCTTTTAAGAGCTTTTTGATTTCGGCTGCAATCTGCTCGCTCGAATGCGTTCCGCCGTGTATGCGCACGCTGCCCAGTTTTCGGAAGCAGATGTCATAAAGCGAGCAGATAAAGCTGTGGCTGATAATTTCCACCGTCGCGATGCATCCGCCCGCGGCGTTGACTTCCAGCATGATGGGTTTGCGCCCCCGCATGGAGGAAACGCCCGTACCCGTTTCGCGGATCCATTTGTTCTGAATGAGCTCGTCCACCAGCATGGAGACCGTGGTTGGCGAAAGGTTGGTCTGCGTGGCAAGCGTTGCGCGTGAGGTCGGCATGGTTTTGCGTATAATATTGAACAGCAACATGGTATTATGTGCCTTGATCTTCTGCTGCGAAAAGTTGCTTGGCGTTTTGTCCGTGATGATCGGTTTAATCATTTGCATACCTCATTGCTGTAAGATGTTGAATTACTCCATTACCGGTAATAACAGGCGCTGTATTTTAGCTGCTTGTATTCTAGCATCAAGCGGGCGATCATGGCAAGCGATGCGCGGGAATGGCCGCGGCGTTTCGGCTCAGCCGCACGTTCATCAGCCGGGACGGGATGCGACCCGTGGCGCGGCTCTTGCCGCGCATCCGTATGCTTTGAGCGAAACCGATTCCGGCCGCGCATTGCGGACGCTTTGCCGCCCCGTGATGGCAAAAGGATAGCAAATCGCATCAAAATTTCTCCATTGAATTTATTAATAATTGTATTATCCGTTAATATTATTTCATAAATGCGCTAATTGCAATGGTTTTATTAATATTCCTTAAAAATTAAAAAATGATGAATGTATAGAATTCCATTTTGCATATTGATTTGGGCAAAGGGGTAGTGTATCATAGCATCAACATAAACCGTGTGTTATAAAAAGGCGTATGTGCATATAATAGTGTCGATTCCAGGGCGCAGAGTGCCCGCTGTGACGGGCTTACAAATTCTTAACGCGCGAACCAAAGCAGGTAGCCAATAAATTAAATATAAGGCCTATTACGCATGAGTCAACAAAAGGAGTGAAAGCGATGAGTGATCCTGTTGTGTCCGGACAAAGTTATGCAAATTCCAATTTTGCGAAAAAACTGTCCAAGTTTACCAAAGAGAATATGGCGATCGTCGCCATAGTGCTGATGAGCGTCGTATTCACGTTTACCTCCCCTTACTTCCTGTCCTGGGAGAACTGGAAGAATATTTTGCTGCAAACCTCCACGGTATCCATAGCGGCGATGGGGCAGGCGATTGTTTTGCTTACCGGCAACTTTGATCTGTCGTTGGGACGCAACGTGGCCTTCACCAGCTGCCTCGGCGCAATTCTCATGAAGAGCACCGCGCTTAGCCCCGCGGAAATGAACCCCTGGCTCGCGATTGGCATCATGCTTGCCGTAGGTACGCTGATCGGTCTGTGCAACGGCCTTCTGACTGCGTATGCGGGTCTGCCCGCGTTTATCGCCACACTCGGCCTGCAAAACGTATGTTACGGTTTGGCGAAGGTCATCACCAACGCCACCCCGATTGCAACTTTCCCGGATGATATTGCCTTCTTCGGCCGCGGTTACCTTGGGCCGGTACCTTATTGCGTCATTATCATGATCGGCCTGTATGTACTTGCACAGTTCCTGTCTACCCAGACAAAGCTGGGGCGCAATATTTACGCGGTAGGCGGAAGCAAGGAAGCGGCGTTCTTCTCCGGTATCAATGTCAAGAAATATACATGTCTGGCTTTCGTGATTGCGGGCTTCCTGGCCTCCTTCAGCGGCGTGGTTCTCATGAGCCGGTTAAATTCCGTGGCCATCACAAACGGGCAAGGTTATGAGTTTGACGCGGTCATCGGTTCCATTATCGGCGGCATCAGCCTGACCGGCGGAAAAGGCAAAATCGTGGGCACCATGTTTGGCTCAATATTCCTCATTACGCTTTTCAACGGAATGGCGCAGCTGCATGTGGATCCATTCGTACAGGATGTGCTCAAGGGTGTGGTGCTGCTTGCCGCCATTGGACTTGACGTACTGCGCAACAGAAAACGCGCCTGAGAGCGTCCCTCACGCAAGGACCAAGAAAGGGCTGATAGCACGATGGAAAAAGACTATATTCTCAGCATGGAGTGCGTAACAAAGAGCTTTCCAGGCGTCAAGGCGCTCGATTCGGTTTCTTTTAAAATTGAGCGCGGCACCATCCACGCTTTGGTGGGGGAGAACGGCGCGGGCAAAAGTACGCTGATTAAAATACTGGCCGGCATTTACCATACCGAAGAAGGAAAAGTATTTTTAAACGGGGAACGCGTTGCGTTTAAAACGCCGCACGAATCCCGTACTGCCGGTATCGCCGTAGTGCATCAGGAGGTAAAGCTCGCCGAACCGCTTTCCGTAAAGGAAAACCTGTTCGTCGGCAACCTGATCATGCGCGGCAAATTGGTGGATTGGAAAGAAATGCGCCGCCGCGCGTCGGAAACCATTACAAATTTGGGCGTGGATATCGATGTGGATGCGCCAGTGGAAAGCCTGACGGTTGCGAAAAAGCAGATCGTGGAGATTTGCCGTGCAGTGAACATGAACTGCAAGCTGCTCATCATGGATGAGCCCTCCGCCACGCTGACCGACCGCGAACTGGATATCATGTTTGGCATTGTAAGAAGGCTGCGCCAGGAAGGCATCACCATCATTTACATCTCGCACCGGCTGGACGAGGTATTCCAGCTTGCGGATAACGTTACCGTGCTGCGCGACGGAGAGCATGTGGAAACGCTGCCCGTTTCGGAGGTTTCACGCGAAAAGCTCATCGCGCTGATGGTCGGCCGCGAACTGGGGCAGGAATACCCCAAGGTGGCGGCGGCGCAGGGCGATGTGGTGCTCGAAGTAAAGAACCTCACGCGCAAGGGCGTGCTGCACGATATCAGCTTCCAAGTACGTAAAGGCGAGGTGCTGGGCATATCCGGGCTGGTTGGCGCGGGGCGTACCGAGCTTGCGCGCGCCATACTGGGTATCGATAAGACCGACAGCGGCGAGGTGTTTGTGCGCGGCAAAAAGGTGCACTACCATTCCTTCCGCGAAGCCATACACGACGGGCTGGGCCTAATACCGGAGGACCGAAAGCTGCAGGGCCTGGTGCAGATATTCTCTGTTAAGCGCAACATCTGCATGGTCAGCCTGGATAAGATCATTAAAAACGGCGTGGTGAGCGAGAAGCTTGAGGCCCAGTATGCCGCGGAATATTCCCGCAAGCTGAGGGTAGCCACCCCCACGCTGGATACGCAGGTGCAGTACCTTTCGGGCGGCAACCAGCAGAAGGTAGTCGTTGCCAAGTGGCTGCTGCAGGACAGCGATATCCTGTTCCTGGATGAACCGACCCGCGGTATTGACGTAGGCGCAAAGGCCGAGATCTACCGCCTGATCAACGATCTTGTTGAGCAGGGCAGGACGGTTATTATGATTTCCTCCGAAATGCCGGAAATCCTGGGCATGTGCGACCGTATCGTCGTGCTGCACGAAGGCAGGAAAATGGGCGAGCTGCTTCGCGAAGAGGCTACGCAGGAGAAAATTATGGCGCTTTGCGTATAGAAACGCGGTTCACTTTATCCCAAGTATTTAACGGGCAACCGTTAGAAATAAAACCAAGGAGGAGAAACAATCATGAAGAAGTATTTGTCCATGTTGCTGGTTGTGCTGCTGGCGGTCGCCGTCATCGGCTGCGCCGCGCCCGCCGCCGAGGCGCCTGCCGTGACTGAGGCGCCCGCCGCCGCTCCCGAAGCCCCCGCTGCCGAGGAACCCGCGGAAGCAGACCCCAGCAAGCCGCTCGCCGGTCTTACAATCGGCAACACCATCGTTTACAAGGGCGACGTGTGGTGCGCGCTCCTGGCGGAAGAGTTTGAAAAGCAGGCTGTCGCGCTCGGCGCCGAGATCACCGTGGAAGACGGCGACCTGAATGCCGAAACGCAGTCCAAGCAGATCGAGAACATGATCGCCCGTAATGTGGACGTCATATTCGCGGATCCCGCGACGTTCGACGGCTGCACCGCGGCGTTTGAAAAGGCTACCGCCGCCGGTATCCCCGTGTTCACCTATGACAGCGCTCCTTCCTATGAAGGAATCGTTACCCATACCGGATGGGATAACTATGAGACCGGCAAGATGGTCGGCGAATACGTACTCGATTGGGTCAAGGCCAATATGGCCGACAAACTGCCCGCCCGCATCATACTGCTGGGCAACTATGCGTCCGAGCACTGCATCACCCGTGAAGATGCTTTCATGGAAATCGTGAACGCCAACCCCGACGCGATGACCGTTATCTCCCGTCAGGATTGCGAAGGCAACCGCGAAAAAGGCGCAAACGCCGTCACCAACATCGTCGAGCCGTTTGACATGGTCGTCAGCGTTGTTGACAATGGCGCGTGGGGCGCGGTCTCCGCTATCGAGGCGCGCGGCCTGACCGGTGTTAAAGTGTTCTGCATGGGCGCTTATGGCGACGAACCCTTCCAGGCGCTGCGCGACGAGCATCCGATCTATGAGGCCTGCCTCATCGTCGACCCCGCCGCCATCGCAAGGATCACGCTGGACAGCTACACCAAGTATGTGCAGGGCGAGACCGAGTTCGAAAAGGTAACGAACATCCCGCTTTACATCTGCAACACCACGAACATTGCCGACTTCTATTCCTTCCCCAACGGCTGATCGCGCCAAAACGTATCTTAGTGTGTTTGTGCCCGCGGAGGAGCTGTTTCTATAGCTCCTCCGGGGTTCATGGAAAAGGTGCCCGCGGGCGCTTTTTTCAAATGAAAACGAGCAGGATTATAGCTGTATATACATCTGTGATAATTGCAATGATGTTGACAAACCCAATAATTAATAGTATTATTTAATAAAATCAATGGACTAATTAATAATCGACGAAGATTAACACAGATCAAAACAGCGAGGTGCAGAAAAAATGACAAAGACAAACGATCAATTGGCGATGAATGCCGCGGGCATCGCGGAACTCGGTTTTCCCATGTGGCCGCAGTTTGCGAAAGAGACGCCCGATGATGTTGCGGCCATACTCAAAAGCGGGCTGGTCAACTATTGGACCGGCAAGAAGGGTATGGAGTTTGAAGAATTGTTCCGCGAGTGGGCCGGCGCCAAAATGGCGGTTTCCTGCACGAACGGCACGGCGGCGCTGCACATTGGCCTGGCAAGCCTGGGCATCGGTCCGGGGGACGAGGTGCTTGTACCTTCCTACTCGTTTATCGCCTCTTCTTTTGCCATTGTGCAGGCGGGCGCTATTCCCGTATTCTGCGATGTGACACAAGACCATACCGTCGACCCGGATGATATCGAACGTAAAATCACGCCGCGCACAAAAGGCATCGTGTGTGTGCATCTGTACGGCGTGGTATGTGATATGGCACGCATACTCGACATTGCCAGGCGTCACAATTTGTATGTAATCGAAGACGCCGCGCAATGCATCGGCGGCAAATTCAATGGCAAGATGGCAGGTACCATCGGCGATGTGGGCTGCTTCAGCTTCTGCCAGTCCAAGCACTTCACTACCGGCGGCGAAGGCGGCATGGTGCTCACAAACAACGAAGAAGTGGGTTGGGAGGCGCGTTCCTTCCGGGATCACGGCTATGATGTCAAAAAGCGCATGAATATGCTGGTGCTGGAGGAGAAGCTCCCTTATATCCACACACGCGTAGGCTTTAACTACCGCATGACGGAGATACAGTCTCAGATCGGCATCAATGAGCTCAAGCGCTTTGATAACTGGAATATGCCGCGGCGCCTGCAGTACGCAAAAATATACGACGAAGCGTTCAAAGGCCTTAAAGGGATAGCGAAGCTGCCGCTGAACACAGCCGAACGTGAAAACGCCTACTGGTGGTATCCCATCACACTGGATATTGATGTGCTCAAAACGGATGCGCAGGGGATCATCAAGGCGCTGTCCGCAGAAAAAATCCCATGCTACGGCATACAGTGGCCGGAAGCGTATGAGGAAAAAGCATATAAGGAAATGAATGGCTTTGGCACGGCGCACTTCCCGTTCCGCTCAAAGGAATATGCGGCCGAAAATCTGAGCTATGAGAACACGCTCTGCCCGGTGGCAAAGTCGCTTCGCGCGCGTACGGTCAATCTGTTCCTGCATCCCACATGGGATGAGGCGCACATTTGCCGCGTAATCGATGCCTTTACACAGGTGCTGGCGGATAACCTGAAATAACAATGGCCTTAGGGTCGGCCGGAGAAACGCGGATAACCGGCCGACTCTTTCCCGTTTAACACCGAGGAAGGAGAACATGCGTATGACCATTCAAAAAAAGGTTCGCTGGGGTGTAATAGGGGCCGGCGGAATAGCCGACCGCAGAACGATTCCCGGCATGATGAAAGCAAACAACGCGGAGCTTGTCGCCGTGATGGAGATCGATATGCAGCAGGCGGAGCGCCTGAAGGAAAAGTACGGCGCTAAACGCGCGTATGACCGGGAAGCGGAGCTGCTGCAGGACGCGGAAGTGGATGCGGTGTATATTGCGTCCCCCGTTGTGCTGCATGCAAAGCAGGCGATGATGGCGGCCGATCATGGCAAACATATCCTCATTGAAAAACCGCTCGCAATGACCAGCGCCGAAGGACAGAAGGTGTTGGACTATTGCCGTGAGCGCGACAGGTTGATCGCCGCGGGGCTGATGATGCGCTTTGGGGCCAATGTTATGGCAATGCGCGAGGCTATAGCCGCGGGCAAAATAGGCAGCGTGGTATCCGGCTTTGCGCAGTTCACATGCTGGTATCCGGATATGCCCGGCAACTGGCGCCAGCAAAAGCGCACCGCAGGCGGCGGGGCGCTGATGGATATGGGCGTGCATTGCATCGACCTCATGCAGTACGTAACCGGCAGCAAGGTCAAGCAGGTCGCGGGGTTTCATGATACGCTCACGTTCGGTTATGAGGTGGAGGATTCCTCTTCCGTGACGCTGCGCCTTGAAAACGGCGCGCTGTGTACCATACAGTCCAATTTCAATATCCCGGACGAAGCTGCAAAATGGCGTCTGGAGTTTTTCGGCACGCGCGGAAGGCTGCTGGGGGATACGGTGATCGGCCAGGTGGACGGCGGCAGCGTCGAGGCCATGTTCTTGGCGGATGTAGGCGGCTATGACGCCGTGCAGAACAGCAAGGAAGCCGAAAAGACTTCCCTCGACGTGGTGCTTGGCAACATGTATCAGCGCGAGATCGAGAGCTTTGGCGATTCGGTATTGAACGGCACGCCGCTTGCCGTACCCGCTTCCGATGCGGTGCAGGTGCAGCGCGTGATAGAAGCGGCCTACCGTTCATGTGAGGAAAAACGCATCATTGACTTATAAACTGATAGCGGGGGAGAAAAGACGATGAAAAAAAGCATTAACTTTTGGTCGTTCGCGGCAGGCACCACGGTGGAGCAGGCTATCCTGTTGGCAAAGGATGCGGGCTTCCAAGGCATTGAGCTTGCCATGGGCGATGTGGGGTTGACGGGTTTGCCTACAAGCGACGCCGCGCGTACCGCGCGGAATATTGCCGCGAACGAGGGGATTGCACTGCCCAGCCTGGCGTGCGGCCTGTGCTGGGACTATCTGCTCACCAGCAGTATTCCGGAAAAGCGCCAAAAGGCGAAGGATATGATACGCCGTCAGGTGGATATGGCCGCGGAGCTGGGCGCGGACAGCATTCTGGTCATCCCGGGCGCGGTGGGGGTGGATTTCCTCAACGGTAAAGCGGATCTGCTTCCCTACGAGGAAGCTTATGACATCTCATTGGAGGCGCTGACGGAGCTTGCGCCGTATGCCGGGAAGGCGTGCGTCAATCTCGCCCTGGAGAACGTCTGGAACAAGTTTTTGCTCTCTCCGCTCGAACTGCGGGATTTCATCGATAAAATCGGCTCCGCGTATGTAGGCTGCTATTTCGATGTCGGCAACGTCCTGCTCACCGGCTACCCCGAGCAATGGGTGCGTATCTTGGGCAAACGCATCAAAAAGGTGCATTTCAAGGATTACCGGCGCGATCCCGGCGGCTTCAACTGCTTCTGTGACCTTTTATCGGGGGACGTCGACTATCCCGCCGTGGTGGAAGCGCTCGAAGCAGTGGGCTACGACGATTACTGCGCGGCGGAAATGATACCCAACTATAAGCATTACACCAGTCAAACCATTTACAACGCTTCAAAGTCAATGGACAGGATACTTCAAAAGGCATAAGCAGTACAGCGGAAAGGAAGGTTTTATATGGCACGCATCGGCATAATTGGCGCGGGGTTTATGGGCGCCGCCCATTCGGCGGCAGTCAGGCAATCCAAAGTGCATACGCTCGTGGGCATTGCGGATATCGACCGTGAAAAAGGGGAAAAGCTGGCGGCGGAGCGCGGGTGCAGATATTTTTCTTCCGCCGAAGAGATGCTCGGACAGAAGGATATCGATATCGTACACGTTTGCCTGCCTACCAACCTGCATTGCCAGTATATCATAAAGGCCGCGAAGGCGGGCAAGCATGTGCTTTGTGAAAAGCCCTTTGCCCTGCACGATGAGGAGATCGCCGCGGCCATCGACGCCGCAAAGGCAAACGGCGTCAAGCTGATGATCGCGCAGGTCGTGCGTTTCTGGCCTGAGAACGTGATCATCAAGCGTTATAAGGAAAGCGGCGCGCTGGGCGCGGTCAAAATGTGCAGCGCGCACCGGCTGGGGCAGATTCCCGCCTGGGCCAACTGGTACCGCGAGGCCGAAATCAGCGGCGGCGGCCTGTTTGACCTGCATACGCATGATATCGACAATATGATCGATCTCTTCGGCGCCTGCACGGAAGTTTACTCCATTGGCCAGAAGTATGAGGGATGCTGGAATTACATGTCCACCTCGCTTACTTTTAAAAACGGCATGAAGAGCATCGTGGAGTCCAGCCTCAACATGCCGGGCGATTATCCGTTTTCCACGGCGTTCAGGCTGTTGGGCGAAAACGCCTGTATAGAGCAGACGATGCGGGCCGGCGCGAATTTGGACGATATGTCCAACAGCGTGCGCACACTCAAGCTTTATGAAAACGGCAAAGCCTGCGCGGATGTTCCGTATGAAGCGTACGACGCGTATTGGTGCGAGATCGAGCATTTCGCAGACTGTGTGGATGCGGGCGCCTCCCCGCGCATACCGCCGGAGGAATCCCGCAACGTCATGCGCGTGGTCC
Organism: Clostridia bacterium; assembly: GCA_036677445.1. Lineage (GTDB taxonomy): Bacteria > Bacillota > Clostridia > Christensenellales > CAG-138 > JAVBWI01. Next base: position 185,622 of record JAVBWI010000002.1, read on the forward strand.
GCGCGATCGAAGAATCCTTGACGACAGGCAAAGTGGTTGTTACCGGCTGGGTCGACTGACCGCATGAAACGGTGCTATGAGGTAACGCCTTGCGGCGGGGAGCCGCGGTGGAACATCCCCGCGGCCCCCATCGATTTGGCGCTGTGGCTGCCGGATCCCGGTCTGGAAGCGTGGGCGCAGGCGTGCTATACGCCGGATGCGCTGCATATACGCCTCTTTGCGCGGGAGGATGCGCCTTTACAACGGTTTACGGGCGAAAACGATATGGTTTGCCTGGATAGCTGCCTGGAGTTCTTTTTCTGCCCGCTCCCCGGCGATACGCGCTATTTTAACTTTGAATTCAACCCCAACGGGGCGCTGTATCTCGGATTCGGGCACGACCGCCAAGACAGCGTGCGCCAACTTGTGCCCAATGCAAAGAAGCTGTTTTGTATTACACCGCTTTCGCTCCCGGGGGCATGGGGCATATGTTTTCAAATCCCTGTTGAATTCGTAAAGCTGTATGCGCCCGAATTCGCGCTTTACAGGGGACTACGCCTTGGCGGCAATTTTTATAAATGCGGTGAAGAAACACAGACGCCGCATTATCTTGCCTGGAACCGCGTTTGCTGCGATGTGCCAGATTTTCACCGGCCCTGGGATTTCGGCTGGCTGGTTTTTTAAGGAGGACTTGAATTTATGAGGATAACCCTGTACAACGGACAGGTGATTACCCCGCTTGTTGTGCGTCACGGCGGCGTCGTGGCAGAGGACGGCAAAATCGTGCGTGTGTTCGAGGGGGATGATTTCGAGCAGACGGGCGCGCTGGTGGATTGCCGCGGCAACTACATTTCGCCGGGCTTTATCGACATTCATACGCACGGCATACTTGGCGGGGATACGATGGACGCCACCCCCGAAGCCTTGCATAAAATCACGCGCCTGCACGCGCAGCATGGCACGACCGGGCTGCTGCCCACAACGCTTTCATGCGGGCATGATGAAGTATTAAACGCGCTGCGCAACGTTCGCGCCTGCATGCAGCTGCCGCCCGACGGCGCGCGCATACTCGGCGCGCATTTGGAAGGCAACTATTTCGCCCCCGCAATGGCAGGCGCGCAGAATCCCGCCTTCTTATATCCGCCGGAAGAGCGCGACTATATGGAATACGTTGAAACGGGCTGTGTTGTGCGCGTAGCGGCGGCGCCGGAACTGCCCGGCGCGCTGGATATGGCCAAAAAGCTCGTTCCCATGGGCATCCAGGTTTCCATCGGGCACTCGGACGGAACGCCGGAAGATGTTTTAAATGCCATCGCGGCGGGATATACGTCTCTTACGCATATATTCAACGCGCAGTCCGCGCTCAGGAGCGTGTTTGTATACCCGGAGGCGGGCGTGTGCGAAGCCGCGCTGCTTTACGACGAAATCCGTGCGGAATGTATTTGCGACGGGAACCATCTTTCCCCCACGTTATTGAAGCTTATTTACAAAGTAAAAGGCGCCGACGGCATGATCGGCATTACGGATGCCGTATACGCGGGAGCGCCGGATGGCGACTATACGATGGCCGGGCTGGACGTTGAGGTCAAGAACAACATCTGCATACTTAAAAACCACAGCGCGTTTGCGGGCAGCGTTGCGACAATGGATTTGTGCGTCAGAACGCTGCACCATAAGGCGGGCATTCCCATACAGGATGCTGTCGCAATCTGTTCCTATACGCCTGCCAAAGTCATCGGTATGCAGGACCGCATCGGCATGCTGTACCCCGGCTTTGACGCGGATATCAATGTGTTTGACCGTGATATCAACATTCTTTACACCATGGTACAGGGGAGCGTATTCAGCAACAAGCTTGCGTAAGCTTGAAGCGGATATGAACAGGAATAGAGCATAACAGGAGGCAAGCGGTATGAAAAAGAAGAACGATTCCGATTTTCGGTACAATACCGGCGATACCCGCGTACCGTGGGCGGCCGTGGGCGAGAATTACAATGCGGCGGATACGATGGAATTCATCCGCTTCCTGATGCAGGGCGAAGGCGCGGAATATGAAGCTGCGCTTGCGGCCGTGCAGCAAAATATTTTGCGGCTGGACGCCGTTTCCAGCCCTCCGGGTAAGCTTTCGCTGGATGCGCAGGTCGCGCGGGCCGAGGCGCTTTGCAACGAGTACCTGGGTACGACGGGCAGCGTGTTCGTTACCAACGCGACCGCAGGCTTTGAAATCGCGTACAAATACGCCAACATCGGCTCCGGGGACGAGGTCATCGTGCCGGGCATCACGTTCATCGCTACCATGGCGTACCCGCTTTCCGTAGGCGCAAAGCTGGTGTTTGCGGATGTGGATCCCGTTACGCTCAACATGGATCCGGCGGATGTGGAAAAGAAAATTACGCCGCGCACCAAAATGATCGTGCCGGTGCACATTGGCGGTTACCCGGTGGATATGGATCCTATTATGGAACTGGCGCGCAAGCACGATATCCTCGTTCTGGAGGATGCGGCGCATGCTTTCGGCGCCGAATATAAAGGGAGGAAGATCGGCACCATCGGCCACTTTGCATCGTTCAGCTTCCACGAAGTAAAGAACATCACCTCGTTCGGCGAGGGCGGCATCCTCACCACCAGCATCGAGGGCTTCAGGGCGGATATGCGCCGCGCGCGCTTCCTGGGGCTGGATTTTTCAAGGCAGATCAAGAACTGGTTGTACGATGTGACGCCCATCGCGGGCAAATACGGCCCGTTCGTTGCGGGCAACCATTCCACTACGGAGATACAGGCGCTGGGCCTTGCGCGGCAGGTGGAGCGTATCGATCAAATTATCGCCGCGCGGCGGGCGGCCGCCGAATACCTGACCGCGCGCCTTTCTGCCGAGCCCGCGCTTACCCCGCAGGATATGGGCGGCGGCGATATCAAGCCCACCTTCCACCTGTACCGGCTGCTGATCGACCCCGCGCTTGCGGGCGGGGATGTGCAGACATTCAAGCGCAAGCTTACCGAAAAGGGTGTGACCACCATACCGCATTTTGGTCCGCTGTATCGCTTTCATGTGGCGGCGGCGCTCGGGTACGACGGCGACGCGATCGCCAAAACCTGCCCCGTGTGCGAAGAGGTGTTCAACCACCGTTTCACGCACTTTCCCATATACGGCCTGACGCAGGAGCAGCTTGCCTACATGGCGGACGCGATACTGGAGTCCGTAGCCGAAATGCGGCGCGGGGAGTAACGCGCGAAAACTACGGCTTTGACGAATAGTTCCGAAGGATGATTGGGTATTCGATATGAAGCAACTGGTTGGGAAAAGACTGTTTCATACGGAGCTGCGTGATTGCCCGGTGGGTACGCCCGCCGGCAATCAGGCGCTCGTGCGGGTAAAAGCCTGCGGCGTCTGCGGTACGGATCTGCATATTTTGCGGCAGATGCAGGCGCTTACCCCTATGGGGCATGAGATCGCGGGCGTGGTGGAAGCCGTCGGCGCGGACGTGACCCGTGTGCGCACAGGCGACAATGTGGTTGTGGAGGATACGACCCGCTGCGGCGCGTGCGAAGACTGTAAGCGCGACATGGCCCACCTGTGCCGCAGCGGTTATACGCTGCAGGGGCAATCCGGCATGGCGGAGCTGTTGCTGGTACACGAAAACATGCTCAACGTATACGACGGCATCGACGATTATACGACGGCCTGCATGGCAGAGCCGCTCTCCGTATCCATTGGCGCCGTGCAGCAAGCGCGGCTGCCCACATACGGCACGCTTGCCATATTCGGTATGGGCGCGATCGGCCTGTTTTGCGCGGCATATGCCAGGCATTGCGGCGCGCAGAAGGTGGTTATGGTAGCAAACGATCCGTATAGCCTGCGTAACCGGGCAGCCTCCGCGGTTGCGCGGGAACTGCACGCGGACGACGTCTTCTATATGAAAGAAGAAGGCGCGCTGGACCGTATGCTGGCGGTTTATGGCCCGTTTGATGCGGCCATTTCCGCGGCTCCGCCCCAAACGGTGCGCGACGCGCTGCGCGTGGTGAAATATGGCGGCAGCGTGGTGCCGGTGGGCGTCACCTTCGGCACTGACAACATGGTGGAGGTAGACGTCAACGATCTGGTGATGCACAAAAAATCCATACTGCCGTTTTTCGCGGAGCCAGCGCAGAACTTCCCGCTGGCCCTGTCTCTGATCAAAAACGGAGTCATTGACGTTGGCAAAGCGGTTACGCACCGTTTGCCGCTTACGGAGCACGCGAGGCTCAAAGAACTATATGGAGCGGATGCGGCGGCCATTAAAACCGTTATCGTAGAAGCGAAACAGGCGTAAGAAAACTGCCTGCTTATAGGAAGTGCAGGAGTAAAGGAGCGTGATAAGGATGCGGTCTGATACGCCAGCTTTGCTGGAAATGCGGGGGATCAGCAAATCTTTCCCCGGTGTATTGGCGCTCAAAAGGGTAAGCCTTTCTGTCAACAGCGGCGAAGTGCTGGCGCTGGTGGGCGAAAACGGCGCCGGAAAATCCACATTGATGAAAATCCTTTCCGGCGTGCACGCGATGGATGAGGGGGATATCTTTATTGACGGACGGAAGGCGGAGATAAAAGACCCGCTTTCCTCGCAGCTGATGGGAATCAGCATCATCTATCAGGAACTGAACCTGCTGGGCAATATGAACATCGCGGAGAACATTTTTATCGGCCGCGAACCCAAGGGCAGGGTGTTTATCGACAAGCAAACCATGCACAGGGAAGCCAGGCGTTTGCTGGACGAAGTGGGACTGAATCTGGATACGCGCATCAAGGTGCGCGCGCTTTCCACCGCTCAAAAGCAGATGGTCGAAGTGGCGAAAGCGCTATCGTTTCGCGCCAAGCTCATCATTATGGATGAACCCACCTCTTCGTTAACGGAAACGGAGACGGGTACGCTATTCCAGATCATCCGCAGCCTTCGCGAAAAAAATGTGGCGGTGGTGTTCATATCCCACCGCATGAATGAAATATTTGATATCTCCGACGAAATCGCCGTGATGCGCGACGGCGAAATGGTAGGCCGCCTGGCCACGAAGGAAACCGACGCCAACGAGGTCATAAGCTACATGGTGGGGCGGGAACTGAAGGATATATTCGCAAAGCAGCCTGCCAAGATCGCCGACGTGGTGCTGGAGGTAAAAAACCTTTCCACCAGATCGCTTTTGGAGGATATCAGCTTCCATGTCCGGCGGGGCGAGATACTCGGTTTCGCGGGGCTGGTCGGCGCCGGGCGCAGCGAAGTGATGCGGGCCATATTCGGTATCGATAAGAAAGAAACTGGCGAGATATTTCTGCGTGGCGAAAAGGTGGATATCCGTACGACGGTGGACGCGCTCAAATACGGTATCGGCTACGTACCCGAGGACCGGAAGGAGCAGGGCCTGATTTTACGTATGACGGTAAAGAAAAACGTCTCGTTGCCCTCGCTTCGCGCCATAGCCGACAGGTGGTTTCTCAATAAGAAAAAGGAAAGCGCGCTCGCTTCGGAGTATATCGACGCGCTGCGCATCAAGACGCCTTCCGAAGAACAACGGGTGGTGAACCTTTCCGGCGGCAACCAGCAAAAGGTCGTTATCGCCAAATGGATGGCCATAAGCCCCGACGTGCTGATACTGGATGAACCTACGCGCGGCATAGACGTAGGCGCGAAAAAAGAAATTCATATGCTGATGTCCGAACTTGCGAAAAAGGGCGTCGCCATCATCATGATTTCCTCCGAGCTGCCGGAAATACTGGGCATGTCGGACAGGATCATCGTTATGCACAAAGGGAGAATCAAAGGCGAACTGTCGGGCGGCGACGCAAGCCAGCAGGCCATTATGAAAATGGCCGTTTCATAATTCCAAGGAAAGGTTTGGGCGATACGATGTCAACAAAAAACGCGAACCCCGCAGATGCATTCCACGGCGGCTTTGTCCGCCGCACGGTGAAATCCTCTTCATTCAGCATTGTGATTATACTGCTGGTCATGTGCGCGGCCATGGCGGTAGCCAGCCCTGCCTTCCTGCAGATTTCTAACGTATTGTCCGTGGCCAGGTCGTTTGCCTCCATCGCCATTGCCGGCATAGGCGTGAGCATGATCATCATTACAGGCGGCATCGACCTTTCCATCGGCTCCGTGTTCGGTCTGGCCGGTGTGATTTCCGCTTTTGGAGTAACGCTGTTCAACATGCCCACGATACTCGGCATCCTTCTGGGTGTGCTTGCGGCCGCTTTTATGGGATACCTGAACGGCCTGATGGTAGTGTTTTTGCGGCTGCCGCCGTTTATCGCGACATTGGGCACAATGTCCATCGGCCGCGGCCTTTGTTACATCCTGACACAGGGCTACCCCGTCACGGGTCTGCCGGACTCGTACCTTTTCCTGGGGCAGGGGTATATCGCCAGCATTCCGGTGCCGGTGTGGTTTATGATTATTGTGGCGGCCATATTCGCTGTATTCATGAATAAGACTACGACCGGCAGGCGCATATTCGCGCTCGGAGGCAACGAGGAAGCGACGCGAATCTCCGGCATCAACACCAAACGGCTAAAAATACTGGTGTTTACACTGGGGTCCGCACTGGGCGGCTTTGCAGGCATCATCACGGCTTCCAAGCTGGGTGTGGGCCAGCCTACGGCGGGCAACGGCTTTGAGATGGACGCAATCGCGGCGGTGGTGATCGGCGGGGCGTCGCTCAGCGGAGGGGAAGGCACGGTGCTTGGCACGGTGATTGGCGCCGCCATCATGGGCGTGCTCCGCAATGCGTTGGTGCTGCTCGCGGTTAACGCCTACTGGCAGACGTTTATCATCGGCTTTGTCATCATTTTTGCGGTCACTGCCGACCAGTACAGAAAGAACAGGAAGAAATAAAGCATGCAGAGGGAATGCAGGAAAGAGGGATAGGACCAGTTATAACAGGACCGCCTGTTAATAAAAAAATAAGGGGGAAGAAGATGATGAGAAGACTGCTCGTATTGATCCTGACGTTCGTATTGGTGTTCAGTGTGGCCTGCTCCGGCCCGGGTACGCTCAACCCGTCCACGCCGGAAGAGGCGCCGGCTGCCGAAGAGCCGGGCGCCCCTGCGGAAGAAGGGGGAGCAAAAGCGGATGCGGATATCGTGATTGCCGTTATTCCGCAGCAGCTGGGCAATACCGTATTCCTGCCCGCGAAGGAAGGCATGGAGGATGCAGGAAAAGAACTGGGCATCAAGGTGGAATGGCAGGCGCCCGTGCGCGCCGAGGCCGAGCTGCAGAATGAGGTGGTCAACGGCCTTATCGAGCGCAAGGTGGACGGCATCGCCATTTCCTGCACCACGCCGGACGCGCTCAAAGACGTTCTTGCCAGGGCTCTTTCCGAAGGCATTAAGGTTTCCTGCTACGATGCGGATTCGCCGGACAGCGGCCGTTTGTTCTATGCCGGAACGGAAAACTATAAAGCAGGCTACAGGTGCGGCGAATACATGATCGAGCTGTTCAAGGACAGCGGCCTGGAAAAGGTGCGTGTGGCACAGCTTGAAGGCATACCGGGCGCGTTTGATATCGAAGCGCGCAAACAGGGCTTTGCCGACGCGACAAAGGGCACGAACATCGAGGTGGTGTACTCCGGCGCCTGCGACGACGACGTGGATAAGGCCATCGAGCTGGTGGAAGCATATACCCGCGCGAATAAGGACAGCATCGACGCCTGGTATATGGCCGGCGGCTGGCCGTATGTGGTGCAGCCGGATGCCATGCCGGAAACCAACGCATGGAAAAAGGCCGACCCCATGCATAAAGTTGTCACGATGGATGTGTTCCCCACTTCCCGCGCGTTCTTTGACCAAGGGTTGATCGATGTCGCCATCGGCCAGAACTTCTATCAGATGGGGTATCTTTCGGTCGTAAACCTCTACAAGCTGATCAAGGGCGAAGAGATCGAAGCGACGGATGACCCGCAGTTTGGCAAATTTATCAACACCGGCGTACAGGAAGTAACGCCCGAAAACTATAAAGACGAGATTCCGGAATAACGCTGTCCGGAATGCCGGGAGAACGAAAAACATCCCCGAAACCAAATGGCTTCGGGGATGTCAGCTTGTCGAAAAAGTGCCGAAGGCACTTTTTCGAGGGTTACAGGAACAACCTGTGCCCTTACGGTGACGGCGACGGCCTAGTGTCCGAGGCGTCTCCCGCCGAGGGCTGGTTGTTCCTGCAGGGAAAGTCTTGCGCAGCAAGGTTTTCCGCCGCCGCACATGTCGCTGGCGGCGGTAGCCTGCGGGAGCCGGAGCCGAGCGCTGAAAGTGGCAGGTGAAGCGGGGTTGGAGGCAGGCCGGTGCCAAAGGCAATAAACGGTCCAGTGGATCGTTTGAAGGCCGAAACGGGCATCCGCTTGCCGGATGCCTCGGGCACGAAAAGGCCAGTGTATAAGGGAGTGGGTCCCCGAATCCGCAAAAGGTTTATCAACAGCTTGTGGCCGTCAGGATGCCGGACGGATTTTTTAGCTACGCGTTCGGGCTGCACACGCCCAGCACGCACAAATAATGGTTGGCCTCCCGCAGAACATGGTCGGCAAGGAGCGGGACGATAATGGACTGAATCTTACAATCCAATATACCCTTGGTTCCCGCGATCTTGAAATCGCGCAGGCGCTTTGTCGCCGATATGCTCTCGACCGTGGCCTGCTGTGTTGCCTGCTTCGACTCGTTTGTCAGGGCATCAAACTCCTTGCCGAACATTCTCGCCGTATCAATAAGCGTTTCTTCCGTAGGATCGAGCAGCCCGGCGATAAACTTGGCATGTTCCGCCATCTGACGGTTCCAGAACAACTCCTGATTCATCAAGTCCTCTGGCTGCATAATGTTTTTCCCTTTGGTCAGGGCATGCAGCATTGCCATGTAAAACCTTGCTTCCCTGAGGATATGCTCGATTAAAAGGGGATAGTTCACTGTAAACATTTTGCATGAGCGTACATTCATAAGCAGTCTGTCTTTAAATTCGGCAAGGGCTGCGGTCAGGCGGTACGCTTTGCTGTTCAGAGCAAAAACCGTATCCTCCATTCCCGCGGCTGGAGCGGTATCGGAACTTGGCGTCAGCATGGCCTCTTCCCGGGTAAGGCATGTATTGATCGAGATGCTGGTATAAAAATTTGTGAGCTTTTCCGCATCGGCCGTATACTGTGTAACAAACTGCTGTGATTCGACCGCTTTTCGGCTTACATTTCCGTACGCCATATCCGTTGCATCGGTGAGAAGCTTATCAAAGCCGGCCCTGAATTCGCTCGCTTCGGCAGCGGCGCGGCTGTCTCTTGGCGTAAAGCCTAGTTCTAAGAATAGGGAGTGCTCCTTCATAATCCTGAGAAAAAACAGGTTCAAGTCAATGGACATAGTAATATACTCACTTCTGGTAAGCACAAACTCAACCCCTTCTGCTTTTTGTTGAATATATTGAACGAATTCTTCATTCATCACTTTTATTGCCGGCATTCATTGCGAGGCCGTATAACAAGACGTCGCTTCAAAAACAGCCTCATTAAAAGGGTGGCGGGAGTCTTTTGCGATCGTCGCATCCGTCCGGTATAATTCGCGGATCGCAGCTATACTAAGCAGTACGGCGGCTGCGGTGTGATGTTTAAAGCACAATAAGCTGCTGTCAGCGCTCGTATGAATGGGAGATATAGGTGTTCCAAATCAATGAAAATACAATTTCCGAAATGCTTGCGGGAATACGCAGCATTTGCGTGAAGCATAAAAACAGATCGGCCGGTACCGTATCCGAACGGCAATGTCAGGAATTCTTTCAGGAGGAGTGTAATAAATGGTCGGACAAAACCGAGTTGGAGGAATTTCCCCTTCATCCCAATGCTTTTATGGGCTGGCTCCGGTTGGCTGCCATTATGGAGTTGATCGCCATTACTTTTTTTTGGATTTCCTGGCTCTCAGATTCTATCGTGTTTCCAATCCTCGCGGCTGTTTTTGTTACTTTTCCGGTATTAATGGGGATATTTGAATTTCTGTTGTATCGGCGCTTTGTTGATTTTCTGTTCCCCAAGGCAATCTCGGTGAACTTGATAGCTCGCCGGTTACCACAAAAGGAAATAAAACGCAGGATAATATTTGGCGGCCATGCCGATGCGGCGCATGAATGGACTTACGCCCTCCATGGCCAGATTAGAGCCATTTTGCCCGTTATGATCGGAACGACCACTGCAATGCTGTTTGTGCTTGGGTGCGATGCGGCGCTGCTTATGCAAAGGCTCCATACCGGCTCGCTTGTTCTCTCGGCAGCGTGGCGGACGATAGGAATCATACAGCTGCTCTGTGTTCTTTCATTTATCGCAATCTCTTTCTTTGTGAATTGGAATGTGGTTGCAGACGGCGCAAACGATAATCTTACCGGCTGCTATGTCGCTATGGGCGTGCTCAAAGAATTGGCCGCGAATGATATACGTTTTGACCATACTGAAGTATGTTGCTTAATTACCGGCGGGGAAGAATCAGGGCTAAGAGGCAGCCTGGCTTATGCACAGCGGCACAAGAAAGAATTGTCGGAAGTAGAGACGATATTTGTCGCGCTGGATACGCTTAGGGAGACGGATAAGCTTCAGGTATATACCATAGGACAAACCGGCATGCAGCGCAACAGTAAGGAGGTCGCGGCGCTCCTGGTAAATGCAGGAAAAAAATGCGACCTTACGATTACGCAGGCAAAGCTTTATCCGGGCGCAACAGATGCCGAAAGTTTTTCAAGGTACGGGCATCTTGCGTGCGGCCTGTGCGGCGTTGATCATAACCCGCAGTCTTATTACCATACGAGAAAGGATACATGGGACAACGTGGATGCGGATTGCTTAAGAAATTCCTTGAAGATTTGCATGGAGTCGGTATATCTGTTCGATGAAAACGGAGTTCTGAATTGAGTTTTCCTGCTCTCTAAGATGCCGTATTGGGCGAAAACGGATATTTGTTCTCGGAGCCGCCTCGTCGTCACATACGCATATCGCTTCCCCTGCGAATTGCAGGCTAACCCTCGTTTTTCCGGCATATATTGTTAATAAGGATTGGGGGGAGCGCTATGTCTATGCCGCCGGACAGACAAGGTATATTCAGTTTAAATCAAAGTATGCTCTCAAATGAAGTGAGCAGGCTTTTGGTGAATAACGCGCATTGGACAAGAGAGTATATACTGATTTCCGCGTTTGATGTGGCGGATATAGAGCCTTCCGCCAACCAATTGGCGCAAAGCGCAATGGAGATTGCCACTTTTTACGGACAGTTTTACGGGGACGAACGTGCAACGGTACTGAAAAGCCTTCTTACGGTTTATAACTTCTATGCAACCCAGGTAATAGACGCATTACGGGAAAATGATATGCAAAAAGCAAATCTAAGGCACCAGGAATGGAGTAACAGTGCGGAAGCGATCGCGCAATTTATGTCCGAGCAAAACAGGAATATTAATAAAGATGCGCTGCAGGCCTCGTTTGAAACGCTCATCTACCTTACCGAAAATGAAGCGATGCTGATATTATCAGGCAATTACACGGAAAGCATTTCCAAATATGACGAAATAGTAAGCCATGTGGCGAAAATGGCGTGGGACATATCCTATGCGATCAGTGGGGTATATAATTTGAATGCCTAGCAGCTCTTTCGCCGTGGTTTTGACCCTGCATCCATATCATGGCGCGAGGCCGCGTTGCATATTGCGGCGCGGCCCGCTGTGAATGGCCCCTATGATGCTTTTTCTGTCAGTTTTGCACGATTGCTTTATAAGCGAGGAAAGGACGGTGTCCCAAGTGGATTGGGATTATATGATTCATAAGCTATGGACAGATTATCTTGTTTGGGTAAGAGATTATATCTACTTGCTGATGCTGCGCCGAAACGGCATGCAGTATGTGGAAGAGAGACTCACACGCCTCACAACAGAAGTCGCGGATTTCTTTACACCCTTTTACGGGGAGCAGGTAGCGAAACAATTCGGCGATCTGTTCAAGCGTCATATCGACCTTATTTCACAATATGCAGCTATCGTGCATGCCAATGAAGCGCCGGAGCCGCTAACGGAAGCGCTGTACGCAAACGCAGACGATATGGCCCAACTATTTGCTGCAATCAATCCGTATTGGGACGAAGCCACCTGGCGGAGGTTGCTTCAAACCCAATCTTATCTGGAAGAAATCCTGATATGGGCGTTACATCGCAAGGGATATGGAGAAGCCATTGTCCAATATGACGATATTTATACCAATATCGAACAAATTATCGCCTATATGATAGATGGGTTTGCAAAACAGTTTGAATCGGCTGAATCGCAGTTATAAACAAAGGCGCACCCTGACCGTTCAAGACCGGTGCCGCCCGAAGACGGGAAATCCGGCGATAAGGGCGCGCCCTATCGATTGTGCCGCCCGCGTCTGGCCGAAGTCGGACTTTATCAATGGCGACGACAGCGATCGCTGGTATCGAATAGTTTGCGAAGGCGCCGACAAGTGCACAAAGCCATAAATTCACCTCCCTTATGACAGGATATATACCATACTATTCAAGTGGAATGGGTATTGTGAATAGACGTTGTGAATGGTATACAGCTCCGGTTTACGGGGGAAATATTAGTTTATGCCGTGAGAGGATGAGCGGCGGATAGAGCAGGGGCCAAATAGTGGGACTTGTTTTGTACCTGCTTTTCGGGTCTTCATATGCATTTTACGCGCATTTCCAATTCTTGATGAACGCGGTAAAGGGCTGCCGTACTTTTTCTGGCGCGACAGCCCCACCATTATTCCCTTTTTACGTTTCTTGCCCGTTCTCTTGGATTGGGTTCCCTACAACCCGCTCTGAAAATGTTACCAAATTGAAAACGTTACATTTGCCGCCTTCAATGTGCAACCCAACGGCCCGGCTATACGTTTATATTTAAAAAGAAGACTTGTAAGGTTGCCAGGGCTTGTCCCTGTTTTGGCCCGGTTCCCAGGATTGGAGGTTTTCCTATGAAAAAGAGATTCTTTTCAACACTATTGGCAATGCTCCTCATCTTCACAATGCTGCCCACGACAGCACTTGCGGCGGGCAGCGACGCCACGCTCTCCGCGCTGACCCTGACCGGCGCCACGCTCTCGCCCGCGTTTTCGAGCGGCACGCTCGTCTATACCGCGTCGGTCGCCAACAGTGTAACGGAGATCACCATCGCCGCGACGAGAAGCGATAGCGACGCGACAATGACGCTTAAAAAGGGCAGCGGCAGCGCGGTGGCGTGGGATGGCACGGCCTCCACGCAGACGCTTGACGTGGGCGAGAACGTGTTCACAATCGCCGTCACATCGGAGGACAGCACGACCCTAAAGACGTACACAGTCACTGTCACGCGGGCGAGCATCAGCGGCGACGCCACGCTTTCCGCGCTGACCCTGACCGGCGCCACGCTTTCGCCCGCGTTTTCGAGCGGTACGCTTAACTATACCGCGTCGGTCGCCAACAGCGTGACGGGCGTCACGATCGCCGCCACCAAAAACCATGCCGGTGCTACGATGACGCTCAAAAAAGGCAGCGGCAGCGCGGTGGCGTGGGATGGCACGGCCTCCGCGCAGGCACTTGACGTGGGCGTGAACGTGTTCACAATCGCCGTCACAGCAGAGGACGGCACGACAAATATGGCGTACACCGTGACCGTCACGCGGTCGAGCACCAGCGACGACGCTACGCTTTCCGCGCTGACCCTGACCGGTGCCACGCTTTCGCCCGCGTTTTCGAGCGGTACGCTTAACTATACCGCGTCGGTCGCCAACAGCGTGACGGGCGTCACGATCGCCGCCGCCAAAAACCATGCCGGCGCGACGATGACGCTTAAAAAAGGCAGCGGCAGCGCGGTGG
>JAVBWI010000003.1:0-76219 GCA_036677445.1 Clostridia bacterium
ATTTTCTTGGACATATGATTGGCCCTCCTTTGTATGAATGGTTCTAGCAAACCTATTCTATCATGCGGCCTCCATATGTCCTTTTTCAATTTGCGCAATTTATTGTACCTTATCCCGGGATTTCGTGCCCAGGCCGACTTGCCCAAGCACAGCGCAGGCAAAGCGATGCGATGGCCGAAATCGAATCCCACCCTCTCCGCCAACAGCAAGGGCCGGCTGTTACAGATCAGCTCAGTAGACATGAATTAAATATTTTAAAATGTGTTGACAAACGCAAATAGATAACATATTATCTTATCAGGTAATGCATTACCTAAATGCTGTGCATTATCTAATTATATGATGGCGGTGTAATTGTGAATCCAAACAAAATCAACGAGATTCCTGATGATGCGATGATTTTCGGACTACTACTAATCATTTCAAATAAGATGAATACTCTTCTTGAAAGAGAATTCAAGGAATTTGATGTGACGACTAAACAATGGTTTTTGTCCGAAACAATCAACAGCCTATTTGATTCCCCCCCAACTCTAAAAGAAGTTGCCAATGCGATGGGGAGTTCTCATCAGAATGTTAAACAAGTAGCTTTGAAACTTCAGCAGAAGGGGCTGCTGTTATTAGAAAAAGACAAGAAGGATGCCAGAGTCACCAGGCTGCGGATGACAGAACAAAGCTATGACTTCTGGAAGCAAACAGATCCGAAAGGAGCAATATTTAGAAATAAGATGTTCAAAAAGATGGACACGAAAGATATTTCGAGGATAAGACATTTGCTTGAGAAAATTCTCCTAAACCTAGTTGAAACGGAAAACGCGGTTATCGATGAGAATGAAGATATTTAATACGCAATGTTCGATAGGAGTGAAGGGCATATGAAGAAAGGTCATAAAATAAAAGTTGTTGCTATCGTATTGACCTGCGTGTTACTAGATATTATTCTGCATGTTGTTACGAGCTCATACAGCACTATGCCTGAGAACCCAGACTATAGCTTTGTAGCAAATATTCTTGGGGCAGAAATCACCGCTTCTCTTTGGGCCTTATTCGCTTTTTCTGGTGTCGCGTTTGTGTATTGGCACATCAGAAATGAGATACCCGGAGAAGGTGTGAAGAAGGGGTTGCGTTACGGGACAGCAATAGCACTTCTTTGGATTTTTGCAATGCTCGAGGGAGTATCTCTGTTTGGTAATCCGATCATGAAAGAATTCTTTGTTGGTCTGAGTGATGCGATACCTGTTTTTGTGTTGAGCGTTTTATTAAGCATGCTGCAAGCTGAAAAAGTTGAGGGCAATCATCACTTGGCAGCATTTAATCACAAACAAAAAATGAAGGCGGTATCGATTTTCACAGGGATATTCCTGACAGGTAGATATATCGCATACTTTTCAGGAGTAATCCAATCTGGAAATCAAACCAGGCCATTGCAAACATTTATATGGACACTCCTGATGGGTATCTCTATCGGAGCAGCATTTGTTCTGCTTGGTAACACCCGATGTGAGCAGCCATTGAAACACAGAGCAGTAAAATTCGGATTCTTCATTTTCGGTTTGAATTGGGCGGTGTTCCTTGTGTTTATGCCCTTATTGTTTACCGGCTATCTCGCAGATGCTTTGCTACGAATTATAATCGATACAACTCTGGCAACGATCGCTTCGTATTTAACGATCATCCCCAGAAGCAAATTTCTAAGAAAAACAGATGTTAACATAGGATTGTCAAGGGGTGATTAGGCGTGAAAACATTGAAAAGCAACAGAGCGGCATTCGGTATGATTGCTTTTCTATTGTTGCTTGGCATGCAGATTTTTCTGGGGAAAGCGGGTCATTTAGTTGCTGCTTTCATCCCTTATCAGCAAATAGATCCCTTCAATAGTTTCGCTGAAATTTCAATACATCATACGTTTCAGTTGCTCATTGCAATATCAATTATTCTGGTGTTGAGTAAGCTGCTGAATCTCGATTTCTATTTTCAACTCGGTAATAGGAAAAAAGGAATAAAGTCTTTAACTATATTTACGGCTGCTTTTGGTGTGATTTCAGTTGCGCAGCACACCATTATGGCTGTGAACAACCAACTTCCCGTCTATACGTTTCCGCTGGATGCAAGAAATATCATTGGAACTCTGGGCTTCCAGTTACTATTAAGCGGTCCGGCAGAAGAGATTGTATTCCGGGCACTGCCAATTACTCTGCTGACCTACTCATTTGGAAATAGTATTGAAATCAAAGGCATTTTTACTTTAGAGGTTATACTGGCATCGGTATTATTCTCATTTGCCCACATCAACTGGTCTTTGAGACCGCCGGTTTTTGAGATGGATTATTTTCAATTGTTTTACGCATTTGCACTTGGAACCATACAGGGGATTGTTTATCAAAGAAGCAAAAGTATTCTATACCCTATGTTAATGCATAGTTTTAGCAATGCTCTAATGGTTGGGTGTGGATATTTGTTTAAAGCATTGTTATAATCAAAAGGAGAGCGTATTATCGGTAATCTAAATTATTTCTCTGTTCTCTGCTTCACGTGGGCGTTAATTGGGATAGTAAGCAGGTTTGTTATGATTCGCCTTGGTCATAAGTGGAATGAGTGGGAGCTTGAAAAAATATATTCTGAAGAAAAGCGAATCTGGGTGTATTTTGCGGGAGTTGCCGCAGCCTTTTTAGTAGGATTAACATGGTTTAAGGTTTTCACAACCGATATCAGGCTCGGCTGGATAATTGCCCTGCTAATTTCACTGATGCTGATAAAAATATTTACCCTGTTGTTTCATTATGAGAAATTCAGACAATTTGCAAAGGCTATGCTAAATGACAAGCATAAGTTAATGCAGCTGAATGTTGGGGTAATAGTATTCTCAGTTATATTTATATTAATGGGCTTGTTTTTGTACTAGCCTAGCAGAGGTTTCAGAATGGAATATAAACCTCCCCACCCCACCCCCATCGCCGATCTATGCAAAATCGCTTCTCTCTTTTCCGGATGGGAGGAAACGTTCATCTGGTCCTGCCTGCAGGGATGTATGGGGTATGCGATTGCGGACGATGCTGAAAACCCAACCGCGGCGCAGATCGTGGTGGGCGACATCTGCTTCTTTGCGGGTCAACCCAATGCCGCGCTTGCGGCGCAGGCGGCGTCGCCCATTATCGTCCCCCGGAATGAAGCGTGGAGTAGGATGATCGAATCCGTTTGGGGCGGGCGCGCGGAGAAGGCTCTGCGGTATGCCATCAAAAAAGAACCGGATGTTTTCGACGTTGAAAAGCTGACCGCATACGCAAATTCCCTGGAGCAAGCGTATACTCTGAAGCTGTTCGATGAAGAGATCTATCATCAGGCCATGCGGGAAGAGTGGTCCAAGGACCTTTGCGCACAATTTAATGACTATACCGATTACAGCAAAAGAGGAATCGGCGTTGCCGTATTGCAGGAAGGAAAACTGGTTTCCGGCGCATCCTCTTACATCGTCTATCCCGGCGGAATAGAAATTGAAATCGATACGAAACCGGAGTATCGGCAAAAGAGGCTTGCTACCGCCTGCGGCGCAAGGTTGATTTTAGAATGCTTGCAGCGCGGCCTGTATCCGAGTTGGGACGCGCATGATCTACGCTCCGTCGCGTTGGCGGAGAAATTGGGGTACCATATGGATTATCCTTATACAGTCTATATAAAGAAATGATATTCGTTCGTCTCCTTGACTGCGGTTGCGCTCCCCTACCGGGAGCCTTTTTTTCCCTGAAGTAATCATCTTTACAGAAAGTCAGAAATTGAATCCACAAATACCGGAAGATATTCCGCCTGACATCTGCTATACTTAATTTTCGAAAAGGCCTGAATTGTGACGGGTCCAGCACTGCACACAGATTGGAGAAAACAGCGGATGGCAAAGACATATTTTAATCCGGGCTGCGCGTTAAGCATCTATAAGCCCGAAAAAGAAAATACGATTCTAAGATTTCTGAACGAAAACTATGGGGAGGTCCAACTGCATAAAACTTGCTGCCGCCACGACCCGCAGCTGCAGTCAAGCTCGCTCGTTATTAACGTCTGCGCCGGTTGCGACCGGCGTTTTCGAAGCCTGTATGAGGGAATATCCACGATTTCATTATGGGAAGTGCTTGACGGTTTGAATACATTCCCATACCCCGACTATCAAGGCTTGCAGATGTCGGTACATGACGCCTGCCCTGTGCGCGAAAAGCCGGTGGTGCATCAAGCTGTCCGCAGCCTGCTTCGGAAAATGCATATTGAAGTCGTTGAAACGGAGTTTCACGGCACGCGCTCAATCTGCTGCGGGGATGATTTTTACCCCAAGCTTCCGGTGGAAGAGGTTCGCCGGTATATGAAGAAAAGAGCTGATTCAATGCCCTGCAATGATGTTTGCGTGTACTGCGTTTCCTGTATCAAATCCATGTATATCGGCGGAAAAACGCCAAGATATTTGGTCGATCTCCTTTTTGGTGAAACAACCGAACCACAGATATACGATACGGTACAGTGGCACGGGCAATTGCAGGAGTATATTAACAAACACTAGAGGAAATACATTGAGCCAACTGCATTGCTGATCTCGGCCTGCCCACCAAACAAACGCCGGAATTGTGCCGGCATACCGTTAAGGCAGCGCGTAAGCCCCATGGGGGTGAAGCCCCGCACAAGCGCAAGGTACGCCGACACCATTCCAAAGGAAGGCACAGGCCTGCTGGATACTTGGCAGGCCAGCGCATTGGCGGATCGTTGCAGCGGTGTTGGCGGCTTTTGCAACCATCCCCGGATGCCTGTGTGCCTTCTATTGTTATATACACATCACGCTTGGGCAATTGGGACAATCCGCAGGAAATAATTCAGACATTTCATCGGTTAATTTACTCTAACGTTGCATGTTCCGTCGATATATGTAATAATTCTATGTGATTCATGGTACAACAAGGTTCATAAAAAATAGTCGAATGTTTTTCGGCCCGGCATACAGTTTTTTGGTGCTGACTGCAAACAGGAGCGAACAGAATGGCTTTTATAGCGACAAGTGAGGCCGTATCCCAGCTATTCGTACGGGTATACCGAACGCTGGAGAATCTCGCGCTGACCTATGTGAAAGACCGCGAGCAGGCAATCGATATCGTGCAGGATGTGATCCTAATTATGCTGGAAAAGGAGCGCACATTTGAGAGCACGGCGTCCTGTGTCTGCTATATGAAGCAGATCGTACGCAACAGAGCCAAGAACTACTTGCGCAGAACCGTGGAAATCGAGCTGTGGGAATCGCTGGACGATCTATCGATAGAAGATATTGACGAATTTGATATTGTCGATTCGAAGCTTTGCTTAGACCGCCTGCTGCTCAAATACCCGCTGGAGATACGGGAAGCCTTTATCCGCCACGTCATCGATGGAGAGACCAGCGGCACGTTAGCGGCGCAGCTTCAGGTAAAGCACGATACGCTTAGAAGGCAATTCTCGCGCATGAAGCAGGAATTACTGGAAAATTCGCCAAGTCTCAGCAAAAAAACCTTGTTCTTGTTGCTTTTGTCTGTCCCATTTGACTAGGGGTTATGTGTACGTATTAGCAAGGGGGACTTTTCGCATGACTTGGTCCAAATTAAAGAAGAAAATACGTAACCGACCCTCCCTGATTGATCCTTACAGAAGCATCAGCTACAAACAGGCCCGAAGGCTTTGGAAAGAACTCGGCCGACCGGATGCAATGGAGCTCATGGAAGGCGCAAGAATAAAAGCGGGCAAAACGCGCGAAGAATGGGAAGCCATCACCGGCCTCTCCTTTCGTAAGTTAAGAAAGCTGGAGCGGCCCCGTGTGTTTGGCATATCGCGGCGCTTCGCGATCGCCTGCATCATCGCGCTACTGTTTGCCTCTTTCCTGGCGTTCACCACGCCGGGGCGGACGCTTGCCCACGCCATTTACGAGACATTCTCCACCATCATCGGGGATATGCTGCATATCAGCGTCACCGACGATTTGGACGCGATGCTCATAGAGCCAAAAACACCGGCGCCCGCCGAAGGCAACGGACCCGAATCATTGGTGCTTTCCGAGAACAGCGAGCAGGCGGAAGCATCGCTCGCACAGGCGCAGGCACAGGTGGACGAGCCCTTGCTGTATTTGGAAGGCGAAAACTATCATTTGGAAAACATAGCCGCATCAAACTCCAACGTGATGGGTACGATGGTTGAATCTATATACCGGCTTGATGGCCACGAAATCCTATTGACGCAACGCTGGCCGTTGGAGAATCAGCCAATGGAAGCAAACCTGAATCTGGAAGAAGGAACCTATTACGCGTCAGCCTCTGAAATCGGTCTGCACTTTGAAGGCGCGTATGTTGAAGCCGACCATTCCTATTTGGGGGGTACTATTTCGGATAGCATGATTGTTTTTATCCAAATAAGCAATATCTCCGACCTTAACGGTATTGATAAAATTGTCAGCGACATCGCTTACTATGACGAAAATCAATAAAAATTTTTGACCGCCGGTAAAAATTACCGGCGGCCAATTTCCCAGCCTGTTTGATTTTATATGGGATATAAAATCCTATATTGTGTAGTACCGCGTACGGTAAGAGGTGCCGGTAGCGGTCGTCGCCGTGCATTCCACCTTATAATAGCCGGAGGAAAGCGTAACATCCTTTTGTGCGAGTACAGTGCCTGAATATCCGGACTTGGATACGGAATTGATCTGCGTCCAACCGCCATCCGAGATATACAGCTTAGCCGAGGCAGTCTTGTATTCCGTACCGCCGGTCGCGCTCGCCCACAGCGTATGTGAATTGCCGCCGTTATACACCAAGCCCCCGTCCACGTTGACAGATCCCATAGGCTGCATTTCCGCAGCATAAGCCGCACCAGTCAATACGCTCAGCATCACCAGAATAAGGCACAATGAGAAGATTCTCTTTTTCACTTTTGTAACACCTCCTGTAAAATATGTGAAACGCATCATATACGCCTCTGACAGTATATACACATAACCCATACCCAAATGGGACAGGTTTCTTAAAAAAATCTTATTATTTTTATAATTTCGGCAATATTTTTTCTTTTCCGCATTATCATAGACGATTCATTGAAGTGATAGGATGCAATTGCGAGATCAAAAGTCCGTCACAAAGAAAAAACCCGCAGCGGATACGCCGTGCTGCGGGTTTCATATATAAAATTTCGCGAGGCTTTGCACGGCCTACGGCCTGTATTCTCGCGCACGCTCCTCGCCGCGCAAAACGCGCAGTACGCCCTCCGCCAGCGCCAGCATTTCATCCTCGCCGGGGTATATGAACACCGGCGCGATCTGATCCACGTTTTCACGGATTTCGCCCGTAAAGCGGTTGCTGTAGGCTAAGCCGCCCGTAAGCACGATGGCGTCCACCCGGCCGCCCAGCACCGCGCACATGCCGCCGATTTCCTTGCTGACCTGGTACGCCATCGTCTCGAGCACCTGCGCGGCAAAAGAATCGCCATGCATGATCATGCGCTCCACCTCGCGCATATCGTTCGTGCCAAGATACCCCTGCATGCCGGAGCCCATCGTGACAAGATCCAGCATTTCCTTGTGCGTATATTCGCCCGAAAAGCACATATCGATAATGGGAATGAGGGGAATGGAGCCGGAACGTTCCGGCGTGAACGGCCCCTCGCCCAGTATCGCGCTGTTCACGTCGATCACGCGCCCGTATCGGTGCGCGCCCACGGTAATGCCGCCGCCCATGTGCGCAACCACCATGCGCGCGGCTTCATATGGCTTGCCGATCTGCCCGGCAATTCGGCGCGCCACCGCCTTTGTGTTGAGCGCATGGAATGCGCACTGCCTCTCTATGCCGGGTATGCCGGAAAGCTTGGCGTTGGAACCGAGCTCATCCACCACAACGGGGTCGACGACAAAAGCGGGAATCCCGTTTTCCTGCCCGATTTGTTCGGCAATAATCCCGCCAAGGCAGGAAGCATGTACCGCGCTCGAATCACGGTAGAGATCCTTTAGAAGCCTTTCACCAATTCGGTAAACCCCTGATTCGATGGGCTTTAACAAACCGCCCCGGCCCACCACGGCGTGGATGGAAGAAAGGGAAATGCCTGCTTCGCCCAATGCATCGAGTATGAGGGAATAGCGCATGGACTTCTGCCCGATCGTCGTCTGAAACTCTTTGAGTTCCTCGCGGTCATGCCGGATCGTCCGATCCATCGTTTGTGTTTCATTATCGTACACGCTGAGTTTTGTGGAAGTCGACCCGGGATTGATGGCCAATATGCGATACACCGTTTCACGCATGCTCCGCATCCCCCTGATTCTTTTGCATATAGATGGGCCCCGACCGGATAGCTTGGGTGCTGCCCAGCTTCATGCACTCCCTGATGAAACCCTCCATGCAATCCCGCCTGCCCAGTATCTCAAAGAGAAGCTTATCGCCGGATTGGGATAGCTTCCGCGCGCCAAATTCCGCGGCGCACGAATGCAGCGCGGCAAACTGCTGCGTTTGCACCTGCACCAGCGCCGCCTCGGTGCTGTAGCAATCTTCTTCATCGCAAAAATCGATGCTGCGCACAAACTCAAGCTCCGTAAGCTTTTCGGCGACCTGCTTCGCGCCCGTGCCCCGCCCTTCGAGCAGGATGCTGATGGTGGTGACGTTCGGATCGATCGTCTCGTTTGCGCTGATGGAGCGCACATTCCAGCTCGTGCGCCGTATCAGCAGAGCGATTTGATCCAGTACGCCGGCTTTATTATCGACCGCTAAATGCACAACTTTGGATCGGTACATGCTTATTCCTCCTGTCGCTGTTTGGGGTTGTTTCGGCAGTGCGATGCAACCGCATGCGCCGGACGCGGGATGCGTTACCCGAACTTTTTATCATTTTAGCACAGTATTGTATTGGAAACAAAGCCTCTTCTCCATTGGCGGGCCTGCTATTGCATTACGTTTTCCAAGAGTACGGTTTTCAGCCTGTTTAGCCCCTGCTCCATTTCTTCCGGGCTAAGGTGCGCGTAGCCCAGAATTGCCTCGCCGCAGTGACTGCCCTTTACAATGGCGTGATCCTCCACCGGAATAATATTTACCCCCGCCTTTCGGATGCGCTCCATCAGCGCGGGCGAAAACTCCGCCCCCAAAAAGCGCGCCACCACATGCATGCCGGCGGCTTCGCCCAGTACGCTTATCTGGTTGGGGAAGTACGCCTGCAGCAGCGCAATAAGCGTATCCCGGCGCTTACGGTATACCCGCTTCATGCGCAATATGTGCCGCTCCAGCTCCCCACTTTCCAGAAAGTGCAGCAGCGCGAGCTGGTAAAGGGAATTGGAATGGTGGTCATTCAGCCGTTTCCACTCCCTGCATTGTTCCACCAGCGGCCATGGCAGCACAAGGTAGCCCAACCGCAGGGATGGGAACAGTATTTTGCTGAAGGTGCCGAGGTAAATGGTACGTTTGCTTTCCAGCGCATACAGGGAATGGACGGGCAGGCCGCTGTATTGAAATTCGCTGTCGTAATCGTCCTCCACAATATAGCATCCGGTCTGATCTGCATACCGAATCAGTTCCAGCCTTCTCTGGATGGACAGTATGCCGCCCATCGGAAACTGGTGCGACGGCGTCACGAAAAGTAATGCGGGCTTTCTGCCCGATGGCAGCAACGCGGGCTGAACGCCTTCTGAATCCACTGCGATGGGCATTATATTCCGGGTATGGTAGGAGAATATCCTTTTGACGTTGCCGTTGGACGGGTCTTCCAGAAATACCTCGCTGTCCGCGCCGAGCAGGCACTTTGCGACCAAGGACAATCCCTGCTTTGCGCCCGCCGTAATGAGAATTTGGTCCGGATGGCAGCATATGCCGCGCGTCTTTTTTAAATATGCCGTAAGCGCGCGCCGCAGTTCCGGCCGTCCCTGCGGGTCGTCATATCCCAAAGCCGATACGGGCGCATCCAAAAACGCCTGCGCCGCAAGCCGGTTCCACTTACCGCGCGGAAACAGCTCCAGCGCGGGGGTACCGCTGTCAAAGCTGACCATGCCTTCCGGCAGCGGCCCGGAAAAAGCCGTCGCCCGGCAGTCAACGATCGTTTCCGGTTCCTTTCGAAGTTGCGCGCCGCTCCTTACAAACACGCCGGAGCCCGGTATGCCGGCGGTATAGCCTTCGGCAGTCAGCATGTCGTAAGCGGTGAGCACCGTATTCCTGGATACATTGAGCCCGCACGAAAGCTCCCGTGTGGAAGGCAGCCGTTCCCCCGCCCGCAGCTCACCGCTTAATATCATGGATCGTACCTGCTCATAAATCTGTTTTGCGATCGCATGCCCGGGTTCCCTTTGCACCGCTAACAACAGCATACCGCGACCTCCTCCCGGCAACCGGCTCAATGAAACTTTTTGTTAACCGGTACTTTTTTCGACCGGTTTTTCGTGGTTCAATTGTAACGTGCCTGCAATGCAAATACAAGGAGCGCAGTTATGAAGTGGAAGGACAGCTTTCATCCCTATGCGATAATCACCATCGTGTTCTGGTCGCTTGCCTATGTTTTCACACGCCTGGCGCTGCGCTACTTTTCCCCTCTTTCGCTGGGCTTTCTGCGATACATCACGGCATCCCTGACGCTTGCAATCGTCGCATTCGCCTCAAAAATGAAGCCTCCGCACAAAGCCGACCTGCCGTATTTCTTCGCATCCGGCGCTCTGGGCTTTTTTCTGTACATGATCGCGTTCAACAAGGGGTCTGAAACGGTAACCGCCGCTACGGGCAGCGTTATCATCGCCACGGTTCCGGTCATGACAGCGCTCTTTGCCGGCATATTCTGCAAAGAAAAGCTGTCTCCCACACAGTGGATTGCGATCGGCGTGGAATTTGCGGGAATATTGGTTTTGACCATGCTGAACGGCGGGTTTACGGTCAATACGGGGGTGCTCTGGCTGCTGCTTGCGGCTGTGGCGCTTAGCGGCTATAATGTATTGCAACGGAAGTTAACAAAAACCTATTCCGCACTGCAAGCCTCCACATTCAGCATCTTTTCGGGAACATCGCTGCTGTGCATATTCGCGCCCGCATCGGCAGGCGAATTGCGGCAGGCCCCTGGTATACAGTTCCTCTATATCGCGGTGCTCGGCATCTTTTCCAGCGCAATCGCCTATGCGGCATGGTCCAAAGCATTTTCTAAAGCAAGCAAGGCCTCGCAGGTCAGCAATTATATGTTCGTCACGCCGTGTTTAACAAGCCTGCTGGGATTCCTGCTTGCAAACGAATGCCCGGATGCGCCCACTATCATCGGCGGAACCGTTATTCTATTTGGCGTACTGCTATTTCATCATGGAGGAAAAGCATATGAACGGACTCGTGATCAGAAAGGTATCGGCGGCTGAACTGGACGCTTGCGCGGGCATAATTCGCGAAGGCTTTTTGACGGTGGCGCGCGACTTCGGCCTGACGCAGGAGAATTGCCCCACCAACGGCGCGTTTTTACAAGTTGACCGGCTTATTGCCGAAAGGGAAAAAGGCATCGCCCAATACGGGCTCTATCACGAAGGAGACCTGATCGGCTTTATGCAGCTTGAGCAAAAAAGCGCCGAACTGTACATATTGGAAAAGCTGGCCGTACTGCCCCCATTCCGCCATCTGGGGTATGGAAAGCTGCTGCTGGACTTCGCGAAAGAGGAAGTCGGAAGATTGGGCGGCAGTAAAATCAGTATCGGCATTATAGAAGAAAACACGCAGTTAAAAAATTGGTACCTGCAAAACGGCTTTGCCCATACAGGAACAAAGGTATTTGCGCATTTGCCGTTTACGGTCGGGTTTATGGAATGGGCGGTGCTGCCGTAAATACGTTCTAAAAAGAACCGTACGGCAGGAGTATAAATCCCATATAATCAACATGAGATCGCCGGCCCGCCTCATATACTATGGATAACAAATACATCCATAGAAGGTGAAGTATGGCAACGCGTCCTCCCATTCTCCTTGCAGGAGATACGATCGGAATCGTCACATTGGGCAGCCCGCTGGAGGCCACTTCTATAGACGCCGGAATCATCATGCTCAGGAGCATGGGCTTCAATGTGGTGGTGGGCAATTATGCCTATTCCTACGCCGGTTACCTCGCGGCGACCGAAGAGCAGCGGGCTTCGGATTTAATGAGCATGTTCGAAAACCCCGCCGTCAAGGCCATCATCCCCACCCGCGGCGGCGTAGGCGTCGCGGGGATATTGCCATACCTGGATTACGAGTACATCGCCGAGCACCCGAAAATCATCACCGGCTACAGCGATGTGACCGTTTTATTGAATGTGCTGATGCAGTATTCCAATCTCATCACATTCCATAGCCTGATGCTGATCGATTTTCGGCCGAACACCCCGGCATACAATTACAATCAGTTTTTTGCCGTTACCTCCACGACGACGGCACCCCGGCAAATACAAAACCCGCCGGGCATGACCCTCATGAGCCGGATCGCGGGAAATGTGACCGGCCCTGTAGTCGGCGGCAACCTTACCTCCTTTGTGGATACCCTCGGGACTCCGTACGAGATCGACACAAGAGGAAGAATCCTCTTTCTGGAGGATACGCACGAACCCATCAATACCATTTACCGGTATATCAACAGCCTGCGGCTGGCGGGAAAATTCGACGACTGCATCGGCGTTCTCATGGGGGAATGCACCAACTGCCCCATCGCCTACGGCAAGGATTACGAGAGCCTCATTCAGGAGGTGATCGTACCCTTGGGCAAGCCGCTGATGACAAACCTGGCATCCGGCCACGGCTATTTCAAGGCGGCGATTCCTTTGGGGGCGGTGCTCAACATGAACACATTCCTCAATACGCTCACCATTATGGAACCGACGGTCACCCCGGTAGATACGGCGCCGTCACAGCCCATGCAGCCCACACGACCCACGCAGCCTACGCAACCCACGCAGCCTACACAACCCACGCAGCCTACGCAACCCACGCAGCCTACGCAACCCACGCAGCCTACGCAACCCACGCAGCCTACACAGCCGCCTCAACCCACGCAGCCTACGCAACCTACACAGCCGCCGCAGCCGGCACCGCAGCAACCGGCACAGCAACTGGCGCAGCGGCCGCCGCAACGAACGCTGCAGCGACCGATATAATTATCCCGCGTATACCTGCTTAGTGCCTGTAACCGCCTGCTCCGAAAAGGCACGGATACAGGCTTCTGTTTCGTTCAGGTGCCGGTATACAAGCTCTTCCCGTATTCCCGCCGGGGCGTATACCGTATACAGCGCCCGCTGCGTGCCTTCGTCGATACAGGTGCGCGCGTCCGGCCCGCGCAATATGCTGGAAATGGGCGCTTCCCCGTCCGTAATGCAATAATCCCGCGGGACCGCGCATACGTCCCTGCCGCTTAGCGTGGTATAGCTTTCCTCCCCCGTCGCCTGCTCCAGCCGCAGGGGGAACCGGAGCTTATCCAGATCGTGCCCCGCCGTGAGCAGCATGCTGCTTAACTCGGCGATAAACATGGCGGCTACGAGGGGCAGCCCGCCGGGCATGGATTTCCCCTTCAAAACGGATTCCAACTGGGGCAGCACATGGTAGGTGTACCCGAATTTCTTGTAGTACGCGACATATACATCCATGGGGTGCAGTTCCTTAAGCACGCTGCGCGCCATTTGCCCGTACTTTTCCCGGAGCGTTTCTTCACAGCCGCGCTGCAGGGCAGCCAGCTTTTCCGAAACGGCGCCGCGTACGTTTTCCATAACCAATACGCCAAGCAAACATCCCCGGGCGTTCATTTGTATATCATATTGCACGGTTTTCATCCATCCTTTCCTTTATGCGTCAGGTCGCACTGATCGTACTGCTGGAGCATATGGGCAGCTTCGTGCCCGCGGAAGAAGCCCGCATCTGCATTACTGACCGCTTATGGAAATCGTATCATAAATGAAGAGTATAAAAAAGAGGCATTTCGGATTGACCGCGCAGCGCAGCCGGCCATTTTTGACGCGTTGTTTTTGGCATACCAGCCCTACCGCCTAAAACCATTTATGCTTTTTGAAATAGGAAATACAGAATATGACCACCGCCGCGCACAGCAGGATGACCAGGGGATAGCTCCCCGCCCAGGCATACTCCGGCATTTGAAGATTCATGCCGTACCAGCCTACGATTAATGTAAGGGGCAGGAATATGGCCGTAATGACGGTGAATATCTTCATGATGTTGTTGAGGCTGATATCCACCTCCGCCTGGTAGGATTCGCGCACCTGCGTCACATAATCCCGCAGGTTGAGCACGCTGTGGTACAGCCTGTCGACACGCCCGGCATAAAGCCTGAACCGTATTTCATATCCCTCAAAGTGGCCCTGCTCGCTTTCCTGCATGGCGTCGAGCACGTTCATCAGCTGCTCATAATAGCGCTTAAGTCCCATCAGCTTGCGCCTTAAAGCAATGATCTCCCTGACGCAATCCCGCTTTTTGGTGGTGAGCAGCGCGTTCTCCAGCTCCGTAATCTCCATTTCGATGTTCTGGTGCAGCTCCACATGCTTTGCGGTCAGCTTTTCCATAAAACCGTAGAGTATCCGGCTTAATGAAGCGTTCTGTTCCGGAATTGCCTCCAGTATGGTCTTTTCCAGGGCGGCCGCGTCCTTGCTTACAAAAACCAAAAGGTTATTGCGTACACAGATGCAGGCCTTTTCCGGCGGCGCCCCAAGCAGCCTGCTGTTGAAGGCATGCAGGTTGAGGTAGTCCGTGCCCTCGTGCGTTTCGAACGTGTTGGCCGTAGTATCCCCGCATTCCAGAAGCTCTTTTTCGTTGAGCGCCAGCGCCTCTGCAATGCGCGGGATGGCCTCCGGGCCAAACACGCCAAAGTATTGCCCGGAAGAATCCAACTCCGGCTCCGGCAGCGGCTCCGGCCGCACAATGCCATTCTCCAAACGATACAGCACTGCTTTTACCTCGTTTTTTCGTTGTTTATGACTTGAAACCGCCAGTCTGGTTACGGGCGGGAGCTTGGGCATCCTGCATCCTCATGGAGAGAGAAATACGTTTTTTCCCCGAATCCACGCCCAGCACGCGCACCTTCACCACATCCCCGACCTTGACGACCTCGGATGGATGGCGGACATATTTATCCGCCAGCTCCGAAATATGCACCAGCCCGTCCTGATGCACGCCGATATCCACAAACACGCCGAAATCGATGACGTTGCGCACGGTGCCCATCAGCTCCATGCCCGGCTGCAGGTCGTTCATATCCATGATATCCGAGCGCAGCATGGGCGGCGGGAGGGTATCGCGTATGTCGCGGCCGGGCTTCATCAGCTCCGCAACCATATCCCGCAGGGTGGGCACACCGACGCCGCAACGGCCGGCTACGGCTTCCTCCCCCAGTTCTTTGATGCGCCCCGTCAACGTACCGAGGCTGCCGCGCGCGATATCCGAAAGGGTAAAGCCGCATAGCTCCAGCAGCTTCTTTGCCGCGTCATAGGATTCCGGGTGTACGGAAGTGTTGTCCAGTATATTTTTGCCGCCGACGATGCGCAGGAATCCTGCGCACTGCTCAAACGCCTTGGGCCCCAGCCGCGGCACCTTCTTCAGCTCCGCACGGGATTGGAAGCTGCCGTTTTCATCCCGGTAGGCGACGACATTCTTTGCCGCGGTGCCGTTGAGGCCGGAAATGTGCGTCAGCAGCGGCGCGGAAGCGGTGTTCACATCCACGCCCACGCTGTTCACGCAATCCTCCACCACGCCGGCCAGCGCGGAATCCAGCCGCGCCGGGGGCAAATCGTGCTGGTACTGGCCCACGCCGATGGATTTGGGGTCGATCTTCACCAACTCCGCCAGCGGGTCCTGCAGCCTTCGCGCGATGGAAACGGCGCTTCGAAGCGACACGTCGTACTCCGGAAACTCCTGCGCGGCAAGCTTGGAGGCGGAATACACCGAAGCGCCCGCCTCGTTGACCACCATATAGCTGACTTCACGATCCAGTTCGTGAATCAACTCCGCCACGAAAATCTCCGCTTCCTTGGAAGCAGTGCCGTTGCCTATGGAAATGACGTTTACGCCGTGCTTTTGTATCAGCCGCTTCAATTCCTTTTTTGCTTCGTCTGTTTTCTTTTGCGGCGGGGTCGGGTACACCACGGCGGTATCCAGCGCCTTGCCCGTTTC
Source organism: Clostridia bacterium (assembly GCA_036677445.1). Lineage (GTDB taxonomy): Bacteria > Bacillota > Clostridia > Christensenellales > CAG-138 > JAVBWI01. The sequence continues at coordinate 16,119 of JAVBWI010000003.1, forward strand.
ATCCACCACCGCGATCTTGCAGCCGGTGCGGTATGCAGGGTCCAACCCCAGCGCCACCTTGCCGCGCACGGGCGGCTGCAGCAGCAGCGGCTTCAAATTGAGCGCAAACATGGAAATCGCCTGCTCGGCGGCTTTGTCCGTCAGCTCGTTTCGGACCTCCCGCTCAATGGAAGGGCGTATCAGCCTTTCCCAGGAATCCTCCGCCGCCTCGCGCACGCATTGCGTCGTGATGCTGCCTTCTTTTACGAATTTCCTATACAGGGCGGCGACCGCGCCTTTCGCGTCCATGCTGACGCCGGCCTTCAAAAAGCCTTCCCGCTCGCCGCGATTAATGGCCAATACGCGGTGGCTGGGAATTCTGTTCACAGGCTCGCTGAAATCATAATACAGACGGTATACGGAATCCTCTTCCTTCTGCGCGCGGGAAACGAGCACGCCTTCCCTGAACATCAGCGCGCGCAGGAACTTGCGCATGGGCGCGTCATCCGAAAAGCGCTCCGCCAAAATATCCTTTGCGCCGTCGATGGCCTGCTGCGCGTTCTCCACACCCTTTTCTGCATCCACAAAGGGCGCCGCGAGCGTTTCCAGCGTCCCCTGCCGGACATACTGTTTTTGCAGCAGATCGGCCAAAGGTTCCAGGCCTTTTTCCATGGCGATGGTCGCGCGCGTGCGGCGCTTGGGCCGGTAGGGGCGGTAAATATCCTCTATTTCCGCGAGGGTAATTGCGTTTTCGATGGCCTGCGCCAGCGCGTCCGTCATTTTTTCCTGCGCGGCAATGCTCTCGGATACTTCCTGTTTGCGGGCAACCAGGTTTCTTAAATATTGGAGCCGGTCACAAAGCTCGCGAAGCACCTGATCGTCGCAGGAGCCCGTCATTTCCTTGCGGTAGCGGGCGATAAACGGTATCGTATTGCCGTCGTCGATCAATTCGATGATGTTTTGCACATGCTCGGGTTTTTGGCTGAATTCACGGGCGAGTATTGCGCGTATATCCATTCATTTCTCCTATTCAAGGGGATTTTTCTGTTATTATAACCCTATTGCGGCCAAATGGTAAATAGCTTGCGGGAACCGGCCGCGTCTGCCGTATTCAGTCCGCGCAGGCGTCAAACTGGGGAAAGTTCTTCCACGCGCCCCCCGCGAGGCGGTGGTTTTCCTCCACGGCCATGAACCATTTTTCGGTGGATTCCCGTTCGGGGAAGAATTCCAGAAACTCACCCTCATAGAATGTGTAGAAACGGCTCACATCCGTGCACATGCCGAATGTGGGCACCTGCCGCGGCTCCATATGAAACGTGAACGGCTGGCCGTCCTTGGTGCCCGTATAGGTAATGCCGCCGCGGTCGAGCAGCAGCTCCCCCTCCCCCACGATTTCGGAGGTCTTTTGATTTTTCAAATATGAATATCGGCGCAGCGTGCCTAAGCGCACCTTCTCGCGAAGCTCGAAGCCTTCCTCGCGCAGCTCTTTCTGCATCTTTTTCCTTTGCAGATCGAACCAGACCCGTGGGGTGTCCGGAATAACGCAGCTTTCGTCCAATGGAATCAGGTCGTACCGATCATTGAGCGTCGCGCCGTTGCCGCAATGCGTGCAGGCGATGGTATCCCCTTCGCCCTTCATCGTGAACTCTCTGTTGCATCGGGGGCACCAATACAAGAGCGTATGCAGGTTTTTTGCCATCTGTCCTTTGCCCGCATAGCTTACCCGCGCCGCTTTGTTCCATTCGTAATCGTCGTTGGCGATGGCCGCATCCAGCTTTTTCTGTATTTCCTCCGCCGACAGCGCCGCAAGCTGCTCGGGCGTAAACAGCCGGTCGACCACCACCCGTACCTTGCCGGGTCGTTCATCCAGGCAGTATTTGGGGGTGGTAAGATACCCGCCGGAGATTTTCACCATCAGCACAGGGACATTGCAGTGCTTGAGGAGCTTGCCGCTGCCGATGGCGCAAGGCTGGTTGGAACCTGAAATGGAGCTCATGCCTTCCGGGAAAATAATCACCCTGCCGCCGCTTGCGATGACCCGGGAGATCTCCTTGACGGTGTACACGTCCGGCACAAAGTTCTTTTTGGGGATCACCTGCAGGAGTCGGAAAACGCCCGCAAGATGCGAGCGGAAAAATTCGTTGTAGCCCGCCACATAGTTGAGCCGGTGCGGCAGGAACGCGATACCGGTGTAAATATAATCCAACCGGGAAGCGTGGTTGCTGACCACGATATACGGGCCCTTGCATTGCTTGAGATCGATGTTGTGCTGAAAGCTCACGCCAAGCTTTTTAATGAACAGCAACTTCCAGAGGTTCGCTAAGAGCAAATAGATCAAAGCGGGCGGCTGCTTGATTTTGCGCCGTACCAATTTCTGTTGTAACGTTAATTTTTCCCTCTCCATTAAAAACCCCTCATCCTTATTCTTGCATTCACTTTATCACGTTATATAGTATCATTCCATGCACAACAGGCAAGCGCTTGCCTTGTGTTGCTTCATGGGGGTACAATACTTTTATGTATATCAATGCCGTGGAAAAAGAGCAGGCGGCGCTGACGGGGCCGGACGCCTACCTCAACGATATCCCCGCCATCCGGGCCCTGCGCAGCATGAAACTCTGTAAGCCCGTCACATTCCTTGTGGGAGAGAACGGGTCGGGGAAGTCTACGCTATTGGAGGCTATTGCCGTATGCTTCGGGTTCAACCCCGAGGGCGGGTCGCAGAATTTCAATTTCGCATCCGTCGACACGCATTCCGGCCTGCACAGCCGCCTGCGGCTGGTCAAGGGTATCCCGCGCCCCAAGGACGGCTTCTTTCTGCGCGCCGAAAGCTTTTATAACGTCGCCTCCGAGGTGGACAGGTTAAATTTAGAGGACCCGCACCCATCCTTTTTGCGCTCGTACGGCGGGAAATCCCTGCACGCGCAGTCGCATGGGGAAAGCTTCCTGGCGCTGGCACTCAGCCGCTTCCGCGGAAACGGCCTGTATCTGTTGGACGAGCCGGAAGCCGCGCTTTCCCCCTCCCGCCAACTGACGCTGCTTTCCAAAATCCATCAGCTGGTACAGGCGCGCTCGCAGTTTATTATCGCCACGCATTCGCCCATACTCATGGCCTACCCCGACGCGGAGATACTGTATATGAACGAAAAAGGCATGCAATCCATCGCATACAGGGAAACGGAGCACTACCTGCTGACCCGGCGATTTTTGGAAAACCCGGAAAAGATGCTGCGCATTCTATTGGATGAGGAAAGCTGAACAAAGCACTTACTCTGTCTATTTCACTAACAATTTCCCGTATATACATGCCGCAGGCTGCCCCGCGCGACCTCGGCCAGATGGCGCACGGTTTCCACCGGCGTGGGAGGTTTCTCAAGCATACGGTAACGGGGAAAGAACCGGCTTACATGCAGCGGGATATCCGGCCGGACGGACGCGAGCCAGGCGGAAAGCGCTTCCATCTCGCCCTCCGAATCGTTTTCGCCGGGGATGATGAGCGTGGTAACCTCCACATGGCACTGCGCCGCGGCAAGCGCTATGGAGGTTTTGACAGTCTCCAGTTCGCCGCCCACCATGGAATAGAACCGCTGCGTAAAGCCCTTTAAATCGATGTTGAGCGCGTCAAGCAGCGGCAGCAGCGCAAGGAGTGGTTCCGCATTGATGTAACCGTTTGTCACCGCGACATTCAAAAGCCCGTTCTCATGCGCCAGTTTAGCACAGTCGCGGACATATTCATAGCCCACCAGCGGTTCGTTATAGGTATAAGCGACGCCGATGTTGCCCTGCGCTTTTTGGTTGAGGGCAATTTTCACAAGCCCGGCGGGGAATAGTTCCCGCACGGAAAGCGCCTCGCCGCCCGACTGCGCAATATCGCAGTTCTGGCAGAACGGACAGCGCAGGTTGCAGCCGAAGCTGCCCACAGAAAGTATGCTGTTGCCCGGATGAAACCGCCGCAGCGGCTTTTTTTCGATCGGGTCGAGAGATAGCGCCGTCAGCTTGCCGTAATTGACGCATGTTATATTGCCGTTTTCTGCGGCACGGGCGCGGCAAAGGCCGCGCTGGCCTTCCGATAGCGAACAGCGATGCGGACAAACCGTGCACGCCGTCTTCATTTGTGCCGCACCACCCGAAAGCGCTGTAAACTTATCTGTTCGCCTTCGCGGATCCCTGCCTTTTTGCGGGCGATCTCCACCTGCCCGGCCGCGGTATCCACCCCCGCCAAATCCGGCAGCAGCAGGCCGCGCTTGCGGCCCGCGCTGACGATCACACCGTAAAGCTTGGGGTCGAGTTCCGATTCGTCTAAGACCGGCTCCGCCTCCCCCAGCACATCCACACTGTACACGATGTGTTCCAGTTCTTCCGCCGTGACGGAGTCGAACCGCGGGTCTTCCGTGCCCGCGCTCACGGCGTTGCGCAATATCTCCTGCGCGATGTTCGGCGCGGTCGGCCCGGTGGTGCCGATGCAGCCGCGCAGGCGGCCATCCAGCTTGAGCGACACGAACACCCCCGCGCGTTTACTTGCCAGCTCTTCGGGCAGATTTTCGGGCAGAGCGGCGCGTTTTCCGGAAAGCACATAGGTTTCCAGTGACAGGCGGGCTAAGCGGACATAAGCATCCTCCCCCGCGCGGGCAAGCGTACTGCGCTCCCGCCGCAGCGATTCATACTGCACATCGAATTGCCGGGTTGCATCCTCCCCGGTAATTTGAAACGCCGCCACGGCATACCCCACACCGAAGGGGCCTTCATAGGATAGCAGCTCCGGCTGCACCGCCTTCTGGTCCAACGCGCCGGCCAGGATGATACAGCTTCTCAGTCCGCATTCGGCGGCGGCCTCCGCGTCCTCGGGCGAAACCGTTAAAAACTTCAGGAAATCCCCCGCGGACATGGCCGCCGTGAGTTCCCGGTCGAACGCGGGGCCTTCGGGCGCAAAGCCGTAGGGGCCCTCCTCTTTCAGCTTGTGGGAAAGGTCGCCGCTCGCGACGACCACCGTACGGCGTCCCAGCGTCTGCGCGGCCTTTGCGATGCACTTCCCCAGCCGGTAATGCACGAGCGGCGAAAAGCCGGAAAGGCCGATGCGTACGAGTTTAGAGCCCACGCCTGCCTGCTGCAAAAAACGTAAGGGAATGAGTGTCCCGTGATCCAGCGCCTTATCGCGTTCGCCCATGGTACCCGCAGAGATGCCTTCTGCGTGCGCTTCTCCCGCGATCGTTTCCACGAAGGCGGTATCGTATTCCGCCTCCACGGCTACCCCGTCCGCATGAAAGCGGCGAAGGTCGCCCCGCGCCCGCTTGCCGGGGCTGATGTGGAAATAATCCGCATACAGCACCGCGTGCGGCGAAAGTACCACCACCGTCTCGGGCGCAAGCGCCGCGATGCGGCGGGCCGCCTCGCGGTACGCGTCCGCGGTGGCCTGTATATTCCGTTCCTCGCCCCGCCCCACCTCCGGCAGAAGTATGGGCGGATGCGGCAGTATGAATGCGCCCAAGATACTCATAAATTCGTCTCCTTCGGCGATGATGCGCGCAGCCTTACCCGTATTGTACCCCTCTGCACGGCGCGTACGCAAGCGGATGCGAACCCCGGCGCACGATTTTTCAGGTCGCAGCGCGGCCGGTTGTTGTGAAACATATACATAGCGCCGCTTTTGCCGCGATGCGGATAATTCTTTTTATTATTCGGCAAATATGCGATAATGTTGTGTAGAATCCGATCAAAACAGCCTTGCCCGCATTTCCTCTCCCACCGTTTGGCGGCTTAGCGCGCAAATCTTTTTCTTACACATTTCCAACAAAGGAGATTGCTATGGCGAAATCATCCAACCAAAAGCTCAAGCTTCTTTATTTAATGAAACTGCTGCAGGAAAAGACCGACGAACAGCACGTTTTGACGCTGCAGGAGCTGATTGCCGGGCTCAACGCCTATGGCATTTCGGCCGAACGCAAAAGCTTATACGACGATATCGACACGCTCAGGCAGTTCGGTTTGGATATCTGCACGGTCAAAAGCAAGACGACAGGCTATTATGTCGCCAACCGCACGTTCGAGCTGCCGGAATTGAAGCTGCTGGTGGACAGCGTGCAGGCTTCCAAGTTCATCACCGAAAAAAAGAGTCTGGCGCTGATCAAAAAGCTGGAGAGCCTTTCCAGCATATACGAAGCGCGGCTCATACGCCGGCAGGTATATGTGCACAACCGCATCAAGAGCATGAACGAGAGCATCTATTATAATGTGGACAAGATACACAACGGCATCGCGCAAAATCGAAAAATCACATTCAAATATTTTGAGTATACCATCGACAAGGAACGGGCTTTCCGGCGCGACGGGAAGCGCTATTGCGTGAGCCCCTTTGCTCTCACCTGGGACAACGAGAATTATTATATGGTCGGCTTTGACGGGGAAGCCGGAAAATGCAAGCACTACCGGGTGGATAAGATGGAATTTATCGCGCTGCTCGAAGAAGCACGCGACGGTATAGAGCAATATAAGACGCTGGATATGGCGGCCTACGCCAAACGCAATTTTTCCATGTACGGCGGTGCGGAGGAACGCGTAAGCATATTGTTCGCGAACCGCCTTGTGGGTGTGGTGATCGACCGTTTCGGAAAGGATATCCCCATCGTGAAAGTGGACAAAGCGCACTTCCGTGTGTCCGTGACTGTCGCGGTCAGCCCGCAATTCTATGCGTGGGTGTTCGGGCTGGGCGGGGAGGCCAGGATATTGGGGCCAGAGAATGTGATGAAAGGGATGAAGGAACAGGTGGAGGCAGTAGCGAGGATGTATTGAGCGCAAGGCACCGTCCGTTTTATGGGATACTCCTTTTGCTATGCTATAAGCATGGAAAGGAGATGATCCGGATGGCGGAACAGTACATCACTATCGTGGGCTTTGGCAACTACTACGATATCCGTCCTTTTTCCATAGGCACGCAGATACTGTGCGAAAAAGAACCGGACAACGCTCACGACAGCGAAGCCATACGCGCCGTACTGCCCGTGCTTGGCACAGTGGGCTATGTGGCCAACAGCGTACACACGAAAGCCAACGGCACGCGCAGCGCCGGGCGCATATACGAGCAGGTGGGCGACAAGTTCCTCGTACGGGTAGCCTTTACCACAAGAACCAAGGTCATCGCGAAAATTGAGCAAGCAGACGTGAAGGAGCTCCATCCGGCGCTCTTTTTACCCGACAGCATCGCGAATACGGTGGACTGAACCCATCTCTCTCATAAGCAGCAGGGCCCGCTTGAACAGCGGGCTTTACTGCTTTATAATGATACCACCTGCGTCTTACTCCTTTATATAGGAACAGCAATAATCTGCAATAACTTTTGCAGCGACCTTGAATTTGGAGTTGGCGGGTACTTCAAATGCCTGCCCTTCCCCATAGCTCGCCCATCTTTCGCTGCCGGGCAGCATCACCTCCAGCGTGCCCGCGAGCACCTCCATACGCTCCTTATCCGCAGTGCCAAACTCGTAAATGCCGGGCAGTATGATGCCCAGCGTTTTTTTCGTTCCGTCCGCAAACAGCACGGTACGGCTGGTAACATTGCCGTCATAGTATACATTGGCTTTTTTGATTACCGCTACATTCTCAAACCTGTCCATAGTTCCACCTCCGTTGCTTATTGATTGTATACTACCGCATGGCGATATACGGATCAAGCCGGTGTTTCCGGAATACGCCGCCGCGCATACGTCAAGGAGGCAGTATGACGATGCGTTTTTCGTCAATTGATGACAAATATATGGACAATTCTTTCATTTCCTCAAAAAACTATAGAAAACTGTCAAAAAATACGTTATATATAAATATGAGGATAATTCTGGAGACGCATGCAGCTTGGTCGTATGGTCCTTTGTTCCGGGGAGGGCGGCATGGAAGAGTATACGAAAATACCGCAAAACAGAACCTGCTCACGGTTGTTCCCGCTTTTTCACAACGCATTTGCGCAAAGCGGTTCCCAAGCATGGAAGCACGCGCTGCAAATCACCGGCGTATATTTTGTGATCGGATGCCTGTGGATACTGCTCTCGGACAAGCTGGTGGAAATGCTCTTCGTCAACCGGGAAAGCGTAATTCTTGTCAGCATGATCAAGGGATGGTTTTATGTGTTCATCAGCGCCGCGCTGATATACGGGTTGGTCTTCAAAGCTATGAAAAATGAGCTTCACGCAAAGGAGAAGCTAAAAGCCGCCAATGCCGAACTGCAGGAATCCAATACGCTGTTTTCCGCCATCCTGGAAAGCTCGCCGGAGATCATCGTGTTTTCCCTCGATAGCAAATATCGCTATACCGCATTCAACAGCAGGCACCGGAGCTGTATGCTGCAGCTCTGGGGCAGCGATATCCGGCTGGGCATGTACATGCCCGGCGCCATCAGCGTGTGGCGGGACAGCCAGCAGGCAAAGAAGAATTTCGACAGGGCGCTTTCCGGCGAGAGCTTTACGGTTACGGAAGAACTTGGCAACGAGGCGTTGTCCCGGCTATACTGGCAGAACTACTATGCGCCGATCTATAACGGCGAGCGCGCCATCGTCGGCATAACCTGCTTCGCATTGAATATCACCGCGCAGAAACGGACGGAGGACGAGAACCTTTTTCTCAGCTGGCACGACAAGCTTACCGGCCTCTACAACAGGCGGTATTTTGAAGATGCGCTAAGCAGCCTGGACCGTGAAAGGCAGTATCCCGTCTCCGTCATCATCGGGGATGTTGACGGGCTGAAGCTGGTGAACGACGCGTTCGGCCACGGCACGGGCGACGAACTTTTGAAAATCGCCGCAGAGGTCGTAGGTTCCGTATGCAGGCCGGGCGATATCGCCGCAAGATGGGGCGGGGATGAATTCATTATGCTGCTGCCCCAAACCGATGCGGAAGAAGCGCGGCGGCTCTCGTACAAAATCAAACAGGAAAGCGCGCAAAAGCAGTTCCTTTCCATGAATGCGGACGTTTCCCTGGGCTGGGCCACCAAAACCGGCCCCGAGCAGGATATCATGCAAATCATAAAAATCGCCGAGGATATGATGTTCCAATCCAAGGTCATCGAAAGCAAAAGTATGCGCAGCCACATGATAAAAGTCATCATGAATACGCTGCATGAAAAAAACCCGCGGGAAGAGGCGCACTCCAGGCGGGTGGGCGAGATCAGCCGTAAAATCGGCGCCGCGCTGGGCCTTTCCGAAGTAGAAGCCAATACGCTCAGCCTTGCGGGGTACCTGCACGATATCGGCAAGATCGCGGTGGATGAAGGCATATTAAACAAGCCGGACAGTCTTACTGAGGAGGAACTGGATTGTATCCGGGATCATCCGGAAATCGGGTTTCGAATCATCCGTTCATCCTATGAAATTTCCGAGATTGCGGACGCTATTTTATCCCACCACGAACGCTGGGACGGCCGCGGCTACCCCAAAGGCCTGGCAGGGGAAGACATTCCCCTCTATGCAAGGGTCATCGCCGTTGCGGACAGCTACGACGCAATGACCGCACAGCGGCCATATAAAAACTGCCTGACGGCCGACGAGGCCGCAACGGAGATCTTTTTAAACGCGGGCAGGCAGTTCGATCCCGCTATCAGCCGTTTGTTTTATGAAAAGGTATTGGGCCTTCACTGGCCGGCGTAGCGCGCTGCCGGAAATATATGCGGAAAGTCATGCCGCGCATTATCGCACAGGCGGGTATCATAAAGGTTTTTTATGGCGGCATACCTCCCACAATATCTAGGAAAAATAGTTTCAGCATAATTGGCCGCAAAGGCTATTTTTTGTTTGCATCGGATTCGCCGTTCCTGTATGATAGTATATAATTGAATATCTTGTCATATACAGTTTACGGTCGTCCGTGGATTTACGGCGTGGGAAGGAAACAACTATGGATATGCTAACCGGCGGCAGGATAGCAGCCAGAGGAAGAACCGTCAAACGGATTTTTGCGTGCGCGCTGTGTTTTATGATGCTGGCCTTGTCTGTGCCCTCGCAGGCGGCCGGCGATTCGTTTTATCAGTTCGTCACCAATGTGACACTGACGATCTATGAAAACGATGGAGTCACGCAAATTATTACATTGGATAAGGATAACCCAAATGCGGGCGATGCGAATATCCCTGCCGACGCCAGCGTATCCCTAAAATTTACGTTTACATTACCCGATGATGATGCGGGTACGGTATACAGCGGGGGGGATGCATTCCCGCTGACGCTGCCAAGTGTGTTCGACACGTCCAGCCTGGCCGGCCTGCCCATCGACTTGCTGGTGGGCAGCGGCCCGGATGTATTTGGAACGTTCGACCTCGTAGACGGCGTACCTACCGTTACGCTGGACGACTACGTAAACGGGAAATACGACCGCGGCGGTGAATTCACATTCTCTGCGGATTTTGCGGATGATACGGGAGGGGACGGCCAGCCTGTTGAGGTATCGTTTACGATCAGCGCGGCGACGGTGGTTTTTACGTTGGGTTTTGAGGCGCCGGAGCCTGCCGGAATTACGAAGACAGGCGCATACGCAAACGACACCATTACATGGACGGTGACTGCGGATGCGGGCGCCGCCGCGCGCACCGGCATATATGCGGTGGATACGCTGGGCAGCGGCCAAACTTTTGTGTCCGGATCGGTAAAATCCGGCGGAGGTGTATTGATCCCGGAGGGCGATCCCGGCACGGATACTGCGCCATTTTATACATTTAATGCCGGTACGGATGTGCTGACCGTCTATTTGCCGGATCTTTCGGCAGCGCAGACCTATGCCTTTACCTACGATGCCACACCGACCGTTTACAATGGAAGCGTTAATAATGATGTGGATCTCTATGTGGAGGGCCCCGAAGGAAACCCGATATTTTCGGGAGACGCGAGCGCGCAGGTGACCGTCAGCACGGTTTGGATTGAAAAAGAAGGTGCTGTGACCCGGCGCGACAGCGCCAACCGCCCCCTGGAGATCGAATGGCGTATCGGCGTTAACCCTCAATCCCGCACCATCACCAGCGCGGTGTTGACAGATATCATTCCGCGGTGGCTTGTTTTAGACGAAGATTCCGTGGTGCTGGAGGATTCAGAGGGGACAAGCATATCCCTTGTTAAGGATGTGGCCGCGCCAAACGGATATACGCTTGCAAGCTATGCGGGCAGCAGACATCTGCTTACCTATTCCTTTGGGACGGGTTCGGTGATTAACGAAAGCTATACGCTCACCTATACTACCACGGTGGACCTGACATATTACAACACCAACCAAACCGGCAGCTTTATCAACAGCGCTACGCTCACTGCCACGGAGATCAGCGGTAACTCTACCGATTCCGGCACGGTGCCCGGGGGCAGCAGCATACTCGATAAAACAAGTGTCGCCGGCAGTTACGATCATATCAACCGGAAGGTTACGTGGCAAATTGTGGTCAACGGCGATTCGCGCTCCATACAAAATGCCGTCGTAACCGATACCATCCCTGCAGGGCAATTGTTCGTACCCGGTTCCTTCCGCATCCGCGTACAATCCTCACCCGACTATACCAGCGTGACAGAGAACGACGGCGGAGCTCTCAATTATGTGGCAGGGAATCCTTCCGGCGGCACGCTGATGTACGACTTTGGGAATTCACAGCCCGAAGACAACGAATATATTACCGCGCCCTATGTCATCCGTTTTGAAACGGAGGTCGTTGACCCCAACGTATACGCAAGCAACCTGACGAGCACGGTAAACAACAACGCCACATTAGTAAGCGATAATGGCATTTCCGCGGCGGACGGCGCAAGCTATCAGGTGCAGAGTACGGTCATAGACAAGACCTGTACAGCTTACGACCATGTGACCCGAGCGCTTACCTGGCAGGTGGCGCTCAACCACAACGGCATCGCCATGGGCAACGCCGTTGTGGCCGACACCATGCAGGCAGGGCAAACATTTTTAGGCGGTATGCAGGCAAGCTACGACGGCGGAACAAGTTTTTCCGATTTGGCGGAATGGGTAGCAGGCAACCCCGAGCCTTCTTCCTACCCCTATTATACTTATGACGCCGGTATACTGAAGGCCTATTTAGGGCCTGTCGCACAGGGGCAGAAACCCATTATCCGCTTCGAGACGACACTTTCCGAGTCCGTTTTTGCGGCCACCAATACAAGCTTCACCGTTTACAACACGGCTTCGCTTAACAGCGGTATTGCGGGCGCACCGGATGTAAGCGACACAGGCAGCAGACTGATCAACCATTGGGTCATACAAAAAACCAATGCGGTCGTACCCGAGGGGCAGCTGTATATCGACTGGACGGTAGATATTAACCTCAATCAAATCGGCCTGACGCATACGGCCATCAGCGACACGCTGCAGACCGGCCTGGAGCTGGATACTTCCTCCGTCAAGCTGCAGCATATGACGCTCAACCGCGACGGGACGCAGACCCCGGGCGCGTTCGTATCGCTTACGCAGAACAGCTTCTCTTATGGGCCCAACAACCTTTTTGTGTTCAACCTGCCCGCCTCACCCGAAAAAGCAGCCTACCGGCTCACGTTTACGACGCTGGTGACAAATGTTGCCGCGGGGCCGTTCAACAACACGGCGACCCTCAGCGGCACGAGCGTCGATTATTCCGACGCCCCGCAGGCGGTCATCAGCATTCGGGCGCTCAGCGACGGCATCGGCTACGGCACGCTTCGCGGCACGCTGGAAATATATAAAACGGATACCGGCGGCAACCCTATCGCACAGGCGGGCACAGCATTCGCGTTATATGACCAATATGGCAATTTCCTGCGCACGGCCGCCACCGATGCTTTTGGCGTGGCCTCTTTCGTGGGGCTGAATTTTGACACGCAGTATTCCATTGAGGAGACGAAGGCTCCCGTCGGCTATGCCATCAGCACGGGACGTTTCACATTCACCATAGACCCGGAGGGCAATGTCGGCGTCGTAGGCACAGCGCCAACCGCGGTGACCATTACGGGCAGCAGTACCGTCGCGTTTGCCGACGACCTGTTGCGGGCAAGTATCCGCCTTACAAAAACGGATATGGAAGGCATCGGGCTTGCCGGCGGGCGTTTTTCCATCTACACAGAGAGCGATACGGATTTCACCAGCGCTTTGCAGACAGTTACAAGCAATGAAAACGGCTTGATACTCTTTAGCGGCCTGACTGCCGGAAGCTATGTGATACGCGAAGTTAGTCCGCCTTCGGGCTATTACGGTTCAGAGGAAGTGCGTACCGCCACGCTGACGCTCAATGTGCTGACAAACACGATTGCCGATGTCACAGTCGAAGAGACATTCGCAAACGAACGTATCCCTTCCTCAGAGAATACCGGCTCCATCCGACTGCAAAAGGAGGATTCTTTTGGTGAACCGCTCAGCGGCGCCGAATTCGGGTTATATACGCAAAGCGGCAGGCTCGTACAGACCGCGGTTTCCAACAGCAGCGGTATGGTACGCTTTTTACACGTGCCTTACGGGACCTATACGATACGTGAGCTAAGTGCGCCCGATGGGTATGTGCCCACCGATACGGTCGCGACCGCTACCGTATCCAGCCAAAACGCGCTTGTGCAGGCAAGCCCGTATACCATCGTAAACCTGAGCGATATCGAGATAATTTTTTCTGAAGAGATCCCCAAGGCAGGCGGTTTTTTTGATACAACGCTGCTCGCTTTTCTGGGCGTACTGCTGCTGCTAACAGGTTTCGTTATGCTCTTTATACGGAGTGTATCTACCAACAAGAGGAAATGAATGTATGGGTAAGCAGCATCAATCCCCTAAAAAATCTCTCACTTTTATGCATCTTCTTCCCTATCTGTTTATAGCGGCGGGTGGATTGCTGCTGCTCTGTGTCGGGGGCATGAAGTGGTACACCAATCGCCAGCAGGACGCGATGCTTGCAGCGTACGCCGCAGTAAGCACAGCCATACCGGCAGCGGCAGGTACTATGCCCGACGCCGGTATGCTGCCCGACCCGGACCAGCCTGCGGCGGAAAGGGATGCGGAGGAAGCGGACGCCGCCGCAATAAATCCGCAGGACACGGTCACACCCATCTGCGTGCTGACCATACCCAAAATCGACCTGACCGTGGCCGTGGGCGAAGGCGTGGACAATGCTACGCTGCGCTGCGCGGTAGGGCATTTTGAAGGGACCGCGCTTGCGGGCGAGACCGGCAACTTCTGCCTTATCGGCCACAGGAATTACACGTTCGGCGAATTCTTCAACCGGCTGGACGAGCTTGCGGCCGGGGACAGCATACTTGTGGACCGGGGCGGACAAGCCTATACTTATACCGTAACGGAAACGTTCGTTGTGGAACCGCAGGAGATCTGGGTACTGGACCCCTCGGAGGATGCACAGATCACGCTGATCACCTGCACGCCTGTCCGCATCGCCACCCACCGGCTAATCGTCAAAGGCACGCTGAATACGTAAAGGCATTCGGCGGGGAAACGAAATCTTTTGGCGTTTTTCCGGCATAAAGGACAGCAAGGGCCTGCGGGTTTTTACGTATATGAAACCATTCGGCCTATTTTCCGCTGGTATTCTACATTTATCACCATTGTAAATCTCTTTTTGTCCGGTGTATCATATATAGTGGACTTGGTATCATACTGCATCCGTCAGGAAGGAGACTATATGGACGCGGCTCTATCCAATACTGTTAACCTGTTCACTGAAAATTCTGCGGCAGTCAAATCCCGCCTGAAATGGCAGCATTCCATGCTGCAGAGAATCGCGGCGCTGCTGTATTCGAGTGAAGGTAGGGCGGTGGATTGCGACGCCATAGAGGCCTGTATGCGCCTTATTAAGCAGCAGACCGGCGTGTTCTCCGCATTCCGCGGCTACGCCAAACTGAATATCGCAGCGCTGCTCTCTCTTGCGGATACGCCGGAGCAGGTGTTTGCGGATACGCTTTCGGTATATGCGCTGCTCAAGGCAGCGCGTTTTGCGGCAGGCGATTATCTCGCCTTTGCGGCATACCAGATCGCCAGGCAGGTGCCGCCCGAACGGCACGCGGAGACTGTGGACCGCACCCGCGCGTTTTACGATTCCATGAAGGCGGAGCACCGCCTGTTGACCGGGCAGGACGACTATATATTTTCGGCAATGCTGGGCATTTCCACGCTGGATGTATACATGAGCACCGCGCGGATGGAGCGCATTTACGAGGAACTCAAGCCCGTGTTTTCCTCCCGCAACGAGGTGCAAAGCCTGGCGCAGGTGCTCACACTGTGCGCGGATGAAACCGCGCTCTACCGCGTGATACAACTGCATGACGAACTCAAGTCGCGCCGGCTGAACTATAACCGGGCCTATGCGCTTTCCACGCTGGGTGTATTGGCGCTGGTGAGCGAGGATGCGCCCCGCATTGCGCAGGCTGTCGCCGAAACCTATGCTTTCCTTCGCACACAAAAGGGCTTCGGTTCGTTCTCTGTCACTAAGCTGGAGCGGATGCTGCTGAGCGCGTCGCTGGTGGCCTTTTCCTGCCTGCGTGACGGTACAGAAGGCGTGCTTGGCGCTGTGCTTGCAAACAGCATCACCAACATACTCATCGCGCAGCAGGTCGCCGTTGCCGCGGCGGCAGGCTCTGCCGCGGCCGCTTCCTCTGCCAGCAGCTGAAACCCGCGCTCTGAACGGACAAAAAATGTGAAAAGGCCGCTTTACAGCGGCCCCGGATAAGGCAACCCCTACTTCATGCGTTTATAAATCGGATGGTCATCGTTGAGCTGGAGCAGATCCCACAGGTTGCCGTACAGATCCTGAAATACGGCGACCATGCCATAGGGTTGCTTCTTTGGTTCGCGCACAAATCTTATGCCCTTTAAGAGCATGTCGTGATAGTCCCGCCAGAAATCATCGGTGTTTAGAAACAGGAAAACCCTGCCGCCCGTCTGGTTGCCTATAAACGGCTCCTGCTCGGATTTGGACGCTCTGGCCAGCAGTATGGTGGTCCCTGCCGACCCGGGAGGGGATACAACGACCCACCGTTTATCCTGTTCGGGCTGATACGTATCCTCAATTAACGTAAAATGCAGCTTCTTTGTATAAAATTCGATCGCTTCATCATACTCCTTCACGACCAGGGCGATGTGAACGATGGATTGCATCATTTTCATCTTCTCCTCACCTTGATAACCTGCTGTTGTATTGCTTTTCAGCCATCAGTATGCATTTATCATACAGCATCGTAAAGGCGATGCCAACCGCTTAGCGCCTGCGTTATTGAGATTTCCATCGGTTGATCCATAAATGTTGGCAAATACAAAAACAGCGCCTCCATAATATTTGGTAACGTATAGAGACATTGACTTTGAACAGGAAAAAGTATACTGTATACCAAGCTTCAGAATACCGAAAGGAATTGAACAATGAAAAAAGTCACCATTCTGGTCTTTCTGCTTCTTGCAATTTTAGGCTGTTCCAGTTGCTTTTATAACACTGTGAATCAAGGCCCTGCGGATAGTACAAACTCCCCACGCAATTCTCCCGAAATCAGCGAGCCTACGAATGATAGCAAGGGTACCCTATCCGAGCTTTCAAAAAAGGGCTTTACCGCGATAGATGAGCAACCGGCGGATTTTGAGAATTGGGGTGTAGTCAGTTTCGTAACGGGGACCTATCCTGACGGCGGCACGGATAAGCTTCATTTTTATTTGGCGGACGACAATCAAGCTGTGCTTTATGATTTTCCTGATTTTTATGGGAACCAATGGAGCACATTCTACGAACTGCAGACAGTCGCATTTGAAGATGTGAATCAGGATGGTTTGAAGGATATCCTCATTATCGCGGATTATATGACTGGCGTGGGGCCAGACGGGGCGATGCCGTTCCATGTCGCCAGTATCTATTTTCAAAAGGGCAAGGAATTCGTGAGCGTACCGGACTTAGATGATAGAATGAATGAAAAAGGTGAAAATGGCAGTGCGGATGAAGTGCTTGCTTTTACGAAGGAGCGGAAAATCAACCTGCCAGATTGAGCTGCAAACACGTCACAGTATGCCTTCTTCCCGAAGGGCATTGAGCATTTGGCCGGCGCGGTGCGCATAGCTGTGCATCGCTACGTCTTGCCGCCCCTGTTCACCGATCTTCCGCCGTTCTTTCTCCTCCTGCAAGTATTACTGGTGACGTCAAGCGACATATCGCCTTCCCCGCCGGTGGCACTATTTCACCTTCACCTTAACTGCCGGAACAAGTTACCAAGTCGCGGATGACATAAACCCGCACCGTTCCCATACAGACAAAGGTGCCAAGCTGTTTATTGTAGATTAGCATGAAGCTGCAGTGTCTGCGTACGTAGGTATATATGGGTTGATTTCCAATACCATAATATCTATACTGATTATAACGATACTGTTGATCAGAGGTTTGTATGCGCATACAGGAAAGTTTTGCGGTCCTTCAGGAAAGCAGCCTGCCCACCCGCTGGATGCGGACGTATCTGTTTGCCTATTTTATAGTTTTCTTTATAAGAACGGGGCTGGATACGCTTTTGCTGCTACAGAATTTCGTTTTGAGCGGATACGACCCCGCCCTGCTCGCTGTGCTGCTTTTTTTAGCGCTTCTGTGCATGGGCTCCGGTATAGCCGCTTTCCTTCCAATGAAAAAGCTGCTGGCTGCAGGCTACCACTGGAACGTACTACATATGGGCTGCACCGCACTGTATTATGCGGCCAGAAGCGCCATAACCGTTGTAGATACGGGCGCCGACCTTTCTTTGGGATATTTCGGCAGCCTGCTCATCTTTCTGGCAATTTATCTATCAGCGTGGTTCTGGCCCAACTATATCTATTTTAAGAAGCGTAAAGAATTGTTCCGCGCTTATACGCAAGAGGAAATTAGTTACGCGAAAAGCCGGTGGCACTCGCTGGAGCGGGCATAGTCCGTTTTATATTACGGTTATAAGGGGATAGTATGCGCAGCACTGCAATCAAAGCAGTTCTGAAAACAAGCGGAATAGATACGCGCTGGATGCGTATCTACCTTCTGATCTATTTACCAATCGTCGCTGTGATTTCCGGCATTTCCCTTACCTCCAACGCATTGTTTCCCGCCGCGCTGTGGGTTGGCATATGGCAGGGGCCGACGACGGCGCTTGTGCTAAGCGGCATTACATTGCTTGCCCAAGTGGTATGCGTGCTGGCGTATATGCATATACGGGAGCTCTCTGCCGCAGGATACCGGTGGAATATCGCGTTTCTATGGATCGACCTGTTGCGTATGCTTGCCCTGTATGCTTTAAAATATTGGCCGGAAATGGTGTGGAACGAATATCGCATTTGGCCGCTGGGCATCTCATTTTTAGTCTTTTTATTGGCTTGGTACATCCCGAATTTGATATATTTTAAGAAGCGCAAAAGGCTGTTCCGGCCGTATTCGGATGCAGAGGTGCTCTTGGCCCTGCAGGGCGGCCCGCCTAAAGAGCCCCCCATGCCGGTGCGCGCCATTTGCCATTTCCGACCCAGCAAGGCGAAAGTGGATGGCCGGCGGCTGAAAATTAACATGGAATTGTAACAAAGCGGTAATGCAAAAGTACGCTGTACAGCGTACTTTTATGTTGTCGTACAGAAATTCGCGTACGGCGGCATCTGGTACGCGGCTGCCTTCTTTAAGCAGTGATTAAAGATAAGATGATAGAAAAGAACCACTTGAAAACATTAATGGTCACTATTTTATGACATTTGTACCCGCGCGCAGGACTACAATACAGAAAGACATTGTGATCGGGGCAGGTGTTTATTGTGAAAGAAACGGTAAAATGGAGCAAGCTGATACTGCCCTGCGCATTGCTCATTTTTCTTGCAGGCGCCGCTATTATCAGAGGGATCTTGTATGAAGATATACGGCCAGCCGTACATCAGCCCGAGGCAAATCAATCATATTTTAAACCGGAACGGCCATCCGAAGGTTCTTTGGAAGAGCTTTATCAGGATGTTTTTATGACAATGCTGTTACCCTATATTCAGGAAGCCGTACGCAATTATTATGAAGAGAACACGGCGTATTCCCCAAATGTCGCCCCATACGAGCCTGAAATATTATCCATTGAACGGCCTGAGGGCTACAGGACGTTTCAATTTGTGATAAAGCTTGAGGTAGCACCGTATTTGGGCGCCCATAATCCCATCGGCGTCGACCATATCACGGTACGGGTATCGCCGGGGGAAGTGAACGTTGAAAAATTCGAGCATATCAAAAGCTATCCCGTTCCCCCGTGGCTGCAGTAAGAGACGCTTGATAGGTTTTCGGGTCAGCAAACGTCCGCTTTTTCGCATTTCATGTAAACAAGATGGTTTATGCCGCTTTGTTTGCTGTATTTGTGTGGAACACGCAGGAATTCCCTGAAACCCAGTTTTTCATAAAGCCGGACTGCAGGCGTGTTGGTATCGGCAACTTCCAACACATACACGCTATAGGGGGTATCCGAGATAATATGCCGTATGATGGCCCAAGCTACACCTTTGCCGCGATAGTTCCTGTCGGTCGCAACAAACTCAACGGAACCGGTGCCCGGCTCTATCGGAAAGGGATATGGATGATTTTCAAGCTCCCTTTTGAGCATTATCCCCGCAATGCTCCCCATTACAAACCCCAGATGACGGCGCAGCTCGCTTGATTTGAGCCGTACAGGCGGGGTTTTCCCGTCCGTACAGGCGGCGATTCCCGCCAGTTCGCCGTCGACGACCGCCACATAAAAGGCTTCCAGAACAAACATGTGGGCAAGAGCGCGGGACAGCTTTTCGGCATCCTTTGAAAAGTATTGCAGCCACTGTATGAAGCCGTCCACAAAAATATCGCTGATCTTCTTTCGGGCGCTCTCTCCAATCTCGCTTGCCCGTTTGATTTCCATCCGAATACACTCTCCTCCATTATCCTTTATAAAGCTATTTACATTATAATGGACGAATGCAACGATTCCAAGGAATATACTGAAGGGATAAGCCTACGGAAAGCAGGGGACGATAGAAAGGTATCTATCAAATAAGTACGGATGCGCTTATGCATGCCGTATTCCTCGTAAAGGAGGCGGTCATATGGACAATCAAGCGGAAATATCCAATCGGCTAATCAATGAAAAATCCCCGTATCTGCTCCAGCACGCCCACAACCCGGTCAATTGGTATCCGTGGGGCGAGGAAGCGTTCGCAAAAGCCAAAGCGGAGGACAAGCCAATATTCCTTTCCATCGGTTACGCAACCTGCCACTGGTGTCATGTGATGGAGCGCGAATCCTTCGAGGATGACGAGGTGGCGGCGCTGCTCAACGCGGATTTTGTGTGCATCAAGGTGGACCGCGAGGAGCGGCCGGATATCGACACCATCTATATGACCGTATGCCAGGCCTTCACCGGGCAGGGCGGCTGGCCGCTGACCATCGTGATGACGCCGGAACAAAAACCCTTCTTTGCCGCGACCTATCTTCCCAAGCAAAGCCGCGGGCCGCATACCGGCATGATGGAGCTTTTGCCCGCGCTCAAAGCGCTGTGGGGGGAGGACCGCGACCGCGTGGAGCAGCAGGGCGAAGCGACCACGCACTTTTTAAAAGAGCAGGCGCAGTTAAAGCTGCCCCCGCATGCCCCGCATAAAGGTTTGATCAGCAGTGCGGCGAGGCAGCTTGGCAAGGGCTTTGATCCGCAGTACGGCGGCTTTTCCCCCGCGCCCAAGTTCCCCATGGCGCACACGCTGCTGCTGTTATTACGGCACGCGCGGCTGGAAGGCGCGGAAAATTCGCTGCGGCAGGCCGAAGCTACGCTTTTGCATATGTACCGCGGCGGGCTGTTCGACCATATCGGCGGCGGATTCTCGCGCTATTCCACCGACCGCCGCTGGCTGGTGCCGCATTTTGAAAAAATGCTCTACGACAACGCGCTTTTAATACTCGCCTACCTCGAGGGCTACGCGCAAACCGGGAAAGACGTGTTCCGCTATGCGGCGGAGCAGACGCTCGCCTACGCGCTGCGGGAGCTGCAGGACCAGAACGGCGGTTTTTACTGCGGGCAGGACGCGGACAGCGAGGGTGTGGAAGGCAAATACTATGTGTTCACGCCGCAGCAGCTAATCGAGGTGCTGCCAGGCGAGGAAAACAGGCGGTTTTGCGAATGGTTCGGAATCACGCAAAAAGGCAATTTTGAAAGCGGCAGCATCCCCAACCTGCTTCATCACGCACATACCGAGGCGCCCGGCGCACAGTTGCAGGCGCTGCGCGTGCGCGTGTTCGGTTACCGGCAGCAGCGAATCCCGCCCGCTACGGACGACAAGCTGCTTACCGCGTGGAATGCGCTGATAATCGCGGCCTGCGCCAAAGCATACCGCGTATTGGGGGAGGAAATTTACCTTGACGCCGCGCAGGGGGCGCAGGCCTGCATTGAAAGATACCTGACCACGCCGGAAGGCGATCTGTTCATCCGCTACCGCGACGGCCGCGCCGACCATGCCGGGCAGCTCGCGGATTACGCGTTTTACGGCTGGGCGCTGCTGGAACTCTATGCAAGCTCGTTCAACGCCACGCTGCTCACACGCGCCGCATGGCTTGCCCGGCGTATGATCGAACTGTTCTGGGATGAACAAAACGGCGGATTCTTCGTCTACTCCAGCTCTGGCGAGCAGTTGATCAGCCGCCCCAAGGAGGTATACGACGGCGCCATGCCGTCGGGCAACTCGGCCGCGGCGCTGCTGCTCGTGCGGTTATGGCGGCTCACCGGGGAAGTATTCTGGCGCGAGTATGCGGACCGCCAGCTTGCGTTCTTTTGCGCGCATGCCGCGCAAGCGCCCTCCGGGCATTGCTTCGGCCTGTTGGCGGTGACGGAATCCGTTTATCCCGCCGCGGAGCTGGTATGCGTGAGTCCCGACGAGCAGCATTGGGCGGATATCCTCCCGGCTGTGGAACGCGCGAAGAATCCGCACGTCGCGGTATTGATGAAAACCCCGGCCAACGCCAAAGAGCTAAACGAGTTTGCTCCCTTTACACGGGAATACCCGTACCCCGAGGAAGGAACGGCGTATTATCTGTGCGAAAACGGCGCCTGTAAGGCGCCGGTACATGATTTGGATGCATTGAAGGCGCTGCTCGCGCGGTAGGGTTATTCCTCCCCACCGCTGCCGCTTAGATCCAGCGCCATATACACAAGGCCGGGCTGAGGCGCCTCATAGGAGGGCACCGTTTCCGCGAAACCCAGCCGGTGGAACAGGGCGATGGAGCTGGGCAGCATATCCAGCGTATTCAGCAGCATTTGCGTATAGCCGATCTCCCGCGCTTCCTTTATGACGCGTTCGGCCAGCCGCCGACCGAGATGCTTGCCCCGGAATTCCGGGCACACATACAGGCGCTTGAGTTCGCAGCGGTCGTCTTCGAGCGGGCGCAGCGCAACGCAGCCTATGGCCTGGCCTTCACAACGGGCGACGAACAGCCGCCCCTGCGGCGGCGCATAGCTGCCGGGCAGGGTGGCCAGCTCCTGATCAAAATCCTTGAAATAGATCATGATGCCCAACATATCCGCGTATTCGGAAAAGAGCTTTCGCACATCGTCAATCGATTCGTAGGCGGGCGCGATCTGCGCGTTGACATGCCGCATGGGCGGCCTTTGCTTTTCCCGGACCAATGCGAATATGTGCGAATCCATGACGCAGCCGTTCTTGCAGACGCTGCTGCGCTTGACGCCTTCGAACGTGAAGCCCGCTTTCTCCAGTACGCGGCAGGAAGCTGCGTTTACGCTAAACACCTCCGCATGGATGCGCAGGATATCATATTGCTGGAAAGCCAATTCGCACAGTTCCCGGACAGCATTGGTCATAATGCCCCGGCCCCACCATGGCTCTGCCAGCCAGTAGCCGATTTCGGCCGTTTTTTCATATACATCCTGACCTAAAAATATGCCGATGCTGCCTACGGGCTCGCCGCCTACCTCGATCGCGCGGCAAAGCTTTAATGTTTCATCGCTGTCGACGCAGGCGGACACATAGTTTTCTGCATCCGCCAGCGTATAGGGGTGCGGAAATGCGTTGCGCAGATTTTGCGCGATCCTGGGGTTATTGGCATAGGGCACGATCAGCGCCGCATCTTCCATACGCCAAGGGCGCAATGCATAGTCGACGCCCATTTCATACCGCATGGGCGTGAACCGTATGCCGTTTCGCATCTCCTCTTCCCCGGTGGCCACAAAGCCCAGCTTTTCATAGGCGGGCAGCCCGTAGCGCGAGGCGTTGACGGTGATGCACTCTACACCCGCTTCCTTCGCCTGCTGCCGCAGGACGGAAAACAGCGCCCGCGCGATTCCCTTTCTGTGATGCTCGGCTGAAACAAACAGCAGGCATATATGCGAAAGTTCCCGTGCGGCGAGCACGCCGGCAAGCTCCCCGTCCTCAAAATATCCCCAGAGGCATTCCGCGCACGGGGCCGCGGCATCCAGCGTACGGATGTGATCGAGGTAATCGCAGAATGTCTCCACCCCCTCCGGCGGATAATCCGGCGCGACGAACGCCTCGAACACGCGCTGTACAAGCGCCGCCGCCATTGGGAATTCTTCCTGCATAAGCATACGGACCATGGGTAGCGCCCCTTTCTATACTTTCATTGACGGGAAAACCCGACTATTTGCATAAATAATCCGGTGGTATCTTGCTTTGGACGACTTGACCGCTATACGTGAACGGCATCGGTTTGCGTGCCCGCCAGCCTGTCATATAGCGCTAAAAATTCCTGTTCCACCTGCGCATGCGAAACCTCCTCCGCCGGCAGGGTAATGTGCAGCCGCGGCGCTTCATCCCACACATGGTCGCCGTGGTAGGTCAGAAACTCATGATACAACAGCCGGTCGTCAATGGAATGGATGGCGGCCTGCTCTTCCTCCGTAAGCGCGGGTACATGCAGCGCGCGCAAAATGACCGCCTGCAGGGCGTCCTCCGCCTCTACATATGCTTTTAAGTGCCGCTTCAACGGGCGGGTGATATCGCCGATATATGCCTCCGCCGCGTCATGCAGCAGGCAGTGAAGCTGCACCCTGCCGGGAAGGCCTTGCGCTTTTGCCTCCATGGCGCAATGGATGCAATGCTGCGCTACGGAATAGAACTGGCGGATATGCCCGTTCGCGCGGCAAAGCAGCGAAAGCGCATGGGCGATATCCTCTATGCAAATATCCTGTTCACGGGCCTGTACCGGGTCGAAATGCGCCTTGGTATAGGTGGTGATGTGGTTTTTATCCGTCATTTGTTTTTCCCCTGTTACAGGCCAACTACAACAAGCAGTACCAAAACCGCCGCCTGCAGCGCAAGCAGCAGCGGCAACAGCACGGTAAATTTTCTATGTTTGGTCTTATGGTGAAACACCCGCATGCCGATGAACGCGCCCGCCGCGCCGAAAAATGCCGCAGCCGCCAGCAGCGTGCTTTCGGGTACGCGCCACCCGCCCCGCTGCGCCCGCTTTTTATCGGCACCAAAAAGCGCGAAGGCGAGCAGGTTCATACACAGCAATACGATCAGCACCGTAAGCGCATGGGCGATAAGAAATGCCGCGATTGCGGAAATTACCTGCATGGATGCGCCTCCAAAGAGCGCTATGCTCTCTTACAGTTTATACTAGCACGGATATGCGCCCGCGGGAAGGGGTTTCGCACATATAAATACCCAAAATCCGTGCCTTTTTTGTGCGAAACGGCGCGAATGACGCGGTATTTTAATTGACAGTATCCACCAGTACCGATATACTCGAACTATACTTATCACAAAGAACTGGAGGAGAACGGAATGGGCAAATTCGTTGTGCATGCGTTACATAACGGCATAAAGTTTAACCTGAAAGCCGGTAACGGCGAAGTGATCGCCGAAAGCGAAATCTACAAAAGCGAAGCCGCCTGCATGAACGGCATAGACAGCGTGAAGCGCAACGCGCCCATAGCGCTGGTGGAAGACCAGACCGAAGCGGGCTTTGCCGTACAGAAAAATCCCAAGTTTGAGGTATATTTGGATAAAGCGGGAGAATTCCGTTTCCGCCTGACCGCCACCAACGGCCAAATCATCGCTGCGAGCGAGGGCTATAAGGCCAAGGCCTCCTGCTTCAACGGCATCGAAAGCGTGAAGAAAAACGCGCCGGACGCGCCCATTGAAAAGGCGGAAAAATAGTATGTCTATCACGTCAGCCGGCCATACGGGGGCCGACGTTGTTTTGCGGGGCATTATTTATGTGCCCCGTTTTCGTTTTACCGCGCCGGCAACGGGGTATAGTAAGCATACCGAAAATGTCATGGGCGGAGGAATACGATATGGCGGAAATCTATCTGGCGGGCGGGTGCTTTTGGGGAACGGAGAAATACCTGGGCGCCATACGCGGCGTAACCGCCACACAGGCAGGGTATGCCAACGGCAATACGCCGCGCCCCACCTATGAAGATGTCTGCCACGCAAACACCGGCCATGCGGAGACTGTGCGCGTCGAATACGACCCCGCCGTTTTGCCGCTGCCGTTTTTGCTCTCGCTGTATTTTGAATCCGTCGATCCTTTTTCGCTCAACCGGCAGGGCGGGGATGCCGGCGTGCAGTACCGCACCGGCATTTACTATACGGATGAAAACGACCGCGCGGTGATCGAGCGGGCGCTCTCTTCGCTTGCGGCGCGTTCCGGCCGCCCCGTCAGGATCGAATACGGGCCGCTTCTGAATTTCTATCCTGCGGAGGAGTACCATCAAAAGTATTTGGAGAAGCACCCCGGCGGCTACTGCCATATCGGAAGCGGCAAAATGAAAATGGCCGCGGAGGCCCGCGTCAACCCCGCGGACTATGCGCTGCCGGATCAGGAAACGCTGCTGCGTACTTTGACGCCGCTGCAGTACGAGGTGACCCAGCGCGCCGCAACCGAGCCGCCCTTCCGAAACACGCATTGGAACGACGACCGCCCCGGCATCTATGTGGACATCACCACGGGCGAGCCGCTTTTCGCATCGGCGGATAAGTTCCAGTCCGGCTGTGGATGGCCCAGCTTTTCCAAACCCATCGATCCCTTTGTGGTGCGCGAGCACACGGACGCTTCCTTGGGCATGCTGCGCACGGAGGTAAAAAGCCGCGCCGGCAACGCGCACCTGGGCCATGTGTTCGACGACGGGCCCAGGGAATTTGGCGGGCTGCGTTACTGCATCAACAGCGCGTCGCTCCGGTTTGTACCCGAGGCGGATATGGAACGCGAGGGCTACGGTTACCTTCTAAAGCTGCTTCACAGAGAGGGGCAATGAATGCAATGCATATACGACAGATATTGCTATAATCTTCTAAAATATTTGCAGTTGCCGATTGACAGGCATATATTTGTATTATATAATTAGTACCTGATATAAGTGAAAAAAGGCAAAGCCGGCGAAAGCCGGTGGCGCAAAGCTACAGGGCCTACCGGTCGGATGCGACCCAGGGCAGCCAGTTGCCACAAACCTATGCTTCGGGCGTTTGTCTCAAGCTGTATTGGTTGTTACCGCAACTGACCCTTGATCGGCTGCGGTTTTTGTTTACCCAAACCGGCCTGAATACTGAAAAGAGCGCGAAAGGGGGAAGACGGGGCTATGGTCATCGTGGCGATCGGATTATCCGTACTGCTGGCTTTTGGCGCGTTTGCCGTGGATATGAGCATGTTATACCTGGAAAACACGCGCCTGCAGACCGCGCTCGACGCGGGCGTGCTTGCCGGCGCCTCCATGCTTCCCGACCGCGACGCGGCAATACGCGAAGCGCGGGCGTATATAGAAGCAAACGGGTATTCCGTAGACGGCATAGAGTTCAGTTTCGAAGGCGACGATATGATCATCACCGCCAACAGCACACAGACGGTGGACGCAGCCTTCTCCCGCATTATGGGGTATGATACGCATGCGGTTTCTTCCGCCGCAAGCGCGGAAAAGTATACCCCCACCATCGGCGGTCCGTTTGACTATTTGCTCTTCTCTGGCAGCCCCGTACATAGGCTCACCATGGGCGGCACTTTTAACATCGACGGCAGCGTGCATTCCAACGGGGACCTGTACGCTTCCCCCAGTTCCGGCGTGATCACCGGCGCGGCGGAAGCCTGCGGCACCGTTTCTATCAATTCCACCGCCACCGCAGGCGCGGAGGTCCCCGGGGCAGAGCATATTGATATGCCGGATTTCTCCTCCGTTGTTGCGGCTGCGCTGCCTGCAAGCTATGATACGGTATTGACACCGGCGGAAATCTCCGGCGGGAAACAGATATTTACGGGCAACACGCTTGTTACGGGGAACTGTTTCATTTCAAACCAGGCGGAGATCTACGGCACGCTCTATGTGCAGGGTGATTTGACGATAAACGGCGGATCCCCCGTCTGTGTTCTTAACGGTACGATTTACGCTACGGGGAAGATAACATTCAATAATACATTCCAGGGAGTAGGAAACGTATTCGCCGGAGGAAATATCAGATTCACGGGCAATTTTGTGCAATTGGATGCAACCAAATCCATCTCCGTCTACTCGCAGACAGGGAATATCGATATCGCAACCGCGGGCAACCTGATCACAGGCATTATTTACGCACCCAACGGCACTGCAACAGTAAATGGCGGCGACACCACGTTTTATGGCAGCATCATCGCAAACAGAATAGCAGGCATGCCCAATAACCTTGTGATGCGTATGCCGGAGGAGCCGTTCCCCATTATCACCACCGGTGAAGACGCCACGCGGCTGGTGCGTTAGACGCAAAACCGCCGTGTTCAGGCAATTATGAAATATTCAGAAATTTTTTGTGAATTATTTGTTTTGACAACCTTTTACGGGGTATATATTACCATAGGATAAGTGTCCTTCATAGCAAAGCTGCCGAAAGGCAGTGACGCAAAGCTACAGGGCCTAAAGGCGAAAGCCTATGGCAGCCAGTTGCCGCTTACCGATATTGCAGCCTTTATATTTATTTAGGTTGATATTGCGGCAACTGCGCAGCAGTTGCTTTTCTTGTTTTTACAGGAAAGGCAATGATATGCGGCAGCGCGGCGGCGCACGGGAATGCCCGCGCTGCGCGCACCAAAACCAGTATGAAGCATGGGACGGGAGGTGATAAAAGAACAGCTCCAGACGGCAAAAAGTACTGCCAAAATGACGCTGTACCGATATACGGTACGTTTGGTCCACCGTTCTCCCACGCTGTGGACTTCCCAATTTAGTTCGATGCAAGGCGCGGCACTGCGCCGGGTGAAACGTATTGTAAGAGCGTCGTAACGGCGCGTGAAACCGTGTTTGTCGCCGCCGACAAACATGCGGAACCTTACAAGGAATGTCCGAATGCAGCTGACATTCGGATGATTGAGCCAAGACTACTTACAAAAGTACCCCTTCCCGATAATGGCAATGCAACCGAAAGGTTGTCTCTCGCAAAGCTACAGGGTCTAAAGGCGAAAGCCCATGACAGCCAGCTGCCGAATGAAGCCACTGCTTTTGTTTACGATACGCTGCCCGCACAGGGTGCGGCGGCGGCATCCCCCTTTACAAAAGAAGGATGCGACGCGTAGACGATGAGCCATCATTCGGTGCAACGTACCCGATTGGTGGCTTTTTATTTCGCAATAGCGGCGAAAAAAGCTTCGGGAGGCAAATCAACAAGGAGGTCCGGCGTATGTGGATACCCATCTTTGCCGCGGCGGGCGCGCTTTGCGCCATACCCACGCGCACCCTTGCGCGGCGGCTTATTAATAACCGCACGGAAGAGCAGAGTACAAGCCGTATATTGTACGGCAGGCTTTCCCTCGGGCTTTGGATGGGTATCTGCACGCTGGCCTGGTCGCTCATCGCCGCCATGACACAGGAGGCGGGGATGGTTCGGTTGATCCAGTCTGTGCTTGTATTCCAGATCATTTTATGCCTGAGCGCGGTAGATATCGTCATACGCAGAATTCCCAACGAGTTGCTGTTGGCGCTGCTGCTCGCGTACGCCGCGGGGCATACCGTAAGCCCCGGATGGTCCGGTTTTACAAGCAATCTGTTGGGTGCGGCCGTTGCAGCCGCGGTGTTCATGCTTCCTTCGAAGCTTGGTATGATCATCGGCTGGGGGGACGTAAAGTATGCGGTTGTAATCGGTTTCTGCTTCGGTCTCACGGGGATTTTACAGGTCATGCTGGTGATGGGCCTATCGCTTGGCGTATACACCGCTTACCTGTACTTGAGCCGCCGGGGCAGCGTGAAATCGACAGCCGCCATGGGTCCCTACATTTCTTTAGGCGCAATGGCCACAATGGTGTTTCCAGTGTACCATACGATTTTTTAACCTATACACCACAACCATAAAATTGTAAAGGAGATGCGGTTATGAAAAGGCTCATGGAAATCCTCCGGGATGAAAATGGCCAGGGCATGGTTGAATACGGCCTGATCCTTGGCCTGATCGCCATCGTAGCCATCGGCGCCATCATCGCGCTGGGCAACGGGATGGGTGACCTGTTTACCGGCGCCAAGGACACGCTCGTAGAAAACAACGTTATCACCGAATAATAAGAATTACAGCTCAGCAAATAGTATGCCAGTGCGCGACCGTCCGTGCATCCGTACGGGCGGTCGTGTTACCCCATTTTGAGGGAGGCGGGCCATGCAGCAAACAAAGCGCACAAAAGCAAGCCGCGAACGCGGGCAGGCGCTTGTCGAGACGGCGATCACGCTGCCTCTCTTGCTTTTGCTGCTGATGGGCATTATGGAATTCGGCTGGTTCTTTTACAACCAGATGAGCGTGGAAAACGGCAGCCGCGAAGGCGCGCGCTACGCCATCGTCAACGCGGGCTCGGGTACGCTGACGCAGGATGTGACGGACGTGGTCAACGGCGTAATTGTCGGACCGGGTACCATAACCGTAACGGTAAACAAGAGGGCGGAAAACGTGACCGTCACGGTGCAAAAGGCCGTGCCCGCCCTGACCCCCATGGCCAGGCTGTTTACCGAAGGCGATACCTTTATGCTTACCTCCTCCACCACCATGAAGATCTAATGTAGTGTCGAAAAAGCGGATACATCCACTTTTTCGAGGTTCACCGCGCAAGTTGCCGCTCGGTTTCCTGCTTACGCAGGAAAGCTGTCGCGCCAACTTACGCTCCGAGGTGTCATTTTGCACCGTACATGCCGCTGCAAAATGACGGATTGGAAGCCTCTGGTTACTTAAATAAGCTGCTTACCGTTTCTTCCAGAGGTTTTTTAACAGTCTCAGAGCGAATGACCTTATACCTTGATTTTTGTAAATACCAGCGGGCGGGCGAAAGCCTTCGCCCCGCGTTGTCGGGGGGTTACCATGAAAAAGATCTACATCATAGCGGTGCTCGTTGCGATACTGACCGGCGTCGCGGTGTACTTTTACGCCGCCTCTCTGGAAAGGAAAGCGACGGTGGTCGTGCCCGAGGGCCCCGTTGTGGTAGCCGTAGCCCCCATAGAAGAAAATACTTTGATTACATCGGATATGGTCGCGCTGCAAAAAACGGCGCTTGCCTGGATCAACGCGGACGCCGCCGTCTCAATGGCTGACGTTGTCGGCAAGATCAATAAATACCGGATACCCGCCGGGCAGCAGATCGTGCACGCGCAGCTGAGCACCGTGGCAAGCGGCACACAGGGCGGACAGCTTTCGTATATCATTGCGGAAGGCATGCGCGCCATCACGCTATCCACCGACGAGATCGCGGGCGTAGGCGGTTATATCAACAAAAACGACTATGTGGATATACTCTCCACCGTTACGCTGACGCAAAAGGATGAAGAGGGAAACGAAATCAGCATACCCGCGTCCGAAATGGTGCTGGAAAACATCAAGGTGCTGGAGATCGGCTCGCGCGTACAGAACGCCAGCGCCGAGGAGCCCATGTATTCGTACGGATCGGTGACGCTGAGCGTCTCCCCCGAGGATGCGCTGAAGCTCTATTACGCCATCAGCTATGGGCACGTTTACCTGCTGCTGCGCGCGCCGCAGGACAACGATATCGTATCTCCCCCGCTGTATACCTGGGTACCCACTGATTAATCCGGAACGACGTCATTCCTCATGTAATCAGTTCTCACCCGGAAATGACGCTTTCCCACACGGACGCAAAGGATGGTGCAGGCATGGAACAGCTCAAGGTATTCGTCATCAGCAGCGATAAGGATGTACGCTATCGCCTCAAGGGCATATTGGATGCGAGCGACATCGTGATCGTGGGCTATGGCGACATTGCCCCCTCCGCCGTGCAAAAGGCGCAGGGCATGCAGCCGGACGTCACGCTGGTATATTACGAATCCGCCACGGCGCTGGACATCGCGCAGCGCATTTACCAAAGCGTACCCGGCTGCGCGCTGGTGCTGCTTACGGATACGCTCTCGGTTTCGCTCACGCGCGAGGCGCTCAATGTCGGCATTCGCCTGCTCGTCTCCTTCGAGGACGACCCCGCGGCAATACTGGATTCGGTGCGGCGCGCGGGCGCGCTGGAGCAGACACGGGCGGGCTCAACGCAGAACGCTTCCTCGCTCAAATCCCGCGTGATCAGCGTATATTCGGGCAAGGGCGGAACCGGCAAAACGACCATCGCCGTCAATATCGCAACATCGCTCGCGAAGCAGGGTTATAAAACGGCTATCATCGACCTCAACCTCGAGTATTCCTGCGTGGCGCTGTATCTGGACATGCAGGCCAAGGATACCATCGCCGAGCTTGCGCAGGAACGCGGCAACCTGAACATGGATATACTGCGCGGCTTTACCGTGCAGCACTACAGCGGGCTTACGGTGCTCTCGGGCCCCAATACGCCGGAGAGCGGCGAGTATGTGGAAAGCCGGCATGTGGAAAGCGTGCTTTCGGTGATGCGTCCGTTCTTTGACTGCATCGTGCTGGATCTGCCCGCCAATTTTTCGGATACGACCATCACCGCGATCGAAAACAGCAACAAGGTGCTTATCGTGATGCAGCCGGATCTTGCCAGCATCAAGGCGGCGCATATGGCTACCACCGTGCTTGCTTCCCTGCAGATGCAGGAAAAAATAGGCTACGTGTACAACAAGGACAGCAAAGCCTTCCTTTCCATAAGGGATGTGCAGCGGGTGCTTGGCGTCTCCCCCGGCTTTGTGCTCCCGCGCGACGACAAAACGGCGGACCGCTGCCAGTGCATCGGCCGCCCCATCGTGCTGGAAGAGCCGCGTACGGCGCTGGGCAGGCAGCTTCGCCACACGGCGCTGGAGGTGATCCGGCAATGAGCCTGATGAACCGTTTGAATAAGGCCCCCGAAATGCCGGTGCAGCAGGAGCAAGCCCCCTCCGCGCCAGCCGCGGCGGCGGTGCCCGAGACCAAGCAGGAACAATACCTGTTCATCATCGACCGCGTGCGCAGCGCTGTGATCGAACGGCTGCGGGGGCAGAACAGCGAACCGGACGGCGCGCAGGTGCAGGGCATCATCGACGACGTGCTGATGGAGTATTCGGATACCATCACGCGGGTGGAGCGGGCCAAATTATCCACCGTGCTGTTCAATGAGGTAATGGGCCTGGGGCCGCTCGAGGAGCTGCTCAACGACCCGAGCGTCACCGAGGTGATGGTCAACGGCCCGCGCCACGTGTTCGTGGAGCAGGCGGGCAAGCTGCGCCTCTCGGAGGTAAAGTTCCGCGACGAAGAAGCCGTGATGCAGATCATTGAAAAGATTGTCGCGGCCATAGGCCGCCATGTGGATGAAGCAAGCCCCATGGTGGACGCTCGCCTGAAAGACGGCTCGCGCGTGAATGTCATCATCCCCCCGCTCTCGCTTTCGGGTCCGGTCATCACCATCCGCAAGTTCTCCAAAACGCCGTTTACGGTGCATGACCTGATCGATTTCGGCTCCCTTACGCCGCGCATGGCAAGCTTTCTGGAATCCTGCGTCAAGGGCAACCTGAACATCATGGTGGCGGGCGGCACGGGCAGCGGCAAAACCACGCTGCTCAACGTGCTTTCCGGATACATTCCGCCGGACCAGCGTATTGTCACCATCGAAGACGCTGCGGAGCTGCAGTTGAACCAGCAGCACGTCATTACGCTGGAAAGCCGCCCGGCGAACCTGGAGGGGCGGGGCGAAATTTCCATACGCGACCTTGTAAAAAACGCGCTGCGCATGCGGCCCGACCGCATCATCGTAGGCGAGGTCCGAAGCGGCGAGGCGCTGGACATGCTGCAGGCCATGAATACCGGCCACGACGGTTCGCTCACCACCGGCCACGCGAATTCCCCTCGCGATATGATCTCGCGTATCGAGACAATGGTGA
Source organism: Clostridia bacterium (assembly GCA_036677445.1). Taxonomy (GTDB): domain Bacteria; phylum Bacillota; class Clostridia; order Christensenellales; family CAG-138; genus JAVBWI01. Next base: position 49,292 of record JAVBWI010000003.1, read on the forward strand.
TGATGGCTGGCGTGGACATGCCGCTCTTGGCCATCCGTGCCCAGATCGCCTCGGCGATAGACCTCATCGTACAGCAAAGCCGCTTGCGGGACGGCACGCGCCGTGTGACCAGCATCACGGAAATCACCGGCATGGAGGGCGATATCGTGAGCATGCAGGATATATTCGTGTATGAGACCGACGGCTCTCTCGACGGGCAGGGCCGCTTCAACGGGCGGTTCCGCGCCACCGGCGTATACCCCAAATGCGTAGTCAAGATACGGAACAACGGCGTACCCGTGCATGACGAATGGTTCAGCTGAAGGCCGCGCAGAATCCTGCACAGGATAGCGTGCGGGCGAATGAACGGCTTATGGCGCACAGCGCATGGAAACGGAGGTGGATGGATGGAAAAACTGCTGCTGGCGCTTTGCGCCTGCCTGCTGGCGTTCTGCGCCGCGGTGCTGATGCTCCATGCCGCGCTGCACAACAGACTCAAGTCCGGCGAGCGCCTTGTAAAACTGACCGGCGAGAAACCGCTGCCCCTCTCGCGGCAACGCCTGCGCGCACAGCGCACGCCTCCCATCAAAATTTCCACCGTGCTGGTGGATCAACTCGCGAGCTCGGGCGTTCCGATGCGGGCTGAAGAGTTTTTGCTCATTTGGGTGCTGCTTTCCTTCATCCCCTCGGCATTGAGCGCGCTGCTCGAAGCGCATATGCTGGTATCCATTACGCTGACGGGCCTGGGGCTGGCTATTCCGCCGCTCTATGTGCGGCACAGCCGCCGCAAGCGCCTGATGGCTTTTGAAAAACAGCTCAGCGACGCCATCGTGAGCATGAGCAATTGCCTCAAAAGCGGGCTTACCTTCCAGCAGGGCATGCAGAACGTTGCCGAACAGATGTCCGAGCCTATCTCCCGCGAGTTCGCCCGCGTACTGCGGGAGATGCAGCTGGGCAGCACCAGTGAACGGGCGCTTACCAACCTGACCCGCCGCGTGCCCAGCGCGGACGTCAAGCTGATGGTAACGGCGATACTGATTTCCCAGCAGGTGGGCGGCAATCTTTCCGCCGTTCTTGACAACATCGCGCAGACCGTGCAGGACCGCCTGAAGGTGAAGGAGGATATCCACACCATCACCTCCACCGGCCGCATGTCGGGTACGGTCATCGGGTTTTTGCCCATCGGCATCGGGATTATGCTGATGCTGATCGACCCGAATTACATGCAAATGTTTTTTGAAACACCCGAAGGCCGCGCCATGCTGCTCGCCGCCGCGGCGCTGGAATTCCTGGGGTATCTCCTGATACGTAAGATTGTTTCCGTAAAGTATTGACCGGCAGTTGCAACTTTGTGGATTGGGGGTGGATCGTATGCCTTTTCTAGTGATCAGCTCTTCGCTTTTCGCCTTCATACTGATATTGCTGCTGTTCCACCGCCCGCGCAGGCTTTTAAGCGCCAAGGACCGGCGGCTGAAGCTCATCACGGAGACGGATAAGCTGTTTATCGACGAGCTGAACGCGAATTTCTACGAACGCTTCCTGGCGCCGGGGCTGCGCAAGTTCAAGAGGGTTCTTGAACGCGCCGTCTCCCACAGGCGCAAAGGCAAAGCGCAAAACGAAAAGCTGGAGCGGCAGCTGCGCATGGCGGGCATTTATATGAGCACCTCCGCGTTCGGCGCAGTGCGGCTGTCAGTAGCACTGCTTGTGATGCTGGTAGTAATCGCGGTGGTACGAAACATACAGGTACAGCTTGCGCTGCGGATGTTGGCTATGCTGGCGGCACTGTTTATCGCTTTGCTTGCGCCAATCTATTATCTGAAGGTCAGGATTAAGATGCGACAGCAATCCATACGCTACCAGCTGCCGGATATGATGGACATACTCACCGTGAGCATCGACGCGGGCTTGAGCTTCGATATTGCTCTCAAGCGGGCGTTGGATAAATTCACAGGCGCCCTTAAGGAGGAAATGACGATTACCGCCATGGAGATACAGATGGGCAAGCCCCGCCGTATTGCGCTCACGGAGCTTGGGGAACGCAACAACATCGCCGAGCTCAAGACGCTCGCCTCGGCAGTGGTGCAATCCGAGCAGCTGGGTACGCCCATTAAGAACGTGCTCAAAACACAAGCCGCACACCTGCGCGCCGCGCGCAAGCAGGTTGCGCAGGAAAAGGGCATGAAGGCCTCCGTCAAGATGCTGCTGCCCATGGTCGCCTTCATTTTTCCGGTGATATTTATAATACTGATGGGACCTACCATACTCAACCTGATCAAGACATTTGGGTAAACGATTATGAAATATGCTGATTTGTACGACAACGGAAGGCTTTTGACACGCGTACGCGTGGCCAGCAACTACTTTTTGCGCCTGAGGGGGCTGATAGGGCAGACCAACATCACGGAAGGGCTGCTGCTTCGCCCATGCGCGCAGGTGCATACCTACTTCATGCGCGAGCCTATCGACGTGATTTACCTGGACCGTAACGGGCGGGTACTTTCCGTGGAACCGGCGATGGAGCCCGGGCGCGTGGGCTGGTACATACACGGCGCTACCTGTGTGCTGGAGCTGCCCGCAAACCGCTGGTCGCAGTTACACTGCAGCAACACCATACGGATCATTGAATGTGAAGGTGGCGGCTATGACAAAGCAATCGGATGATGTGCGCGCACAGATTGAGCCGAACGGGCAATGGACGCGCGGCAGCATCAGCGGTTACAAACGTTCCGAACTGGAGCGCCTTGTTGAGGAGCAAAAAAACGCCATCGCCGACATGAAGCGTGTGTTTTACCGCGATACCGAAGAGCTGCGCGACCAGCTGATGGTACAAAACACCGAAAACCGCAGCCTGAAGGAAAAAATAGCGGAGCTTGAGCACCGGCCGCTCAAACCCCTTGCCGACCCGCCGCCGCCCGATGAAAAAAAGGCGCTGCGCGAGCAGCTGCGGCCCATTGTGGAAAAGCTGCAATGCAAGCATCAGCAGGAGCTTGCAAGCCTGCGCGCGGAGTCCCGTGCTCTCTTCGCACAGCAGCAGGAAACAGCCAAGGCGCTCGAAGAGCTGCGCGCAAAAAGCGGCGCCGAAGCCGCAAAACGGCGGGCGGCGGAAGAAGCGCTTGCCCGTGCACTCAACGAGAACGCCCTGTTAAAGGCGCAGCGGCAGGCCGACGAGGATATGCTCGCGCGCATGCAGGCAAGCGGCGATACGCCGGCCGAGCCGGAGCAGACGGACGACGCCCAGAAAAAACATATACAGGAATATAAGCAGGCGCTTGCCGCCGCTATCAAGCAATCCGCGCGTCAGGAGGAAACCATACAAACGCTGACCCGCCAACTGGAGGCCACGACCACGCATTACCGGGAGCTGCGCGCACAGCAAATGGAATATCTGTGCAGCATCCGTGAAAGCTTTGATCTGTTTTCGCAGTTCATGGCGCCTGAGGAGCCGATTTCCATCCGGCCGCAAAACGCCGTGCGCGATAATCTTATTAAGCCGTTGTTCCGGGACAGCGGCAAATAGAAAAAAATTACAGGTATCATGTATATTGCATTGTAAAGACGCTTTGGCGTCTTTTTGCATGTTGTGCGGCATAGCCGCGCATGCTAGTGGCGAGGTGAACGACATGCCAGAGATACCGAATGAACTCCTTTCAGCGCTCTCGCAGGATACGGCGGCCATGCAGCGGTTTTCCGGCCTGACCGACCCGGAAAAGGACGAGGTGCTCGAACAGGCGCGCGGTGCAAAAAGCCCGCAGGAGATCGACCATATCGTAAGCCGATTATAGAAAAATCGGCAAAGTATCGGAAGATACTTTGCCGATATCCTTCGGGGTTTTTGCACAGCCGCCTAAAAATGCTGCGGCATTTTCCGGGCGGCGGCTGTGAACGGTTGCGTTTTCATACGAAAATGCTTGGTAAATATGACGCCCATGTCGTCATATTTAAATTTAACCTCCGGAGGGTCTCGACCCTCCGAACCACCCCAAGAAAGTTTGCTCACAATCTATCAGCTGACAAAGTCCGCAGGACTTTGTCAGCGGTCAGTCAGCGGTACGAGTTTGCCGTGCACGACATAGCGCGCATTGTTGAATTCATAGGTACAGGTGGACAGCGTGACGATACGGTCCTGCGCCGTGACCTGTATATCGCTTTCAAAATCCGACTTTTCACGCACATCCAAGAGATATTGCGCAAAGTCCTCCTCGGTTGCAAACGTTTTACGGTATGCTTCACTCGCGGCGCCTGTGACATAGCCGCTGAACAGCTCCACACGAAAATTTCCCCCTGGCGCGAGCAGCCGCATGGCGGGATACGCATCGAAATAACTTTGTTCCTTGTAACCGACCAGCGCGGCAAACATGGAGCCGCTTTTCATATGGTGGCCGTAAATGACGGTGTTTTCATCCGCAAAGCCGGGGGTATTGCCGCAATCGATAAACAGCGTGCCCATACGGTTGCGTGTTTTGTCGAACAGGTGCGTTAAATAATAGCTGTTGTTGGTTCCCTGCACCACAGGGTAATGGATGACCGTCCCTTCGCAGATGAGCCATGCGGCAATATCGTCGTTGACTTGGGCAAGCGCGGCAAAATCCGGCGCGAAGGTATACTCCTGTATAGACTGAGCAGACTCCTCCCCCGCCTGCCCGGCCTGCGGCGCGACCGTTGGCTGTTCGGCCGCCGGCTGCGCAAGATCGGCATACAGTTGGTCGCCCGCGCGGTATTCTAAAAGCGGCAGTACGATCATCACGGCGCAGACCGCCATCATGGCGACGCACAGCACGATCATTACGGTCAGTATCGTTTTTTTCGGGTTCTTCCTTCGCTGCTCCATCGTCGTTCCTTTTATACAGATCAAATCAAAAAGGTGGCCGCGGCGGCAGAGCGCCCGTGGCCACCATACTTTACATATTCGCTCTCCGGCAATATTACGAATGCCTTCGCCGCTTGGCGATGAGCACCGCGAGCACTACCGAAAGCGCCACAAACGCGCCCGCCCAGATGTAGAGGTTGGCATCGTCGCCCGTGCCGGGCGAAAGCGGTATCTTCTCGCCATTTACGGTGACCCCCGGCCCGAGCGGGATATCGTCATCGTCATCATCGTCGTCATCGTCATCGTACTGATGTACAAGGAAGCCCCATTTTACAACGCCTTCAGCCTTCTTGAATTCATTGCCCATTGTCGCGGGCACTTCCATCGTAACCAGCAGGTCGACCTCTTCGCCGGGGTCGAACCAGCCGAGGCTGTAATACGTCGTATTGGAAGGCCATTCGGCGCTTGCCTTATCGGCCACGATGGTTGCGCCGCCCGCCACCTTTACGGTGATCTTCACCATGTCCAACAGGTCTTTAACGCTCTCATGCTCGGGTTCTCCAAAGAGGTATACGCGGATTTCATCCCTGCTGTCATTCGTAATCGTTACCTTCTGGGTGACGGTATCGCCGGGCATCAGGCCCTTGAAATTACGGAACAGGTCCTTATCGCTGGGGATGAAGCCGAATTTGGAGCTTGCATAATGGCCGTTGAATTCCACAGCGGAATCCGCTGCAAATGCCGCGGCCGGAAAGGCGAGCAGCAGCAGTAAAGCTAACCCCGCTGAAATGAATTTTTTCAGGCTGTCGGTGCGTTTCATTGTCTTTCATCCCCCTATTCTACCGCCGGCGGGGCGGGCAGTGGCGGCAGTCGCCATACGTTCCTGGTTAACATGCACCGGGGCGCAGGGCACGCGCCCCGGTGCGATTTAGGGCCGGTAACTTAATTGACTTTAAGCTCCGTAAGAGCCTGTGCCTGCGTAAGGTTCTGGGACTGGATAGCCATCGCGGTGATGTCCATCTTGAACGTGCCAACATCAGAGGTCAAACCGGTGGGCACCTCAACGGAGGTAAAGAGCCTGCTGGTCTGTGCGCCCGCGGCCAATACGCTGTTGTACACATATACATATTCGACCGTGTGATTGGTATCATCCCGGTTTGTCTTTACTAAGGTCCACTCATCCGCAGCCGTGCCGATTTTCTCGCCGTTCACCAGGTCCGTGAGAACCAGGGACGCGCCGAGCTTATCGAGCTTATCGAGCTTGACCTTCAGCACGACATACGCGCTGTTGGCGCCGATATTCTTCACAAAAGGATCTTTGGGGACATTGTCGCCCGGCTGTACGTAATCCGGTTCATCCCATGACGGCTCCTCCAGGTCGATATCGACATTGCCCATCGTGAATACGTTGGTGGCGGTATCGTTATCGGTGAAGTACGCAAGTGTGACGCCCAGGGCGGCAACCGCCAGCAGGATGACGACCAGCGAAATCGTAAGTATCTTTTTCTTCACGGTTCATTCCTCCATTATATACGCACAGTATAGCCATATGTTTGCTATAACGGGGCCGCCGCGAAGCGGCCCCTGCGTTCATCCTGTGCTAAAACAGCTCTTATTGCCAAGTGGCCGGCGCTTTTGCGGCGGTTTCGGCATTGGCGTAGGTTGCGGTTCCGTTCACCTCCGCCTGATGTGCATAGGCCTTTACAGAAATCTGCGGGGTGCCCTCAAACTCGCCGTTCCAGGTCTCCAATACGGTGACCGTTGTGAAGAGCTTATCCAGGGTAACGGCGGCCGCACCAGCATCCACGACCTTGGGGGCATTGGCATCGTCGACGTACACATAGATATCGGTGGTGCCGGAGACCGGCTTCCAGTTCGCATCCCAGTTGAGCGTAGCGACAGTGGAAGGAATGTTGTTGGTGACCTTTACAAACACATAGCAGGGAACGCTGCCTTCGCCGATGACCACTTCAGGATCCTTGTCAAGAATGGCGCCCGGATAGAGGGGGAAGTCCTGGTTGGTAGTAACACGTTCCTCGCTGGGTACCTTATGGCCGTTTTCATCCACCTTCACCTCGGTGAGCGTCATACCTTCAATGGCACCTGTTTTGAACGTGTTGGTAATCGTGCCGGTGCTGGCCGTCAACCACGCCAGGGTGCCGGCCACGCCGACGCCTACGACCAATATGGCTGAGAGAACTACGATCAAAGCCTTCTTTTTCATTTTCTTTTCCTCCGTTTTTATAAAAGTATTATTTGTATTTATATTAAGCCAGATCAACTTGGCTGGTCATCACGGGGTTAGGGAAGCGGGTTTGTTTGTGTGGCTGCGAGCGCCTTTTCGAATGCGTCCACCGCGTCAGTTGCGCCCATGCCGTCGGCCTGTATGGATTGCGCGAGCACCTGCAGCTCAAAGTATGTTCCATCCGGTGCACCGCCGGGAACCTCCGGTGCCGTGAAGGATGTAAACAGAGGTGTAGCAGTCAAAGTCTGTGGAGCGACGGGATATGCATAGTAATAATATCCGTCCTCATAAGACCAACCCGCGCCTAACGTGCTTAACACGCCGATATCCGCATTGAGGCCGGTACCGGTTCCGTCTTCATTGCGCCAAACGGGCACGAGCGCCACGCGGATATAAGAGTCAATATTGCCGACGTTCTTGATTGTAACGTTTTCCTTCACACTGCCCAAGGGCACATCCTTTCCGCTTTCATTTTTCAGAGGAGTGCCTTCCCAGACCTCGCAGGGCACATTGCCCGGCACGAACGTATTCGTCATCTGCGATGAGTCAGAGGCGATCCAAGCCAGCGTACCGCCGATTGCCGTGAGCGCGAGCAGCACGAACGAGAGAATTAGAATGATGACTCTTCTGCGTGCGCAGACAGACTGTTTCATGGTTATACCTCCGGATGTTTCGGGTGTTTACGCCGGCTGCTTTGTGCATCGACCTGCCCGGCCTTCTTAAGCATATCCGGCAGGAACACCAGTACCAGCAGCACCAGTATGACGGTCCCCGCGAGTATCATCCCCCTGCGGGTACCAAGGAAGCCGGACACGAACCCGAGATACGGGATTGTGAATACGGGCTTGCCCAGTAGGTTGTTAAAGTGTACCGGGCTGCCGTCTGGCGCTTCGTTGGCATCGCCCTTGGTGTAAAAGCGCTGGTTTGCCGCGTCGATTTCGATGACGCGGTGGGTAGCGACCACGAGATCCTCGTTGAGTACGAATGTGATGGGATCGCCGACCTCGATGGTTTCCGGCTCCACGTCCTTGACGTAGATGAGACTCCCAACATGGTAGGCCGGTTCCATTGAGCCCGAGAGCACCGCAAACGGCGTTAACCCGACGACGCGGACCCCCGCGAGCAGCACCGCCAGCAATACCACCGCCGCCACCAGTATGGTGGTCAGCGCGTTCCAGAACCTCCTGAATGACTTATGCAAAGGTCGTGTTCCTCCGTATAGATGCTATGTAAGTAGGTCAGTCACCGTAGGCCGCAAATTTGTTCACCGCAAAGTGCTCGCCGGAGAGCCAGAAGGGCGTAGTGCGCGAGTTGCTCACGGTAACGGTAGCAGTAGCGCTGCCGGTATTGAACGTTACAGTATTATTGGATATTGTAGCATCACTTGACGCTGTTAAGCTTATAGAGCTTTGCTCATACCGCCATGACCAACTCATCTCTTCCGTAATGGTATAACTGCCCTTGGGCAGTCCTGATATTGTCTTGCTGGAGTTGCCCTGTATTACCTCATAGAACGTCCCTTCCGGTCCTGCGATTGTAAACAGGAATGAGGCATTCGCATCCTGACTTTGCCAACCGGATTTCTCAAGGGTCAACACACAATTGCTTGCATCTTCCGTATATCCGAAATAGATATGCTTTGTTGGCGCTTCGCTGTTAACCAACACCGAGGCGGTTTCTCCGGCAGTTATGCTTCCCTCGGTATTATTTGTCGTGCCGATCACATACCCGTATACGGCATAATCCGTAAGCACCGGCGCACCAACGCTATAGGCGCCATATGCAAGCGCATCGCTCCCACCTGCAACAAATTTGTAAGACGTACCCAATTGCTGCGCCTGATAAGGGTGATTAACTACTGTACCTTCTGAGTTGACGGGCTGCCCCAACTCATTTACCCGATACATATGCACAACGATACTGCCCTTATCCACCGAGACTTCAGGAATGGGGAAATCCTTGGACGTATCGTCTCCCAGATAGTTCTTATACGTTAACGTCGTGGTTCCGTTCGTAGGATATATTACATTCGCTTGCGCTTCAGGCTTAAGAACAAGCCTGTAAGTCATCGTCGCTGTAACACCCTGCTGAATCGTGCCAACGACCCAGGTAATTATGCGGTTGGTAATAGAAGCACTGCCCTGGCTGACTGTAATTTGAATGTCCTCGACCCTATTAAACATATCGCCCAAAGGATCCGTTACAATAGCATTGGTCGCCGCGTTGGCAATGCTCCCGGCTATGGCGGTGAATGCCGACTGCAACTTCCCGGCAATATCCGTTTCCCCCGCGCTAATACTATAATACTTGCTTGTAGAAGAAGCGCAGTTTCCCAGCACATACGCACCGGTATCGCCGGCTTGCAGCGCTATAGAATACACGTCATAGCCTGCCGCCTTGGCAAGTCCCGCCTCATAAATAGTAGGAAGTCCATTGTTGCCAGGAAAGTTAGTACTAGAGGTGCTTCCATGAATACAGGTGATTACATAGTTACCGCTAGATAAATTGTAACTTGACCCGCTTCCAACTATGCTGCTATAATCACAGGCCTTAATTTGGGCTTGGGAGGTATCAACGTTTCTTATATGATTATTACCATTACACGTATAGGTTATGCCAATGGTGCCTGTCACTCGCTGGCTGTATGTAGGTTCACCGTCGCCCAGCAATACGATAGCCTTTTTGCTTGCCGTGGAACTCGCCAGCAAATTGCGCGCACGGTAAATACCCGACTGAATATTCGTGCCGCCAGTAGCCGAAATATTATCGATAGCTGTTTTCAGTTGTTCTTTTCCGCTATATCCAGTCAACCCCATTACATCGCTATATGTATTATTGAATGTTACTATGGCAATTTGTACGCCGCAGTCACTGCTTGTTAAAAGCTGGTCAACGAAAGCCTTTGCCGCTGTTTTAGTTTTGCTGAGTTTGGTACTTCCGTTCTGAACCATGCTTCCGGATTTATCGATTACCAGCACGATATCTGAAGTGCTTTGCGTATTCCTGCCATCGATTGTTAACGTAACATCCCATTGGTTTGCGGTACCTGTCACCTTAGTGGCATATTTGTTAAGAGCAATAGCGCCCGGAGCAGGCCATTCCGGTTCGGTATCGCTCAGGACGCTGAAAGATCTGAGCATTTTTCTGGATGAAACGACCGCATTATTAACAAGATAACCGGAATGCCGAATAGCTGATGCAATTGCATTTGCTTGCTCTTTAGTCACAAGCCCTTCCAAACTGCCGGCCTGATCAATATCCATAGCGTTAACAGCATCTATAAATTCTTGCTCGCCCAGCCCAAAGAGATAATTGCGCAACTTCTCGCCGTAAATCAATACGCCGTCGACATATAGGCCTTCGGGCGTACCATAGACCTTTTCAAATTCGCTTGCATGAGCGGCCTCGTGCCATTGCGCTATCTCGTCAGCCCGATCAGGCATAGCCTGAATCATAGATTCAAACTGATCGCAAGACAGTGCTTCCAGCGCGGCAGCAAGCGCATCCCCTTCCAGCGTGCACAAATAATAATACAATTCCTCGCCCATCAGCGCCGCTAAATCGAAGGGCGTTTGGGTGGGCAGCGGAGTCTCCGTGGCGGCGGGGGTTTCAGTCGGCAGCGGAATTTCGGTTGCGGCGGGGGTTACGGTAGCCACAGGCGTTTGCGTGGCGGCAGGAGTTCCGGTGGGAACCGGGGTTACGGTGGGAATGGGAGTCCCAGTGATAACAGGAGTTCCGGTGGGAATGGGAGTCCCGGTGATAACAGGAGTTCCGGTGATAACGGGGGCCGTGGCAGCGGGAGTTTCAGTAGCGGCGGGAGTTTGGGTGGCTGCAGGCGCAACGGTGCCTTCCGGCGTGGGTGCGGGCACGGGCGTATTGGTCGGCGCCGGAGTTTGGACCGGCGTGGGCGCGGGCGTCTGTTCCGCTTCCTCCGCAAGGCCGGACATAGGGAAAGCCCCCCATATCAGAATGGCGGCTATTAAAAAGGCGATCCATTTCGTACTCCGCTTTTTCATCCCGTATGTCACTCCTCTGCCGGAATTGCCCGGCAATGCCGGGCATTAACATGAAATTCCATGGGACAATCATACAATACGCCGGTCACAAGTCAGCCTTAAGATAACCTTATTTCAATTTTATTTTTCTCTTTTTTATAACTAATATATGAATTTCATGCCAATTTTCCTCGTCTGTTCATATTTCCCTCTGACTCCGGGTTTGCTTAAATAAATCCGACGTGGTATTCCCGGAAAATTTTCCCCTGAATATTGTCGAATAGCCTCGCAAGCGCCTTCACTTTGCTTCGTACCCGCCCGGCTTTGGGACTTTTACACAGTGCCCTTGTTGACAAGCCTGTGTGCGGACGGTATCCTGAAAGTAACGATAATACACCGGCGCGCGCCGCTTCTTGTTTCCCGCAATTATCTTCTATAGCGCGGCGCCAGTACGGGCATATCAAAAGGAGTGTGGGTTATGCAGTACCTCATCGGCGTGGATATTGGTACCTCCGGCACCAAAACGGTGCTCTTTGACGAAACCGGCCGGGCAGTTTCCTCGGCAACGGCGGAATACCCCCTCTACCAGCCGCAGAACGGCTGGGCGGAACAGGACCCTCAGGATTGGTGGAGCGCCGCTTGTTCGACCATCCGCATGGCCATTGAAAAATCCGGCGTAGATGCGCGGGATATCAAGGGCGTGGGCTTATCCGGGCAGATGCACGGCCTTGTGATGCTGGATGCAAACGGGAATGTGCTCCGGCGCAGCATCATTTGGTGCGACGGCCGCACAACGGAGGAATGCAGGGAAATCACGCAAAGGGTAGGGGCAGAGCGGCTCATCGCCATTACAGCCAACCCCGCGCTTACAGGCTTTACGGCGGGCAAGGTGCTGTGGGTGCGCAGGCACGAGCCGGAAATTTACGCTTCCTGCCGGGTGATGATGCTGCCCAAGGACTATATCCGCTATAAGCTTACGGGCGTGTATGCGACGGAGGTTTCCGACGCGGCGGGCACCAACCTGCTGGATGTGCCCAACCGCTGCTGGTCAAAGGAAGTGCTAAACGCGCTGGATATCGACGAGGGCCTGCTGCCGCCGGTATTTGAATCGCCCGACGTGACGGGTAAGGTCACCGCCGAAGCCGCAGCCCTGACCGGCCTTGCCACGGGTACCCCCGTAGTGGGCGGCGCGGGCGACAACGCAGCAGCCGCCGTGGGCACGGGCGTGGTGAAGGCCGGGCGCGCGTTTGTGACCATAGGCACTTCCGGCGTGATATTCGCGCATGCGGATTCGGTACGCATTGACCCCGGCGGGCGCGTGCATACCTTCTGCCACGCGGTGCCGGGCTGCTACACGGTAATGAGCTGCACGCTCGCCGCCGGGCTTTCGCTCAAGTGGTATCGGGATACCTTCTGCGGCGCGGAGATGGAAACAGCCGCGGGCATGGGCGTAGACCCCTATGAATTGATGAACAAGCAGGCCGCGCGCGCGCCCATCGGCGCCAACCGGCTGCTCTATCTTCCTTATTTAATGGGCGAGCGCTCGCCTCTCTTGGACGCGCATGCCCGCGGGGCGTTTATAGGGCTTTCCGCCATCCACACAAAGTACGACCTGCTGCGCGCGGTGATGGAGGGCGTGACCTATTCACAGCGGCAGTGCCTCGACGTGCTTCACGAAATGGGCATCGTGCCCGCGGAACTGCTGGCTACCGGCGGCGGCGCGCGCAGCCCCTTATGGCGGCAGATGCTCGCGGATGTGCTCGGCTGCCCCGTTACGACGGTCGCCTCCTCGCAGGAAGGCCCCGCGCTTGGCGCGGCGCTGCTTGCGGGCGTGGGCGCGGGCGTATACGGCAGCGTGCCCGCGGCATGCGACGCCGTGATACGCACCAACCCCATGCAGCAGCCGGAACAGGAAAGCGCAAAAAAATACGCGCCGTATTATGAAATCTACCGTGCGCTGTACCCGGCGCTCAAGGAACAATACGCATCCCTTGCAGATTTATAATGCGTTATGATTATGCAGTACAAAGATTGTTTCAAATATCCGATAAAGCTGGCGATCAGACCTGTCGGGTGACATTCTTATGGTATCGACGCCTACGGCGGCGCGTCCTCGGCGGGAGGCGCCTCGGACACTAGGCCTGCGGGCCGTCGCGATCGGTTATTTTATTTAATAGCGGGCGGGTTTTAGCAGTTCGCAATAGTCGCGCATCGTCGCGGCAACGCCGCTTCCTTACGCTCCTTTGCTCACTGGTCTTCCGCCGCGCTTGTTCCACCGCAGGCGGCGCGCGGCTTCGACTCCCCGCTTCCCCTTTGGAACGTTTGTCCAAACCATTGTTGAATAAGCGATAACCCCCAAGCTGCACAGAAAAATAAGTCCCGCCCGAAAACTCCGGACGGGATTTTTATTCCTATGAATTACGTTTCTTGGTCTTTTGGTTTCGTTCATTATACCGCCTGTTGCGCGGCCTCCTCCTTTGGCTTTCATTTTCTAAGCCTGAAGCGCCCCACCATGCCCTTGAGCATATCGGCCTGTCCGGAAAGCTCCTCCGCCGTGGCGGCGCTTTGCTCCGCCGTGGCGGAATTGTTCTGCACCACGCCCGCCATCTGCTCCAGCCCTTTGTTGACCTGCGCGATGCCGGTGGCCTGCGCGTTGGAAGCGACGGCGATATCCCCTACCAGCGCCGCGGCCTCTTCCACGCTGTTTACAATATCCTGAAGCGCCGCGGCCGTACCGTCCGCGATTTTTGTACCCGCCTGCGTCTTTTTAATAGAGTCCTCGATGAGCGCCGTGGTCTCCTGCGCCGCCGTGGCGGACCGCGCCGCGAGGTTCCGGACTTCCTCGGCGACGACGGCGAAACCGCGGCCGTGCTGCCCGGCGCGCGCCGCCTCCACCGCGGCGTTGAGCGCGAGTATGTTGGTCTGGAACGCAATGTCGTCGATCACCTTAATGATTTTTGAAATGCTCTGTGCGGTGCCGCTGATCGCCTCCATTGCCTGCTGCATATCCAGCATCTGCCCGTTGCCGCCAAGCGCATAGCGCTTTGCGACGAGCGTGAGCTCGTTCGCCTTGTTGGCGCCGGCGGCGTTTTGTTTGGTCTGCTCCGCAATATCCGTCACGGTGGCGTTGAGCTCGTCGATAGCGCTTGCCTGCTCCGTCGCGCCCCGTGAAATTGTCTGGCTGCCTTCGGACACCTGCTTTGTACCGGATGCCACCTGTTCGGCCGCGGCGTTGATGTCCGAAAGTACCCCGTTGAGCGACTCGACAATACGGTTGATGGAATCCTTGAGCTGCACGAAATCGCCCCGATAATCCGACGTGATGCAAACGTTCAGGTCGCCCGCGGAAATCTCGCCCAGCACGCCGGAAATCTCCCCTATATAGCCTTTGAGGATATCGATTGTCTCATTGAGCGCGTTTTTAATGATGGCGTGGTCGCCATGAAAATCCCCTTCCACCTGCACGTTCAGATTGCCCATGGATATTTCGTGCAGCACGGCGGCAGCCTCGTTGACGGGGGCGATCACGGCATCCAGCGTTTGGTTCACGCCCTCTATGATTTTGCGGTAATCGCCCTGATGCCTCGTAACATCCGCGCGCGTGGACAGCCTGCCGCCCAGCGCCGCCTCCACCAGCATGGTGCTGTCTTCCATCAGCGCCTGCAGCGCGGTGGAAACGCGTTTAAACGCGGTCATCAGCGTACCGATCTCATCCCGGCGGGAACCAAAGTCCAGCGCGAAAGCCGTGTTGCCGGCTACCAGCTGTTCCGCGCCCGCGGACAGCGCCAGCAGTGGTTTTTTGATGCTTCTCTTTAAAAATATCAGCATGCCGAACACGGAAACCGTCACCACGCCCAACGTGATGAGCAGGGAAAGCAATATGGTATTCCTGCGGCCGTTTTCGATTTCGGTAACAGGCAGCCCGGCGAACAGCGCGCCGATCGCCTCGCCGTCTTTGCCGAGTATGGGTGAGTATTTCGTTAAATACGGCTGGCCGAGGATGTGGGTAGTGCCGGAATAGTCGCTTTTCTGCCCAAGCACGATGTCCGCGATAGCGGGGTCGAGCTGCGTGCCGGTCAAGCGTTTGCTGTCTGCACCCTTGATGGTCGTCTCCCAGCGCACGTCCCCCTTGAGCACCGTGAAGTCCACGCCATGGGATTGTTTCAGTGAGTCAAGCAGCGTGGTCTTATTATAATAACTCACCGCCGAAAAACTCCCCACCGTCCCCAGCATGCCGTTGGTGACGGGCACGGAGGTAGCGTAGAAAATATCGCCGTTTTCATCCTGATAAGCGCCGCTCGTAACAATACCGGTCATCGCCGTTTGGATATAAGGCCTGTCCGAAAGATCGTCGCCTTTGGCGAACGCATTGCCGGTCGCGTACAATACGACGCCGGACTTATCCGTTATGGCGGTGGAGTCGACCTTGCTGCTGGACCGCTCTTTCATATAGTTTCCGAGCGTAGTGGTATCCCGGCCCGTGACAGCGCTCACCCACAGGGCGCTGCGCAGGAAGGTTTCCGCTTCGCGCTGCCAGCCGCTGTTCAGGCCGGTCAGCTCCCGTTCAAAATCCGCAAAGGCGCGGTCCACCTGGCCGGCAATGATCTCGTCCGTAAAATCACCGTTCTGTACAGTGTTGGCATATACGCAAATCGCGACGACCAGTACCAGCACGGCGATTACCACGGTGATGATTTTATTCGCAAGGCTTTTGAACGCCAGCCGTTCGCGCAGCGATAACGTGGCCCCTGCTTTTACGGGTGCTTTTTTCACCCGCGCGGCTTTTCTTCCGGCAGCCTTCTCCTTCTTCCCGGGAACTTCGGCTTTTTTGCCTGCGGGTTGTTCGGATACGGTGTTTACGGATGCGTCGCCGGAATCTGCGTGCGTCAATACGCCCTGCGCCTTATGCTTTTTCATCTGCATTCGCCCTGCCTCTTTGAAGATACTTGATGTAGACCTGAAAACGCGCGACGGAACGATCCATCTTTTTACAATCGAAATGAAAATGATGGCATACTATCAATAATTTCTATATCGTAAAATCCGGCCGGTACTTTATCCTTTTTTGCATTTTTTCATGATATATCGTTGACCCCGCGGAGCGGGGACGGTAATTCCCCGCTTTCCATCCGGCCGGGGAGCGCCGCGTGCGCCAAAGTTAAGCAGGGAACCAGCGCCAAATGGCGCTGGTTCCCCGTCTGCTTCGTTACCCTCACCAAACTGGTGATGCAGAAAGATATGCGGCAGGGATATAGCCGGTATATCCGTTTGCCGAAATTTGAGTCCAGGAGCCCTGTGTTCTGCCCGTCACCATAACCGTTTGCCGCGGGACGACCTCCGTTACTCTTTCATATTGCGTACCCGGCCCGGCAAAAATCGGTATCCTCATCCCAACTTCCCGGCTGACTTCCTTTACATACCGGGCATTCCTGGATGAGGATGCTACCGGCTCGCTCGTGAGATCGGAGGCCTTGACATATCCGTAAACGTCTTTATTGATCGACGCATAGGAGACGTTGATGTACTCTACCAGCACCCAGTCGCCTTTGGTGGCGATACGCTGGACCAGATGCCCCTGCTTCATGTCGGTAGCAACAACGGGACGCAGCCCCGTTACGGCATAAATGAACGCATTGTTTTTCAGGTACCGGTTTCCGGAAGCTGCCGTAAAGCCCTGCGGCAGAGCGGCAAACTCCCACGGCGGGAGGTACCCCGTCATGACCTTTATATTTTCGCCGTGGGTGGACCAGGCGATTTCCAGCCACCCGTCTGCACGCAGCTTGCCCTGAAGCGATATGCCTTCCGCCATTTTGGAAACGATGGTATAATCGCTCCCCATAGCGGACCTAAGCTGCGCGTTAGGAAGCGCAAAGAAACGGGAACCGGTTGCCTGCGATGACGAAATCAAGCGCAAATAGCTGCTGCTGACATAGGCTCTGCCATCTTTCCACTCTATTATAGTCCAATCGCCGGTGGAGCCTACCCGCATGACGGTATCTCCCTTTTTCAACTGCCCCAGCTTGCTGTAGCTGATGCCGGGCCCGGACCGTACGTTGACGCCGGCGGTCGCCTGCATGGCGCCCTCGCCGTCCGTCTGGGTACGAGGCCTGATATACAGGGACGACACATAGGCGGTTTGGCCGTTGAACAGGAATTTTGTCCAGTTTCCGCTTACATCGATACACTCTATGACCTGGTCCTTGTGCAGCACGCCGATGGCGTTATACTGTGTCCCAGGTCCAAGCCGGACGTTCAGATCGGTGACGGCAACGTATTCTTTGGATGCGGCCAGGGAAGTGGAAGGAACTATCCCCGTGAGCAGTATTGCGAAAAGCAATGCGCCGGCCAACCGCCTCATGGCGTTTCTCGTGGTTTTCATATGCATTCCTCCGTTTCCGTTTTTGCTGGCTCCTTTCACGCGCTCCACACGCTTGGAACCCCTCTGTGCTACATAACGCGCTGCCGCCGCAGGCGTCCCCTGTCCGCCCCAATATTCATACAAAATTCATACTATAGGATTTGCGCGGGGCACTGACGCGTTTTCAGGCGTACGTCCGGGCGTTTCCTCCTATTCCCAAACGTGCTATAATCCATGTATATGGATTTGCTGAAAAATTCAGGGGGGATTTGCTATGCGCATCATAAAGCCTCTGGCCTTGCTCTTGGTGCTGCTGCTTGTATTTACGTTATCGGGCTGCATGGCACGGTTGATTTACGACGCGGTACAGGACGGCAGGCATACACCCGAAGCAAAATCGCCGGCCATGCTTGACTCCCGCCAGGACTCCGTACAGTTACCTGCAACACAGGACCCCTCCGCGGATATGCCCGTACAGGATTCTTCCACCCTGCCCGGCATGGCGGACGGGTTTTTGCCCATGACTCCGGATTCGCCCGTCAACCTTGATCTGGACGGCGACGGCACGGAGGATTCGCTTGCCGTCTCCATCTCGGTAAACGAGGAATACGGTATTGAAACCATACTGCTCATCGCAAACTACGGCGATGCCGTAAAGACCACACAGGTGAGCGAGGCGTATTTGCAATCCGCATATCTGAGCGTGGACAACGCCGGAAACACAGGCGTGCTCGTAAGCTTTGACT
Source organism: Clostridia bacterium (assembly GCA_036677445.1). Classification (GTDB taxonomy): domain Bacteria; phylum Bacillota; class Clostridia; order Christensenellales; family CAG-138; genus JAVBWI01. Next base: position 67,422 of record JAVBWI010000003.1, read on the forward strand.
ACGCGTCGGACGATTACCAGACCTGTGTATACCTCTTTAATGGCCGCGACACCGTACTGACGGATGAAACGAGCGGGTTTGTTGAAAGCGTGGAAGGGGGCGTCGTGCGGGTACGCGGCTGTGTAAATGTACTGGGCACATGGGGCGCTTACAAGGAATGGACGCTGAACGAAGGCGTGCTCACGGCTGTGGGCGACGGGCTTTGGTATATCGAGGCGGATGCGGACCGTACGCTGACCGCAATCAGCAAAGTGGATGTGACGCTGGAGGATGGGGACGGCACCACCGAAACCCAGCTGATGCCGGGCGCCCGGATACTGCCTTACGCTACCGACGAGAAGGGGACTTTGTTTTTCAAGCTCGTTGAGGATGACCGGATTGGCAGCATCACGTACACCTTCGAGGACGGCTTTACGCTTATCGACGGTATAACGGATGACGGCTGGTTCGAAAACATCCAATACTCCGGCTGAAGCATACCGGCGCCGGTACCATATACCAAACAAGGGCTTGCCGTATTTTCGCGCAAGCCCTGACCGATTGTATATTCTTTTCATGCAGCGCGCGCTGCCATTGTACATGCCGTTATGCGGGCGTAAAATGAAAGCAAAAAGGAAAGCGAAAGGACCGGGTATGAGAAGAGAAATATTGCTGCTGGGCAATCCCGCTTTATATGAAACGAGCGGCGTGGTACAAAGGGAAGAACTGCCCGGCTTGCATGCCGTCGTGCGGGATCTTCACGATACGCTGCTCGCCTTCCGCGCGCAGTACGGCGCTGGCCGCGCCATCGCCGCCCCGCAGATCGGCGTGCAAAAACGCCTGCTGTATATGTTCATCGACCGCCCTGTGATATTCCTGAACCCCGTGCTGGAGTTTCCCGACGACGAGATGATGGAGGTCATGGACGACTGCATGTCCTTCCCAGGTTTATATGTGAAGGTACTGCGGCATAAACGCTGCGCCATACGCTACCGCGATATGAACTGGGCCGAGCAGGAACTGCATTTGGAAGGCGACCTTTCCGAGCTGCTGCAGCACGAGTACGACCATCTGGACGGCATACTCGCCACCATGCGCGCCATGGATTCGCGGTCGCTTTTTATGAAGAAGGGCCATTGACGGACTTCGCAAGCGATACTTCATGCGAAACCGCGGACGCTGATGCAGCAGGTTATATGGCCTGTTGTTCACGTTGCCCGGCAGGGCGTGGGGCGCGCTGAGGCATCGGCGTTTTGCTGCCTAAATCACGTTCACTTAAGTACCGGACCATCTTACTCCAGATTTCCTGTGTCCTGATATAAGACGCATAATGATTCTCCACGTTTTTGTGGTAGAGTTCCAGTTCCTTGCGTATGTTTCTAAACTCCTTTTTACCGAAATAGGTACAGATCCCCGGCAACGTAGCATTGAGCCGGGCCTTCATCTGCTCAATTTTTTCCGAATAGGACTCTCTTTGCGTAATGTACAAGAGCAGCGGCTTATAACGGATCCACCCAACACAGGCGCGATAAAAGCGATTGATCACCAGATCGCTGTCTATTCGGATTGGGCGAAGATGGGTGGGCAGCACGCCATCCATCAAATGATGGTAGGCCGAGAAACCATCATGGAAGGTATAACAGGGAATGCGCAGCACATCCCGGTCGCTCAGGCAGGTACTTAAAAACGTATCCTCTCCACGCGCACCTGGCGGATTATAAAACGCATTTACCCTGTTTGGATTCTTGAGATTGATGCACAGATTGGAACCGGAAATAAACTTCGTATGTCTAACCTCGGGCACCGCAAGTACAGGCTTTTCCATAAGTATTTTCTTGTCCGCATAGGTAATGCCGCCGCTTCTCATCACCGTTTGAATGGTCTCCCAATTGATGATATCATTGCTGATCGCCTCGATGAAGAACCGGAAGTCTTCTTCTTTGAGCGTATCATTAAACTCCACATAGGGAATAGGGGAAATATAACCGCAATGATGGCCGTTTGTAATATCCGCGTGCTGAATATACTTTAAATGGGTGGCGAGCACTTCTTGCCCGCCCCATACCGCAGTGGAATGGGAATTCGTCACAGCGACCGGATATTCGTCGTCGTCTAAAAAAAGCAGGTAATCCATTTTGCTTTTTATCGCGGCATAAAGCAGCGCGTTCCGCTTGGAGGCATACCCGCCATGGCCGAAAAACAGTTCGACCTCACCGCTGCTGATGACATTGCTTTGCAGTAATTCCTCCACGTCTTTTTGTATTGTTTCGTCAGAGACAAAGCAGACGTCATCCAGCAAATCACGCACAGAGGATTTGATATTCGTATAATCTGCCGGCAGCGTGTTGGAGTATTTCAGGTCATATGCGACAAACAAGCTCAAATGGATATTCTTATCCGCCACAAGTCCGCTCTCATATAAATTATAGACGTAGGTTTTCAGAACCTTTTGAAAGCTTCTGCGGCCTGTCGCAAAGCCTATGCCTACACGAATTTTGCCATCCCCCATACACATAAAATCTCCTTTCTTCGGGCGGCGCTTTCCTTCATAGAATAAGTGCGAATAAGTGCGCCCGAAAACGTATTTTCACGAATCCGGTAGTAACAACTCATTCTATATTTCAAGTTGTTTGTTAAATTCTAACACAAAACCGGCGCGCTGTCAAAACTCGCGCCCATATTTCCCATATACATACAAATACATATAATAAAATTTATACTGGATGTGACGGTGCCGCCGAATGTATCCCGGCAGGAGATCCATGACTGATGGTGTTTTTCAGAATATCCCCGTTTTGAATACGGAAGCCTGCTTCAAACGACAGGCAAATGAAAGTCAGCCCCTTTGCCCTCCCTGCCGTATATCGCACTTCAATTCCCCATCCTCTATCGTCACAACGCCATAGGTGGGAATGTTATAGGTCAGCCCGCGTATGCATTTGCCTACGCTGCCGGGGTTGAACAGCAGCATTTGCCCCTCGTTGCGCAAAAAGGGCTTGTGCGTGTGCCCAAAGAGCACCAGGTCCGCCCCCACCGCCGCGCCTTTACGCGATATGCCGGATATGCCCATCTTCACGCCGAACAGGTGCCCGTGCGTCATGTAGATGCGCTTTCCTTCAAAGGGCAGCAGCAGTTCCACGGGCGCGCCGGGTGCGTAATCCGTATTGCCCTCCACGGCGTGCAGCGGAATATCCGGGAAGGAACGCCCAAGCTCCTGCGCATCGGTAAAATGATCACCAAGGTGCAGTATCACATCCGGCTTTTCACGGCGGACGGCCTTTTGCATGGCTTCCACATCGGTGTGGGAATCCGAAAGTATCAGCAATCGCATGAGCATATCCTTCCGCCTGTTGATCTGTAGCCGCCGAAAATTACGCCGCCAAGAAGTCTGTTATAATATCATACCGCCTGCGCCGCCTTGCAGCAAGGAGTTTTAAGCCAAAGCGGAACCGCTTACAGCGCGTAGCAATGGTCGAGCGGGCCGCTCCCCTTTCCCAGGTTCAGTCCCGCATGCAGCGCGCCGGTGATATACGCTTTCGCATCCTCCACGCTTTGCCGCATCGCCTTCCCCATCGCAAGATTGCACGCGATGGCGGAAGAAAGCGTACAGCCCGTACCGTGCGTATTGGGGTTGTCTACCCGCTCGGTACGGAACCAGTACGCCTGCCCGCCACTATAGAGCAGATCGTCCGCGCTGTTTTTCAGGTGCCCGCCTTTGATGAGCACCCCGCCCTTGACCCGCTGTGAAATATGTATTGCGGCGGCAAGCATCTGTTCCGCCGTTTGGATGGTAAAGCCGCACAGGCACTCGGCCTCGGGTATGTTGGGGGTGATCATGTCCGAAAGCGGGAAGAGGCGGGTAATGAGCGCTTCCATCGCACCGCCGCCGATGAGCCTGCTGCCGCTGGTGGATACCATGACAGGATCGGTCACAATATTCTTCGCATGGTACTGCGTAAGCTTTGCGGCGATGGCTTCTATAATATCCACGCTGGACACCATGCCGATCTTCACCGCGTCGGGGAAAATATCCGTAAATACGCAATCGAGCTGAAGGGAAACGAACTGCGCGCCCGCTTCCTGCACGCCGTATACGCCGGTGGTATTCTGCGCGGTAAGCGCGGTGACGGCGCTCATGCCGTAGAGCCTATGCGCGGCGATTGTTTTCAAATCCGCCTGTATGCCCGCGCCGCCGCTGCAATCCGAACCCGCGATGCTCAGCACCGTTTTCATATGCGCCTCTCCTTTGCCTGTTTTCCTTCAAACGCCGATGAGCTCGCCAAAGCCCCGTATATATTTGTCGGCGGTGCGGCGGATTTTTTCTTCCAGAGTGCTCGCGGAAGGGTCGCTTACCCCTACCACATACAGCCCCGCCGCTTTTGCGGAGCGCATGGCGTACAGCGCATCCTCAAACACCACCGTTTCTTCGCGCGGCGTGCTTAACCGTGCGAGCGCCTGCTCAAAAAAGCCCGGCGCATCCTTATCCTGCCCCGCCTCCGGGCAGGTCAGCACAAAATCGAAATAGGGCAGTATGCCCGTTCTATCTAATGCGGCAACCGCCAGCGGTTTGGCCGTCGCGGTGGCGACGCACATGCGTACGCCCGAATCTTTCAGCTGCTGTAAATATTCGCGTACATACGGCTTGAGCGGTACCTCGTCGGTATATTTGTGTGAGATACTGCCGTTTATCTCCCGTACGATCTCCTCAGCGCTAAGCGTCAGCCCCAGCTGCGCGCGGAAATACTCCGCCGTTTGCGTCACGCTCAGCGGCCGTATGATTTCGTAGAGATCCTCCGGCGGCCGTATGCCCTTGCTTAGTAAATACTCCTCGCTGAGCGTATCCCATACCGGCATGGAATCGAGCAGCGTGCCGTCCATATCAAATATCGCGCCTTGTATCATGCCTTTTTCAGCCTTCCTGCCAATTCATAGAGTTGCTGCGCCGCCGCGCGGATATCCGCCGCCGCAAACAGCGCGGATATCACCGCCACCCCCGCGATGCCGCTGCCGCACAGCTCGGGCACATTCCGCGCCCCGATGCCGCCGATGGCGACAACAGGTATATCGACACTTTCGCAAATTTCCTTAAGCAGCGCATACGGCACATAATCGGCGTCCCGTTTGGTGGCGGTAGGGAACACCGCGCCCACGCCGAGATAATCCGCGCCCGTTTTTTCCGCCGTGAGCGCCTGTGCTACAGTCTGCACGGAAACGCCGAGGATCTTATTTGGCCCCAGCTGCGCGCGCGCCAAAGCCGCCGTTTCGTCGCTCTGGCCGATATGCACGCCGTCCGCGCCGCAGGCAAGCGCTACTTGGATGTTATCATTGACGACATACGGCACCCGGTAGCGGTCGGTCACGGCCTTGACGGCTTTGGCCTGTTCCAAAAACGCGCCGTAGGTGAGCTCCTTTTCACGCAGCTGCACGAACGTTGCGCCGCCGGATATCGCCTGCTCCACCGCGGAGGCAAGACTCCCGCCGTTTAGCCACGCGCGGTCCGTCACGGCGTACAGGCGCAAGCTCTCCCGCAGGTTAAACTTGTTCAATCTTCGCGCCCCCTTCCAATGTGCTTCCGTCAAGCTTGCTCATGGCGTCGATGAGCAGCATCCGGTAAGTGGAAGTGCCGCCGTCCATTCCAGTCATTTTTTGATAGGCCAGCTCGCCGCACAGGCCCATGGCGGCAACGCCCGCGGCCACGGCGGCAAGCGTATCGCCCGGGTTGGCGGCGCAGTACGCGCCCAGCACCGCGGTCAGCATGCAGCCTGTGCCGGATACCTTTGCCATCATCGAATGGCCGTTCTTTATGACATAGGCGCGACCGGCATCCGCCACGATATCGATGGCGCCCGTTATGACTATGACCGCGCCGGCATGCCGGGCAAAGGATTTTGCGAACGCCACGGCTTCCTTTAGGTTTGCCTCCGTTACGGCGTCGCCCGCCGCGGCATCCACGCCGCGCGCGCCGCCGCCGGTGTTGGCCAACGCCCGTATCTCCGAGATATTGCCGCGCACCACGGCGGGTTTTGCTTCCCGCAGCAGGGAAAGCGCCGTTTCTGTGCGCAGTTTGGACGCCCCGGCCCCCACCGGGTCAAGCACGATGGGGTGTAAAAGCGCCGTTGCCCGCTTCCCCGCCACGTGCATGGACTCGACGGTGCGTTCGTTAAGCGTGCCGATGTTGAGTACGAGCGCATTGCAGATAGACGTGATTTCTTCCACCTCGCCGATATCGTCCGCCATGATGGGCGATCCGCCGCACGCAAGCAGCATGTTGGCGCAGTCGTTCACGGTAACATAGTTGGTGATGCAATGCACCAGCGGGGTCGTTACCTTTACTTTTTCTAAGATCTCACTGAACATATTCGTTTTCCTCCTTCCAGCAGCAAGCAGAGTACGCTGACGATGGCCATAACGGGCAGCGTGCTGCCCAGCGCCGTATCCACGCCCAGCATCAGCCTGTAAATCACAAAGCCCGCCGCCCACAGCAAAAGGTTGGGCAGGCTCACAGTTTTATCCGTATGATCTTTCTTGAGCAGGTACACATCAGTAAAGAGTATCGCCACCATGGGCGCAAACACCGAGCCGATCAGGTACAGGAAATTTTCATATTGCTCGATGGGCGTATACATGGCGATGAACATGCCCGCCGCGCAAACGATGGCGGCCATCCATTTCTCATTAGGTTTGCCGGCGATGGAGGCATAGCTCACGCCCGCGGAGTATACATCCAAAAACGTGGTGGTCACGGTGGAAAGCGCCACGATGAGTACGCCCGCAATGCCAAGGCCTGCGGCGGCCATGATAAAAGCAATATCCCCCACGCCGGCAAAGAGCGCTGCGCCCAGGCCGATCAGGTACATCCAGCAGCTGCCTGTAAAATAGGCGAGCGCGCTCACCCAGGTTGCCGCGCGCGGTTTGGCCGCATGGCGGGTGTAATCCGAAATGAGCGGCAGCCATGAAAGCGGCATCGCCGCGGAAAGCTCCACCGCCGCGCCGAATGTCATGCCGCCGCTTGGAATGCTTCCCGCGCCTGCCCCGCCGCCATCGCCGAATACGACGGTAGAGAGCACGATGGTCAGCGCAAACAGCGCGCCTACGGCCACGAGGTTGAGCTTGCCCAAATTCCTGATGCCGATGAATATCCATAAAAGTATCAGCGCGCCTATCAAAACGCACCACCACTGTGCGCCCGTTTCGCCCGTGCCCGCCACAACGCCAAGCGCGCGCGCGCCGCTTTTTATCATGACCGCCGTCCAGCCCACAAGCTGCAGTATGTTCAGTAGCGAAAAGAGCAGCGCGCCCTTTTTGCCAAAGGAAATACGCACCGATTCCATGGCCGTGACGCCGCGCTTCGCGCCGATGAGACCGGCGAGATACAACAGCGCGCAGCCGATCACGTGGCCGGTCACGATGGCCAGCAGCCCCTGCGCAAACCCGAGCGGCGCGAACAGCGTGCCCGTAAGTATCTCCGCAATGGATACGGCCGCGCCAAACCACAGCAACCCGTTACTCGTCACCGAGGTCTTCGTATTGGACATTACAACACCCCTTAGCGCCTTTGCGGGAACAGGCCGTACAAACGGAAAGTGGGATACGCCAACAAGCATATCCCACAAAACAAATACATTTTGTGCATATCCCTACGTTGGCATTACCCAAATCAGGTATTAAGGGTCGAAGCGATACCGCTTCCTCTCAGCCTGTGCAACAAGCTCCCCAAAGGCTATTCAATTGCATTTATCATAGCACCGGCGGGCAGGGAAGTCAACCGGTGCCAGCAGTGCGAAAGTATAGTACGATGTAATTGCTTATGGCAACCGTATCCATCCTATTGCCACCCGAATTTACTATTTAGATTTTGAGGCTTCCAATTGTCATTTTGCAGCGACCTGTGCGGTGCAAAATGACACCTTGAAGCGCAAGTTGGCGCGACAGGCTTCCTGTGTAAGCAGGAAACCGAGCGGCAACTTGCGCGGTGAACCTCGACAAAGTGCCTTCAGGCACTTTGTCGATATGTTTAACCAAACACCTTCAGCCGCCCTTCCATCGGCTTTTTCGGCTTTTCGCCCGCGGGCGCGGTGGGCTTGCCAAAGGGCATCTGCGCGACGAGCTTCCAGCTTTCGGGAATATTCCAGCGTTCGGCCACGGCTTTATCGATGAGCGGGTTATAATGCTGCAGGGAAGCGCCCAGGCCCTCCGCTTCCAGCGCCGTCCAAACGGCAAACTGGTGCATGGCGTTGGTGTGCTGCGCCCATACGGGAAATTTATCCGCATAAAGAGGGAAAGAGGCAACGAGCCCGTCCGTTACGCTTTGATCCTCATAAAACAGCACCGTGCCGTAGCCCGCGGCAAACGAGTCGTTGACCTTGCGCTCGGTCTTCGCATACCGCTCCGGCGGGGTGACCTTTTTTAGTTCCTCCAGCGTGAGCTTCCAAAGCGCCTTGTGATGCCCCTCAAAGAGCAGCAGGATGCATGTGCTTTGCGAATTGTACGAGGAGGGCAGGTAATGGAGCGCGTCGCGCACGATTTGCTCGATGCGCGCGCGGGGCACGATCACATCCTCACTCAGCCCGTAAATGCTGTGCCTGTTTTTTACGGCCTCCCAAAAAGTTTTTATCATATGCTTCTCCTTTCCGCCCTTAAAGGCAGCGCGCCCCGGGGCGTTTGTATTCCAGCAAAAACAACCGGCAAATCGCATGCGCGCCACAGTGCCTGTTGATACACGCTTTTATTTATGCGCGGATATGGCAAAAGCAACCCGCATGCACGGTAAAAAAGGCGGAACAGCGTATCGGCAAAGCGCCCTTGGCGCTTTGCCGATA
>JAVBWI010000004.1:0-429745 GCA_036677445.1 Clostridia bacterium
GTATTTAAACATGAAGCACCTGGAGTATCAGGTAGAACCCGATTTTGCCGCCAGCTGAAGTGGCAGACGCACGGCCTCGTTCCTTTTTGCGCATAATTCTTGACAGTACCTTCCAGCCTAATGTGATTGCTTCCAGTCAGTACAGATATTATATACTACCGCTTTTCAAAGGAAAATACTGGTAATTATTCTACTTTTATGGTATAATATATATAGAAAAAATCAAATCATATGCTTACTTAATCAAAACGGCTTGCTTTTAGTAAAACGCGAGAATTGGGCAAAGTTTCATAAAAGTATGGGTATTTGCCGAAAACGAAAAACTATAGAATTCTACAGATAATGTGGGTTTATAGTTGATATAAAGCAATGACTCAGGATCATGGCATGATTGTTGAAATTATCATAATGAGTATACTGCATAAAAAAGTTCGGGAAAACCCGATTTTAACCGGATTTTCCCGACTTTGGTGGAGCATAGGGGATTCGAACCCCTGACCTCTGCATTGCGAACGCAGCGCGCTACCAGCTGTGCCAATGCCCCACGAATGACCGCGAGAATTATAATACACCATTTTGCAATCGAATGCAAGGGGGGAATGTTATTTTCGTGTACGGGCTTGTACGGGCGTTGTTATTTTTCGAGGCCCGTTTCGAGCCCCGGCAAAACACATATGCGTGTGCGAAGTTCCAACATACATCAGTAAAAACAAAAACAGATGCTACAAACAGGCCGGTGCATCGGTACAAACGCCCGGCCTTCTCTTTTTATCGGTTCACTGCGTCGCCGTAAACCCTGGAGCAGGATGGCATCCGATTATTTTGTCGCTGTGGCAGGCTTCATGGATGGGACAGGGACGGTTTGGTTCTGATAAACCGGCTTACATTCCGCCTGTACGGAAGCTGTTTGCTGCCTGCCATGCTTTTTAAAGCTGCCGTACCCCATCTCCTGCTTGTCAAATATAAATTTCACGACCTGTGCGTATTCATTCGCGCTGAGGTTGTTAAACTGTACGCCTATGGTCTTGTTTTGCTTATTGCAGCGGACCACCGTGCCGTTAATGGGGGTGAGGCCTCTTGCCAGATACACCTTCACACTGCTTAGCTTATCCATGTAGGCGTCATCAATATCCACCGCAAGACCGCAGCCGCACTCGGACATATCCGTAGTACGGGCACGAAATACCACGCCGTTTCCACAGCTGACACGCACATCGCTATCTACGGACAGCCGCTCGCTGGAACGGTACCGGGGCCGTTCAAAGCAGACCAGTATATTCAGAACAAGGCTCCACAGGTTATAAAGCAGCCATCCGATGTTCAGCAGATAAACGGGCGCCATATAGATTGAATCGGTCTGCAGCTTCCCTATGCCGACATAGAGCGCCATCAGGCTAGCGAGCGAGAGCAGAATATGCGGCAAAGCGACCTTAAAGGAGAAGGTTACCTTGCTGCGAGACTGTCCCTTGGGAGTCACCTTAAATTTCAGCTTAAAGGAAAACAGCAGCTCCAATAAAGCGGATATTGCCATATAGGGAGCCATAGCGACCTCGTAAATATGCGCCCATCGGAAGCTTCGGTTTTTATAGGAGAACAGCCGGAACGTGCTCATGGCCAACAGATACGTTGGCAGAAATACCAGCAGCATTGTAAAGAGATCCGACCGGAAGATGGGTATTCCGGAAAGCAGGAAGAATATCGGGCAAACAATATAGATGAGTTTTTGCAGCCCGAAAAACCAATATATGATTCCGTCAAAGTATAAAAGCCGCTGCATGAACGACAGCCCCTTGCGGGTAAGCGGCTTGTATTTTTTTAAAACCTGAATATTGCCCCTGCCCCAGCGCTCATGCTGTGTAACATAATCCGCGAAGGATTCGGCGGAAAGACCGACAGCCAACACCTCATCCACCGTTACGCCTCTGTATCCGTGGGCTTCGAGCAGCAGGCTTGTGGCGATGTCTTCCGTAATGGATTCCGTGGGTATCAGGCCGATCTCATCGATGCTGGCACGGCGGAAAACACCGTTGGAGCCCACAAAGAGCGTTGCATTATATGCCGCCCGGCGGGGCTGAATTTCGCGCATGAAATAATCCTGTTCGTTGGGTATTTTATCCCTGAACAACAAGTTGTGCTGAAACGGATCAGGGGTATAAAACACCTGCGGCGCCTGCACGAACGCGACCTTTGAGTCATAAAAATAACCCATCGTGCGCTCAAGAAACTTTGACCGCACGACGACGTCCGCGTCCAGTATGACAAAATATTCGCCCTTTGCGGCGGTGCGCAGGCAGTGGTTGATGTTGCCCGCCTTCGCATGTTTATTGTCCGGCCGCGTGATCCACTGCGCGCCATATTTTTCGGCTATCTGTCCGATTTCCTCCCGCTTGCCGTCGTCGCAGAGGTAAACGCGGAGCTTATCCTTTGGATAAGACAGGGAGGCTGCGGCGGCAACGGTTTTTTCGATGACCTTCACCGGCTCATTATAAGTGCAAACCAGTACATCCACCGTAGGAAGGTCCTGCGTTTGGGGCAGAAAGCTCGGAATACGCAATGGATCGCGCAAATACAGCAGCCTGTGCGTGACCGCCTGAAAGGCGCCCAGCGCCTCGGCACCTACGAGCAAAACGGCGAATACGGTTCCCAACGGATTCCCGAGCGGGACAGTGAACAGTACGCGCCATGCAATATAGGCTGTTTGGGCAACCATCGTGAATATAATGTATGGCTTTTTCATTGCGTGCACGTTTTTGGCAAGCATGTACAAAACCCATACGAGCAGCAATACATCCCCTACCGTCAGGAGTTTCGTCAGAAGGTCTCCGCTTCCGATTATCGACACCCATTCAAAACTCATAGTTATGACCTCACTTGCAGAAAACTGCTTTTCGATTCAAACAAAACAGCCGGGCAATAGTTCCCGGCTGCAAATAAAAAAGCAAATGAAGCTTTCGTTGGCAGCCCGGCTTCCATGCCGCAAAGCGGTTTAGGCCCGTGGTTTTGCGTCGCTGACTTTCGTGCAGCTTTGCCTTTTTCAACTGGATACTGGATGATGATTAGGAATGAGTCTTTTTATATATGTAGGCCAACCGGCAGGCTTTGAAACAGCTTACTTAAAAAATATCGTAACAAAGCAAAGCAGGCTTGCCCGAGAACAGTGACCGGCGTTTCCCGTCCGCTTCTGTATGATATACGACAAACAGCGCATGAAAAATTCATGCGCGCATTTGTGAAGCTATCTTCAGGGAATTATTCGGTACGGCCGCAACATTTTTTATATTTTTTGCCGCTTCCGCAGGGGCAGGGATCGTTGCGCCCTACGGTCGATTCTTTTACAAACATTTTGGAGGCGCGGAACTCCTTGGTGATTTCCTTACGGCGTTCGTCCGTCAGTATTGCATCCCATTGCGGCAGGGTATACAGCCAGTCCGCCTTGGCGTCGAGCATATTGAAATACAGCTTCTCATAATCGATATCCAGCGACAGCTTGGAACTGAGCTTGAGACTATCCAGCTTCAGTTCCTTTTTCAGGCTGGTATTGATTCCATCCAAAAATCCGGCAAACGTCACAGGGTCCATTTGAAACGTATCTGCAAGCTCGGCGAGCGTCCCCGCAAAAACGCGCGACGGATCGTCGAGTATCTTCTTGTAGTTTTCGGTTTCCGCGGCAAAGTACTCGTTCCAGAACTTTTTATGTTCTGCGGGGTTGCGTTCGGTTTGCGCGATGTCGTTCCATTCAGTGTAAAGACTCATCGTTTCGTTTTTCTCCTTGTCGTTCACTCTATGATATATATATTGTCAATGCTCATTTGAGCTTGCTGCCTTTGGCGCCCTTTGTACCGCCGCCCAAAACAACCTTTTGCAAAAGCTCGGAATCGTAGGCAAAAACCGATTCCCTCTTTTCTTTCTGCGCGGCAAAGGCGTATTCCACCAGCTTATCGATCAACTGCGGATAAGGTATGCCCAGCGGTTCGAACAGGTAGAACGCAAACGAGCCGGGAATGGTATTGATTTCGTTGACATAAACCTCCCCCTTGCTTTCATCGATCATGTAATCGATGCGTACGACGCCCTTGCATTCGAGCATTTTGAATATGTCGCAAGTCATACCCTGAATACGTTTGGTCATTTCCTCGCCGATAGGCGCGGGAATCTGGCGTGCGAGGGATTGCATGCCCTTGCTTTTTGCGCCGCGGGTATATTTATCGTCAAAGGACAGAAATTCCGACCAGCTTGCGGGCTGTTCACATACGGAGGGCTGGCAGGTCGCGCCGTACCCGAGGCCCGCGCAGTTGATCTCCCGCGGTTTGTCTATACCCTTTTCAATGAGTATGCGCCGGTCATAATGCGAAGCAACCTCAATGGCCGCGCGCAGGCTTTCCCTGTCGGTTGCGCGGCCGATGCCTATGCTTGAACCCAGGTTTGCCGGCTTGACGTACAGCGGATATTCTCCGATCTGCTCCATATCGTCCAGTATACGCTCAGGTTCCTGCTGCCACTGTGTACGGTAGCAATACTTTGCGGGCAGCACGGGCAGCCCCATGCTCTCAAACACGGCCTTCATGATGATCTTATCCATTCCCACGCCGGAGCCTGTAACGCCTACGCTGGAATAGGGAATATCACACAGCTCAAACAGGCCCTGCATGGAGCCGTCCTCCCCATGCATTCCGTGAAAGGCCAGAATGGCGCAGTCCATCTGCGCTACCTTTGCGCCGGCCTTCTGGAACAGCCCCCCGGATGAAAGCGAGTACAGGCCGCCGCAGTTGGGCATGGGCGGAAGATACACGCGCGTAAGCCCTTTCGTGTTGGGGTCGAAATTGCGGTAACACTTGATATCCCGAAGCGGTTCCCCTACGAACCACTCCCCCGTCCTCGAAATATAAACAGGGTAAGAGTCGTATTTCTGCTTATCAACATTTTCGAGCAACTGCAATCCGGAAACAATGGAAACATCGTGCTCGGCCGCACGGCTCCCGAACAACACGGCAAGATTCAGTTTAGACATGAAACTTCCTCCTTTATTATATAGGGCATTCAGGCCTTCTCATAATTGTCCGGCAGATCGTTTTCAAAGAGCACAACGCTGCCCGGGGAAGTATACAACGGCAATTTCTCGGTGGCTTCCGCCAGCGTATTCACTTGTACAATGCAGGATTCTGCAAAGCCCGCCGCGATAAGGCCGCGGCGTATCGGCTCAACACGGTTCCTTCCAACGAGAACAGCGATATCCGCCGCTCCGGCAATATCCCGGCCAAAGGCTTCGTTAAGCGTTTCCTCTTCCTCGCCCAGTTCAACCATACCGGGCGTCACCACAATACGCCGCGCGGGCGCAAAGCTTTTCAAGACTTCCAGAGCGGCCTTTGTGCCGGCCGGGTTGGCGTTGAACGCGTCATCGATCACGGTCACGGCACCTTGTATGAGCTGCAGGCGGTGCTCGACAGGCTGCAGCTTTTCAATTCCTGCGGCAATCTGCTCCATGGAAGCGCCGATGTACTTTGCCAGCGCGGCGGCGCCCGTGATATTGCAGATGTTGTGTCTGCCCAAAAGCACCGTGCGGCAGCGTACGCTCGTACCATCCGCCGCCGCAAGCAGGAACGTGCTGCCGGTGCTTCCCGCTTCGATCTGCGTGGCTTTCAGGTAAAGGCCGTCCCCGTCAAGACCGAACAGGAATTTCTGTTCCAGCGTACAATCCTCGTACATACGGCGGCAGTCGGGATTATCCCCGTTGATGAAAGCCGCGCCATCGCGGGGCAATGCGCGCAATAACTCGGATTTGGTATTGATAACATTCTCATAGGAGCCGAAGGTCTCCAGATGCTGCTTGCCTACGGAGGTAATCATGCCATAACGGGGCCGCACAAGGCCGCAGAGCTCCGTAATATCCCCTTTGTAACGCGCGCCCATTTCCGCTACGAACGCCTCGTGCGCCGGCGTCAACTGTTCGCGTATAACGCGGGTGATGCCCATGGGGGTATTGAAGCTGGACGGGGTGACCAGCGTGTTCCATTTTTCCTGCAAAATCGTACCGAGAATAAACTTGGTGCTGGTTTTTCCATAGCTCCCGGTGATACCGATCTTGATAAGCTCGGTCCGCGCGGCAAGCTTGCGTTTTGCGTCGTTGAAGTACCAGCGCTTGATACCGTTTTCGATGGGTAATGTCACAAGATACCCAAGCAGAACAAACAACGGCAGCAGCAGCCCGGGTAAGTAACGCAGTAAATTCATGCCGATGACACCGCCCCAGTTGGAAAGATAAAAGGGCAGGAACAGGCTCATATGGAACGCGGCGCTCAGCACAAAAAGCACCGCGAGCAGCCTTTTGACGCGGCCTGTAAATGTCAGCGGCTTTTTTGCCGGCTGCTTTCTGTTGGAAAAGCCGATATACAGCATAGCCGCGATATAGGCCGCATCGCCGCCGTACCAAAGTATGGTGGCGACCGTCGGCCAGCTGTAATAAAAAAACACCCAGCCTATATGCAATAGAAGCGCAATACCGCCTGAGAGTAAAAATACGATGCAATCCTGCCGCCCCGCGCGTTTGATCCATTTTAAGTACATATTCCCCTGGTAGCTTTCCAACTGCAACATATGCACAGAGCGGAACGCGGCAAACATCGTTGCGGCAGCCGCCAGAATGGTAAATATGCTGTTCCAGATACCTGTCATCCGGTTTCCTCCTGTAATCCCTTTCAGCGCGCGTTGGTCAGGGCCTGAAAAATGCTTTTAATACCGCGCAAAAGCGGGGATATTGATCCGCATAGCTGAAGTGGCCCGCGCCCTCCAAAGTGACGAGCCCGGCGTCCGGAATGCACTTTTCCATCAGCTGGCCCATATACAGCGGCGTAGCCGTATCTTCCGTACCCCATATCAGCAGCGTGGGGTTTTGAATGTGCGGCAGGCGATCGGTCAAGTCAAGGTTCACGACCTTAACAAATATGCCGCGCATCAAATCGCTGCCCAGCGCCTTGTAATCCTCCGAACCGGCATTCTTTTGCCGCTCGCTCAAGTGTAGCCAACGGTCGACCCAGCCGATACGGGCCAGGCGTTTGCCCAGCTTATACGTAAATGTGCGCACATACCATTTCAGGCCGCGTTTGGGGCGGATGCCCGCCGCGTCCACAAGCACAAGCCGGCGAAACAGTTCAGGCTCCTCGCTTGCAAGATAAATAGTTATGCGCCCGCCGAAGGAATGGCAAACAACATCCGCGCCCTCCAGCCCCATTTCCCGTATAAACGCACGGGTGAAACGTGCATATTCGGGCACGCCCCAAGGCTTCTGCGGCGCGTCGCTTTTGCCGAAGCCGGGAAAGTCCAGCGAGATTGCCCGCATACCCAAACCGACGACAGCATCCGCAATAGGGCGCATGGCTTCGATGCTTGCCCCCCAGCCGTGCAGCAGCAATACAGGATCGCCTTCGCCGCGCACATCGTACTGCACGCGTAAGCCGTCAATCGTCGTATACAAGGCGATCCCCCTTTCATATCTACGCTATTATAGACTCCAAAGCGCTATGCATGCAACTGCCCGATGGTTTTCACAATATCCGTGTTCCATAATATAAGCGCGTCTTCACCGGTATCCGAGTAGTATTTTTTACGCCGACCGGCAGAGACAAAACCCAAGCCCTCATATAATGCCTGCGCGCCGAGGTTGCTTTCGCGCACCTCCAGGGTCATTTGCGTGGCGTTCAAAGCGGCCGCCGCCTTCATGCTTTCGAGCATAATGCGCCGCCCGAGTCCCTGCCTTCTGTAATCGGGCAGTACGGCGACGTTCGTGATATGCGCTTCCTCAAAGAGTACCCACATTCCCGCGTATGCGATTAATTTCCCGCCCTGCTCGATGACATGATAATGCGCAAGACGGTTTTTGAGCTCTCCGCGCAGCATACGTTCCGACCAGGGGGAACGAAAACAGATCTTTTCCATCTCCGCCACCACCGGGAGATCCGCTGCGGTCATGGGGCGGAAAATCGCTTCCTGCTGCAAAGCTGTTCCTTCTTTCTAACGCTAAAACTCAATCATTGTGTCCGTGACGTTTGCTCCACATGCGTTCCGCCTGCGAGGGGCGAAGGTACAGCGGCGCGGCCTGCATGGGCGTTTCAACTCCGGACGCAAGTATAGACGCCGCCGTTCGGCAAAGCGCGCTTGCCCGGCTTAAACAGAACGCGGCCGGCGCAAACACTGCGTTTTGCACACGCGACCGTATTAAATCCGCATATACATCCGCACCGTCGCCTACGAACAGCGTGCCTGCGGGTACAGAGGGAAGATATGCGTCTACATAGGCCGCTGCGGGCGGTACAGTCATGATACCGCCGGAATATTGCGCCATATAGGCGCTGTCGTTATGCGCATCCACCATGGCGCAGACGTTCCCCGGCCAGAAAGAGACGTTTTCATACAGTGCCGAAAGCGAATCCACGCCGACGACGGGGACATTCAGCGCCGCACCCATGGCGTTTGCCGCGCAAACGCCGATACGCACGCCCGTAAACGAGCCGGGGCCGCAATTGACGGCAACGGCGTTCAGGTCGGCCGGTACAATGTCCAGTTCCGCCAGCAATTGCTCCGCCATGGGCATCACGGTCTCCGAATGCGTGCGCGTGTGGTGTACGGCGTGCTCGGCTAGCAGCACGCCATCCCGCATCAGCGCGGCGGAGGCCGTCGGGCCCGCTGTTTCAATGCCCAATATCAGCATAGCGTCCATTCCCCCGCTTCCTGCCGCACGGCCTCTATCAATGCCGCATACCGCAAATCCGTCGGGTGCAGTTCAATTTTTCGTTCTTCGTTTCCGCTGCCCTGTATATGAATATCCAACCGTGCTTTTGGCAGCGCATCCCGCACGTGCTCCGGCCATTCCATCAATATGACGCCGCCTGCGTCAAGATACTCGGAAAAACCCACGTCGTAAAGTTCGTTGCCGCCGTGCAGACGATACACGTCGAAGTGATATAGTGGAAGGCGCCCCGCATGTTCTTGAACGATGGTAAATGTGGGGCTCATAACGCCATCTGCGCCCAGCCCTTTGCCTATTCCGCGGGAAAGGGCCGTTTTGCCCGCACCCAGTTCCCCCCACAGCGCAATGAAGGCGCCGGGGAACAAATGCGCCGCGATGCGGCCGCCCAGCGCTTCCGTTTCTTCTTCGGAATGGGATATGATTTGCAGGGTAGTCAATCCATACCGCCTCTTTCCATCCATTCCTGCCGCAGGCTTAACAGCCTGTCCTCGCGTATCGCCTGCCGGATCTCCTCCATCAGCCTGAGCGTAAAATGCAGATTATGCGTAGTGATGAGGTGTGCGGCAAGTATTTCTTTCGCCTTGACCAAATGCCGGATGTAGGCGCGTGTAAAGTTCTTACAGGCGTAACAGCCGCAGCCCTCTTCAATGGGGCTGAAATCATGCGCAAATTCGTTGTTGCGCAGCATCCGGCGGCCAAACCGCGTAAGAGCCAAACCGTTTCGCGCAATGCGCGTTTGCAGTACGCAGTCGAACATATCCACACCGCGCAATACGCCCTCTATCAGGCAATCCGGGCTGCCCACGCCCATCAGATACCTGGGCTTGTGCGTCGGCATATGCGGCATGAGCGCCTCGAGCATTTCATACATCACTTCCTTGGGCTCGCCTACGGAAAGCCCGCCGATACCATAGCCTATGAAATCCATATCCGTGAGCGTTTTCGCGCTTTCTATACGAAGATCGTGGTACATACCGCCCTGTACGATGCCGAAGAGCGCCTGATCCGGCCTTGTGTGCGCCGCTTTACAGCGCTCGGCCCAGCGGTGCGTGCGCTCCATAGCGGCCCGCGTATAGGCGTGGTCGCTCGGGTGCGGCGCGCACTCGTCAAAGCACATGGCAATATCCGCACCCAGCGCCTGCTCGATCTCCATCACGGATTCGGGTGTGAAAAAGTGGCGGCTGCCGTCAATATGCGAGCGAAACTCGACGCCGTCCTCCTGTATGCGGTTGATGTCACCCAGGCTGAACACCTGAAAACCGCCGCTGTCGGTAAGTATCGGTCTGTCCCACCCCATAAAGGAATGCAGTCCGCCCGCCTCGCGTACCAGCGCGTGGCCGGGACGCAGATAGAGATGATAGGTATTGGCAAGTATGATGCCCGCGCCGACTTCTTTCAAATCCCGCGGGGTCATGGCTTTGACGGTAGCCTGCGTACCCACCGGCATGTAGCAGGGGGTTTCGATATCGCCGTGCGGCGTGTGGAGCACTCCAAGACGCGCGCCGGTCTGCTTACATGTCTTTACAACTTCATAAGTAAATGGTTGCATGCGCACTCCTTCATTGTATCAGCATCGCGTCGCCAAAGCTAAAAAACCGGTACTGTTCTTCCACCGCATGACGGTAGGCGTTGAGCATGCCCTCGCGCGTGGCAAAAGCGCTGACCAGCATCAGCAGCGTCGATTCCGGGAGATGAAAATTGGTAATGAGCGCGTCCACGGCGCGAAAGCGGTAACCGGGCGTAATGAATATATTCGTCCAGCCGCTTTTCGCGTGTACAATCCCCTGCTCGTCCGTCACGCTTTCCAGCGTACGGCAGGAGGTCGTACCCACCGCAATTATACGTCCGCTCCCCGCGCGTGCTTGGTTGATGGCCTGTGCGGCCTGCTCCGTTACCTCGTAATACTCCGCATGCATGTGATGCTCTTCCACCGTAGCGGCAGAAACGGGGCGAAACGTGCCCAACCCCACATGCAGCAGTATATCCACGATCGCAACACCCTGTGCACGAAGTTGACCAAGCAATTCGTTGGTAAAATGCAGCCCCGCGGTAGGTGCCGCTGCGGAACCGCGTTCACGCGCGTACACGGTTTGGTAGCGTTCACGGTCTTCCAGCTTTTGCGTGATATACGGCGGCAGGGGCATCTGCCCGACCCGGTCGAGAATCTCTTCAAATACGCCGTCGTATTCTAAACGCACGATACGCCCGCCATCCGCGGTGCTCGAAAGCACCGTCACGCGCAGCTCATCGGAAATGCGGAAGGTAAGGCCTGTTTTGGCGCGCCTGCCGGGTTTGACCAGGCATTCCCAATCGTCGCCCTGTATTCGCTTGAGCAACAAGAATTCCATCACGCCGCCCGTATCGTCCCGCGTGCCGTAGAGCCTCGCCGGTATGACCCGCGTGGTGTTTCGCACCAGCACGTCGCCGGGGCGGATATACTGGGGTAAGCTGGAAAACACAGCATCCGTGATCATTCCGTCTTTTCGTTCATATACCAGCAGGCGCGACGCCGCACGGTCTTCAATGGGTACCTGTGCAATCAGCTCCTGCGGGAGCTCATAAAAAAAATCGCTGGTTTGCAAAACGGTCCTTCTTTCCCTTGATGACGCTTTATGCGTATATCAAATCCATTTCATTATAGGGGAAAGTCTTCCGTTTCGCAACCTTGCTTACGCATAGGGTACAGCAGCAAAAAAGAAACATCTGTACAGCATCGGAAGCCGATCGGATCGTAATCGGCTTCTTTTTTTATGGCGGAATTCGCGAAAGGATTTTTCCTGCTTATTCCTGCAGAAGCCTGAGCGTCAGACACCGAAGGCTGCCGCCCCCTGCAAGCAAAGCATCAGGATGAAATTGCGCGAATCGCACGCCCATCGTTTCCAATAAAGTCCGCGTCTCGTTCTTTAGCGAAATATCGTAATTGATAATATGATTGGATTCCAATACAATAAACGAAGTCGCCCATTTTTGCTGTTCCTCATCGGATACAGGCAGCAGCTCCACACCCCTTTGTTTCATCCAAATCTTGAAATCGATTTCTTCCCTTCTATCCTTCTCTATATGCCAGCAATGCTGATATGCGGATGGAAAGAACAAGCCCAATTGATCGGAAATTTGGTTGAACACCATATCCGGATGCATGAAACGCCGCGCCTGCGGAAGCTCCGCATATACGATTTCCGCAAAATGCTGCAGAGCAAAAGCACAGAAACGGTCTATGGATGTTTTGCTGTGCCGCTCTGTATCCGCAATAAAGAGCGTGTCGGGGGATAATGGAATAAGGCCTTCAAACTGCTCCCCCGGCCCACAAGCATGCAAAAGAGGTATACCCAGCGCCGTTAACGCTTCCCCTACCACGATTTCCTCATATTGCCGCCCGCCGGGGCACATGGCGGATAAAATTGCCCCCTTCCCTGTAATGACGGAGGAATCGTTCAAATACGCAAGGTTAGGAAGATAGGACATTAGCTCCCGGTTGTTTACAATCAAATCGGATAGTTCATATACCTCCACCCCGTGTTCCGTCAAAAGTTGGCGGTATGCGTCATGTTCCTCAATATATCGGTCAACATCCGGTACGCTGTCAAAAAGGTAAAACTGCAGATTGTTTTCATTTACCCGTCGGATAGACTGCTCCGGGCAATGCAGCATTGCTTTCTTTAAGCAACCAAGTTTATCTGCGCCATACTTTTCAAGCTTTTTTATGATCATTGTTGCTCCAGTAAGTTTTTTTGTATTATTCCCGAAGCGGGTTTCAACAATCTATACTATTTTAAAATCCATCATCATGCCGCTCGCATGAATAAGCCGGCATTGCCGGGTGTATTTTCGGATATACTCTTTATTCGAGGTGATCATTATGGACAAAGGATATCCCGACCTTATCAGTCTGATTACGCATGACGGGGAGGCGATGGAATACTTCAAATCCCTCCCGCCGTCAGTGAAATGCCAAATGAGCCGGCATATAACCGACATACGCACGCTGGAAAATTTGATGAAGTACGCGAAAAGTATTGCGCATGGCGGCAACTAAGCAGGCGCAACACAAAATACGCTCAATTTAAGAAAGCCTGTGCTTGAAATCGTAATACCCGAAGCGGCGGACGAGTTCAAACTCGCCCGTCCGCTTGCGCAGAAAAATATCCGGCAGCCGCATGCCGTTGAATGTATTGTTCTTGACCATGGAGTATATCGCCATATCGCAGAATACCACCCTGTCCCCCGGTTGCAGCGGGGAGTCGAAGGAATAATCGCCTACAATATCCCCCGCAAGGCATGTCGGCCCGCCCAGCCTGCAGGTATATGGCCGTTCGCCCGGCAGACCGGCACCGATGACCTCGGGGCGGTAGGGCATTTCCAGCACATCCGGCATATGACAGGCCGCCGATGCATCCATAATCGCGATATACATGCCGTTATGCAGCGTGTCCAGCACCGTAGAAACAAGATACCCCGCATTGAGCGCAATGGCTTCGCCCGGCTCGAGATACACCGTAACGCCATAGGTATCGTGCAGCCGCCGCACCGTCTTCACAAGCAGATCGATATCATATCCCGCGCGCGTGATGTGGTGCCCGCCGCCCAGGTTCAGCCACTGCAAATTGGACAGATACTTGCCGAACTTTTCTTCCACTGCTTTGAGGGTTTGTGCAAGCGCATCCGCGTCCTGCTCGCAAAGCGTGTGCAGATGCAAACCGGAAAGGCCGGATAACGCATCCGGCTCAAAATTGCTTTGCGTCACGCCAAGGCGCGAGAAGGGCGCGCATGGATCGTAAATCGCATGCCCCTGCTGTGTGGAACATTCCGGGTTCACCCGAAGACCGCATTGTTTCCCTGCCGCGAGCGCCCGTGATCCGTATTTTCGCCACTGCGCGAAGCTGTTGAACACGATGTGATCCGCCACGGCCAGCAGTTCATCGAATTCATCCTCACGGTAGGCGGGGCTGAACACATGCACCTCGCCGCCAAAGGCTTCACGGCCAAGCTTTGCCTCATACAATCCGCTGGCCGCAGTTCCGCAAAGATACTCTGCAATAAGCGGATAGACCCGAAACATGGAAAACGCCTTTTGGGCGAGCAGAATCTTTGCGCCGCTTTGATACTGCACGGCCTTTAATATTTCCAGATTTTTTATGAGCAGCGCCTCATCCACCACATAGCAAGGGGTAGGCAATGCGTGAAAGTCCGGCGTCATATTACGGCACCAGTACAGGATGAAAATCTTCTTCCCACGGCAGGCCCCACTTATTGAGCGCATCCATAAACGGATCGGGATCAAACTCCTCCACGTTATATACGCCGGGTTTGGCCCAAGTGCCGTTCATCACCAGCATCGCGCCGATCATGGCGGGTACGCCCGTGGTGTAGCTGATGGCCTGACTGCCCACCTCGCGGTAGCATTCCTGATGATCGCAAATGTTGTAAACATAATAGGTTTTTTCGCGGCCATCCTTCACGCCCTTGAATATGCAGCCGATGTTGGTCTTGCCGACCGTGCGCGGCCCCAGCGAAGCAGGGTCGGGCAGCACCGCCTTCAAAAACTGCAGCGGCACGATCTCCATGCCGTTGTACTGTATGGGCTCTATGCTGGTCATCCCTACGTTTTCAAGGCATTTTAAATGCGTGAGATAGCTTTGGCCGAATGTCATAAAGAAGCGGATACGACGGATACCCTTGATGTTCAGGGCAAGGCTTTCCAATTCCTCATGGTGTAGAAGATACATATCCTTGTTGCCCACGCCTTTGAAATCATACTCCCGCTTGATTTCCATGGGTTCTGTCTCCACCCAGTTGCCATCCTGCCAATAGCTGCCCTTCGCGGTTACCTCGCGGATATTGATCTCAGGATTAAAGTTGGTGGCAAACGGATAGCCATGGTCGCCGCCGTTGCAGTCCAGGATGTCGATCTCATGTATCTCATCAAAATAATGCTTTTGCGCGTATGCCGAAAACACGCCGGTAACGCCCGGATCAAAACCGCTGCCCAACAGCGCGGTTACCCCCGCCTCCCGAAACTTATCGCGGTACGCCCACTGCCATTTGTATTCGAACTTTGCGGTATCCAGCGGCTCGTAATTCGCGGTATCCACATAGCTTGTCTTGGTGGCAAGGCATGCGTCCATAATGGTAAGGTCCTGATACGGCAAAGCAAGATTGAGTACGACGTCGGGCTTTTCGCGTTGAATGAGCGCGATCAGCTCCTCCACATTGTCGGCGTCCACCTGTGCAGTGGTAATTTTCGTCTTGCCGCCCGCAAGCTTTTCTGCTATCGCATCGCACTTGGATTTGGTGCGGCTTGCGATGCACAGCTCACTGAACACCTCGGCATTCTGGCAGCATTTGTGGATGGCAACGCTCGCAACACCGCCGCAGCCTATAATCAGCGCTTTTCCCATGTTCTTTCCTCCTGATTGATCGATAGTTTTTTATTGTCGGCCGTGGCACAAAACGTGCCTGTTATTGCCGGTTATTTTCTCAGTGACCTTTTATGGCAAGCTGCAGCAGCAGCTCGCGCAGCAATTTGCAGGCAACTGCTGTGGATACGCCGCTTGCGTCGAGCGCAGGGCTCAATTCTACAAGATCGCAGCCGACGATATTGCACCGGCCCGCAACAGTGCGTATTGCCGATAGCAACTCCAGAAACTGCACGCCGCCCGGTTCAGGCGTCCCGGTGCCCGGGAATACGGAAGGATCCATGACATCCAGATCGACGGTAAAATACACCGGTTTGCCGCGTAAGGCGTCTATTGTATCTTCCAGACCGACAAAGTCGAATTTTCGGGTGGATACATGCGCCTTGCCCCATTGAAGCTCCTCCCTCTCCCCTGAACGGATGCCGAACTGGAATATGCGGCCATCCCCCACCAGTTCCCAAGAACGGCGGATAACCGTCGCATGCGAAAGTTTTGCACCCAAATAGTCTTCCCGAAGATCCGCATGCGCATCAAAATGAATAATGTGTAAGTCGGGGTGATGTCTGACCGCGGCGCGCACGGCGCCCAGCGTGACCAGATGCTCGCCGCCGACCATGACGGGAAGCTTGTTATCCTCCAATATCGCGGCGGCGGTACGCTCAATATCGGCAAGCGCAAGTATGGCGTCACCAAAACACAGCACGGGATCGCCCGCATCGAATATCTTATAATCGCTCAGATCGGCGTCAAGGTAGGGGCTGTAGGTCTCCAAACCATAGGATTCCGCGCGCATGGCCCGGCTTGCAAAACGTGCGCCAGGGCGGTTACTGGTTGTAGAATCAAAGGGCGCGCCGAAAACGACGATATTCGAGTCTGCATACGCCGCATCGCAGCCAAGATATGTTTCTACGTTCTTATTCCACATGTGCGGCCAGCTCCTCTACATAGGTCGGCAGTGCGAACGACGCGCGGTGCAGGTTGATGTTGTAATAGCGGGTTTTGATGCCTAACGCCTTCCATGCGGCAGCCTGCATGCCCTGAACGGGATGAAGCCCTTTCGAGGCGAACCCGAACATCCAGTGGCCGGACGGATACGACGGAATGTGCGCCTGATACAGCCTGCACACGGGAAATGTCGCGGCAATGCGCTGATGCCCCCGCTGCATGGCCTTCGCATCCTCCTCGTAAAACGGGCTTTCGTTCTGGTTTACCAGTATTCCATCGGCATGCAGGGCCTTAAAGCAATGGCCGTAAAACTCTCTGGTAAAAAGCCCTTCGCCCGGGCCAAACGGATCGGTGGAATCCACCAAAATCAAATCATATGCATCCTCACAGCCGCGCACGAACCGAAGGCCATCCTGAAAGTGCATTGTAACGCGCGAATCGCGAAGGCTCCCCGCAATGCTGGGCAGGTACTCTTCGCACAGATCCACCACCCGAGAGTCTATTTCCACCAAGTCGATATGCGCAACCGAAGGGTAGCGGCACAGCTCGCGCACCGCGCCTCCATCGCCGCCGCCGATCACAAGCACGTTCTTGGCCTGCGGGTTGACCGCCATGGGCACATGCACCATCATTTCGTGGTATATGAACTCGTCTTTTTCGGTGCACATCATATACCCATCCAACGCGAGAAATTTTCCGAATTCCCGGCTTTCAAATATCTCTATGCGCTGGAATTCGCTCTGCTCGGAGCACAGCTGGCGCTCCACTTCGATACAAAGCCCGACGCGGGACGTGTGCATTTCGGTAAATGTAAGGTGCATTTTATTCTCCTTTGATAACGTTCAGCTGTTCAATATTCAGGTCTTCCGGCCCAGTCATGGAACAGCCCTTTTCCTTGGCGTAACGGATATACTCCAATATATCCTGTGTAATGCGCTCACCCGGCGCCAGTATGGGGATGCCCGGCGGGTAACACATGACGAATTCGCTGCAAATATGCCCCACGCTTTGCGCGACCGGCAAGCTTGCCTTGGGGGCGTAAAACGCCTCCTGCGGTGACACGGCAACCTGCGGAGAGATATATTCGTGCTTCATCAGTTTTGCCTTATCCTGCTTATACCTGCGGCGGATATCCGCAAGCGCGCTCACCAGCCGCTCTATGTCGCGCTGCCTGTCGCCTACGGACACATAGGCGAGTATATTGCCCAGATCCCCAAACTCCACCTGAATGTCATATTCATCACGGAGTATATCATACACCTCGATTCCCGCAAGACCGGTGCCGAACGTGTTGACGCTCAGCTTGGTTTCATCAAAATCAAATATGGTGTCGCCATTGACGAGTTCTTTCCCATACGCATAATAATCGCCGATCCGGTTGATCTCGTCGCGTGCATACGCCGTCAGTTCCTGTACGCGCGCGAATATTTCCCCTCCGCGCAAAGCCAAATTCTTACGCGAAATATCAAGGCTCACGAGCAGCAGATAATTGCCGCTGGTCGTCTGTGTCAGGTTGATTACCTGCCTTACATAATCCGCGTTCACATGAGGCCCTAAGAGCAGCAGGCTGCTTTGGGTGAGCGATCCGCCGGATTTATGCATGCTGACGGCGGCCATGTCAGCCCCGGCCGCCATCGCGGACAACGGCATATCCCCGCCAAAGGAAAAGTGCGTGCCGTGCGCCTCATCCACCAACACCTTCATACCATGGGCATGGGCAATTTCCGTAATGGCGGAAATATTCGAGCAGATGCCGTAATACGTAGGATTGTTGATGAATATTGCCTTCGCATCCGGATGCGCGGCAATGGCTTGCTTCAAGCCTTCGAGCCGCATACCGAGCGATATGCCCAGCCGTTCGTCGATTTCCGGGTTCACATATACGGGCACCGCGCCGCAGAGTATCAGCGCATTGATTACGCTGCGGTGCACGTTGCGCGGCAAAATCAATTTATCGCCCCGCTTGCACACCGAAAGCACCATGCTCTGCACGCTGGAGGTGGTACCGCCCACCATGAAAAAAGCGTGCGCCGCGCCAAACGCATCTGCAGCGAGCGCCTCCGCCTCCGCAATCACGCTTACGGGATGGCAAAGGTTATCCAACGGCTTCATGCTGTTGACATCCACGCTTAAACAATCTTTCCCTAAAAAGGCCATGAGCTCCGGGTTGCCCTTGCCCCGCTTATGCCCAGGCACATCGAAGGGTACAACCCGCATGGCGCGGAATTGTTCCAACGCCTCCATAAGAGGCGCACGGTTTTGATCCAGCTTTTCCATGTCTCCGGCCTCCTTTCAAACAGCCTCGGCTGTTCAATCGTAAACATTCCTGCCGCTGTAGATTTCGATCATCTCCCTGCGCAGGCTTTCCATAATGGAAAGTCGTACGCGCGGTGAAAGCTCATAAATATCGGTATTAAACAGGTAGTTTTGCAGGTTGATCTCCTTAAGCATCATCTTGCTGTGAAAGAGGTTCGCTTCATACACGTTTACATCGATCACGTCATATCGAAGCAGTATCTCCGGGTCGATATAGTCCTGAATGGAGGTCATCTTATGGTCCATAAAGACCTTTTTCCCGTTCACGTTGCGCGTAAAGCCGCGCACACGGTAATCCATGGTGATGATATCCGAATCAAAACTGCCAATTAAAAAATCAAGCGTTTGCAGCGGCGTGATTTCCCCGCAGGTAGCCACATCGATATCCACCCTAAAGGTGGCGATGCTGGTCTCCGGATGGTATTCGGGGTAAGTGTGCACGGTTATGTGGCTCTTATCCAAATGCGCCAATATCACGTCGCCCGCAAGCCCGCGCACGGGCTCCTCCGCCAGCAAAAACGTTACGCTTGCGCCTTGCGGGTCATAATCCTGCTTGCTGACGCTTAGCACTTGCGCGCCGATCATTTCGGAGAGCCGGTGCATGATACCGGTGATCCGCTCGGAATTGTACTGCTCGTCGATATATGCGATGTAATCCCTCTGCTCGCGCTCGGTCTTGGCGTAACACACATCGTAGATGTTGAAGCTGAGGGCTTTGGTAAGGTTGTTGAACCCGTACAGTTTCAGCTTGTTGTCCATACTGCCATCTCCCTTGATTGTATTTTGGGCAATACAAAACGCCCGATACATAGGTCCGTGCAAACAACACAGCACTACACTCGGGCGATACAATCGGCAAAAACTGGCTTTTCACGCTGAACAGCTTCATTCTTGGACGCAGTTCAGGGCAGGTATTCAGCTTTTGAGGTGATCAGAGTCTATATAGCAAGGAATTACTTTTACTACTCTTATTGATCGTTCACAAGTGTTTGTGCAATATATTGCACATGGCTGAAATTGCAGCCAACCCATAAATTTCCGAACCCGATGGCTCGATCAATAAGGCAACAAAGTTGCCAATTTCGGCTTTTGACCCGGCTGTCCGTCTGGCCTTGATCCTTCGGCTTCAACACCGAGGATGGTCAAAAAATTCTTTGCTAGAAGGCTCTCTTTATCCTCTTTCGCAGAGAGAATTATATCGGATACAAAAGAATTTTGCAACTGTTTTTTTCTTGAAGGTAATTAAATGAAGGCATTGAAAAGCAAGATGGGTTTTCGCGGCGTTCCGATATTCTTGTGCCTTTGCCACGCGGATAATAGTCATGACCGCGACCAATCAGAAGACGTAAACAGCACGTTGGCTATGCAGGAGTATTTGTATTGTTGCAAAAACCATAAACCGTTGCGGTATTAAAAGCAAAAACTCCCCGAACTGAACTACGGGGAGTTCCATTTACCAAGCTCTCAGCCTTTGCTTTTTTCTGCCGCGCGCTTTTTACGAAGCAGCACCAGCAACATCATAAGAGCAATGCAGATGACCGCCCATCCGGCCGCAGCCGCGCCGCCGGTACGCGGTATGCCCGGCGTATCCGGCAGCACCGGTTCCGGCTTCTGGCCATTACCGTTATGATGTCCATTGCTGCCATACTGATTCAGGTAATTGATCAGACCCAGCAGTGTTCCGATATCCATATTGCCCGAAATCTGCAGTCCCAGCGGGATTGTCGCGGAGCCTACATCGCCAAAGGCATTGATATGCAGGTTTTGTGCGCTGATATTACCGCCCATTACAGTACCGTCGCTCGCGATTACCACATTTCCGCCCGAAATGGACTGAATGAGGAGATTGGAGATACTGCCCACATACAGATCGCCGCCGGATGCGCTAAGCGATCCGCCCAGGTTCAGAACCAGCGACTGTGTGCCATTCCCTATTCCTTCGCCGGATTCAAGCGTCAAATTATTCGCGGTGATATTCGTTGACCCGCCTGTAAGAGTGCCTGCCGTGATCGCGCCCGTAGCCGATATGCCTGCGTTGCCAGAGGCATGCACACTGTTGATCAGCAGAGATCCGTCATTGACCACATAGAAGCCGCCCGCTGCCACACCGTCAAGCGCGCCAACCTGTATACGTATGGGCGCCGACACCGTACCCACGCTGCCGCCAAGCGCGAACAGCCCTGCGCTCCCTGCGACGATGCACGGGGCCTGCGCGCCTGTTGGCGCAGAACTGGTCATGAACAGACGGCGTACGTTCCTTTGGCTCTGTGCAGCAGCCTGTTCGATATTGCCCAGAGAGAATACGTGCACCTCTCCGCCCGCTGTGAGGCTGTAGAGCAGCATGTTGCCTGCGCCTGCGAGATAAATGCCGTCCGCCGCGCCCGCGCCTGCCGTGCCCGTCACGGTGCCTCCGGCGTTAAATGTTAAGCTGTGGCTGCCGTCCCCTATACTGCCGCCCGCATACAGTATAAGGTTGCCTGCAGCGGTGATCGTGCTCGCCGCTGCCTGTGCATTTAGCAGCAATGCCTCTGCAGTCTCCTGCGCAGTATCGACGGCAAGGGCAAGCAGTTCCGCCTGCGCCTGCGCGTCATCCGCGTCAGCCCGCGCGTCTTCCGCCGCCTGCCTTGCGGCTTCTTCCGCAGCCCGTGCGGCGACAAGCGCCAGCGCATTTGCCGCAGCCTTTTGCTGCGCCGCTTCAAGCTTTTTGTAAAGAGCCGCAAGCGCAGCTGCTTTCTGAGATTCGGATAGTGTCGTATCCGCCGTTACCGCCGCGATCTGTGCCGCAAGCGCGGCTGCGGAAGCATCGGCAGCATCCGCTTTTGCCTGTGCCGCGGCCGTTGCCGCCTGGGCGTTTATATATGCCTCTTCCTTACGATCCGCATGGGTATTCTTCACATCTGCCTGTGCCTGCGCCTGATCCGCCGCGTTTTTGGCCTCATTCGCGGCCTGCTGCGCCGCGAGCGCTTCCATGATCGCCGTATTGTTGCCGCTGTAATCGAGTATGCTGCCCGGCGCACGCAGTTTCACGTCGCCTTCGGTGGCGGTAATTATGCTTAATACCAAGTTGCCGCTGATTTCATTGATGTTGAGCGCTTGCGCCGTTGCGCTCAACGTGCCTACGCCCGTGCCGCCGTTTTGCGTATCCACCTCAAAGGCATCCTGCGCAGTCCCGATATCGCCGTTTTGTGCGGTAAGGCGGATGCTGTCCGCGATGATGTTGGCAGGCGCCCCCAACCGGTCGCCTTCGACGATGCCGCCAAGCGCCGTAACATCCACCGTGCCGCCCGCGATGAGCAGGCCCAGCGCCAAATCCTGCGGGCTGCCCAAACGGATCGCCGTGTTTCTGAGCGTCATGTCGCCTTGTGCGGTGGCATAAATGCTGCCAGTCTCGCTTTCCACGGTGATATGCATATCGCCCGTATCCGCTACGCAGATATTGCCGTATGCGCTTGCGGTGATTCTGCCCGGCGTCGCAAGGAACAGATACGCATCCGTTGCGCCGATACTGCCCATCGCGGAGTCAAGCGTGATATTGCCGCCCGCCGAGATGTTCCTTTCTCCGGCGTCGCGCTGCGCCTGTATGCGCGTATCCATGATGCTGCCCGGTGCGGTAAGTTGCACATCCTGCCCCGCGGTAATCGTACCCACGCCCATATCCCCGGTACGCTCAATTAAATACACGCTGCCGGCCGTCGCTATTGCGTCAAGCCGCGTCGCCTCTTCAGGGTAATACACGCGCAGCCAGTCGTAATCCACAACGACCTTGAGCACCCATGTATATATTTCATTGCCCTCGGCGTCCATTGTTGTGATACGTTCAACCACAACCGGCGCGTACACGCCGCTGCCGTCATCGACAGGCTGCGTGATGCTGCCTGCCAGCGTCGGCCTGTTCGCCTGCTGCTCTATAATAAGTGGGGTATCGGAACTTCCGATGCTGCCTTGTGCGTGCAGCGTGATGTCGCGCCCAAATACATGCTGCCCCACCGGGGACAATGCGCCCAGAATGCTGCCTGCAAGCGCATATATGCTGACGTCGCCGCGTTCGGACCGGATTTGCCCGATAGTGATATCACCGGTATCCTGCGTCAATAGAATGCCGCCCTCGTTATACACATACCCCGTGCCTGCGGAAACGCCGATATGGATAGTGAAATTGCGTGCCGCGGGATCATCGGGCGGGGTATCATCCGGATACGCCGCCTGCGCCCACGCCGCTTCAATCAGCTCCGTAATCTGTTCTGCCGTCAGCAGGCTCGCAAACACCTCCGCAAGCCCTGCTATCTCATCCGCGGCAATCGCGGCAGCCAGCCATAAGGCAGCCTGCGTATCCGTCACCCTGCTTTGGCCGGCGGCTGCCGGCGCCAGAGCGAGGCGAAGCCGCTCGGCCACCTGCCGGTAGCGGTCCAGGATGGTCACATCCGCCAGGAGGCTGCGCAGCGCGCTGTATGTGAGCGTATCATCCACGATTAAAGTGCGGAGCACATCCTGCGTAATGAAACCGTTTTCGATCAACGCCGCAAGTGCGTCCGTCGTCAGCAGGCTATTCACGCCGTCGCGTCCGTTTGCCGCAATCCATGCGGCCAGTTCTTCCGGAGTCTGCGCCAAAAGCGCGCTGTCGATATTCTCAATCCCGCCGTCGCCCAGGTAGTCCCCCTGCTGCATATTGCCATTTTCATCCCGGCCGGAACCCGATTGCACAACAGGCCGCATCCGTTCGAAGGACGTATTGCCAACAAGCTGCACGCCCTCCAGGTAGTAATTACGAACCATCGTGATATTGAGCGCCATGCCCGCGGGAATATCCACGAGTATGAACCGTTCCGCTGTTCCAATATCCTCCGCTGCCGAAAGAACGATGTCGCCCGTAGCATCGCTGCTGTCGGCATAGAGATAACCGTCCGCCATGCCGGTATAGATGCCGCCCGCGGTCGAGCGCATATCCAGCCTGTTTCCGCCGCCAAACAGCTCGATGCGGTTGAAGGTGATGTCATCGGCCGCGACAATCAAAAGTGTGCCGGGGTCCATCAGTACATCCGTCAGGTTGACCTTTCCCCCTGCCGTGATGTGGGCATCCGCGTTCACGATCACCAGCTTGCCAGTTGAAATATCCGCATAAGCAATCATGTGCAGCTCACTTGCTTCATCCTTCACGGTATCGCTTACCGTAACGGCGCCGGTGCTGATGCCGCCATTGTGTGAAACCAGCGTTACCGTACTATTATCCACTCCGATTGCGCCGCTCGTGATACTGCCGCCCGCGTCGATATTCACAACGGAGCCGTTCTGCACAAGAACATTGTTCACCGTTATCGGGCCGCCTGCGATGACCGTAACGCTGCCGTTGTTTTTTACCGTCAGGTTCGCGTACTCCGTCGCATCCGAATAAACGCCGCCTTCTATTGTGGCGTTCACAGTGCCGCCGTCCACCGTTATGCCGTCGTTGCGGATGAACATGTCGCTTATATGACCACCCGTGCTGTCGGTAATGTTCAGCAAGCCTTTAACAGTCAGCCTGTTCACAATGGCGTCGCCGTCATTCAATAGGATCGCCAGCTTTGCGCCATTTTGGAGCTCAAGATCAGAGAACAGCACGTCGCCCGTTGCGATATTCAGCTTGACATCCGCTGCGTAGCCGTCCGCCGCGCCGATGACCGAATTCAGAAGGTTCACGCTTGACTGTGCTAAGATGTAGGCGGTGCCCGCATACGCTTTGCCATTCTTCGCGCGGAAGGTTACATCTATCGTGCCGCCTTGGGTTCTGGGCGCGATTACCAGCGGATTCGCCTCCGTGAAGAGCTGTCCGCCGTCTGCGACCTCGAAAGTGATCTTATCGGAAACGATATCGATGTCCGTGGTATCGCCCGCAAGATCCGTCAGGTTGATAACGCCTGTAGCCGGATTATGCACGCTGAGCATCAGCGTATCCGCAAGTATATTGCCGATGGCAACGGCAGTGTCGCCCGCAAGCGGTTTATAATTGCGCTTGGTGTTTGCCGCGACGGCGGAAAGGTTCTCCTCCGAGTCGATGGTCGCGCCGTCGGCAAGTATAAACACCGCGTTGCCGGCGCGGTCGTTGTTGATGATGGAAAGGAGCACATTGCCTTGTGCGTCATAGATTACACGGGCAAGCTCGTAGGTGGAGCCGTATGCGGCAAGGGTATCTTCCACGTTGATATCCGCGGCAAGGTCTGTTACGTAAGCGAGCTTAGCGACACCTTCATCGTTGGTCCTGTATTCATACTGTGCCCAACCGGCGGCGAGCTTTACAAGCTGACCGTCGCTGTTGTAGGAGAAGTAGGAAGTGCCGTTGTAATTGTAATTGTCGAACCCATCCAGCGAGACATACACATCATCCATGATCTCCTGCAGATAGGTCGGCGTTCCCTTTGAGATGGTCACGTCCATACCGTTCGCATCCGACGCGTATTCGGAATAGATCGTATCTGTATCGCCGAACACACTGCCATCCGTATACACGCGGAAGGTGCCGTCGGGCTTGAGATAGGCCGTGATCTCATAAAACTCGTTGAGATACAGTATGGTGCCCACAGGAAGATCGGCCGTCGCCGTATCAATATCCACTACACGCATGTACTGGCTGACGATCTTATAGCCATCCACATCCTCGCTCATGGCAAACGCATTGCTTGCACCCATATAGGTGATCTGTGCGCCTACACGGCCGTTCGAGGTGACCGGCCTGATGACCACCGTACCATCCATGTACACATAGACGGGCGTGAGTGAAACATTGCTCAATGTAGCGCCGTACTGGTCAAGATATTTCAGCTCGTCATCCGTGAGCTCAATGATACCATCGTTCACGGTGAAGTAGATTGGGAAACCAAAGATGCCGGTATTGATGCCCAGCACACCGCTGTAAGCTTCTCCGTTACGGGAAACCTTATATTGGTAAGTGCCGCTTACAGTACCCGCCTTGCGGCTCTGCAGTGCGTAAACCGGATCGCTGCTTGTGTTGTAAACATAATGCCCGTCTACCATGATAGTCCTCAGCGCCAAACCTTTTGCTTCCGCAATCGCGAGTGCGTTAAGGTATATCGTATCGACGCCCGTCGAATAGAAGGTCGCCTGCGCAATGCCCAGTTCGGCCAGCTCGCTCACACTTAGCCGCACGCCGTCTCTGTAGTACCCAAACTGCATCTCGGAGTAAACCGCATCGCCGTTGGAATCCACTTTTTGCGTCATGCCCGGCGCGACGGAGATCGTCGCATCTTCCACATCGCCATCCGAACCGCGCTCAATCGCCACATAGGTCATGGTGCCGTCGGGGAACACGGCCACAACGCGGCCGCTGATCAGCTTGATGCCGGCCTTGTCGGCAACATTCCATCCATCCGCAAAGTTTGCAAAGTCTACGAACAGATACCCGCCGTCGGTCTTGATATAGCCGCCGTTATAGGAATAGGTAACGGTTTCTCCCGCAGGCGTTGAGGTGATTTCGCCGCTGCCAGTCCGTGCGCCGAGCTTAATCAGGCTCATGCCGCCGGTCATATGATCCAGCCTGAACAGAATATCCTTGATTTCGTTGTAACGGCCCGTATTTCCTGTGCCGAGCACCACACGGTAATAGGATACCGTATCGCTGGTGTTCACCGCCTCCAGTTCGTAGCTGTATGCGCCGTTATAGACCTGGTAGCCGCCGCTCGCCGACTTTAATACAACCAGCTTGCCGGAGGTCACGCATTCGCTTGCTTCGCTGCCGTTTACGGAGGAAACGTCATGGATCGTGCTGTTTGAAAGCGCGGTGCTGGTGCCCGTATCGCTCGCGGCGGCCGTTGTGTTTTTGCTGACCTTGTTCTCGCCCGCGCCCGTACCGGAGACCGTATACGTCAGCGTCTTGGACACGGAGCTAAACGTATGGCTGCCGTATGTACTCGCCAAAGCCGTCAGGAACGCATCGGCTTCGCGGATGGTTATGATATATGAAACGGCCGTTGTGAAGGTAGCTGTCGATTCACCTGTCTGTACGGTAGTTTTGTTCAGGCTCAGATCAACATTCAGCGCAATATTGTTTGCAATAACTGCCTTGACTTTATTGACGATATAGTCGGCCAGCGCCCTCGCCAGTACAGCATCCATGTCTCCTTCATCAGGGACGATTGTATTCCTGAATTCAACTGCAAGCTCATCAGCCGTAATGCCGCTGAGCGCCGATTGTACGGCCGCCCGCGCCTGCTCCAGGGTTTGCAGTATAGCGCCCGTAGACAAGCCGATGGCCGTAATCAGCTTGGTTCTCGTATAAGTATAGCCCGCGGCGAATTCATATTCCCCGCCTTCGTTCGCTTTGACTTCCACCACATGGAACAGATAGTTCTCGTCATAACTGCCGTTGAGGTCTTCAAGAACCAGCAGTTTGGATCCCTGGGTAGAGCCGCTGCCGATGATGGTACCCGTGACCACATTGCCCGCGTTATCGATAAACACCTGCTTGTAATAGATCTTGATGCCGTTTGGCAGTATCCAGCCGAGATCCGAGGTGGACTCGATGTAAATCGTTGCGCCGTTTTCGCCTACCTGCATAAGCGCTTTGCCGTTTTCATCAAATGTGATGAGCTGATCGTAAGCCGCCCCCGAACCCGTGATGGTGATGGATACGACGTTTCCATCACCGTCGACCTGGACATGGATATTGTCGAACGAATAGGATGTGCCGTAGCCTTCGGAGCTGTCCGCCGGGTCATATTCGCGTGTAACGATGCTGATGAGCTTGCCGTTTGCATCCGTTATCACCGCCGCGCCGTTGGGGAGCGTGTAATACTTGTACCCGTCGACCTCCGAATAGTACTGTTCCGCCGAGAAGGTGGTATCCACGGGAAGCGTAACAAGGCCGTCGCTGGTAAGATAATACCCTGAATCGCTGCCGTCCGAAGCAACAGGTATCGGCTTGCTGGTAATGGAGCCATCTGGAAGTGAAATGACCGTCGCCACATCGCGCGAGAACGCCATCGCCATGTGGCTGCGCGGCGTCGTCACTGTGATGACCTCCGCCTCGGTCCCTTTATCCGCGCAGATGGTCTGCGGCGCAAGCAGCACGATATACGCTTCGCCTTCCGCATAGATACCGTGCAGGTTCAGTGTGCCAAGGTTGCCCGAAGCCGCATCCTGTGCCGCCTGAGTCATCCAAAGCACCACCAGCCCCAGCTCGGTGAATAGATTGCCGTTGGCTACGATACGCACATACGTTTCCCGCATCGCGTTGCCAAAGCTGACCCCGTTCATGCCGGCATATGCGCCGACCTCAAATATATATGCGCGGAAAGGCGCGCCGCTGCCGTTGCCCACATTGCCCGCATCGTTGATAATTAGCCTGTTGGCCGCCACAAACGCGCCGCCGCCGGAATTCTGCTCCGTATAGACGCTGCCGCCATACATATTCAGTGTCAGGCGACCTTCGCCAAGATCCGTCTCACGCGTTTCGCCCACACCGAATATCACATCGCGCCCGCTAAGGGAATTGATCGTCAGGGCAGGCGTTTCATCGCCGAAGAGATAGGTGAAGCTGGCGCTGCCATCGCCGGAGTTTACCCTGATGTTGGGCATCCCGAGGCTGCCGTTATACAGCGTAAGGTCCTTGATTATCAGCGTCCTATTCGAGTAATTGTTGATTATAACGTTGGGCAGGAAGCTGTTGGTGTATATTCTGCCGCTGCCGCTGACGCCGCCGTTCTGTGCGGTAAGCGTTAAGGAGCCTATATCGTCATTGTACAGCCCCTCTACCATAACCGTACCGTCGCCATAGGTGATGAAGCTGCTCGTATTGCCCAGGGATGTATCCGCACCGACGCAGTTCACCGAGCCGTCGTCATAGATATCGAGGTACAGCCCCGCCGCTGCGCCGCCAATGTGCGCATCGCCGTTGAAGCTGATACTGCCGTTTGAGCTGAACGTACCCGTCTGCTGCTGCTCCGCATCGGAATAGAATACGTACTTCACCAGCACATCCACCCAGCGGATAATGGTCTCTGTAATCCACTTGACAAACCAGCCGATGATGGGGATCTTGCTGACCTTTTTCACAACGCGCGTAATGACTTCCTTCACCTTTTCCCATACGTAGTTCACGATGGTATTGGCGATGGCGGTCGCGTCACGGTTGACTGTGGTGCTGCTGATAGACGGCGAATCGGCCGTGATATAAACCCGGTAGCCCGCTACCTCGCCGGTATTTCTTACCGCTATATCCGCGTTGCAGTTACCGCTGACCTTGGATTCCGCATAGACCCAGCCCGTCGCGCCTACGATTTCGGCATAAGTCCTGCTCGTCAAATTCATGTTCGTGACGCGCGCTTCTATTACCAACTCCTCCACGCCGCCTACATAGGCATTGCCGAGGACCGTATCCAGGTCGTTGACCAAATCGATCGTTGCATACGCCTTGGTGTTGGAGCCTGCGGCAGCGGTATAGGAGATGGAATAACTCAGTATGTTTTGCTTATTGATATAAGCGCCGATGGTCGTCAGCTTGCCGACAATACGGGTCTTCGCCGTACCGCCGTCGTTGATAGTAACCTTTACGGTCTCACGCACGGTGATGGTGGTGTCGCTGCGGTTGCTGCCCGCAAGTTCTACCGCTTTGCGATACGCGTAGGCGAACACATCGCTGTAGCTTTCCGCCATGATCTTGAGTTCGCCATAGACCGCTTCGATAGTAGAGCCGCTGCCAACCGTTGTCTTTGTATCCGATATCAGCGTAGCCTCCGCTTTGGGTCCGCCGCCGGACGCCCATGCGGAGCCGGTAAAGCCAGTGGCGCTGGAGTCGATATCCGCAGTATCCGCCTTGGCGAGCATCGTAATATTACCGACTGCCGATACAATCGTCGCGCCGTCGCCTATATTCACATAGGTGTTGCGATACAGCGTGTTGTAGGCATACATGGTGGACGCCGCGCCCAAACCGTAGGCATCGCTTGCGATGACGGCGTTCATTATGGAAGAGATTGTGGACTGCACGGTGATGTTCCACTGCGCGTTCAGCTTGGCGCTGCCGCCCACGGCTGCGGTCGCAGTCTGGTTATTCACAATATTTCGCGCATAGGATGTGCTCTTATTGAGAATGCCGCCGTTGACGATGGAAGCATCCGCGCTGGCCCTAACAGTGTCATTCGCAAGCACATCAATATGCTCGTACGAGGTTGCCTCACCGTCAATATAGGCGCTTGTCATTACCTTACTTACGATCGTCTTGATATCGTATTCGCCCAGGTTTACGGCGCCTATGCTGACGCCCTTTGCAGAAGAGGCGGTGACCTCCAGGATGGAGTCGGCTTTTACGGTGATGCCCCTGAAGCTGTCGGTTTGAACGCCTGTTGCGGTCACTTTTGCGCCCGTGCCGATATAAGCTTGGGTGATCTTCCCGCTGCCGTTGCCCGCATATACGGTCACTTCAACGCTGTTTCCGTTGGCGAGCGAAACGGAAACCCTGGGCGGATTGCCTTTGCCTGTCGCTTTGGAAGTACCGCTTGAGAACACATCCACCTGTTTGGCGCTGACGACCGCGGTGCCGTCGATAAATGCTTTTACAACGTCATTGACGTCTGTGTACACGATCACGGCGCCAAACGAAGCCACGCTGATCGTCAGTGTGGGTGAAAGCGATTCGGAAAGGACCGTCGTATTGCCCGTTGCGCTGACGGCCACCTTGCCTCTTTCAGCCGTTACCGAAGCATCGCGGATATATGCGCTGTTCGTGATCTGCGCCTTTGCGCTGACCGTCGATACGCCGCCGCTTATGAGCGAAACACCCGCGCCGCCCGCGTTGCTGCCGGTCTGTGCGTTTGCAGTCGCTGTGAATATGGAGTCTACCGTTATGCTGCCATTGTTGGAAGTAACGCTGCCGCTGCCGCTGATATAGGCGTTTTGTATTGCCGAAAGCAGCGCGGTCGCCTGATTGATGGCAATCGAGACGCCGCTGATGGCCACTTCCGCAGGGATGATCTTTGTGATGGAACTGCCGCTGCCGTTTACCTTCACGCTGACACTGTTTCCGGATACGACGGAACCGCTGCCCGTGATGTATGCGTCTGCCGCAACGGCGAGATCCGCATCCGCCTTGTTCACCGCGACTTCGGCAAGCGAAAAGTTGAAGCCGCCCGACGGTTGCGTGGAAACCGCATAAGCGTTTGCCGTATAGTTGTTTTCAATGGTAAGCGAACCGGCATTTGCATTGAACGCGCCAGTGCTCATGTACGCCTTGAAATTACCCTTTGCATCCGCTTTCATTACCAGCACGCCAACACCAATCAACGATACGCTGACGTCGCTGTTGATGACGTCAGCCTTTGCGCAGGACGTGCTGACAGCCTTGATGATTAGCGCGCCGGTTACATCAAAGCCCGCGTTTTCAGTATAAGCGTGGTTGGTAACATTTGCGGTGGCGGTTGCCTTATTGACTTCACCCGCGAGCAGCGAGAGGCTTCCGCCGCCGTTGCCGCCGATGACGGCGGTCGCGCCGACGGTCTTTGCCTCGTTGAATTTAGCAATGACGCTTGCTGCGCTCGCGGTAACCTGCATGCCCTTGATAAAGGCATACTGCTTTGCCTGCAGCGTCGCAGTAATCACATTGGCGCCAACACTGACCACGCCAACGCTCAATATCGGCTGCTCGGAACCCGCCACAGCATAAGCCTCGCCGGTCAGGAGCACATCCACCGCGCCCGTCGTACCGATACTGCCGCTGCCGGAGATGCCCGCATTGGCAATCGTACCCACATCCGCTTTCGCGATGTTGACCTTGATATCGAGGCCAGCTATGGATGCGCCGCCGTTGGGCTGCATCGCCACGGCATTTGCGTTGGCATAATAGTTGTTCTGAATGTTAAGGGATGCTGCCGTGATGCTGCCACTATCCACCGTCGCTTCAAATGTGCCGTTGGCGTAGGCAATGAGAACGGTCACGCCGATACCGACGTAATTCAACGAAACCGTATCCTTCAGCACATTCGCCTTTGCGATGGAAGTGCTGTCCGCACGAACAATCAACGCGCCGGTGAGTGTGATGGCCGCGCCGCTGACGTATGCCTTGTTCTCGGTATTCGCAGTCGCGGTCGCGGCGTCCGCCGTGGCGGTATACAGCGATATGCTGCCGCTGCCGCCGTTACCGCCCAGGTAAGCGACCGCGCCCACGTCCGTTTTGCCTTTGTTGAACTCCGCGATTACGCTGACATCCTTCGCAGTAATCTGTATGCCCGTAATGTATGCATGCTGCACCGCCTGCAGCGTTGCTATAACGACGTTGGCGGCTACGCTTACCGCGCTGACGCTCAAAATGGGCTTTTCATTGCCCGCCGTGGCGTAAGCCTCGCCGGTCAGGAGTACCGTAATGTTACCCGAACCCGCATTTATGCTGCCGCTGCCCGATATGCCCGCATTAGCGATCACGCCGACATCCGCAATCGCGGTGTTGACCTTGATATCGAGGCCCGCTACGGATACGCCGCCGTTGGGCTGCATTGCCACGGCGTTGGCGTTCGCATAGTAGTTGTTCTGAATGTTGACGGAAGCCGCCGTAATGCTGCCGCCATCCACCGTCGCTTCAAACGTGCCGTTGGCATGCGCTGTCAGCACCGTTACGCCGATACCGACAACGCTTAACGAAACCGTATCTTTCAGTATATTGGCCTTTGCGATGGAAGTGCTGTCCGCGCGTACGGTCAATGCGCCGGTGAGCGTGATGGTAGCGCCGCTAAGGTACGCCCTGTTCTGCGTATTCGCTGTGGCGATTGCCGTATCGGCCTTGGCGCTGGCCAGCGATACGCTTGCGCTGCCGCCGTTACCGCCCAGGTAGGCAACCGCGCCCAAATCTGTTCTGCCCTTGTTGAACTCCGCAATCACGCTGACGCTGTTTGCCGTGATATTGCTTACATCTTTGATGTATGCGCTTTGTGTTGCACTTAAAGTTGCCGCCGCTGAGTTTGCAGCCACCTTGACTGCGCTGGCCGAAAGTATAGGCGTCTTGATGGTTGCCATCGCAGTTGCGATGCCGACGGTAGTTACGCGGATATCCCTGGCGATGATTGCTCCGGTGCCGCCAATACCCGCGTTCGCTAGGGTATTCACCTTTGCGATCGCGGTATTGACCCCAACCGAGTAATAGCTTACATCAATGCCGCCGCAGGCCGGCGTAATTACCGCGTCCGCATCCGCGGTATACGTGGTGCTGATTATGATGTCCTTGCGGTTGCCTGCGCCGTCGCGCGCGGTGATACCGCCGTTGCTGATGAGCAATGCCTCGAATGTGCCTTCGGCATAGGCGTAACCCACCATGACGCCCACACTCGCATAAGCGATACTCAGGTTATCAATATTAACGCTGGCGACGGACCGGCCGTTGCTCGTTACGGTGATCCCCTGCGAAGCGGTAAGCGCTGCCGCATCCACCAGCGCGCGGCCGGTGGCGTTTGCGGTAGCCGTCGCTACGTTTGCGGTAACGGCTACCAATGCCGCCGCCGCGGAGAATATGTATGCCTGCGCCATGGCGGTGAACGTCCAGTGCTTATTGTCCGCGCTCGGCGTGGAACCGCCTATGTCAAATATGAGATCGAAAACGCCGTATTCGCTGAAATTCACATTTTGATCCGACCGGACGCTTAACAAGCCCAGCGTATACATGGCCATACCCGTCAGCTTGGCTTCCTGGACGCTGGAAAGCAGTGCCGTGGAAGAGGACACGTTGGCCGAAACGCCGCCGACGCAGGCCCCCGCAATGATGGCGTAAGCACGCGTGTTGCCGTTGGCGTAAATGGTCAATGTACCGGTTACAGTCAGGCCGCCAATCCCGCCCGAAAGATCGCCCATGACCTGCGCAATGTTCTCCGCGCTGTTGATGGCGATGGCGAAGTTCAGCGCAACCGCAACGCTGCCTGCAGCACCCGTGATTGCAGAAGTAAGTGCCTGCGAGTCGTAGGGGCACGCCGCCCTACCGGCCTGCACGGCAATGCTGCCTGCCGTAACACTAACGCCGGTGACATCGATGATGGCCCTGTTATCGCTCTTAATTTGGGAAAGCGCCACGGTTGCGCCAACGCCCACCATGCCCGCGACCAGCGAAGCGACAATAACGGTGGTATCGCCATCCATCAACGCGATCACCGCGATGCTGTTTGCCTGTACGTTTGCCCTGTTGATCGCGGCGTAGCCAATGACCCGGTTGAAGCCGAGCGCCACAGCGCCATTTACCGCAACGCTGCTGCCCGCCGCAACGCCAAGTCCGACCACCTTTACATCGCCGTCGATATCGTTCTGTACTTCTACACTGTTTGCGTGAACAAATCCGTTTGACCCGGCAGAACCGGGGTGCGCATCCACTCCATCCGGAGTACCGCCAATGTAAGTAAGCGAGACCGGCCTGTTAATGGCAATGGACACCGTTACGCCCACAGCCACACCGCCAAACGCCACGCTGATAATGACGGCCTGCGCCTCTGCCGTGAAGTCCGTATTCACATGGATCGCCGCAAGCGGCGCGTTGATGGTAACGCCCCGACCTATAAAGGTATCGATACGGGTACGGTTGATGGCCAGCGCCATACCGGCGTTGACCGCCACACCGCCGCCGCCAAAAGCGGAGGCTACGGCAAGCGCGTTGGTATTGCCGGCAGACCGGACCGTGATGGAACCGGTTACGCCGCTCAGAGACGCCGTGCCGCTGATGGAGGCTTCCACCGTACCCTCGTAGTAGACCACAGAAATGGAACCGTTGACGGATACCGCACCGCCGCCCGCCGAAAGTGTGATCGCAAGCGCCTGACCGAAATTCGTGCCGGCCAGCACGCTGACGGAGGCTGCTTTGATTACATCCCCTGCCAGTATGGCGTGCGCCTCGGTATTGACATACAACGCCGCAACTGCCACGCTTACGCCCACGATTCCACCGCTGCCGGTGACGGAGATTACGCGGATTGTGGAAGTCGTACTATCGGATGCGTCCGCTTTGATTTTATCGTTGATTTCATCCGTTCCGTCGCCGATGGACGGGATGCTCAGCTCGTTCGCGCCCGCTGTCGCCTGCACGGTAACGGCACCTCCGGCAGAAAGCGTTGCGCCGCTTTCCACCACCGCCTGCACATTGGAGAAGAGTACCGCAACCGCAATGCCTACGCCCACGCCGGCATAACCGCCAACGGCCAGAGTACCCGCGATCAGGTCCGCATTGAGGTTGTCGCCGGCCAATACATTGATGTCGCCGGTCTGTGCCGTCAGTGCGGAACCGCTGCGCACGATGGCGGAGGTAGTATCCGTAAGGGCATAGCCGTTGATGACGGGGCCCTGAACCTTGTCGTGCGAAGCGCCCGCCGTCTCGTCGTAGAGATCATCGTTCATTCCGCTTTCGCTGGTGGAAGAGCCGGAGGTATCCTGCCCGTATCCGTTTCCGTCCACGCCCTGCTCATCGGCGTACTGGCCGTCGCCCGCAAGCAGATCGTCCAGGCTTTCTTCCGGCTTGCATGAAAGCGCCGCGCTGTTGGCGGCGGCAAAGGCGCCGTCCATTTGCGTTTGCGGATCCATGGCGGAATAATCGCCTTTGCTTACATAAATGCCGTCATGCGCGTCCTGGCTGAGCTTACTGCCCGCCACCACCACGGCAATGGTACCCGAAACGCCCACGATTCCGCCGCCGCCTGCGGTGAATACATACGCATTCGCGCGGCGGTCCGAGGAGGCCGCAATGTGAATATTCCGCGCGGCAACGATGGTGTTGCCTATGCCGATTTCGGCGGTAACCGTATTGAAGAACACCGCCGCCAGCGCGCTTACGCCCACGCCCACAACGCCGCTGACCGCTATTGTTCCTACGATGGCAAGCAGGTCGTAATCATCCGCGGCAAGCACGCTTACGTCGTAACCGGTGATACCCGCATTTCTCTCTGTATAAGCCTTGGTGACGATTTTGGAAACGACCACATCCAGCGTGCCGCCGACCGAAACCGTGCCGCTGCCGCTTGCGCCCGCGGCATCCGCGGTAACAAATTCTTTGGAGGAGGCCTGCACCGTAACGCTGCCTTTTGCATTATGGTCAAAATCCGCTCTCAATACTGCATTTTGTTTGATATAGGCAAGCGTTTCATTATAGAAATACGTCACAACCGCTACGGCCGTCACGCCGACAGTGCCGCCTATGCCCGCAGTCGCGGCGACATTTACGAGCAGGCTGTCGGTGCTCGCAGCAACGGCGATATCGCCGTTTGCAGTCACCGTGCCGCCCAGCGCGGCGGTGACGCGGTTCTGGAATACCAACGCATTGGCACCGCCCGCAACGCCCACCGTGCCCGCGCCGCCAAGGGCGACAGCCAGCAGGTACAGGTCGTCGTAAGCGGAAGCGTTCACCGCAACGTTTCCATCCGCGTGCATGACAGCACCCGTGCCCACATCCGCGGTCACAGTTTTGTTGAATACCAATACGACAATGGTCCCGCCTACACCGACCGATCCGCTTACGGATAACGAGCCGGCGAGGTTTAATATAAATGAGTCATCTTCCGCCTGTACCAGCACATCGCTTGTGGTGGTAACGGTTGTGCCGCCTTCCCCCTCGGCAACGGTATAGGTAGCGCTTGCACCCCTGGCCTCAATCTGCGCATGGTTGGCGATTTTCGCCTGAACTGTGTTTTGCGCAACGAGCGTATTGACAACGCCGGTAACCGCAGTGGAGCCGGAGCCTGCCGCCGCTATGGAAATGAGCAGAATATCCTCGGAGGCAGTGGCGCTTATGATGACGCC
Source organism: Clostridia bacterium (assembly GCA_036677445.1). GTDB lineage: Bacteria > Bacillota > Clostridia > Christensenellales > CAG-138 > JAVBWI01. The sequence continues at coordinate 36,154 of JAVBWI010000004.1, forward strand.
CCTGCGCCGCGCCGCGCGGTTGGGCAGGGTGATGCCCGCCGCGCCGGGGTTGGAAGCGTTATACATACCGTTTGCAAAGAGCTTGGCGCTCTCCCCTATGAGCGCATATACGTGATTAATCAGCACGGCGGTGGAAAGCGTCGCGCCGACGGCCGTGGTGCCGGAACCTGCAAGGCCGCCCGCCACCGCGTACAGGTGGGAGTCAATATCCGCAATTACGCCAATGGAATCGCCCGCCCTAAGCTCCGCGTTATTCCCAACGCCAGCGGTTATGGTGCTGTCCGAGACGATTACGGGTATGGTGCCGGTGATGGCGTTGGTGCCCGAAGCGCCAGCCGCCAGCGTGATATAAAGCGTCCAGTCTCTGCCGAGCGCCTGCACGAGTACGTTGCCGTTATCAGCCGTCAGTATGGCGCCGCTTCCGACTGCCGCCTCCACCGTACGGCGGAACACGCCGACGCTGACCGTCGCGCCGATCGCGTTGGTGCTCGCGCCGGAAAGCGACGCGGCGATTACCAACATCCATGCATCACCGTTTGAAAGCACATTGACATCCTTGTATGCGTGAATCACCGCGCCCTCGCCCACCAGCGCCTGCGTCACGGAGCGGGCGATGAGTACGCTTAGCGCGCCTGCGACGGCGGTACCGTTGCTCGCAGAAGCGGAAGCCAGAACGCTGACCAGTTTTTCCTTTGTATAGGCGCGAACCGTGACAGAACCGTTGCTGCTTGTGATTTCAACCAGCTTACCGACGCTTGCCGTGGCCGCGTTGCTGGTGATGATGATGGCAAACGTGCCGCCTGCCGCCGCGCTGCCTGTGCTGCCCGCCGCGGAAAGGGACACAAGCAGCAGGAAGGAGTCGGTATCGGCGCTGATCTCCACATCGCCGGTCGCGGAAATGCTGGCGTTTTCGCCCACATACGAATTGACCCTGCTGTTCTGTACGATGCAGTCGATTGCGCCGCCTAATGCGGTGCCGCTTCCGGCGCTGAGCGTGGCCGCAATGGTGATGACCATAAAGTCCGCTTTCGCGGAAGCATTCTGTTTGTAGCTGCCGCCGACGATGATAACGGCGTCTTTTCCAACGCCCGCCGTCACAGCGTCGTCGTTTGCGAGCGCGCCCACGGTCAGCCCTGCGCCGACCTTGGAGCCGCTGGCGCTGAGCGCGCCCGCGATGACGCGAGCGGTGGTATCCGAAGCCGCGTTGACTTCCATGCCGCCAGTCAGGGCGATGACGGCGTTCTCGCCGATGAGCGCCTCGGTGATATTGAAGAAGAAAAGCATCGCAAAGGCGCCCGCCACGGAAGCCGTGCCGCTGCCGCCGCTTATCGCGCCCGCAATAGATTCTGCATAATAATTGGTCGAGGAAAGGAAGTTAAGTAAGTCGACCATATCCAGCACTTTATCTGTGCTGATATTGATGTCGATCGTATACGCTTGTGTGTCTTCCTGCTTCTTGAAGTCGATGAGGCCCTTCTCGCTGTCCGGCACATCCGTACCGGTTGAGTCGGTAAGGAGGTTGTCAAGGCCGAACGCGCTTTCGTAATCCGAGAAATCCACGCGGCGTTTTTGTGCGTTCACCGTAAGGGAGCCTGCGGTGATGTGTGCGCCGCTGCCGACAAGCGCCTGCACGACATTGTGCGCATACACCAGCGCGAAGGATGCGCCCACGCCTACTTTTGCACCGGTGGAAATGCTGATGCCGCCTGCGCGTACCGCAAGCTTGCTCTTATCAAACGCGGTAATCGTGATGTCGCCGCCCTTGATGACCGCATTGGCGAGTATTACGGATATTGTATTGGCCTTCGAAACGATGATGGCGACCGCGCCGCCGATGGCAGCGTTACCCGACCCGGAAACTGCGCCCGCAAGCGCCTGCGCACCGAGGTAACCCTTGTATTCGCCATCCATGTTCTGGGTCAGTTCTGCTTCGACGGATATGCCGCCGTCGTTACCAGCCGTACCCGTATCTCCTGTTGCCGTAACGGTACCGCCAACCGTCGCCGCAGCCTGGTTGCAGTTGACGGAAACCGCTACGCCCATAGCTATGGATGTGCTGCTTTGCGCCAGGCTCATGGCGATGCCGGTGCCCAGCGAACGGAAGTTGCCGTCGTTATCCGCCAGCACCGCGATATTTCTGGCCGTAAGGCTGCCCAGTACGGAAGCGTTTGCGATGTGGTGCGTAATATTCAGGGCCACCGCCGCGGCAACCTGTATCTTCTGCCCCTGCGTTTGCGCGCCTTGAGAGGTGGGGATTGTGCCCGTCCCGCTGCCAGTACCCGTGCTGTTGTTCACTTCACCCTGCGCTTCGCCGGTAGCGCCGTCCGGCGTGCCGGTCGTGCTGGTATCCTGGCTGCGCAGAGCGTTGGAGGAAAGCGGCAGGTTGTTGCTGGCTTGCGTGGTGTTGGTCGAACCCTGCTGCTCCGTGCTGTTGTTGTTATTCAGTTCGTTATTGATCTTCCCGGCAGTCTGATTATTGTTGTTGGATGTGCCGGTATCTTCATTCGTATAGTTGCCGTTTAATATATCGTCCGCCGTTTTTTCAGCGCCGTCCACGCCTTTTCGGAACTTGGAGAGATACCGTTCCAGATCCGCGCCCATGGCCGTTGCAATCGCGTTGCTGTCATCTTCATTATAGGTATACGCAACGACCTTTGCTGTTCCGTTGATATGGCCTGTGCCAAGGAACTGCGCCAGCACATTGGAGTAGGCGATGTTGATTGCCACCGCCGCGCCCACGGAGGTGGAGTTTCCCACGGCAAAACCACTCGCCTGGGTAAGCGTGCTGCCTTTTTGGTTAGAGGAAAGATGGAAGTTCACCAGCTCCGCATTGGCCGCCGCTTCCTCTTCCGTTTCATATTCCGTCTCGTTGAGGTTGATGGCATCGCTGCCGGTGGTCACGATGGAAGCACCCGCTTCCACATAGGCGCGCACCGTGTTGTAGATCAGGCCCACCGCGGCGGAAGCATCCACCGAAATATCCTTTGGCGTGCCGCTCGTCGTGCCACCCTCGCCATCGCTGTCCGCGAGGGGATCGGAGCCGGATACAGAGATGGTCTTAAGGTCGTTTATGCCTTCCGCGCGGATGGACAGCGTGCCTGCGGTGACGCTGCAGTTCGCGCCTACGCCGGCCTCAACCGTCATATGCGCCACGTTGAGCGCAAACGCCGCACCGACGCCCACGGTCTTGCCGCTGCTGTTGGTCGGCTTTGCCGGGGTGGTGGTACCGCCCGTAGAACCGCCGGTAACTTCTTCGAACTGCGCGCTTATAGTCACGTTGGCATCCGGCATGTAGAAGGTATAGATGTTCTGAACGGCATCCTCGATCACGACGATCTTCTTGGTAAAGTCTTCGCCGTTTACCGTGTAGGTATATTCAAGCGTATTATCCTTGAGCTTATATCCCGTGTCCGGCTTGACGGTAACCATGACCCTGTCGCCCATTTTGGCGGAGGAAGTCGCCGCTGCCGTGCTGTTGCCAGGCGTGGTCACTGTGAGTGCGCCGTTTCCGCCGGTAACGTTGGTATTCACGGTGTGCGGATTTTCCACAAACGAGGCCGCAATGGTAATGGTCGCGCTATCCGCAAGATCATTGGGCATTGCAAAAGTATAGGCGCCGTCGGCACCGGGCATAAGCGTAATCGTTTCGCCGGTATCGCTGCGGGTAGCCGTAATGGTATTGCCAAGCTTATAGCCTTCATCCGGCGTTACGGTCAGTATAACCGTGCCGCCTGCGGCCTGACTGCCGGAGGTGGTTACGGTGCCGTTGGTCATGGAACCGACTACCAGCTTGCCGTTTGTGACCGAGTCATACTGGGTGCCCGCGCTGCTGCCGTTGCCGACATCCGAGCCTGCGCCCGCGTTCAGGTTCTGGTCCGCCGTACCGTCTGCGCCGACGGCGGAGCTGGCTGTCGTATCCTCGCTTTGCCGCGCGGTCGCATGGATGCGCATATCCCCGGAAACTACGATGGGGCAATCTGTGCCTAGCTGTACGCCCGCAACGTACGCTCTGGTGGTGCCCGCGATCACGGCAATGGCCACGCTGCCCGCGATACCCACATTGGATGCGCCCGCACCGGCGATCGACTGTGTGATGAACGCATGCGAGGGGCTGTCGTCTTCCTCCTCAATCTTGAGATTGAGCCAGCCGGAAAGCGTGTCAAGCGCCGCGGTGGTCAATGCCTTGCCCGCGTCGCTGAGAATCTGTGTAGCTTTGGTCTTAAGCGTGGCAGCCACATTCCCCTTGAGGAAGGTCATCAGCTGCGTAATGTTGACGATCTCACCGAAAAGCTCATCGGCGATAGCGGTCGCAGCATTCTCCAGTTCGCTGCCTGGAGTAAGCGTATTCGCCGGGGATGTGGTAGGTTCGGTCGGCGTGAACGCGGCGGAAACTTGCTCCTGAATTTTTGTGAGCAGCTTATTCAGAACGGCGTCTTTCACGGAGGCGAACACTTCGTTGCTGAGCGTACCCAATGTAGCAAGGCGTTCCTCTATCTTCTCTCCGATATCATTGCCTATTAAATTCTCCAGCCCGGTATCCGTTAGCAGCGTTTGTGCGGCCTGGCCTACGATATCGCCGATCAGGGAACTAAGGAATGCCGCAAGATCTTCGGTGCTGAAGAAGTTCTGAAGCCCCATCGCTTCCGCAACCTCGTTCACCAGTTTTCTAACGGCTTCGCGCACCAGCGCTTCAACGAGATTCAGGTCTTCCTCTTCTTCCGGCTGCGTTTCTTGGGTGGCGACGGCAGGTTCATACATCAGCGCGGTTACATCCAGCGTAACGGCGGTGATCTGTGCATCGTCGATATGGGCGATATTGTAATAGGTAACAATATTGATGGCAACGGCAACGCCCACGCCGGTCCTCGCGTTGGTCGCGCTGGCGTTTGCATAGATGGCCGCGTCGGTATCATTGCGGGATTCCACAATCACGCTGCCCGCAGCGGGTATATCGCTGCCTTCTTCGGATGTCCCTTCCCCTTCGGGCTGATAGGCTTCAACCACCGCGCTCACAATAAACGCTTCGGCGCGGTTGACAAAAATGTTCAGATTAAATGCGGCCGCGACCTGAATATTGCCTTCGCTGGTCTGCGCGGTCTGGCGGTTGGCGGTAAGTCCGCTTACGGTATTCTGGTTAACGTTTGTGCTCCCTGACCGGCGGGAAAGATTGCTCCCGCCGGCGATACTTCGGTCTGCTTGTGCGTCCGCTTCGCCTGACTCGCTTTCTTCGCCCGAGCCGGAGGCGGCCGTGGAACCTGAGCCACCCTGGCTGGTGGCGCCTTGCGAACCCGCACGGGAATTGGAGGTCAGCGAGCTCCTGCTCACGGCGCGTACGCGTACGCTCCTGGCGCGCGCATTGCGCTTGAGCATTGCGCGGGCGCTGTCGTTGAGTATCGTGATCGCGACCGAAGCGCCGACGCCTACGCTGCCGCCCGCTGCTGCGGCGTTGGCTGCGGCCTCACGCTGAACTGCATTTTCTGCAAATATATCGATATCCCCGATAGAGTCGATGCCATGATCCGACCCGCCCATGTACGCATCCACATATATGCCGGAAATATCCAACGCCAGCACAGGCGTGATGGAAACACCACCGGCCGAACCCGCCCTCGCAAGCAACGCTTCCGTACTGCTATGCGTCGCATGGATCGTAACGGAACCGATAGAGCCGCCCGTTACGGGGACGCCTTCTTCTGCGGTATATCCGGTAACGCCGATAATATCCGCTCCGTCATCCACGCCGGATACGACATCCACGCCGAGTACGGAAACAGCAATGGCCGCGCCTACGCCCACTTTGGAGGCTTGCCCTGTGCTCACGGCATCGGCCGAGGTGGCGAACCGCTCCGTGGAGGATGCTTTGACGTTTACGTCGCCGCCTTCCATTAAATATACGGTCGCGCCGGAGAGAATTGCAGCGCGCGTTTTTGCGGAAGCGACGTGTATGGCGATCGCGCCGCCCATGCCGATATCGCCCTGCGAATAGCCTGCTTTGGCTGTTGCGCTCGAGAGTATTTTATCCTCTTCGCTGCCGGACGTGGCAGTGACGGAAAGGGAACCCGCCTCGATGGTGCCGTTGGCGATGTATGCGTTGTTGGTATGCGACGTAACGGCGACCGTCACGCCTACGCCAAGCGCGAATGTGGTTTTCTTGGGCGCGGCAGCGCCGGTGCCCGGGCCGGTATAGCTGGGATCGGAAATGAACTCGGCGAGTATGGTGAATGTCGGCGTACCGGTCGCGATGGCGGGCAATGTATAATAGAAGTTACCCTGCGAATCGGCGATAACGGGTACGATAGTTTCTTTATTCGTCTCTGTACACTTAACCTTGAGTGAATTCTCTTTGAGTTTAAACCCTGCGTTGGGCGTAACCGTAAGCGTGATTTTCTCGCCGCTGTCCGCGCGGCTGGGCGCCGACACACTGCCGTTTGTCATTGTGCCGGCGGTTACGGAATAGCCCTTATCCGCAAATGTTGCGGTAATTATTATAAAATTCGCTGAAGAGTACCCTGTCGGTACAATAAAGCCGTTATCGGTTATGGTAAGAGTCTCTACCGTGACGGTCTCGCCGCTTAACGGATCGATCATGCAAACTTGCGCGGTAACCGAATTGAGTCTTTTGCCCTCCGACTCAGCCTGCGCGGTAAGTGAAACCTTTACGGTCTCGCCCGCATCCGCACGGGTATCGGAAGCGGTAAGGTAATTCTTCACCGCGTCATCGATGCGGACTTCGAACGCCTTTTCGCCGAATGTCGCAGTGATGGTCACATCCGTGCCGGGCATTATAAAGGAATACACGCCGTCTGTTTGCGTGATCGTAGTGCTGCCGCAAGTAAGCGACCTGACTGTTTCGCCTGCGCCAAGAGTAACGGTGAGCGTTACGGTATCGCCCGTTTTTGCACTAGTAGGAGCCGTTACTTTTCCTGTAAGGCCTTCGCCCAGCGTGATTGTATGAGTATCCGCCTCAAACTGCGCGGAGATGGTGATCTTCGCATCCGCGGGCAACGCTGCCGGTATAACAAAATAGTAATTATCGCCGGAGTTTTCAAGAACCGCCTCAACGGTGGCGCCTTCGGAATTGACATAGCTGTATTTGAGCGTGCCTGCCGAAAGCTTATACCCTTGACGCGCTTCGATCTGGAAGGCCGCCTTGTTTTCAGTATTGACGGATACAAATGTGACCGTGCCGTTGACGGTAGTTGCAATGACAATAGGCTTGCCGGTGACTTGCTGCTCCTGGGTAATTATATCGCCGGTGGTATCCGGGATCTCGCCCGGCGCGGTACCCACTTCATCCCCCGCAGAGCTGGGAATGGGTGAACCATCCGCTTCGGCAACGGACTGCGTGGTGGAAACGGCGCTGAGGTTCAGCGCGCCGCCCGCATGGACCGTACCGGTGGTGTTGATGTAAGCGTCGTTGTTGTTTTTCACAACAGATATCGCGACAGCGCCAACCACCTGAGAAGAGGAGCTGCCGCCGGTCCCCGTTCCTGCAGGCGCGGCGCCTTCCGCCACCTGCTCAAACGCCGCGGTAAGCACGACGTTGCCGGCGGGCATCGTAAGAACATATTGCCCCGCGGCGTTTGCAGCGAGCGTTTGTATGCTGGTGCGGCCATCAAGCTCTGTGGTCGCCTGCAGTGATCCGGCTTTTAATTGATACCCGGAAGCGGGGTTTACCGTAATGACGATCTCCACACCCGCATCCGCCGAAGCAGCGGCAGGAATGAGCGCTCCGTTTTGTATGCCGGTCCCGGCTGTAACCGTATACGCGCCGGTGGTGCTTCCGCCTGTGGGAGCACTGCCGTCTGCGCCTGCGCCGGATGTGCCTTCGTCAAAGAGATCCGAAATTCCCTGGCTGTCGTCGTCTTCATCGAACAGATCGCCAAGGCCGGTATCCTCTTCCGGGTCGCTTGCGGTACGCTGCCTGAACAGCGCAACAACGGTGACATCCGCGTCCGGCATTACAAAAGAGAAGGAAGCGCCGCCGCCTGAAATATTGATGGTCCTTGTCACATATGCAGCCTGCCCCGCGGGCAGATACGTATACGTCAGCGCCTCCAGCACATAACCTTCGTTCGGCCTGACGGTAACGCCGGTCTCCTCCCCCGCTTTTACTTTGGCGGGCGTGGTCACGGAGCCGTTTGTCGTCGTTTGCGTTTTGACCGCATAGCCGTCGGTTCCCACTACCTGCTGCGTCGCTTTGTTCAGCCCAGCGAACGCTTTGGCCTGTTCGCCCAGTTTGGTGGCCGCTGCGCCAAGCAGCGTCTTGATGATATCGGTCACCTGACTCATGGTCTGCGACTCGCCGTTCTGATCGCCCGTACCTTCGGCCGCCGAAGAAATGGCCTTGGTCGTCACGCGCTCGTCGGAGAAAGAGTCGATATCGATCTGCTGTGCGGCGAACAGGGAGGCTGCGCCTTCCACCGCTGCATCCACATCCTGTATGATAACGGAAACTGCGAAGAAGCCGCCGAACGTATTGCCCGTTGTGCCGGTGGTCGCACCGCCGGCGCCATCCGTGCCGCCAGTACCTGTAGCAGGATTGGAGGTGGTATCCGTGGTTTCTTCCGCTTTGGCCGATGCGCGGGTGGTAACGTTGACCTTGCCCGTAGCTTTAAGCGCAATACTGCCGGTGTTGGATGTGATATTTCCCTTCACATTGACATGCGAGTCGACCACCGCAACCGAAACCGCAAGCGATATGGGCAATTTTCCGGCGGTGGAGCAGGTGGTCATCGTGACATCCGTTTTGGAAGAAAGCGATACGCTGCCTCCTGCCGTAATGGACGCGCCTTCGCCCACCGTCACGGAGGAGCTTGCAACCACCACCGCTACGGCAAGGGGAACGAACCATTTCGCAAGTGAGCTGTTGGAAGCGGCGACCGACACGAGAGCACTGGAAAGCGCCTCCACCGTACCGCCCGCCGTGATGTCGCCCAATATGATGATTTCAGCGGACCCAACCTTCACGCTTACGAAGTTGAAGCCTTCACCAATGGGCAGGAGCGGGCTGGTTTGTTCCGTGCCGGCTTTGATGATAACCGAGCCTGCAGACTGCAGTTTTGCGTTTTCACCGATCTTCACCTGCGCGCCGGTCACGACATCCATGATGCTGGCCTGATATTCGTAATCGGAAGGAAGCCCCAGATCCGACGCGGGTATCGTTAAGCCGGTGTCGTCATCGAGCGCGGTCAGGAAAATATTCTTGCCGTTCACGGTGCCGGTGACGGTAATGGACTTGGCCTCGAGTATCAGGTTCAGCCCTTCTGCAATGAGCGTGCCGATGACGAGACTGTCGCCTCCGTGCACCGTCAGGTTGGAAAGGAAGCCGCTGCCGGTGACGGTCAACTGCGAAATATTGCTTTTGTTAAGAAGATAATTTGTAAAAAGCGCATCCGCGTCAAAAATGTTATCGGCGATGTCCTCTGAAGTGATTTCTATTTCAGGCTTGTTCTTAAGCGCATCGGTAAAGTTTTCGATATTTGCGGAATTCACTTGGACTTCATCATCGGACTCGTTTTGCAGCTTGATATCGGCTATGTTGCCGGTGAGCGAACCCGTGCTCGTACCACCCGCCTTGAGCGTACCGGTAAGATGCAGCCTGTCGCTGCCGTTGCCGCCGTTTGCCTGCACATGGGCGGCGGAGTTCGCGGCGGAGGTATCCACCGTAATGGTGTCGTCCCCTTCTTCGCCGTTGAGTACGGCTGTGTTCCCGGAAGCATGGATGGCGGTATCCGCACCTGCAAGCGAGAGATTGTCGTTGCCTGCGCCGCCGTAAACGGTAAGGTTCGCGTCATTACCGTCGAGCGCGGTGGAAATCGTATCCGACTGCGCTGTGCCGTATATGGTTACTTCGGCGTTCTTGGCGGTAATGAGGCTGTTGAGCGACATGTACAGACCCGCAAGTATTACGTTGATGCCTTCGATGGTAATATTGCCGTTGACACCTACGCCGCCCGCGGAGCCGGAGCCGATGGTTCCCTTAGCGATCAGGGAACCATCCTCCGCCTGCTGATAAGAATCCGATGCGAGTATGTAGAGCGTGAAACCACTGCCCACACCACCCAGCACGCTGCCGCCGTCAATACTGATATCGCCGTTATAGGTGCCATCGGATACATCGATTGTGATGGAAGTGCTGTTTGCGTCTATTTGTGAAAGCGCTTTTTTTACCGCCTTTTGAATAGCGTTCTCCACCGTGACAGGTTCTGCGGGTTCCTCGCCGGCACCCTCGTCTTCTTCGGTATCTGCAGGCGCAAGGTCGTTTTCGTATGAATCCGGCTCTGTCTGCACGTTCTGTTCTACGGTTTCACCGCCGACATCGGTTTGTTGTACATGCTCAACGATAGTGGCGGTACCCGGGGGCGCCACAGGATCTTCGGTCAGGGAAACATCATCCTCGCCCACAGACGTGGTATCCGCAGGATCGGCCGCCGACTCCTCGGCATGAGAAACGGCGGGAAAAGAGAAAATACACAGCAAAACCAGCAGTATACTTAGCGCTACTGCTGCCATTTTCATATTTCTTATTCGAAGACCCGCTCTGATAACCATACTATTTATCCTCTGTTATCGATGCACTGCAACGGCCCGGATATATATGATGAAAAATCGTCCAAATTCGCCAACAAAACTTCCCATCACTATACTGCCACTCAATTTTGGAATAATCAAGAAGAATTTTTAAATCTTAAAAAAGGTTCATCCTACTGCGGTCAGTTGCTCAATAAGGCTGCGCGCGATTGCGGTGAGCTCCTTATCCTGGTCAAGCGCAGCGACAGTACGCATATCTTCAAGCGCTTTCAGCCGGTCGCCCGACTGCAGATAGCAAGCGCCGCGATTATAATAACACTGCGCAGTCGCCTCGCCGCCTTCTATAGCGGCGGTAAAATCTTCAATTGCATCCGCCGTCTCACCCTGCGCCATTCGGCTTACACCGCGGTAATATCGCATGGGAGCTTCCGGCTGCCCCTGTTCAATGGCGCTGGTAAACTGCGCCGCCGCATCCTCGAATTTTTCAAGCAGCATGGAGGAAAGGCCCATATAACTGTACAGGGTGCCGTAATCCAACTGGCCGGACCCTATTGCGATCGCCTCCGCTCCATAGCTTAGCACATCGCCGCTTTTCCCCAAGAGATATGCGCAGATTGCCGCCTGCCCGTAGCAAAGGGCCGGGTCTTCATAGCCACGCTTTGCGGCGGTTATAAGATCTTCCATCGCAGGCTCATAACCGCCGTTTTGCAGACGGCTCGCGCCGCGCATGAAATGTATCATCCCGTTGTTGTCGTAAGTAAGCGACAGGTACTCGTCACACGCGGATTCCGCAGCGAGAAAGTTGCCCTGCACATAATAAAGCTGTACGAGCGCCGCACGCATGGAATAATCCGCAGGCGCAAGCGCGAGATACGCAAGCAGGCTTTGGATGGCGGAGCTCGTCTCGCCCTGTTCCGCGTAGATTTGCGTTTTGAGAAGCTGCGCCTGCGCTTGTGTGGAATCAATCGCAATAACACGGTCAAAGTAAAGAAGCGCTTGATCGTAATCGTTAAGCAGCGCCAGCAGACAGCCTTTTTTCATCAGCAAGTCTACATAGAGCGCGGCCTGTACGGTGTCCGGAGAAGATTCCGCCATCTCCAGACATACATCCACACAGGCAAGCGCGTTCGCATATTCGGCCTTGGCAATGGATGCGGATGCCAGATTATAGAAATCCTCCAGCGTGGTGGGTTTTGTGAGCGCCCCCTCGACCACCTGCGCCGCACGCTCAAGTGCGCTTTCGCTTACATACGCAGTGCTGTCCACCAAATAATTCCCCGCCGCGGCAATTACGTTTGTATCGCCATATGTCTGCCTGTAGATGGTTACCTTAACGGCATCGATGAGAAGAAGTGAACATAATAAAAGCACCGAAAGCGCCGCGGCTACGATGCGTAACCCCCAGCGCGTTTTGCGCGTACCGATGCTCGGCTTTTCCTGTTCCATAGCCTTCTCCTTTGCGTGCCTTTTGCCAAATGCTGTGTAGACGCGTATCGACTATAGTATAGCACATATGTGCGCATCCGCAACGCAAATCAAGGTTACCTGTTGTCCTATTCCCTAGCTATGTACCGACATTATAACGTTTATTCTGCAGCTTTGCTTTCCCACACGCATACCGCAAGCGTCAATATTTTTATATAACTCGACTGCAGGAATACAATATGGTATTTTAATAGGAAGAGCAATTTCGCGCTAAAGAATTATAAAGGGCGGAGGCGGGTTATGCGTCGCATCCTGATTACCGGCGGCAACGAAGGAATCGGCTTTTTTATGGCCAAGGCGCTTTTAGAGCGCGGAGACTATGTTGCAGTTTTGGATATCAACACTTCAAACCTTCAAACCCTTAGGGCGCAATACAATGATGCAGTATTGATATACGCCGGGGATGTCCGCATTGCCTCGGACGTTGAGCGTTGTGTCCAGGCCGCGGTGCAGCGATGGGGCGCACTGGAGTATGCCGTCCATAACGCTTGCCTGTGTCCCTTTCTGGATTTTACGCATACCACGTCCGAAGTCTATCGGCAAACGTCCGACGTAAATTTCCATGGCGCGGTAAATCTGGCCCGTGCGGCGCTGCCTGTATTGCAGGCGCAGCATAACGGCCGAATCTTTTTTGTAAGCTCCGGCGTAGGCATAACGGGGTTTGTCAATATCAGCGCCTATGCCGCAAGCAAGGGCGCACTGGAATCGCTGGCAAAATGCCTGAATATCGAATACCAAAACAGCGGTATTACTTTCCATATTCTGCATCCCCCGCTCACCCGCACCTCTTCTTCGAGTCCGCTGCCCATACCTCACGAATTTATGGCGGATCCGGAAGAAGTAGGCCGCGGCCTTGCAAAACATCTCGACCAAAACCGATTTATCATTTGCCATTCCTTTGCGCTGCGGCTGCAAACGCGTATGGCGTATTTATTTCCGCTCCCGCTGGGTAGATTGATGAGTAAAATGACTGCGAACAGCGCGCAAAGCGCCGAACAGAACAAGGGTAACTAAGCTGTATAGCTGTATAGGGAGGTCATTATGCGTAATTGGAGCGAACTGTATCTGCAGGATACAAAGCCAACACCGGAGCAGATCGCCTTATTTATCGATAGCCCGCTGTGGCGTACCCTTTGTGAATATATTGAAAGTACGTACCATGTATCGCCGGAATACGCATACAGCCAGTGCGCCGCGCAAATGGGATGGAATGTGAAATATAAAAAAAGCGGGCGGGCATTATGTACGCTTTACCCAATGGATGGTTACTTTATTGCGCTCGTTGTGGTGGGTAACCGCGAGCAGGCGGATGTTGAGCTTCTTATGCCGGGCCTGAGCGATAACATACAGATGCTTTATGACAGAACACCTTTCTCCTGCGGCGGCAGGTGGCTGATGATCGAAGTCCGCACGCCCGCTGTATTGGAGGATGTAAAAAAGCTGATCGGAATTCGTGCCGTCAAACACCATAGCTAATTCTACAGTTTTGTTTTCAAATTTATTTTTATGCAATGCATATGTTGTCTGTGTAGGTTTGTCAAACATGTTGGGGAGTGTAGAACTCTCAAGGAGGCGCTTTATGCAGATCGATACGCTCTTAAGCGGCAAGGATAACCCGAAAGCGCTTGCCGCCGTGCTTACGGCCGAAGAAATCGACTTTCTTGTTTCTCTGCTGTCACAAAAGGCGGATGATATCCGGTATGCCGCATTTTTGACGCTATGCAGCCGGAGTGAATTGAACGCGGATGTTTATCCCTATTGGGATATGTTCGTGCAGAAGATGAACGATGCAAATTCTTACCAGCGCAACATAGGCCTGACCCTCATTGCGCATAATGTAAAATGGGATACGCAAGGGCGCTTTCCCGTTGTGTTTGAACAATACCTTTCACGCTGTCAGGATGAAAAGTTCGTCACTTCCCGTCTGGCGATACAGAGTATTCCGCTATGGGTGGAGTTCGCGCCCGGCCTTCTTATAACGACAGCAGAGAAGCTCATGGGCATCGATATCGCCTCCCTGAAGGATACGCAGCAGAAGCTTACTCTCTCCGACATTCTGCATGCATTGCTCGCCATACGGCGCGTAAAGCCGCAGGCGGACATCGATGCATACATTCACCAGGCGCTCACCGGCGGCTTTCTGGATAAAAAGGCTGTGAAACAAATACAGGGACTGCTGTAGGTCCGTTGAAAGTCTGCAGGACTTTGTTCAACGAATTTCCTGAACACATTCAGTTTTCAGGTTTTCCAAAAGACCTACCACCGAAAGAAGATCCGGCAGCTGTGCATGCAGCAGCGAAAGCGTCTCTTCATCCGGCTGAATCAGATCGGGAATCATCACAGGCATAAGCCCCGCGTCGCTGGCGGAACGTATGCCGTTGATAGAATCCTCCAGAGCCATGCACTCGGACACAAGTATCCCCAATTTTTCGCATGCAAGAAGATAAATATCGGGCGCCGGCTTTGAATGCGCGACCATCCTGCCCGAAACGATGGCCTCAAAGTATTCCCCGATGCCCGCGTCCAGCAAATGCTTGTGTATTTCGTCCGGCCGTGAAGAAGACGCCAGGCCGATCTTATAACCGTTGCGTTTTAAGTACTCCAACAGTTCATACAGGCCTTTCTTGACGGGAACATGGTTGCTTGCAAAGTACTGCGCTTTATACGTATTGATATGCGCAAATACCATTTCCGGCGTGATGTGGCCGCCGAACTCATTGATAATATCCTGCTTGATGGACTGGTCTGTTTTGCCCAAAGTCCTAATGGAAAAGTACCCGATTTTGCCTAGGCCCAGCTGCTCGCCGGTATAATCCCATGCATCCATATAGATTCGTTCCGTATCGAACATCAGTCCATCCATGTCGAATACTACCGCTTTAATCATGCATTGCTCCTTTTGTATTGCTCCAAGCAGTATAACACAGCCCATATATGCATAACAAGACATCGGCACAACCATGAATGCACGGTCGCAACTGCAGAATTCGATGCGCAGGCTCTCCATGAAGCACAAAAAAGGCGCCCCTTTTTTTTGAGAAGCGCCTATACCTGTACCTGTAAGACCTTATTCAGTTTTTCAACAGCGTAGTCTGCTCGGCAAAGCTCATATCCAGCATGCGCTCGGTAAACTCGCGCCGGAAAAGGTTGCTCATGGGCGTGCGGTCATGAATGATCTTGACAGACTGCGCGAACATGGGCGCAGCGGATATGGTTTTAATTTTTTTGGAATTCACTGCTTCAGGACACTCTACCGTGTCGGTGGAAATCAAATACTCAATGGGGCTTTCCTCTATACGCTTGATTCCTTTTTCATTGAGTATGTTATGCGAGAGCGCCGCGTAAATACGCTTTGCGCCCTTATCCTTGAGGCCGTGCGCGATATCGATGAGCGTGCCGCCCGATATAGAAAAATCGTCCACAATCAGGCAGTTTTTGTTCTTCACTTCGCCGATGATCTCGAGTATCTTTGCGTTTTCATCGTGTCCTGCGCGCATTTTGTCGCCGATGGCGACCGGCCTGCCAAGCTCGCTTGCAAACATCCGCGCCCTTTTCGCAAACCCCGCATCAGGCGATACAACGACAAGATCGTCGTCCACAAGACCCATGCGGCGGATATATTCGCAAAGAAGCGACTGTGCATACAGGTGATCCACCGGCTTTTTGAAGAAGCCCTGCACCTGCGGGCTGTGCAGATCCATGGTAATGACCCGGTCGGCCCCCGCCAGCTCGATACACTCCGCACATACGCGCGCGCGTATGGATACGCGCGGTTCATCCTTTTTATCGCCCTTTGCGTAGCTGAAATACGGAATGATGGCTGTAACGGAATCTGCGCTTGCGCGCTTGAATGCATCGATCCAGAATAGCAATTCTACAAATTCATCGTTTGGCTGGCGGCCGATAGGCTGTACGATATAAACGTCCTTGTCTCGAATGGATTCATTGATACGAACAAAAATATTGCCCTCAGAAAACATAATCGTTTCCGCATCGCCCAATTGTGTTCCAAGATAGGCGCACATTTTTTTCGCAAAAGGCAAGCCTGTGCGCCCCGCAAATATCTTGATGATTCCACCACTCGAATACATGACGTTATTTCTTCCTTTCTTACATTGGCACCCGATGACGCCAATCTTTCCTGCGTAATTGATATCCTGCGATGCCGGCTTTTGCAGCCCTTGCCATGGTATTTTGGAGCTTGCTGCAAGTCCGCCTGCATGTCCAGTGATATTATAACAGCATTGCTGCAAAGCATCAATATATACTGGCGTCAAACAATAAGTGTAACTAATGGCAAGACGTCCAATTGTGCCTGTTATGCATCAATTCCGCCGTTTTTACAAGGCAGTCAACCTCTCGCCAAGCGCACCCCAGCGGCGTTCCTTCACGATTCTTACCGTGAAAGTCGCTGCCGCAGGTTACAAGTAATCCGAATTGCGCCGCAAGGCTTACGAATGTCTCCGTCTGGCCAATTGTGGATGCGGGATAGTAAGCTTCCAGCCCCATTAT
This sequence comes from Clostridia bacterium, assembly GCA_036677445.1. Classification (GTDB taxonomy): domain Bacteria; phylum Bacillota; class Clostridia; order Christensenellales; family CAG-138; genus JAVBWI01. The sequence goes on from JAVBWI010000004.1 coordinate 52,684, forward strand.
GCCAAGCTCCGTAAGCTCCGCCACCACCTGATGTGGATTTTGGCGGATGTGGCAGGGATGCGCCAGCACCGGGATACCGCCCGCGCCGCGCACAAGCGATATTACCTCTTTTGGCATAAGCCGCGGCTCCAGATAGTAGCCGGGCTTGCCGGGGCTTAGAAACAGCTTGAAAGCTTCCGTCACGGAAGGGGCATGCCCGGCGTTACGCAATGCCATGGCGATATGCAGCCGTGTCGTATTGCCGGCGGATTCGGGCAAAAACGCCTCTACGTCATAACCCGCCTGCTTCAGCCTGTCAAATATCACGGTATTGCGCTTGCGGCGCCGACGCTGCGTTTCCTGCAGCGCATCGCATAGCGCGGGGTTTTTCGGATCCACATCCAACCCAAGTATGTGCAATTCAAACGGACTTTCACTATCTATTTCAACGGACGGAAGTACCAAGACACCGTACTGCCGCCCCGCCTCTTCCGCCTCGGGAATGCCCGACATGGTATCGTGATCCGTCAGCGCCAATATGCCAAGGTTCGCTTTCGCGGCCATACGCACTATTTCGGAAGGCGCCGCGGTACCGTCGGACATGACGCTGTGGCAATGCAAATCCATCCTGAGGTTCATTTACCCTTTGCCTCGACTTTTTGCATAAAGCGCGCCGCATCTACGATAAAGCGCTGATGCTCGGCGGTACCGATACTGCCCGCTTCATCGAACGCTTGAATATGGAAAGTCAGCGCCCGTCCATCCACGCCGGTCAGCTCCGCTTCGGCCCAGGCGCGCATACGAAGCGGCGTAGCCGCGGTATGCCGTATATCGATATGCGTGCCAACCGTTGTATCTCCCTCCGAAAGCACGCCTGATAACGCCTCACATGCCGCCTGTTCCATCAGCGCTACCAGTCGCGGCGTGGACAGCACCGGCAGCAGTCCGCTGCCCCATGCGCTTGCGGTACAGCTTTCATCCACAATCAATTCTACCCTGCCCTTTTGCCCCGGCTTGCATTTCATATTTTTCTCCTTTCCTTGAAAAGGGCCGTCTTTATGCGCGCTGCTGCGCGTAAGACGGCCCCGCAAAGTCCTTCAACCGTGCCGATTACTCATCCTTTTGCTGTCCGTCCTCAGTTTCTTCCGCGGACGCATCCGGTTCCGGTATGGCACTTTCGTTCTCATGCTCAGGAGACTGCCTGCTCTTCCGCTCCGTATTCGTATCGTTCCCGGATGCGCGATCCTTGGGCATCTCCTTCGTACTGTAAATGAGGACCTCTTCCCCCCTATACAGTTTTTCAAAGGCATCGCCATCGATGCGCTCATGCTCGATAAGCGCGTTGGCTACGCGGTCGAGCGCGGTAATATCCTCCTCGATGCAGGCCCGCGCACGCTCGAACTGTTCTTCGAGTATGCGGCGTATCTCCGCATCGATACGGCTTGCGACTTCTTCGGAGAAGTTGCGCTGGTGCCCCCAATCCTTGGCGATAAACACTTCCGCCTGGCCGCCTAAGAACACGGGACCGATCGCGTCGGTCATACCGTACTCCACAACCATCTTGCGCGCGGTTTCCGTGGCGCGCTGCAGATCGTTGTATGCGCCGGTGCTGATATCGCCCAACCGTACGGTTTCCGCAACGCGGCCGCCCAGCATCATGGCGATTTGATCCTCCAGCTTGCTCTTGGTAACGTGGGACTTATCCTCCTTGGGCAGGGTCATGGTATAGCCCGCCGCCATGCCGCGCGGAATGATGGATACCTCATGCACGGGATCGCAGTGCGGGAGCTTGAGCGCCACAATAGCATGCCCCGTTTCGTGGACGGCGGTAATGCGCTTATCCTCGTCGGTAATAACGCGGCTCCTTTTCTCGGGGCCGACGACAACGCGGGTGATGGCTTCCTCAAGTTCATCCATCGTAATGACTTTTTTTCGTACGCGGGCAGCAAGTATTGCCGCTTCGTTGAGTACGTTCTCCAGATCCGCGCCGGTAAACCCGGGCGTACGCTTGGCAAGTACGGAAAGATCGACCTCTTCGGCCAGCGGCTTATTGCGCGCATGCACGCGCAGTATGGCCTCGCGCCCCTTCACGTCGGGATAATTCACCGTAATCTGCCTGTCGAACCGGCCGGGACGCAGCAGCGCCGGGTCCAGAATATCCGGGCGGTTGGTGGCCGCAAGCACAATAATGCCTTCGTTGGCCGCAAAGCCGTCCATCTCTACAAGCAGTTGGTTGAGCGTCTGTTCGCGCTCGTCATGGCCGCCGCCCATGCCCGCGCCGCGCTGGCGGCCCACGGCGTCGATCTCATCGATAAACACCACGGCGGGCGTGCTCTTCTTCGCGGTGTTGAACAGGTCGCGCACACGCGAAGCGCCTACGCCCACAAACATTTCTACAAAATCGGAACCCGAAATGGAAAAAAACGGCGCTTTCGCTTCGCCCGCGACAGCTTTGGCGAGCAGCGTTTTACCTGTGCCCGGAGGGCCCACCAGCAGCACGCCCTTGGGGATACGCGCGCCGATATCGTTGAAGCGCTTGGGGTCGCGCATGAACTCCACAACCTCTTTGAGCTCTTCCTTTTCTTCGTCGGCGCCGGCCACATCCTCAAATGTTACCTTGTTCTGACCGTCCGTCTGCACGCGGGCGCGGGATTTTCCAAAGTTCATCACCCTGTTGCCGCCGCCCTGCTGCTGCATCATGAAATAATAGAACACCCCGAGTGCGCCGAATATCAGAATATAGGGCAGCATTACCTCCAGGAAGGAAGCTTCCCGCGGCAGGTTGGATTTATAATCAAAGGGATAATCCGCACCGGTCACAGACTCGATATTCAGCGCGGGATTAAGTTCCACCGTAATGATGGCCATATCGCGGTTAAACGTATCCTCCGATGGAATAACCACGGAAAAATCCGAGCGGCCGGGCAGCTGCTCTTTGGTATAGGTGCTCCCGCGATACAAGCCGACAAGCTCACGCACCGTAACCTGCACTGCGGCAACCTTATTCTGGCGCACCGCCTCAAGGAACTGGCTGTATTCCAGAACCTCCGGCGCAGCGCCCGAAGGATCCAAGTTGGTCGCCATCAGTATGATGGCTATGAGTATTATCAGATATATCAAAGGGGTCCGAAAGCTTCTTTTCACTTAACCATATCCTCCTGGAGGCTTGCGCATCTCTCTAGGGCGAAAGCTCCGTAATTTGCATCGCAACAGGCATGTACTCTATCCCGTTGCCATTTGAATAGTTTATCACACAGCCACACGCTGTTCAATCACTCTAACCGTCAAAAAAGCCGCAAAATACGGCGTGCCTGTGAAATTTACTTGGCATATACCTCCGGCTTGAGCACGCCCACATAAGGCAGATGCCTGTACCGGCCGACGTAATCCAGCCCGTAACCGACAACAAATTTATTGGGAATGATGAACCCGCAATAATCCGGCGAGATATCGCATTCCCTGCGTTCAGGTTTATCCAGCAGGCAAACGATGCGCAGGCTCGCAGGGTTGCGGGACATCAGCAGATTCTTTAAGTGGTTGAGCGTCAGGCCGCTGTCCATGATATCCTCCACGATGAGCACGTGCTTTCCCGTTATGCTCACATCCAGATCCTTGGAAATACGGACGATACCGGATGTCTTAACTCCGTCGCCATAGCTGGAAATAGCCATAAAATCCATCTGGCACTGCACCGTAAGGCTGCGCGAAAGATCCGCAAAAAACATCACCGCGCCCTTTAATATGCAGAGCAGCACCACTTCCTTGCCCGCATAATACTTGGAAATGTCTTGCCCCATTTCCTTTACGCGAGCCTGGATGGCCTGCTCATCCAGCAATATCTCCGCCATATCTTCATGAAATTGCACGCTCATTGTTTTTTCCCCCTATGTAATATGATGTATTTCCTGTCAGCAGATCATGTCTGCAAATATCCATTCAATTTGGGAAATATTCCACACGTAAAATTTGCACCGTATCCTCACGCACACGCGCCTTATGCGAGATTGTGCCGCCGGGAAAGTAGAATACCTCCTGCCCGGCTGCCAAAAGCGGCCGCTCCCTTTGTGCACGCGGAAACTTTTTATCGATCAAGTATTCTTTGAATTTACGCGACCCTGCCGCACCCAGCGGCTGAAAGCGGTCGCCCGGTCTGCGCCTTCGCACAACGATGTCCTGCGGCAAACTGTCCGTATCCAAATATGCCACATTCGCGCCCTCATCGGTATGCCAGGTTTGTGAAAGCTGCGCGTAAAACCGTCCAGCCGGCGTTTTGGTCTCACCCGGCCATACCAAAGGCGTTTCGAACGCATCGGATAGTAGCTGATCCGGCCGCTCGATAAAGAGCGCATCATAGCTGATCCGGGCCTGCATGCCGCGCGGGAGCGCCATATGTGCGCCCGTACGCGCATGAAGCAGCGCGCACACGCTCTGTACGCCACCAAGCTGCATATCATAGAGCGCGCCCGCCCGCTCGAGCGCGATGCGTACGGCGCGGCTTTGTACGGGCTTTTCAAGCGACACAAGCTGTGCGCGCGCATATCCGCCATCCGGTAAAGCCGCTTGTTCCAACGCACGCTCCGCCTGTGCGTTCAGGTACGCCTCATCCTCATGCAGCAGCCCCGCCATGCGGCACAACCCTTCCGTAATGGAGGGATTGTATTCCCGCTTTAGCTGCGGCAACAGCGTAAGACGTATACGGTTGCGCAGGCAGCCCGGCTCAAGATTGGTCTCGTCCGTACGGTACGAGAGCCCTTCCTGCGCAATATAAGCCAGTATCTCCTGGCGGGTGGTGGTTAAAAAGGGACGAAGCACGTCCCCTGCGCAAACCTGCATACCGCAAAGCCCGGCAAGTCCGCTGCCCCGCAACATATGCAGCAGCACGGTTTCCGCCTGATCGTCCATATGATGGGCGGTCACAAGAAAATGCGCGCCGCAGTTTTCCTTCGCGCGCCGTAAAAAGGCGTATCGCGCGCTGCGCGCTGCCTCCTCGAGCGTCATGCCTTCCGTTCTGCGCAAGGCCTGTACATCGGCGCATTCCTCAAACAGCGGCACGTCCCACGAGGCGCACAACAAACGGACGAATGCCGCATCCGCATCCGCCTGTTCCGCACGAATCCCGTGGTTCATGTGTGCGGCGTATAGTCCGCCCACAGCACCCAGCTGCTTTAGGCAGCGCAATACATGAAGCAACGCCACTGAATCCGGCCCGCCGGAAACGCCCGCAAGCAGCCAGGAACCCTGGGCGACGCCATGTGCCCGCAAAAGCGCCGCAACCCGTTGAACGCAAGTTTCCTGACCCATATAAAAATAATGATATACGTTTGGACCCCATTTGACAAGTCTTGTGTTTCCATTTGCCGTGCCATTTGCCGTGCATGTGTTTGGGCCGCCGTGACTCGCTCAGTTTTTGAGTACCTTTTGCATGAACGCCGCGGTAGAGATGCCGCTTGGCCGGTTATAGCGCCCCAAGCGGACCAGGCTCGCCGGATTGCGCTCGATATAATTCATGCGCTCACGGCATGTCATCGTAACGGCAAAGCCCATTTTGCGCAGTACCGCCTCGCTCTCCTCATCCCATTGTCCAAACGGATATGCGAACGTAATTGGCACAATGCCGCAATGCATGGCAAGCGTCTCCTGAAACTTGCTGATATCCTCCGTTAGTACGGCCTCGTGCGCGGCCGCGCTTTCACCCGGTTTCCGTATTACCCCCTCGCGGCCGTTTTCAGCCGTATGCAGTCCATAAGAATGGCTGCCGATCTCCACATGACCCGAAGCCGCAAGCGTACATACATCCTCCCATATCAGATGCGCATAGGAAGGGTTTTGGTCCATGATGCTTGTGGCTTTTTCGGTATAGCTGCCTACAATAGAGACAACCGCCTTCATATCCAACCGCTTCAATATTGGAAGCACATAGACAAGGTTGTTGTAATAGCCGTCGTCGAATGTAAGCATCACCGGTCTTTCCGGCAGATCGCACTCCCCGCCCACATAGTTTTCCAGCTCCGACGGCAAAACGGTGGTGTATCCGTTCTTTTTCAGATATAAAAGATCCTCCTCAAGCTGCGCGGGCGTGACGACGTACTGGCCTGAACGCTGGGGGTCCCGCAGCACGCTGTGGTACATGATCACCGGCAGAGGCACGCCGGGCTGTGCATCGGCGCGCATGGTTTCTACCGCTCCGCCTTCACGGAACAACAATACCATTACGGTCATTGCGCACAGCAGCAGGCCAATGCCCAGAACGCGCCGCTTCAGAAGTAGCATCGCCCTGTTCATTCTTCGCCCGCTCCCCGTGTCAGGCCGTCGGCGCGCATATACTCGCCGGTACCTTCCACTTTCTTTACGGGCATACGGTTGCGCTCAAGCAAGCGGACGATATTGTACACGTCTATCCAAATCTGATTCACGCCGTCGACCTGGCTTTCGTCAAATATCAGCTGAAGTCCGAAATGCAGGTGCGGCACCTTGATGTTGTTGACATTTTCCTTGGTGCTGTAGCCGGTCATGCCCATGTAGCCGATCACGTCGCCCGCGCTGACGATGTCACCCTCCTGCAATGACTTCACATACGGGTGATCCTTGCGCATATGCGCATAATAATAGTAACGCAGGCCGTCGTGGCTGCGTATTCCCACGCGCCAGCCGCCATACTGGTTCCAGCCCAGCGCCTGCACCACGCCGCCTTCCACCGCGATAATGGGCGCGCCGACGGCGCCCAAGAGATCATTACCCAGATGCAGCCGCTTGTACCCATAGGTACGCGGATTGCCAAAATCATCGTAATGACCAAATCCGAATTCGCGCGCAATGGGAGAATACACCTTGAGCCCGTACTGCATCTCGGTCCCCCCGCCTTTGGCCGCGACTTCATGCTCGCCCACAAAGCCGCCCAACACAGCAGAATATGCCTCAGTATAATAGGTATAGTAGCGCATGCCGTCCGTGATTTCTTCCAGCCGTTCCCCCGCCTGCAGGCGCTTGACAAGCTTATCCATATTCTCGCTGCGCTTACCCGCCTTGAACACGCCGCCGTTCTTCGCCGCCGTATAGGCCAGCAGCTCAATCCAGCACAGCTTTACGCCGCTCTCTTCGTTATGCGATTTGAGATCGTATTGCAGCGCCTGTTCCAGCACTTCCAGAGGTACGTTGAAATCCACCCAATGGATATAGTCTTCTTCATTGCTCTGTTCCTCTTCCCCGCCGGAGGAGGTGGAAACCTCGCTCGTACCTGCCTCGGGCTGTAACAGAAGGAAATATGCGCACGCAGCGCAGCACATAATCGCGCCCAAAAAGAGCAGAATGCGCTTTGGCAGATTTCGATGTTTTTCTTTCGCCTTCCATTTTTGAAATAACAAAAAAACACCCGCCCCCTTATACTCCTACATGGAACATATGAAGCGGATGGCTCGCGCATGTACATTTTGACGTTTTACGTTTTACCGTTATGACCGGCCCACTTACATGTTCTCGCTCTTTTGTTTTTTTCGATCATGTAAGCGCAATGGAGGCGATCAAAACCCCTATGAATCCCAGTGCCAGCAACAGTGCAATCAGGCCGCATATAACCCTTGTGCTTTTTTTCATGATTCTGCTCCTTCGTTCCGTTCTCATTAATAGCGTGTCATTATAAGAACGCAATTACCCCTTTGCCCGCTTCCACGCGCACTTCGGGCCGGCAAAAGCCATTTAGCGTCACATCTTCATATTGCTCCACTACAAACAAGCCTACCCCGTTTGTACCGCCTTCGGCTTCCAGCGCAGCATCCGGAGCGGCCTGCAGCATGCCTGCTTTGGCGGCGTTGTGGTCCCCCATATTGGAAACCCGCAAAACAGCATTGCCGCGCAGAATCAGCGTGCCGTCGGTTTTTACCGCGTTGTCTCCATAAGCCATGCAGGCCGACTGCGCACCCGCCTGCAGCACAAAATTCCCCCTGCCGGTATTGACGGCATATGCCGCCGCTTCCACCGTAAGGCTGCTGCCCTGCCCAAGCTCCAACCCGGCGCAAAGCAGCCCGGAGCCTTCTTCCGCCTGCAGCGTTAGGGCGCTGCCGGCCGTAACCGTAACTGCGCCGGTCGCCTGTACGGCATTACCCTGCGCGGTAATGGCGCAGCCTGCGCCTGTGATGCTGCCGCCGCCCAACAGGCCGAGTCCGGTCTGCCCGGCTTTGATATTAATATCCGTAAGTTTGATGGCACAGCCGTCGTCCAGCCGGATGACGCAGGGCGCATTGCCGGATACTGTATAGCCGCCGCCGATAAGCTCCACTTCGCCGCGGGCGGCAGTGACCTTAAGCATGGTATCTCCCATGTCAATATCCGCGGCAAGCTGTGCGGATGCGGAGCCGGATTCGAAAAAATCCTCCAGCTCGCGCGCCGTAGTAATATTCACATATTGATTGGTTGATAGCGTGTCTTCCTGGCCACCGCGGTCCGCGGCGCAGCCCGCCAGCAGCGCAGCGCAGAAAAAGCACAGTACCGCAAGACGCTTCATGGCTGAATCCCTCATTTTCATATTGCAATCATTGTACCACAGCCTGCCATCCCACGCCACAGGCTCACTTGCAAATAAAATGCCGCACCAATGCGGCAAAAATTGAATGTTCGGTTTTATAAGCACATGTTTGAAGGGATATGCCGCCTATTGACATCGGTAATAGTATACGATATGCTGTTGGATGGTCAGGTAAAATGACCGAATCGGTACCAGGAGGGTGTAAAACATGCCGGAACGTTATGATGTAGTGATCGTCGGCGCCGGTCCTGCCGGAATATTCGCCGCGTTAGAGTTGACGAAGGTAAAACCAGGCGTGAATGTTCTGCTGGTGGACCAGGGGCGCAGCCTGCAGCATCGCAATTGTCCAGCCCGCATCACGGGCAAATGCATCAATTGCAAGCCCTGCGCCATTATCAGCGGCTGGGCCGGGGCCGGTGCATTTTCCGACGGCAAGCTCTCTTTATCACACGAGGTCGGCGGCAACATTACGGATTATATGCCCGCGCATGAAGCGCAGGCGCTGATCGATTATGCCGACAGCGTCTATACGCATTTCGGCGCGCCGGAGACCGTGCATGGCCGCAATAACCCCAAGGTCAGCGAGATCGCCTATGAAGCGAGCCGCCACAATATCCATCTGGTGCGCTGCCCCGTACGGCACATGGGTACGGAGTATTCCGCCTCTACGCTGGAGCACATGTATGACGCATTGATAGAAACGCCGGGCTTCACATTTATGGAGCGTACCACAGCGAAAGAGATATTGCTCGAAAACGGCAAAACCACCGGCGTGGTGCTGCAAACCGCGGAGGGAAAAAGCTTAACCATACACGCGCCTTATGTGGTGCTGGCCCCGGGCCGCGGCGGCGCCGAATGGCTGGCGCAGGAAGCGGCGCGCCTTGGCATTGAAACGCGCAACAATGAGGTGGATATCGGCGTGCGTGTGGAAGTGCCCAACTCCATTATGGATCATCTTACCCAGGAGCTGTACGAAGCCAAACTGGTATATTATTCGGATACCTTTGAAAACCGCGTACGTACCTTCTGCATGAATCCCGGCGGCATCGTCAGCGAAGAGCATTACGAGGGCGGCATCGCCGTCGTCAACGGCCACAGTTACCACGAGCAGGACCGGCGCACCCAGAACACCAACTTCGCCATGCTGGTCTCCACACGCTTCACGCAGCCGTTCAACCAGCCCATCCGCTATGGCAATTATATCGCCCAGCTGGGCAATATGCTGACCGGCGGCGGCATTATGGTGCAGCGCCTGGGAGATCTTTTGCAGGGACGCAGGACAGACCTCTCCCGCCTGAAAAAATCCACGACGATCCCGACGCTGGTCACAGCCGTACCGGGCGACCTTTCCTTTGTGCTACCGCACCGGCATTTGACCAGCATCATCGAAGCGCTGCGCGCTTTTAACAACATCGCGCCGGGACTCTATTCCAAGAATACCTTGCTTTACGGCGTGGAAGTCAAGTTCTATTCTTCCAAGCTGACGGTGGACAACCGCTTCCAGACGGATATTCCCGGCCTATATGCGATCGGCGACGGCGCGGGTATCACGCGTGGGCTGATGCAGGCGAGTGTGACCGGTATCGTGGTAGCGCGGGATATATCAAATCAGGGCTGAGCAAAACCATACACAGGCAATGAGCCGCAGCTAAAAAAGCTGCGGCTCATTGCTAAAATCGCGAGTTCCCTAAACCTTCGATTTCGTCGTATGCCACCGGCACCTGCCAAATACCGATGCATTTCTTCAAACATACTATAACCGGTTATCATGTCCATTGCATGAATGACATGTGAAATTCGTGTGAATAGTGCGTAAAATAAGAAATGATTTCCAGTTCATGATAAAAAACCAGTAAAACGAGCAAAACGTAATACCATTCGGGGATATGTCCCTTGCCCGCAATAGGGCGCTAATGGACAAACCATACGATTGATACGTTACATTTCATTTGTCATACAACACAATTGTACTGTAATATATGAATGAAATCCTGTTTTTTCATGGCAGATTATTCAAGAAAGGAGGAATGGATTATGAAGAACAGCTTAAACAGCGTAAGGAGGGTTCCCCTCTACTAAGTACGGAGGAAATCATGAAACAGAGAAAAACGTTCATAGGATTAAACGTATCTGTATTTTCGATGATGTTGGGAGTCGGCATGATCATGTCGCTGTTGCCCAATAAAGTCATGGGGCTCACCGGGTCAAGCACAGCGGTCGGTTATATAGCGTCGGCATTTGCACTTTCCTATATCGTGTTGCAGGTGCCTATCGGAAATCTTTCCGACAAGTTTGGAATTAAGCAATTCTTAGTCGCCGGTTATCTATTGTGCGCGTTCACCGGATTGCTGTACTATTTTTCGAACAGCGCAGAACTGATATTTATCGGCCGAATTTTCCAGGGTGCCGGTGAAGTACCTATCTGGGCCCTGGCGCCTGCATTGTTGTCCATCCAATACCCAAATGCAAAAGGAAAGGCTATGGGCATATATAATGCAGTGATGCATGCCGGGCTTACTTTAGGCCCGATATTGGGGATTTTCGTGCTCAAATTCTGGACAAATAATCTGACGTTCTTATTCTATTCCGCTGCGTGCCTATTGGGGGCGATCATCACATATTTCTATGTTGAAAACGCGGATAAACAGAAAGACGCAGGAGCCATAAACATCAAAAACATATTGGCATTAGTGGCAAACAGGACTATTCTCGTGGCGCTTATGGGTATCATGCTGTATGGCGCGGGATACGGATTGTTTCTTACGATTGTCCCGGCATTTTTATCAAGCATAAAAGGCTACAGTCAGACATCCGTACAATTGTTTTTTTCGCTGTTCTATCTGGCAATCAGTATTTCTCAAATCCTTACCGGCGCGTTTTCGGATAAATGGGGCCGGGAAAGGTTCATGATCGGCGGGTTGTGCCTGGCCGCACTGTGTATAGGGTTGTTCCCCAATCTGAAGCAGCCTTTGATCAGCTTATTGCTAACGTTGGCCAGCCTGGGACTCGGCGTGTTTTATATTTCGTCAATGGCATTCTTAAACAACGCGGCTCCCAATTCGCTTAAGGGTACGATATCCGGAGCATATTATCTTTTCTGGGGGATTGGATTTTTCGCCGGGCCGTTGCTGATCGGTAAGCTCGGTGAATTGCCAGGCGGCAATATCGGGTTTTATGTTTTTGCAGCTGCTCTTATTGCAGAAATTGCGGCTATGGCATTTCAACTCGGAACTGCAAAGAAGTTTTCGGCATAATCGACTAGCGATTTAGTATAGCTTGACCCCCCAAACCCGAGAGGCAATGGATGCTGTACGCATCCATTGCCTTTTCCCATTACAGGGACGCCTGAAATATTGCCTCAATATCCGAAGGGGTTACCGGCACAAACGCGCCTGCCATCCTTCTGACGGCTTTTTCGGCCATAATTGCAAAGTGTGTGCTGTCGATACCCACCTCTGTGAGCGTAGTGGGAACACCCAGGGACCGATAAAATGCCTGGAGGGCATCTATAGCACGGTTGGCTATCTCAAAGGGTGCTAGGGCAGGGTCGATTCCCCAAACATTTACGCCATACTCCACAAATCTGCCCACCGTTTCCTCTCTCAACGCATACCGCATCCAGTTGGGAGTCAGTATCGCCAGGCCAACGCCGTGTGTAATGTCGTAATACGCGCTCAGTTCGTGCTCCATTGGATGTATGGAGTTGGTGACGTCGCTTCCTCGCCATACGATCGCGTCCACGCCGAGGCTTGACGCCCACATCAAATTCGCACGCGCATCATAGTTTTCCGGCTCTCTGTAAGCAATAGGTCCAAAGTGGATACAGGTCTTTAACAATGCCTCCGCCATGCGGCGCTGCAGGAACGCGCCCTCCGTACGGCTGAAATACTTCTCCATGATATGCGACATAATATCCACCGTGCCTGCCGCCGTTTGGTTTCCGGGTACGGTAAAGGTATATGTGGGATCGAGTATGGAAGCCTTGGGATGCAGCAGCGGACAAAACACCCCGATCTTATCGTTTGTCTGCGGGTTGCTGATGACGGCAAAGCGATCCATTTCGGAACCTGTGGCTGCAAGTGTGAGCACGGTGATGAGCGGGAGTGTTTGGGTGATAAGGGACGGATTCAGTACCATCTCCCACGGATCGCCTGCGTAGGATACGGCAGCGGAAATGAGCTTGGCGCAGTCGATAGCGCTGCCGCCGCCCACCGCAAGTATCACCTCAATGCTATGTTCCCTGCACAATGCGACACCCTTACGCACGGTATCGATTTTGGGGTTGGGTTCCACGCCGGAAAGCTCCGCGGCGGTTATGCCCTCATTGCTGAAAATTGCCCGGACCTCATCGTACAGGCCTATGCGCTTGATACTCCCCCCGCCATAAACGAGCAGCACACGCTTGCCGTATTTGCAAATGGAGGGACCTAAGTTTTTTATTTGCCCCTTGCCGAAAAACACCTCTGTGGGAAGCTGGAAATAGAAGTCATTCATTTTAGAACCCCCTTGCTTGTTGCAGTGTACGCTATCGAGCCGCTCATCTGCCAGTACGTTAAATGTCTCCGCACTATATAACCACTATAGCCCATGGAGCAGGTAGAGTGTCAAGGCTTTTCGCGACTCGCGGAGGACTGTTTATACGCCGATACATCCGCACCCCCTTGCCGCATTGCGGGTTGCTTAAGTGCATGCTATCATAATGGATATGATGCATCGTTTTTTTCCTCGGTATTGCCTGGGCCGGACTGCAGACTGCAATCCTGTTGAAATGGCCCGACCGAGCACTAGGTAAGTGAAGGAGTATTATTATGCATATCGACCATATCGCACTCTATACGCAAGACCTGGAGAAATCCAGAAGCTTCTACGAATGCTTTTTTGGCGGCCGTGCGAACAACCGGTATTGCAATCCGAATACCGGCCTGCAAACGTATTTTCTGGAGTTCGAACATGGCGCGCGGTTGGAATTGATGACGCGGCCGGATGTGTCGGGCGATCGCCTGTCCGCATTTCATCCAGGGTATACCCATATCGCTTTTCGCATGGATAGCCGCGAAGCAGTGGATTTGCTTACGCAGCGGTTGGCGGAAGCGGGTTATCCCATTGTAAGTGCGCCACGCATCACAGGCGATGGGTATTATGAGAGCTGTGTGCTCGACCCAGATGGTAACTTTGTTGAGATTGCAAGGTAGCTTCGATTAGAAATTTTTTATTGAAACACGTAAAAGCATGAAGCCCCGCTGGCCTCATGCCTTTTATTTTCTTGGAACACATTGGCCTTTTCTATATATACGCACCTGTATATATGAATCACACACGTTGATTATGAACAGATATATTGTATTTTACATAGTATGTTACAGATGAAGAGAAGCCTTATATGCGTGCAGGCATGCCTTTGGGGGTGCACTTATGTTTGGTAGGCATATTCCCCGCCGGCCGCATCGCCCGCCAAATGGCCATGCCGGCATCCCTATATGCCTTGCCCGCCGCATGACGATTGATCCGCAAACGCATAGGCTTATACACAATTAACAGATAAGGAGAAAACTATGGATATAGCATTGCAAATTGAACGTCTGGCAGCAGGAACGGTTGCTGTCGGCGCCAACGTCATATTTGACAACACCGTTTACTCCAACGGTAATATTACCTATGACAGTGTAACCGGTGTAATCACTTTTAACGAAGCCGGCCGTTATGTCGTCCACTGGTGGGTGGCGACACAATCCACTACCTCTACCAACGGCGCCGTATTTTCACTCTCCTCTTCCCAGGGAGACTTTCTTGAAGGCAACTCTCCCATCAAAACCTCAGAGGTTTCCGGCGTTGGCATACTCGAAGTCGTTGCCGCGCCAGTAACGGCATCGTTAGTAAACGCGAGTACAGGCAATGTATTTTTATCAACGATCGTACCTGTCAAGGCAACACTCGTTGTAGTGCAGGATGACGATGCTGCCTCCGGCCCTACCGGCCCTACCGGTCCCACTGGTCCAACAGGCCCCACCGGCGATACCGGGCCCACCGGCGATACAGGTCCCACCGGCGATACAGGTCCCACTGGCAATACCGGGCCCACCGGCGATACCGGCCCCACCGGCGATACAGGTCCCACCGGCGATACCGGCCCCACCGGGGATACAGGCCCGACCGGCGATACAGGCCCGACCGGCGATACCGGACCCACCGGCGATACCGGGCCCACCGGCGATACCGGACCCACTGGCGATACAGGACCGACCGGCGATACAGGCCCGACCGGCGATACAGGACCCACCGGCGATACCGGACCCACCGGCGATACCGGCCCCACCGGCGATACCGGGCCGACCGGCGATACCGGACCCACCGGCGATACCGGCCCGACCGGCGATACCGGACCCACCGGCGATACCGGGCCCACTGGCGATACCGGCCCGACCGGCGATACAGGTCCGACCGGCGATACCGGGCCCACTGGCGATACCGGACCCACCGGCGATACCGGACCCACCGGCGATACCGGACCCACCGGCGATACCGGCCCCACCGGCGATACAGGACCAACCGGCGATACAGGACCGACCGGCGATACCGGACCCACCGGCGATACCGGCCCCACCGGCGATACCGGCCCCACCGGCGATACCGGCCCCACCGGCGATACCGGCCCGACCGGCGATACAGGGCCCACCGGCGATACCGGACCGACCGGCGATACAGGACCGACCGGCGATACCGGCCCGACCGGCGATACCGGCCCGACCGGCGATACAGGCCCGACCGGCGATACAGGACCGACCGGCGATACAGGACCCACCGGCGATACAGGCCCGACCGGCGATACAGGCCCGACCGGCGATACAGGCCCGACCGGCGATACAGGACCCACCGGCGATACAGGCCCGACCGGCGATACCGGCCCGACCGGCGATACAGGACCGACCGGCGATACAGGCCCCACCGGCGATACCGGACCAACCGGCGATACAGGACCCACCGGCGATACCGGACCGACCGGCGATACAGGTCCGACCGGCGATACCGGCCCGACCGGCGATACAGGACCGACCGGCGATACAGGACCCACCGGCGATACAGGACCCACCGGCGATACAGGGCCCACCGGCGATACAGGGCCCACCGGCGATACCGGCCCGACCGGCGATACAGGACCGACCGGCGATACCGGGCCCGCTTTAGCATTGGCTTTTGCTAACACCGCGGGAACTCTTGCGGTATTCCCGCCGTCTGCCGAAGTCCCCGTGGCTACCCAGACCGTGGATGTCACTGCAGGGGACGACGTTAGGGTTGACTATGCCTTAAATTTTGACATAGATGCAGCGGCGGATAACGAAACCACTGTTGAATTCCGGTTGTACAGGGATGCTACCCTCATCCATACCAGGACGTTCGTGTACTTAAGTCCGGTAGCCGGGATACAAAGTTTCGCGATTGCAAATACATATGTGGATACTGCGCCGGCAACAACCATCAGTACATATGAAGTACGCGTGATTGTTACTGCGGACACAAACGTGAATAGCGCTTCGGCGACCGATCGGCATATCAGTATGATCGTTTTCCCGTAAAAAAGGCGGCTGTTTTAACGATGGATGGCGGCGAGGCTTTTATTACGTCGCTTACCATTTCAACTTACAGAAAACCCGCCGACAAAGTCCGCAGTGCTTTGTCGGCGGCCAAAAAAGGCATGAAGCCCTGCCGGCTTTCATGCCTTTTGTTGTGTTTTAAATACAATCGGCACTTCTTTGACCTTGTATGCACATGTGCATATATCACGCACATCTACTCGATTATGAACAGATACAGCGTATTTTACATAGTATGTTACAGATGAAGAGAAGCCTTATATGCGTAGAAGGCATACCTTTGGGAAAGCACTTGTGTCAGGAGGCGTATCCCCCACCGGCCGCATCACCCGCCACATGGGCAGACCAGCATCCCTATATGCCGTGCCCGCCGTATTGACGACTGATCCGCAAACGCATAGGCTTATACACAATTGACAGATAAGGAGAAAACTATGGATATAGCATTGCAAATTGAACGCCTGGCAGCAGGAACGATCGCTGTCGGTGCCAACGTCATATTTGACACCACCGTTTTTTCTAACGGCAATATCACCTATGACAGCGTAACCGGCGTCATTACTTTTAACGAAGTCGGCCGTTATGTCGTCCACTGGTGGGTGGCGCCACAGTCCTCCCCTTCCACCAACGGCGCAGTATTTTCACTCTCTTCTTCCCAGGGAGATTTTCTCGAAGGCAACTCTCCCGTTAAGACCACTGAGGTTTCCGGTGTAGGCATACTCAATATCGTTGAAGCCCCTGCAACGGCATCGTTAGTAAACGCAAGTACGGCCGTTGTATATTTATCGACCACGGTACCCGTTAAAGCAACGCTCGTTATAGTACAGGATGACGATGTTACCTCCGGCCCAACAGGCCCCACCGGTC
Organism: Clostridia bacterium; assembly: GCA_036677445.1. Taxonomy (GTDB): domain Bacteria; phylum Bacillota; class Clostridia; order Christensenellales; family CAG-138; genus JAVBWI01. Next base: position 69,637 of record JAVBWI010000004.1, read on the forward strand.
CAACCGGTCCTACCGGCGATACAGGGCCGACAGGCGATACCGGTCCGACTGGCCCCACCGGCGATACAGGACCTACAGGTCCTACCGGCGATACAGGACCCACTGGACCGACAGGCCCCACCGGGCCAGTTATATTAAGAAAAACTGCAAAAGCCCTTCAGGAAAAATATAGTAATGAACTGCGGTCTATGGCTGAATGATGCCAGCCATACTTAAAAACTGCTATAAATTGATGATCCACAATTGAAACCGGTCGTTCAAACGACTATAATAAAATTGCCATTTCACTTAAGGAAAGGCGGTTTTAGAATGGAATACATATCCGCTATAGAGGCTTCCGAAAAGTGGGGCGTTTCTCTCAGGCAGGTGCAAAGGCTTTTGGCCGATAACCGGATCCCCCGCGCCAGAAAATACGGAAGGTCGTGGATGATACCGTTTGATGCGGAAAAGCCCGCCGATCCGCGCCTGGAGAGGAAGCCGCCCGGGCAATCGCTCTCATCCGACCTTGCCTATGTGATTGAGGCCACTTCCGTACCCATGCCAGCCCATAATCCTGATGCGATTTTGAAAATGGTGAAAGATGAAAGGTCGCGGCTTCAATATGAGGGGGAGCTTGCCTATCTGCGGGGTGATTTCGCGCACGCGATGCGCTGCTATCAAAAAACCGCAGGGGACGATGCGGCCAGGCTGCGTGCCTCTCTGACGGGAGTTGCGGCGGCTATCAGCCTGGGGAATTACCGGGCTTACACAGAGATTGAGACTTACCTCAAGGACTGCGTGAAAACATACAAAGGCGGCTACATATCCGCTGCCGCGGAGCTGGCACTGGTCAGCGTTGCCGTTAGCGTGACTGCCCCCAATATGGTTCCCGACTGGCTGAAGGAGGGGGATTTCAGCGCCTTTCCGCTGCAGGCGTCTTATCCGTATCTCATCTACTTGCGTGCAAAATATTTTCAAGGCATTGGCAGCTATGAAGCCATGCTGACCGCGGCGCAGACCGCGCTGAACTTTTGCGCGCCGGAGCGGGGGATCACTTTTCCTGAAACTTATCTGCGGGTTACGTGCGCCGTCGCCTGCCATTATTTCGGACGGGACGATGAGGCACGGCGCTGGCTGCTTCAAGCCATGCGCATCGCTCTGCCCCACGGCTTTATCACGCCCTTTGCCGAGCATGTTTCGGAGCTTGGCGGGCTTACGGAGCAATGCCTGGAACAGGAGTTCCCTGATCACATGAGCGGCGTCATCGGGCAATGGCAGCGCACGGTCAAAAACTGGATCACATTCCACAACCAGTTCACAAAGGATAATATCACGCTCATGCTGTCCCTCAGGGAATACCATTTTGCAATGCTGGTGGCTCGCCGCGTCCCTTACGCTAAAATCGCAAAGCAGTATGGCATCTCTGTCGGCAGGCTCAAGAATATCATGCTGGAAATTTACGAAAAGCTGTTCATATCCAGCCGGGACGAGCTTGCGCAATACGTCTTAGTCTCTAATAAAGGAGCCGGATCATGAACAGGAAACTCGCCGTTTATCTGCGCCTTCAGGCTGCGGTTGCCGCTGCCTTCTTTTTTTTATCGGAGGCATGATCGCCGCTCTGATTTATCATAAGGCGGATTTTGTGCCGACAGACGCGTTCAGTATCGTCATTGACATCACGATCACCTGCCTCTTAACCTTCGCCATCACCAAACGCTTCTGCGGGGCAAGCCTGAAGAGAAATAAAACCGGGGGCGTTCTCGCGGCGAAGAAGCCGCCTGCGTGCCTGGCTGGCCCGGCTTTTCCGCCGCCCCGTGCTGCTGGTTGTCTCGCCCAGCTTATGCGCCGCGCTTATTCCATTCGCGCTGGCGGCTCCGTTCTTCGCGCTGCTGGGTGTGACCGCGGTGCCGTTTTATGCTCAAAAGCGTGTTTCCCGCAATGCTGGTCGCTTTTGCGACCTGCGCTGTGCTTTACGCCGGAATGCAGGGTAGGGTAAATCACGATTAATAATCGTCGTTTAAACGACTACAATAAAGCCGTCATTTCACCCGTTTAGGGCTGTTTGGAACAGAATTCATATCCGGAATTGTGAATACCGGCAAGTTTTGGAATATCATTGTCGAAGAGTCATGCAAAACCGTTCATCTCCAGCCGGGACGAGTTTGCGAAATACGTATGTTGGCGTCGAAAAAAACGTGACTTTTTGAAGGCGAAAAGTCACTTTTGAAAACGCAAACAAGCCCCTATGATAGGAGTGAAAACTATCATAGGGGCTTTGTTGTCCTTATTTTTAATGAAAAAGGAGTGCAAAGGAGTGCGCCCTGAGCAAAAACAGCCATATAAGGTGTTCCGGGCGGGAGGCCGCAGCTTTCCCGTTTTCATTGAGTACGACGAACAACTTGAGGAGAGCTACCCGGCGTACCCGGACTTTGAGGAATGCCCGGAGTACACCGGGGAAGGACGGCCCTTTGCCACGGCGGAGCAGGAGAACTGCCCCTATGCTAAGCCCAACGCCCCGGGAAAGCCGCCGCCCGGCGATTGCGGCGGCTGCGGCTGGTTTTACCGGGAGCAAACGCCTTACGACCCCATTGGCATATGCATGTGCGACGCGCTGCGGCGCGAAAACGAATCCAAATGGGAGGAAATGAAATGAAAGTAAAGAGGCTTTTCGCAGCGCTGCTGTCTCTGTGTATGGTGTTGTCCATGATCACGATCAGCGCAAGCGCACTGGAATCTGAGTACGCCATTATACTTGGCATGAATAACATATCGGCTGGCGACATGATGTATTTCGGGCGGTACGGCGGCAGCCCAATCCTATGGCAGGTATTGAACCCGACCACCACCAACGCAGGCGGCAACGGTGCGTTTCTCATTTCTCAATACCTGCTGGGAAATACAAACTTCGGCTCCCCTCCCCTAGCATGGGCCGGCAGCGCAGCGCAACAGTGGTGCACCAATTTTATCGGCAGTACGTCGAACTTCTCCACGGTGGAAAACAGCATCATCCAATCCATAACGAAATCGGATCCGCCCTATTCTACCTATGGGGCAAGCGCGTTGAACGGTGAAAAAGCGTTCTTCCTTTCCGCACAGGAAGCAAGCAGTTACTTTGCAGACAACAATGCGCGAATAGCGTATCCCCTTTTCGGAGGAGCGGCCAACTATTGGTGGCTTCGCTCGCCTTACGACCATGATAATGCCGGCGCCGTTGACTATTCCGGCACGGTGTCCAGTGCCGGGGCTATCCTGCCCTTTAGCGCTCGTCCTGCCTTAAATATAAACCTGTACTCCCCCTCAATCCTCTTTCGGTCCGCCGCCACAGGCGGCAAATCCAACGGCGCGGAAGGCACGCTGAATCCGGTTTCCAGCTCAACGACAGGTTTCCCGGCGTGGAGGCTGACGCTTTCAGACAGTACGCGAAGTGAATTTTCCGTTGCCACCACGGCGATATCCGGCACAAGCGTGACCATTTCCTATTCCGGCGCGGCGACGGGAACGAACGAATACATCTCGGCGGTTGTTTATGAATATTACGGCGGTAACATCACCTACTATGGACGCATGAAGCATGTGACCGGCGCTTCTGACGCAAGCGGCTCTATAACCATTGCTATCCCCTCCGGCATCATACCCGGTACAAACGGCACGCTCATGGTGTTTAATGAGCAGTATAACGGCGGCGCAAGCGATAACACAAATCTGACCGATTACGCAAGCCCTTTGCAAACCGTGTCGAATACGGTGAACGCGTATGCCCTGACCGTCGCCAACGGCGTGGACAACACGGGTCACAGTCCCTATTCGGCAGGCGCGCAGGTATCCATTGCCGCAGATGTCGCACCTGCCGGGCAGCAGTTTAAGCAATGGGTCAGCAATAACGGCGGTACGTTCGATAACGCCGCGTCGGCCTCCACCACCTTTACTATGCCTGCGGCGGCTGTTACCGTTACGGCGACCTACGAAAACATTCCACAACCCGGCGATGCGCCCGAAATCACCCAGCAGCCGCAGAATGCCAGCGTATCCGAAGGCAGCACGGCTATCTTCACCGTAGCGGCCACCGGCACGGCTCCACTGACATATCAGTGGCAGGTCGACCGCAATGACGGGAACGGCTGGCAGGACGTCGGCGAAAACAGCGCAAGCTACACGACTGCTGCAGCCCGGCTTAGCGACAGCGGGCACCAATACCGCTGCAAAGTAAGCAACAGCGCGGGAGAGGCAATAAGCGACACGGCTGTTTTGACGGTGGCGCTTCCACCTGCGAACAACCCGCCCACAGCCAAGGCAACAGTTCCCACGCAGAACGTGGAGGCGGGCGCGACGACCGGCTTTGATGCGGGCGACATTGCGGAAGACGCAGATTCCGGAGATACGCTAACCATCACGGCCATCGCGACTGCCCCTGTCTCCGGCACGGCGACTGCTAGCCTCGGGGGAAACGGCGTGGTCACAATCGCCGGCGTGGCAGCTGGGAACACCTCGGTCATCGTCACAGTTAGCGACGGGACGGATACGGTGGATGTGACCGTGCCAATCGAGGTAACCGCTGTGCCGCCCGGAACCTATACCCTGACCATCACGGCCGGCACAGGCGGCAGCATTGCGCAGGGCAGCAACGGCGACTATACGGCGGGCGCTGTGATCAACATCGTAGCCAGCCCCGACGCGAACTATGCGTTCGCAGGCTGGACTTCTTCCGGCGGCGGGGTTTTGGGGGATGCGGGCAGCGCAGCCACTACATTCACCATGCCTGCTCAATCGATCACGATTACGGCCAGCTTTATTTACACTGGCGGTTCAGGCGGTGACGCTGCCCCCACCTACCACACCCGCCTCCTGCGCGATTCAGCTACGGGCATCCAGGTTTCCGGCAGCGCCATACACAGGCGCGCCGCGCTGACGGTGAAGGGCATAACGCTTCATCCAGTGGGCGCCTGCGCCGCCTGTGACGCCATCCGCAAGGCGCAGGCCGGCGGGCAGCTGATACTTGGCTTTGACATCGACCTCACCCGAGGCTTTTTCGGCCCGCTTACCGTTTCCATACCCGTCAGCGGCCGGTATAACGGCCGGACGGTGGCCATACTCCACTGCGTAAACGGCAGGCTGGAAACGCTTACCGCCACGGTGGTAAACGGCAAAGCGACCTTCACTGTTACAAGCCTTTCGCCGTTCGCGGTGATGACCGGCCTGCTGGTACCGGATAGCGTGGTGGCCGACCCTCCCAAGACCGGCGACAACCATTCCAACCTTGTATGGTGGCTGCTGTGCGGCGTATCCACGGCGGGGATTGCGGCGCTGATCCCATTGTGTAAAAGAAGAAGGCCGTATAAACGCTGAGCTGTGAGGAACATGGCGGCGGGTCAAAGAACAGGAAACCCGGGGCCTGGATATAGAGGAGGATAGGCAAATGAAAACAACGCGATTGCTGAGTCTGCTGTTGTGCGCTACGCTGGTATTTACACTACTTCCCATTGCGGCGTTTGCAGCCGGCATATGGGACGGAGGCGCGACGCAGCCTGTGGGGGTTGGCACGCCCCTGTCCCCCTATCGGATCGGCACGGGGCGTGAACTGAAATGGTTTGCCAATCGTGTCAACGGCGGCGATACGGGCATCCACGCAATCCTGACAGCCGATATCCTGCTCAACGACACGGGCAATTGGCAAAACTGGGCGACCAGCCCTCCCGCCAACACCTGGACGCCGATAGGTAATGCTGAATATATATTCAAAGGCGTATTTGACGGTCAGGGATACACGGTCAGCGGCGTCTATATCAACGGCACGGACTCCTATCAGGGCCTGTTCGGATATATCGGCGCCGAAGGCACGGGTACGGTGAAAAACGTTAAGGTCGCAAGCTCGTATATCAAAGGGCAAAGCTATGTCGGCGGCATCTGCGGATACATGAGTTTCTTCAGCGAGATCAGCGGCTGCGCAAGCGGCGCGACCGTAATTGGTACGATTGACTATTCGGGTGGGATTGCCGGCATTATCGTCATAAATTCGTCGCTCAGGAACTGCCGGAACACGGGAAGCGTTACGGGGGGGAATTGCACGGGCGGCATTGCGGGCAGCAGCAACGGTACGGTCACGGACTGCGCCAATCAGGGGACCGTCGGCGGCAGCGGCTCATGGATTGGCGGCCTGATCGGCATGAACTATTCGGCGTTATCCAACTCCTATAATAATGGAAACGTAAGTGTATCAATCGGCAACTACGTAGGAGGCGTCTGCGGAACCAACGGCGAGGGCGGCACAATAGCAAACGTATACAGTACCGGTTCTGTAACCGGCGGATGGTCTGTCTGCGGCTATACCATGGCTGGGAGCAGCATAACAAACGTTTATTTCCTAGGGTCTCCCCTGAATAATGGATTAGGAAGCCATGCGGGCGCAGGGACGACGGTAAATATATCCGCCCAACAGTTCGCCTCGGGTGAAGCTGCATATCTGATGGGGGCCACGTATGGGCAAACGTTAGGCTCCGGCGGAGACCCCTTGCCGGTCTTCCGCACATCGGATAACAGCAACGCGGTATACCGGCTTACCTATATGAATGAGGCGGCAGTACATGCGACGCAGTACTATAACGCCGGCGACGCGGTGTCGTCTGACGATATCACGCCGCCCATCATGAACGGCGGCGCTTTTTTGGACTGGGAGGGTCTGCCCGACACTATGCCCGCGCAGGATGTCACGGCAACCGCGAATTCCACACCCGCCCCGCCCCAAATCATGACCGCGTCCCTGCCGTCCGGTGCGGCGCACAAGGCGTACAGCACTCGGATCGAGGCAACAGGCACGGCGCCCATCGCCTTTTCGGTGGTTTCCGGTGCTTTGCCCGCTGGACTTACGCTGAACAAGGCCACGGGTGAAATAACGGGAACGCCGGTCGAGGCGGGAAGCAGTACGCTGGTTATTCGGGCGCAAAACGATTACGGGCAAAACGATAAAGAGTTCATCCTCGATGTTTCAGACGAGATGCCGGGCAACGGGGGATCTAACGATCCATATCAGATCTGGACGGCAAGCCATCTGATACAGTTTGCCGATAAGGTGAACACCACTGCTGATACAAGGTTCTACGCCGTGCTTATGGCCGATATCGCGCTCAACGATACCAGCGATTGGGAGGATTGGGGCACCACTGCGCCGGCCAATACATGGACGCCCATCGGCATCAACCCGACATATAGCTTTAAGGGTGGTTTTGACGGCAGCAATCATACGATCAGCGGCGTGTATATCAACAGTTCAGATAACAATGTAGGCTTGTTTGGGCATATCAGCGCTGCAACTACGGTAAAAAATTTAAATTTGCTTCGCTCGTATATAAAGGGAAATGAAAACGTCGGCGGCATATGCGGGTCTCTGATGACCCTATGCAAGCTTGAAAACTGCCGAAACGCCGCGGTTGTTACCGGGGCGAAATATATAGGCGGCGTGTGCGGAAGCGTCACTGCCGCTAACGCCAGTATTCTGAATTGCCAAAATGACGGCATAGTAACGGGGCCTCAGCAGGCGGGGGGAATCGCAGGCGTAAATTCCGGAACGGTCGACGCCTGCCGTAACAGCGGAACGGTTCAGGGCGGCGTAAGCGGCAATGCAATCGGCGGTATATGCGGAAATAACGGCGGCGCCATCTCCAGCGCGTACAGCACCGGCAGCGTTTCCGGCAACCTTAACATAGGCGGCATTTGCGGATTGATCGGCGGATTGTCTTCAAATATCGCGACACTGACAAACGTATACAACAGCGGGAATGTTACGGGCCCGGCCAACAGCGCGGCTATCTGCGGCGCAACCAACGTGTATTGCTCGCTGACAGGCTGTTATTATCTCGTCTCTTCCGCGACAAGCGGAATCGGATACAATGCCGCTTCTTACGCCGCTGTGAGCAATACCGCCGCGCAGTATGCCTCCGGCGAGGTAGCGTATGCGCTCGGCGCGGCGTTCGGGCAGACGCTGAACACGGATGATGCCCCCGTATTCCGGGTATCCGACCCGAATAACGCGGTGTACCGGCTGACCTATAAAAACGGAGAGACACAACATGCAGTTCAGTATTATAACGCCGGAAATACGGTATCGGCGGAGGCCATAGAACCGCCCACAAGCGGGGCCGGGTCTTTCTTAGGCTGGGATACCCTCCCCACGGAAATGCCGGCTGAAGACGTAATCGCATCGGCGATGTTTGGAAACACCCCGCCTGTGGCCAAGGCGACGGTTCCCACGCAAAATGTAGAGGAAGGGGCGACGACAAACTTTGACGCGGACGACATCGCGGAGGACGCGGAGAACGATACGCTGACCATCACGGCCATCGTGACCGTCCCCACCTTCGGCACGGCGACGGCGAGCCTCGGGGGAAACGGCGTGGTTACAATCACCGGCGTGGCGGCCGGCAGCACCTCAGTCACCGTCACCGTTAGCGACGGAACGGATACGGTGGATGTCACTGTCCCCATCGAAGTGGCATCGGCATCGCCTGTAAACAACCCGCCCACGGCCAAGGCCACAACGCCCACGCAGAGCGTAAAGGCGGGCGAAACGACAGGCTTTGACGCAGACGACATCGCGGAGGACGCCAATAACGATACGCTGACCATCACGGCTATCGTGACCATCCCGGCCTCCGGCACGGCGATGGCGAGCCTGAGTAATGGCACGGTGACGATCACCGGCGTGGCGGCCGGCAGCACCTCGGTCACCGTCACCGTCAGCGACGGGACGGATACGGTGGATGTCACCGTCCCCATCGAGGTGGTAGCAGCATCGCCCGGAACCTACGCCCTGACCATCACGGGCGGCACAGGCGGCAGCATCACGCAGGGCAGCAGCGGCAACTATGCCGCGGGCGCTGTAATCAACATCGCGGCCAGCCCCGACGCGAACTATGCGTTCGCAGGCTGGACCTCTTCCGGCGGCGGGGTCTTTGGGGATGCAGACAGCGCAGCCACCACATTTACCATGCCTGCCCAATCGGTCACGATTACGGCCAGCTTTATTTACACTGGCAGCTCAGGCGGCGGCCCTGCCCCTACCTACCGTACCCGCCTCCTGCGTGATTCCGCTACGGGCATCCAGATTTCCGGCAGCGCCATCCACAGGCGCGCCGTGCTTACGGTGAAGGATATGGCACTTCATCCGGAAGGGTGCTGCACTGCCTGCGACGCAATCCGCAAGGCACAGAATGACAATCAACTCATACTTGGCTTTGACATCGACCTCACACAGGGCTTTCATGGCTCGCTTACCATTTCGGTACCCGTCGACAACCGGCATGACGGCCAAACAGTGACCATGCTGCACTGCATAAACGGCAGGCTGGAAACGCTTACCGCCACGGTAGTAAACGGGCAAGCGACCTTCACCGTGACGAGTCTTTCGCCGTTCGCGGTGACGAGCGGCTTGCTGACCCCGGATTTCGTCGTGACCGACCCGCCAAAAACGGGCGACGCCGCAGCGCAAACGGGCTATGTCATGCTCGGTCTTACGGCTCTGTGCGCCCTCTATCCAGTTATGAGGCGGCGCAAGAAAGAACGGGGATGAGGCGCTTTTGCAGCCTTACAAGACGACAGGACGGCTGCCGCTAACCGCGGCGGCCGTTTTTTTTGTAAGAGGTATTCCTGCAGGACGACGGGAGCCCCGGAGCGACGACGGCGCCCCTGCGGGCAGCAAACCGCTTGGTACATCAGCTTTTGCAGCCGGGTTTACCGTTTCGGGTAGGCCCGGCTATCTTTTGTAAATCACCGCTCCCCCAAAATATCCGGATAACATCGGTATATTTGCCATGCCCAAACAGCAGACAAGCACTTTTTCATAGGACAATCTGAAAAAGCATATGGATAATCATGCCCGCATAAAGGGGGAGCCCATGGTTATGATCACGATACAGCAATTGGACGCTATGCAAAACGTAGATATTCGCTCGACAGATAAAAACAAGCTTGTAGATGTACAGGGCTTTCAATTCGATAACAGCCTTTCCAAACGGGAACGCATAGAGAAAATCATTGAAAGGATGAAAAATCCCTACTGCTTCCGTTATGGCGACTTAGGCGTTAAGGTAGAGTTTACCGACGGAGGCCCGGCGCTTGGCGATCTGCTCACGGATTTCTTTCTCCGCAAGAAAAGCGGTCTGTAACCTCCTTCCCCAATCCGGCAACAACATTGTTCGCCTTGCGCCTGAACGGTATAATTCGGGCATAAGCAACAGGAAAGGAGGACATATGGCAAGGCCGAAGACCCGATATGAAATCATGCCAAAAACGAATAAACGCAAGGTTTGGTATGTAGCGTTTTATATCCGGCTTTCCCGCGAGGATTCGCGGGGAAACGACGAATCCGAGAGCGTTCACAATCAGCGGCTTATCTTAACAGACTGGCTGAACAATCAGTTCGACGATGACAAATATGTGTTTATCGATGAATATATCGACGACGGCGTGAGCGGCACAACCGACGACGAGCGCCCGGCGTTTCAAAGAATGCTTCGGGCCATAAAGGCAGGAAGGGTAAATTGCGTCGTAGTCAAAAATCTGGCCCGCAGCTTCAGAAACCACGCCGACCAAGGTTACTATCTGGAAGATTGGTTTGTTATTCATCAGGTACGGTTCATATCTCTCTATCAACAGCCGGTTGATACCTATAAAGACCCGCACGGCGCAATGAACATCGGCGTTCCCGTGCAGGGCGTTCTAAACGAAAGCCATGCAAAGGACACATCCGAAAACGTGCGCAAGGTCTTTGACAAGAAACGGGAAAAGGGCCTGCATATCGGCTCGTTCGCCGCTTATGGGTATAAAAAAGACCCGGAGGATAAAAACGCACTTGTAATTGACGAGGAAGCCGCCGAAGTAGTGCGGGACATCTACACATGGTTTTTGGACGGAATGAGCAAAAGCGCCATTGTGCGGACACTGAACGAACGCGGTGTGCTGTGCCCCTCCCTGTATAAACGGAGCAAGGGCATGAAGTATAAGAACCCTCATGCCGAGAATAAGCCGCTGTGGAACGCAAAGACGGTCACGGAAATGCTGAAAAACCGTCTCTATGTCGGGGATATGGTACAGGGCCGATACAGGGTAAGAAGCTATAAAATCCATATTCAGGACGTTGTTCCCGAAGATGAATGGTTTATCGTGGAAAATACACATGAGCCGATCATAAGCCGGAGTCTGTTTGCAAAAGCACAGGAGCTTCTAAAGCGTGACACGCGCACGGCTCCCGGAAAAAAGAAGCTCTATCTGTTCAGCGGTTTCCTGCGGTGTGCCGATTGCGGCAAGTCAATGTGCAGGAGTGAGGTCAAAGGTACGGTTTACTACTTCTGCCGCACTTACAAGGAGCAGTCCAAAGCCGTTTGTACAAGGCACTCCATCAAGCACAATATTCTGGAAGCGGCGGTTTTGTACGTTCTTCAACAGCAGGTGTATGTAGCCAACGCTTACTCCAATGTTATTTCCCGCATCAACAAGGCGCCGCTGAAAAAGAACCAATCCGATCGGCTTGACGGTCTAATAGCCGCAAAGGAAAAGGAACTTGCCAAAGTCACGCATTACAAGCAGTCGCTCTATCAGGACTGGAAGGACGGAAACCTTACCCATAAGGATTACCGCCAAATGTACGAGGATTATGAGCGGCAGATTAAGGACATCAACGCCGCTATCGGAAATCTGACGGCGGAGCGGACAGAGCTTAAAAAGGGGGTTGATACGGAAAATCCCTTTTTAACGGCTTACAGGAAGTATGAAAGCATCGACAAACTGACGCGAGACATTTTGATTGAGCTGGTTGACCACATCAAGGTGTTTGAAAACGGCAGCATCAGCGTCAAGCTGAAGCACAGCGATGATATACGCCGAATTCAGGAAAAAGTCAACACCCAATCAGAGGCGGGATAAACCCCGCCAATTAAAAGGCAGTTTGTTTTCTTAATACGAACGGCCCGACCGGTCCGACTGGCCCCACCGGCGATACCGGACCTACAGGTCCTACCGGCGACACAGGCCCGACCGGGCCCACTGGCGACACCGGACCGACCGGTCCCACTGGCGATACGGGCCCCACCGGACCCACCGGCGATACGGGCCCGACCGGTCCCACTGGCGATACGGGCCCCACCGGACCCACTGGCGACACAGGTCCCACCGGCCCCACCGGAGACACCGGACCCACAGGCCCTACCGGCGATATCGGCCCTGCCGGCGCAGGCGCGATCATCCCCTTCTCTTCGGGAGACCCCATCGCGGTTACTACAGTCGCACTCGGTTTGGTGGGTTTGCCCGCGTTTGTCGCCTTCGGCGATTCCATTCAGTCACCGGTGGTACTCGCTCCAACAATAGATTTAAGCACTTTGACAAACTATGCGTTCTCGGTGCCGAGGGACGGTACCATTACTTCGTTCGCGGCGTTTTTAAGCATAACCGCGGCGCTCGGTTTGGTTGGCTCGACCGTGACTGTCACGGCGCAGATGTATAGCTCAACGACACCCGACAACACCTTTTCACCAATAGCGGGTGTCTCCGTTGATTTCACGCTCACAGGTGCTATCGTGATCGGCGATATATTCAACGACATTGTTACCGGCCTGGCCGTGCCTGTAGCGGCTGAAGATCGCCTGCTGCTGGTTGTGAGCGCAACGGCTGCCGGTATATCCCTAATCAACACGGTAGCGGGATTTTTGAGCGCGGGGCTCTCTATCGATTAAGAAAAAACCTGATGCATATCGGGGCGCCAGCGCCATGCCGGCGCCCCAAAACAAATATATCTTATTCCGAAAGGCTGGTGCCATTTTTGAATACATACAAAATCTGTGTTTATGCAATATGCAAAAACGAAGAACGTTTTGTGGACCGGTGGATGGATGCCGTATCTGAAGCGGATATGGTGGTGGTAGCCGATACAGGTTCTACCGACGGCACGGTTGACAAGCTGCGTGCAAGAGGAGCCCACGTATATAACGAAAGCGTCGTCCCGTGGCGTTTTGATGAAGCGCGTAACCGCGCGCTATCCCATATCCCGGAAGATGTGGACATCTGCGTTTCCAATGACCTTGACGAGGTGTTCGAAGCCGGCTGGCGGCAAAAGCTGGAAGCCGTGTGGCGGCCGGAATACACGCGCGCACGGTATATGTTCGCATGGAGCCATGACCAGAACGGCAATATTACCAAGCAGTATCCCATGGAAAAGATTCACCGCCGCCAGGGGTACAAATGGGTGCACCCCGTACACGAGGTACTGGCTTTTGACGGTACGGAAAACACGGTATGGATACCGGATTTCGTACTGCATCATTACCCGGATAACAATAAGCCAAGAAGCCAGTATCTGCCCCTGCTGGAGCTTTCGGCCAAAGAAAATCCGCAGGATGACAGGGTGCGTTTCTGGCTTGGGCGGGAATTGATGTACTACAAAAGCTATGACGCCTGTATCCAGACACTGACGCAATACCTGAAGCTGCCCACCGCGGTTTGGCCCGAAGAACGCAGTGCAGCCATGCGGTTTATCGCAAGCTGCTATGAACAAAAGCAGGACCTGGTAAACGCCCGCAAATGGCTTTGGCAAAGCATCGCACAATGCCCGCATGTGCGCGAGCCATACCTTGCAATGGTACAAATGGGTTACCGCAGCGGCGACTGGCCGCTTGTCGCCATGATGGTCAGTGAAGCGCTCAAAATTACGCATCCGTCGGGCAGTTACCTGACCGAACCGGCAGCCTGGGGATATGCGTTCTATGATTACGGTGCAATCGCATGTTATCGGCTGGAGCAATACGAAACCGCGCTGCAGCACGCGCATGAAGCCTGCAGGCTGAACCCGCAGGACGGGCGGTTAAAGCGCAATCTTGAACTTATCGAACAAAAGATATCCGAAACCGCCTTATCCAAAGCATGAGGGGGATGCAAAGCAATGCAGTATCGGATATGCGTTTATGCCATCTGTAAAAACGAAGAACAGTTTGTGGACCGCTGGATGGATTCCATGCAGGAAGCGGATTTGATCGTGGTGACGGATACCGGTTCTACCGACGGCACCGTACGGCGTCTGGAAGAGCGCGGCGCGGTAGTGTATACGGATATCGTAAAGCCGTGGCGGTTCGATGTCGCACGCAACGTTTCCCTTTCACATGTGCCCGACGATATCGACATCTGCGTGTGTACAGACCTTGACGAAGTGCTCAGCCCCGGCTGGCGAAAGTTATTGGAGTCCGTATGGACGCCGGACGCCACAATGGGCAATTACCTGTATAACTGGAGCCACAAACCGGACGGCACGCCGGATGTACAGTTCAATTACTTCAAAGTGCACGCGCGGCACAGCTACAGGTGGGTTCACCCCGTACATGAATGCCTCATGTACATCGGCACACAGCCTGAAAAAAAAGTATATATTTCCGGTATGGTACTTGACCATTTTCCGGATGACGCCAAGTCGCGCGGCTCGTATCTCCCGCTTTTGGAACTGGCGGTACAGGAGACCCCGCAAAATGACCGGATGGCATATTATTTGGGCCGCGAATACTTCTTTAAGGGAATGTGGACGGATAGCGTCAAAACGCTTGAACAATATCTTCTCCTGCCCACCGCCACCTGGCCGGAGGAACGCGGCGCCGCAATGCGGCTGATCGCCCGTTGTCTTGAAAAACTCGGCAAAACCGCGGACGCCTGTTGCTGGTTTTACCGCGCAATCGCCGAGACGCCGCATATGCGCGAACCCTATGTGGAATGCGCGCGGTTGGCATATGCACACGCAAACTGGCCGACGGCGCTATGCATGTGCGAAACCGCGTTGCGCATACAACAAAAGTCCTCCGTGTATGTTAACCAGGGATATGCATGGGATTATACCCCGCACGACCTGTGTGCGATCGCATGTTACCGTTTGGGGATGTATGCGCGCGCATACACGCATGCGAAAAGTGCGCTTGCATTTAATCCCGATGACGCGCGTTTAAACAACAACCTGCGCTTGATTGAGGAGCGCCTGCAAGCTACAAAAGCCATTGTCTGATTTTCTCATACAACGCCTTCCTGTAAAATAGCCGCCTGCCGCGCGAACATTCCACTGCGGGCGGCAGTTTCTTACGCTCCCGCGGGTACGCGGCAACCTCTAGCAGATGCGGGGAATCATTTGGTTTTGCAGCATGGTCAGCATCCTTTGCCCGCCGATATGCGTTTTGAGCCGCACAATGCCCTCCCCCCTCCCGCATACGCTTCCGATCACATACGCATCGCTTGCGTTCTCGCGCAGTTTATCGCAAATGTGTTGCGCATATCCCGCTTGGACGAATAGGATCATTCTTCCCTCGCTTGCGAAATAGAGCGGATCGGTGCCCAGCATCCGGTGCAGGGCGCGCACCGGGGCGCGAATGGGGATGCTGTCCTCTTCCAGCAATATATCCGCTTCTTCCCGCTCCGCAATCTCGCATAGCGTGGTGGCGATGCCTCCCCTCGTCGGGTCCGTCATGCATTTGATATGGCGCAGTTCCTCGCCCAAATGCATAATCACAGCCGAGAGCGGCATGCAATCGCTGTAAAACTCCGCCTGCGCGCTTAGGTCGTGCCGCTCCACAAGTATGGCGGTGCCATGCTCGGCAATGGTGCCGGTAAGCAATATTTGGTCTCCTGCCGCAAGCGGCCTTGGTGCATATGGCTCCATCACCATGCCGATGCCGGATGTGTTGATATATATCCCGTCCGCGCTGCCCATTTCCACTACCTTTGTGTCGCCGGTCACGATTTTCGCGCCGGATTGCCTGCATGCTTCCCCCATGGAGCGCACAATCTGTTCCAGCCGGGCGATATCAAACCCATCTTCAATGATAAATCCGGCGCTTAAGTACAGCGGCTGCGCGCCCGCCGCGGCAAGGTCGTTCACCGTGCCGCAAACGGCAAGCCTGCCGATATTGCCGCCGTTAAAAAACAGCGGCTTTACAACAAAGCTGTCCGTCGTGTATGCCAGTTGCCCGCCGCCCGCCGGGAAAACCGCGGCGTCCCGGCTGTTGATAAGCAAATCGTTCTCAAAATGCCGGTAGAACAGGTCGCGGATGAGCAAGCCTGTCTGCCTGCCGCCGTCGCCATGGCGCATTTGTATGCTCGTCATACGCTCCACCTTCCGCTCATTTCCTTATAATATGCCGCGCAGGAACCCTCTGAGGAGACCATGCAGGGACCGATTGGTTTTTCCGGCGTGCAGGCTGCGCCAAACGCCGGGCATTGCGGTGGCTCACGCACGCCAAGCAGTATCTCGCCGCAGGCGCAGCATACCGCCGGTTCCGTATCAGGCAGCACGATATCAAACCGTTTGACGGCGTCAAAGCGCCCGTATTCCCCACGAATGCCATATGCGGAGCTGGGTACGCAGCCTATGCCGCGCCAGCGCGCATCGGCATGCAGGAAAATTTCCTCTATCAGGTTTTTTGCAAGCAGATTGCCTTCTTCCCGTACACAGCGTTTATAGAGATTGACCAGCCGGATGGGCGTCTCCCCTGCCGCCTGGCGTATCAGTTCATGTATCGCGGCAAGGATATCGTCCGCTTCAAACCCGCCGATCACCGCAGGAATGCCGTAGAGCTGTGTGATAGGCAAAAAGGGCGCCGTGCCCGTCACCGCCGCCACATGGCCCGGGCAAAGGATGCCGTCGATATCGAGCGAGAGCACTCCGAGCATGTGATGCAATATAGGTTCCATACGTTTGAGGGCGGTAAAAAAGCAAAGATTCTGTAACCCCATCCTTTGCGTCTGCCGGATAAGCGCCGCAAACAGCGGCGCGGTCGTCTCAAACCCGACAGCCAGAAAGACAACCTGCTCATTTGGATATGCCTGCGCAAGTTCCAATACCTCCTCGGGTGAAAGAACGACCTTTACAGATCTCCCCGCAGCTTTTTGTTCGGCGAGGCTGCTTTGTACGCCTCTGACCTTGAGCATATCGCCGAAGGTCGCAAGCATAACGCCCTTTTGTACAAGCAGTCCGATAGCGGCGTCGATATACCCTGCCTCCGTGACACAGACGGGACAGCCGGGGCCGGAAAGCATGCGGATATTCTTCGGCAGCAGCGAGCGAAGCCCAAACTCGGCAATCCTGTGCGTATGCGTACCGCATACCTCCATCAGGCGCAGAGGGATTTTGCAGTCTTGGATGTATTTAAGATGTGTTTGCAGTATCGCTTCCATTGCTCAAGTCTCCAAAGGACCGAGCACGTCCCGCAGCACGTCGTATTCTTCCATATCTATTTTCTGAATGGCAAAGCCGGCATGCACCAGCACATATTCCCCCGGCGCGATGTCCTCTATCAGCTGAATATTGATTTTATAGCGAAACCCCATGGTCTCTACCCACGCATGCTGCGGATCTGTCTCCATTACCATCGCCGGAACCGCAAGGCACATACTCTTCCACCTCCAATACTGCGGCGGCCACCGCCGCCTGTCCGAACGAAATGCCGCCGTCATTGATGGGTATGCGCTGGTTATGCCATGTATGGAAGCCCATCGTTTCCAATCTTGTCAGCAAGGATTTGAGCAGGTACCGGTTTTCAAACGCGCCGCCGCTCACAACGACATCCCGCAGGCCTGTTTTCAGGCCGATGCGCCGGACACAGGCCGCCGCGGCCGCCGCGACGGTATTGTGAAATTTTGCCGAGATGACGCCGACATGCACACAGGCGTTGCGGTCGCGCAATATACCGCTCAAAAGCTCTCCGTACTCTACAATGAGTTCCCCCTGCTGTTCGTCGATGCAAAAGTCATATCGTTCCGCGACCCCTTCGCATGCCGCAGCTTCAAGTTCCATCGCAGCCTGCGCGTCATAGGTATTTCTTAGGCATATGGCCAGCATGGCCGCTACGGCGTCAAAAAGACGCCCTATGCTGGAAGACCGGCAGCAATTGACTCCCTGCCGGATTGCCGTTTCCACGGCTTTTATCTCCCCTGCCTCTATGCCCGGCAGTATACCCTCCGGCGCGATACCCAGCGCAAGAAGATAGCACGCAGCGCATCGCCACGGTTCCTTGGCCAGCATGTCCCCGCCCTGGAGCAATACGTATTGCAAATGACCCTCGCGCTGAAATTCCTCCATGGTGCCCGTAAAGAATTCACAGCCCCAAACAGCCCCGTCCGTGCCCAGTCCGGTACCGTCCAGCACCACGCCGATGGCTTTCCGATGTAAGCCATGCTCCAGCATACAGCCCGCCATATGCGCATGGTGGTGCTGCACCGCAATATGCCGGCCGGTCTGCCGCAGCGCGTACTGTGTGGATATATAGCCGGGGTGCAGGTCATGTGCATATATTGCGCTGCCTACGTTAAGCAGGCTACGCAAATGCCGCAGCGTACGGTCGTATGTTTGATATGCTTCATATGTCTCCAAATCCCCGATGTACTGGCTGAGCGTCGCGAACCCGTTTTGCGCCAGCGTCACGGAGGCTTTTTGCTGCGCGCCCAGCGCTATGACGCTGCGCCCCGCGCCGCACGGCAACGCCACGGGCGCATAGCCGCGGCCGCACCGGCTGACCATTTCCCGCCCGGACAGTACCCGCGCCACGGAATCGTCAACCGGCATATGGATCTCGCGGTCGTGCACCAGAAAATAATCCGCAATATCCCGCAAAGTACCGATCGCATCTTCCTCGCGATAGCAAAGCGGCAGGCCGCTGCTGTTTCCGCTGGTCATAACCAAATACGGCAGCGCGTCATGAAGCAGCATGTGATGGAGCGGCGTATACGGCAGCATCAGCCCCAACGTATTCTGCCCGGGTGCTATTCCCTCGGGCAGCAGGGCGGGGACTCGCTTTTTCATCAACACAATGGGATGCGCCGGACTTAAGAGCACCGTTTGCTCCTGTTCAGAAATTTCACAAACACGCATGGCAGACTGCATATCCTTTGCCAAAACTGCCAGCGGTTTATCCGGCCTTCGCTTGCGCGCGCGAAGCAGCCGAACAGCCGCGGCGCTTTGCGCATCGCAGCAAAGATGATACCCGCCGATGCCCTTTACGGCAATGATCGCCCCCTGCCGCAGGAACTTCGCGGCCTCCCGGATAGGATCCTTTACCGGAAGGCATTCGCCGTTACGCCCCAGCAGGCGCAGCATCGGCCCGCAGGCAGGGCAGCAATCGGTTTGCGCATGAAATCGCCTGTCCTGCATGCGGGCATATTCCGTTTTGCAGCCTGCGCACATTTCAAATTTCGCCATAGTGCTGTTCTCACGGTCATATGGCAGACGTTTGAGTATGGAGTACCGCGGCCCGCACACGGTGCAGCTCGTGAACGGGTACCGGTACCGCGGCGAGTTTTGATCGTACACCTCCTGCATGCAGTTTTCGCACACCGCGATATCCGGCGGCAAAAAACGCCCGGGCGCCGCATAGTCCATACTTTGCCGGATATGAAACCCATCCTGCGCTACCGGCGTTTCTTCCCGCACACGCATGCCGCGTATTACGGCTACAGCCGGGGCTTTCAGCTCAAGCGCTTCCAGAAAGTTTTTGATATTTTCCCTGCAGCCCTGCGCGTCTACAATAACCATACCCCCCGCATTTTTGACAGAGCCGCTTACACCGCATTCCGACGCGGCCCTGCATACAAAGGGGCGAAAACCGACCCCCTGTACAATGCCTGTGATTTCCACGCGGCACCGCCGAATGTTACGCATACTGTTCACCGTCTATATGCAATACCATCAGCGTCAGAGTCTCAATATCGCCCTTTTGGATGGTCACGGTCGTCCAATCCCCGAAGAGCGTACTGTCGCGTTCGATCAGATGCGCGAGCATATGCGCGGGCTCCAAGTGGCTGTCCCGGCTAACGAGCAAAGTAATTTCGTTGATTTTTTGAATAGCATGCGGCACACACAACGAGCGTACCGTCTGATAGGTTTTTTCAAGCAAAAGACTGTCATGCATAGACCTGTTCCTCCATGATCGTAAGTATCTTTTGTTTCACCTGCGCAAGTATGCCTGCGTATTTTTCCCTGAGAGGAAGGCTTAACCCGAACCCCAGACCGATCTCGGCCGCTTCGATACCGATCAGACAGCCTTGTATATCCTCGAACTTTTGGGTAATCAGGCTAACAAGGCTTGGCTCATGCTGCGAAAAGCAGTTCTTTTGCATGGCGGCCGCGGCTTTGAGCGGATATACGGCAATATTGCCGGGCGGCCGCCCGCTTTGTACCGCGTCAAGCAAAACAACATAGTCATGTTCCTGTATCGTCTCAAGCCCGAACGCAAAATCCGTTTCCGCTGCGACCACTTCCACGTTTTGCTCGTGAAATCCGGACTGCAAGGCTTCGGCCAAACTTGAACCTATTCCGTCATCCCGCATCAGGCGGCTGCCGATACCGATGACGAGTATGCGTTTTACGGTACCACCTTCCATGTCGTGACTCCTTTTTCGGGCGTGTGGACGTGCGTCGCGCAGGAAACGCATGGGTCGAAGGAGCGGATGATCCTGCCCAGCTCCATGGGGTTATCGATATCCGCGATATAGGTATCCATCAGGGCCATTTCCCCCGTTCCCTTGATGTTTCCTGTCTGCGTGGAAAGATTCCACGCGGATGGCGTGATAATTTGGTAGAGCGAAATGGTCTGATCCTCTATCTCCAGCCAATGTCCCAGCGCCCCGCGGGTGGTATCCACCAGCCCTACGCCTCTTGCGCTTTCCGGAACCGTATAAATGCTTTGCACGGAAATATCCGGTACCAGATTATTGAGCAGCGTATCGACGATATCGACGATCTTTCTTGTTTCGAGGACCCTCGCGATGGTTCTGTCCATCGCGGAAATGCCGTTTTGATATTCCCCCGCGAGCCAAAGGCGCGCAAGCGGCCCCACCTCGCAGGGCCGACCGAAATACCGCGGCGCTTTCACCCAGGAATAAGCGTCCGCTTTTCCGGCATCCGGCTGAACGACGGTTTCAAACGGCGTATAAGTTTCAGGCGGTTGCGCATACCAGGCGTGCTCGGTAGTCTCTGTGATTCCGTTCAGGTCAAAAGGGCGCACCTCCCCTTCTATGTATACCAGCGGATCCACATACAGCGTGCCCAGTGTTTTATAATCGTCAAAGCAGCCATAGGTAAGCAGCGTATCGTATCCGCCGCCGATGTGGTAGTAATCCGCGTAATATTGCGCAATGCTGTAGGCATCCGGCAGCATTGCGGTCTCGACAAACGCACGGATGTTGTGCAGTATGGACCGCATGGCAACGATCTTATCTACCGTAGCCTGTGTGGTAATACCGCCGATAAAAATGCCGTGATTATGCGGCGCCTTTCCGCCAAGCACGGCGAGCATAGTATGCGCGCTCCGGCTGACGGCAAGCGAATCGAAGTAATGCCGGGCGATACGGTCGTTTGTTTCTTTGGGCAGCCGGAAATCTGTGCCGCGCGCCTCAAAAAGCGCTGAATAATCGGGCAGACGGACATAATCGGGTACGGTAAACTGGTAAAAGTGGCGGATATGGTTTTGCAGGAATTCGCACGCGTGCGTGATGTCCCGCAGGTACCTGCCCTGCTCCTGCGGAATTACGCCAAATGCCTGTTCTAACGCGAGGGAGGCCGCTGTGGAATGCGCCGACGAGCAGATCCCGCAGATTCTCTGCGTAAAGTATATGGCGTCCATTGGCGGCCTGCCGCGGAGCATCAGTTCAAAGCCGCGGAAGAGCAACCCTTCGGTTTTTGCATCCACCACGCGGTTATTTTCGATATACGTCTCAATTTCCATAAATCCGCTGATACGCGTAACCGGGTTAATCACTATCCTTTTCATAGGTTCTGCTCTCCTTGCGTGGTCTCATAGGTAATAAACGGCTCCATCAGATCGGGAAAGCCAAACTGCGCGCAGCCTATGCAGGGCGTATCATCCTGTACAGGCCAATTGATGCGCTGGTTCCATTTCCTTATGGGGCAATCCGTAAAGGTGACCGGCCCGCGGCACCCGATAAGCAGCATGCAGGCCGGCTCCCCCAGCTTGGCTGCAAAAATGCCATTGTCGAAATAAGACCGCCGCTGGCACCGGTCATGTATTGTGGTGCCGTAAATCATCAGCGGCCGGTTGAAGCTATCCAGCTCCGGCGGGCCAAACAGCAATATATGCGCCAGCGTGGCCAAAAGCCATCCCGGGTTACAGGGGCAGCCGGGCACATTGATAACCTTTCGCTGCAATACGCCCTGTACGCTCACGCATTCGCCGGGGTTGGGCGAAGCGGCGGAAATTCCGCCGTCTGAAGCGCATGTCCCCATCGCGATTACGTAAGACGCACGCTCGCCAAGTATGCGTACCGCATCATACCCAGTAATCCATTGCCCGCGGTATCTGCCTATGATGTTATACATGCCGTTGTCTTTTATAGAGACAGCGCCCTCAACAACGAGTATAAAATCCGTGCCCAGTACGCTGAACAACTGCTCCATAGCCCGTTCGCCTTCCTTTGCGATCAGGCTGTTTTCATATACAAGATCCACCATTTCCGTAACAAAGAATTGAAAATCGGGGTATTCCGCATTTAGAAATGAAATGATGTTGCCGGAACATCCGTCCGCTTCCAGCCATACCAGTTTCTTTTTTTTCATGTTCCCGTTTGCAAGCTCTGTTTGTACGCGGCCAAACAAATCCAGCGCCAATCTGGATGCACAGTCATAACAGCGCGTCACTTCCATCCTCAAGCCTCCCGACCTCAACCAAATTGTACAGAATGTCTTGCTTATGACAGGTGCTGAATTCCCCTGTATGGTCAAGGCCGGCATTCAATCCAAAATGCATTCCCGCCGCCCACAACGGGTCTTTGGTTACATCATATACGATGCCGTTGACAGCCACATACGAAGGAGCCCCGTTTTTTCCGTTATATGATGCAAGCTCGCTTGCAGTGAATACACGCGGGTTGCCCTGCACAGCGAGCACAGGCGCAGCCCCTTGCGGCTGATTGCCATCGTACGAGAACAGGCCGATCAACTCCGACAAATGCTCCATATTACTCTTGAGTCGGCGCAACAGTGCGCGCCTTGAAGAATCTGTGAGCGTATTCTGCAGCAGATCGATAATATAATATACTTCGCCCAGAATGGCGTTGATCTGGCTCATAATATTCTGGCACATGTTTGCCTTCCGCACATATAAATTTATACAGTATATTCTTACGCATCCGGAATATGAGTGACTTGATGATAGGCCGGTCAGGTACAATGTACGCAATCCGCTATTGAATGCGCTTATTTTGTATACTATACTAATATAAGACAATATACATCAAAGACCAACAGGATTCTCAAACGGACAGAACAGGAGCAGCTATGAAGGTTGCGCAAAAAGCCGGACAAGATGCCGGCAAATTCTCCCCTGCAATGCAAAGGGCGCTTTTGCTGTGTGCGGTATTGGTGCTGTGCGCACTTGTTTATCTTTTCGTGAGCATACAGTCGCAAAGCAATCCGGCCGCTATAGCCGTGCTCATCACACCTTCTCCGCAGCCCAGCGCCGCGCCTACCGCGTACCCGGGCTTACGCAAACCGGTTGTACTGGACCGGCTGCTCGACGCCGGTCTGCTTGTTGACGCACGCGACCGCGATGAAACCGTTTACACGATTTCCGCTTCACGGGAGGTTCCCTCGCAGGACACGCTGACGCTGTTCCTGCAAAACGGGTATGTTTGCGGCTTTTCGCTGGAGCTTGCCGCGATCACGCAGCCAAAGCTCGCCAAATCCCCCACGGAAATCGAGAAGGCGCTGCAAGCGCAATATGAAGAACAGCTTGCGCAGCGGGAGGAACGTATCCGTGCAATGCTGCCCATACTGCTCAATTCCCTGACGGATGAGAATTATTTATCCCCTTCCACCACACTTGTCTGGGTAGCGCTTGCATGCGGCATGCGCGAAGGCGATGAACCCGTGCACGAGACAGGGCACGGCTTGTCGTTCGTATCTGTCCTTTCCAAAGACGGCAAGCTGACGCTCACTGCAGATCTGCAATGAACGCGGATAAAAACGCATTCTTTTATGGACGGCCGCTCCTCATTGCTGCCGTGGGCATGGGGCTTGGCATCGCATTGGGGCGGGTACTGCTGGGTCCCGCCGCGTATTGGCTTGCCGGTGTGCTTGTTCTCGCCGCGCTGGGTACAAAATGCATCCACGCGCGGCGCCTGCCGCTTTTACTGTTTATGTTGGCCATTGGTCTTCTGCGGCTTCAGCTTGCATACCCCGTACTGCCGCGGCCAACGGACTTCTGCGAGCTCTCCGGCCGGATCGTACGAACGCCCGTACGTCAGGAAAATAGCTGGCGTGTAGTGCTTGGCGACGCAACACAAAACGGCTATTCCATAGACGGGCACGTGCTGCTGACCTTGCCGGATTCGGACGGAAATCTTTCCCCTCACTACGGTCAGCTTTTAAAAACAGCCGCCGCTCTTTCGCTGCCGCGGGGCGCCCGCAACGACGGCGGGCTGGATTTGCGTTTCTACTATTTTTCGCAAGGGATCGTATGCACGGCATTTTCCGGCAGCGGATTCGTATCCTTGCAAGACGGCGGGGCCGACCTATATGGTATGCTGCTCGAGCTTCGTGATTGGAGCACTGCGGCGCTCATCGATATGATGGGGCAGGAAAACGGCACGCTTGCCGCGGGCATGCTCCATGGCGAAACGTATCAGGTGCCGGACTCCGTGCTTGCGGATTTCCGTGATTCCGGCATTGCACACCTGCTTGCGGTATCCGGCCTGCATGTATCGCTGCTTGCAGGCGCTTTGCTGTTCTTATTGCGCCGCCGCGGATGTAAATTGCAGTTCGCCGTCGTCGCCATCTTTTTATTGTTCTATTGTGCGTTCACGGCTTTTGCCGCCTCCACGGTACGCGCTTCCATTATGGCGCTCTGTCTGTTGCTCGCCCGGGCGTTGTGGCGCCGCAGCGATCCGCTCTCGTCGCTCTCCCTCGCTTTTCTGCTGATACTGGCAATTTCCCCTTTTGCGCTGTTCTCCGCCGGATTCCAGCTTTCCTTTACGGCAGTGCTGGGCATATTGCTCCTTCATCCGGCGCTTTGCTCTGCGTTCAAACGCCTGCCCCGGCCGCTTGGCGATTCGTTTGCTTTAAGTATAAGCGCAAGCGCGGCAACACTGCCGGCGGCGGCAGCGAATTTCAACCGCCTGCCCATGCTCGCGGTAGCAGCTAATCTGTTGGTAGTACCGCTTGCAGCGCTTGCCATATTGCCGGCATGCATTGCGCTGCTCCTTTACCCCCTGCTTCCCGCGTTTTCGCGCATTGCCGCCGCTGTTTCAGGCACTACGCTAACCTTGATGCGCGCGGTGGCTTCCGCGGCGGCAGGCCTCGGTGTGCTGACCCTCGCTGCGCCCTCGTTGGGCGTCGGCCTGCTGTACTTCCTTTCGTTGGCCTTTCTCTCCCCTTTTTGCCTCGCGGATAAGTATAAAAAATATCTTCTTTTTAGTGTAAGCGCGGTGCTGTGCCTGCTGCTTTGGATATATCCTGTTCTTTCACGGCCCGCTTCCCATGTGACGGTGCTGGATATGCCGCAGGGCTATGCGGCGCATATCCATACGCCCCAAGGCGATACGCTTATCGGCACTGCCGAAGCATTCAACAGCGGCACGATGGAAGCATATCTTGCCGCAAACGGCGTCAATAGCCCCGATATTGTATTGGGAAGCGAGGACGGCGCGACCATCACTTTGGGGTCAGCGCAGTTCTTCGTATCCCAAAGCGCCGTCGAGGTACTGGGCGCACGCTATGAAACCGCGAAAAATGGGCAGATGCGATTCCATTTCACGGGTGATGCTCTGCATATCCGGGCATTTGCCGATGAGAAAAGGTATGCTATACTGATAGAGGAAGCACGCGAAGGCATGGATCTGGAGGATATATGGATCACAACCGTTTCTTTGAGCAGTTACGCGCAGGAAGTATATCCGGACTCTATCTGTTCCACGGCGAAGAAGAGTTCGTCAAGCAAAGCGCGCTTTCACAATTGATAGGGCGCATTGATCCTGCCGCACGTGATTTCAATGTGCAGGAATTTGATAAGCCGGTGGCGGCGGCCGTACAGGCCGCATGCGAAACGCTGCCTTTTTTTGCCGAAAGCCGGCTGGTCATCTGCAGGGAAATGCCTGAAAGCGAGGCCAAGCAGCTCATAGGCTATGCGCCCACCATGCCGCCCACCACGACGCTGATACTCTATGTGCGCGGCAAATGCGGCGCCTCCCTCCTGCAGGCTGTGAAAGGCATGGGCCGTGACGTTCTGTTCGACCGGCTGACGGAGTCTGACGCACTGCGCTTTGTGCAGCAGCGTGTCCGCAAGCGGGAGTCGGAAATCGATCGGGAGGCTGCGCAGTTGCTGGTGGATATGGTCGGCACGCAAGTGCACGCACTGCAGAATGAGTTGAATAAAGCTGCGGATTACGCCGGGCCCGGCGGAATAGTTACCGCGCAGATCGTGCGTGCGTGTGTGACGCCCAACATGGAATTCAAGCGCTTTGTCATGCTCGATGAGCTGCTCGCAGGCAAGCAGCAAAGCGCGCTGCAAGCCCTGCGCCATATGCTGCGCGACGGATCGGAAACGCCGTTCGGCCTCGCATACTTCTTTACAGGGCAATGCAAGAACATGCTGGGCGCCCGCCTGCTGATGGATTCCGGAATGCGCGAATCCGAAGTCGGCCGGCGGCTGGGCTTAAGCGCAATGCCCGCAAAGACCGCCGTCGCGGGAGCCAGACGCCTGTCCAGAGAGCAGCTCCGGGCGGCTACGCTTGCGTTTTCCGCCATAGACCATCTGCAGGTAACCGGCAAAATGCCAAGCGACCGGGCGCTGGAAATGGCGGTGCTGCGTTACTTTTGCAGCGGGCGCGTTATAAAGGGCAAGGCTGCCCGCTAGTCGCCGTTTTTCAGCTGATTCATAATCGCGCGCATACGCTGCTGCTGCGAAGGATTTAGCATGGGTGCAACCATCTTTGCGATGGACTCCATGCGCGCGTCACTCAATTTCCCCGCGGCACGCTCGGCGCTTGCCATTCTCTGCAATTCCTCGAACACTTCACCTTCGCTTTTGCCCTGATATTGCTCCACTACGTTTTTGACCTGGCGTATCGTATCAGGGTCTATGCCCGCGGCCATTTGCTGCATCTGCGGATTCTGTTTCATACTGCGAAGATCGTTTTTCATAAAGCATGCCTCCAATATTATTTCGTTTGGTATTCTTCACCATCATATGCCGTAACGGCCATGCAAGTGCACAACCTCGACGCGCATGCATATGATGCTATAGAGGTTCGCAAACAACAAGGAGGTAGCCAGAAATATGCCTAGGTACGCGCCGCAATCGCTTCCCACAGGCGGCACCCGCCCGTCTCCGGTGCAGCAACGACCCGCAGGCGATATGGAGCCACAGCCATCCATGAGTGAATCCGGACAGCCTGCCGTGCTCTTGGCACAGCATATCCGACGCGAACATGGCATGCAGGGTGTACGCGGATATATCGTCGCCATGCGGGACTATCTCGCCCAGCCGGAGTATCTGGAGCTTTGCAGGGCCATGGGAGTATCGCCCGATATTCAAATGCCATCATCACATCGCGCACCCGCACAATCGCCGCCGCAGCCGCAGGTAGTACAGGATCCCCCGCCCGTGCAGCCCCAGCAGTCCCCGCAGCAAAACGGCAATCAGATGCAAATGCTGCAAATGCTTATGCAATTGATGGGCATGCAGAACGGCGGCGGAATGGGTTCAGGCGGCGGTTTCAATCCCATGATGCTCGCACAGCTGTTGGGTATGCAAAGCGGCGGCAACCCCATGGCCGGTATGCAGGGCGGCGGAACGGGTTCAGGCGGCGGTTTCAACCCCATGATGCTCGCACAGCTGCTCGGAAACATGCAGGGAAGCAAGTAATTCGTATGCGGACACATTACATAGCCCCCCAGCGGTGGATGTGGGGCGCTGTTCGGGACGCCTGTACTTTCCCAGCATAGCCGGCCATGATTTGTCCAATACAAAAGCGCGCCCCAGCTTCGGAGCGCGCTTTTGTATTGCCGTAAGCGGCGAATTACTTTTCTTTACCCTGTACGGTAATGCATTTGCAGGGGCAAACCTCTGCGCAATCGCCGCAGCGGGTACATTTCTCTTCATCGATCACGGCAAAGCCGTTCTCCACCTTAATGGCGTCGTACTTACATGTCTTAACGCAGCGTCCGCAGGCGATGCATGCTTTCATGCAAACATCACGCGCAACACGCGCGACATCCCTGTTCTGGCAGCGTACCAGCACGCTCGCATCGGCAGGCTTCAGATGGATGACATTGTGGGGGCATACGTCCACGCAGGCGCCGCAGCCCACACACTTCTTTTCGTCGATATATGCAATTCCGTCTTTCATGGTGATCGCATCGAACGCACAGGCAAGCGCACAGTCGCCGAGACCCACGCAGGAAAACCGGCATTGCTTCGGCCCGCCCGCCATGCTTGCCGCCACACGGCAGCTTTTATAGCCGTCGTACTCGTACCGCTCCTTTGCCACGCCGCAGGTGCCCTGGCAGATCACGCGGGCAACTACGGGCGCCTTCGTCTCAACGGTGATGCCCAGTACCTCGCCGATCGCGCAGGCAGTCGCCGCCCCGCCGGCGGGGCAGCCGTTGGGAAGCACCTTCCCCGCAACGACCGCCTCGGCAAACGCGTCGCAGCCTGCAAACCCACAGGCGCCGCAGTTAGCGCCGCCCAGGCAGGCGCGCACCTTCTCTACCCTGGGATCGACCTCGACGTGAAACTTTTTATCCGCGACGCCCAGCACCAAGCCGAATACAAGGCCCAGCGCCCCCAGTGCGAGCAGCGCGTAAAGTATCGCAGATACACTCATTCGTCTGCCTCCCTTACTTGACAAGGCCGGAGAAGCCCATGAACGCCACGGACATCAAACCGGCTATGACCAGACTGATGGAAAAACCTTTCAGCGGCCTGGGGATTTTCGAAGTTTCCAATCGTTCGCGTACGCCCGCCATCAGTACGATGGCAAGCAGGAATCCCAGCGCGCCGAAAACACCGTTCAATATGCTGTAGAACAAATCGTACTGGTTGGAAACGTTGAGCACCGTTACGCCCAGCACAGCGCAATTGGTGGTAATCAGCGGGAGATAAATGCCCAGCGCCTTATACAGGCTGGGGCTGCTCTTTTTGATGAACATCTCCACAAACTGCACCAGTGACGCAATGACGAGTATGAAGCTGATAGTATCCAAATACGCGAGATCGAGCGGCACAAGCACCCAGTTGTATACCATCCATGTAAAGAGGCTGGCTAACCCCATTACGAACGTCACCGCCATGCCCATGCCCGCCGCTGTCTCCACTTTATTGGAAACGCCCAGGAACGGGCAGCAGCCTAAGAAGCGCGAGAAAATGAAGTTATTGGAGAGCACGCAGCTCACCATGAAGAGCAGTATCTTTGCGATGCCGGTTGCGTCACTCATGCTTGTGCGCCTCCCTTCACGGAACTCTCAAGCTGCCTTTGCTTCTTCTTTTTTTCCGCCCGCAGCGTAATAAAGTTCATTACGCCCAATAGCAGGCCATACGTTATAAAGCCGCCGGGCGCTAATATGATAAGCAACATGGGCTCAAAGGTCGCACCCATAATCTGCGCGCCGAACACGGTACCGTTGCCAATCAGTTCGCGGATGGCGCCCATCAGCGTGATGGCGGCCGTAAATCCCAGGCCCATGCCGATGCCGTCCACCGCCGAGGACAACACGCTGTTTTTGCTGGCAAATGCCTCCGCGCGGGCAAGTATGATGCAGTTGACGACAATGAGCGGTATAAACATGCCAAGGCTCTGATAGAGGCTGGGCACGAAGGCCTGCATCAGCATCTGCACCATGGTCACGAATGTGCAGATGACCACGATAAACGCCGGAATACGGACTTTATCCGGTATAAAATTACGCAACAGCGAAATTACTACGTTGGAACCTATCAGCACGAATGTAGCTGCCATACCCATGCCAAATCCGTTGATGGCGCTGGTAGACACCGCAAGCGTGGGGCAGGTACCCAGCACCAGCCTGAATGTGGGGTTCTCCGTAATAACGCCGTTGAAGAACACGCTGCTCAATTTTCTTTCTTTCATGCTCTTCCCTCCTTAACCGATCAGCCCGAGCAGACGCTCGCAGGCTGTATTGACTGCGCTGACAACCGCACTTGAGCTGATTGTCGCGCCGCTGACCGCATCGATCGGCTCACCGATTTCCCCTGCGGTTTTGCTGATGACAAACGGGCCTTTCTTACCCACAAATTGATCCCGGAACGCCGCATCTTTTGTCTTTACGCCCAAGCCTGCGGTTTCCTCAAAGTCCACGCCACCGACGTTCACGCCGGTAACGGCGCCTTGCATGTCCGTGCCAACGATAACTTCGATCTCCCCGCCATATCCGCGTGCTGTAACCCGCGCGGTATAACCGACCGCTTCACCGTCGGCCAAGCCTGCATAGGTATCATCACAACCGCCTTCGCCCTCGCTTAACAGTTTGAAATCCGTTGCAGCGGGCAGTACGCTGCCGCGCGCTGCATTTGCCGACGTTTCAATCCGCCCCTGGATGGGCGCCTGCGTCATGGCGTTTGTGGAACCCAGAGCAAGCCCAGCAACCGCGGCGATAAGCAGAAGCTTCCAGGCAAGCTTCCAAAGCTCACGCACGGGCCTCCACCCCCTTGGGCGGTTTAACCGCGCCGTATACCTTTGGGCGCATATACTTATCGATCAGCGGCGTTACAATGTTCATGAGCAATATTGCATAGGTCACGCCCTCCGGATAGTTTCCGTATGCGCGTATTATGCACACAATCAGACCGCAGCCCGCCGCAAAAACAGCCTGTCCCGGTATCGTCATGGGGCTGGAGGTATAATCCGTAGCCATAAATACCGCGCCGAACATGACGCCGCCGGAGAGTATGGCCGCGAGCGGATCGCCGTCGAACGTGAATGCGCCCCGCGGCCCCATCATCCACGAGAGCAGCGCCGTAACGCCAAGGAAAATCAACGGGACATGCCCGAATATCGTCTTGCGGATGATCATGTATATAAGGCCAATCAGGATCGCCGCCTTGCACACTTCGCCGATGGAGCCCGGAATATTGCCAAGGAACAAGTCCATGGTGCTTGCCTGATAACCGGCAAGCGGCGTTGCAGAGGATACGGCATCCACCGAGCCAAAGAAAGTGGGCAGCACATAAGCCGTCATACGTACCGGCCAGGAAGACAGCAGTATGGCACGGGCGGCCATCGCCGGGTTCATGAAATTGTCGCCTATGCCGCCAAAGAGCTGCTTGACGAGTACGATGGCAAAGAAGCTTCCCAATACCGCAATCCACCACGGCGCTGTGGGCGGCAGGTTCAGCCCCAGTATCAGGCCGGTGACAACTGCTGAGAGATCGCCGATGCGCACGGCTTGTTTCGCAACCACCTGCCACAGATATTCCGCAAGCACGGCGGAAACCATGCTCAACGCGAGAAGCAGCGCCGCCTGCAGCCCAAATAAATATACACCCGCCAACGATGTCGGGATGAGCGCAATAATCACATCCAGCATCAGACGTTTCGTACTGTCGTTACTGCGGATATGCGGCGCGGTAGAAAGACGCAAATTCATACTGCCTTACCCCCTCTTGTTCGCCAGGGTGATCTTGTCCTTGGCATTTTTAAACGATGCGGTGAGCCACAGCCGCGCAGGGCAGGCATACGAGCAGCAGCCGCACACGATGCAATCCATTACGTTGTGCTCTTCAGCCTTCACAAGATCGTTCTCGTCGCAATAGTGCTTAAGAAGATACGGGCTCAGGCCGGCGGGACATACTGCAACGCAGCGCCCGCAGCGGATGCACGGGCCTTCATCAACGGATTTCGCATCCTCCTGACTGTAGACGACGATGCCGTTGGTGGCCTTGGTCATGGAAACCTGGTCGTTTGGCGCGCAGATACCCGTCATGCTTCCGCCGGCGACAATTTTGCCCGGTTCCTCGGAATAGCCGCCGCATTCGCCGATGGCATCGGCAAATATGGTGCCGATACGAAGGCGCAGGTTCGAAGGTTCTTTCACGCAGCCCGTCACGGTCGTAATACGCGAGATGAGCGGCCTTCCATCTATGACCGCGTCGGCAATGGCCGAAGCCGTGCCTACGTTGAGTACGATGGTATGCGCGTCCAGCGGCAGCTTCTTTTGCGGTACCTGCCTGCCGGTTACGGCTTCAATGAGCTGTTTTTCACCGCCCTGCGGGTACTTGGTTCTGAGCGTCAGGACCTCTACACCCTCGCGCCCCTGCGCTGCTTTCTTCATGCGCTCGATGGCATCCGGCTTATTATCCTCGATGGCAATCACACCGCGCTTAACGCCCATCGCCCTCATTGCGGCCCGAAGCCCGTCCACTACTTTGAGTGGACTCTCCAGCATCAAGCGATAATCCGAAGTGAGGTACGTTTCGCATTCGGCGCCGTTCAATATGATGGTGTCGCAATATTGACCCTCGCGTACGGCGAACTTCACATGCGTAGGAAAGCAGGCGCCGCCCATACCGCATATGCCCGCATTTTTGATGGCCGGCACGATAAGCGATGGGTCGACCGTCTCCACATTACCGTAACCATGGAGTCCTTCGACCCATTCATCCTGAAAGTCGTTTTTTATGGTAATACACATCACGGGATCCGCTACCAACTGCGGCCTGGGTGAAACATCCACTACCTCCCCGGATACGCTTGCATGTACAGGAAGGCCCAGAAAACCGGCAGGCTCGCCGATTATCTGTCCAAGCTTTACATGGTCCCCCTTTTGCACGCAGGGTGTGCTCGGCGCACCCAAATGCATCCCCATCAGAATACAAACGGTATCTGATGCGAAATCCCGCACCGGAATGTCTTTGGTAGGAAGTTTGCCCTCATGCAGGCTATGCATGGGATGCACGCCTCCTTTGAAGGTACGCTTTGGCAAAGCCAACACCATCCTTTCTGAAACACAAAATTCTACTTCGTTCTTTTCTTATACAACAAAAAAGGGTATACTACCCTACTCATAGAACACGAAGAAAATTTTCAATGGGTAAAGCACAAACATAGAGCACCGTCTTCACTCCCTATTTTACCACCCACAGTAGTATACCACACTCCGTTTGGGTTTGCATCAAGAAATTGCTGCATAATTCAGGATAACACGTACAATCTAAGGAACATGCGGCATGATTTTAAAAAATCCAAGGCCTTCGTGTGTATTGCGGCGGTTTGTACGGGAATTGCGAATGGCCTTTTTGGCGCGGGCGGCGGCATGCTGGCTGTGGTGGTGCTTGAACGGTTATGCGACCTGGAGAGTGAACGGGCGCACGCAACGGCTTTAATGATCATGCTTCCGCTTTCGGTGGTTAGTATCCTCGTTTATCTGCTGCGCGGTACGCTAAAGTGGGATGCTGTGCCGTTTACCGCGTTGGGCATGCTGCCGGGAAGCTTTTTAGGCGCCAAACTGCTCGGCCGGCTGCATACAGCCTGGATTGACCGCATTTTCAGTCTGTTGATGCTTGCCGCAGGCATTCGGTTGCTGGTATGAGCTGGCTTTGGTTCATGCTTGCCGGCCTCTTTGCAGGCGTGCTCTCGGGCATGGGGATGGGCGGCGGTACGGTGCTCATACCGATATTGACGCTGATCTTAGGCGTGGAGCAGCATGCTGCGCAAGGGGTCAATATGCTGGTGTTCCTACCTGGCGCTGCGCTTGCGTTGTGGGTGCACAGGCACGACGGGCGGCTCGCTGTAAAAGAAGGACTGCCTTTACTTATTTGGGGTCTTGCCGGAGCGGTGGGCGGCGCCTTGATCGCCACCTTTCTTAGTGCCGAATGGCTGAAAAAAGCGTTCGGGGCGTTTTTGATCGTGCTTGCGTTGGTACAGTGGCGCTGGTCGGGCAAACGGAAATAAATGAACTCAGAACAGCATATATCTCTGTCATGGCAGCTAACGGCATGCTTCCCGCCTCCTATCCGATGGTTCATATCTATGTTCAAGTCTATGTCAAAAAAAATCTTGCATTTCGATATGCACTTTAGTATAATTGTCCTTGCTGTGAGAGCGGCAGACATATAACTGGGTGTGGCGCAGTTTGGTAGCGTGCTTGAATGGGGTTCAAGAGGCCGGAGGTTCAAATCCTCTCACCCAGACCAAACGAGAGACCGTTGACTTTTGTCGGCGGTCTTTTCTTAACCTTTCTATATCCATTAAAAATTCAGCGTAAGGTATGTGAGCATTTAAATTGAGTAAAGCAACAAAAGTGTTGTATTTAAAAAATTGCATAGTAATATTGATATATGCAAATAATTTAACATACCCAGCTACGTAGGAGATTAAAACAGATGGCAGATACGAAAATTAAAGTAACGGCAAAAAGTGAAAACAAAACAAAAACAGTTGTACAGGCAAAAGCATTCACAATGATGATTGACGAACCCAAATCATTGGGTGGTACAAATGATGGCGCCAACCCGCTTGAATATCTTCTGGCTGCGTTGTCCGGATGCTTAAATGTAGTAAGCCATATTGTCGCTAAGGAAATGGGTTTTGACTTAAAGGGTTTGGAAATAGAACTTGAGGGTGATTTAAACCCCGCAAAATATATGGGGATATCGGATGCGGAAAGGACGGGTTTTAAGGAGATAAGAGTACGCATACAACCTGATGCAGATGCAGATGCGGCAACTCTGGAAAAATGGATCAAAACCGTTGAAAGCAGATGCCCTGTAGATGACAATATTGTTAATTCTACGCCTGTCAAAATTACGTTAGCATGATTTCATTAATGAAAAGGGTGAACTCAATGAGTGATATTTTCTATAAATTTAACAACTTTGAATGGGATGGAGTAAAAAAGATTGACTATAAGCCGGCCGATGGTGAAGGCCCTGTAACATTTCACAAAACAACCAGACAGAATTTGGTTGAAAAAGGCAAGAACACCGCTTTTCATTTACGATACTTCGAATGTGCACAGGGTGGATTCTCCACATTGGAAAAACATCAGCATGTTCATGTGGTAGTGGTTGCACGGGGCACGGGCAAGGTTATCGTAAACGACCAGATATTTAATGCCGAACCTATGGATTTAGTAGTTATCCCTCCGCATGCGCCTCACCAGTTGATTAATATGGGAAAAGAACCTTTTGGATTTTTCTGCTCTGTTGATGCAGACAGGGACAGGTTTGTACTATTAAGCAAAGAAGAGATTGAAAAGCTTAAAAACAATCCCGAGATAGCAAAACATATACAAGTACCCGACAGGTACTTTGATTAGGAGATTTTTTAATAGAATAGTGATACTCCTTCAGTCGGTATATATATCGTTCACAATGCACATTTTGTTTTAATAGTATGGTATATATCCTGTCACAAAGGAGGTGAATTTATGGCAAGATGTTGTGTTTGGCATCGCTGTAAAGTGCGATGCTGCGGTAGAGATAATCGCTGCTGTGGACGAAGAAAGCAAACACATTAAGCCAAGCAAGCCGCTACATCCTCCTGCCTGATTCGGATAGATTGGTTAATAATCTCCCTTTATAGTCAGAACAAGCCCCAGCAGCAAACAGCAGTTGGGGCTTTGCTTATATCGAAGAAGACATATGCAAGGCGTCATTTGGACGTAAAACTTAGAGTAATCTCTAAATATGTCTGGACGATTATTTACATCAGGTGATATAATCCATGTGGATTTATGGCAGCCTAATCCCTATCCCCCAAAGGCAACTAACAACTCCGCCTACGCGAGAGTGTTGGTTGCCTTTCTCATAATTGAAAGTACATTCAATGTATCCAACCGGGCAGGTTTTGCCGTCAATCCCATTTTAGGGTCTTGACTTGGAGTTGACTCCAGAGGATATACTGTGATCGACAACAGGAGGTGAAACAGTGTGACCATCACGGAAGTGAGCAAAAAATATGATCTTTCACAGGACACTCTCCGCTATTACGAACGCATCGGCTTAATCCCCGGTGTAAACCGGAATAAGAGCGGTATCCGGGATTATACAAACGAAGACTGCAAATGGGTTGAGTTTGCAAAATGTATGCGAAGCGCAGGGCTCGCCATTGAAGTGCTCATTGAGTATCTTGCACTGTTTGAACAGGGAGACGAAACCATAGCGGCCAGAAAAGAACTCTTAATTGAACAGCGCAACCGACTTGCTGCAAGGATTGAAGAAATGCAAAGTACGTTGAAGCGCCTTGATGGAAAAATCCAGACATATGACCAGAGTGTGCTTATACGCGAAAAAGGGCTGCAATGGCCGAAGGAATAATTTGGAGGTGCAACATGATATACAAACCGTTTCATAGTTTGCAGCTTTCCCAACTCGGCATGGGGAACATGCGTCTGCCCACGGTGGGCGAACACGGACCTATCGACGAGAAAAAAGCCAGGGAATTGATCGAATACGCCTACGAACACGGCGTTAATTATTTTGATACGGCCTACCGGTATCACAACGGCGAATCGGAACCTGTTGTGGGCAGGGTGTTAAACCAGTATCCTCGCGGTACATGGCATCTTGCCACCAAGATGCCGGGGCATATGATGCAATACCGCAACGGAAAGCTGGAATTTTCGGGATACCTGAGCGGCTCCCGCATCGCTTCCCCCGCCGATATATTTGAAGACCAGCTGGAAAGATGCCGTGTGGACTATTTTGACTTCTATTTGCTGCACAACCTGTGCGAGACCGCATACAGCTTCTATACGGATGAGGATCTGGGTGTCGTAGCGTATCTGCTGGAACAAAAAAGAGCCGGCCGTATCCGTCACTTGGGCCTCTCCGCTCACGGCCGCGCCGATACGATCGAGAACTTCTTAAACTGGAAGGATTGCTTTGAATTCGTGCAGATTCAGCTCAATTATCTGGATTGGACGCTGCAGGACGCCGGCAGGAAATATGAAGTCATTACGAACCGCGGTATCCCTGTGGTCGTCATGGAGCCCGTGCGCGGCGGCAGGCTTGCCTCCCTTAACGAGGAGGCAAATACCATGCTGAAAAATGCCCGGCCGAACGATTCTATTGCATCCTGGGCTTTTCGGTTCCTGCAGTCGCTGCCCAATGTACAAGTTGTTCTTAGCGGCATGACAACAATGGAGCAGCTTAAGGAGAATATCGAGACATTCTCCAAACACGACCCCACGAACGACGCAGAAAAAGAACTGCTCCGGCAAGCGGTGGCCACCATGGTGAATATGGTACCCTGTACAGGCTGCAGGTATTGTTGCGAGGGTTGCCCCCAGCGTTTAGATATCCCCAAGCTGATATCTATGTACAACGAAATAAAATTTGATAACCCGTTTATCCTCCGATTTACGGTGGATGCCATGAAAGAGGCGGAACTGCCGTCCGCCTGCCTGGCCTGCGGCGCTTGTACGAGGCTTTGCCCCCAGGGTATTGACATTTCCTTTGTTATGAAAGGCTTTGCCAACGCCATAGCCAATATGCCCTAAATGCGGGCTTACCGGCCCTACCCGGGCTGCTGGGCGGGCAGTCAAGCGCAAAAGAATTACGGCATCCACTTGCTTAATTGATACTTCGCATCACCACTTTATGTGGCGATGGGCATCGTGCTTGCATCCACGTTATTTACTTTTGTGGTAGGTTCGGGAATGTATAAGCTTTCCGATAATGTGAACATCGTAACGGGTTTGTCTATGAACGGAGAGCCGGTGTTATCGGCAAGCGATATTCTGAAAATCCTTCCTGAGCTTATTTCCGCACTTGTATGGGGTGGGCTGATGCTCCCCATTTTCTATATCGCTGGTGCATCAATCGATTTGCGATTAACTGCCAGCCTGGAGATATTTTGAAGATAAGCGTGACGAAATATAGTTACTGGTACAGATGTTGAAGCAAAAAGGCCTCCTGTCGCAGCAGTATAACTGCAGCAGGGGGTATTTCTATATATTTTAGAATAAGTATAAAGCGCAATTTTTGCACAGTACCGTTCCTCCAGCGCAAATGCCCCACCGGCCATTCATCTTAGCGGAGCGGGATAAATTACCGCCGATATGTTCATTCTGTAATTTCGCCGTCATATACATCTACAAAATCCTCTATTGAAGGATGTGGCGCAATTGATCGACTATATAGTACAGTTTGGTGACACGATTTATTCAATCGCGCGTGAATATAACATTACGCCCGAGCGTTTGCGTCTAGCCAATCCTGATATCACCGACATGGACAGCATTGTCGCCGGGCAGAAGATACGCATCCCGGATAGCTATAAAATGCACCGTATCATTGAAGTGAACGGGTATGCTTATGCGAATATTGATCGTCAAGTATTGCTCAACACACTGCCCAATCTTACTTATTTAGGCATTTTGAACTATCAGGTCAGGCCCGACGGTTCTCTTGTTGACATCGACGACAAGCCATTGATTCAAATATCCCGCCAGGCAGGGGTCGCGCCTATGATGGTTATTACCAACACCGACGACAGCGGCGCCTATTCAAGCGAGGTGGCGCATGCTATCCTGACAGACATGCAGGCGCAGCAAACGCTCATGAATAATGCAATCGCTGTGATGCAATCCAAAAATTATTACGGGCTTGACGTGGATTTTGAATACATTGATCCTGTAGATTTTTTTTCATACGGCCAGTTTATTCAAACATTTTCCGTGAAACTGCACCCGCTTGGCTACATTATCGCCAGTTCCGTAAGAATCAGAGTGCTTGCCGAACAACAGCAACAACTCACTGAGGCGGCCAATTATTCGGTCATTGGCAGTCTGATCGATCGCTTTATATTAATGACCAGCGAGTGCGTACCGCCACCGCGTTATGGATCGTCTATCGCGCCAATCGACCAGGTGAACCGCGCACTCGAATATGGCGTTAGTGTTGTCCCCAGCCAAAAAATACTCGTTGGTATGCCAAATTACTGCTACGATTGGGCATTGCGGTCTCAAACGGATGCAAGGGTACAGTTGCTTTCACTTACGCAAGCCGAAGCGCTCGCGGCCCGCACCGGCGCCGTTATACAGTATGATCCGGGATCGCAAGCGCCATATTTTGAGTATATGGACGAATTGGGCGTTCGTCATATCGTT
The DNA here is from genome assembly GCA_036677445.1 of Clostridia bacterium. GTDB lineage: Bacteria > Bacillota > Clostridia > Christensenellales > CAG-138 > JAVBWI01. Next base: position 108,698 of record JAVBWI010000004.1, read on the forward strand.
TGGTTTGATGACGTGGTCAGCGTTCGGGCATCTTTGGAGCTTGTTGAAACCTATAATCTTGGCGGCGTGAGTTTCTGGACGATTGACCTATTCTCCATGGAAAGCTATCAGGCGCTTATAGCCATGTACGATGTGCGCAAGGTGCTCCCGGCAACCATGATGGATGCGTGAGCGTTAAGGTTTTACCGAAAGGTCGTGATGTACCTTTGACGGATTATGTTGTGCGAACCGGCGATACATTCAATTCCATAGCACGTATGTTCAATATCCCGTTTGCACATTTGCTTTCGGCGAACCCGCACATCACCGATCCGGACAGCATCGTCGCGGGGCAAACCATCCATTTTCCTGCAGGCTACCCTATCAAGCGTGGCATTTACGTGAACGGCTATGTCTTCCCAAATATCGATAATCAGACTTTGGCGGATACGCTTTACTATCTTACGTATCTGAGCATATTCAGCTATGAGGTCAGACCCGACGGCACGCTGTCCGGCCCCGACGACGAACGGATCATACATACAGCCCGCCAGGCACAAGTCGCACCCATCATGGTTATCACCAACATAGAAGCAGGCGGCAGCTTTTCGAGCACTTTGGCGCACACCATACTGACCGATACGCAAGTACAGCAGACGCTCCTCAACAACGTGGTCAGCATACTCAAATCGAAAAATTACTATGGCCTGAATATTTATTTTCAATATCTCTATCCTGCGGATCGCACGGTATATGCACAGTTTTTGCAACTGGCCTCGGAACGGCTGCGTCCGCTTGGTTACATCGTTGCCACGGCAGTCGCGCCTAAGGAGCGCGAAGAAAAGCGCGGACTGCCATATGAAGCGCATGAATATCCTGTACACGGCAAACACGCCAACCATGTCATTGTCATCATGTCCTTTGACTGGGGATATACCTATGGTTTCCATCTGGCGGTAGCGCCTATCGATCAGATAAAGCATGTGCTTGATTATGCCGTCTCGGCCATTCCCAGTCAAAACATACTTTTGGGTATGCCCAATTATAGTTTTGATTGGACACTCTATCATCCGGGCGCAGCCGCCCGTACGCTTTCTTCTGTGCAAGCGGAAGAGCTTGCCGCACGCGAGGGTGCGATCGTTCAGTTTGATCCCCAATCACAAATGCCGTTTTTCAATTACCATGACGAAATGCATGTCAGGCATGTGGTTTGGTACGACGACGAGCGCAGCATCCGCGCGCGTTTGGAGCTTGTGGAAAGATATAACCTTGGCGGCGTAAGTTATTGGACAATCAACGAATTCTCACCTGTAAGCTATATCATGCTCAATGCAATGTACGAAATACGCAAGGTAATTGATGCATAACAGAATCCGTCACCATTTTACGATAAGCAAGACATAATCCCCGGTGCACCTAAAAGGTAGGCGTCGGATATGACCACTTTGTTTTTGATCGCTTTGCCTTCATTTTGTTGAAACGTCCGCAATTCATGCATAACGAATATTGGTTTGAGCATAATAAATGCTGTGCAGGGCCTGTTTCGTTGGTCAACTATTTACAGTAACGGCCAACCGCCCGCCGAAGCCCGCCATCCGAGAGAATGGCGGGCTTTTATTATCTTTTTCAGCTCTGTACAGCCGCTTTCATCTTGCTGATCCAGGCCTCGCTTGCACCGCGGATGAGCGCCTCTACATCAACCTTGGCAGTCTCCAGCATCGAAAGTGTGGATGCCGCCAGCTTTTCCTTGACCTTTGCCAGCAGCAGTTCCCCCAGCTCGCGGATCTGCTCTTCCGTAAGCTTTGCGCCGTTCGCCTTCAGGTTATTCACAATTGTCTGCTGCAGTTCCCCCACGGTGATCTGGGCCGCCTGTATGACTTGCTCCATAGCCACGGCAATGCTGGATAGTTCCTGCCTTTTTGCGACCTTCGTCGAAAGCCATGTTCCCGCCGCGCCTATAAGCGCAAGGACCAGCGTCGCCATGATCTCCAATAAGTACCCTGTTAATGTTGCATTCATGATCATTTCCTCCTTTTATTCATGCGCCTGTTCAAATATGTGTTTCTCCAGCTCTTCCAGAGCCTCCATCACAGGGCCGTTACTGCCCTGCTCCTTCAAGCCCTTCAGGGATGCCAATGTGCCTTTTGCAATATGCTTCTGCTCAACCATAATGTTGTCAAGCTTCTTATCCATACAATTAATTTTTTGCATAAACTTAACTGCACTAACAACCACTCCGCCTATGACTCCCAAGGCTGCAATCCAGCCGGCGAGAACGCCAATGTCAACAATCATACTTCATTCCTCCGCAGGTATGTATCCACGCACCAGCCCCGCAGAGCAGGCGTATCGTTGTACTTAATAACTTCGGCCCAGCCGGCGTTGATCTGTAGTACGAGCAACTCATCACTGGCCCGCACCTTACCTATCTTACCGTAATTTGTGCCCGGTCCGTTGCGCATGTTGACATAGGAGCCACCCCTGTAGGTATACAGGGCTGGCGGGTCGCTCTCATCCTTCTCTTCCAGATATGTGTCGATACAATACCCCACCACGACGGGTTTTTGGTTGTGCAGGATGACCTTAGCCCATCCATTTGCTATGGATAGCACGATGCACTGTTCGCCTGCCGACAGCTTGCCGACCTTATCAAAATTGGAACTGGCGCCGGAGCGGACATTGACGCCGGTCGCACCGGCATACGCGTAGGTGGCAGGGTACTCCGCCACGGGAACAGGCCCCGGCTCCGCTCCCCCACCTGCCATCAGCGCCTTGAAGGCGGTCATGGGCATGTATGCGCCGGGGCACACGGTAGGATACGCTTTACCCGTCAGCTTACCATTGACATAATAGGGTACTTCCTTATGCCCGTACATGGTTGTTACGTTGATCGCGACACCGCCCACCGATTGCCCGTTAAGCGCGAGTATCGCTAAGATGAGCTTTTTTGCAGACGCCACCTGGGCAGCCGACGGCGCGTGCTTATGTATAGCGCCTGTGATACAGATGCCGCAGCTATGCCCGTTGAGGCTATTACTTTTGGCATTGCTGACATGACCGCCCTCATAAATGAGGCCGCGGCCTTTGTAAATCACGCCATCCGGTGTGATTACATAATTGTAGTCGCATCCGGCGTGCCCCTCGCTCAGGTGATAATTATGTATACTCTTGATGGTACTGCCGTCGCTGGCGCTATGATGTATGACGATGGTATCAAGCTTTTTGAGCCTGCTCAATGTGCGCGCCCATTTCAGCCCGGCATCCACTACAAAATCAAACTCATTGTTTGTCACTGGTGTTTCCTCCTTTTCCGGGGTATATGCTTCTGCTTAAATCCCCTGCGTAAGCGGGCTACGCCGATCTTTATGCCACATGTATCATGCATCCAAGCGTTTATATACCCGTATACTTATAATATGCAGACTGTAACAAACCTGTTTACCCTGGGACGCTGACGCCAGCGCCTCTGCTGGGTAATCCAAACTGGTCCGGCTTCGGTTGAACAGCACAAAAAAGCCGCGTCCCTGCGGACAACGGCATGAAGTACATATATCTCGTTGTTGGTATAGATGTTAACTGTTTTTTACAGACAATATTCCTCGGCCCGAATTGCATCAATGCGTTCCGCAAACAGGAAAGGCAACCAATACCATCCCACTTTCGTGAAGAGTCATTAGTTGCCAATCGGGGGATGGGGATTAGGCTGCCATAAACCCAAAAGCATTATAATACCTATTCCTGTATGAGTCAATTCCGATATATTTTCCCTGTTCGCATAATATTTTCGCACTACATCATGGTTATTCACCCAAATAACCTTTTCACAAAAACAATATGGTCTCTATAACCATCATTTTAAAATATTGTAAAATTTCATGATCTATATTAATATAGATCATGGAGTTAAACGCAAGCGGGGGAAAAGCCTTATCTGGAACGCGGGGGATATAAAGCGGTTAGCTCCATTGCGCCATTCGCAACACTCGGTGCTTCTTAGTGCTCGAGGGTTCGGCTTTGCCGGGAGCGAGTGGCGCTTTTATGCGGGTTCCTACGGTTAGATCCGGCCTTCCCCGTGGCGTACGGTGTGCCGTCCATGCATTTTACCGCGATTTCCCGTACACACTATGGTGTGAGGTGAGAATATGGAAACCAAGTATACCGACCTGAACGCCATGCTGCACAGCGACACGGAAGCGAGGCAGTATTTCAGTTCGCTGCCGGAATATTTGCAGGATCATATCAGTTCCCGCGCCGAGAGCATCAACACACTTTCGCACTTACGGGCTTACGGGCATAAATTGCCGCGAAGGGACGTCTGACTTTGTTTCCCCTTACCCTTGGCGCGCATGCTGCCAGGAAATAACTGCATAGATTATATTTCGTAATATCCCGCGCGTACACGCATGGGATTATTGACGAAACAAGGTATATATCTGCGCGTTTTTATAGGCAAAGACGCGCATCTCGTTTTCGCTAATAAAGGTAAAATCGTACATTCTACGCCACACATCTTCATCGTTGCCTGAATAGTACGTCCTATTTGAAATTCTGTAATACTTGCCGTTAAACCCCGGAATATCATGTGAGCATACAGGTCTTCCATTGCTGTCACGTCTTAGTCGGAAATACTTGCCATCGCCTCTCCATGTGCCTTCGAGAAAATAGTCTATCAACAAATCACCGGTTATAATTTGCCGTGCCGGCTCAAAATTCCATAGCCCTAGTAACGATGAATAAACGTTTTTCCAATCACCATCACGGTTGTTGAATGCATCACAGATCTCTATGTACAAACTGCTGTCCCGATAATTCTTAATAAACCCAAAATATCTTCTAGCATTCTTAATGCTTGTGACCAGTTCCTTTGCAACATTCTGTATATCGGAAGAGTGCACCGTTTTATATGTCGCTTGGGGGCCAATAATCACTATTACATTATTAAATACACTGACGGCTTCCTCATATATGGATTGTTGTACCTTAGCCGCCATCTCGGCAGCATTGGAATAACCAGCAGCAGATTCAAACAAACCAAGAGCCCGCTCGATCGGCAATGAACTTTTATCCAGACTATCTGATTGGATAAAATGTTCATATATTTCCAAAGCTTTTTGATAATCTACTTTTGCAACCATTGTTGCCGAATCACTATATGCCATGCTTTGAAGATATAAAAACATATCCTTGGCTTTTTCATACTCATTTTTCTCCAGCAAATCCAACGCATATTGATAATCACATTCCAATACCATATTTTCAGCGTCGGAATAGGAGCCCAACGCCTGAAACATGGTCTTGGCTGCTTCATATTTGCCGCTTTTGAGCACGTTTTTTGCTTCCAAATAATCGCATTCCAATTTCATATCGGCCGCATTTCTATAACCGTCCAAAGCGGATAAGTTCTCCCTGGCTTCGTTGAAAAATCCTAGCTGCATAAAATAGCCCGCATCCATTAAAAGTAATAAATCCTGCGTATCACGATAGAAAAGCGGTGCTCCTTTGATTTCCTGACGGGCGCCCTCGTAATTTTGTTCCTCCATATACGCAATTGCATGCTGATATTTATTCTCGCTAATTACCCAGGCTGCAATTACTGTACATAATAATGCCGCACATACTACCACAGCAATACGCAGTTTGACCTGTCTTCTGACTGCAGGTAATTTCGGTCTGATGCTGATACCCATGTTGATTTGTGGTTCGGCAATTGGCAGCTTTTCTTTTACGCCAAGTGCATTCATCAGCGCATCGACATCGTTAAAACGGTCTTCTTTTTTCAGTTCCATCGCCACAGAAATGATACTCTGCGCGTCTTCGGATACCGCCCGCGTCCCGCTCAAGCATTCCCAAAGCGTATCGTTCTGCAGCCGCACAAATACATCTGCCGGCTCCGTGCACGTTATTAAATAGAACAGTACCGCACCGAGCGCATAAACATCCGAATACGTCCCAATGCTTGCATCCGACGTGTATTGCTCCATCGGCATGTATGGCCGGGCCAGTTCGCTGTCAACAACTTTCTTTTTTCTACCGCCCAGAAATAAGCCGCCATGCTTGTCGACATAAAGGTTTGCGGGGTATATCCGTCCATGCGCTTCGCCCCGGGCGTGCAACGCCTGAAGGGCACGCAGGACCGGATAAAGCTTGTTGATTGCTTCTTCCATGGAATACCCCTGCAAGCGGCGGCGCATAAGCATTGCGAGATTTAAGCGGTGTTTCAGCTTGTACCGGGTGAAAAGGCTCATACCGATTATAAGCAGTACACCGCCTACATAAATCATCCATAACCATAAGACGTTCGGCTTTTGTTGAGGTTCGGGTTGAATTTCGGGCTCGGGTCCAGTTTCGGGCTTGGGCTCGGGTTCAGTTTCGGGTTCGGAGTCAGGTTCAACTGTATGGAGCAACGCCGGTGAAGTTGAAATATCGTATTTCTGCAATACTGTCTTTAAATGCGACGTGCTTACAGCAATGAACATATCATTCGCATCCAATATGCCATAAGTGTTGATGCCAACGACCTGCCCGAGGCTGTTTACCAACGGCCCGCCTGAGCTTCCGGCATTGATTGCAGCATTCATTTGCAAAAGCGTTGTCTGTTTACTGCCCAACGTTATGTGCTTGACCGCGCTGATAATACCATCCGTGACGGTGATGTCTTCAATCTTATACGCATACTCATCCAGCAAGTAGTCACCGGCCCCCGGAAACCCCAGCGCATACACAGCACTGCCAACCGAAATATCGCCATCCGCCGCGAGAGAAAGCGGCACTATATCTGTTAAAACCGGAGTTTTCAGAATGCATAGATCATAATCCACATCATAACCTACAACCTCTGCTGGAATCTCTGAGCTGTCATGTCCTATTACTACAATACTTTCGGGATAGGCATCTTCTATGACATGATAATTCGTTGCGAAAAACACACATTGTTCGTCAGCGCCGACAATAAAGCTTGAGCCAAAGTAAGCCCACTCTTCATCTTCGCAAAGAATACGATAGACGCTCTTGCGGGCATCTATTGCTTCCGCTGGCACGCCTTCTGCTGCCATTGAAGCAGTTGGAATTATGAATAACACGTAAACAATAATAAGCAGCAAACCGGAAATGCGTTTCATGTGTATTCCCCTTGCATTTTTATTAACCAATTTGAGGATATAATGGATGATATAGCTATACTATAGACAAAGCATAAGTACGTTGCAAGTCTTTATTAAGATATCTGCGTTATTTAAAAGACGACGGAATCAGCTTGAATCAAGTGATAAGCGGATGACAAGGAAATGTTTCCGGGCCAAGAAGGCAAGATTCTTCATGCCGAACTGCATATCAATGCCGATTGCATACTTTATTTCAACGACACTGGCGACGCTATCAACATCCTGCTTCAAATGGAGAGTGAAGAGGAAATAAACACAGTATACTCCGGGCATAAGGAAAAAGGAAATGTGGCATTCGCATTGCAAAAAAACATTTTGGGGATCCTATCACGCTGTGCTCACCGATCGTTACGGTATTGCCTGGTCATTGGATTATTCCGAAGGAAGCAAATCCATGTGAAGCCGTCATAAGTGAGCTTTCACCGAATATATGAGCGACTATTTACCCCTTTACAAGAACATACGTTCTATTGTATCATAGAGTAAAGGAGTGTGAGCGGCTTGGATATGTTTGAAAAGCTCAGAATCCTTACGGATGCGGCAAAATACGACGTTGCCTGCACTTCGAGCGGGGTGGATAAAAGGCCTGCCGCCGGCGGCATAGGCAACGCGGCGGCGATGGGTATCTGCCATAGTTTTTCGGGCGACGGCCGGTGTATTTCGCTGCTCAAAGTGCTTATGACCAATGCCTGCGCATACGATTGCGCCTACTGCATCAACCGCCGTTCCCACGATACGCCGCGCGCGACATTCGAACCGCGCGAGCTTGCAGACCTGACGATCGCCTTTTACCGCCGCAACTACATCGAGGGACTTTTTATAAGCTCCGGTGTGCTGAAAAACCCCGATTACACCGTGGAGCGGATGATCGAAACGCTGCACATTCTGCGCGAAGAATATCTCTTCAGCGGCTATATCCACGCAAAGGCCATCCCCGGCGCGTCCAGGGCACTCCTTGCACGTCTGGGGCTGTTGGCCGACCGTATGAGCGTCAACATTGAGCTGCCTTCGCAGGACAGCCTGCGCCGGCTCGCGCCCGATAAAACCAAACATTCCATACTCGAACCTATGGGTTTTATTCGCGGGTGTATCGAACAGAATTCAAAAGAACTCGTGCGGTATAAAAGCGCGCCGCCCTTCGCCCCCGCGGGACAGAGCACGCAAATGATCATCGGCGCGTCGGACGAGAGCGACTTTAAAATACTGAACCTGACCGAAGGGCTGTACAAAAGCTACCGGCTCAAACGTGTCTTTTTTTCCGCATACATGCCTGTGGTGGAAAGCGCGCTGCTGCCCTCCGTGGATACCAAGCCGCCGCTGCTGCGCGAGCACAGGTTATATCAGGCGGACTGGCTGCTGCGGTTTTACGGCTTTTCGGCCACCGAGCTGCTGGATGAGGCGCATCCAAGCTTCAATCCTTTTCTCGACCCGAAATGCAACTGGGCGCTCAACCACCCGGAACAATTCCCCGTCGAAGCCAATCGTGCGCCATACGAAATGCTGCTGCGCGTACCGGGCGTCGGCGTGCGCAGCGCGCAGCGCATCGTTGCCGCGCGGCGTACGGGAAGCATCGACTTCTTGGGGCTCAAAAGGCTCGGTGTCGTGCTCAAGCGGGCACAATATTTCATTACCTGCAGGGGGAAACGTCCGGACGGCCTGGATACGGCACAGGATGCGCTGCTGTGCGCACTGTTATCCGAACAAGCCCGCGGCAGGGCGGAACAGGCGCTTTTCAACGCGCCGCGCCAGCTTTCGCTCCTTGAGCACCCTAAACTTCAGCAGGAGGAGCTGTACAAATGCCTGAGCGGCCAACTTTGATATATTGTTATGACGGAAGCTTCGACGGGCTGCTGTGCTGCGTATTTGAAAGCTATGATAAAAACGAGCTTCCTTTGGATGTACTGCCCGAAGGCGCAGCGCTGCCATTGCTGCTGCCTGTGAAAAGCATTGTAACCGATCCGGAAAAAGCGCGCCGTGTGCTGGTATCCATTCCGAAAAAGATGGGCCGGGATGCGCTCGATTTCGTCCGGCATGGGTTTTTAACCTGCCATCCGCAAAAAGAGCTGCTGATTCTGCGGTTTTTGCGGCTTGGTTACCGCTGCGGCCCCTCGGCCATGAACCGATTGACCGACAAAGACGTGCATACCCTCTTCTCCGCTGTTCGGCATCTTGAACACGAGGCGCACCTGTACACGGGCTTTGTCCGGTTTTCGGAAGCAAACGGTGCGCTCACAGCGCAGATCGAACCAAAGAACATCGTATTGCCGTTGATCGCGCCGCATTTTTGCGAGCGGTTTCCGAACGAGCGGTTTTTGATCCACGACAAAACACACGACATGGCGCTGTTGCACCAGGACCATGCCTGGGTAATCACCGCCGTCGAAAATCTCCGGCTGCCCGGCCCCGGCGAGGAGGAAATGAAATTCCGCGCGCTGTGGCGGCTGTTTTACGACACCATAGAGATAGAAGGGCGGCACAACCCCCGGTGCCGTATGGGCCATATGCCCAAGCGATATTGGAACTGCATGACGGAGTTTGCGCATGAAGCGCAAAGCGGCGCCGCAGGATTGTCCGTGTCCCTTGCCTGTGCGCTGCCGCCCGCTGCAGCCGAACCGGATATGGAACAATAACCCGGTTCCCTTTTACTCCTGCACCGGCTCATCCTGCCCGATACGAAGCATTCTGTATCCTATTCCCACATGCGTCTGTATCAGCCTTTGGCCAAGCGGCGTTTCCACCTTTTTTCGAAGCGTAGCCATGTACACCCGCAGCGACGGCGTATCGTCCGGAAGTGTATTTTGCCATATCTCTTTGAGGAAATGGTTGTGCGTAAGCACCTTGCCTATGTTGCGCATCATCAGGCCCAGCAATTTGTATTCGATGGGCGTCAAATGTATTTCCATATCGTCAATATAAGCGCAGCCCGCCGCATAATCCACCTTCAGCCTGCCGTTGGTGATTACGGAGGATTCATCCGTAACCTGATCGCCAATATGCTGTATCCGCCGCAAAGCCACCCGCAGCCGCGCCAGCAGTTCGTCCACGCTGAACGGCTTTGTCAGGTAATCGTCCGCGCCCGCATCCAGCGCCTGTATCTTATCCCGGTCGTCGCTGCGCGCGCTTACGACAATAATGGGCATGTTCGTCCAGGAACGTACTTTTTTGATGATATCGACGCCATCCATATCCGGAAGACCCAAATCGAGTATGATGATATCCGGACGGTAGGAAACCGCCTCCATAATGGCGGCGGTGCCTGTTTCCGCCGTTTTGAAACGATAATTTTGCGCATCCAGCGTCAGCGCAATCAGATTGCGAATCGGCTTGTCGTCTTCGACGACCAGAATTAAAGGCTTATTCATTTTCGTCGGCTCCCTGTGCCGCAAGCGTGAAGCGGAAAACCGTTCCGTGCGGTTGATTATCAAATACGTCTATGGTACCGCCATGCGCCGCAATGATGGACTTGCACAGCGAAAGCCCCAGCCCTAACCCTCTGCGTCCATCGCAGCGAGCATTGCCCCCTGTATAAAACATGTTAAACAGCTTTTTCTTCGCTTCATCAGGAATGCCCTCGCCATCATCCGCAACGGATACGGCGATATACCCTCCCTCTCGCCGCGCTGAAATGGTAATACGGGAGCCTGGCGGCGTATATTTGATGGCGTTATCGATCAGATTAATCAGCACCTGTACGATCAAACGGGCATCCATCCGCGCCATCAACAGATCTTCCTCCAACACCGTCCGGATGACGTATTGACGGCTTTCGCGGCGGGTATGCTGCAGCGCTTCCTCTATCACATCGCCCAGAAGCTCCGGCTTCATATGCAGGTCGGGCGTTCCTCTGCCGATGCGCGTAACCGACAGCAAGTTTTCCACAAGGTTAATCAGCCAAATGGAATCATCATAAATATCCGTATACAGATGAAGCCGCTGTGTTTCGTCCAGCAGACTGGCCCGATTCATAAGCATATCCGCATTTCCCGATATGCTGGTAAGCGGCGTACGAAGGTCGTGGGAGATGGCGCGAAGCAGATTTGCGCGCAGCTGCTCCTGCTGCGCCTGTATCGCAAGCTGATTTTTTGCCTTGCTGAGCTTTTCTTTCTCAAGCGCAAGCCCGCACTCTCCGAGCATCGCAAGCAGAAGATTTTTTTCGAATGTATCCAGCGCGGCTCCCTTGCCCATGACAATGCCCGCAACGGCATGTATGGTATCGCGGCCGCGAATGGCAAAATAGAGACATTTTGCATCCGGCCACATTTTCGTTGTGGCGCCGGCATGCGTATTGTTTTGCCATACCCAATGGGCGACAGCACGCTCATTGGAGTCGGTATAGAATTCATTGGATAAGTCGGTCGTGCCCAACGCGGGGAAAACAAGCGGCTGACCCAGCCCGCTCTCGGAAACAGGGTACAGCAGCACCGTACGGTTCAACAGCTTAATCATCTGTTTTGCGGTCTCGCGCAGCATTTCATCCGTATCGCCCGCCTGCTGCAGATAGCGGCTGGTATTGAGAAGCACTTCCGTTCGGTAAGCGCTTTGCGCGGATTTTTGAGCCTGTCTTTTGACTTGTACCGTCAATGAGCTTGTCAGAAAAGCGGCAATAAACATGACGAAAAATGTCACCGGGTAGCCGATGCCGTATGCTATGAGCGTAAAGCGCGGCTCGGTAAAAAGGTAGTTGAATACCAGCACGCTCAATATAGAGGCCGCAATGCTGAAAAAGCGCCCGTCGGTATACAGCGCGGTAAAGAGTACGCTAAGTATATATACCGTGATGATCGTGGCCTCACTAAAGCCGAGATGGCGAAACCAAAGCCCTATCAGCGAGGCAAGCGCCAGCAGCCCGAGCGTCCTGCCTACGTTTTTCCATGAAAGCGATTTGCCTTCCCTTTCAGCACGGCCGCTTTCACGGTAAAGCGGCGTCTCGTCGGGAATAATGATCACTTCCAAATTGGGTACAAGCTGTGTGAGTATTTCCACCAGGTTGGGTTTACGCAGCAGCCATTTATGGCTATGGTTCGAAAGACCGACGACGATTTTATCGGCATGGCTTACTTCGGCATAACTGGCGATCTGCATAGGGACATCGTCGCCATAAGCCGTTACGATGTGCGCGCCAAGATGTTCAGCCAGATGTATGTTTTCCTGCAGGCGTTTCCTGCTTATGTCGCCCATGGATTCCGCGCCGGGCGTTTCTACATAGAGCGCGGTCAATTCAGCCTGAAACGCACCCGCAATATGCGCGGCTGTACGGATAACTTTCGCGTTGGAAGGCGATGGAGAAAGGCACGTCAAAACATGCCCGGTTGTTTCCAAGCCCGGCCTGCCATCGCATACATGCTCTGCCGCCATGTGCATTTGCCCTCCTTTATGTGCGTATCCACATTTTACAATTATACCGTATGACAGGGCAAAGCGTATTGGGTTATTTACATTTTTTCATAACGTGCACAGCCAATATTGCAGCCGCGGCGAGCAATACTGCCGCCGTTACTGCCAGCATCGGCGAAACGGTGCGGGAAACGATATATCCGGACTCGACGACTTGTATCGTGACGGCATGGATATCCACATCCCCGCCATGCTCTGCGCAGGCACGGTGAAACACGCCCGTTACAACCACAGTATCCCCGCGCATGTCATACCGGCCGATATGCTTGACCTGCGCCGCGGCTTCCGCTTCCACCCATACGCTGATCACATTGCCGCCGTCAGACACTTGTACCCACGCATATTCTCCGCGCCGGAGTATATCGCCGATCACTTCCCCGCGATAAATAATGGTTTGTTTGTCGTAATCCTTTGCATTGTCGATCAATTCTATACTGTCTGTTTGTGCATCCAGCGCAAGCGCGGGGAAAGGAAACAACAGGCACAGCATGACCACAAGCGTTGTTAAACTGAGAGCCTTCTTTTTTCGCATAACCTTTTTACCTTCTGCATGCAGTAGACGCCCAACGCCAGTACGGACATGAATTCAAGGCGCGCCAACCACATGATACCTGTGTATATCACTTTGAGAAACGCGGGCATGGACGCCGAAGTAAGACCGATGGAAAGCCCGACATTGCCGGTGACCGAAGCCGCTTCAAACACCGACATACCAAACGGAAACCCTGCCAGCATGTTCGCAAGCGTTCCGATAACGAACGTTACGATATATGCGGTGACAATCAGGAAGGCGCTCCGCACCATCGAATCGCTGAGCACCACATCCCGAATATGATGGATCTTTTGCTCCGTCACCCTCGTTTCGGGCAGCATCATTCGCTTCACCTCGGTTTTAAAGGTATTGAAAATAATGCCTGTACGAAGCCCCTTGAAGCCGCCGGCCGTGGAGCATGCGCTGCCGCCAAGCAGCATGGAAATGATGATGGCGAACAGCGCGATATCGCCCCACTCATAATAAAACTGCTTCGCATATATCGTCATGAAGCCGGTCGTAGTATGCCCGGATATCAGCTGGTAAAAGCCTTTTCTGAACATGGAAGCAATGTCGGGATAGACGCCCTGCCGCATCAGGCCCAGCGTAGTAATGAGCACCAATACGGTCACTGTAATCGTAAATGTCACCGTTTCAATGTTCTTTCTAAGCTCGGCCTTTTTACCCGTCAAAACCGCGTAATGCAAGGCAAAGTTGAAGGAACCGATTACAAAGAAGACGATCGTCGCAATCTCAAATACCGCGCTATGGTAATACAGCACGCTTTGCGTCATGGGTGCAAAACCGCCGGTACTCCAGGCGGACATATACATCCAGACGCCGTGCAGGAAGGCACGGTCTGCGGACAGACCTGCAATCAATGCGGCGCCCCACATCACAAGCGAACCGATTACCAAATATAAAAGGCTGATCGTCCAAATACGCCGGGCAGTGCTGATAGCGTTTGGCATCAGCCGCTCGTCCTTCGCCTCGCCCGCATACATTTTATAGGCGCCGCTTGAATCCTTCGTTAAAAACGTCAACGCCAGTACGACCATACCCTGCCCGCCGATAAACGTAAGCAGAAGGCGCCACATGTTGATGCCGTTGGAGATATGATCCAAATCCTGTATCAGCGTCAATCCTGTGGTAGTGAGGCCGCTCATGACGTCAAAGCAGCAATCGAGATACGAAAGATAATTGCCGCTCAAATAGTAAGGCAGTGCCGCGAGCAGCATACCCACCAACCATGCGCCTGCCGCAATGACCATCCCTTCGCCCCAGTTCAAACGCATGGACCGGTGCTTGTACCCAAACAGTACGAGCGCCGATCCAATGATCGCTGTCACCGAGGCTGTGATGATGAAAACCAAAAGAATATGCCATTCCGCGTAAAGGAGCGATACGAGCATTGGTATTGCCTGCGTTGCCCCAAGCGCCATTATTATGATGCCGATATAATAGCTTATTGGCCGCAGCTTGCTAACCGGCCTTTCGATCATATATACCTCACAATTCGCACAGCAGTGAAACGATAAACCCCACACCCATTATAATGAATGTGAAAGCCATCTCGGCAAGAACACCTTTTACCGTGCAAATGATCCTGTTTTTCAAAGCAAATCCTCCTGCTGTTACTCAGAAAAGCTGTGGATCACCTGTTCCAGGTTTTCCGGGCTACCCATTGCAATCACGCTGTCCTCCGCGCGGATACGTGTCTGGCCGTCGGGAATGATGGCTTCATCGCCCCGGATGATGGAAATCAGTATAATCCCTTTGGGCAGGCTGAGCTCCATAATCCTTTTATTCTCCGCGGCAGCGCCCTTCTCAACGGTGATCTCACGGATTCGGGTATTGGCCGACTTTCTGGAAAGAAGCGCATTCACGTCTGACCAATCCAGTTCCTGCTCTATGATTCCGGCGATGCGCGCGGTGCTGCTGATTACAGAATCCACGCCCAGCCTTTCAAACACACGGATGTTCTTCGGATTGGTCACGCGCGCAATCGTCCGCTTGACACCGAAATAGTCCTTTGCAAGCTGGCAGGCGACAAGATTATTTTGGTCGTGGCCTGTAACCGCAATCAAAACGTCCGCTTTTTGTATATCCGAATCGCGCAGGCAATTGATATCGGTGCCATCACCGTAGGTAACTTCCACAGCCATATTGCCAAACTCATTGATCACCCGCAGGCAGTGCTCGTAATTGCTGTCGATCAGCATAATCCTATGCTTTTCGTGCACGAGCGTTTTGACGAGATAATAGCCGACATTGCCGCCGCCGACTATGACAATTCTCATTTTATCAGTCCCCCTTGTGCAGCTTCTCGATGATTTTGTTCACCGCAAGCGTCGTCGAGCAGACCGTATCCAACCCCATTTGCATGAGTACCTGTTCGCGCTCAGGATCGTGTGTGCGCGCAATAACGACCGGTACGTGGTACAGCTGCTTTCCTATTTGCGAAATCATGATGTTCATATTGTCGTCCGGGGTCACGGCTGCGAGCGCATCCGCCATTTCGATGCCCGCGCTTTTTAACACGTCCTCATCGATGGGTATCCCTGCGATGGTCATACCGTTGAAACCTACGCCAAGCGATTCCAAATTTCCCGATTTGGCGTCGATCACTACAATATCGTGCCCCTCCTGCGACAATCTAAGCGCAAGATTTGCGCCTACTTTCGTGCACCCTGCAATAATGATGTACATGGTTCCATCTCCTGTGCAATTCGCCCTATCGCTGTGCGGATACCGCAACAGCGCAGCTGTCCTCATTGTATTCCCAATGCCTCGGCGGGTTGACGTTTCCGAAGTATGCAAGGTTCCACGATGCAGGCTTGTATGTCGGGTCCAGCGCCGCAGCGGCGCGAAAGTGCTTCATGGCCTTCACATGGTCGTTCTGCTTCTCCAGCAGTAATCCCATGAGATTGTGCGGCGCGGCATCATGCGGATACGCGCGCATTGCGGCCCGAAGCAATTCATCGCATTCACTATAACGTTTTTCGATCAGGAATGCCTTTACCGCATCCACAATCGCTGACAAATTCATTTCAGGCATAGTTATCCCCCCTGTTACGGTTTGCATTTGTATATCATAATCAATTCCGTGTTATAGCGGCGAAAGAGTTTTCTCCGCAATGTTATTGTTTTGTTAATACGTTATGGGTTGAATATAATTCGCAACACCGGCTTGACCGATAGAATGGCGCACTCCTGGCGCAATATGGTATACTGATTGTAATAATTTACAGACCGGTATTTTTTTCAGAAACTTTAAGGAGGATGCTTTGATGGGTGATTTGGAAGATAAGCTGGCACGTTCGCTAACCGGTGAAACGGCGGAATTGAACCCTTTCCTCCCTTATCTGCTGCAGGATCTTTGGGAGCTTGGCGCCGTGCCGGAGGATATGCTTGTCCTTCTAAGCACGCATGTTCCCGTATCCCCGCGAACACGAATACTCGACCTTGCATGCGGCAAGGGCGCCGTGAGCGTGCGGCTGGCAAATGCATTAAAATGCCATGTCAAAGGAATAGATTTGCTGACGGAATTTATCGACTATGCCCGGGAAAAGGCCGGAGAGTATGGCGTGGATAGGCTATGCAGTTTTTCGGTGGGCGACATCAACGAAGCCGTAAAACACGAGCGCGGGTACGATGTGGTGATACTGGGCGCTGTGGGCGACGTCATGGGCGGGCCATTGGAGACGCTGCAAAAGCTTAAACAAACAATCAACGCCGGCGGATTTATTATATTGGACGACGCCTTTGCCTCTGAAGGGGCGGCCATAGGCTATTATACAAAAGCGGACTGGTCCGCCGCATTTTTAGCAACCAATCTTAGGGTGGTAGCGGAACAGCCTGCCGATGAGGTCAAAATGGATGCCATCAACGCTTCCAATCAGGCGTTGATTGAACGCCGGGCAAACGAATTGAAGATCTTGCATCCCAAGATCGCGCATTTGTTCCAGGGTTATATTGAAAGCCAGCAGGCGGAATGCGATGAACTTTCGGATGCGTTGACAGGGATAACCTGGCTGCTGAAGACAAATTGCGCAAGTCAGCCCGGCAGCAATTGCCCGGAGTGACAACCGGAACGGAAAAACTGCATACGGCAGTCGGTGCATAATCCTATTTCGGTGAAAGATCTGTGAAAATCGGTGTATATTAAAGGAAAGGCAGGATGCAGCATTATAAGAAACACACAAGCGCAATCGCCCATACCGGAAAGGAGAACATAAGCATGTTTAAAATCGTTGAAGTAAAAGGCAGAGAAATATTGGATTCACGAGGCAATCCCACCATCGAGGCGGAGGTGCGGCTTTCCGGCGGCGCAGTGGGCCGCGCGGCTGTTCCTTCGGGCGCATCCACCGGCTCGTTTGAAGCGGTGGAGCTTCGCGACGGCGATAAAAAGCGGTACATGGGCAAGGGCGTGACAAAGGCTGTCACCAACATCAACAAGGCCATCGCGCGGGAGATCGTCGGTATGGATGCGCGCGACCAGACGGCGGTAGACGCGATGATGCGCGAAGTGGATGGAACCCCCAACAAGGGCAAGCTGGGCGCGAACGCCATACTGGGCGTCTCGCTGGCGGTCGCCAAGGCGGCCGCGCAGCAGGCCGGGCTTTCTCTTTATAAATATATCGGCGGGTGCAGCGCGCGGCAGCTTCCCATGCCTATGATGAACATACTAAACGGCGGCAAGCATGCCGACAATAGCGTAAATATCCAGGAATTCATGATCATGCCGGTGGGCGCGCGCAGCTTCCGCGAGTGCCTGCAAATGAGCGCCGAGGTGTTCCATACACTCAAAAAGGTGCTGACAGGCAAGGGCTACGGTACCGCCGTGGGCGACGAAGGCGGTTTCGCCCCCAACCTGAAGACGGACGAAGAGGCTATCCAGGTTATACTCGAAGCCATCGAGCAGGCCGGTTACGCTGCCGGCGAGGATTTCAGGATCGCCATCGACGCCGCCGCAACCGAAATGTATCAGGAAGACGGAAGCTACCTGTTCTGGAAATCCGGCATACACAAATCCAAAACGGAGATGGTGGATTTCTGGGCCGATCTTTGTGAGAAATACCCCATCGCCTCCCTGGAGGACGGTCTTTCTGAGGAGGATTGGGAAGGCTGGAAGCTGCTGACCGACCGCCTGGGCAAAAAGGTGCAGCTTGTGGGCGACGACCTGTTCGTGACAAACACCGAGCGCCTGCAAAAGGGCATTCGTATGGGTGTAGGCAACAGTATACTCATCAAAGTCAACCAGATCGGCACGCTGAGCGAAACGCTGGACGCCATCAGCATGGCCAACCGCGCGGGTTATACCGCAATCGTCAGCCACCGCTCGGGCGAGACGGAAGACGTGACCATCGCGGATATCGTGGTGGCGGTGAACGCAGGGCAGATCAAGACCGGCGCGCCCTCGCGCACGGACCGTGTTGCAAAGTATAACCAGCTTCTGCGCATCGAGGAGGAGCTTTCCGACGCGGCGGTATACCGCTCGGATGTGTTTCCTAAATAAGCAAGAATAATGCGTAACGCCTGCCCAATGCTTTATTGTGCAGGCGTTACATACTGTTGATGGGAGATATGTTATGAAAAAGCCGGAGAACATGACTTCCCTTACCGGCACGCAGCTTGTGCCCAAAACACACCCCCGCATCGCTTTGCGCGGCAAGCTGGATTCCCTGCAGGCGGAAATTGTACTGCTGCAGGCGGAAGCGGATGCCGCAGGCGCAAAGCTGCTCATTGCACAGCTTGAGGAGATACTGGTGTTTCTGCGTGCGATGATGCGCACGGAGGTAACCGGCGAACCGCTCGTATTGGAAAAGCTCTTCTCCATGACTCCGGATGCGCTGCGCGACGCTTCGCATGCCTGCTACCAATCGTTCCGCCAGCCGGAGCCTTTGTATACCATGGGACGGCTGCCCGCCGCGCTTAATTTACTGCGCGCGCATGTGCGTGAAACGGAACTTGCCGCCGCGCATGCGGAAATGGAAGGCGGCAGCAGCGACATTCTGCTTGCGCTCAACCGGCTGAGCAGTGCAGTTTATGTGCTGTTCTGCAGGCAATTGCATCAAGAAGCTATACCCGTTTAAGCCGGCAGGCTGTAAAAAAAGTGCATATGGCACTTTTTTGAGTTTGCAGGAACCGCCTGTACCTTACACTCCCCCCTATTCGCCTCAGCGCGCCATAGCGAATATGCGCGCCATATCCTCTTCGTATAATTTACGGAAGCCGCCGGTCGCCCCGTTGCCCGCAAAGCATTTATGGGCAAGCTCCTTGATTTGCTCATCCGTAAGCGTATACCCCAGTTCACGGATATTGACGGGCATACTGACGGAGCGGAAGAAGCTTTCCATCGCCTCGATGCCCTTCACCGCAGTCGCGTCTATATCCGAGGTTTCCTGCACATCCATCACGCGCACGGCAAATTGTGCAAAGCGTTCCGGCTTTACCTTATATACGTAGCGCGCCCAGCTTCCCCAGACGGCGGCAAGGCCCGCGCCGTGCGCCACGTCGAACATGCCGCCCAGCTCATGCTCCAGCTTGTGGCTCGCCCAATCGCCCTGCGCGCCGCAGCCGGTCAGCCCATTGTGCGAAAGGCTGCTTGCCCACATCACCTCCGCGCGCGCCTTGTAGTTATGCGGATCCTTTTGCAGCAGGCGGGCGTTTTCCATGAGGGTGCGCAGGAGCGATTCGGCAATGCGGTCCGTCATATCCATGGTATCGTCCACGGTAGTAAAATAACGCTCCATGGTATGCATCATGATATCCACACAGCCGCTCATGGTTTGATATTCAGGCAGCGAATAGGTCAGCTCCGGATTCAATATGGCAAATTTAGGGCGCGAGATGTCGTCATTGTATGCGCGCTTGAGCCAACCTTCTTCTTTGGTGATGACGGTAGAGTTGCTCATCTCGCTGCCGGCCGCGGCGATGGTAAGCACCGCACCCACGGGCAGGAAGGCCGCCGCTTTCGCCTTACCCTCAAACAAGTCCCATACGTCAAAGTCATGCGAGAGCCCATAGCTGATGGCCTTTGTGGAATCGATCACGCTGCCGCCGCCCACGGCCAGCAGGAAATCCACCCCTTCCCGCCTGCATAATTCGATACCCTCGTATACTTTGGAAAGGCGCGGATTGGGCACTACGCCGCCCAGGCTTACAAAATCGACGCCGGCTTGGGTAAGGGACGCAAAAATTCTATCCAGCAGGCCGGACGCTTTTGCGCTGTTTCCGCCGAAATGCACCAGCACCTTTTTGCAGTGCTGCGCGCGTACCAGTTCACCCACGCGGGACTCCGCGTCCTTACCGAATACGACCTTTGTAGGCGCATAATACTCGAAATTCAACATCTCTGCTTTTCTCTCCTTCTTATGGATTTTGCATGCAACCGTTTACCGGTTCACGACGTTCACCGGCGTACCGTTGAGGTATTGCCGGAGGTTTTCCACCGCGATATCCATCAGGCGCTGACGGCTTTCCTTGGGCGCCCAGCTGATATGCGGCGTAATGATGCAGTTCTTGGCCCTGAGCAGCGGATTGTCGCCCAAAATAGGCTCGGTGGAGACCACATCCAGCCCTGCGGCATACACCTTGCCGCTGTTCAAAGCATCCGCCAGATCCTGCTCAACGATAAGCGGCCCGCGGCTGTTGTTGAGTATGATCACGCCATCCTTCATTTTTGCAATGGTATCCTTATTGATTATCCCCTCCGTCTCCGGGAACAGCGGGCAGTGCAGCGCAATCACATCGGAGGATCGCAACAATTCGTCCAGCTCTACGAATTTGCAGGTATCGCTTTCAAGCGCGGGATTTTTATAAGAATCATACGCCAGCACCTTCATGCCCATCGCCTGCGCAATTCTCCCGGTCGTTTGGCCGATACGCCCGAAGCCGATGATTCCCATTGTCTTTTCTGCCAGTTCAATGAGGGGGTAATCCCAGAAGCACCAGTCGGGGCTCGTTTCCCACCGCCCCGCCGCCACCGCTTCGCTGTGGTGGCCTATGTGATGGCAGATTTCCAGCAAAAGCGCCATAGCAAACTGCCCCACCGCGGCCGTGCCGTAGGTAGGTATATTGCATACGACAATGCCATGCTCCTTTGCGGCGGCAACATCCACGCAGTTGTAGCCCGTTGCAAGCACGCCTATGAATTTCAGGTTGGGGCAGGCCTCCATGACCGCCCGCGTGATGGGCAGCTTGTTGTTATATACGATATCTGCATCCGCGATACGCGCAACAATTTCTTCCTTAGACACCCGGTCATATACGGTCAGTTCACCCAATGCTTCGAAGCCGCTCCAGGAAAGATCGCCCGGATTCTCAGTGTAGCCTTCGAGTATTACGATTTTGGTCATTTGTGTTCCTCCTTGATAAATAGTGCTACTTTAAATTATACCCTTTCAGAACAAAAGGGGAAATAGTGTGAATTGTTGAAGTTGTTGTATATCTTTTAGCAGTATTGATCAGGAAGACGCTGAAACAGGGCAAACAGCATGTACAAACCCAATTCCCAGTATTATAATGGGGAAATGAAGGAATACGCGCGGCTATCCCATATTGCGCCGCATACTAATCCGGGAGGACACCATGGAAGAACGCAAGGGAAAAATTAAAATTCTGAAGGACGGGCCGTACCTGGTCACGGGCGGCGTGAAGCTGCGTGAAAAGATCATCACTCCAAAGGGGAAAGGATATATCTACGAGGATGGCCGTGCGCTTCCGCAGGCGCAATCCTACGCGCTTTGCCGTTGCGGCAAAACAAAAACCCCGCCGTTTTGCGACGGAGCACATGTGCACGCCCGCTTTGAAGGCACGGAAACAGCGTCAAAAGAACCGTACGAAAGCCGCGCACAGCATCTTGAAGGACCCGAGTTGGAGCTGTTGGACGACAACCGCTGCGCCTTCGCGCGCTTCTGCCATACCGAACGGGGGGACGCATGGGAGCTTACGCTGCGCTCCGATAACCCGGAATGCAAAAGGCTGGCTATTCAGGCGGCCACGGAGTGCCCCGCCGGACGACTGGTGATTATCGACAAAGCGACCGGACAAGCCATTGAACCGGAATACGAGCCCGCCATCGAGGTGCTGCAGGACCCGGACCGCCACGTAAGCGGCGGCCTGTTCGTGAAAGGAGGTATCCCCATCGAATCGGCGGACGGCGAGCTTTACGAGGTGCGCAACCGCGTGGTACTGTGCCGCTGCGGGCATTCCAGGAACAAGCCGTTTTGTGATTCCATGCATGTGGTGAAGTCTTATTCGGATCAGAAGCAAGGCTGGTTTAGAAGATAACAGCGATTATTGGGATAACTTACGTAGGAACGAGAATCTTCCTCTCCGTAATAGTGCAACCCCAAAGTACCCAAATGGCTTTATGGACCTCCCCTGTTAAGGGAGTAGGCTAAGTAATTGGCAGTTGACTTACCGCGGACGCCTCACACAAACTGTTGATGCAGTGTTCGGGGAGATTTCCCAGCATCGCCAGCGTGCACTCCTCCGCGTCGAACGCGGACAGGCCTGCAAATTGCCGGAAAAACGGATAAAGCCGCTTATACTGCTCCAGATAGGATGCGCAGGCGCTTTGCCCTTGCGCCGTCAGGCGTACGGTTTGCCGGGGCTCTTTCACCACCATGCCCATATCCGCCAAAGTGGAGAGCATCCGGCAAACGGACGGGCGCGCGACGCCAAGCGCAATCGCGATATCGACCGAGCGCGCCTCCCCCTTATTTTCCGCCAGCTTGCATATGATCAGCAAATACCTGATTTTTGCATTGGTCAGCTCCATATTTGTACTTCCCCAGTCCAGCCCCATCCGAAAGGGAGCGTGCAATTTTGCCCGCTCCCTTTCTTCGCTCAATGGCAATGACCGCTGTGGGGGCAGCCGGCGCAACCATATGCGCACCCCCCGCTTTCCTTGCTTTTCTTATGCTTTTTTACCATGTGTACGATCACCAGCACTACCAGCGCCAATAGAACCGCGCTAATGATGTAAGTTGCCATACCAATCCCTCCTTTGACCTGAGATTATAACCGTAATACCCACTCTTTCCTGCACCCGCCAAATACCCTTGTGATGGGCGGCGAATTATGCCGTCCTAAAAGCGTTCGTCGACCTTACCTTCAGCTTACCCTGCGGATTATAGGGTCTAAAGAGCAGGTACAGGAACCCGAGCGTGAGCAGTATGCCCGCAGCGCTGCCGAATGTAAAGCCGTTGCCTGTAAAAAGCATGCCAAGCTGGTAGATGGCCAGCGCAACGATGTAAGCGAATACCGTCTGGTAGGCGATTGCGAACCAGGTCAGCTTGCCGCTGCCCATCTCCCGCCGGATAGCGCCCATCGCCGCGAAGCAGGGCGCGCAAAGCAGATTGAACACCAGGAAAGAGAACGCAGCCAACGGCGTATACGCGGCCTGCAACCTGGCCCAATATTCAACGCCATCCTCCGCCACCTCCGCAAACCCATAGAGTATGCCGAAGGTGCCCACAACGTTTTCCTTGGCGACAAGGCCGGTAATAGAAGCCACGGAAGCCTCCCATTGCCCAAAGCCCAGCGGCATAAAAATCGGCGCAATGGCGCTGCCTATGGAAGCGAGCATGGAGTCGGGTGTATCGACCATTACCAGGGACCAGCTGAACGTGCTCAGGAACCAAATCACTATCGCGGAAATGAATATGATGGTGCCCGCCTTCTGCACAAAGGACTTGGCACGATCCCACATATGAATGATGACGCCCTTGAACCCCGGCACATGGTAGGATGGAAGCTCCATTACGAAGGGAGCGGGATCGCCCGCAAAGAATTTGAATTTCTTCAGTATGATGCCGGAGGTAATGATGGCCGCAATACCGATAAAGTAGGCGGCGGGAGCAACCCACGCAGCGCCGCCGAAGAGCGCGCCCGCGATGAGGGCGATCACAGGCAGCTTTGCGCCGCAGGGAATAAATGTCGTGGTGATGATGCTCATTCTGCGGTCGCTCTCATTCTCAATGGTACGCGAAGCCATAATACCCGGAATGCCGCAACCCGTGCCTATGAGAATGGGTATGAAAGACTTGCCCGAAAGGCCGAACTTACGGAAGATGCGATCCATAATGAACGCGATGCGCGCCATGTAGCCGCAGTCTTCCAGTATGGCGAGGAAGAAGAACAGCACCATCATCTGGGGCAGGAAACCGAGCACGGCGCCCACGCCGCCGATGATGCCGTCGAGTATGAGGGAAGAAAGCCAACCGGCAGTGCCAGCGGCAGCGAGCCAGCCTTCCACCGCAGGCGGGATGATTTCGCCGAACAGGCTGTCGTTTACCCACCCGGTCGCCCAATCGCCAACCGTAGATACGGATACGTAGTACACAAGGAACATCACGACTGCAAATATGGGCAGCGCCAGTATGCGGTTGGTAACGATGCGGTCAATCTTGTCGGAAACCGTCATATTGCCCTTGTTCTTCTTCTTTTGCACGCAGGTCAACATGACCTTGCTGATATAGGCGTAGCGCTCGTTGGTAATGATGCTTTCGCTGTCGTCATCCATCTCCGTTTCACAATCCGCAATGATTTTTTCGACTTCCGCGGAGACTGCAGCGTTAAGTTTCAGCAGCTCCCCTACCTTCTCATCCCGTTCAAAAAGCTTTATGGAATACCAGCGCAGATGCTCGTTATCCACATGGCCGCGGATGCTGTCCTCGATATGTGCAATGGCGTGCTCCACCGTACCGCCGAATGTATGTGACGGCTCCACGCTCTTTTTTGCCTGCGCCAGCACGATGGCGCGCGCCGCGGCTTCCTTGGAGCCGATGCCCTTGAGCGCGGAGGTCTCGACGATCTCGCACCCGAGCGCCTCGCTCAGTTTTTTGATGTTGATGCTGTCGCCGTTCTTGCGCACGATATCGATCATGTTGAGTGCGATAATGACGGGCAGGCCAAGCTCTGTCAATTGTGTGGCAAGGTAAAGATTACGCTCTATATTGGAGCCGTCCACGATATTGATGATTGCGTCGGGTTTTTCGTTGATGAGGTAATTGCGGGAAACGACTTCCTCCAGCGTATAGGGCGAAAGGGAATAGATACCCGGAAGATCCTGTATGATGACATCCTTATGCCCTTTGAGTTTGCCCTCTTTCTTCTCCACGGTAACGCCCGGCCAGTTGCCGACATATTGCGAGCTGCCGGTCAGGTCGTTGAACATGGTCGTCTTGCCGGAGTTCGGGTTTCCGGCAAGTGCGATTTTAATAGACATACTTCATGCACCTCCTGTACGAATCGACGTTAGAGACTTCTAACTCAGTATCCTAAAATATGCAGCCTTGCAGGCTGCCGTCAATTGATCTCTATCATTTCCGCATCCGCTTTGCGGATGGACAGTTCATAACTCCTGACGTTGACTTCAATAGGGTCCCCAAGCGGCGCTACTTTGCGGATAAAAATCTCCACACCCTTGGTGATGCCCATGTCCATAATCCTGCGCTTGACTGCGCCTTCCCCGTGCAGCTTGACGACTTTTACGGTTTCACCCAGCTTGGCATTCCGAAGCGTTCTCACGTCGCTATCCTCCTACACCATAATTCTATTCGCCATGCTCTTATCCAGAGCGATTCGCGTATCCTTCACGTTCAAAATCATATTGCCGCCCACAATTTTGGAAACCACTGTAACGCAGCCGCCTACGACAAAGCCCATGCTCGCCAGGTGCTGCCTGATCTCATCCTTTCCGGTGATCTTTTTGATATAGCCCGTTTCACCTGCCTGCGCCATTGTAAGGGGCATCATCCTCACTCCTCCCTGAAGACATTGCAGCTCTGGATCATTTGCCATCCGATTAAGGTTAGATTATACTAACCATGGTGCCCAAGAGATTGGTTAGTATTAACTAACCCATTTTCGAATAAAAGTTTACCATTCCACTATACTATTGTCAATATCATAATAGGAATAACTTTTCCATATAGTTAGCTTCTGCTAACAAGGCCCAAGAAAATCCGGTTAGTGAAACCCCGTGCTTGAGCACGGGGATTGCGGGAGTCTAAAATAGCATTTCATTGGCAATGGAAGATTTTAGCCGATACGATACCCATGCGAGTCGATATGCAGCAACCGCGCCTGCCAGCCGCAATCGAGCGCATCCAACGCGGGCTGAACGGCTTTGAGGAAGCCTTCCTCATGATCTAAAAATGCGATCATGGTCGGGCCTGCGCCGGACAGGCATACCGCCAAAGCCCCCTGCGCGGAAGCGATGCGTACGATATCGTCATAGCCCGGCACCAGCGATTTGCGGTATGGCTGATGAATCCTGTCCTGCATTGCAAAACGCAGCATGGAAAGATCGCCGCAGGCAAGCGCCGCCGTCAGAAGCGACGCACGGGAGAGGTTGAACACCGCATCCTCCATGGGTACCGTTTTGGGCAGTGCCGCGCGCGCCTTGCGCGTGGAAAGCGAAAACGGCGGTATGAACACCACGCAGCGCAGCGCATCCGGCGCGTCGATGCGCATATAGCGCACATGCTCCCCATCCATGACGCCAACCGTAAACCCGCCTAAGAGCGCGGGCAATATATTGTCAGGGTGCCCTTCTTCGGCAGCGCAGGCATCCAGCATATCCTGCACGGACATGGTTTCGCCCATATAAGTGTTGGCCATCACCACACCGCCCACCACGCACGCGGCGGAGCTGCCCATGCCGCGCATGGCGGGGATATCGTTCACCTGCGAAAAATGTACGCCGGGCGGCTCTATGCCGTACTTTTTAAGCGCATTACAAAATACGCGGTAGATCAGGTTTCGATCGTCCGCCGGAATGCGCCCGCAATCCTGCACCTCCAGATCGATTTTCAGGCCTTCGGGCATAAATTCAAATGCGATTGTATTATGGCAGCTTAGCGCCACACCCAGGCAATCAAAACCGGGGCCGAGGTTGGCGCTGGTAGCCGGAATCGATATGGTACGCATCCAGGTACCTTCCTTCTTAAACACTCACAGCAAATTTCATGCGTCGGTATACCGACGCAGCATGAAGAATGATATCCAAGCCCAATGAAATTACGCGCTTATGCATTTGCGCTTCAGGCGAAAACTCTGCGTCAAATCTATTTTTTAAAATAAAAATATGAAAAGAAAGGGGCTTCCGGGGAAGCCCCTTTTGATGCGACATTATTCGTCCTCTTCTTCTTCCTTCTTGGCCTGCTCGATAATCTTCTGTGCGATGTTGCCAGGCACATCTTCGTAGCGGACAAATTCCATTTTAAAGGAGCCGCGCGCCTGTGTCATAGCGCGAAGATCCGTCGCGTACTTGAACACCTCCGCCAAAGGCGCCTCGGCCACGACCTCCTGGCCGCCTTCGGCAGGGTTCATGCCAATGACGCGGCCGCGGCGGCGGTTCATATCGCCGATAACGTCGCCCATATATTCATCGGGCACCAGCACATCCACACGATAGATGGGCTCGATGAGCGCGGGGCCGGCCTTTGCGCAGGCCGCCTTGTAGGCAAGGCGCGCCGCGGATTTGAAGGCAACTTCCTTGGAATCGACGGGGTGATATTTGCCGTCGTACAGCGTCGCCTTAACGCCGACCATCGGATAACCCGCCAGCACGCCGCGTTGCAACGCTTCGCGCGTACCTTTTTCTACCGCCGGAATGTACTCTCTGGGTACCACGCCGCCAACGATGGCGTTGACAAACTCAAAATCGCCCTCGGCAAGCGGCTCAAAACGCATCTGTACCACGCCGAACTGACCCGAACCGCCCGTCTGCTTCTTATGCTTGCCTTCCGCCTCGGCAGTGCCGCGGATGGTCTCACGATATGGCACGCGGGGTTCGACCAACTGTGCCTCGACATTGAATTTGTTCCTGAGCTTGGCGCAGATGACGTCCAGGTGCATTTCGCCCAGTCCGCTGATGAGCACGTCGCCCGTCTCGGCGTTCTTTTCGAGCGACATGGTGGGATCCTCTTCCTTGAGGCGGTTGAGGCCGGATATGATCTTATCCTCCTCACCCTGCTTCTTGGCGGTGACCGCCAAGCTGATGCAGGGCTGCGGGAACTCGATGGCCTCGAATATCACGGGAGCGGCGGCGTCGCACAGTGAATCGCCGGTGTTGGTAAATTGCAGCTTCGCCATCGCGCCGATATCGCCCGCATGCAGGCGGTCGACGTTGATGAGCTTCTTGCCGCGCATAATATAAACAGCGCCCGGCTTTTCGGATTTTTCCGCATTGGGGTTATAGGCGGCAATATCCGCGGATATCGTTCCGGAATACACCTTCAGTATGGAAATCTTACCAACGAAGGGGTCGGCCACAGTCTTGATAACCTGTGCGGCCAGTTTGCCGTCGGCCTTAATTTCTGCATCCGCGCCGCTCTTGGCGTTCTTTGCCTTGCGCGGTTTGACCTGATCGGCAGTGGGCATATAGTGCAGAAGGTTATCCATCAGCGTACGCACGCCGATATTGGGCTGCGCCGCACAGCAGCAGACCGGGGTCACGATGCCCTCGCGCACGCCCGCGCACAGGCCGGCCACGATTTCTTCCTGGGAAAGCTCGGCGCCTTCGAAATATTTTTCCATCAGCGTTTCATCGCTCTCGGCCGCAGCCTCGATCAACGCTTCGCGCAATGATTCCGCATCGCCGGAAAGCGCGGCGGGAACAGCAATTTCCTTATCACCCTTTGCGTCGAACAGCTTGGCCTTCATGGTTACGATATCCACATAGCCCTTAAATGCGCCGCCTTCCACGATGGGCAGTTGAATAGCGACCGCGCTGGGACCGAATTTATCCTTAATGGCGTCGTACACCTTCATAAAGTTGGCGTTTTCACGATCCATCTGGTTGACGACCATCATGCGCGCCTTGTTGGCTTTTTTGCACATCTCCATGGCCTTTTCCACGCCGACTACAGGGCCGGAAACAGCACCCACTACGATCAAGGCCGAATCCGCAAGCGTCATGCTCTCAACGACTTCACCATAGAAGTCGAAATAACCGGGCGCATCGATCACATTGACCTTGGTACCATCCCATTCGAAGGGTGCAACTGCTGCACCAATGGAGATGGAGCGGCGGGTCTCTTCGGGATCATAGTCCGTTGTGGTGGAGCCATCCTCCACGCGGCCCATACGGTCGAGCAGTCCGGCATTGAAGAGCATAGCCTCGGTCAGCGTGGTTTTACCTTCGCCGCCATGCCCGAAAATGCCGATGTTGCGGATCTTGTTCGCAGTGTACTCTTTCATGCGTGCTGTCCCCCTGTAAATTAGGTTGTAGTATACTTCCTGACGAAAAAACGCCCAGCCGGGAACATTTCATAAAGCGCATGTTGATGTGTCTTCATGAAAGGCATTCCTTAGGCATGCGCGCCCATTTTCTATACTATTGTATCAGCGAAGCGCGGCTTTGTAAACCGTTTTTACAGGCGGGCAAGCGCTAAGGACACGGCGGATTTTTCTTTCCCGGTATTTTGTATTTGCATGCCTCGGACCGATATGCGATAATAAACGAAATGTGAACGAAGTCAAGCTATTGTTTACCTGGATGCAAGCGCATAAATGCAATAGAATATCCGAGTTTACCAACCGGATGATGGAGGAAACCCATGTTCAAAAAACGAGAGCAGGAACCGCAGGCCCCCAAGCTGCAGGGTGAGGATTTTGATGTTTTCCCGGACTTAGGTGACCGCAAAAAGCCTGCGGCCGTCGAAGAAGAGCCCATTGATGATACGCCCCTCGAGCCTACGGAATTTGAGAAAAAGATCGCGGCCATACCCGAGGAGAAATGGAAGAAGTATCAGATCATCGGCGGCATACTGCTGGGCATACTCAGCGGTTTGAGCATCGCCGTGTTGGGCAGGACGGAAACGTTCGGAAACATCAGCCTGATCGTTGCCGCTGTGCTCGCGCTTATCATCCCAAATATGTTTGAAAAAAAGTCCGGGCGCAAAATGCCGACGATGCGCATTGCGCTGATACTTTCGCTCGCCATCTGCCTTGGCCTGTATATGTTTTACGGGTTTGTATTGAACCCCGGTTTCTTTAAAACCCCAGCTTAATTCGAAAAAGTGG
Organism: Clostridia bacterium; assembly: GCA_036677445.1. Lineage (GTDB taxonomy): Bacteria > Bacillota > Clostridia > Christensenellales > CAG-138 > JAVBWI01. Next base: position 138,806 of record JAVBWI010000004.1, read on the forward strand.
TTTACACTAATTAGGATGAAGAACGATGCTCTTAATTAGGATGAAGAACGATGCTCTTAATGCTGACAGGGACGCTGACGCGTCCCTGCTTTCATGTTCGTTTTCAATATTATGAATTAGTCGTCCCATTGGCTGCGGTACTTTTCCATCAGACCGCGCAGCAAAGTGGCCTGTGCTGGAGGCGTATAGGTGATGGCGTTGGCCCCCGCTTCGATCGTAAGCGCGATGCTGTCCACCGTGACGCCGCCCGTTGCGATGATGGGCACGTACGGGTATTCCTTGCGGATCTGCCGCACGATGGCCGCGGTGTTTGGCCCGCCGGAAACGTTGAAAATATCCGTACCGGCATCCAGCCGGGCCTTGATATCCGTGTGCTCCGAGATGACCGTGACCACAACCGGAATATCGATGACGCGCTTTAAACCTTCTATCGTTTCATTGGGAGTGGGGGCGTTGACCACCACTCCCATTGCGCCCTGAAACTCCGCATCCTGCGCAATATTGAGCGTACGTTTGCCGCCGGTAATTCCGCCGCCCACGCCGCAGAATACGGGTACGTCAGCGACCGTCATAATGGCGTGCGTGATTGCCGGCTGCGGCGTGAAGGGATAAACCGCTATGATGGCATTGGCATTGATATTTTTAATGACTGCGACATCGGTTGTAAAAGCCAGAGATTTGATCAGCTTGCCGAATATGCTGATACCCGTGGCCTGCTTGATAATCTCCGGAACTTTGATCATGTGGCTGCGCAGTGTGCCTTCGAGTTCGGGTACATAGCGATGATCTTCCATGATACCGCTCCTTCCTTCGTCCGTTTATGCCCGGTGCTTGCCTGCCATAAGCAAACACACCGGTTTTTGTTGATATACCCAATCAAGCATATCATTTGGGGTACAGACAGGGTGATACCATTATTCTTGCTCTCCCCCGCTGTTTCCTGCATCAAATTGCGGCTTTTTTGTAAAATCTGTTTGCCGCATCCGCTCTGCGCCATTCAAGGTAGAATTCTTCCCCGCATATTCAGAAACTATCGGCTGCGGCGCTCTTTCATTACAGCTGCCGCCTTGCATTTTCAGCTTTTCTATGTAACAGGAAGACCCGCGGCGCCAACCGCGGGTCAGATTCCGAAAAATCTATCCACTATATTTATATAACTTTGTCTGGATACCGTAGCCCCGCAGGCTGCGGATAAGTATAAATACAGCCTTCGTAGTTGCGCATGACCACCTCATGATCATCCATGGACAGAACATACGGCGGGTTGATGGGAACCTTACCGCCGCCGCCTGGCGCGTCGATCACGTAGCGGGGCACTGCGTAACCCGATATACTCCCGGTCAGCTTTTCTATGATTTCAATACCAGTTTCCACCCGCGTGCGGAAATGCCCCAGTCCCTGGCTCATATCGCATTGATACAGATAGTACGGCCGCACGCGCGCGTTCACCAGTTTGAGCAGCAGTTCCTTCATGGTCTCAACATTGTCGTTAATGCCCCTGAGCAGCACGCTCTGGTTGCCCAGCGGAATACCCGCATCCATGATCGCCGCGCAGGCTTTTTGCGCATCCGGCGTAAGCTCACGCGGATGGTTGAAATGCGTGTTGATCCAGACAGGATGATACCGCTTGAGCATGGTTAAAAGCGCGGGCGTGATGCGCATGGGCATCACCACGGGTACGCGCGTGCCGATGCGGATCACATCCACATGATCGATGGCGCGAAGCCGGGCAATGATTCTTTCGAGCGCGGCGTCGCGCATTGTCAGCGGGTCACCGCCGGATATGAGTACGTCGCGAATACGCCGGTTCTGTTGGATATAAGCAATCGCGGCATCCAGTTCCGCAGGGGTGATGAAGCGGTCTTCCTCGCCCACGATCCTCCGTCTGGTACAGTGGCGGCAATACATGGCGCAGGTATGCGTCACCAACAGGAGTACGCGGTCGGGATACCGGTGTATGATATTTTTGACCGGACTGTCGCTTTCTTCATTGAGCGGATCGGACATCTCGCACGGCAGTATATGCGTTTCGTTGATGGTGGGCACAGCCTGCATACGAATGGGACATCCCGGGTCATCCGGATCCATCAGCGATGCATAATACGGCGTGATCGCCATACGAAAGCGGCTAAGGCAAAGCGCAATATCCGCTTTCTCGCGCTCGCTTAAATGGAGCACTTTTCCCAGTTCCTCCACCCGGGTAATCCGGTTCTGCAGCTGCCATTTCCACTCCTTCCATAACGGATCGTCCGGTGCTACGCCATTGTAAGCAAATATTCGTTTTTCCATGTCGCTCACCTCTACCGATAAGAAGCAAGCCCATACCGCTTGAGTGCGCTCTGCAGTACGCCGCGCACAAGCGCCGTATAGTCCATGCCGTTAAATGCTGCCAGCATAGGATAATCGCTATATCCCGGCGCAAGGCCGGGCAGCGGGTTGATTTCTATAAAGTACAGCTTGCCTTCAGGGGAAAGGCGAAAATCGATACGCGCAAAATCCCGGCAGGAAAGGGCGTCGAATATCCTGCGGGCTGTACGCATCATTTCAGCCTCCGTTTCCGCGCTGAGCGCCGCGGGGCATTCGTAGCATATCAGCGTCTTGTAGTTTTGCTTGACTGTATAGCTGTATATGCTGTACTTATTCTTCTTGTCGAGATAAATGATCTCCATAGGCGAGAATACGCGCGTATCGCTGCCATTGCCCAATACGCCCACCGTAAATTCGCGGCCGCCGATATATTCCTCCACCAGCATATCCTGATGGTAAAGTTCGATATTGCGGAAAACCAGATTTCTAAGCTCCGCCGCATCCGCCGCGATGGCAATATCTGAAATACCCTTGCTGGAGCCTTCCGCATTGGGTTTCACAATCGCGGGAAAAGCAAAAGCGCCGCTCCAGCTTTTCTGCTCTTTTGAAATGACCCGGTATCGCGGTGTACGTATACGATAGGTCGCAAGCAGTCGCTTGGTCAGCGCCTTATCCAGCGCAATGCATAATGTGGTTTCATCCGATCCCGTGTACGGGATGCGGTAATAATTCAAAATAGCGGGTACCTGCGCTTCGCGCCCTCTGCCCTGTATGCCTTCGGCAATATTGAAAACGATGTCGACCTTGTGCTCCATCAGCTTTGCGGGCAGCTGGTTGTCGGCTTCGAACAGTTCTATGCGGCAGGTCTCGTCCTCCAATGCTTGTTTAATTGCCAGTACCGTATCGTAACTGTCATATTCCGCCTCTTCGTCCTCGACCTCGGATTTGACATTCGACTTGAGGTTATATGTCAATCCTACCAGGAGTGGCGGTACGGCATCCGGGCTTGCACTCTCTTTCATTTTACACACCGTCCATTCAAATTCATGTTATTCGGTGATAACGGCATGAGTGTACGCGCTAATTGCATTGCTGTCAACATCGATTTTTGTTTGTTTTTCGCCCGTTCTTAATCGCCGAAAAGCACATGAAGAGACCGTCCGTCCTTCAACTTCACTATCTCGTTCTTTCGCCCATTCTCGCCTCTTCACGTCTATAAAAACCTATATTTTTGCTATACACATGCAGGCCCACCGGAAGAAACCGGCGGGCCTGAGAAAAGCGTTTTTAAATGCTATTTCAGTGCAAGCTGCATATCGCCAAAGCGAATCCAGCCCCTTTTACGGAACAGCTCGGAAAGTAGCAGCACAAGCGCCGCAGGCAGAATAAAATGCATCAGCAGTATCAGACCGATGGCGCTCCACGCGGACATTGTTCCGCTCATGGTTGCCCACGCGCCAAACTGCCCTACCAGGCCGCTTGTACCCATGCCGCCGCCCATGGAATTGTTGGTCATGCCGAACACAGCGGTAGAAATGGGGCCGAGTATAGCGGAAGCGATGGTGGGTGGCAGCCAGATGACCGGCCTTCTCATAATATTGCCAAACTGCAGCATGGATGTCCCCAAACCCTGACTGATGAGGCCGCCGAACTTGTTTTCACGGTATGAAGCGACTGCAAAGCCGACCATCTGTGTCGCGCAGCCCACGCAGGCGGCGCCCGCGGCGATACCGTTCAGCCCCAGCGAAATACTGATGGCCGCGGAACTGATCGGCGCGGTCAATGCCAAGCCCATCACGGTGCTGATGATGATGCCCATCGGGACAGGAAGCAGATAAGTCGCATTGTTGATAAACGTACCCAAGCCCGTCATGACAGCGTTCACGCCGGGGCCCACAAATATCCCGACCAGGCCGCCTGTCACAATGGTCACGATGGGTAATAGCACAATATCCACCGGCGTACGTCCGGCTACGAGGCCGCCTATTTCGGCCCCGGCGACCGCCGCGAGATACGCGCCTACAGGACCGCCGAGATTATAGCCGATCGCACCCGATACCGCGGACGAAAACATGACAAGCGGCTTGGCTTTTAGCCCATATGCGATGGCAACGCCAATCGCCGCGCCCACAACCGGGGATTTGGCAGAGACGGCTTCAGCAAAAGGCTTAAGCCAGGATAGTATAGCGATATTGGAAAGCTGGGAGAGTATCAGGCCTATAATCAGAGAAGAGAACAGTCCCAGCGCCATAGCGCTCATGGCATCGATGAAATAACGGCGAAAGGCACGCTTTATCAAGCTGCCCTCTTTTGTTTTCTGTTGTGTCATGGTTGCTTTTCCTCCTGTGACTTAATGTGTATGCATCGCTTTTGCCACCTCGTACATCAAAAGGCCGGCGGCCATCGATGCATTGAGTGACTCGGCCCGCCCGTACATGGGAAGGCGTACCAAAACACACAGCGCGGCGTTTTCCTCTGCCACGCCGTTGCCTTCGTTGCCGATGACGATTACACATCTGTCGGTAGGATGCGGCAACGCCTCCTGCCCCTGCAAGTGCCCGCATATGCAGCAATACCCGTCATTATGCAGCCTTTGCAGCGCGTCATTTAGGTTTCCCTGCCAAAGGGGGATATGATACGTGGAGCCCATTGCCGATCGCATGCATTTGGGCGAATACGGGTCGGCGCAGCCGTTTGAAAGCAATACGCCCGCAGCGCCCATCGCATCCGCCGTGCGCAGAATAGTACCCAGGTTGCCCGGGTCCTGCACGGTGTCGAGCGCTACGATCATGCCCGGGGGATAGCTTTCCGGCAACGCGAGCGACGGCGTTTTCACAGTGGCGCACACCCCCTGCGGCGTAGCGGTATCGCACATCGCCTCCATCACGGAGCGGGTAACCGTATATACGGCGGCGCCGCTATGAAGCAGCGACTCTGCCTCCCCCTCGCGCCCTTCCTCAATAAACACCTCCCACAGAGTTGCGCCCGAAGTATGCGCTTCCTGCAGCAGCTTATGACCCTCGATCAGATGCACTTTATGCGCCTCTCTGCCCTTGCGGGAAGACAGGCTGCGTACACGCTTTACGGTTTCATTGCTGCGGCTTTCTATGCGCATGCGACTTCTCCATCCTATATGCTCCACGAACCTATATAAAAAAACAGGGAGGCAACCATACGAACAACGCATGAAAGCCACCCTGCTTTATACAAATTATGCGCGGGCGGTCATAGCAACGTCAACGAGTTCCTTGAACGCCTTCATATCCGTAACCGCCAGATCCGCGAGCACCTTGCGGTTGACCTCGACGCCCGCGAGCTTGAGGCCGTTGATCATACGGCTGTAGGTAGTGCCGTTCATTCGCGCACCGGCGTTGATACGGGCAATCCACAGCTTGCGGTATTCGCGCTTCTTCAGCTTGCGGCCGACATACGCATACGACAGGGATTTCATCACCTGCTGGGATGCGCTGCGGTACTGCTTGCTCTTCGCGCCATAATAGCCCTTGGCGAGCTTTAATATCTTGCGACGTTTCTTAACGGCGTTGACTGCCCTTTTGATTCTGGCCATTTTGCATATCCTCCCTTACTTATACGGTATAAGCTCGCGCACTTTTTTCTCTTCGCAGGCGGCGATATAGCCTGTCTGACGAAGGCCGCGCAGACGCTTAGTGGATTTCTTGGTCAGAATGTGGCTCTTGTACGCTTTGCCGCGCTTGATCTTGCCGGATTTCGTCAGGCCGAAGCGTTTTGCCGCACCCCTGTGGGTTTTGATCTTTGGCATGGGGTAGTTCCTCCTACAATAATTTTATATCGCTGTTCTATCGTATCGCAACGGAAACCGCCGCGCGCTCAGATGCTGAGCATACCATGAACATGTCGCGTTCCGTATGCGGCTAAACCGCGCGCGCTCAGCGGGGGCTGAGCACCATGAACATGTTGCGCCCTTCCTGTTTGGCCGGGCGGTCGATCACGCCGGTATCCTTGACGAGTTCGAAAAAGTCTTTCATGACCTCCAGGCCTATCTCCCCGTGCGTGGCCTGCCTGCCGCGAAAGCGTATGGAGACCTTTACTTTATCGCCAGCCTGCAAAAACTTGATGCAGTTCTTCGCTTTGACCTCCATATCATGCAGATCGATGGTCGCCGAGAGACGCACTTCCTTCACATCGACGGTCTTTTGATTCTTGCGCTGCTCTTTTTCGCGCTTGGAAAGCTCAAAACGGTATTTGCCGTAATCCATGAGCTTACACACAGGCGGTGCCGCCTGCGGCGCGATTTTGACAAGATCCAGTCCCCTCTCTTCCGCAAGGGTCTGCGCGACCTGATTGGCCACGATACCCATCTGTTCGCCGTTCTCGTCGATCAAGCGAACCTCACGGTCGCGGATCTCCTCGTTGATCATCAGATCCTGACTGCTGATAGTAAGACACCTCCATGTTCGTATTTTGTTTTGTTCTCACCGAACGCACATAAAAAGTGGGCGCAACGCACCCACTTATACACTCGAATAAACCGATTGTTAACCATGCGCGACTGAAAGCCGGCAGGTGAGAAGCGGGTGCTTCTGCTTGAACAAAACTGATTATATGGTATATGCGCAGTGATGTCAAGCGGAACTTCCCGAAATTAGCACGAAATTGGCCATTTCAGCCGTAACCCTGGAAACGGTAATGTACAACTACATCCTGTTCCCGCAGGAAGCGCAGAAACGCGCCGAAGCGGGGAGCTTCGCGCCGCAGTTCATGCAGAACTTCGTTTCGCCCGCCTGCTGCGCATGCTGGGGCGCCTGCTGCGTCTGCTGCTGGCCAAACATCTGATTCGCCATTTGGAAGCCCGCCGCCATTCCGGCCGCCGTCCCCATGGCGGAACCCGCCGCGCTGCTGCCGCCCTGCTGCATGGCATCCATCATGGCGATTTTCTGGTAACGCTCCACATCGCCCACCATCGCGTACGAGGCGTTCTGGTTGATCTTCTTTTGCACCTCTTCGGGATAATTCACATTAGAGATAGTGAAGTTGGTAATGGCAAGGCCGGATTTTCGGAGCTCCATGTCCAGATCCTCGCAGATGCCCTGCCCGATCTCGCGGGCATTGGCCTGGAGGTTAAACATGTCTTTGCCTTCCTTGAGTATCCAGCGCATCAGAAGCTGGTCCACCTCGGCAAGTACGCGCTCGCGCACATCGTCTACGGTAAATTCTCGCTTAAGCCCCGCGATCTTATCTATAAGCGCCACATAATCGCTTACCTTCATTTGGAAGGTGCCGAACGCGCGAATAGGCAACCCGCCCGGCATGCCCGCGGCCGGGATCAGTACGCTGCTCTTGGTGCCCCATTTCACCGTAAACTCCTTTGTGTTGACAAAGAGCACCTCCGCGCGCAGGCCGCTGTTGAAGCCGAACTTGAAGCCTTTGAGCGAGCTTAAAAACGGTATGATCTGGCTTTCCACCTCGTAATTTCCTTCGTCGGTGAATATGCCCTCAATACGTCCGTTATAGAGAAATATGGCGTCCTGCCCCGGCCGGATGACCAGCCGGCTGGATTTTTTTAATTCTTTGTTGCTCCATTTCCAGAAGATCACATCATCACGAAACTCTTCCCATTCCACCACGTTTGCCAGTTGATTGGAAAATACGCCCATACCGCGCACCTCTCTTTGTTCTATCAGTAATACGCTGTTATACGTTGCAATCCGCTGTTAGTTTTGCATAAACCAGTAAATCAGCAGCGCCGCCAAAATCAGCCCGGCGAGCACCGCCAAAGCGACCTTCCATTTGCTCTTGGGGTATTTGCCCGCGACGCGTCCCGTTTGCCCGTTCACAAGGAAACGGTACAGCTTGCCTTGGTACTGGTAGCCGCTCATCCACATGGGCAGCAGCAAATGCTTAAATTTTACGTTGAAATAATGGTCGTGCAGGGTAGTGACCCTGGCCTCATCAAAGCGCTGGAGGATTTGTTGGCGCGCCAATCCCACCAGCCGGTCACGCATTTCAGCCTGCGCTTTCACATACCCTTCCTCCACGCCCAGCGTGTACTTTTCCGCCTGAAAGCCGGAAAGATACGCCATATCAAAGGGCAGGCACGCCTGCGTCGCAAAGGCGTTCGCACGCCCTTCAAGGGGGTCCCCCGTCGCCCGGGCGCTGATGAGCACGTCGTCAAAGAACTGGGAAATCGTACCGCTGACAGGATACCAACGTACGCGGCGCTCCGTATGCCTGTTCTGGCCGCTGCCCACCGTTACGTAATATACCCGCCCGCCCTGGCCGGTGTAATGCCCCGTAGCATCCGCATCGTAGGTCCAATAAGGAAGATACATCGCCTGCAGCTTATCCTGCTGGTATAAATGCTTCAAGGCGTTGGGCGCGAACCATTTTCCCTTGATCCACTTGCGAAACAGCTCGCCCACCTTGTTTCGGTCGACCTGAAAGGGAACGATGCCCTCGGGACGGATGCCCGCTTCCTGCAGCACCGGCAGCACATGCGAACTTCCGCAATACCCGCAAAAAGCCGTGGTCGCATTTTTTTGCACGACAATTTCGGCGCCGCAGTTTTCACAGCGCTGCACCTCTGTTTTTGCGATCCATTCATCGTCGCCGGGATGCAGCAGAAATGCCTGGTAATCCTGCTCCTCTACAACGTTATCCTCCGGCTCAAGCGCCTCCTCGCGGCCGCAGTTGGGGCAGCGGAACGTTTGCCGTGGAATATCGAACTGCATGATTCCGCCGCAGCCCTCGCAATAAAACACCTGAACATCCTGTTGCTGTTCCATACCGCCCTCCCGCTTCACGAAATGCTATTTGCCCAGCTTGGCTTTGAGCGCCGCCAGTTCATCTTCCACAACAGGAGTCGTAACGTCGTATTTTTTCATAGCGTCGTCCAGCGTGTCCTTAGTGGAAGCCGCATTCAACTCGGCCATGGCGTTGGCTTCGTCGAGCATGCGGTCGGCCTTTTGCTCCATACGGTCAAACGCGGAAATGGAAGCGGCGCTGTCGTTCACACTTTCGGTCATTTTGTTGATACGGCTTTGCGCGTTCGCCACAGCGACCTTCGCCTTGATGGAATCGCGGCGGGAATTCAAATCCGCAATCTGCTCAACGAGCTTATCGTGCATCTGCCGCATTTTTGTGGCGTTGGCGCTGGCGCTCTCATAGATCTTCTGCATGGAGGCGACGTTTTCGGCCGCCTGCCCCTTTTTGGTGAGGAACAGCTTGGCATCCGCGTCGTTTCCGGCGATAACGGCCTTTTCGGCATAAGCCTGCAGCTTGTTTACTTCGCCCGCCGCTTCATCCAGCGCACGCTTTGCGCGGGCTTCCTCGGCCATAATACCTGCGGTCTCCGCTTTGACCTGTCCCAGATCGTCATTGAGATCACGCAGCAGCTGATCGATCATTTTGGAAGGATCCTCAAGCTTATCCAGCGCAGCATTAATATTGGACGCCATGATATCTCTGAAACGCTTTAATATGGACATATCTGCCCCTCCTTGTTTGTTTCCTATATTGTACGGTATAGCAGGAAGAAAATCAAACATGCATTTCCATATACTATCAAAACCATAAGCAAATTTTTGAACTTTTTTCCGAAACCTATTGCATATTTATTCATGTGAATGTATAATATTTGCATAAATACAACATGGACAGGAGGCACAATTCATGGCTAAGGAAAAAATCGCTCTGGCATATTCCGGCGGTTTGGATACGTCCGTCATCATCCCCTGGCTGAAGGAGCATTACGACTGCGAGGTGATCGCCGTTGCGGTGGACGTAGGTCAGGGCGAAGAGCTTGACCCGCTCTACGAAAAGGCCATCAAGACAGGCGCGAGCAAAATCTACATCGAAGACGTTAAGGACGAGTACGTCAAAGATTTCATATTCCCAACGCTCAAGGCGGGCGCGAAGTATGAAAACAAATACCTTTTGGGCACCTCCACCGCGCGGCCCGTCATCGCCAAGAAGCTGGTGGAGATCGCAAAAAAAGAAGGCTGCACCGCAGCGGCACACGGCGCGACCGGCAAGGGCAACGACCAGGTACGTTTTGAGCTGACCATCAAGGCGCTGGCTCCGGAGTTGAAAATCATCGCCCCTTGGCGCATTTGGGATCTCAAAGGCCGCAGCGAGGAGATTGCCTACGCAAAGGAAAAAAATATTCCGCTGCAGTTCCGCGCCGAGGAATCCTACAGTATGGACCGCAATATCTGGCACCTTTCCCATGAGGGACTCGATCTTGAGAATCCTTGGAACGAGCCCAAGAACAGCCTGTATCTTATCAATACCGCGCCGGAGCTTGCGCCGGATACCCCGGACTACATCGAGATCGGCTTTCTTCAGGGTATACCCGTATCCGTCAACGGTGAAAAGCTCGACCCTGTTGCGCTTGTCAACAAGTGCAACGAGTTTGGCGCCAAGCATGGCATCGGCATAGACGATATGGTGGAAAACCGGCTGGTAGGCATCAAATGCCGCGGCGTATATGAGAATCCCGGCGGAACCATACTGTACGACGCGCTGCAGCAGCTTGAGTACCTCACGCTCGACCGCGACACCATGCACTACAAGCAGCAGATGGGCACCAAGTATTCCGAGTTGGTGTACGACGGCAAATGGTACACCCCGCTGCGCAAAGCGATGGACGCCATGATCGATGTAATGCAGGAGAACACCACGGGCGTATCCAGGCTGAAGCTTTACAAGGGCAAGACTTACCATGCGGGCGTCAAGAGTCCGTTTAGCCTCTATAACCCCGAGTTCGCCACCTTCGAGCAGGACGAGGTGTACAACCAGAAGGATGCCGAAGGCTTCATCAACCTCTTCGGCCTGCCGCTCAAAGTGCGGGCGATGATGGAAAAAGGCAAGAAGTAAGACTTTGATGCAGGCTGCCCGGAAGGGAATGCGCATTCCCTTCCGGGCAGTTTTGTATTATACTGGTAACATCGTTGGTGTTGACAGCAGCAAACCGCTGTATAAAGTTCATTTTGGAATAGGGGTACTGCAAATGGATCAGGCAGAAAAAAAGCTTTGGGGCGGACGCTTTCAAAAGGCGGCGGACGCCGCGATGGAGGATTTTCATTCCTCCATCGCCGTCGACTCGCGCATGGCACGCGAGGATATTTTAGGCTCGCTGGCGCACGCGCGGATGCTGGGCATACAGGGCATCATACCGCAGGCGGATGCGGATAAAATTTGCGAGGGCCTTACGGGTATCCTTGCAGATTACGAGGCGGGAAAAATTGAGTTTTCCAAGAGCGCCGAGGATATCCACATGAATGTGGAGCTGCTGCTGACCGGGCGCATCGGCGAGGCGGGCAAGCGCCTGCATACCGGCCGCAGCCGCAACGACCAGGTGGCGCTCGATTGCCGGATGTATCTGCTGCAGGGAACGGATGTCACCATCGGCAACCTGCTCGCGCTCCAAACCGCCCTGCTTAAAACCGCACGCGCGCATACGCAGACCGTAATGCCCGGCTATACGCATATGCAAAAGGCGCAGCCGGTCACGCTCGCCTACCATTTGATGGCGTATTTTGAGATGTTCCGTCGCGACGTGGAGCGGCTGCAAGATTGCAAAAAACGCATGGACTACATGCCGCTTGGCGCGGGCGCGCTCGCGGGCAGTACGTATCCGCTCGACCGTGAGCTGGTGCGCGAAGCGCTCGGTTTTTCCGAAATCACGCGCAACAGCCTCGACGCGGTGAGCGACCGCGATTTCTGCATTGAATACGCAGGCTGCGCTTCCATCATTATGATGCATCTATCGCGCTTTTGCGAGGAGCTGATACTCTGGAGCACGGACGAGTTCCGCTTTGTGGAGATGGACGACGCCTACTCCACCGGTTCCTCTATCATGCCGCAAAAGAAGAATCCGGATGTGGCCGAGCTGATCCGCGGCAAAACCGGCCGCGTATACGGCGACCTGATGGGGCTGCTGACGCTGATGAAAGGGCTGCCGCTTGCCTACAACAAGGACATGCAGGAGGATAAGGAGACGGTGTTTGACACGCTGGATACCGTCAACGGCTGCCTGCCGATATTTACACGCATGTTCTCCACGCTCCGCTTCCGAACGCAAAATATGGTCGCGGGCGCGGGGCGCGGCTTTACCAACGCCACGGACGCGGCGGATTACCTTGTGAAAAAGGGGATCCCTTTCCGTACCGCCCACGAAATTATCGGCACGCTGGTGTTCTCCTGCCTGGAACAGGGCAAGGCGCTTGCCGACCTGAGCCTTCCCGAGCTGCAGGCGGTCTCCCCGGCGTTTGAAGCGGACGTGTTTGACGCCATATCGCTTTCCGCCTGCGTGGAAGGCAGGAACCTTCCCGGCGGGCCCGCGCCCGCGGCAGTGGAGGCGCATATCCGCGAAAGCGCCATGTGGCTTGTGATGCAGCAGCGCGCAGAGGATGACCCCGCATAAGTCTCTTCCAAAATAATAAAATTGCCCGTTCCGGTTGGAACGGGCAATTTTTTATTTTTTAGTCTCTTGCGCAAGCTTGGTTTTGAGCGCCTCAAGCGCCCTGCGCCGGTGGCTGATCTCGTTCTTTTGTTCCGCGTCCATCTGCGCAAAGGAGAGCTGTGCGGGTTCGTAGAAAAACAGCGGGTCGTAACCAAAGCCGCCTTTTCCTACCGGCGCGCGCAGGAGCTTCCCCTCGCAGGCGCCTGTGACACAGATGGTAGGTCCCCCCCGCCTTGCAAGCGCCACGGCGGATACGAAGCGGCAAGTGCGTTCCTGCTCCGGCACGGCATCCATTTCGCGCAGGAGCTTAACGTTATTGGCCTCGTCGTCGTGCCCTTCCCCCGCATATCGCGCGCTGTACACGCCGGGCGCACCCGAAAGAGCGTCCACCATTAACCCGCTGTCATCGGCAAGCGCGGCATCAAAATCGTCGGCGCAGGCAAGCGTTTCTTCCGCTTTTTTAATGGCGTTTTCAGAAAACGTATTTCCATCTTCTTCCACTTCCAGCGTAAGGCCCGCTTCGCGCTGGGTAACTATCGCGGGAAAATAAGAACCTAATATCTCTTTGATTTCCCGAACCTTATGCGCATTGTTGGACGCTATAATCAGCTTCATGCGATCGCCTCTTCATATACAAAAGTCCACGCCATTGTAGCATATGCCGACCCGTTTTTCAACACGGCGCCGCATTCCGATTGCAGCAAAGTGCATAAATTGTACAAACAAATTGCATTTATTTGCATTTCGCAAGCCGCATTCTGAATTATTTCATGCTTCTTCTTGCATTTTGCGCAAGTTCGCAGACCTGCGCATAACCGCATCTAAGTTTTCACTATGGCTGACATTCGTAACGATTATAAGCCGGTAAGATTGTTTTTTGTGTGACAATCTGCTGATATTGGCAATATTTCGACATGAATATACGTATTTTCCCGCGACCGTCAGTATTTGCTCCCACCTATCACTTTCCATTTGATTTAAGCCTTTTTGCATTATTATCATTTATTTCTTGCATTTCGCATTGACAGCAATGCAATTTTCGCGTATAATCCGTTCTTATATATTATATATATTTTCGAAGGCTATTTTCGGAAAACCGAAGTGCCTACAGGCAAAGGAGGACAACTGAGTGCGAAAGGATGAAATGCCCCGACAGTGGGAGGGTAATCAACGAATTCCTGCCGGATGTGCCATATCAGGCATCATCGCAACCGATGGCGCGCGTTTTAACGGACGCGAGATCATCGATTCCATCGCGGTCATGCACGATCGCTCAAACGGTCTTGGAGGGGGATTTGCGGGATATGGAATCTATCCCCAGTACAAGGAATTGTACGCCCTTCATGTTTTTTACGAATCGCAGGCGAGCAAAGATGCATGCGAGGCCTTTATGGACCGGCATTACGATATTGTCAATCTTTCCCGTATTCCCGTACGGCCTATGAAACAAATCAGCGGCGAACCGCTGATTTGGCGATATTTCCTCAATCCGCTGCCTACCAAGCTTGCGGCAAGCCAGCTTGACGAGAACGAGTTTATCGTACGCAGCGTAATGCGCATCAACACGCAGATCAGCGGCGCATATGTTTTTTCCTGCGGCAAGAACATGGGCGTGTTCAAGGCTGTGGGCTACCCCGAGGATGTGGGCAACTATTACCGTTTGGAAGAATATGAGGGCTATTGCTGGACGGCGCACGGCCGGTATCCCACAAACACCCCCGGCTGGTGGGGCGGCGCGCATCCGTTCGCGATGCTGGATTATTCCGTCGTGCACAACGGCGAAATTTCTTCCTATGACGCCAACCGACGGTTTATAGAGATGTTTGGCTATGTCTGCACGCTGCAGACGGATACGGAAGTGATTTCATATATATTGGATTACCTGACCCGCAAGCAGGGGATGACGCTCAACGAGGTTGCAAATGTCATCGCCGCCCCGTTCTGGTCCACCATTTCCCGCAGGGATGATAAAGAACGCGAACGTCTGACGTATTTGCGCAATGTATTCTCGAGCCTTCTGATCACCGGCCCGTTTTCCATTCTCGTAGGCTTCAACGGCGGGCTGATGGCGCTAAACGACCGGCTCAAGCTGCGCTCGCTGGTCGCGGCCCGCAAGGGCAGCCGCGTGTATATCGCCAGCGAAGAATGCGGCATTCGCGTCGTGCAGCCGGATATAGACGAGCTGTGGGCGCCCCGCGGCGGCGAGCCCGTTATCGTACGGCTGACCGACGAAGCCATGGCCAAGGTCGTTTAAGGAAGGAGGGAAAAGAATATGCCCATCGATTTTCAATATCCGCAGTTTGAGGTTATTCGCAACCCCTCCCGCTGTATCGCCTGCCGTGTCTGCGAGCGCCAGTGCGCCAACGAAGTGCATAAATATGACGAAGATCTGCGCATGATGACGGCGGATGAAAGCAAGTGTGTAGACTGCCACCGCTGCGTGTCGCTCTGCCCCACGCGCGCGCTCAAGATCGTCAGGAGCGAGCATGTATTTAAGGAGAATTCCAACTGGACCAGCGAGGCGATTCGCCACATCTACAAGCAATCCAGCACGGGCGGCGTACTGCTCTCCTCCATGGGCAACCCCCGCAGTTATCCCGTTTACTGGGATAAGATGCTGATCAATGCCTCGCAGGTAACCAACCCCTCTATCGACCCGCTGCGCGAGCCGATGGAGACGCGCACCTTTTTAGGAAAGAAACCCGCCTCCATCACGCGTGATGCACAGGGCAGCATTATCCCCAAGCAGGAACCGCAGCTGATGCTCTCCGCCCCCATTATGTTCTCGGCCATGAGCTTTGGCTCCATCAGCTACAACGCGCACCAAAGCCTCGCCATGGCGGCGGAGAAGATGGGTATTTTCTACAACACGGGCGAAGGCGGCCTGCATGAGGATTTTTACAAGTACGGGGCCCATACGATCGTTCAGGTTGCGTCGGGACGCTTTGGCGTGCATCCCGACTATCTTCAGGCAGGCGCAGCCATCGAGATCAAAATGGGCCAGGGTGCAAAGCCGGGCATCGGCGGTCACCTGCCCAGCTCCAAGATCGTGGGCGATATCGCAAAGACCCGCATGATTCCCGAAGGGACGGACGCCATCTCCCCCGCGCCGCACCATGACATCTATTCCATAGAGGACCTGCGCCAGCTCGTATACTCCATTAAGGAGGCGACGCATTACAAGAAGCCCGTTATCGTCAAGATCGCGGCGGTGCATAACGTCAGCGCCATCGCAAGCGGCATCGCAAGAAGCGGTGCGGATATCATCGCCATCGACGGCTTTCGCGGCGGCACTGGCGCGGCGCCCATGCGCATACGCGATAACGTAGGCATCCCCATCGAACTGGCGCTTGCAAGTGTGGATCAGCGCCTGCGCGAGGAAGGCATCCGCTCGGACGTATCCATCGTAATCGGCGGCAGCATCCGCAACAGTTCGGATATCGTAAAGGCTATTGCACTGGGCGCGGACGCCGTCTATATCGCCACAAGCGCGCTCTTGGCTTTGGGCTGCCACCTTTGCCGCACCTGCCATCTGGGCAGATGCAACTGGGGCATCGCCACACAGCGGCCGGATCTGGTCAAGCGTCTCAACCCCGAAATGGGCTGCGAGCGGCTGTGCAACCTGATCACCGCTTTTTCCCACGAAGTTAAAGAGATGATGGGCGGTATGGGTATCAACTCCATAGAGGCGCTCAGGGGGAACCGGTTGATGCTAAGGGGCATAGGGCTCACGCAGAAGGAGCTCGACATACTCGGCATCAGGCACGCGGGCGAATAAGGAGGCAAGGCATGAAACGTATCTATGTAAACGAGCAATGGTGCCTTGGGTGCCACCTTTGTGAGTATAACTGCGCGTTCGCCAACAGCGGCGCGGCCGATATGGCAAAAGCGTTAAAGGATGTGCGAATCAATCCGCGCATCCGTATCGAGGAGCACAACGGCATCTGCTTTGCGGTAGCCTGCCGCCACTGCACCGAGCCCTTATGCGTCAAAGGCTGTATTTCCGGAGCGCTGACCATCGAGGACGGCCTCATTGCGATCAACACGGATAAATGTATGAGCTGCTATACCTGCGTGCTGTCCTGTCCGTATGGGGCGATCATGCCCTCGGACGACGGCCCGATGCAGAAATGCGAGCTGTGTACAAAAAACGCTTTTGGCGAACCGGCCTGTGTATCCGGCTGCCCCAACAAAGCCATCGTGTTTGAGGAGAGATCGCTATGAATTATGTCATCATAGGCAATTCCATTGCCGCTATCGGTTGTATTGAAGGCATTCGCCGCACCGACTCCGAAGGCGGAATCACCGTTGTGGGAAAAGAGCCGTACCACGTATATTCCCGCCCGCTCATTTCCTACCTGCTGCTGGGCAAAACAGATCTTGCGCGCATGGCCTACCGGCCATGGGATTTTTACGAACGCAACGGCTGCACGCTTCTTTCAGGCAGAAGGGCCGACAAGATCGACCCAAAGGGACACCGGGTCACGCTGGATGACGGCACCACGCTGCCTTACGATAAGCTGCTGGTAGCGACCGGTTCCCGTCCTTTTATCCCTCCCATCAAAGGGCTGGATACCGTGGGGAAATACCACACCTTCCTCTCGCTGGACGACGCGCTTGCGCTCAAGGAGGATGTCGGCCCCAATAGCCGCGTGCTCATCGTCGGCGCAGGCCTGATCGGGCTGAAATGTGCCGAGGGCATCAGCGGCAAGGCCGGCCACATCACGGTCGTGGATATGGCGAAACAGGTGCTGCCCAGCGTACTGGATGAGGCGGGGGCGGCGCTTGTGCAGAAGCATATCGAGACGCAGGGCGTTGAACTGCATCTCGGCGTAAATATCGAGGCTTTCGAGAAAAAGTCAATGCTGCTGTCCGGCGGCCGAAAGCTCGATTTCGACATACTCGTCATCGCGGCCGGCGTACGCCCGGAGGTGGATTTGGTAAAGGCTGCCGGCGGCCAGGTCAACCGCGGCATACAGACAAACCATTGCTGCGCCACAACGCTGCCCGACGTTTACGCTGCCGGCGATTGCGCCGAAAGCCATGACATCACGCTGGACGACCGGCGTATACTCGCGCTGCTGCCCAATGCATACATGCAGGGCGAATGCGCGGGCAGCCAAATGGCCGGCGGCGAACTTTCCTTTGACCGCGCCATACCGCTCAACGCCACGTCGCTTTGGGGCCTGCACATGATCACGGCAGGCAGCTATGTGGGCGACGATCATCTTTTTGAGCAGAACAATACCTATAAGCGTTTGTTCTACCGGGATGATCTGCTCAAGGGCTTTATCATCATCGGCAACGTGGAGCGTACGGGGATATACACCGCGCTCATACGCAACAAAACGCCGCTTTCCTCAATCGACTTTGAACTCATATGCGAAAAGCCCCAGCTGATGGCGTTTTCAAAGGCTGAACGGGCAAAGCAGCTCGGAGGTGTACAGTGATGGTCATAGATGCAAAAGGCATGGGTTTTCGCGAATTGAACGCGAAGCTGCATGATACAGACAGTAAAGATATATTGGTTGAATCCTGCATGGGGCAGCGCTATATCGCCAATGGCCTGAAGGATAAATACATCACGGTCAAGGGCATACCCGGCAATGCGCTCGGCGCATATATGGACGGCGCGACCATTGATGTGGAATTGAACGCGCAGGACGCTACCGGCGACACCATGAACGACGGCCGTATTATCGTGCGCGGTTCGGCCGGGGACGCTACTGGCTATTCCATGCGCGGCGGCAGGATCTATGTCCGCGGCAACACAGGATACCGCTGCGGCGTGCATATGAAGGCGTATGCGGATAAAGTACCGCTGATCGTGGTGGGCGGTTGCGCCGGCAGCTTCGTAGGGGAATACCAGGCGGGCGGCGAGATCTATGTGCTCGGCTTGCATTCCGAGGCCAAAACGCCGGTCGGTTACTTTTGCGGCACAGGCATACACGGCGGGGCGATTTACCTGCGTGCAAGCGATCTGCCCGCGGATCTTCCGGTACAGGTCACCGCGAGGCAGGCGCAGGAAGAGGATAAGGCGCATATGGCCGAACAGCTCGCCGAATACTGCGAACTGTTTGATTTGGATATCGGCGGGATACTCTCGCACAACTTCTTTGTTTTAAATGCCGATACCGCCAACCCGTACAAACAAATGTACACCTATTGACCTGCGGCCGATACCGGAGCGGATCAATCCTTATCGGGCAGGGGCGGACGTTCAGCGGCGGAACCTGCGCCAAAGACACTATTTCCGAGGAGGTAATGGTTAAAAACAACATGCGGCTTAACGTATTCTGCAAGCCATAACCCTTTTGCAGCTGCAGGCGTCGCATGTTGAAAATAATATTCTATTTAGTAGGAGGTAGTCGTATGTTTTCTTCTGCCAGCACCATTTGGGTATTGATCGCCTCAGCCCTGGTGTTTTTCATGCAGGCCGGTTTCGCTATGGTAGAAACAGGTTTTACGCGAGCGAAAAACGCAGGCAATATCATCATGAAGAACCTCATGGATTTTGCCTTGGGCGCCCCCGCGTATTGGTTGTTGGGCTTCGGCATTATGTTCGGGGCCGGCGGCGCTCTGTTTGGCAAAATCGATTTCTTCATGATGGGAGATTATTCCTCCGTAACGCCTGCGGGTATTCCCACGTACGCATTCCTTATTTTCCAGACAGTATTCGCAGGAACCGCTGCTACCATCGTGTCCGGCGCCATGGCGGAGCGTACAAAATTCTCATCTTACTGTATTTACAGCGTTGCGATCAGCCTGTTGATCTACCCCATCTCCGGCCATTGGATCTGGGGCGGCGGCTGGCTCGCAGACCTTGGCTTCCATGATTTTGCCGGTTCCACCGCGGTGCATATGGTCGGCGGCGTTGCGGCGCTTGTGGGCGCCAAGATATTGGGGCCCCGCCTGGGCAAATATGATAAGGCAGGCAAGCCCCGCGCCATCCCCGGCCATAGCCTGACGCTTGGCGCGCTGGGCGTGTTCATACTCTGGTTTGCGTGGTTTGGCTTCAACGGCGGATCAACCGTCTCTGCCGAAGGCGATGATGTTCTGATGTCTATTTCCCACATCTTCGTCACGACCAACCTGGCGGCAGCGTGCGCGGCTATCGCTACCATGGTATTGACCTGGCTGCGTTACAAAAAACCGGATATTTCCATGACGCTCAACGGCGTGCTGGCCGGTCTTGTAGGCATTACGGCAGGCTGTGACCTTGTAAGCCCGATCGGCGCCGCCATTATCGGCCTGCTCTGCGGCGTCATCGTTGTTTTCGCTGTAGAGTTCCTGGATAAGGTTGTGAAGATCGACGATCCCGTCGGCGCGATTGCCGTACATGGCGTTTGCGGCGCGCTCGGTACGCTGTTCGTCGGCTTGTTTGCCACCGACGGCGGCCTGTTCTATGGCGGCGGCTTCAATATGCTGGGCGTGCAGGCGCTGGGCGTCGCGGCCGTGGCCTTATGGGTCATCGTGACCATGGCCATCGTATTCACCCTTATCAAAAAGACGGTGGGCTTGCGTGTGAGCAAGGAGGAAGAAATCGCCGGCCTGGATGTCAAGGAACACGGTCTTGTCAGCAGCTATGCGGACTTCATGCCCACCGTATCCGCCGCCTGTGCGGATGCGGATATTACCGGGGCGGCCGGCAGTGTTCCTGTTGCCCAGGCTGTTCCCGTTGAAACGGCCCCCGGAACCGGCCGTACCGGCGCCAAGCTTACTAAGATCACCATACTGGCAAGGCAAAGCCAGTTCGAAGCGCTCAAGCGCGCAATGAGCGACATTGAAGTAACAGGCATGACCGTCACCCAGGTGCTTGGCTGCGGCATGCAGAAAGGCGCACCCGAGTATTACCGCGGCGTCAAGGTCGAGCCAGATGTACTGCCTAAGATACAGGTGGATATCGTTGTAACCAAGGTGCCTGTCCGCACCGTAATCGAGACCGCAAAAAAGGTACTCTATACCGGCCATATCGGCGACGGAAAGATATTCGTCAGCGATATCGAGAACGTCATCAAGGTACGCACCGGCGAAGAGGGCTACGACGCATTGCAGGACGACTAAAGCCATGCACGTTTCTAAGTAACCGCTGATTTTAATGCGGAACATTGTCTTGACGGCTGTTTTCGCGTCCTGCTGCGTTAAGCTAAATCTTGAAATGGCGCTGCTATTCCTTCGATTTTGCTCCTTGCAGGCCTAGATATCATCTCGTCAATCCATCATCCCTCATTTAATCAGCGCTTACCTAAAGAACATTTTTTCAGCGCCTCCGGCCATATCGCCGGAGGCGCTTTTTCTCAATTTTTCCGTGTTATGACTGCTTTCGATCACCCCAGACAAAGCAACCGCTTCGATATTTTGACCCTTATTATTAAATTCTAGCATCAACTTCGGAATATGATTTATTATAAAATTGATTATCTTAATTTTATTGTTGACATTTTTAATTTTGAGGAATAGTATATGAGCATAAAAGGAGGAATACCGAATGCAATATCAACCGCCGTCAAAATGCCCGGTATGCGCAACGGAGTTACGCATTACCAAGCTTTCCTGTCCCAAATGCCATACGGAATTAAGCGGAAGCTTTCAGCCCTGCAAATACTGCGCGTTGGATGAAAAGCAACAGCTTTTTATGGAAACGTTTCTCAAGTGCAAGGGCAGCATCAAGGATGTAGAGCGTACGCTCGGCATCTCCTACCCAACCGTAAAGGGACTTCTGGATGAACTGTTGAACGCATTGTTTCCCGGCGAAAAGGTCGCGCAGGAGGATGCTTTAAGCGTATCCGCCGTGCTTGACAGGCTGGAAAACAAGGAAATCACCGCCGCAGAAGCGGCTGCATTACTTGCGAAATTGAAAGGAGAATAAAAAAGATGGATGAGACCAGCAAGGCCCGTATATTGAACATGCTCAAGGATGGACAGATTACCGTAGAGGAAGCGGAACAGCTTCTTAGCGCGCTGGAGCAGCCTGCGGCAGCACCCGTAACGCTCAAGGACAGCCGGGGCCGTAAAGCCAAGAAACTGCGGGTGATCGTGGATACCGTTGACGAAAAGCAGTCAAAAGCCAAAGTGAACGTGAACGTTCCTATTTCACTTGTAAAAACCCTGGGGCCCATTATCGCAAAAAACCTTCCTGCCGAAGCAAAGGAAGAAATCGATAAGGCGGGCGTCGACCTTATCGCGATTATGGACAGTATCGAAACATTGATTGAAAGCGGTCTGGAGGAGGATATCGTCAATGTCGATATCGGAGACGGACCCGATATGGCGAAGGTGCGCATCTATGTCGAATAGGCCTGCGATGCTGCTTTGGATCAGCATAAAAGTCAACGGGAAAAGCCGTTTTCGGTTTTTTCTTGCGCTTCCCATTTTCGTGGCGCTGGCATTGGCGGATATGCTCGACGATATGGGCACGTTGGCTGCGGTATTTTGCCCTCGCATCAGCATAAAAACCGCCGGGAACCGCGAAAAGACGGTTTCATCCATGATTCACACGGTAACCGGTACTCTGTTCGATTTCCTTTGGGAATTTATATTTGTGACCGGGCCGCTGGATCTGGTAGATGTTGACGTACAAAACAAGCGCGGGACCGTCAAAGTCAAAGTAGCAACGCGCTAGAAAGGATCGCCTTAAGATGAAACTTATTCTGAAATGGCTGATTTGCCTGATTGCGCTGCTGATGACAGCTTACATTTTTCCCGCGCACGTATCGGTCTCCGGCGGCATATTCACGCTCGCGGCCGGGGCGACGGTTTTGTGGCTGTTGAATTTATTCGTCAAGCCACTCTTGCAGTTGGTTTGCTTGCCGGCAACCATCCTGACGCTGGGTCTGTTCTTTTTCGTCGCCAACGCCTGGATGGTCGGACTGATGGACGCTATTTTGTCCCCCATCCATTTCGACGGTTTCTGGGTCCGGCTGTTTGCGGCGCTGCTGGTTTCCCTTGGTAACGCCGTGTTGATAGCCGCCCGCCGCACCCATACCCGGCAGGCTTAACGGTTTCCCATCGCATTCTCTTTCTTGTGTTGCATAACGGTTGAATTAACTACTTATTCCACCGGCCCGGCCGGTGATTTTTTTGCATACAAAAGGGCGGCTTACGTCGCCCTTTCATTGTATGTACCGTCAGCATCATTTCAGCCGATGGGAAACATCGCCTTATGCTTCTTTGGATTTGGCGTACAAGTCGAACGCCACCGCAAACAATATAACCAGCCCCTTGATTGCCTGCTGCAGATCAACCGCAATGCCCATGATGCTCATGCCGTTGTTCATAACGCCCATGATGAAGCATCCCACCAAAGCGCCGCTGATGGTACCCGTTCCGCCCGAAACGGATGCGCCGCCGATAAAGCAGGATGCGATCGCATCCAGCTCGAAGCCGTTACCCGCCTTCGGCGTACCCGCGTTGAGGCGGGCCGCAAATACCAGGCCGGCAAGGCCTGCCAGCACGCCCATGTTTACGAACGCTGCAAACAGCACCTTCTTAATCTTGACACCGGAAAGCCCGGCCGCCTTTTCATTGCCGCCCACTGCATATAAATGCCGGCCTATGATTGTGCGCCGCGTAATGAAAGAATAAATCAATACGAGCGCGATCATGATGAGCATTACCGTGGGGAACCCCTGATACGCTGCGAAAAAGTAAGCAAACCCCAGCAATATAGCGCAAGTGAGCACCGTTTTGCAAACGCTGCCCCAAAGCGACGCCGTTGCAAAGTTATATTTGCGTTGCTCGGCACGCGCGTTGATTTCCTTGAACACCAAAGCGACGCAAGCAACAATGGCAATCAGTATCGTCGTAAGGTGCAGGCCGCTGGAACTGAAGATATCCGGAAGAAAGCTGGAACTAAGCGCCTGGAATTCTTCGCTGAACGGGCCGATGGAGCGGCCGTCGAGTATAACGACCGTCAGGCCGCGAAACACAAGCTGTGAGGAAAGCGTAACGATAAACGCCGGTATATTTCGCACAGCTACCCAAAAGCCATGCCACGCGCCAATAGCGCCGCCAAGGAGCAGGCCTGTGAGCAGCGTCACTAAGAAACCGGTGCCCTTTTTCACCATCATCACGGCCGCAACCGCCCCCACCACCGCCGCAATGGAACCGACGGAAAGGTCGATACGCGCGGTGATGATGATGGGCAGCATACCGATCGCCAATATGACGATATAGCTGTTCTGCAATACGATATTCGTCATATTCAATGGCGTAAGCAGCAGCCCGTCCGTGAGGATCTGGAACATGAGAACCATGACGACCAATATCAAAATCATACTGTATTGCCGCATGTTGTTCTTCACAAGTGACTTCAGTGTTTTCATCAATACCCCTCCGCCGCCCCGAACGTATCCGTTCGCGGCATGTACTTAAGAATTTGGGTTCGCACGGAAGGCCGCTATACGAGCAGCCGCATGATGGTTTCCTGCGTTGCCTGTTCCACAGGCATCTCGCCTTTGATGTGCCCTTCGCTCATGATATAAATGCGGTCGCATACGCCGAGCAGCTCCGGCAATTCCGAAGAAATCATCAGTACCGCCTTGCCTTCGTCCGCCATACGGTTGATAATCTTATACACGTCATATTTGGCGCCGACATCGATACCGCGCGTGGGTTCATCCAATATCAGCACGTCACTCTCGCAGAACAGCCATTTTGCAAGCACGACCTTTTGCTGATTGCCGCCGGAAAGATTGCTTGCTTTCTGCAATACATGCGAGCACTTGATGTGCAGGGCCTCCGATGCGCTGTTGGCGGCGACCAATTGCCGATTGGTATTGACTACCGAACGCCTGGACACCTTTTTGAGATTGGTAAGGGTAATGTTTTCCATAATGCTCTGTATCTGCACAAGGCCGTATGTTTTCCTGTCCTCCGACACATAAGCGATCCCGTTTTTAACAGCGTCGCTTACAGACTTAATGCCGATCTTTTTCCCGTCCTTATAAATCTCGCCTTGAATCTTCCGGCCGTAGGAGCGGCCGAAAACGCTCATCGCAAACTCGGTGCGGCCTGCGCCCATCAGCCCCGCAATACCCACCACTTCGCCGCGATGCACCTGAATGGTAACGTTATCCGTCACCTTGCGTTCCTGATGCTGCGGGTGGTACACATTCCAATCCCGCACCTCCAGCAGTACTTCGCTGATATGACGCTCCCGTGTGGGGTAACGGTCCGTCAGTTCCCGCCCAACCATGCTGCGGATAATGCGGTCCTCCGATACAGATTGGTCACACTGCATGTGGTCGACTGTTTTTCCGTCTCTGAGCACGGTGATCCGGTCAGCAACGGAAACGACTTCGTTGAGCTTATGGGAGATCATGATACAGGTAATGCCTTCGGACTGAAGCTGCTTAAGCAATTGCAGCAAATTAGCGCTGTCATTTTCGTTAAGTGCAGCAGTCGGCTCATCCAATATAAGCAGTTTGCACTTTTTCGAAAGGGCTTTGGCGATTTCCACAAGCTGCTGTTTGCCGATGCCAATATTGGTAATAAGCGTATGGGGGCTGTCATGCAAGCCCACTTTCTGCAGCAGTTCCGTCGCCCGGTGCGCCGTTTTGTTCCAGTCAATAACGCCCGATTTGTTGTTCTCGTTTCCAAGAAACATGTTTTCCGCAATGGATAAATAAGGGATCAGGGCAAGTTCCTGATGAATAATAACGATACCCGTTGCTTCGCTTTGCGCAATGCTGCGAAATGCGCAAACCTGATCATCAAATAAAACGTCGCCGGTATAAGTGCCATGCGGATATACGCCGGACAGCACATTCATTAATGTGGATTTGCCTGCGCCGTTTTCGCCCACCAGTGCGTGTATTTCGCCGCGGCGCACGCGCAAATTCACGTCATCGAGCGCCTTCACGCCCGGAAACTCCTTGGTAATGCCGCACATCTCTAATATATACTCTGACATAGTGCACTCCTTTTCCCTGTTGAGGCGTATGACGGAAAATCCGCCATACGCCCCGCAGGCTTGCCGCTTATTTTAAATCGTCCTCCGAATAGAAGCCGCGTTCAACCAGGAGTTTATAATTGTCTTTGTCGATGAGTACCGGATCATACAGAAGGGTGGGTACGTCGATCATGTCATTATTATAGGTAGTGTCGGCGGTAATGGTCTCGCCTTTCTCCAAGGCATCCACCAGCGCAAGCATCTTTTGGGAAAGCAGCGCGGCATCCAAAAACACCGTCATGGACTGCTTGCCTTCGAGTATATATTTGATGGCGGTGAGCTCGCTGTCCTGCCCCGTGATGACCGGGAACGGCAGATCCGCAGTGCCATAACCCATGGAGTTAAGAGATGAAACGACGCCCAGCGCTACACAATCGGCCGCGCACAGAGCAGCATCCAGCTTATCATCGGAATAATACGCAGAGAGGATATTGTCCATTCTGGCCTGCGCCGTCGCGCTGTCCCATTTGAGCGTGCCGGTAACGTCCAGACCGACCTGACCGGATTTGACAACCAGCTTGCCGTTATCCATGTAGGGCTGCAGTATGCTCATGGCGCCTTCATAGAAGGGGATGCTGTTCGGGTCATCCGGACTGCCGGAGAATATCTCCAGCGTGAAGGGGCCTTTGCCGTCCTTCAGACCCAATGTGGATTCGATGTATTCGCCCTGAATTTCGCCCATGCGGACGAGATCGAACGTCATATAATAATCCACCGCATTCGTATTCATGATGAGCCGGTCGCTGGCAATGATCGTAGCGCCGGCATCCTTGGCTTTTTGCACGGAATCCGTGAGCGCATAGCCGTCAACCGCCGCAATGATCAGATATTTGCAATCCTTGAGCAGCATGTTTTCGATCTGCGTGATCTGGCGTTCCGCAACGTCCTCGGCATACTCGATCACCACTTCATAACCGGCCGCTTCAAAGGCTTCCGTCAAACGCTCGCCCTGCGCAACCCAGATAGGCTGCTCTTTGGTCGGCATCGCCAGGCCAATTTTGGGTTTGCCGCCCGTACCGCCGGCCGGTGATGCCGTGCATCCTGCCAATGCGGTCAGTACAAACAGTATGACGAGCATGCATGATATGAGCTTCTTCATTTCTTTACCCTCCACTTTCTTATTTGTTCTGCGCAGCTTTACTGCCGACAAATCAATTCTTCATCCCTTTGCATAAGCGAGAACATCTTGAAGCGATTGCGCGTTGTCATACGTGGGCCAGTATTCAAAACCAAAATAGCGCTGATAGCCTGCCGCTTCCGCAGCCCGGATAACCCTGGGATAATTGGTTTCACCCAAATGCAGTTCGTGGCGGCCGGGTACGCCCGCGCTGTGGAAATGGCCGACAAAGCTAATATTCGTCTGAATGCTGTTGATGAGATTGCCCTCCATGAGCTGCATATGGTAGCAATCGTACAGCAGTTTAATGGAAGGACTGTTTACGGCCTTTACGATTTCAAAGCCGATATAGGAAGAATCCAGATAATATCCCTTGTGGTCATAGAGCGAGTTAAGCGCTTCCATCACGATCATGACGCCCTCTTTTTCGCAAAGCTCAGCCACGCGCTTGAGATTCTCGATCAAAAGGGCTTTTTGGCTGTCCGCCTTGCACTCCAGTTCTCCAGAGAGGCCGATGAAGGTGCTGCATCCGATATCCTTGCCAAAGTTGATGGATTTTTCTACGTTTTTACGCACCACGTCGTAGGGGAAGTTCATGCGAATCGTCCACGCCTGATTCAGGCAGCACGCCGCGACGGGGATGTTGTTCTGCACGGCAATGGCGCCGATCTTTTTTGTGTCATACACAGAAGGATCCCAGAATTCCACGGCGTCCACACCGCAGTCCTTCGCGATCTTAATTCTGTCGTAAAACGGAACATTCTCGAAGACCGGCTCAATGCAAAGTGAATATTTCATAGCTTCCTCCTGTTTTGCAACCAATAAAGGGCGGATAACTCCGCCCTTCTTATTCTTTACGCCAGCACGGCGGCGACCTTATTGATGGCCTTGGCGATCATGTCGCAATCCTCGTCCGTCATTTGGGCGGGGATATCCAGATGCACCACACGGCCCAAATACGCCAAAGTATTGGGGTTCATTTTGGGGTCATATTGTACGGGGGAAGACTTCGTATGATACGGGCATTCCCAGGGGCATTTCACCGGTGTAGGAGTCTTTTCGCCTATCACGTGCTTCCAGTGGGCATAGATGTGCCAATCCGGAATGCCGGCATTGAACACGCCCGCGGCGTCAACGCCTTCCGCTTTTAGGGCATCCACAAAGGGAGCAACCTTCTCCGGAGCATCCAAATAGAACATCAGGCAGATGCCTGTATCGCCTTCAGGGTCATTGACGGGACGCACGCGGATACCGGGAGTATTTCTGATGCCGTCAATAATGCGCTTCTGGTTCCGGCGCATTTTTGCGAGAAGGTAATCCAAGCGGCCAAGCTGGGCCAGCATCACGGCGCCGGTCAATTCGCTCATACGGAAATTCGAGCCGCAGAACAGTTCGCCCTCATAACGCTGCTCCGCAAAACGATCCGGACGCCAGCACGCGGCGGTATCGTGGTAGCTCATGCAGCGGTCGTACAGGCGCTCGTCATTGGTGAGTATCATCCCTCCTTCGCCGGCGGTGATCGTCTTATGGTATTGGAAGGAGAAGCAGCCGCAATCGCCGATCGTACCAAGGTACTTGCCCTTGTATGTGCCGCCGGCAGCCTGCGCGCAATCTTCCACCACGATAAGGTTGTGCTTCTTTGCAATCGCCATAATCGCATCCATATTGCAGGGAACGCCGCGCATATGCACCGCTACAATACCCTTGGTCGCAGGCGTGATTTTCTTTTCAAGATCGGCAGTATCCATGGTGAGCGTTTCATCCACTTCTACAATAACAGGCATGGCTTTGGCCGCAACGATGGCCGCGCAGGAAGCAAAGAAGGTATAGCCCGTCACGAGGACCTCGTCGCCGGGGCCAATGCCACAGGCGACCAGCGACGAAATCAGCGCGCCCGTGCAGGAGCTTGTCGCAAGCGCATATTTTGCTCCCATTTTTGCCGCAAATTTCGTTTCAAACGCCTTTACCTTTGATTCGCAGTTGGCAGGACCATAGTAGCGGAACAAATATTTGCTGTCCAACACTTCCATAACCTGCTTTTTTTCTTCTTCTCCTATCTCCAGCCCGCCTGGATACATAGGAAAATTCGGCGTTGTCTTTGCTTTAGGCCCACCATTGACAGCCAGCTTCTCGCTCATATTCTTTTTCCTCCTAATTTTCGTGGATATCGCGTTGACTACCACATAATAATACCGATCTGACATCGTGCCGATGTATTATGATTATAATGACGCGGTACAAATCTGTCAATATATAAATCAAACGTTTTATTTAAACACCCCTTCAATAGGCTATGCGGAATCCCCTCTATTTTAGCCGTTTTGACCTATAGTAAATGTGATTCAGCCTTATATCCATGTGTTTTTCGATAAAATAAAAAAATGATTTAGTATTTCTCGAGAAAACCGACAAAACACATAGTATATTTTGCAGTCCGCTTTACAAAAAATATTTTACACCCTATAATCTGAGTAGGAATTGTTCATAACGCAGGCCGGGAAAAGGGTACCCTATGCCTGTTGGTGGCGGTGACTGCATTCAGACTCGGATATAATGCATAAAACAGGAATATGTACTTTCAAGAGCGGAAAAGCAAACGAGATAAAATTTGCTCTTTGCACGGTACCAATCTGCCGACAACGTTGTCCACGAAGCGATTGGAAACGACGAATAAATATCAGCTATGCGGAAAGAGAGATCGTAAAATGCCAAAGTTAACGATTATAGATATTGCGAAAATGGCGGGAGTGTCGCCATCCTCCGTTTCACTTGCAATGAACAACCGGCCGGGGATCAGCGAAAGTACGCGGCGGCGCATCATGGAGGTGGTGGACCAGACCAATTTTGCGCCCAGCCAGAGCGCACGCAGCCAGATTATGAAAAGGACACAGAATATTGCGATACTGTTCAACATGAACAGCCATCCGCTGGAGCATTTGTTTCACGAAAGCCTGAACAAGTGCATATTAAAATACTGCACGGAGCATCAGTACAATCTGGTGTTTGTTGCCTGCCAGTTTCAGGATGATACAACGCCCGTGATCTTCCCCCCCATACTGCGTTCCCACGGTGTGGATGGCGTGATCTCCTATGGGTATGTGCCGGTTTCGGTCATCTCCAGTTTGCACGATCTTGAACTGCCCTATTTATTATTGGACAGCCATCAGCTTCCCGCGGATACCATGAGTGTAAGCGTGGATTATTATGCGGCCGCCAGGCTTGCCATGCAGCATTTGATCCAATGCGGCCACAGGCGCATCGCCTATATCGGAAGCAATTATCCCCCCCAGTACAGCCAGCAGACATTCGAGGGATACCGCAGCACGCTGGAGGAACTGCGCATTCAGGTTCCGCTCAATTGGATTCAGATGCATACGCGCGATATTGACGGGGACAACGGCGCCGCCACGCAAGTAAAATCCATTATGGAAGGCGTAGAGCGCCCCACAGCCGTGTTCTGCGCTGCGGATATCTACGCCATTGGCGCAATTCGCGGCATCAAGCAGATGGGGCTTCGTATACCCGAAGATGTTTCCGTAATCGCCATCGACGATATCCTGGTCAGCTCCTATATCGATCCTCCGTTGACAACCGTTCGTATCGACGACGCTACGCTCGCAAAGATGGGCTTCGATATGCTTTTAAAAAGTATCAACGACTACAAGATGTGCAGTACACGCGAGGTCTACAATACATTTTCCGTTATTGAGCGTCAAACCGTGCGAACGCTTGAATAGCCCGATACCGTTTCGTTGCGGCGGCGCCAAGGATACAGGACGGATGGCCTTTATAATTGCATGCTTGTCCAGCCTGCTTTCAAGGCCGACAGGAAACTAAATAGTTAAGCGAAGTAAGCGATCTTTTAAGAAGATCGCTTTAATCGTACTCCGGAGCAACTTTTACCATGCATTTGAATATCGGATTATGATATATCTGAAAATATGATGCAAAAATATGATTTAATTCCTGTTGCTAATTGCAAGTCCGTTTAGTATAATGATTAGCGTACTACTTTTATAAGGAATAGGAAATGGACACAACCAAACTGACAACCAAGGATATCGCTAAGCTGGCCGGAGTCTCCCCTGCGGCGGTTTCATTCGCAATCAACGGCAGAAAGGGCATCAGCGAGCAGACGCGCAAACGCATTTTAGAGATTGTCGCGCAAACCAATTACCGTCCCATGGGCGGCGCCAAGGAGCCTCACCGCGAGAACATCGCTATTTTGTTCCGTCACGACATTCCGACATTGGATCAATTGTTTTATACGGAGCTCAATGCCAGCATGATTGCAGCATGCGACCAACTGCCGTATACCCTGGTCTTGACTTCCGCTTATCACCAGGGAAATGAGATCATATTATCGGATGTGCTCCGTTCGGGCAGCATCGACGGTATTATTAC
Organism: Clostridia bacterium; assembly: GCA_036677445.1. Lineage (GTDB taxonomy): Bacteria > Bacillota > Clostridia > Christensenellales > CAG-138 > JAVBWI01. The sequence goes on from JAVBWI010000004.1 coordinate 170,030, forward strand.
TTATGGCGATTTGGAAAGGGACGTTCAGTCGGAGCTCAATAGCCTTGGCATACCTATCGTGGTTCTGGACAGCAGCCGTAAATCCGAAGATCAATTCGCAGTGCGGGTCGACTATGCAATGGCGGCTTATACGGCGGCAAAGCATTTGATCGAGCTTGGCCACAGGGATATCGCTTATATCGGAAACGATAAGCTGCATGATTTCAACCTTTTAACGTTCAGCGGCTTTCAGAGGGCAACCACGGAGCACAGCCTGCCGCTGGGTATGAACCGCATTCAGATCAACGTATATGACGAGGAGTCGCTCTATATCTGCATCGATGAAGCATTAAAAGGAGAGTACGCGCCAACGGCTTTATTTTGCGCAACGGACTTTTATGCCATCCTCGCCATACGTTACCTGCACTCCAAGGGTATGCGGGTGCCGGACGATATTTCCGTTGTAGGCATAGATGACATTGCGGTATCCAAATGCATCATTCCCTCGCTTACCACCGTGCGTATCGACCGCGAAGCCATGGGACGTTACGGTTTCGAGCTGATGAAAAAGTGCCTCAATAAGGAACTTTGTGAGAGCGTTTCACTGCCATCCAGCAATTTGATCGTACGGGAAAGTACCGCCCCACCGCGGCGGGTATGATTTTTCAAAAAAGTGCCGGCGCTTTTTTCTGGCCGCTGACAAAGCCCTGCGGACTTTGTCAGCGGATTTTCTGTATTTTTGTACTACCGGCCTAGCCGGCGGATTTCTCTTTACCAATAAGAGGAAATGCCGCTCATTGGCGGCATTTCCTCTCCGATTTGACGCACATGGCGTCAAAATAGAAATTGCTGATCTCTAACAGATTGTGTCCGGCAGCCGCTATTGCGCAAGCTGATAGATCGCAAGCGAATCCTGCCAAGTAAGCTTCTTCAGGCCGCCGATCGGGCGCTCAGGGAGGTTATACGCTACGCCCGTTGCCTTCTTGGCCATCAGCTCAAGGTTCTCTCCGTCTATGCCCAGTTCGCCCAGCGTGGAGGGAAGGCCTAACTGCCTGAAGAATACGCTCAGCCGCCTGATGCCTTCCAAAGCGATGGCTTCGGGCTCGCGGAAGCTGCCCTGCACGCCCATGACGTTCACGGCGAACTGCACAAACATATTGACATTGGTCTTGTAGACATATTGCATCCATGCGGGCGTCAGTACGGCAAGGCCGGCGCCGTGCGCCACATCGTAGATCGCGGAAAGCTCGTGTTCGAGCATATGGCACGCCCAATCCTGCTCGCGGCCCATCCCCACCAGTCCGTTATGCGCGATGGTGCCGCTAAAGCCGATCTCGCACCAGGCGTCGTAATTCTTCTGGTCTTCCATTACCAAGGGCGCGTTCTTGATCGCTGTTTTCAGCACTGTTTCGCACAGGCCGTCTGTCAGATCCGTGTGGATCGTATTCGTAAAATACCGCTCCATTACATGGCTCATGATATCCGCAATGCCATTTGCGACCTGGTTCTTGGGCAGCGTATAGAACAGCTCCGGATTCATGATGCTCAGCAGGGGACGCAGATGTGAATCGTTGTAGCCGATCTTCATCTGCTTTGCTTCGTTCGTAATGACGGTATCGGCACTGCTTTCACTGCCGGCCGCGGGAATCGTTAAAACAGTGGCAATAGGAAGCGCTTTGTCCACCGGCTTGCGCTGCTCGTAAACCTCCCAGATATCGCCCTCATAATACACGCCCATTGCGATGGCTTTGGATGAATCGATCGCGCTGCCGCCGCCTACGGCGAGGATCAGGTCAACATTTTCCTTCTTGCACAATGCGATGCCTTCATGCACCAAGGATAAACGGGGATTGGGCACTACACCGCCCAGTTCGACATACGCAATGCCGCTTTCCTTCAAAGAAGCAACCACCCTGTCGTACAGGCCGCTCTTTTTGATGCTGCCTCCGCCGTAATGCAGCAAAACTTTTTTCGCATAGGGTTTTAAAAGTGCACCGATCTCGTTCTCGGTCCCCTGCCCGAGGAGCAAACGCGCGGGCGCATAATAATCAAAATTTAGCATGATAAATTCCTTCTTTCTGATATTTTTTCCGGATACGAGTAATGTACGATGTACAATAAAAAGTATAACCCTTAAAGTTTACTCTAAGTCAATGGATAAACCGGAAACAGTGCGGATACATAACAAATAATAAGTGAATATGATACTTCGCCGCGCCCGGCCCGGTCAGCGCAAGTGTTGCCAAAACGGCAATGTAATTGCATGTTCAGAATATGAAAACGGGGCAGCCGTATGATGCTTCCCCGTTTTTTGCTTGCAAAAAATCCTCTTAATCAGCCACAGATCACGGTTTTCCATGCCTGCATGATGTACATGCCGACGATAGCGCCCTGATCAGGCTTGCCGAGCACCTGATCGCCGAAGAACACGCCGCGCCCGAAAGCCGATTTCATCCCCTTGGTCGCTTCTACGCCCTGCTCTGCCGCTAATAGCGCATCAGCTGCTGCGGCAGAAATCGATGAGCCGTTCTTCACGGACTCCTCAAGCGAACGGGCCGCCGGGTACAATGCGTCGATAATGGTACGGTCGCCGGGTTTGGCTTTACCCCGCTCCATCAGGCCGACTACGAACTGATCCGCAAACGCGGCAAAGTCCGATATATCCATCTCTTCCTTGCCCTTAAGCGCCTTGGCAACCTTCATGAATCCGGAGCCCACCAGCGTTCCCATCGTGGATGGAACCGCTTTGGCGATGGTCATCCCTGCCAGCATAAACAGCTTGCCAACATCGGTATCGTCCGAGCCGTGTACGGCTTCTTTTGCCTTCATAAAGCCGGTGCTCATCGTCAGCCCCAGGTCACCGTCTCCGAGGGCGGCGTCCAACTCCACAAGATACTCTTTTTTAGCGTTCATTGTATCCGAGGCAGCGTCAAAAAAGTCGATAACCGCCTGTCTGCTGATCTTATCCATTACAGTTGCTCCTGCGACACAAACGGCGTATTGCACGGCATGGACAGATACCTTTTCAGTTCATCGTCCAGCTTCAGCAGGCTTACGGACATACCGGCCATATCCATGGAGGTAGCGTATTCTCCGACATACACCTTGAACACCTTGATGCCTTTTTCCGTGAGGATCTCATGGACACGGCGATACACGATGTACAGCTCCTCCAACGGAGTGGCGCCCAGACCGTTGACCAGCACGGCAACCTCATTGCCACTCTGGTAAGGCAGATCGGGCAAAATGCGGCCGAGCATTTCCTCCACGATGGTATCTACCGGCTTGATGGGGCCCTTTTCTATACCGGGCTCGCCATGGATGCCCATACCGATTTCCATGTTGCCGGGCGCAATTTCGAAATTGGCCTTTCCGTTCTCAGGAATGATGCAGGGCGTAAGCGCAACGCCCATAGTGCGTACGTTGTCGGCCGCTTTCTGCGCGACCCGCGTGACCTCCGCAAGGGAGAGCATCGCGTCCGCAGCGCCGCCCGCACATTTGAATACAAAGAAGATGCCCGCAACGCCACGTCGTTTATTCTCCATGCCTTTGGGCGCGGAAGCCACATCCTCACCGACCACCACCTGCATGACCTTGATATCGTCGAACTCGGCCATTTCCTGCGCCATGTCGAAATTCATGATATCTCCGCCATAATTGCCATAGATATAGAGCACGCCTGCGCCGCTGTCGATCTCTTTGGTAACCTGGTACATCTGATCGGCGCTCGGGGACTGGAACACGCCGCCAATACTGGCGCCGTCGAGCATTCCCTCGCCCACATAGCCCATAAACAGCGGCAAATGACCCGAACCGCCGCCGGTGGCGATGCCAACCTTGCCCGCCTTCTTTTTGGCGCTTACATAGCAGCGCAAATCGTCACCCACGATCATAACCTTGTCGGGATGGGCCGCCAGTACGCCTTTGAGCATCTCGTCGACGTAATTTTCCGGTTTGTTGAGCAATCGTTGCATGGATCTTACCTCCTTACGTAGTATTGCTATTTTGCCACAGAGTTTGCGCCTTGCTTCATTTTTCTGCGATCCGCGTTTTTGTTGCCGTAGTAATTGATAATCAACGTGGCAACGAGCACTGCGCCCCAAATAAATGTTTTAAAGTAAGAATCGGCGCGCAGTATGTTGAAGCCGCTGGAAAGGAACTGCAGCGTCAAAATCGCCATCACGACGCCGGCCACCCTGCCAAAACCGCCGCTGGGGTTAACGCCGCCCAGCACCGCCACGAGGATACATTGCAGCGTATAGGACGAACCATAATCAGCCTTGGCAGAGATGGTACGCGAGGACATGATGACACCCGCGACCGCCGCCAAGAGACCGCCCAGCATATGCGCCTTAATGATGTCCTTCTTCGTCTCAATGCCCGTAAAGCGCGCGGCCTTTTCGTTTGTACCCAAGAGATACACTTCAAGACCAAACTTTTTCTTCTGCAATATCACAACGCATACGGCGACGACAACGATAAAAATCACCAATGGAATAGGTATTCCCAATATCGTGCGCGCGCCTATGACCTCATATTCCGCAGGCAGGCCAAACACAGCCGAACCGTCCGTCAGGAATATGCCGATACCGGAGAATATCTCCATCGTACCCAGCGTCGCCAGCATCGCCGGTATGCCGATCTTTGCGATGAGTACACCGTTGAGCGCGCCGCAAGCCAGCCCTACCAGGAGCGCTACGGCAATTCCGATCACAATGGCAAATATGTTTCCGGCAGAGGGCGCCAGCGCGATCATCGTATAGGCGGCAATGATAGCGCTCAGGTTGCCGATACCCAGCACCGACAGGTTGATGCCGCCCATCAGCATCGCGATCATCACGCCAATGGAATACAGCCCAATCTCGGGGAACTGGTATGCCATTGACATAAAGTTCTTGGAAGACAGGTAGATCGACGGATTCAGCGCCGCCATCAGCACAAACGATACGACCATGATCACACTTAGCCGCACCAGGTTTCCGTCGGAGAGCAAATCGCTGCGGATGCCGTGGAGACTGACTAACGGACGTTTCTTTTCATTCATATTGTTATCCATCGATTACACCTCCTTTACGGGTTCTTCATCCATGACCTTCGGGATCTTGTTCGCTTCCTTCATGGCCTGGTAAGCGGATACGCCGGTACCAATCACGATGATCAGGCCCACCACAGCCCTCTGTGCTGTCGGCGGAATACCCATCAATATCAGGCTGTTGCGCGCGATAGTGATCAGCGCAAGACCCAATGTCGTACCCAGCACCGTACCTTTGCCGCCGGATATACTTGTGCCTCCCAGTACGGCGGCCGCAATAATGATAAGCTCGCTTCCCATCAAATCTGTAGGTACGCATGTTCGCGCCTGTATGGTATGGGTCATACCCGCGAGCCCAGCGGCGAACCCTATAAAGGCGTACACGAAGATGGTAATGCCCTTAATGTTAAAGCCGGCGCGCTCGGCAGAGACGCGATCGCCGCCCAGCGCGTAAATACTGCGGCCGAGCATCGTGTAGTTCAGCAGGAAAAATACAATGAGTATGATGGCCAGCAAGAACCAAAATGTCACAGGCAGAATGGAAATGTAGTTTTCTCCCTGGACGTGGAAAATCTCCGCCTTACTCATCGCCTCCAACGGCGGCACCAGGCGGTTAACCGGCTTGGCGCCTAAGAGCGAAATCAACAGCCCGTGAAAGACGCTCGAAGTGCCCAGCGTTACGATAAAGGCCGGCAGCCTGAAGGACGCGATGATCAGGCCGTTGATAGTGCCCAGCAGCGTGCCTATCGCAACCGCGAGCAGGATTGGCCACACGACCGAGCCCGTATAAGAAATCTGGTCGCACAGTTTGCTCGTAATATACATCGAACAGACGGCGATAGCGGGGAACGATACGTCGATGCCGCCCGCAATAATGCCCAGCATGACCGCATACACCATGATGCCGTTGACAACAGCCGCCTTGAGCATATCGACCGCATTGTTCGCCGTAAAGAATACGGGATTACGCAGGCCGATAATGATGCACAGCACCACCAAGGCAATGCCAACGTAAAATTCATTTTTCTTCAATAGTTTACTCATAAGTGGGGAGTTTCCTTTCATAATCGTATAATCCCCTTCCCCTACGCTTCGCTCAATTTACTGGACAGCGTATCATTGCTCAATTCATCGATGCTCATACTCGCAACGATTCTGCCCTTTTTCATCACCAGCACACGGTTGCAGTTATCCATCACTTCCGGAATGTCATCGGAGATGATGATAACGCCCATCCCGCATTTGGCCAGCTTGCGCGTGTAGGCGTGGATGTCGGTTTTGGAGCCGATGTCAACGCCCACGGTGGGACTGTTGAGTATCAATATCTTGGGGTTTGTAGCAAGCCATTTTGCAAGCACCACGCGCTGCTGATTACCGCCCGACAGGCTCTGTACCGGCAGCTCGCCCGACGGTGTAACGATGCTCAATTCATCGATCCACTCGCTCGTGCATTTACGCACCTTGGGCATGCTGATCAGCTTTCTTTTATCGAGCATGTTGTTGATCGTGGCGGCAAATATATTATTACTGATCGTATGCGGCAAAAACAGCCCTTCTGTCAACCGGTCTTCCGGTACATAAGCGATACCATTTGCAATTGCGGCCTTTACGGAACCGGGCTTTATTTGCTTGCCGTCAACGAAGACTTTACCGGTCGTGATCTTCTCAAGACCAAAAAGCGCCCTTGCCAATTCACTGCGGCCGGAGCCCAGCAATCCGGTTATACCTACGATCTCGCCCGCGTGCACCTCGAACGATATATCTTGAAACAGGTCGGTAATCCCAATATTTTCAACTTTCAGAAGCGGCTCCCCGCTCACTTCAGGAGGCTCAAAGCGCGTTGTCTCGATCGTACGGCCGGTCATGTGATAAATAAACTTTGCACGGTCGAACTCCTTCATCGGCCCTTCGATCACCTTTTTGCCGTTGCGCAAGATTGTCAGTTCCTCCGCGATCTCAAATACTTCCTCGAGCTTGTGACTGACAAACAAAATGGATATGCCCTTCTTCTGCAGATCGCGTACGACTTTGAAGAGCGAATCCACTTCTTTACGCGTCAAGGCTGTCGTCGGCTCATCCATCACGAGCAGCTTCGCGTCCTGCAATAAGGCACGGCAAATAGCCACAAGCTGCCTGTCGGCTACCGATAAGCTGCCGACCAGCGCCTGCAGATCCATATTGATGTTGACCATGTCCAGAGCCCGCTGCGCATTCTTTTTGATGCTATTCCAGTCGACGAGTTGTTTGCCGTGCAATCTTTCAAGGCTGATGGCGATGTTTTCGGCGACTGTCAGATTCGGAAAGATGGAAAAGTCCTGATAAATAATCTGTATTCCCTCTTTGATCGCCTGCTGCGGTGTTAACTTGTTGTAAATCTTACCCGCAATCTCTATCTGCCCTTTATCGGGCGTGTAAAAGCCGGAAATCACTTTGATCAGCGTTGATTTGCCGCCGCCGTTTTCACCCGCCAGGCAACGGGTTTCCCCTTCGTAGATTGTCATATCCACATCCTGCAGGGCATGGACGCCTGCAAAGGACTTCGAAATGCCCGTTAATTTGATAAAGGGTTGTCGCATATTAATCCCTCTCTTACTAATGTCTATACTCCTGCAAGGCTTAAAACAAAGAAAGCTGCTGCAAAGTGTAGATAACCAACGAAATAAACACTTCACAGCAGCTTACTCTTCTTCACATGATCAGAACCCGGCCAGCCAAACAACCGGCCGGGCTGTGCAGCTCATGCAGTGAAATCGTGCCGCTATTAGAAGCTGTAATCGCCCATGTTGGACTTATCAACATCAATCCAAGCGGAGCCGTAGAACACCTTGTCAACCAGCTTGAGGTTCTGGTAACCGGTAGCATTCAGGCTTATGCCATCCGTCGGGGTCTCGCCCTTGAGGATCATCAGCGCCAACTCGTTCATGGCATAGCCGGCAAGTGCGGGATCCCAGAAGGAGATCTTGTCGATAGCACCAGTCTCAAGATACTGGCCGGCAACGGACACGAGGGAAGTACCGACAACCATGGTGGCATCCTGCTTGCCCATTTCGTCAATGGCCTTACCAACGCCAACGACATCGGTCATAGCGGAACCCTGGAAACCAACGAGGCTAGGATATGCCTTGAGCAGCTCGAGGGTCTTGTTGTATGCGTTGTCGATGTTCTCGGTGCTCTCGTTCTTGTTGGAAACGAGCTCCATTTCCGGATACTGCTCAGCCTGCACCGCGGTGGAACCGTCGACCCACTCATTGTGGGAGGTAGCCGTCAGGGAGCCGACGAAGGTGGTGTACTGGCCCTTGCCGCCCATCATTTCGCCCAGCATGCCCATGAAGTGCTTGCCGTACTCGGTGTTGTCAAATGCTTCGATGTCAAAGTTGGCATTCTGGATGTTGGAAGCTTCGTGCGCAATAACGACGATGCCGGCATCCATGGCCTTCTTCAAAACGGCCTCGAGGGATTCGGTGGAGTTGGGAACGACGCAGATCGCGTCAACGCCCTGTGCGATCAGGTCGTCAATGATACGGACCTGCTCAGCGGGGTCGGCAGTGGAGTGGCCGGTCTGGAAAGCGTCTACGCCGGTATCGGCGGCGAACTGCTTAACGCCTTCTTCCATCCTGTCAAACCATGCAACGCCAGTGAGTTTCACAACGGTAGCAATGGTGAAGTCATTGGCTTCGGGCTCTGCGGGTGTTTCGGGCGCAGCCGTTTCAGCGACGGGTGCTTCGGGCGCAGCAGTTGCGGACGGCGCCGGTGTGGTGGTGCAGCCAACCAGTGCTGCCATCATGGTGACGACCAACAGAATTGCCAACAGTTTACGTGCCTTCATTTTGTATCCTCCTGTTTTATCAATTATGTTATCTGCCCGAAGGCAGCTAACAACGTAAATATGTTATCTGCCCTGAAGGCAGTTAACAACGTCAGGATAATTTGCGCTGCAGCTCGCGCAGCTGCTTCATCGCATTGTTTTGCCCCTCTGCCATCAGGTCGTGCAGACGGCGGTAAACGCTGTACAGCTCGCGGTATTTCCGCACATTTTCCGGCACCGGCTTGTACTCCCTCGCCGGTGCGGGAACCATCGCGGCAACAGCCTCGATGTAATTGGAATGACCGCCCCTCCCGGGACCTGCCGCTACCGCCGCGAATATCGCCGACGCTAAAGCGGATGTCTGCTTTACAGCGCTGACCTTAATAGGTTGTTCCATCACATCGCTGTATATCTGCATGAGCAGCGCATTTTTTTGAGCAAGCCCGCCGCAGGCATAGAGCGAATGCACAGGGACATGATATGCCTTGAACTGATCCATAATGACCTTGGTTCCAAAGGCCGTCGCTTCCAGCAGCGCACGGTATATCTCCTCGGGCGTAGTAGAAAGCGTCAGCCCCACCAATAACCCCGTCAGATTCGCATCCTGCAATATACTGCGGTTGCCGTTCATCCAATCAAGTGCCATCACGCCGCTTTGCCCTATTTTCAGGGCGCCGGCCTTCTCATTCATCAGTTGCATGATGTGTATGCCGCGGGATGCCGCTTCGTCGGTATATGCTGCCGGCAGGAACCGGGAGCAAAACCAGTCGAATATATCGCCCACCGCGCTCTGGCCTGCCTCGTAGCAATAATACCCGGGTATAACGCCCTCATAGTAGGCGGCGCTGATACCGGGGATCTTCTCCAGATTCTCGGCCAGCATCATGTGGCAGGTGGAGGTGCCCATCACGTACGTCATGACGTTTGGTTCAACGATTCCCGCCCCGGGCAGGGTACAGGCCGCATCCGCATGGGAAACACAGATCACTACGTTCTCATGGAGGCCGAGCTTCTGCGCCATACCCGCCGTCAGATGACCGGCAGGCGTACCTACCCTTGCCACATTGGTCAGATGCTTCTCTTCGACAATGTTCTCCAGCCGGGGATCCAGCCCCTTGAGGAACTCTTTGTCGGGAAACTGCATCTTTTTATTGTCATGGAATCCCTTCGCGCCCGCGAACACGCCGCTGCGAACAATTTTCCCGCAGAGCTTATAGACAATATAGTCCCCGCCTTCGAGGAACGTATATGTTTTTTCGTAGAGTTCCGGGTCCATGCGCAGTACTTCCCATATTTTAGGGAAGAACCATTCGGATGATGCGCGCATGCCGTAATGGTCGAGCAGCGTATGGCCGCTTTTGTGAACATACTCCGTAATCTCATCCGCCTCTTTATGGGCGGTGTGGTTCTTCCACAGCTTCACCCATGCATGCGGGCGCTCGCGGTACGCAGGCACCTGGCACATCGCCCTGCCGTCCTCCGTGACTGGCATCACGGTACACGTTGTAAAGTCGACGCCTATGCCGATCACATCATTTGGCGAGACGCCGGAGCGTCTCATAACGGACGGAATACAGTACGTCAGCGCCGCCAAGTAGTCATCCGGGTCCTGCAAAGCCCAATCCGAACCCTCCAACTTCACACCGCCTACGGGCAGGCTGCCGGTGATAACGGCGTGGGGATATTCGAACACCTCGTCAGCCGCAACAGCCCCATCGCGGGTGCGCACAAGCACCGCGCGCATGGAGAGGGTCCCGTAATCGCAACCGATGACATACTTATCGTTCAGGAAAAGCCCTCCGTTTCAACTCGATAGTTCTTGTGGCTTGCGCAGCATAATCAGAGCTTCTCGCGGAATTTCTTTACCGTATCCATAAAGGCTGTTGTGCGCTTTACATCCACCATATTGGCAAACTTGCCGTCAACCTTGAATGTCGTGCCAACCACCGCGGCATCCGCAATGGAAAGCTGACGCTCAATATTGTCTACACGGCAGCCGGTGTTCGCGAACACCACCGTTTCAGGCACAACGTCTTTGACCTTTTTGAGTATGGCACTGTCGGTTTCCGAACCGGCCGTAAGGCCGGATACGCAAAGCGCATCGGGTTTGTTGTTGAACACAGTGGAACGCGCAATCTCAACGATATCACGGTCTGCGACGTACTTTGCCGCCTCGGGCACGATATTGAACAGAAGCTTGACATTTTGTGCGCCTATGGCGTGCTGGTGCCGGATCACATCGCCGCAATTCGTATTCCACAACCCGAAATCGCTGGCATAGACGCCTGTAAATATCTCGCGGACAAATTTGCCGCCGGTGGCCATCGCCAGATCGATGGATTTATACGGATCCCACAACACGTTGACGCCAAAAGGCACCTTAATGCAGGGCATCAGCTGGCCGATCACCCGCGCCATTGCGGCAACTGTCTCGGTGCGTACATCTGTCAGGTAAGGAAGACTGAACTCGTTGGAGAACATCACGGAGTCAACGCCGCCATCCTGCAGCGATTTGAGTTCCTTATATGTGTAATCATATACCTTGTCCATCCCGCCATCCTTGTCAAAACCCGGATCTCCAGGCATTGCGGGCATATGGCACATGGCAACAATCGCTTTTTCAGTTCCGATAATCTCTTTCAGCCAAGACATTATTGTACGCTCCTATTAACAAAATTTATAACATGGCACATGGCCGACTTTCGGTATTCTCATTATATCAAAACAAAGTGGTTTGTCAACGTGCCGTTCTGACCATATGACCTGTATCATGCATCCATTTCCAGTATTGTGCGCACACAGTTGAACAACCCCTGCCGCTATGGTATATTTGAGAAAACAACAAAGGGAGGTTCTTTTTCATGCATAAAATCAAGGCACAGCCGCTGACAGCCGAGGCATTTTCCCCTTTTGGAAGCTTTACGTCGGTACTCGAGCCAAAAGGTCCCTCTTTAAGCGGTGAACTGCACACATTTTATCGTGACAGCTCCAAATTTTACTATCAGGGCGACCTGCCCCTTGGCCTCTCGCCTATCGCCGTTAAAAAGCCTGACAAAATGGTGATCAAGTGCGTGGAATACCACAACACCACCTGCGAGGCCATCCTGGCGTTGAACGATGATTTTCTTCTGCACGTTGCGCCGGCGAACGGCGGAACCCCCGAGCCTGAAAACACAAAGGTTTTCGTCGTACCTAAGGGCGTCATCGTTACGATGTACCCCGGCGTGTGGCACCTTTGCCCGCTGCCCAAATCCGAACCCATACTGCACGCGCTGATCATGCTGCCCGAACGCGCCTATGTCAACGATTTCTCTATTCGCGACTTCAAGGAAGAAGATTATTTCGAAATCGAATTATAACGCGATAGCTTCAGATGAGGCGCCGTGCAAAAGCACGGCGCTTTTTTACAGCTCGATTTTCTTGAGGATGCAGCCGGGATCCCATGTATCCACAAACCGCTCAAAAAGCCGAATCGTGGCCGCGATATCGCCCATATTCGTCGTTTCCACCGGCGTGTGCGCGTAACGGGTCGGAACGGAAATATTCGCGGTGGCGACGCCCTTTGTGCCGGAGATCGCGACATATGCCGTCTCCGTGAGCAAACCGCGGGCAACTTCCCGCTGGAAGGGTATATCCGCCTCCTGGCAGGTTTTCTCCAGGAAGTGAACCAGCGCCTCATTGGGTACGATGCCGTTGAGCGTGCCGCGGCCGTGATAGTTCAGGTAGGTGAACGCAGGCCCGCCGCCCAACCGTACATTTGTCGCGCCGCCGATATCCGGCGTATCACCCGAAGGCGTAATGTCTATGCCAAGAGCGATATCCGGGTCAATCATCCTCGCCGCGGGCATGATGCCGCGGATATTGAATTCCTCCTGCACGCTTGCGACAAGGAATATATCGCAGCCGGGCTTTCTTCCCTTCAAATGCTGCGCCAGCCGCAGCATGACAAGCAGCCCCACGCGGTCGTCAAGGCTCTTTGTGGAAATGACATCGTCCGCCATCTCAATAAAGCTGTGCGTGAAAGCGATCACGCAGCCTTCCGTGATGCCAAGGTCGTTCACCTGCCGCTTGCTGCTGCAGCCGATATCCAGAAACAGCTCGGAAAGCTCCGGCACCCTGTTCTTGTCCGCCGCGGACATAAAATGATGGGATTTTGCGCCCACTACGCCCTGCACCAGCTTGCCCGCATGTGTGCGGACATTGAACACCGTACCAGGTATGATGTGGCTGTTTACGGCGGTCAGGCGCTCCATGCGCAAAAAGCCGTCCTCTTCCACCTTCTTTACCATGAGCCCCACTTCATCCATGTGGGCGAATATCATGATTCGCTGCGCGTCCGGCTGGCCACAGCGGAATGCCGCCGTAACATTGCCCAGCGTATCCACCACGACGTCGTCCGTGAATTCTTTAAACGCATGATACATGTAGCGCACAACGTCATCCTCGCGGGAGGAAAGACCTATGAGCGCCGTAAGTTCTTTGAGCTGCTGCTTGAGCGATTCGATCATATCCATCACCTCATGATTCCGGGAAAAATCCCCGTAGAAATTTATTTACGCGCACCGCTTCCTCGCGCCAATCGAATGTACCGTGATAGAAAAGCTCGGCCGTATACAACCGCACCCCCATATCCAGGCACTTACGCACCGCCTGCGTAAAGTCAACGTGACCTTCGCCATAGCGCGTAAAACGGTATTCGTTAGGCATCGTGTCCTTTAAATGCACGGCCGCGGTAATGCCGCGCCCTGTTTCCATATCCGCAAGCGCATTTTCGGTATTTCCCCGCGCCGCGTTGTAGGAATTGCCCACATCGCCATAAATGCGGAAAAATGGGTTGTCCACCTTGCGCACCCACGCCGCGGCTTTGGCAAAGCTGTCCATAAACAGCCTCTCTGCGTTTTCAATTGCCAGAATTACGCCGTAGCCGGCAACGAGTTCCGTCGCCTTTTGAATGTTTTCGGCAAAACGATGGACTGTCTCCTCCGTCGAAGGCGTATCGTAGACATCATAGCCGTTGATCAATATAATCTGCGCGCCGATGTCACAGCAAAACTGCGCGCTCTTTTCAAGAAGCGCCAACGAATGCCCGTTCTTCCGTTCATCCAATTCGCCCAGCGGGCAGCCGCGCAGCGCGCTAAGTGAAAACGTCGCTATGCGTAGCCCGTTGTCGATCAGGAACGCCGACAATTCACGCCGCTGTGCCGCCCCCCAATCAAGGCGCGCAGCTCTTTGCGCGTTGAGGTCCACGCACAGCTCCATGCTGTCGTAGCCGCATTCGCGCGCGGCTAAAAGCTTGGCTGTCAGCGGCAGGTCGTCCGGCATTGCCTTCTCGTACAGGGACAGTGTATACCGCATTTATAAACTCCTGAAGCAGGCTGTGGTTTCGCGCATCCAATCCCCGCACTGCTCATACGCCTTCTGGTATTGTTCAAATATTTTTCTGTATTTCGCATGGTTCTCCGGGTTGGGTGCAATGCGCTTGGCGTATTGTACCATGTTTTCCACGGCTTCATCCATGCTCTTATACAGGCCTGCCGCAACCGCAGCCAATATTGCCGAACCCAATGTCGGAGACTGCGGGTTCTTGGGCACGTTGACGACGACGTTGGACACATCCGCATGTATCTGCACAAAGAGATCGGAATTCGTCGTGCCGCCGCCCATGCAAATTTCGTTGATGGGATACCCCGCGCGGCGGAACGAATCGAATACGTTTTCCGTGCCAAAGGCCACGCCCTCCATAATGGCGCGGAAAATATGCGCCTGCGTATGGCCCAGCGACAATCCGTAGATCATGCCGCGCACATTCGGGTCGGTATACGGCGTGCGGTTGCCCTGCCACCAATCCAGCACTAGCAGGCCATCCGATCCCGGCGGCAGCTGCGCCGCGGCGCGGTTGAGTATATCATACGCGCTTTCTTCCCTGCCTTCGAGATCCCTGCATAGGGTCCGCTTATACCAAGCGACTATGGAACCGGAAGACGTCTGTCCGCCTTCGACAAGGCCGAGACCGCGTACGATGGTATCCGGATACGGGCCAAAAAACCCGCCCTTGGAATATTCGTATTTGTCCGTTAGGCAGCTGATCAGGTGCGAGGAGCCGGTAATCAGGGCTACCTTGCCCATGCTGACCACGCCAAGCCCGATATTGCCTATCCATGCGTCAACGCCGCCCTGACCGACAATGGTGTTTTCTGAAAGTCCGAGGTGCGCCGCCGCTTCCGAAGTGAGCGTACCAAGATTCTCACCGAGATAGGTGATTTGCTGCGGGAACTTTGTAAGCACGTCACCCAAGCCGATCTGCTCGTAAAAATCCTTCGGGAAGCCGCCGTTCTGCGAATCATAGTACCACCGGCAAGAGATATTTGACAGGTTGGCGGTCCATTTGCCGGTCAATTTGTAGGTAATCCAGTCGGCATATTCGCAGACGCGGTCTGCCTTGTTGTAATTTTCCGGCTCATGCTTTTTGAGCCACAGCGCTTTGCACGGCATCCACTCGGCGGAAACATTGCCAAAGCCGTTGAATTTCAGCGCCTGATTGCCCGTGGACGAGAGGAACTGCGCCTCTTCCGACGCGCGCACATCCATCCAGATCAGGGAATTGCGCAGCGGCGTGCCGTCGTTCATGCACAGCATGACGCTGCAGCAGGTTACATCATAGGACATCGCCACGATATCCTCTTTTTTTACGCCGGCCTTGCGCATAGCCTCTTTCGTGGTAATAGCGAAGCCTTTCCACCAATCCGCGGGGGCTTGCTCCGCCCAACCGGAATGCGGATGGAACGTCTCATATTCCATGGAAGCAAACGCCAATTCGTTTCCCTTCAGGTCATAAATGCCCGCGCGAACCCCGCCGGTACCGCCATCATAGCCGATAACATATTGATTTGGCATTCTCATATCCCCTTTTCGTTTATTTAAAATAGGTTGGATAATTTCGACAAGGCCCATCCACTGTAACAAAAGAAGCAGTCCATCCATGTGCGAAGGCAATATGATTTTGCTATTATTTGTTTGTCCGCTCCAACACCGCTTCCGCGGTGAACTGGTCGGTAATCAGCACATCCACATAGCCGCCATTGAGTGCACCGCGTACGGAGTCGTGTTTGTTGGGCCCGCCGCCCAGCGCTATGACCTTCTTGTGGCTATGCAAATCCTCGATATTGATGGAAACGATCCTGCGCGAAACCGGCGTATCACACAGGCGCCCATTAATATCGAAGAAATTGGCGCAAATATCGCCCACAGCCTTCCGCTCGATCAGCTTGTTGATGATTTCGGGACTGTACCGGTAATAGGAAGCATAGCTGGTGCTCAGCTCCGGCTTCTCGCCAATCCCTATCAGCGTCAGGTCCGCGTGTTTGCTGCGGTTAAGCGCATCCATGATATGCGGCTCCTGCTTGATGCTTGCGCAAAGCTCCTCTGTCTGGCAAATATAGGGGGCGTTTATGATATAGCCTGTACCGCCGTACTTGCGCAACAACCGCTCAACGATGAGTCCGGGCTGAATGATAGAATCCGCCGTACCTGCGCCGCCAATTAATGTAATGACTTCAAGGCCTGTGATACTATGGTCCTCCGTGAGCAGTTCGGACATCATTTCCAGCGTCCGCCCCCAGGCGATACCGATACGCATGCCGCTTTGTATCTCGTTTTCAATGTATTGCGCGCCCGCCACGGCGAGCACGCGGTTAATTTCCTGCGCGTCGTCCACGATGGGGTTGATAACCCTTGCGGCTTGCAGATGGTACCTCTCGCACAGCCTGTCCTCGAGTATCATGGCCTGCTTCATATTGCGGCGATCGACAATCTCGACCTTGACCATGCCCTCCTCGCGCGCCTCCTTCAACAGCTTGTTGAGCGTGGTGCGGGAAACGTTGAGCATCTGTGCCACATCGGCCTGTATCATGCCTTTTTCCAGGCAATAATACGCCGCCTTGAGCTTGATATAATACCGTTCATCCGCTTTGAGGGACATGGCTTTCACCGCCTCTTTTTCCGCTTCATTGCGGAACTATTGTATTCTGCTCCCCTATTTGTATCATGCTTTCTTTGGAAGGTGGATACAACGGCCCAGCGCATCCGCGCAGGCCTCCATAAACGCTTCCGAGCAGGTTGGGTGCGCATGCATAATATCCGCCGCCTCGTGTACGGTGCCTTCGAGCGCCATGACCGCGCACGCTTCGGCAATCATTTCCGTTGCGGCGCCGCCGAATATGTGTACGCCCAGCAGCTCGCCGTACTTTGCGTCCGCAATGACCTTTACAAACCCTTCGGGCTCACCCGCAGAAAGCGCGCGCCCATTGGCTGCGAATGGGAAGCGGCCTACGGTAACCTCACCCTTCGCCCGCGCCTGCTCTTCCGTAAGGCCGACGGATGCCGCTTCCGGCAGAGTATATACACAGGAAGGCACCCGGGACAGCTCCGCCGTCCGTTCCTGACCCATGCAGCAGGCCGCGGCAACCTCGCCCATATGGAACGCGGCGTGGGCCAGCATGGAACGACCGTTCATATCGCCCGGGGCGTAGATGTTAGGGATGCTGGTACGCATATGGTCATCCACCACCACGCGGCCCCGCGACTGTTCGATTTTATCCGCCATCTTGCCCAGGCAGCTTAAATCCGCAACGCGGCCGATGGAAAGCAGCACCTTATCCGCTTCAAGGGCTTCGCCGGAAGCGAGTACGACCGTCTTTCCATCGCGTTCCACAACACCTTCTACCTTCCGGCCGGTATAGATTGAGACGCCGAGCGCTTCCAGGCTTTGCCTTACGCCCGCGCTGATATCCGCATCGAGCACAGGAAGAATATTGTCGCACAGCTCCACGATACTCACACGGCTGCCGAAGTTTGCGAACGCCGTGGCAAGCTCGCAGCCGATCACGCCGCCGCCGATGACCACCAGCTTTTCCGGCAGCTCGGTAAGTTCCAGCGCGCCGTCGGATGTGATGACATTCGGATGATCCGATCCGGGGAAAGGCAACCGCCCCGCGCGCGACCCGCCGCAGAGTATGATATTGCGCGCCGAATACAGTTTGCCGTCACAGGCGATCTCCGTTTCGCTGTTTAACTGCGCGCTTGCGCGTATTACTTGTACGCCGCGGGAGCGCAAAAGTCCTGCAACGCCCGTGGTCAATTTTTTCACCACGCTCGCCTTATAGGAGAATACCTGTTTCATATCCACCGAGACAGCCGTATCACAGCGGATGCCGCGCTGCGCCGCATGGCGGATGTTCTGCATATATTCGGCGGTTTTGATGTATGCCTTTGTGGGAATGCAGCCGCGGTTGAGGCAGGTGCCGCCCACCGTATCCTGCTCAAACAGAATGACCTTGCCGCCAAGCTGCGCACCCTTAATGGCCGCAACATACCCGGCGGGGCCGCCGCCTATGACCGCTATATCGTATATTTGTTCCATTTTTATCGCTCCTTGTGGGGTCAAAATGCCAGCTATGGCGTTACATCAGCAGATCGAGCGGATTCTCCAGCAATTGTTTGAGCCGCAGGCAGAACTTCGCCGCAAGTACGCCGTCAAGTATGCGGTGATCGTAGCTCAGGCACAGCCGCATTACTTTTTTCACAACGACATTGCCGTCTGAAAGCGCCAGCTCGTCGCGGATACAGCCCGCGCCGAGTATTGCGGCATCAGACATGTTGATCATGGGCGTGAACGATTCTACCTCGTACATGCCGAGGTTGGAAATCGTGAACGTGCTGCCGCCCATCTCATCCATGCGCAGGCCGCCGCTGCGGGCGCGCTTGGCAAGATTCTTCGCGGTGGCGGAAAGCTCCGGGAATGTCATCCGCTGCGCGTTGTGCAGCACAGGAACCAGCAAGCTATCCTCCGTGCCAACGGCAAACCCAATGTGCGCGCCGTTCTTTACAACGAGCGTATCCCCGTCGAGCGAAGTGCGCATGCAAGGCGTTTCATATACGGCAATCGCGCACGCACGCAGCAGGAAATCGTTGAGCGAGAACTTTTCCGTTTCCGCGCGATTTTTGTTCAGCCGTGCGCGCAGTGGGATCAATTCCGTCACATCCACGACGATATTCTGCGTGACGGAAGGAATCTGCGTGTGGCTTTGCACCATGCGCGCCGCAAGCACTTTGCGCCTGCCGGGCATAGGCGTACGAGTTTCCGTATCCGGCTCGGCCACAGTCTGTGCGCCCTGCTTTGCCATGGCGGTGAGCACATCCTGCTTTATAAGTTTGCCTGCAAAGCCGGTGCCCGCGATTGCCGACGTATCCACGCCATGTTCCGTCGCGATGCGCTGTGCGAGCGGCGTGATATGTGCCGCGCGCTCAATATCCGCCCCTACGATTTCTCCGTGGCGGCCGCTGGGCGTTACACCGGAAAGCGCGACGCCCTGTTCACGCGCAAGTTTTTTGGCATAGGGGGTTGCCATGCCGGTTGTCGCGGAAGAAGCGGCGGTGGGTGCGGCCACGGGGGCGGCTGCAGGCGTATCGGATGCAGCCGCGGCGCTTGGAGCGGCCTGCTGCGCGTCCCGGTCGGGAACGCGCTCGCCCGCAGCGCCTATCCAGCCGATCGTTGAAAGGACCGGCACGACCGTACCCTCCTCCACCAGCTTGGCAAGCAGTATGCCGGCCGCGGGCGCTTCGGATTCCATGGCGATTTTATCTGTTTCTATCTCCATGATAGGTTCGTTCATTTCCACGGGGTCGCCGACATTCTTGAGCCAGCGGACCAGCGTGCCCTCCTCCATAGCCATGCCGGCCTTGGGCATAAAAATCGCGGTTGCCATATATGCCGTACCTCTCCTTCTTATTTAGAGAACGTCGCGTATTGCGGCCTCAATCCTGTCCGTGTTGGGCAGGGCGTGCTTTTCCAGATTGGGGTTAAAGGGTAGCGGGCAGCTCATCGCACCCACGCGCTTAATGGGGGCGTCCAGATAATAGAACGCCTCGCTGTCGGAAATGACCCCGGCGATCTCCCCGCCAAAGCCACCGAACTCAACCGCTTCATGAACGATGACGGCCCGGTGCGTTTTTTTGACGGAGCGGATGATGGCTTCGCGGTCCAGCGGCACCAGCGTGCGCAGGTCCACTACCTCGACGCTCTTCCCTTCTTTTTCCAGCTTATCGGCTACCTCAAGCGCCATTTGCACGGTGCGCCCATACGTGATGACGGACACATCCTTCCCCGCACGTTTGACATCCGCCACACCGAACGGGATTAAATACTCCTCTTCGGGCACGGGTCCCTTTTTGCGGTAAAGCAGCTTGGATTCCAGGAATATCACAGGGTCGTTGTCGCGTATGGCGGTCTTCAACAACCCTTTCGCATCGTAAGCTGTGGAAGGCATGACAACCTTGAGCCCCGGTACGTGCGCATACATCACCTCAAGCGACTGCGAATGCTGTGCCGCGGCGCCGGTGCCGCCGCCGGAAGCGGTGCGCAGCACCATGGGGACATGTACCTTGCCGCCGAACATATAATGCATTTTGGCGGCCTGATTGATGATTTGGTCATAGCAGACAGCCATAAAATCGGAAAACATCAGTTCCACGATAGGACGCATGCCGGTAATGGCGGAGCCGATGGCACAGCCCATAAACCCTGTTTCGGAAATAGGCGTGTCGATAACGCGTTCTTCGCCGAATTCCTGCACCATTCCGCGGGATACGCCAAACGCCCCGCAGTACACGCCGATATCCTCGCCCATAAAGTATACGTCGTTATCGCGGCGCATTTCTTCGCACATTGCCTCTTTTATGGCTTCGGCATAAGTGATCTCTCTCATGCTGGTATCCTCCTTAGAATTCGTCCGCAAACACGTTATCCAGTACGCCTTCCACCGCGGGTTCCGGGCTGGCCTTCGCGAAAGCCACGGCGTCTTCGATAAGCGTGGTGGTTTTCGTATCCATCTCGTCGATCTCTGCCTCGGTGAATACGCCTCGTTCAAGCAACATCGTACGGAAACGCTTGATGGGGCAGCGCTCCTTCCAGCTGTTGATCTCTTCCTTGGTGCGGTACAGGTTGCCGTCGCTCTTGGAGTGGCCGGAAATGCGGTAGGTATGCTCCACGATCAGCGCAGGCCCATTCTTGACGGCATATGCGCGCGCGCGGCGGACAGTCTCGTATACTGCGAGCACGTCGTTGCCGTCCACCTCATAGGACTGCATGCCGTAGCCGACGGCGCGCTTTGTCAAATCAGTCTCGTTGACAACCTTGCGAAGCGGCGTGGACATACCGTACGTATTGTTGATCAGCACGAACAGTACCGGCAGCTTCCAGGCCGCGGCGAGGTTCATCGCCTCATGCACCGCGCCTTCGTTGGAAGAACCGTCGCCAAAAAACGCCACGCATACCCTGTCCAGACCGCGGCGCTTGCAGGTAAACGCCGCGCCGCACGCAAGCGGCGCGTTTGCGCCGAGTATGCCGTTGGCGCCGAGTATGCCAAGATCAAAATCCGCAATATGCATGGAGCCGCCGCGCCCACGGCACTGTCCGGCTTCACGGGCAAGGATTTCCGCCATCATATGATGCACGTTGCAGCCCTTGCCTATTGCCTGCCCGTGCCCGCGATGGGTGGCAAGCATATAATCTTCTTTCGTCAGGGCAAGCGTGGTGCCAACGCCCGTCGCTTCCTCGCCGATGCCAAGATGCGTCGTGCCGTGCACAAAACCTTCCGCAAACAGCCACTGCACCTTTTCTTCAAATTTACGGGTCGTCATCATGTGCTCCATCATGCTGCGCAGCAGCGCCTTATCCTCAAAGAGATCGGCATCCGTTGCGGATGTACCCATGGGAGCGGCTCCTTCGTTAGCCAGGTTCATCATACGTCATTTCCCTCCAGATTGCGCAAAGGCAGGTCCATTTTAGTGTCCCCACCACCGGACGTATATACGCACCGGCGGCTTAAATTTACATTTGTAAAGCTATTGAGAATATCGTCAACTTATGTGTACAATATAACATCCTCGCCGCTCTTTGTCAATGCCGTTATACAAATGTCCGGCTGAAAATCGTCACAAAACGACGCATCGGTATCGATAGTGCTCGCTGCGTTTTGCGCCACAAAAAAGGAGCGCGGCCGATATGGTCTGCGCTCCACGAAACCGGGATTCACATAGCTGGTATTGTTTGTGTGTGTTTCTTCATATTATATATGCACGCATATTGTTTCCTGCATTCCGTTCCCTGTTAAGCTAGTTGCGCTTTTCGTCTATCAACGTCGAAAGCCGTTCCGCGGTTTTACCCGAGGGATGAATGCGCAAAAACTCTTCCAAAGTAAAATCGCTGAACCGCATTGCCGTAAGCGTGATTGCGTCCCATGCGGCAACGGCGCCCAGCGTAGAGCTGCACGGCATGATCTTCCACTGACACGGTTCCTCACCCGTTGAAATATACATCAATATATCGCAGTTTTTGGCCAATATGGAATCACGGTTTTCCGTGACGCCGATAATGATCGCACCCTTTTCCTTGCAGCAGGGGATATAATTTACGATCTCAGGCGTATTGCCGCCCTTTGTAAAAAGAACCACTACGTCGCCCTTCTGAATCCCGCCCATCGCCCCATGCAGCGCATCTGAGGGCGACAAAAAATATGCCGGTACCTCTGTGCAGCACAGCGTATGGGCCACCCTTCTTGCCGCCGTACCCGATGTGCCGCACCCTACCGTTATCACCTTCTGCTTATTTTTCTTGACTGTAAGCAATATGTCAACGATCCGGTCAAGCACTTCATAATCGAGTACCTGTTTCAGGTTTCTGATCGCATTCGCCTCGGTATCCAGTGTATGATCGTAGTATTCACCGTATTTACTCATTACGCACAATATCCTTTCAAAAATAAGCCTCGCAGAATTTCTATAAGAGTATAGCACAATCAAAATCGCTTATCCAGAATCATAAAACAGAAATTGCCCGGTTTATGCGCCTGGGGAAGATGTTGGCTCGCCCCCGCCCACCGCAAGCGTATACAGGGGATAGTAAACATCCTCACTGATGTAGGTCCACATGCTTCTTGTCTGCATACAGGGCCTGCCGTCCTGCAAAAAAACATGGTAAATAGTATACTCCGTATCGTCGCCGACCGGCGCCCTGTAAATATCAATTCGCTGCGTAAATTGGCCGATATCCACTGCCGGCCATGCGGCGGACCGTATCATGGAATTAAATATCGCATCGTCCACAATTTTTTGGTATTCCGCGTTATCCAGAATAGAAGTCAGGCGGACGATCTTTCCGTTTTCCACAAACGCGACGGCGTCGCCTTTTTCGGGAATCGCAAACTCACTGTCCGGCCCGATTTCGGAGACTGACGCTTCACGGCCCGGCTCAATCATGATGCTTGTGGGCCCGTCCGCGCCGCCGATGATGCCGATATCTGTACCGTTCGTTTCCTCCTGCAGCGCGGATGCCTCCTTCGCCGAGAATACGCACTTGATCAGAAAGATGTATTCGTATTCCGCAAGACGTTCCGGCTCCTGCATCAGCGTTTGGCAATCGTAGGCGCGCAGCTCCGGCTTCGTGTTGAACACTACGCCGCCGAGTATAACCGGCTCCTCCGCAGTAACCGGCCAGACGCCTTCCTCCTCGCCGCCAAATAAAAACTGTGAGGCGCTTGCGTTGGGCATGAAGTCTTTGGGTAAATCCGCGGTAAAGCCTATCCCAGCGCCGGAAGCATCGTAGAGCATCCACTCGATACCCCGAAAGGCGATATCGGCATGCTGTATCCCCTGCGAAAGTAAAATTTCACCTTTTTGCGCCGTCACGGGGAGAACATACCGCCCCCACGTGCTCTCATAAGCGCCGCTTTGCCAGCGTTCCACATAGATGCACGCGCTTTTTATGGAATCATCCACATGATACGCATACCGGTACACATACCGCTGCGGCTGTACCGCAATGCTGTCGTGCTCCGCCTGCGTCAACGGCTTTTCCGTAATCGTGTTTACCGGCAGCACGACAGGGTTGGCTAAAAGAACCACCGCGGCTGCCGCCATCACGACAATGACCGCCGCAATGGCCCAAAACGCAGGCTTTCTGTATTGCAGCACATTCTTAATGCGCAGCTTGGTGCCGCTCTCCCCGAACGCCAGCGGCGCAACGAGCGCGCTACGTGAAGACGAAACGTGCAGCAGCGTTGCGGAGTATGCCTGCCGGATATCCCCCTGCGCGCGCCGCATCACGCTTTCGTCGCAGGAAAGCTCCATGTCTTTGCCAAAGAGCAGAAATGCAAGCCACGCCAGCGGGTTGAACCAGTGCGCCGCCAGCACCAGAAAGGACAGCGGCTTGAAGATATGGTCAAACCGCCGGATATGCGCCCGCTCATGCAGCAGTATATGCGTGCGCTGTTCTTCTGAAAGCCCCGCGGGAATGTATATACGCGGTTTAATGAGGCCGTAAACAAAAGCCATACCGATTTGGTCGCTTTCATATACGCCCGATTCCAGCAACGTAGCAAAGCGGATACGCTTGCGGAATTTCACGGTAGTGAACAGCGCGTACAGCAGCAAACCTATTGCAATGAGAAGCCACGTCCAGCCCCAGGACCAGAAAAGAATCTGCGCAGGGTTGGCGGAAGCCGCGGGCGAGCCCGCCGCGCTTTGTCTAAGCATGGGGTTCACCGCCGCGTTCACAAACGGAAGGCCGGTGTGGATTTCGGGAGTTTGCGCCGTAAAGAATTCCTGCGGAATAGGCTGCGCATCGGGAATAAGCGCCGCGCTGCTTTCAAAGGAAATGGGGCAAACGAGCCGGAACAGTACAACAGCCCACAAGGCATAGGAGATCCATTTCGGCGCTTTCCTTAGCAGCAGGCGAAGTACACAGACGGCAACAATTACATAACTGCCCGTTACGCTCATGTTGAGTATGACCCGGAATATGCTTTCCATCAGCCTTTCGCCTCCTCGATCATGCGCTCTAATTCCGAAATTTCTTCCTGGGTCAGCCTTCTGTCCTTTAAAAACAATGCAAGAAACGCTGGAACCGAGCCGCCAAAATTTTTTTCGAGCAGCTCCTCGCTTTCATAGCTGCCGACCTGCTCGCGGGTAATCAGCGCCGTTACGGTGGCGTTCTCGTTCTTCACATAACCGCGCTCGGCGAGCCGCCTGATCATATTGTACGTAGTGGATTTTTTCCAGCCCAAGGCGGACAGCGCCAGTTTCGAAAGCTCCGTGGAATTAATTGGCTCCGTGTCCCAGATGATGTCCATGAACCGGCGCTCCGCGTCGAACAGCTTATATTCCATAACATGCCCTCCGAAAGGTTTGTCTCGTTAAACCATTATAGTAAGTTTATCACGACAAACCTTATCGTGCAAGAGATATGCGCGAATTGCGTGCCTGATTTCAAGTTTTATCGGATGCATTTAACAGAAAATCGCCTGTCCAGATGAACAGACGATTTTGCGGATCAATCGGATTGGCATTTTTGAAGAAACGAAAGGATGTTGGCTTCCTCTTTTTTACGGTCGCAGTTTATTCTGCCCAGTCTGTCGCACAGGCCAAGCAGGGCCACCTGGTTGAGATCCGTATTGCGCCGCATGCCCCGTATATCTGCAAACGGCAGATTTTTCGATACAAACAATATATGCATATGATATCTTACCAGCTCGGACACCTTGCGGATAAAACGGCTGTCATCCGTAAATTCCCGTAAAAACTCCCTGCAAAGCTCCGCGCCGGCCTTATCGTGATCGTATGCCGTAATTTTACCCTTCCTGACTTTGGTGGTAGAAGGTTTCCCGATATCATGCAGCAGCGCCGCCCACATAAACACGGCGGGATCTCCGCTTTCTGATCTGACTTTTGCTGCCTCGTCCACGACAAGCAGGGTATGATTCCATACATTCCCTTCCGGATGATGTACAGGCGACTGCTCGGTGCTTTTGAGGTTGTACAGCATAGTAAACGGATACTGGCGGAATGCCGGATTCGAGCAAATGGCATTCAGATATACGGATGGTTTTTCATCCTGCAGCAGATGATCGCCGATTTCCAGATACAGCGAACGCAATGTCACTTTTTGTCTTTCGTGTTCTGATCCTGCATGCCGAAAACAGCCCTCGCGCTTTCCGCATTGGGATCATGCTTCACATGCTTGGAGCGGAACTTTCCGTCTTCCTTCTTTTTATTTCTGGTGCTTTTCATCTCGTTACCCATGACTGTCTCCTGTCGTAAAGCAATTCATGCAAATATCTTTCCATCAAACTCAAAAATATATTCCGTCTGTGTGCCTGTTCGTCCGCGTGCACATGAAAAATTTCCGGCTTTGCCGCGGAAGTATTTTTTGCCATCTTGACTAATCCCATGCTTTAGAGTATCGTGCTGAGTGTTATATTGAACATTTATGGCATTACAAAGCAGCATTTGATGGTTTGTATGGAGAGGCGTATGGAGCAAAAAAGCACGCAGCGTATTGGAATTGTTCTGTTTATTTTTCTTGTCGCAGCCTCATCTATAGGCGATGGATTGGGCGACACCGTATTTTCAAACTACTTCAGGGAAGTCTATCACGCTACCGCAACGCAGCGAGCGTTCATCGAATTCCCGCGCGAGCTTCCGGGCCTGCTGTGCGCGCTTGTGATCGCATTGCTTTCCTTGCTGGGTGATTTGCGCATCAGCATGATCGCACAGCTTCTTTCCTGCGCGGGATTGATGGTGCTCGGCATATTCACGCCCTCTTACGGGGTTATGCTGATATTTATATTCATCAGTTCGATGGGAATGCATTTGTTTTTGCCATTGCGCGACTCCATAGGCATGTCGCTCTCCGAACCGAATATGGTAGGCAGACGCATCGGGCAATACAACAGCGCCAGAATCGGCGCGCAATTCGTCGCAGGTATCATCGTTTTTTGGGGGTTCAAAAGCGGTACGTTCTCCTTTGCATCCCCAATTAAATATGTTTTTCTGCTTGGCAGTTTTGCGTACCTTGTGGCTGCGGTATCTTCGCTGCTCCTGGTCAGGCATGCGCCTAAAACGGTTCCCGTCCGCAAAACCATGCGGCTATGCTTCCGCAAAGAGTACCGGTATTTTTATTTTCTGACCATTCTCAATGGTGTGCAAAAGCAGATTGCGCTGGTGTTTGGATCATGGGTCATTGTGGATCTGTTTCGCAAGGGCGCGGAAACCATGTCATTGCTCATCATCATAAGCAGCCTTTTGGGCGTATTCTTTATGCGCATGATCGGGAAATGGATGGATCAATATGGCATCAAACGCATGATGTATGTGGACGCCCTTACATTTATCGGCGTCTATGTGCTCTACGGGCTTACGGTATCCGCCATCACTTCCGCGCGGCTGCCTCAGGTGGGTTGGCCTGTATTCATTATTTATACGCTCTTTGTAATGGACAGGCTTTCCATGAATGTAGGCGTCGTAAAGTCGGTCTATATGCACAGCATTGCCGTAAATAAGGAAGAAGTCACCGCAACGCTGGCCACGGGAACCAGCTTGGATCATATTGTCGCCATTATCGCCGCGCAGTTCAGCGGATTTATCTGGGTCACATGGGGACCGCAATGGGTGTTCTTTATGGCGGCATTCTTCTCGCTTGGAAATTTGTTCGTCGCATGGAGATTGCCGAACGACTGCAAAAAGGCGGAAGCGGCATAAAGGTTCTCTTTATATTTGGATGGACAGCAAATCCTCGCACCGTTCAGCCATAAATCGATACGCGTCGTTCACGCCCTGATTGTAAAACTCCGGCGCCAATTCCTTTGTGATGAAGCTTAAAATCAGCCCGGCTGCCAGTTCGCCCAGTTCTTCCTTCCTTTCATCCAGGAAGAACTTCCGAATAGCGCCAACCATTGCCGCCTTTTGTTCTTTTGTAAGGTTGATCCTATCGTTATTCCGCATAACAATTCCCCCTGTGCTTTATTCATCCGTTTCCGGTATTATACCATGCGCGCAGGAGATACTAAATACACCGTCCCCTGCGTCTATATGCAGTTTTATAGCCGCGTTACCGGATGGATACCAATAACGATGGAGCAAACCGTTATGCCGAAGATTACAACAGACACCCGCGTGCAGGCATTAAGCGCTTGGCTGCTTGCTTCCCTAATGGGTTTGACTCTTTTTTCAGGATGCGCCGCCAAGCCCTTGCCGGGTAATAACACCCCCGCGGTATCTTTTGCGCCATCGACCACGCCATCGCCGACCGCAATTTCCGCGCCAACCGCAATACCTACCCCTTCGTCAACGCCTGCCCTGTCGGCAACCCCGTTACCAACCGCCAGCGCAACGCCGGCGTCGACCGCCGTATCGGCGACTGTGACGCCGCGGCCAACACCCACCATACGCCCCGTGCCGCTCAACGAGCAAAGCATATTATCCATATTGAATATCTATAAATCCAATTTAATAGAGATCAGATATTATGATTTGGACGACGACGGCGTCAATGACGCGATCGTACTATATCAGGATGAACCCGCGGATCCCTATGTGCTCCGTTTGGCCCTATCAGCTATCAACAGCGCCACAAAGAAGCATAAAGATATTGCATTGCCGTTTGACTTCGGCCTGATGCGCCAAACCGCGCAGCTTTCCATTCTGCCTGTTAAGAAAGCGGGACAGCCTGCGGTTCTTTATACAATCGCCGGCGGCCAATATGGCGGTACCGTTGCACATGTAGGGTACGCCGTATTAAAGTATACAAAAAACGGCTGGTCCAATATATTTTCGAAGTACCAGGATAACGGGATGACCTATACGCTCACCATGCAGGATGGCCCCCGTGCCACCCTTACTTTGGAAAACGGGCAGCGTTTCACGCTCATTCCCACAGACCTTGAAACCTACCGCGCGTCGGGCTGGATAGACACTAGCGGAAAACTGACGGCGGACGCGCGCGTATTTGACGAACATATCGGCTTTTCGAAGCTTACGTTCGCGGATGAGAAAGGTACCCTTACATTGCGGGGCTCGCAGGAAATCCGAGGCCTGCACAAGCTGGATGTATTGGCGCGGCTGGATACCGTCTGGAAATATGACGGAACCAAATGGTCCGTTTCCGCAAATGTCGTGCCGCTGTCCAGCACGATCAAAGGCGAGTAGAATAGCGGATATGCGCCGCAAATTCTTGGCAGTATATTCTCAACATGATGCCATACCGGGCGTTCACTAGCGAAATGAATTGTTTTCCGTTATACTGACTGTAAAGTAGTCGTAATATCGGCTATGTTAATTATGCAGAGAGAAGCTCCATCCCGTGCTCACACAATCATGTAAAATTCAACGATAGGAGGCGCTTTATGAAATCCGTATTTGTAAAAAAGAAGCTCGATATCCAGATGCGTGAGATACCGATCCCATCCGTGGGTCCTTTTGATGTGCTGGTAAAGGTCAAAGCCTGCGGCTTGTGCGGAACGGATGTGCGTACCGCCATGGAAGCGGAGGAATATGCGCCCTTCGGGCACGAGGTGGCGGGTATTGTTGAACAGGTGGGCGCGTCTGTGCACAATGTCGCTCCCGGGGACGATATATGCATAGAGAGCGGCACGTTCGACAGATATTCATCGCTTTCCCGCGACGGCAAGGTGGACCTTGATATGTCGGGCCGCTCCATGTTCAATTCCGGCGTGGGTACGATGGGTTTTGCGGAGTATATAGTCGTACCGTGCGAGACCTGCGTCAAGTTTTCTTCGCTTTCCTATGCCGAGGCGGCGCTCATCGAACCGCTGGGCGTCGCGTATGATCTTGTTAAGGTAACGGGCATCACGATGGGCGACGACGTTATCGTATACGGATTGGGGCCCATCGGATTGTTTGCGCTCAGGCTGGCCCGGCTGAGCGGGGCGCGCAAAATATACGGCATCACCCGCTCCGGGCGGGATGCGCGCGACCGTCTTGCATTGGCGTGGGGCGCGGATGCCGTCATACACAGCGACCAGGTCGATCTGTCGCAATATCCCTTCGCCAAAGGCGGCGTGGAAAAAATGCTGATGACCGCAACGCCGGACGCGATGCCGGACGCGATGAAGCTTTTGAACGTCGGCGGCGTGATGGGCTTTATCGGCATCGGCACAGGCGACAGGCAGTTCGCCACGTTCGACATGCGGCATTTCCATGATAACAAGCTGCAGATCAGGGCAAGCAACGCCGTGCCGGCACTATACTTCCCTGCCTGTCTGGATCTTTGCACATCGGGTATGCTGGATATGGCCGCGATGATTTCGCATACGCTGCACATGGACACATTCCAGAAGGACGTGCAGGCATATCTGAACGATCATGCGAACGCGCTCAAGGCCGTCATGATTCTGTAGATATGTTTTTGCCGCAGGCCGCATGGCGGCGCATAGGGCACAGGCGTGCAACTGAATCGTGTCACCGGCGCGATTTTGCCCCTTCGGGGCACCGAACCCATTCTCAACGAAGTGATTATGGAAATACACCTGACGACAGGCCGTCAGGTGTATTTGTT
Source organism: Clostridia bacterium (assembly GCA_036677445.1). Lineage (GTDB taxonomy): Bacteria > Bacillota > Clostridia > Christensenellales > CAG-138 > JAVBWI01. The sequence continues at coordinate 200,252 of JAVBWI010000004.1, forward strand.
TTATCTTCGTTTTATGTGTGCTCGCCGCATTCACCGGCGTGCTCATGCTTGCTGCATACCGAGCCTGAAGACGCAAGCTTTCCCGCCAAATAGAGGGATACCGCATTTTCAGCCAATCCTTCCGCACCGGTAATGACTTCGATTCCCTTTTCATCAAATATACTCACGGCGCCCTGTCCCATACCTCCCGCAATAACCACCTGAGCTCCCAAATCGCTTATAAAATTCGGTATCACGCCCGGCCTGTGCGCCGGCGGTTCCACGGCCTCCACTTTCCCGATAGCACCGCTTTCTATATGGTAAATAAGAAAAGCCGCACAATGCCCAAAATGCTCCGAAATGCTTACCCCGTCGCTTGCAACTGCAATTTTCATTTTCGTTTCTCCTTTTTTTATTTTATTGTATTTGATCGTATGTAGCCTGCATATTTCAGGAGCGCGTCAGCAATTTCATGCTCTTTTTATATACCTCCCTGACGGCCCTTCCAGCGGCAGAATTTGTTTCCGTTATGCTTTGCCCGGCATTCACGGCGCGCACTACGGATTCATCAAACGGAATACGTCCTGCCAACGGAATCCCACGCCCTTTGCAAAACGATGTGATCGCATCCGCCTTTTCGGGATTTGTATCCCATTTGTTTATACATACACAGGTCTTTAATCCAAATTGTGAAGCGGTCTTTACAATGCGCTCCAAATCGCTGATACCGGACACGGATGGCTCTGCGACGATCAGTACCAGATCCGCGCCGTTCATGGAAGCGATTACGGGGCAGCCGATACCCGGCGAGCCATCGATGACAGCGATTTGCGCCTTGGGCGCGGCCTCGAACATACGCCGTTTTACCTCTGTCACCAGCTTGCCGGATGCGCCGCTCCCCGTTTTGAGCGTAGCTGTAGAAAAAACCGCACCACCACGATACAGTTGAAGCTCGCCAAGCAATGCCGGCTCCATCGCTATCGCATCATGCGGACACACAAGCGAACACAAGCCGCAGCCCTCGCAAGCAAACGGATCGACGCGAATTCCGGACTCGTCTTTCGTAATGGCATGAAAGCGGCACATTTCCAAACATTGTCTGCAACCGTTGCATTTGTCAATTTCCACCCTTGCCCTGGGTAATCCGTAGTAATCTTCTTGATCGGGTACGTCCGGATGCGATACGATCATGTGCAGGTTCGGCGCGTCTACGTCGCAATCCGCAAACGCTTTCGCTTCGGACAGGCATATAAATGCGGCGGCAATGGTCGTTTTACCCGTACCCCCCTTACCGCTGAGTATCAATAGCCGCTTCATGCCGCACCTCCTTGCCGATCCCAATCAGGATATCAGCAAAAATGTTTTGATAATCGGTCTCCCTGCTCACCGCAATCAAGCCGTTCGAATGCATTTCGCCCAGCCGTTTGTCAAACGGTATACGGCCCAGTATTTTTATGTTGTTTTGCTTGCAAAAGGCTTCGGAATGGTTGTCTTCTTGCGTGCATTTGTTTAATACCACACCGGACGGCTTGCCGAACATTCGCGCAAGCTCATATACCGTTTTCAAATTGTGTGCGCCGAATATCGTAGGTTCGGCTATTAGCAGGCAGAAATCGGCGTTCCTGATGCTTTCCATAACAAGGCAGGCGCTCCCCGGCGGGCAGTCGATCACGGTCAGCCTGTCATCTATTTGAATTTCATGCAGCAACTCACGTATGATCGGAACCCCGGTCGCTTCTCCGGTGTTCATGATGCCCGAAAGCACCGTAATACTTCCCGAATTGCCGGCACTTATCTTTCCAACTTCCCTGTCCGCCTCGATGATGGCATGTGCCGGGCATACAAACATGCAGGCGCCGCAGGAATGGCAAACCTCGCGAAACAGCACGGGACCATTCCGTATGAACGCGAGCGCATGGAAGCGGCAAGCCTCTACGCATTTGCGGCAGCCAATACACAAACCGTCGTCTATTTGAGGAATGCCTGTATAAACGGATCGTACGGTTGCAACTTCCTGCCGGAAATAAAGGTGACCGTTCGGTTCCTCGACATCGCAATCCGCATAAACCGCCCGGCCCGCCGCGGCGGCGAGATTCACCGCCAAAAGTGTCTTGCCGGTGCCGCCCTTTCCGCTGAGTACGGCGATGTGCATGTTACCGGCCTCCGTGGTGATGATACCCGGCGTGTATATCACGTAACGGCGGCAACGCCCCGCGCTCAAACGCCTCAATGGATTCATTTACCCCGCCCGCAGCCTGATACATCGCGACATTTGCCGCAGCGAATACACCGGCTGCATTTTGACCGCACTTCGGAACCAGCACCGCTTGCGCACCCTGGTCCAATACAAGCTGTGCAGCGCGGATGCCCGCCCCACCTTGCACGGCTGCCGCCATGTTATTGATGTACTTCTTGGTTTTGGTGTCGGTATCGTAAATCGCAATGTACGGCGCGCGCCCAAAAGAGGAATAAACGATGGTTTTGTCATCGTCAACAGGTATGGCAACTCTCATGGCAAACTCCTTTCAACACTGGCCTTTCGTTCTATTAATGGCATATGTCATTAAACAACCATATTATACCCGATTTTTGGCATATGTCAATAACGAAATCAGTATGCTGCCATACGCTTTTTGCCTGAAGATTTTATATATATGGCATATATATATCGGTTAGTGCATAGAACAAAGAATAAAGCATACGCATTACGAATGAATTATAATCACCCAGACTACAAGCGCCGCATATAAGCGAAAAACAGAGGCACGATCATATGCATACGCAAGCAGACCGGACGACGGACGTATTCCGCCACGAAGTCAAATATTATGTAAACAAGCGGGATGCATGCATGCTGCGGCAATATCTTCGGCATGTTATGCATCCTGATATACATGCAAACCAATACGGGGAGTACTGGATCAGAAGCCTGTATTTCGACACACCGGACAACAGAGATTATTATGAAAAAATCAATGGCTTATCGGAACGAAGAAAGCTGCGCATCCGCATCTATCATGCGCAAACCGGAATGGCGAAGCTGGAAATTAAAAACAAAGTCGGGGCTTATGTTCACAAGGAAGGCATGCAGATAAGCAAAGCTGACGCCATAAGACTCATCAGCGGTGATTACGGTTTTCTTCTTGGCATACCTAACAAAGTGGCTCGCAAATTCTACACATGTTGTCAGGTGGAGCGAATTCGACCGATCCTGCTGGTGGATTATATGCGGCAGGCATATGATCTGCCCTTTGAAGATATCCGTATCACAATCGACAAAAACATAAGCGCCTCTATGGATTCACATTGCCTGTTTGAGGGAAATGTTCCACTGGTGAGCGTACTCCAAAATCAGCAATACATTTTAGAGGTAAAATACCACGATACCCTGCCCGGCTTTTTACGAAGCATGCTCTCCTATATCCACCCCCAAACCGACTCCATCAGCAAATATGTGCTGTCCAGACAAATCATGCATATTTAGGAGGAAGCATGAGCGAGATTGATCTTTTCCGGTATTTGACCGAAGGTATGAACACCTATACGCTGGAAACCATCGCCTTTAATATGGCGGTCACTACGGTACTGGGGCTGTTCCTTTTCTTTGTGTACAAAAAGACTTTTACTGGAGTCCTGTATTCTCTCAGCTTCAACGTCTCCATCGTCGCTATCGCAATGACAACCGCAATGATCATTATGCTCATCGGCAGCAATCTTGCCATTTCCTTAGGGATGGTCGGCGCGTTATCCATTGTACGCTTCCGAAGCGCGATTAAGGATCCGCGAGATCTCGCATTCCTTTTCTGGTCGATCAGCGTTGGACTGTCGGCGGGTACGGGTGCGTTTTTAATCGCAATTGTCGGCAGCCTGTTCATCGCCGTTATGATGTTCATATTCGGGAAGGCCGTTTATTCGGATTGCTGCTACCTTTTGGTGCTCAAGGGCCGGCAGTTACAACAGCCGGCCACGGAGAAAATATTAAAGGATTATGGCATTAAGCATAAACTGCGTATGCAGAATATCAGCGCCAACTATATGGAGATGACATATGAGGTCTACTTGAAAAAGCAAAAAGCGCATACCCTGATGGAGCACTTTCGCAGCGGCGAGCTCGGGATAGAAGAAGTGAATCTGGTTTCCTTCTCGGGGGAAGTGACCGGATAGAGGGTGGCGGCATAATGAAAAAGCACTGGAAGCACGTTTTGTTTGCGGGGTTTTGCCTGGGAATCGCCCTTTTTATCGGTATTGAAAAGAGCCTGTTTTCCTCCGCGTATGAAACCATACAAACCCGGGAGCAATACGGCATCGTTATCAACGAAATCATGGCCGGCAACCGGAACTCTTTGCAGGCCGATGACGGTGGATATCATAGTTATATCGAGTTATACAACACGGCGGACAACGAGGTCAACCTGCAGGGCTTTGGTTTAACCACCGACCCGCAAAACCCGTATATGTGGCAATTCCCTGAAATATGGCTGGAACCGCAGGCGTATCTGGTCGTTTGGGCTTCCGGAAAAGATTCCGAGATCAGCGCCGGCAGTATCCATGCAAATTTCAAGCTCAAACGAAATGACAATGTTATCGTCCTGACATCGCCCGGGCGCACCTGGAAAACAACCATGCTGTTTGATCACATGTACCCGAATATCTCCTATGGCCGTCAACCGGACGGAAGTGAGAACGTGTACTGGTTTGACGGCGGAACGGCAGGGATAAGCAACGGGCTCCAACCGCTTATGGAAAACCGGCAGGGGCAAAGGCTCGCCAATGTGGTATTCAGCCTGTCTGCCGGGTTTTATCAGGAGGAAACTGCGCTTTCTTTGTCGCATACGGACAGCAAGGCCGAAATATTCTACACGCTGGACGGATCCGACCCTACGGAGGATGCATATCGATATCAAGCGCCCATACGCCTCGTGAGGCAGGATACCCCTGCCGTCGTACGCGCACGCGCTTTCAGGTCCGGCTACCCTAAGAGCAACATTTTCACCCAGACCTATTTTGTACAATCCGGTATATGCAGCCGGTATGATATTCCTGTGGTTTCGATCACGACCGATCCTAAAAACTTATCCGATTATGAAACCGGCATCTATGTGGCCGGAAAGGTATATGATGACTGGCTCAAGCTGCATCCTGAAACGGCAGGTGAGGAGGCATTGCCGGCAAATTATAACCAGAAGGGTAAGCTGTGGGAAAGGCCTGCGCATATGGAGTTGTTTGAACCGGATGGCACGATGAAAATATCCCAGAACATAGGCCTGCACACACATGGCGGATACTCGTTGGATTATCCGAATAAGAGCCTCCGTCTTTTGGCGGATACCGATTATGACGAGAAGGCGACATTCGACTATGACTTTTTTGCCGGTGGCAGCGGGAAGTATGTTCCCCTGAACGGCATCATACTCCGAAACTCCGCATCGGATTCACAGCACTTGCTGTTCCGCGATGCCTTTATGCAAAGCCTTGCCGATCCAAATAAGCTGGATATCCAGGAATCGTGCCCCTGCATCGCTTTTATCAACGGCGAATACTACGGAATTTATAACATCAGGCCGTTGTACAGCGCGGACTATATTGCACAGAAATACGATTTTAATGCGGAGGACGTCGTCATCATCCGAAACCCGTCGGGCAATATTTACGATGAAGTGCAGGAAGGTTTTGTTGGAGATGAGCTTCCTTATATTGCACTATATCGCTTTATTAAAAGCAAAGATATGAAAAAGCCTGAAAACTATGCGTATGTAGAAACGCAAATCGATATCGACAACTATATTGAATACAATATATTGGAAATCTATTGCGGCAACCAGGACTGGATTGCCAACAATGTACGCATCTGGAGAAAACGAACACCGGACTATTCCCGGAATGCGCCCTATGGCCAGGACGGCAGATGGCGTTGGCTTGTCTATGATCTGGATATGGGATATGGCCTGTATGACGTAGATTATTCGGATGACATGCTCGCAAATGCAACTTCTATTGACAACGAATATTGGTATAACCCTAGAGAGCTGACTGTGATATTGCGCACTCTGCTGACCAATGCGGAATTCAAAGAAAAATTCATCACCCGCTTTACGGATCTGCTTAACAGCAACTTCCGGCCGGAGGCCGCACTGGGAAAGTTAAACAAGATGGCCGCGGTATATCTTCCCTATGTACCGGAGCACATCGTCAGATGGAATCTGCATGAAGGCGACATAAACAATTATCTTGACGAAATCGGGCGAATGCAAGAGTACGCAAAATACCGTCCGGATTATGTTCGCCGCCACATTCGATCTTATTTTGATTTGGACGAAATGAACGAGTTAACCGTTTCCGTTTCGGGCAAAGGTTCCATTCAAATCAATACCATCACATTGGAATCGAATGACCTTCCATGGACCGGGATGTACTTTCGTGAGTTTCCTGTTACGCTGCAGGCAGTGCCCGCGCAGGGGTATTCCTTCGCCGGATGGCAGGGCGCGATAACATCGGATCAGGCGGCGCTCACCCTGCATTTGGACGCAGCAATACAGCTTCATGCAATATTTACCAAAAACAGTTCAGTAACCGCAGAGGGGAGCGCGAATTGAAAAAACTAAGCATTGCCCTTATCGTAATCGCCGTTTGCCTGTTGCTGTTATACACGCAGGTGTATTCCGATGCGCAATGTATTCTGGAAGACGCCGCGGTAATACTTCAGTTAAGTAGTTATCCCGATGATGCTGTGCCTACCGTAGAGTTGAACCCGGACAAGATACAGGTTGTATTTCTATTTGACGGCGGGGCTGAATCCGTTTATACAACGGCCTATCCTCTGCTTGCGCAGTATGGCTGCAAAGGCAGCGTTGCCGTTATTCCAACGCTGGCAGGAAGAGACGGCCATATGTCATACGCACAGCTCGCCGAGCTTTATATGGATGAATGGGATATTCTCAACCATTCCTACTCACACCAGGAGGATATGTATGCGCAGTGTGATAAAATGCTTTCCGAATACCAACGTACAAGGGTGTGGCTGCAAAAACATTTCTTCACCAAATTTCAGAATATGGTGATTTCCCCTTATGGCGACTGTAATCCCTATCTCATTCAACAGATGTACCGAGCGGGTTTCGAAAGTATTGGGCTTTCCGAAAATATACTGTGCCTGTACAACGACGGATTCGAATTTCTCCCAATCAAAAGGATACCGCTGCTTGCGGATACTCCGGCCGAAACGGTAGAAGCAGAACTGTTCAACTGTGGAAGCGAAACAGAAGTCATACTACTTCATCTTCACAAAATAATCAGTGACGACGAAGATAAAATGTCGTATTCACCCGAGAATCTGAAGGCGCTGCTGGAGTACCTTTGTGCAAACGCGAATACGTTTGAGGTCGTACCGTATTCAAGCTTGCTTGCATGACCGCCGTCTCTTCCTCATTGCATTTGAATGCTTTCATAAGAGCAAACACCGGGAGCTTATATTTTCTTTATTCCCGTATAACAGGTACCGGTCCAAACCGATATGAAGCCTTGTTGTATAACCTAACTGTTTATTGGGAGCAAAATCTATGATACTATGATGCATGGAGTACTTATTGGTGCTCCTGCCACTTACTATAAAAATCTGTATTTTGGGGCCAATTGGGTGTACTATGAACGTTATCGCATATTCGCAGTTAAATATCTTCGCACTGATATTCCTGTTTATCATTTACGGGAATGTGCATCATAGCGGGGAAAAGCGCCTATATGACCAGAAGCTGTTTTTGATTATATTGATATTGAACGCCGCGCTGTTGGTTTTGGATACGGCGCAATGGCTTTTAAGCGGCGTAGCGGGCCAAGCGATGCGCGTTTTGTCCCTTCTGGTGGCGGCAGTATATTGCGCCATGACGCCGGCGCCCTGCTATATATGGAGTCTTTATGCGGATTTCCAAGTAAACAGGGATGAAAAACGTATTAGGAAGCTGGCGGCATTGGGCGCAATTCCTCTCTCTGTCAATTGCATACTTGCGCTGATGAGCGTACAGTTTGGACTTATATTCCGTATTGACGAAAGCAATGTCTATCACCGGGGCGAGCTGTTCTACCTGTTGGTCATCATCTGTTATTCTTATTTGTTTTACTCGCTGTTTTATGTCTTTACAAGGAGAAAGTCGATTGACCGGCGGGTGTTCCTGCCGCTGATGCTCTTTGCCATTCCGCCTTTTATCGGTGGAATCGTTCAGTCCTTGTTTTTTGGGGTATCCATCGTGTGGGCCTGCATGGGACTTTCCGTGCTTATCATATTTATCAATCTGCAAAACAATCAGCTTATGATCGACTACCTGACGGGGCTTAACAACCGCAGGCAACTGGACCGGCAAATGCAGGAATGGTTCAATTCCAGTGCTGCGGAGGAAGAACTGGGCGGAATCATGGTCGATATCGATTCGTTCAAACAGATAAATGATATTTACGGACATGCGACCGGAGACATGGCGTTGATCGAGGCGGGAAAAATATTGCAGGCAAGCTTTCGAAAGGATGACCTAATCAGCCGTTACGGTGGCGATGAATTTGTTGTGATATTACGAATTCAGGATAGAAGCGACTTAATTTCCGCTGTAGACAGGCTCAAAGCAAACATTGAGCGATTTCGCGCGCAAAAAAATGTCCCTTATTGCATCGACTTTAGTATAGGCTACGACAGCTATCGGCGCGACTCCGGCATAACGATCCAGCAATTCCTTAAGCATATCGATCATTTGATGTATCAGGATAAATGCAATAAAAAGAACGGCTGACAAAGAAACGGCGCAGCGTTTTGCGTGTAAGAAAGCCATTGACGCAAACAATGCGTCCGGCTTTATCTTCCTGCACTTTTTTGTTGTATGTATATGACCTTAAATCTTCATCACCGATTTGCCGGGTAGAAGATGCCCCGCAACCATGACCTGCTCGATCACGGCAATTTGAGGCTGCTCAATACTTGTAATCAGATGCGTCGCCGCTTCCTTGCCCAAGCTGACCGTATCCTGCCGGACCGTTGTCAGCACAGGCTGCAAAACCTGTGAAAGATAAATGCCGTCAAACCCGGCTACGCTGATGTCTTCCGGTATGCACAGCCCCATTTCTTCTATTACGTTCCTGCCGCCAATAAAGGAAAAATCGTCGGGATACATGATGCAGGTGGGACGCTCGGAAAGCGAAAGCAGCGCACGGGTGGCCTCTGCACTTGAAGCGGGGTCATGGTAAAGCGCGCTGCGCACATATGCTTCCGGTACGTTGATCCCCAGTTCCTGGCAGGTGCGGTAAAAGCCGGCGACACGTTTCTGCGTGACCGAGGTATCCTCACCATGGATAAAGGCGATCTTGCGATGGCCCTGCTGGTAAATGTAGGTGACAATATCTTTGACGGCCTGTACGTTGTTGGATAAAATTGCGGTCTTTTCGTTAAACACATGGTCTATGGTTACGACCGGGATTTCGCTGCGTACCAGCTCCACCACCGCAGGATCGTTGAAATTTACGCAGGCGATGACCACGCCGTCGCATGCGCGGGACCGGCAATGTTCGAGATAGCTCATCGTGTATTGGCCGAGATTGTTGCTGATAAATGTAATGTCGTATCCCCTGCGCTCCGCTTCGACCTTAAAACTGTCCAGCACGGCGGAAAAGTACTCGTGCGTCAATCCGCTTTGTGTCTTATCCATAAAAAGAACGCCAAGATTATAAGTACGGTTGGTTTTGAGTGCGCGGGCGGCCGCATTTGGGAGATAACCCATTTCCTTGGCTACATTGCGTATGTGCTGGGCCGTATGCTTGCCAATATCACTATGCCCGTTGATCGCCTTGCTGACGGTGGCAACAGAAACGCCGCATTTTAGTGAAATATCTTTCATGGAAACCATAGACGTTCCTCCGCAGCCATTGATATTCTACAGTATACCCCAAAGCGTTTTACAGGACAAGACATAGCTTAAACGATTACTTGAATTTCCGATGCCTGCTGAGCCATACTTATTTATCCCCTGCACGGTACGGCCATCGTACCGTACAGGGGCAGTATGTTTCGTAAATGATCACATCATTTGTTATACGTGTGCAAATATTCACAGCATAGCGCCGTTACCTGCAATTACATCGGCGTACCAGAACGCAGAATCCTTCAGGATGCGCTTTTGCGTAGGATAATCGACATACACCATCCCAAATCGCTCATCATAGCCGCCGGCCCACTCAAAGTTATCCAGAAAGCTCCAGTGCAGATAACCCAGTACAGGCACGCCTTCGTCAACGGCCTTTTTCAGCTCCAGCAGGTACCGATGTGTATAATCGATGCGGTCGGGATCGTGTACTTTGCCGTCCATGAAAATTCGGTCGTTGCAGGATTGCCCGTTCTCGGTGATGCAGATGGGCAACCCGTAGCGCTTGTATAGATTGATGATGCCAAAGTGCATGACCTCCGGCGCGACCGGCCACTTGGTCGCGGTCAGCGGATAGCCCGGCTGCCATTTAACCTGCCTGCCGTCCAAGTCCACACCGGTGCCGTGGTACACATTGACGCCCAGGAAATCCGGCCTTTCCACCAGTTCCCAATCGCTTTGCTGAACAGTGCTTTCAAATTCCTTTAAGAACGCAGGCGCGTCATCGGCGTACCTGTGGAACATCAGAGCGTCCATGAAGCTGTTGAACGTAAATGTCCAGTCGTCTTCTGTCAAATGAAAAGATGCTTTGTATGCCGCCTCCCGCGCGGCTGGCGAATCCTCAAGCGGATAGCAAAGCCTGCCGCAAGGTGAGGCACCGATACGAACAGGCGAGCTGCTGTTTTCACGCAGCGCTTTTGTAGCCACACCATGTGCAAGCACAAGGTGATGCATACATAACGCCTGCTCCGCGTTGGAAAGCGAAAATCCCGGCGCATGCTCGCCGTTGCCGTAACCGAGGCCGACAACACACTGCGCCTCGTTGATGGTCATATAGGTTTTTACGCGCCCGTCAAAGCGCTTTGCTATTACCGTCGCGTAAGCGCCGAACGCATCCACGGTATCGCGGTTCAACCATCCGCCTTTTGCCTGCAGAGCGCTTGGCAAATCCCAATGGTATATCGTTACCCAAGGCTCTATCCCCTGAAGGAGCAGCGTATCGATCACACGGTCATAATACTGCAGGCCCGCCTCGTTGAGCCTGCCGGTGCCATCCGGCATCACGCGCGGCCAGCTGACGGAAAAGCGGTATACCTTTATGCCTATTTGTTTCATCAGCGCGATATCTTCTTCGTACCGATGATAGAAATCACAGGCGATATCGCCCGTATCGTCATTGCGTACATGGCCGGCATCGTGGCAAAAATCATCCCAGATGCTCGGCCCTTTGCCATCCGCATCCCACGCGCCCTCGCACTGATAGGATGCGCATGCCGCACCCCATAAAAACCCCTTTGGAAAGCCCTTCATACCGTTACCTCTACCAGATACATCTTTTTGTCAGGATCAAATGGAATCGTATCGCCTTCGAGCGTATGCCCGTTGACGGTCAGAGAATATTCGCCCGTCTGCCGAACATGAATCTTATATTGTGCGCCGCGATAACGCCGCACGATATCGTATGCGCCAAGTTCTTTGGGCAGGCACGGCCGAACCGATAACCCGTCAAATGTAGGCCGGATACCGAGTATATACTGGCTGATGTTTGCAAACGCCCATGCAGCCGTTCCCGTCAGCCAGCTGTTCTTGGCCTCCCCTTCGCGTGCGGCGCTTCTGCCCGCTATGGTCTGCGCGTACACATATGGCTCGGTTCTGTGTATTTCACTCTTTTCTTCAATATAGGCAGGGCAGATGCGCCGATACAGATCGAAAGCGTTTTCGCCGCGGCCAAGCACGGATTCGGCTATACTGACCCACGGATTGTTGTGGCAGAAGATTGAGCCGTTCTCCTTGTAGCCGGGCGGATAACTTGTGATTTCGCCAAGCTCCTTGCGGTACACCGTATAGCCGGGATGCAGCAGCTCCATGCCATAATCGCCAAGCAAATGCTCGCGTACAGAATCGAGCGCCAGCTGTGCCTTACCGTCCTCAAGCCCGATGCCCGCCATGACGCAGAAACCTTGCGTTTCAATAAATATCTGCCCTTCGCCGCATCCTTTGCTGCCCACTTTGTTACCAAACGCGTCGTACGCGCGTAAAAACCATGCGCCGTCCCAGCCGTACTCCCCCACCGTATGTTCCATAGCCGCGACCTCGGAAAGAACTTCCGCCGCCTCTTCCGAGAGACCGTGCCGTTTGCATAGCTCGGCGTATTCCCTGCCGTATTTTACGAACATGCCCGCGATAAACACGCTTTCCGCAATGCCGCTCTCAAAGTTGGAGCAGGTTTGAAAATTTTCCCCCGGCTCCTCCGAAAAGCAGTTGAGGTTCAAACAGTCGTTCCAATCCGCACGGCCGATAAGCGGCAGGCCGTGCGGCCCCCTGTTCGCCATCGAATAGCGTACACTGCGGCGCAAATGCTCCATCAACGGCTGCTCGCTGCCAGCAACGTTATCAAACTGCGCCCGCTCGTCGAGTATGGAAAAATCCCCTGTTTCGCGGATGTATGCTGCCGTACAGGCAATCAGCCACAACGGATCGTCGTTGAAGCCCGATCCCACATCATTGTTGCCGCGCTTGGTCAGCGGCTGATACTGATGATGCGTGCTGCCGTCCTCGAGTTGGATGCCTGCAATATCCAGTATCCTTTCTCTCGCCCGCTCGGGAATAAGGTGCACGAACCCCAGAAGGTCCTGGCAGCTATCCCGAAAGCCCATGCCGCGGCCCATGCCGCTTTCAAAGTAACTCGCACTGCGGCTCATGTTAAACGTGACCATGCACTGGTACTGGTTCCATATATTCACCATGCGGTCAAGCTTTTCACTGCCGCTTTGAATACGATAGCGTCCGAGAAGGTTTTCCCAATAGCCGGCGAGCTCCCGCAATGCGGCGGCTGCGGCGGCAGGGTCCGCAAATTTTTTAAGCACACGGGCGGCGTCATCCTTGCGGATCACATTCGGCGCTATAAATTTTTGATCGCGCGGATTGCGTCCGTACCCCAGCGTAAATACGAAGGTCTTTTCCTCATTCGGCAAAAGCGCAATATCCATGCGCAGCGCCGCGATGGGCGACCAGCCATGCGCCATGCTGGAAAAGCTCGTCTCCCCTTTTACGGCCGCGGGCGCCGACCAGCTGCCGAATTGCCCCAGGAATACGTCGCGGTCGGTATCAAAACCCGCAATGTCCGCATTGACGCCGTAGTAAGCATAATGATCCCGCCGCTCACGATATTCCGTCTTGTGATATACGGTATTGCCTTCGACTTCCACCTCGCCGATGTTGAGGTTACGCTGGAAGTTGGATGAATCGTCCAACGCGTTCCACAGGCACCACTCCACCGCGCCATAAAGCCGGGCTCCTTTTTTCTGCGGCGTCGCGTTATGAAGCGTGAGTATATGCACCTCGCAGTTTTCGCCCATCGGAACAAAGCAGGTCAATGTGGCCAAGAGTCCGTTCTTTGCGCTTTCAAATACCGTATATCCCAATCCGTGCCGGCACTTGTACGCGTCGAGCGGCATATCGCAGGGATGAAACGCGGGGCTCCATGCGCCGGCGCCCTCCTCTTTCAAATAATAGAACCTGCCGCCCATATCCGCCGGAATGTTGTTGTAACGATAGCGAATCAAACGCTGCAGCTTTGCGTCACGGTAGAAACAGTATCCGCCGCCGGTGTTGGAAATCAACCCAAAGAACTCCTGGTTGCCAAGATAATTGATCCAAGGGAGAGGCGTTGCCGGCGTTGTAATCACATATTCCCTGCTTGCGTCGTCGAAGTACCCAAATTTCATAATGAACCCCTCATAAGAAAGGATAAGTAAGGCGATGGCCGAATGCGGCCCGATTTTTTGAGCGTTATCGTTTATTCAGCTGTTCGAGCAGCGAGTCGACCTGTTCCGGCACAACCTGACCGTTGCCAAGGCTCAGTGCGGCGCGCAGCGGCATGTATTGCAGCATGGCTTCCATCATTTCGGAAGTGATCGCATCGCCCGCCACACCGGCAGTTTTGTCCTTCTGCGGCACTAACGTGTTCATAATGCCATCCATCAGCGGTTTGACCGCCGCCCGGGCCTCGGGGTCTGCTAAAATATCCATAAATATGCTGTTCATATCATAGTACATGGGCAGTTTCACGGTGGAGTTGACGGTGATCGTCTTCCCGCATACGATATCCCGCGAAGATTTGCCGATGAGGATATCGAACTCGCCGCTCTCCACATGCCAATCGTGTATCCGCGTATTCCAGTACGCGAACGCACGTTTATTGAGCGTAAAGCGGACGGTCTGCGTTTCCCCCGGCTGCAGCCCCACCTTTTCAAAGCCTTTGAGCTCTTTGGCGGGGCGAATAGCCGTGCTGACCTTGTCTGCAACATAAAGCTGTACGATCTCCTTGCCGAATACACCGCCGGTATTGGTTACGTCCACCGTAACCGTCAATGTGTCGGCATCGGATATTGTTTCCCCGCTCACCTGCAGGTTGGAATACGAAAACGTCGTATAGGATAACCCAAAGCCGAACGGGAACAGCACATCCATATTCTTTTTATCGTAGTACCGGTAGCCTACAAATACGCCCTCACGATACTCCGCAATATCCTTCTCACCGCCGTAGAACAGATAGGACGGCGTATCCTCGATCCTCTTCGGGAATGTTTCCGGCAGCTTGCCGCAGGGGTTGCTTTTGCCAAACAGCACGTTCACCGCCGCCAGCCCAACCGCCTGGCCGCCAAGATAAACCTCAAGAATGGCCTTGACGCTATCGGCCCAGGGCATCTCGACGGGCGAGCCGTTGTGCAGCACCACCACCGTGTTGGGATTCGCGGCAGCTACACCTGCAATCAGTTTGTTTTGGCAATCGGGCAGGCGCATATGGGACCGGTCATAGCCCTCGGACTCATACGCGTCGGGCAGCCCCGCAAACACAACCGCGACATTTGCGCTCTTAGCCAATGCGACCGCTTCCTCCATAAGTGCTTCGCTCATGGTGTCCGTTTGAATTTCAAACCCCTTGGCATAAGAAACGTGATAGGAATCCGCCACTGCCTGCAGCGCGCTTGTGGTTTTAAAGCAATGAATGTGGGAACTGCCGCCGCCCTGGAAACGCGGCTTTTGAGCGAACTCACCGATGAATGCGACCGTATCCTCCGGGTGAAGCGGCAGTATGCCATCGGCATTTTTTAGCAGCACCATGCATTCCGCCGCCAATTGTGCGCTAAGCGCATGCTGCGCCTCCTTATCCCATACGGTATCCGGCCTCGCGTTCTCAATATAACGGTAGTTGATGCCCAATATGCGTTCCGCAGCCTGGTCCACCAGCTTTTCATCCAGTTCGCCCGCACGGACGGCCGCGACGATCTTTTTGTCATTAACGCCGCCGGAGGATGGCATTTCCAAATCAATGCCCGCCTCGATGCCCTTGACGCGGTCAACGATTGCACCCCAGTCCGTCACCACATAGCCGTCAAATCCCCATTCATCCCGCAGAATCTCCGTCATATACAGGCGGCTTTCCGCTGCAAACGTCCCGTTGATCCGATTGTAGGAGCACATCACCGTCCAAGGTTTCGCCTGCCGGATCGGCGTTTCAAAAGCGGCAAGATAAATTTCGCGCATGGTGCGCTCATCGACCTCTGAGCTGCTTGACATCCGGCGGTGCTCCTGATTGTTAGCCGTATAGTGCTTGATGCTCGTACCGATGTTTTTTGACTGCGCGCCGTTGATGTACGCGGCTGCTGCCTCGCCCGCCAGATACGGATCCTCGGAGAAATACTCAAAATTGCGTCCGCAAAGCGGGGAGCGCTTGATGTTAACTGAAGGGCCCAATACAACGCCCACCTTTTCCGCCTGGCATGAGTCGCCCACGGCTGCGCCCAGCGTGGTTAAAAGCGACCTGTCAAACGACGCGGCCGTTGCGCAGCCTGCGGGAAAACAAACGGCTTCTATGCTCTCGTTCACTGCCAGATGATCCGCGCTTTCGGCCTGCTTTCTGAGCCCGTGCGGGCCGTCGCTCACCATGACCGAGGGGACGCCAAGCCGTTCGACCGGCTTTGTATGCCAAAAATCAAGCCCGGAACAGAGCGACGCCTTTTCCTCCAGCGTCATTTGCGAAACCAGTTTTTTTACGTCCATACCCGGTACCTCTTTCTTCGTTGATACATCCATTCTAGCGATGCGCATATTGTACGCATATCAACGCGGTTGTGTTTTTATCACGTTTGTTGCATCATTTCCATTCAGACGGTGGAAAGATCCCATTCCTCATAAATCTTTGGAACGTCGCTGATCAGTCGCCTGGTATAAGCCGCTTTGGGGTTTAAGATCACCTCGTCCGCCGTGCCGCTTTCTACAAATTTGCCATGCTCCATAATGTGGACGGAATCGGAAATGTAATAGGCAAGGCCGATGTCGTGCGTGATGAATATAATCGTCATGCCGGTTTCATTGCGTAATTCCAGCAGCATATCCAGTATCGTTGCGCGCGAGCAGGCGTCGATCATGGATGTCGGCTCGTCGGCCAGCAGGATTTTCGGCTTGAGCAGAAAAATGCGCGCGATCATCAGCCGCTGCATCTGGCCGCCTGAAAGCTCAAAAGGATACTTGTTGGTAAGCTCGGCAAACTCGAGGTTGACAAAGCTGCACGCTTCCGTCATCTGCTTCACCTTTTCCTTATAGGGAAGGCGCCGGCCGCCGCGCATATGAATGCAGTCCAGCAGTACGGTATCAATTTTGTTGAATACGTTAAAGGACGAAAACGGGTCCTGAAATATCGCCTGTATCCCCTTCCAGTACTCCCTCTTTTTCTTTTGTGTTCCAATATCCCGCTTTTTGCCCTGAAAGAATATCTCGCCCTCCGTTACGCTGGTAAGACCCAGCAGCATTTTCGCGAGCGTTGTCTTTCCGCTGCCGGATTCGCCCACGATCGAGGCAAACTCTCCTTCATGAAACTCGAAATCCACATGATCGACCGCTACATTTCGTTTATCCCCCATACCGTATATCTTAGTAACTCCTTTGCCGCTCAGGCATAGGGGCCTGTCTTTGCCGGAAGCCCTGTGCATTGCTTCACGCATTTTCATACACCTCCTTCAGCTTTTCAGCCGGTATGATGCAACGGTATGCGCGCCCGCCTTCAAGCTCCCTGAAAGGAATATTCATCATGCTGCACTCCGGCTTCACGTATTTGCAGCGCTCCGCGAACCTGCATCCGCAGGGCGGCTTTTTCAGGTTGGGCGGCGTACCGGGGATAGCGGTCAGCTTCACATCGCGCACACCCTGCTCGGGCACGATGATGGAACCCATCAAACCCCTGGAGTATGGGTGCATGGGATCAAACACCATATCCTTCGCGCTGCCCTTTTCTATGATCTGGCCCGCGTACATGACCATGATGTCATCCGTCACGTTGTAAAGAAGAGGCAGCTCATGGGTGATAAATATCATTGATTTGATATATCCATCTTCCATAAGGTGCCTGAGCATCTTGATGACCATCTTCTGGCTTGTCACATCCAAAGCGCTCGACGGCTCATCCGCAATCAGGACCTTGGGACAAAGAATAGTGGATACGGCAATAACCGTTCTCTGCTTCATACCACCGGAAAGCTCTACAGGGTACTTTTGCAATGCGTCTACAGGCAAGCCAAGCACTTCAAAGCGCTCCCGCGCCATATCATAAATCTCATTCCTGGTCGCCTTGGGATCATGTGCGCGAACAACATCCTCCACAAAGCGTATGATCCTGCGCGTGGGATTGAGCGCATTCATCGCCGCCTGTGGAATATAAGCGATCTCGGTACCCAGTATGGTTCTGCGTACTTCGTCCGGCTTCATGCCGGAAATGTTGCGGCCGTCTATGATAATATCTCCGCTCGTATAGTGCAGCGGCGGAAAATAGTATCCCATGAGGCTCAGCGCAAGCGTAGACTTACCGCACCCGCTTTCTCCCGCTATTCCAAGGGATTTCCCCTCTTCTATCCTGAGCGAGACATCGTCCACCGCGTAAACGTCCTCGCGAAACCGCGTGATATATTTGGTTGTGAGGTTTTTGACCTCCAGCATTACTTGACCCATAACCGGCCTCCTAGTCTCTCAAAGTGGGATTGAACACCTGGTCGAGGCCAGTATTCATCAAATTCAGCGAGAAGCTGATCAGCGCTATGGAAATAATCACAGGGAAATACGCCCACCATGCGCCATTGAGATGCGCCGTATACGCCATTGCCCAGTACATCATCAACCCCAGCGTGGGCACTTCCGTCGTCTTCGGCCCCAACCCCAGCATGGAAAGCTGCGCCTCGGCGAGTATTGCCGTGGAGATCTGCAATATCAGCGCCATGACCACATAGGAAGCGATGTAAGGAAGAATATCCGTCAATATAATGCGCAGAAGCGAATGCCCGGACAATTTGCTAAGGTTCACATGGTCGCGGTTGCGGAGTGAGACCACCTGTGCGCGAACGGCCCTTGCCGTCCACACCCAAGATGTAAAACCTATCACGATCGCGACAGTCGTGGCGCCGCGCTGCTCCTGCCCGATGGAAAATGAAATCAGTATCAGCAATACGAAGGATGGGATCACCGTAAACAGATTGGTAATAAACATGATAATGTCATCCGCAAGCCCGCCGATGTAACCGGCCAACAAACCGAACGCAAGCCCTATGA
Source organism: Clostridia bacterium (assembly GCA_036677445.1). Lineage (GTDB taxonomy): Bacteria > Bacillota > Clostridia > Christensenellales > CAG-138 > JAVBWI01. Next base: position 218,947 of record JAVBWI010000004.1, read on the forward strand.
GTGTCGCGATCACGCCTGCAATCAGGCCGATCAGCATGGAGGTGCCGCATGCGGACACCAGCTTCGTAAGTACGTTGGCGCCGAAATTATCCGTACCCAACGGTAAGTACAGAACATTGGCCACATCCTTGACATTTATATAATCCGTATCCACAACTTTATTGGTTTGTACAAGCTCACCAGTCTCCGAATCCGGCTGCATCACAAGCAAATCTTCCGATTTTAATATTCCTTCCAGCCTGGCATCCAGACGAACATAATACTTTCTTTTGGCGGAAGTCATGCCTTTGAACTTTAGCGTGCCGTCAAAGTTATCCCACCACATGTGGAGCAGGCTTTCGGTATCCTCGGTATTGATCTCTTCTTCAGGGATACCAAATTCGATCAGCCACGCCTTCATTTCCGCGCGGTCATCGGCGCTAAGCTTGCTTTCAATGCGTTTGGCGCCGGCGTCATCCAGTTTCAGTGTATAAATACGCTCCGTATTCAGACTGTCCTGCAATGAGACATACGTGCCGGGCTTAAAGAACGTACCCTGGCCGATCATGAGCAACGGGTCATCCGGTATAAATAACGGGTAAATGATCACCGTCAGGAGCATAGCAATAAAAATCAAAAACCCTACGACAAATTTGGAGGAGTGGAAAACTTGCCTAAACGTATTCTTCATTCTTCATTCCCTCCTCTCATTCCATCTGCGCGGCTTTGACGCGTGGGTCTATTAAGCCGTAGACAATTTCTATGAGAAAGTTCGCTATGAGCACCATAATCGTAATGATCAGCGTTGCCGCAGAAATGAGCGGGTAATCCGAACCTTTGACAGCGTCAAGTATGGTCGAGCCAAGCCCGGGGTAACTGAATATTATCTCGGCTACAAGCGCGCCACTGACCATGGTGCCAATGGAGAGCGCAAGGCCTGTAATCTGCGGAAGCATGGCGTTTCTAAACACATAGCCTACGATTTTTCGATCTTTAATACCTAAGAAACGGCTGTATTTCACGTAATCGGCATTTAATTCATATATGGACATGGAGCGCATGCCGATCGCCTGGCCGCCGATCGCAATCACAACGATGGACCAGAACGGAAGCTGGTAATGTTGGAGTACGGATTTGACAAAGCGCATACTGAACTCGGGGATCAGATCAAAGCCGTATCCGCCCGCAGTAGGTGCGACCTTGAGCTTAATGGCGAACAATACAAGCAGCACTGTTGCCATACCAAACGCCGGTAAACTGCTTGTAAAAAGGAACACCGGCATAAGCACCTTGTCAAAGCCCTTTCGAATGTAAGCCGCGAGCGCTCCGAGCACATTGCCTATCAGCCAGCCGAGTATGATGGCGGGGAATTGCAGGCCTATCGTCCACCATACCGCGGAAGCGATGATATCCGCCACCGGCCTTGGGTACTGGCTGAACGAAATCCCGAAATCCCCTTTGAGTAAATTCCGAATATAGGTGATAAACTGCACCTGTATGGGTTGATCGGTTCCAAACTTACGCGCGTAATCCTCGTAGACTTCCTGTACGGCAGTCGGGTTGGTCATACCCGTCACGGCACGCGCCGTAATCACTGCGACAGGATCGCCAGGCATAAGCCGCGGCAAAACGAAATTCAGTATGATCGCACAGATGAATGTGATTGCAAACCAAATGATTTTTTTGCGAAAGTATTTCCAGTACCCTTTCATTTCCACACCTCCACCTTGATATAAGAGAAAAACAGCCATGTTTCAATGGGAATTAAAACATGGCTGTTTTATACCCTAATCTACGTATTACGGATTAACAAGCTCAAGGTTGTACAAGCCTGCAATACCATAGCCGCAAAGCAGGTTAGTGGGCGGGATGTTCAGACCGTCTCCCTGTTCGGGGAAATTGGTCCAAACGCTCTCGTTCACGGCGTGGAACAGCTCAGGACGATACATGAGCGCGAAGGAGGGCACCTCAGTGAGATAGATCTGAACCGCTTCGGTATAGAGCGCCTTCAGCTTAGCAGTATCCGTCTCCGTCGGAATGGCTTTGATGATTTCGTCGGCCCTCTTGTTGGAATAGCCGCCGAAGTTACCGACCCAGTTGTTTTCCAGGCCGACGAACTCGCTGCTCAGGTACTGGCGTACACGCTGCCACGGCTGGGTCGGGGCAGCGCCGTCGCCGGACCACATGAAGATGTCATACTCGGTCTGCTTGCCATTGGTAAATACCGTCTGGTAGACGGCCCACTCGGGGAAGAATGTCGTGATCTCAATGCCGATCTTCTGGCCGGCCGCAGCTACGATTTCCATGGCCGCCTGCCAGTCGGTCCAGCCGTTCGGGCAAACAGCCTTGTAGGAAAGCTTTTTGCCTTTGAGTTCACGGAAGCCGTCTCCGTCCTTATCCACAATGCCTGCTTCGTCGAGCAGCGCCTTTGCTCCCTCGATATCGTTGCCCGCCCACTGGAGGCTCTTCACCGCTTCATGATCAAAGGTAGCCTGTTCGCCCTCGGTGGGGTTCATCATGGAGCGCGGCACATCCTTAAAGGACGGGCTCTGGTTGGTCATGGCGTTGGCGATGATGGCGTCATAATCCACCGCAAGCGCGATGGCCTTACGTACCGCAGCATTATCCAAGCCATAGGAGTTCATGTTATACCACGCGGTCGGGATCGCCACGCAAATGCCATAGGGTGCTTCGTCGATGTAAGTGGAAATAGGAAGATTGTCCTTGAGCCAGAGGTTTTGGATGTTCTCAATGAACTGCTGGTCCACGTCGATTTCGCCTGCCGCAAACGCAACCTGGGTGGCGGCGTTATCCGCATAAATGGTGTGGCACAGATACTTCGGAACAGGCAGTTTGCCCCACATGGAAGCGGCCTGGCCCCAGTAATTATCGTCACGGATGTAGACAGCCTTCTGGTCGTCGCTATAGAAGCTCTTGTACGGGCCGGAGGCTACGAAATCCTCGCAGGGATCGTTCTTAATCTTGTCCGCATCGCCGCCATTGCGCTCTTCAAGCTTCTGAATATAAGCCTTTTGCACAACATACGCCTTGCCGAGGTAATCTACAACCTTAAGCGGGTTGGCAGGCTTACCTTCGTCATTCAACTTAGAATACAGGATTGCTGTCGAATCGTCAACAGCTTCTATCTTCTCGATGTAATCCTTAAACTCGCTGCCTCTGACGGTGCTGTATTTCAGGTGCGTAGCGTAGGTGTATGCAAGGTCATGCGCGGTTACGGGCGTACCGTCATCCCACTTGGCGTCGGCCTTAATCTTGACGGTAAGCTGGGTCTGGTCGGCATTCCATGAATAATCACCATCGGCAAGCAGCGGATAGAGCTTGCCGTCGAGCAGGTTATACATGTACAGGGTCTCCCAAACGGGCTGCCTGGCAGGGAGTTCCGTTACGGCGATCGCGTTGTTCATATCACCGCTGAGAGGATTCCAGCCAACAATACGGCCCCACTGCAGGCCGCCAATGTACAGCGTTTCGTTTCTGGGCAGTTCGCCGCCGGGCGTAACAGGTTTTGGTTCCGGAGCAGCGGTAGGTTCAGCTGCGGGCTCGGCTGCCGGCGCGGCGGTGGGCTCTGCAGCAGGCGTTGTCGGTGTGCATGCAACCGCACCCATTACCATGGATACCGCCAGAACAAGGGCCAATAATTTCCATGCCTTCGTTTTCATGACTATCCTCCTATTTGCATTATTGTTATGGCCGTAAAACACGGCCAAGAGCATATCCGGGCTGTGTCTGAACTGTAGAGATGCTTGGTATTCCTTTTGAGGGCGCTGCGCATTGCGCTATGCTTTGTGACTTTAGCGGGTTTATAACCGGGATATAATGGCGAGGATTTTAGGGGTTACCTCGAATAAGAGTGGCGTTCCGGCATATTTGCCGAACGGCGCAAAGGGAAAAAATAGAATTTACTTAATCGTTTTCGTATTTTTATGGTTCTATTATATTTTCATATTTGGCATCTGTCAAGGGTAAAATTAAACAAATATTTCTACGCCTTTTATCCGGTTATAAGAAGCACTGCAGCAACAACAGCAATGCCGCCGTTTTATTGGATTTTTCTGCGCATTATCGGCATTTTTCCGACTTTTTTCCCGTCATAATCCGTCGATTTGTGTCATCGCGCGGCAATGACAGGCCGTTGAATTTTTTGTCATGTTGACAAAGGCTTTTGTCTTGTTTTAGTATAAGTTGAAACGATTTCGTATTAATGTATGTGGTTTTCACATGCATAGCAGGATGTACGCAGCCGAAGCATTGTTTATTAGCCCCAGCGGTTCCTCTTATTATCATAAATCTGAAAGGGCATAAACATATGATATTTTTTCCCCTCAACGGCGCATGGGAAATGTGCATAGCCGGCAAGACGGAGCATATTGCCGCTTGGGTGCCCGGCTCGGTCTATTCCGACCTTCTGGCGGCCGAGCGTATGGAAGACCCTTATTGGCGAAGCAATGAAACGGATGCGCTCGCACTGATGGAGAATGATTTTATCTATTCGCGGGCCTTCACGGTGAGCGATGCGCTGCTTTCCTGCGGCAAGGTTCTGCTGCGCTGCAATGGGCTGGATACGCTTGCAACTCTCCATATCAACGGCGTAACAGCCGGTGAAGCATGCAACATGCACCGCACCTGGGAATTTGACGTTAAGGACCTACTGCGTCAAGGCGAAAACAGCATTGCAATTCGCTTTGCTTCGCCGACAAAGTACATTAAACAGGCGTATGCGCAGAGCCGCGCGGACGGCACGAGCGACGCTATGACCGGTTTTCCTCTGCTGCGCAAAGCCCACTGCATGTTTGGTTGGGATTGGGGTCCCCGCCTGCCGGATGCCGGAATCTGGCGCGATATTGCGCTGCTGGGCATTGACTCGGCACGCATTGAAGGCGTATATGTCACACAAACGCACGAAAACGGAGCAGTTCTTCTGCACATCCGCACAGATGTTGAACGCATCACCGATTCCGTGACCGACGTTACGGCTGCCGTTACCGCGCCCGATGGAACGACTCATGCGGCGGAGGGTGAAGCCTGCTGCATCACAATCCAAAACCCGGCGCTTTGGTGGCCCAACGGCTTTGGCGGGCAGCCGCTGTACACGGTAAGCGTGACGCTGCGGTCAGGCTCGGCAGTTCTTGACACATGGGAAAGACGTATCGGGCTTCGCACCATGACCATGCACATTGAAAAGGATACATGGGGCGAATGCTTCTGCCACCGCGTCAACGGCACCGACATATTCGCCATGGGTGCGGATTATATTCCGGAGGACAATATCCTTTCCCGCATCAATCCCGCGCGCACCCGCCGCCTGCTGGAGGACGCGGCGGCGGCGCACTTCAACGTCATCCGCGTGTGGGGCGGCGGGTATTATCCCGACGATTTCTTTTACGATATCTGCGACGAACTGGGCCTGATCGTCTGGCAGGATTTTATGTTTGCATGCGCGGTCTACAATCTGAGCGAATCGTTTGAACAAAACATCCGCGCCGAAATCATCGACAACGTGCGGCGTTTAAGGCACCATGCGAGCTTGGGCCTCTGGTGCGGAAACAACGAAATGGAGCAATTTGTCGCACAGGGCGAATGGGTATCCTCCTCCAGGCAACGTTCCGACTATATCAAAATGTATGAATATATATTCCCGCAGATTCTAAGGCAGGAGGATCCGGCTGCATTCTACTGGCCGGCCAGCCCGTCCTCAGGCGGCAGCTTCGACTTTCCCAACGACCCCGACCGCGGCGACGTACACTATTGGGAAGTCTGGCATGGCGGGCTGCCGTTTACGGATTACCGCAACCATATGTTCCGGTATGTGTCGGAGTTCGGGTTTCAAGCCTTCCCGAGTATGAAGACAATTGAGGCGTTCACCTGTCCAGAAGACCGCAACATTTTTTCCCACGTCATGGAAAAGCACCAGCGCAACGCTTCCGCCAACGGCAAAATCATCGCGTATCTGGCGCAAATGTACCTATATCCGCATAACCTGGATACGCTCGTATACGCCTCGCAGCTGTTGCAGGCGCAGGCTATGCAGTACGGTGTGGAGCACTGGCGCAGGAACCGCGGCCGCTGTATGGGCGCCGTGATCTGGCAGCTTAACGATTGCTGGCCTGTAGCGAGCTGGTCGTCCATAGACTATTTTGGGCGCTGGAAGGCCTTGCATTATTACGCCAGACGGTTTTTCGCGCCGGTATTGCTTTCCTGCCACGAGGAAGGCGTGCTCTCGCAAAACACCAACGTCAACGCCGAACCGTTTTCTCTTAAAAAGAGCGCAAGGCTTAACGTCAGCAACGAAACGCTTGCGCCCTTCACAGGCCGCGCATGCTGGTCGCTGCGCCGCCCCGACGCAAGTGTGATCGAGGAGGGCGCCTTTACGGTATCCGTTCCCCCGCTTTCCGCCTTTTGGCTGGAGGCGCAGGATTTTTCCGCTCAGGACGAGTTTGGCTGTTACTACAGCTACCATTTGGAGCATGACGGTCAAATCGTGAGCGAAGGCAGCGTGCTTTTCTGCCCGCCCAAGCATTTCCGCTTTGTTGACCCGAAGCTAAAAGCTTGGGTGGCCGGCGATGAGATCGTGGTGATGGCGGAAGCCTACGCGCGCTCGGTCGAACTCCTGTGCGATGCGGACATTGTGCTGGAGGATAATTACTTCGACATGGATGCAGGCGAGCGCCGCATCCGCGTACTGCGCGGTACAGCGGCATCCGTCGCTGCGCGCAGCGTCTACGATATCCGATGAGCGGGGCCACCATGGATATGACGGAGGGAAAACCGCTCCGTCTCATCGTATCCTTCGCATTGCCGCTGCTGTTGAGCCACATTTTCCAGCAGCTGTACAACGTCATCGACAGCGTGGTTGTCGGGCGTCTTATCGGGGTCAACGCGTTCGCGGCCGTCGGCGCCACCAGCCCCTTTTACTGGCTGGTGGTAAGCGTTGTGCTAGGTTTTACGCAGGGCTTCGGCATACTGTTTGCGCAGCGCTTCGGCGCGAAGGACGATGCTGGCTTACGGCGCGCCGTTGCGCAATCCATACTCCTTTCGGGGGCATTGGGCGCTGCCATGACTGTGCTCTGTCTCTTACTCATCCGGCCGGTACTTATGTTGCTCAATACGCCCGCCGAGATATTGGCGGATGCATGTGTCTACCTCAACTGGGTGCTGTCCGCGGTGCCGCTTTGCTTCGCTTATAACACGACTGCAGCTATCCTGCGCGCGCTCGGCAACAGCCGTACGCCGCTAGTCGCCATCATCCTTGCCAGCATAGCCAATATCGCCCTCGACTTATTCTTCGTGGGCGTGCTGCGCATGGGCATAGAGGGCGTTGCGGCCGCCACCGTGATCGCCATGCTTTGTTCACTGATGTACTCTCTGTATATGTTGCGCCGCGTGACGCCCGTACGGGTACAAAAAACAGATTTTACCGACAGCGACCATACCTTGGGGAAACTCATGCGCCTTGGTACGCCGCTTGCACTGCGCAATGCCGTAATCGGAATGGGCGGGCTGACGATACAGTACGTCGTCAATGGATACGGCAAGTTGTTCGTGGCGGGCGTGGCTGCGGCCGGTAAGTATTTCGGCGTCATGAACCTTCTCGGCAGTTCCATGGACGGCGCGCTCGCCGTTTTTGTCGGGCAAAATTTCGGCGCCGCAAGGCTTGACCGCATCAAGGAAGGTGTGCGTACGGCGCTGCGGATTGTTATTTTTAGCGCCATAGTCATTGCCGTACTGACCGTTGTCTTTGGGCGCGGTATGATCGGGCTGTTTATTACAGCAGACCCGGCCGAAATGGGAATGATCAAACAAATCGGTTATAACAATCTGCTTGCGATATCCTTCTGCCTGCCCGCGTTGTATCTGCTCTATATCTCCCGCTCCGCGCTGCAGGGTATGGGCAACAGCGTCATCCCCTTGCTTTCAGGCTTTATGGAGCTGGCACTGCGTATGCTCTGTGTTCTTATTTTGCCCGCCCGCATCGGCGTTTGGGGCATTTACTTTGCCGACGGCGTCGGGTGGATCGGCGCGTCAATCCTGCTTTATTGCAGTTACTGCGTGGTATACCGCAGAAGCTTAAAAAGCGCTTTCGTGCGCCCCGCATAGGGTGGGCAATTCCGTTCCAGGCTGTCGTGTATGTTGAAATGCATCCGGAAGACCCGGTGCGCATGCCCTCAGCTGCAAGCCCCCGCCGTATCCACTTGCGCCGCGCGCGCAACCTCGCGCTGCGTCCGCTCGGTCGCAAATATCATGAGTCCGAACAACAGCAGCAGATAGTACGGCCATGCCTGCAGCCCGACGATGGGGGATATCCATCCAAACAGCGGCGCCATCAGCGTACTGCCGGTATATGCGCTCGCCAGCTGCAAGCCCATCATACCCTGCGACAGATGCGCGCCGAACAGATGCGGCGTTTCATCCAGCAAGGACGGAAATATCGGCGCACAGCCCAGGCCAATGAGCAAAAGCGCCACGACCTGCAGCGTACTCGTAAGCGGCAGCAGCATTACCAGCACGCCAAACAGTATCGTCGCCTCCCCAATACGCACCAGCGTGCGATCCGACAGCCTGAACGCCGCAAAACCTGAAAGCAGCCGCCCGACCGTAATTCCGAAGAAGAACATCGATGCCCAAGATGCCGCGATATCCGGCGCAATTCCCTTCACATTGACAAAGTAGGTGCTGGCCCACAGGCCGGCGGCGTATTCTGCGGCACAGTAGGTAAAAAACGCAATGCACGCGAACACGGCGCCGGGCCGTTTGATCAGTTCCCTGCGCGGAAGGATCTCTTTATGCTCCTCTGCCTCCCTGCCCCGCCCCATGCGCTTCCACAGCGGCAGCGAGCAAACCAGCAGGCATACGATCGCCAGCAGTGTGATTGCCACCGTCCGGTACGCCCCATGCCAGAAACTCTGCGCAAGATAAAACGACATGATCATTGGTCCCACCGTCGCGCCTACCCCCCAGAAACAATGCAGCCAGTTCATGTGCGTTGCCTTATAGTGGAGCGCAACAAAGTTATTGAGGGCGGCGTCCACCGTGCCCGCACCCAGGCCAAGCGGTACGGAAAGCGCCAGCAGCACCCAAAACCGTTGGGCAAAGCCCATTCCCATCAGCGCAAAAGCTGTCATGAGAACAGAAACAGCCGTCACCATACCTGTTCCAAACCGCTTGATTATACGCTCGGAAAGCAGGCTGGAGAGCACCGTTCCGCTCACGGCAACGATGGACACAATACCGGCGACCGATACCGGCACGTTAAGATCGATATGCGCCACCGGCCACGCCGCGCCCAGCAGGGAATCCGGCAGCCCCAGCCCAATAAATGCAATATAGATGATTACGAGAAGCAAACTTGCCATAGATTTATTCAAACCCTCCGCATGGATATATTCCATGGTACTGTATCATTCTTCGGGGGCAGGCGTATATCATCCACGTTTTGTCCGTATCATCCACGTTGCATTCTGCAACGTACTACAATTTTGAAAAAGGGGACGACAGCATGCGTGAACGTGCACATATAGAAAAGAATCTGGTACACATGGTATTCCTGCAGCGTGAGTACGGGTTTTCGCACCACGCCTATAACCAGGAACTGCTGCCATACGAATATCTGAAGGAGGGTGACCTGCGCGCGGTAGAAGAAGGTGCGCGTATTTTCAACGGCAATGCCGTCGGCCACCTTTCGGATGATCCGGTGCGAGACAAGCGCTACCTGTTTGTAGCCGCCACGACTCTGGCGACCCGCTTTGCCATAGAGGGCGGGATGGCGCAGGAGATGGCTTATAATCTGAGCGACCTTTTCATTCAGCGTATGGATACTACCTGCCAGACGGTAGCTGATATCGCAGCGCTGCACCGCATCATGATGGAGGAATTCACTCTGCGCACGGCAAAGCAGCGGCTTCACAGAAAGTATTCAAAGGCGGTTTTAAACGCGCTTGATTACATCTACCTGCATTTGCATGAGACAATTACCGTCGGCGAGATCGCCTCCTTCGTAGGCCTAAGCCGCTCTTATCTTTCCGTGTTGTTCCAGCGTGAAATGAACGTTTCCGTGTCCGACTATATCCGCGAAAAGCGTGTCGAGGCCGCCGAAAACATGCTGCGGTTCTCCGATTTTACATTGCAGGAGATCGGCAACTATTTAGCGTTTAATTCGCAAAGCCATTTTGTCAGCGTGTTCAAAAAAAGCACCGGCATGACGCCGGGCGCATACCGGCATAAGTATTTTCCGTGTAACTGGAATAAGAATCAGAAACCGTACCAGATAAGCCGGATCACTATCCCTGCCGCGGCAGCGGAAAAGTGCATGGCTGACAAATAATCGGGCTTGTATTTTTCTAATCGGCCTGCAAATCGAAACGGCGCCCTGCTCTTATCGCCGGGGCGGCTCCGTTTCGGGCCGTACGATGTGCGGTTCTACGCTTGCAATTTTCCTGCAGTATTCGGAGTAAGTACTGCCCATATACTTTTTAAAGCACCGCCCAAAATAATTGGGATCCGGAATGCCGACGGCAGTGGCCGTATAAAACATCTTTTTGTTCTCCTTCGCCAGGTTGATCGCCTTTTTCATGCGGCACTCGGTCAGGTACTCGATAAACGAGCTGCCTATCTCCGCCTTGAACCGCCTGCTTAAATAGCTCGGGTTAAAGCCGAATGTCTGGGCGATGGAAGTCAGGTTCAGGCTGGAATCCGTGTAATGCTCTTCCACATATTTGGCTATGCGGCTGATAGCCGAGGGTTCGATTTCCCAATACTCCTCCGCGTCGCCGGCCGGTTCATGGATGGACTGGATAACTTTTTTCAAAACCTCGTAAATCTCCATGCGCACAATAGGCTTCAGTATATATCCGTATACCGATAAGCCGATGCATTGCCGGGCGTATTCAAACTCATCAAAAGCTGTAAGAATGATGATCTTCAGTTGCGGATACCGGCTGGCTGCCAGCTTGGAGAATTCGATGCCGTCCATAAACGGCATGCAAATATCCACAAAGGCAATATGCGGCTTGATTTCATCGATCTTGTTGATCGCTTCTATGCCGCTTCCCGCCTCGCCGACCACCTCAAGGTCAAGAGATTTCCAGTCAATGGATCCTTTAAGCAGCAAACGTGTAGGTTCTTCATCATCAATCAGCATGACTCTAAACATTTGCTTGCACCTCTCTTATCTTAATTTTGGGATTATAATCTCAATCTCGGTGTATTCGCCCGGTTCGCTGCGTATTTCGATTACTTCGCGGTAATTGCAGTAATAGCGGATACGGTCAATCGTTCCCTTCAGGCCAAAACCCGAAAGCGCATCTGTGTCCTCCGTCTCGTTTGAAAGCACTTCCTCAATCTTATCCCGCGTCATGCCTACGCCGGAATCGTATACCGCGATATGCACGGCATCGTCCTTTTCAAATGCGCGTACGCGGATAATGCCCTTTTCCCCTTTCAGGCGTATTCCATGATACAGGCTGTTTTCCGCAAGCGGTTGGAGGATGAGTTTGGGGATCATGATATTGAGCACACGTTCGTCCAGTTCGTATTCGTCGTCAAATATATCGCCGTACCTGAGCTTTTGCAGCGCCAGATAATCCTTTACAATCAATATCTCATTGCGCAGAGGAATCTCCCTGTTTCCCTTACTCAAGAAGTTGCGGTAAAAACTGCCCAGCGTTTCCAGTGCGTCATGAACCTTTGGCACGTCGTTCTGCAGCGCCATATAGCTGATGGTCTCCAAAGAATTGTACAGAAAATGCGGTTTGATCTGTTCGTGAAGTACACGCATCTCCGCTTTTTGTATGCTCTTTTCTTTCTCGATCAGCTCGGTTATCAGTTGGTTGATCTGATCGATCATACTGTTGTAGGTATCCGCCAGCCGTCTTATCTCGTTATCCGGCAAGGACAGGTTGATTTTTTGCAGCAGTCCGTTGGGCTTTGTGTTGATCATCGCCGTGGTCAACTGCTCGATCGGACGCGCAATATTGATAGAGATAAACGCGCCGCTGCTGAACATGGAAAGCATGACCGCCGCGATGAGCGTCACCGCGATCCAGATGGTTTCCCACGACTGCATGACTATAAAGGGAATCTCGCCCTGGCTTATCTGTACGATCGGGGTATCCGCAGTGCTATACGCACTGAGCAGCTGCCTCTTTACGCCTTGTGTCGTTTCCTTCCAGCTGAAACCTCTCCCAACAAATTGCTGGCTGAAGGTATCCTTTAAGCCTTCATTCCCCCACAGCACATTGCCCTCACGGTCAAAAAAACAAATGTGCCTGTCGCTGTCGGCAAAATCCTTGATGGTCGAGTTCAATACGCTCGCAGACAGATTGACTACCAACAAACCGCATATTTCCATTGTATCGATGTTATAAATGTGACGCGCCATCGTGATCAGCGGGGAGCCGCTGCGCTTTTTAAACGCGCCGCCGCCGTTGATCATCAATGTAATGCCGCCTTTAGCGTCCAAAAGAGGCTTGTTCCACTCTGGCGTCGCTATCAGCTCTTCATCGACCAGCATCACCCCGCCCCCGGTACGGACCGATTCTCCGTCCAGGCGGTACACATAGACCGAATCGACAAAGCTGTATATGTTTAAAATGCTGATGATACCGTCGCGCACCTGCGTCGCGTTGTAGGTATGGCCGCTGCCGGTATCGCGCAGGAATTGAACTACCTCGGAATTCAACATGATCAGCCTGGACATTTCCTTGTAGCGGTCAAGGCTGACCTTGATGTTTTTGCTGATGCTGGTCATTGCAAGCTCGCTGCTCGAAACTTCGTTTTCAACAGCGGCCCTGGTCATGATAATGCTGTAGGATACCGCCATAATCCCGCAAAAGACCGAAAGCAGAAGCAAAAAGAATCTCCATGTTTTTACTTTTAACGAATGTGCGGAGTATTTTGACTTTGCTGCATTTGCGGATATAATCATGCGCTTACCCCGTACAAAAAAGCAGATTGATATAAATGTATGTGCAATCAGAAGGTAATGTAATTATAACAGCATATCCCTTTCGTGTAAAACAAACGCCGACATGTGAACGGCTCAGCCCTTAATGGCGCCTGCGTTAAAGCTCTCGTGTATCTTTTTGCTCAAAAACGCATACACGATCAGCGTCGGGAAGGTTGCCAGCACCAGCGCGGCACCTATGGGGCCCCATTGCGTGGTATAAGAGCCGGAAAGCGTCTGAATGCCTACGGTCAGCGTGCGGAATTCCGAGCTGCTGATGAATATGACCGCAAACATCATTTCGTTCCATGTCTGTATGAATGTGAATATGCCCACCGTTGAAACGGCAGGCCGCATCATCGGAAATATAATACGGAAGAATACCCCCCATATACTACAGCCGTCAATGCATGCCGCCTCGTCCAGTTCCCTGGGGATATCCTGTAAAAACCCCGTAAAAATAAGTATTGCGATAGAAAGTGCAAACGCCGTGTACGGCACGATCAGCGCCTGATAAGAATTGAGCATTTTTAAATGGGAAAGCACAAGGAATACCGGCAGTATCGCCGCATGGATCGGGACCGTCATGCCGAGCACGAACATATTGTTCATGACCTTGCGGCCTTTCCAGATCATACGGGTTAGCGCGAAGGACGCCATCATGGCAATAATCACGGTCAGCAGAATCGTTATGGAAGAAACAATAAAGCTGTTCAGGAAAAACCTGCCCATGTTGCCGACGCGGAGCGCAGCCTCATAATTCGCCCATATCCAGTTGTTGGGCAGGCCGATCACGTTATCGCCGAATATCTCCGCATTGTCCTTGAGCGAAAAGGTGAACATCCAATAGAGCGGAAACAGGTTGATAAACGCCCATATTCCCAAAAAGATATAAACAAAAACCTCCTTCACCCTGAACTTGCCGGGCCGCTTGCCTGCTATCGCCTCCTCCGCCAAATAAGGGCGCGCATCATCGACCAAACGCATGTCAATCGACCTCCGTCTTCAATGTTTTTCTTAAAATAACGGCAAACAAAAAGCAAAGGAATATCAGAAGCACGGCAATTGCACTCCCAAATCCATACCGGTTGCGTAAAAACAGCATTTGCACAAGCAGCGTACTCGGTACCTCGGTGGCGTGCGCCGGACCTCCGTTTGTAAGAATGTATATCAGGTCAAAGACCTTCAGCGAACCCGTTACGGAGATGATAACGCATACCCGGAGGACCGGCTTGATCATCGGCAGGATAATCCTGCTGTTTACCTGCCACTCGGTCGCGCCATCAATCAATGCGGCTTCCTGTATTTCAGCGGGAACGCTGTTGATACCAGCATACATGAGCAGCATATGGTACCCTGTATATTGCCATAAAATCGGAATAAACGTGGCGACAAGCGCGATGCTTCTATCCCCAAGCCATACCCTGGTCCAGGAATCAAGGCCAAGTGCATTGAAAGCAACATTCAAAATTCCGTAGTCCGGATTATAGATTTTCAGCCATAACTGACCGATCACGACGGTGGACATCAAAACGGGGATGAAAAATACGGTAAGGAAGAAGCGGCTTCCCTTCCTTTTTTTAGCCAGAAGCAAAGCAAGCGTCAGGGATAAAGGCATCTGTATCACGATGGATACCACCGCAAAAAATACGGCGTTTAAAAGCGCCTGCGGAAAATTTACCGCCTGATTGGTAAAAAGCTCGATATAGTTTTGAAGTCCGATGAACTGCATGTCCGTAAAGCCGTTCCAGTCGTGCAGGCTGTAATACGTGGACATAATGATGGGGACGATGATAATTCCGACAAATAAAATCAGCGCAGGCAGGAGAAACAGCAGAATGGCGGGCTTGTTTCTGTAGAGTCTGTTCATGCGTCATTCCCCCATGACCGAAATTGTTTTGCGAAGGCGGCGGCCTTCATTGATACCAAAACATCGACCCCCCGTTTTGCCGAGAGGTCGATATTCGCAAATCGTACCATTTGCCACCAAACAGCTCATGTTATATGCGGTTTAGGACCTATACTTATCGTTCGAGCTGCGCCGCGACATTTTCCACAAAGTTCTCAGGTGTAATGTCGCCCAAGTAGAGCTGTTGGAGGTTTTCCAGATAGACGCCCGCATCTTCCGCCTGCATCAGCGTGTCGAACCACAGTGTGAAAGAAGTGGCTTTGGAAACATAGCTCGCGACTTCCTTCGTGATCGGGTTGACCGAGCTGTCGTCGTAGTCGATCTTCCATGCCGGCAGGCCGCAACCGTTGAGGTATCCATAGTGGGAAACGCCTTTCGCAATTTCAAACATAGCTTCCGCTGCGATTTCCGGATACTGCGTGGATGCTGCAACCATCAGGGAGTCGGAAGGGCCTCCCATGAAATCGGTCAGCGCGGCGTTGCCGGCGTTGATGACCGGAACGGGGACAACGCTGAAATCCGCAGGATTCGGGGCGTCCGTATTAATTGAACCCGGCATCCAGCTGCCCATGATGTACATAGGCACCTCACCCGCATAGAACGTCGCGCATGCTTCATCGTTGGAAAGGGCGATCGCATTTTTACTGTAAGCGCCCATTTTTACAAGCTGCGCAAACTTTGTGGACGCATCGAGGAACGCGGCGGAATTGTAGCTGTTTTTGCCGTCCTTCGTCAATACGCTGGATAATGTGCCCGCACCTACGGATTTGAGCGTAAACGCGTCGTGCGCCTGCGCAAGCACCCAGATATCCTTTGCGCTGATACCGAACGGCGTAATTCCGTTATCGATGAATGTCTGGCATACCGCGACGAGTTCATCAAAAGTGGCGGGCGCTTTTAAGCCATACTTGTCGAACATCGCTTTGTTGTAGAACAGCATGGATACGTTCATGGTATAGCCGGAGCCGTATATTTTCCCGTCCCAGGTAAGATTGCCGAGCATTGCCTTGGGCAATTCCTCCTGAAAGCTCTTATACGCCTCGTCAACGCAAAGAACGCGGCCGGATTCTACGAAGGATGTGGAGAAACCGCCGCTCCAGGTAAAGAATATATCGGGTAGCTCGTTCGCGGCAACGGCGGCCTTGATCTTTGTCTTGTATGACTCGTTTTCGAAACTCTCGTGGACGATCTTTATGCCCGGATGTGATGCTTCATAATCTGCGATCGCCTTTTGATACGGGACATGGTGGGAATCACTTTCGGTTGCGATGGTCCATAATGTCAGTGTGACTTCCTGGTCGGCGGGCGCCGGGGGCGCCGTTCCAGTTGCAGGGGCTGCTTCGGCAGCGGCGGGAGCGGTCGACGCGGCAGGCTCCTGGGCGGCGCAAGCTGCACAGAGGATGATCATCAATGCAGCCAATACGAGTGCAATTGCTTTTTTCATGGCTTGTTTCTCCCCCTTTTCATTAATAATAGAACTGGCGATAGAACTGTTCCCCGGATGTAATACCATTGTATAAGTTTGCGTTTATTGAAGTAAATGGTATTTCGTTACTGCAATACGCATTGTTTTTACCTGTTTGTGATCCAAATACGCATAAGCATTTTTTTGTAACGATAAGTAAATATTTTACACTCTCCAATGTCGCAAAAAACAAAAGCACCTCCGGCCGCAGGACGGAGGTGTGGGTTACCGGATAAGGGTTTATAAACGGATCTCTGTTTGCAGGCAAGCGGTTCCGGTAAGGTTGCGGCTGAGCGCATCGGGCTGGCTGGTGCCTGCAAAAAGCGTAAAGCTGTCGCTTTCCACCATCCGCCTGCCCAGATTATCCACCGCTTCAAACGCCGAAGGCGGGAGTTGAACGCGGATTTCCGCGGTTTCGCCCGCTTTGAGATTCACTCTCTGAAACCCGCACAGCTTATGGTTAAAAACCGCCCATTTTGAGCCGTTATCCCTGATATACAGTTCAATCACTTCTCCGGTATCGCGATTGCCGGTATTTTGTACGGCGACGGTTGCCGTCCGGCTGCCGGCGTCATAGCAAAGCGCAGTACATACAACCTTGGAATAGGTCAACCCGTATCCAAACGGGTAGAGCACATTTTCCTTTATATAGCGGTAAGTCCTGTTTTGCATCGCGTACTCCTCAAAAGGCGGCAGAAGCTCCGCCGATTCATAGAATGTTACAGGAAGCTTGCCCGAAGGGGATATCTCGCCAAAAAGTATGTCGGCAAGCGCTTTTCCGCCCATCTGCCCGGGATACCATGCCTGCAAAATCGCATCGGCCTTTTCGGCTTCGGGGTTAACGGCGCTGCCGGTAGCCAGCACAAGAATGGTCGGTTTACCGACCGCAATCACTTTTTTGATTAAAATCCGCTGGCTTTCCGGCAGGAACAGGTCCGGCTTATCCCCTGCCGCAAAGGCGTTACCCGTATCGCCCTCCTCGCCTTCAAGCGTTGCGTCCAGGCCGGCGCAAAGCACCACAACATCTGAATGTTCCGCGACCGTAAGCGCCTCCGCGCAGCCGTCGCCGGGTTGGGCAAGCGGCTGGAGCCGGTCCTTGAACATATGGCACCCCTCCGCATAAAGCACCCTGCCGCCAAACGCATCCTGAATGCCCTGCAGGAATGTGATATACCCGTCGGCCGTACCACAGTAATTGCCCCTCAGCGCCTCGATGCTTGCCGCGCTGGGCCCGATCACGCCGATGGACCTGATTTTGTTTTTTCCCAGGGGAAGCAATCCGTTGTTTTTAAGGAGCACCATCGAGCGGTGCGCGCATGTGAGCGAAAGCGCCTTATGCGCCTCACAGGCTACTGCCTCATACCCGATCTCATCGTATTCGGTCGATTCATCCAGCAGCCCCAGCTTTGCCCTTGTCCGCATAAGGTGAACGGCGGCTTTTGTAATATCCGTCTCCTCAATGAGACCTTCCTCAAGCGCCGAGAGCAGATACAGATAGAGGGACCCGCAATTGCAGTCGCAGCCTGCTTTTAAAGCCATCGCAACGGATTCGTTTGCCGTGGACGTTACCCCGTGCCCCGTATGAAAATCCTTGATCGCCCAACAGTCGGAAACGAAATAGCCGTTAAAGCCCCACTCGTGAAGCTTGTTCATCAGATAACGGCTGGCGCATGCCGGTTCGCCGTTCACCCGGTTGTAAGCGCCCATTATCCCCTCTACATGCCCTTCTTTCACAAGCGCTTCAAAGGCGGGAAGATATGTCTCGTTTAAATCCTTCTCGGAAACGGTCGCATTGAACTCATGGCGTACGGCTTCCGGCCCGCTGTGGACGGCAAAATGCTTGGCGCAGGCGGCCGCCATCAAATATTTCCCCTCACCCTGCAGGCCTTTTACAAACGCCACACCCAGCTCTGACGTAAGGTACGGGCACTCGCCGTATGTTTCCTGCCCCCGCCCCCAGCGCGGATCGCGAAAAATATTGATATTGGGCGACCACATGGTAAGCCCCTTATAGATATCCCTGTCGCCATGCCGTGAAAACTGGTTGTATTTTGCCCGCGCTTCCGTAGCGATGGTTTTTGCCACCGTATACATCATGTCGCGGTCAAACATGGCCGCGAGCGCGATTGCCTGCGGGAACATCGTTGCCGTTCCGGCCCTCGCCACACCGTGCAGTCCTTCGTTCCACCAGTTGTACACGGGCAGGCCCAGCCGTTTGACGGCAGGCGCGGCGTACCGAAGCTGAGACACCTTTTCATCCAGCGTCATCAATGCGACAAGCGCTTCCGCCCGTTCCTGCGGCGAAGCATCGGAATCCTTATAGGTTTGCATGACAATCTCCTTTTACCGATTGATTCGCTTACAGCTGTTTCCGATAAGCAATTGCGGCTCCAAAATAATGTTTTCATGCTTGTTATATTTGTCGACGCCCAATATCTGCTGGATAAGATTCTCCGCGGCTTTTGCGCCCATGCCTGTCGTATCCTGCCTGATCGTGGTCAGTCTGGGCGACATGAGCTGTGTGATCTCTATTCCGTCAAATCCAACGACGGATATATCCTCCGGAACGGAAAGGCCCATGTCACGCGCCGCATGAATGGCGCCGACCGCGCTGTAATCATCGCTTGCAATAACTGCGGTAGGACGTTTGCCCATGCCGAGCACTTTTTTCATAGACGCATAACCGCCCTGCAGCGAATAGTATTTTGATTCTATGAGGTTTTCGGGCTTGAGCGTTTCTCCTTTTAACGCCATTGCCTTCTTCAGGCTTTTTACCCGCATATCGGTAATATATTTGGAAGATTCACCATGCATATAAACAATATTTCTGTGCCCCAGGCCATAGAGATGTCCATATAAAAGCGCCATGCTTTTATCGCAATCGGTCATAACGCAGCCGATGGAGGAATCCGAGTAATCGATCGCAATCTGGGGGATATCGCTTGACATCAATTCGCGCGCTTCTTCCGATGCATGATTTGTATTGACAACAAAAACGCCGTCTACCTTTCGGTAACGGCAGTGACCATAATAGGAAAGCCCCATTTTCCCTACGTGGTTGGACATAAAAACGATATCGTAGCCGTGTCTTTCCACCACATTCTTAAAGCTTTCGATAATTTCGGCAAACAAATAATGCCGCAAGCCCATATTGGAACCATCCTGACAAAGCACGCAGATTGTCCATGAACGGTTCTGGCTTAACGCCCTTGCCCGTCCGTCCGGAATATATCCTAAATTGTTTGCGGTTTGCTTGATTCGGCCGCGTGTTGCGGCATTGACATCCAAAGCGCCGCTTAGGGCCTTGGATACCGTAGCCGAGGATACGCCGCAGATTTTCGCAATATCATAGATCGTAGCCACAGCAATCACCACTATGTGATTTTTTCGAAACCGGTTTCGATATATATTACTATACCATGCCTAGCAATATATGTCTATATTCTAAGGCGGACTGATTTTCTGCCGTTGCGGAAAAGCCACTACCTTCCCGTCCGTTCTGTTGCCTTTGCGCCCATCGTGTTATAATAGATCAGAGGTGATCATTTTGGAGTTGAAGCACGAAGCTAACCGTATCTATGTTGAAGATGGAACAGGCAAACTCATTGCCGAAATAACTTTCCCCGCGGTATCGGATGCCAGGGTAAATTTCGACCATACGTTTGTGGACCCTTCCTTACGCGGCCAGGGTATGGCCAATACCCTGATGCAGGCCGCCGTTGCGGATATTCAGGCAAAAAACCTTAAAGCAACCGCAACATGCCCATTCGCCTCACAATGGCTGGAAGAGCACCCGGAGATTGCGCGCTCGCTGGCCGAATGAGAAGACGTATTCGCCTAAATTTTCAACGGTATATTGCGGCTGTTCGCATCGGTGTTTCTTCACGCCGGACGGCCAAAAATCATACGGATCGGAGCGATGTCCCGTCATCCCCCTCCGTGCCGGTTTGTGATATAATCTTCCGGAGGGGAGTTGAATAAAGTGAACATGCCATCTTTAAAAAGAACCTTGGTAAACAGCGTCGCATACGGTACGCTGAAGCATTACAAAGGAAATGAAGTCATACTGTTAACACCGGCGGGCATATTGTCCGGGGAGTTCGTTGAGTGCCCCGAGTCGGCTGCAGGCCTTAAATCCGAGAGCGCCGAGTTTCAGACAATGATGCTGCTGGAACTTTCAACGCAATACAAGGATGAGCATCAAATCCAAAAGGTTGATGGAAACGACGGGTTCCTGCCTCTGAAAAACGTGATCCTGCATTGCTCTAATGACCGGATTTACAAGTTTCCCTACCTGACCGTATTCTATGACCAGATCATTGCCGTAGCGCAAGGCAATTTTAACGACTAAAGATTAATAGCGCCGTTTCCGCCTTCTATTAACAGGCTCGGTACGGCATGGACAAGTACAAGCGTCGCCTTGATAGCATACAGCCCGGTTTATTGATGATGATATAAATCGGATGCCATCAGAAAAGGAGTAATAATCATGATTCAATCCTTTGATTTTTTATTGCCCACCAAGATCAGGTATGGTGCGGGTACCCTGCAGGTATTGGGTGAAGAACTCGGATTATTAAACGCAAAAAAGGTTATGGTTATCACCGACAGAGGGCTTGTAAGAACGGGAATGGTAGAAAAGCTTACCGGTCTCATTAAAAATAAAGATATTTCCTTCATACTATACGATGAGATTGAGGCAAACCCAAAAGATTATAATGTGGAGGCTTGCGCCCAAAAAGCCAGGGAGGAAGCAATCGACACGCTGGTGGCCTTCGGCGGAGGGAGCTCGATCGACGCCGCAAAGGCGGTGGCGGTTCTGGCTAAACAAGGAGGGAAGGTTAGAAGCTATCAGGGAAAAGGGGAAATAAAGGATGACTGCCTGCCTCTGTTGACGATACCCACAACAGCCGGTACAGGCAGCGAAGTTACCTTTTCTTCGGTGATAACGGACACAAAGGAAAAATTCAAATTTACGATAAAAAGCACGGCAATCGCGGCAAAAACAGCGATCATCGATCCGGAACTCACGCTGAGCGTTCCGCCTCTCATTACGGCAGCCACGGGCATCGATGCCCTGACACATGCGATCGAAGGCTATACGGCCAACTGTACCGAGCCCATAGCGGAAGCAGCGGGTTTGTATGCCGTAGAGTACATTGCAAAGAATATTGCGGAAGCAGTCAACAATGGCACAAATCTGGAAGCAAGGGACGGTATGATGATGGGAAGCCTTCTCGCCGGCATTTCATTCAGCCATGCCGATGTGGCCTCGGTGCATTGCATGGCGGAAGCGCTGGGCAGCATGTATGACGCGCCTCACGGCATGTGCAATGCGATATTGCTGCCATATGTCATGGAATACAACCTGCCTGATGCGGAATACAAATATGCCAGAATAGCAAGGGCCATGGGAATAGAGGAAAGGGATGACGTCAAGGCGGCAGTAAAAGGTATAGCATATATCAGGAAGCTCTCGAAGGAAATTGGGTTGCCCGGAATAAAGTTCTTGAACGTAAATCCTGACGACTTTGAAACCTTAGCGGATATGTCTGTGAAAAACGGTTCCAACGGAAGCAATCCGAAAGAAATAACCAAGGATGGATACCGTATGCTGTTCAGCAAGGCATACAACGATTAATATTTTACGTTCCAGTATGAGCTGTGCAATTGGCTTCTGCCCGCCGGCATGGATTTTGTCGGCGGGCTTTTTGTGGGGCGAAATGTAAGCTGTATATCAGCCGAAATACGCGCCGCCGTTCACATCCAGCATCAGGCCGGTTACAAAGGCCGCTTCATCCGATGCCAGGTAGCAGACCGCACCGGCGACCTCTTCTCGCTTTCCAAGACGGCCAAGGAGAATATTTTTAACCTGGTTGTCGATTCGTTCCTGCGTGTATCCTTCCAGCATCTCGGTCTGGGTAGTAGCCGGGCACACCGCGTTTACGGTGATCTGATACTTGGCCAGATGCCTGGCCATGCCCCGGGTAATGGCGATCACGCCGCCCTTTGCCGCTGCGTAGCTCATGGAGCCTTCAAAACCGCCGTTTCGCCCTGTAACGGAGGCGATATTGATAATGCGGCCGGCGCTGCTCTTTTTCAGATACGGCAGCGCATACTGGCATGCGAAAAACGTACCGGTCAGGTCTATATCCAGTACGCGGTTCCATTCCCCGTCCCGCTCCATTTCCTCGATGCCGGACGTTCCCAATATACCCGCGCTGTTCACGATGATGTCTATGCCGCCAAATGCTTCCGCGGACTTCTTCATGGCCGCCTCGATGCTGTCGTTGCTGCGCACGTCCATGATCACGCCCACGGCTTCGCAGCCGTTTTCCCGGATTTCCCGGACTACGGCGTCAATCTTTTCCTTATTAATATCGGCGACGGCTACCTTCGCGCCCATTTCCGCCATCTTTTGAGCGGCGGTTCTGCCAATGCCCTGTGCCGCGCCCGTGATGACCGCCGCTTTTCCTTTTAAAGAAAACATTTATCCATCCTCAGCTTTCTTACAGCGCCTCGTAGTCGAAGGCCGCCAACGGATTCCAGCCGCATTCGATGAACTGTGTGGTGGTTCTGTTGGTGGAGCCGAATGTGATAAACTCCTCCGGCTGCATACCGTCCGGCTCGTAGGCCTTGCGGAATTCACTCATCTTCATCAGCCGGTCTATAATGGCGGAATCGACCGGCACGTCGATACGCTCCTCGAACACATCCACATTCTGCAGCAGGGCGGCAATCTTGGGCGCGATGGACATGATCATCTTTGCGCCCGCCAAATCCACAATGTGATTGGCGCCGCGGCAGCCCGCCGGCATCAGGAAGGCATCGTACCCGCGCTCATTGAATATCCGGTATGCGCGCTTGATGCAGGCGGTACCTGCCTGAATGATGCATTCCTCCCCTACCTCCGGGCAGGAGTCATGCGACACATCCCTGAGGTAGTCGTCCAGCCGTCCAACCATCAGCACAGCGATGGCCAGGCCGGGCTTCACGCCGTTGCGCTCCGCACGGACTTTGCCCCTGGCCCGCGCCTCGCCAACGGCCAATACCTGCGGCACGGTAAAGCTGACGGTAGCAGCCACGTTCATACCCAGCGCAGTACACTCCTCGTAAGCCTCGATGCCCGCGCGTGTGGCCGGCAGCTTCACCACGATGTTTGGCGCCCAGGATGATAATATCTTAGCCTGTTCGACCATATACGCGGCGTCGCCGGTTTTGTTGGGATTGGTCTGGGCGCATACATATCCCTTGCCGACTATGTTTTGTTCAAAAATCGGCTTGTTTTGCTCTGCATAAAAGCCCGTTACACAGCGGACAAGCGTCTGAACCTTCTCATCGCCCTTCAATCCCCTGGGCAGGGCGGCAAGACGTTCCTTCCAGAAGCCGGTATCGCTGCGCAGCGTGGAGTTGATCAGAAACGGGTTGGTGGTCATACCCGCTGCGCCGTTGGAAAACCCCTCAAGCTGCTCTGCGCGAACGGCGGAATCGTGCCAATAGACCGACCGGGTCTGGCTGCTGAGCCACTTTAGATACTTGTTCTCGCTCATAATATATTTACTCCTTGAATTGTTTCCGTTCTATCATCGCTGCGCATTCCATGTTTCTCATGTATTCGAGCGACCTTACGGCGCACTCCCGCTGAGTGGGATAGGGTTGGCATTCCGCAGTGATATACCCTTGATACCCCACATCCAGCAACGCATGATAATAAGCCTTAAAATCGATGGACCCCGCGCCGGGATATCCGCGGTTGGAATCCGAGAAATGCACATACCCGAGCACATCCCCATATTGCCTGACTACGTCGGCGGGATTCTTATCCTCGATATGCATGGAATGCGTATCGATATGCAGCTTCACATGGGGAAGCGCCAGCTTTCGGACATAGTCACCCACCTCTGTGACGGTGCACAGGTAATTGGAAGTGTATTGATGAATGTTTTCCACCAAAAGCTCGCCGCCAACCTGCGCCGCATAGGCGTCCAGTTGCCTTAGGCCGTCGGCAAGACGGCCCAGGTATTCCTCCAGATAAGAGGAATTCGGTATGTTCCCGCGCATGGTGCCTACCACTACCGGGCAGCCCAGTGCCGCACCCAAATCCAGATGCTCCTTCAGCCTGTCCACACCGGCCTGCCTGACTGCCAGATCGTCGGAAGTCACACAAAGCTTGTTGAAAATATACTCCAGCCCTGTACATATACCGCAAAATTTGAGTCCGTTGTCCGCGGCAGCAGACGCAAGTTCCGCTGCATCCTTGTCCTTGGGGTCGTGGATGTAGAGCTCCATTGCGTCATACCCAACCTTGCGGGAGGCCTCCGCCACTTCCCGAATGTTACCTCGGAAAATGGCGGGCACCCGCAACGGCAACTGCTCAAGTGCACACTGAATACCGTATTTAAACATATTCTCCTTCCTTATGCCCGGATAGAAAGATTCGCCCGTTCCGTAAGAACTGCTGTGCCCGGCCGCCATCAGCCGCCCAGATAAGCGCTCTTCACTTCCTCATTTTCCATAAGGTTCTTACAGGTATCGGACATAACGATCTCGCCGGTCTGCATAACATAGCCCCGGTGCGCCGTGGACAATGCGATCTTGGAGTTCTGCTCCACAAACAGCACGGTGGTGCCGTCCCTGTTGATATCGTTGACCGCTACAAAGATTTCCTTCACGATCAGGGGCGCAAGGCCCAGGGAGGGTTCGTCCAGCAGCATCAACCTGGGGCGGCTCAAGAGCGCGCGGCCGATGGCCAGCATCTGCTGCTCGCCGCCGGAGAGTGTTCCGCCCATCTGGGTACGGCGTTCCAGCAGCCGCGGGAACCGGCGATAGACGTCATCCAGATCGGATTTGATGTTCTTGACATCTTTCCTAAGATACGCGCCCATCTTCAGGTTCTCTTCCACCGTCAGCTTGGCGAAGATATGCCTGCCTTCCAGCGCCTGCGCAATGCCCAGGCCGGCCACCTTGGAGCCCGAATAGGTCCGGATGTCCTGGCCGTTGTACAGTATTTTTCCCTCTATTCCCTTGCGCTTGGTCAGGCCGGAAATGGATTGCAGGGTGGTAGTCTTGCCGGCGCCGTTGGCGCCGATCAGGGTGACCATCTCCCCTTCCTCCACATACATGTTAACGCCCTTGACGGAATGGATATTTCCATAATAGTAATGGAAATCAATCAGTTCCAGAAGTTTCGCCATTATTCGTCACCTCCCAGATAGGCCGCGATTACCTCGGGATTCTTCTGTATCTCCTCGGGTACGCCCTCGGCAAGAAGCATACCGTTGCAGAGCACGTAGATATAGTCGCTCACATTCATAATGAGCTTCATGTCGTGCTCCACCACCAGTATCGTCACGCCCATGTCGAGAATCTTCTTGAGCAGAATATCCAGCTCGGCCTTCTCGGCGGTATTCATGCCGGCGGCGGGTTCGTCCAAAAGAATCACCTTGGGCTCGCTGGCCAGACCGCGGACGATCTCCAGCAGCCGCTGTTTTCCGTAGGACAGGCTGGAAGCGCGCGCGAAGGCATATTCGTCCAGGCCAACAAACTGCAGCAGCTCATGGGCCTTCTTATGGATTTGCGCCTCTTCCTCTCTCTTCTTCTTGGTATGGAGCAAAGAATCCCAGAAGCCGGATTTCAGGTGGGAGTTCATGCCCACCAATACGTTTTCCAGCACGTTCATCTTCCAGAACAGATTGATAACCTGATAGGTGCGCGCGATACCGGCTTCGTTGATCTGGAAACCGCGCTTGCCCTCCAAGTGCTCTCCATCTAGAAGCACCTCGCCGCTGGTAAGCGTATAAACGCCGCTGATGCAGTTGAACAGGGTCGTTTTACCCGCGCCATTGGGACCGATCAATGCGGTGATCTTGTTGGGCTGCACCCGAATGCTTACTTCATTTACAGCGGTCAGTCCACCAAACCTGATGGTGACTTTATTGGTCTCCAACATTATACATCACCATCCTTTTGCGCGTCTGATTGGGCCTGCGCGGCCTTTTTCAGTTCTCTTGCAGCTTTCTTTCTCTGCAAGCTGACGATTACATCCTTAATTCCGCCATAGAGGCCGCCGGGCAGCGCCACAATAACGACCAGCAGCAGGATGCCGTAGAACAGCATCTGGTACTCCTGCAGGGGGCGAATAGCCTCGAGAAGGACTTCAATACTCACAACGCCCATGACTGTACCCACGATGGATGCGGTGCCGCCGAAGAGCAACATGGTGAGAAATAATACCGACTGCTTCTGCATAGAGGTTTCAGGGCTGATGTATTTGATCATATGTACATACAGGGCGCCCGCAAGGCCGGTAAGGAATGCGCTGACCGCAAATGCGATGATTTTGTTCTTACGGACATTGATGCCCATGCCGTCCGCAGCATGCGTGTTCTCACGTATGGCGATGAAGGAACGGCCGATACGGGAGTTAATCAGAGAAGTCTTGCCCATGAGCACCAACACTACAATAGCCAACAGGAAGAAGTACCACTTCATATAGTCGTCGCCCAGAAAATTGATGCCCACCACATTGATGCCCTTGAAATCACGGGTGAAACCGCCAGGCGAGCAGTACAGAAAGTAGTAGGTAATTTCTCCAAAGGCTACCGTAGCCAGGGATAGAAAGTGGAATTTCAGCTTGGAAGCGGGATATGCCAGCAGCGCGCCTATCAGCGCGGCGAGAATTGCGCCCGCAGGAATGGTAAGGTACAACGGCAGGTTAAAATACATGTTGAGCAACCCGGATGTGTATGCGCCAAGCGTATAGAACGCCGCATGACCCAGGGAAATCTGCCCGCTGTATCCAAACAGGATATCCAGACCCGAAACCGCCAATATGTAGATGAGCATAATGCACATAATCAGCAGCGGATACTGGTTGCCGGCAACCAACCTTACCACAAACGGCAGCACGCATAGTCCGGCAGCCAATCCACCAAGAAGCGGTACCTTTTTCTTGCTTTTTAAGAGATTCAAATCAATTCCTCCATTCTACCCCAGCCGGTTATACATCCTGAATGGCTTTTTCGTTGAAGATACCGGTGGGCTTGATGAACAGGAACAGAATCAATATCGCGTATGCGATGAGGTTCTTGTATGTACCCGTCCAGTAACCTGCCACAAAGGTTTCAACCAACCCCAAGATCACGCCGCCGATCATAGCGCCATACATATTGCCGTATCCGCCTACAACAGCGCCCGCAAAGCCTTTACGGCCGACCACGGAGCCCATGGTGGTATATACGCCATACATCGGCCCAAGAAGCATTCCGCCTATAGAGGCGATGGCAGCCGCTAGGCCCCATGTGACACCGGTGCTCATAGACGTGTTGATGCCGCAGGATTCAGCCGCCAGCGGATCCATCGCGGCGCTTCGCATTGCGGTACCAAACTTTGTCTTTGTCATGAACAAATGCAGAAGGAACATGAGCAGCAGGGAAATAAACAAACAAGCATAAGCTTCGGCTTGAGCAGTTACACCGAATATGGTAAATGTAGATTTACTAAACACCTGTGGGAAGCGCAGAGTGGTGGTGCCGAAAAATGCCTGCGTGGAGTTCTGGATGATGTACGAAATAGCAATCGTAGCCAGAACTATATAAATAGGTATTACACTCTTGTTCAGCAGTGCACGGATAACGCCTTTTTCCAGCAACACGCCCACCAGGAAGGCGCACGCGAATGTGAGTAAGAATGATACGAAGAAAGGCAGCCCCAGAATACTATAAAAAGTTAAGCCAAGATAGGCTCCCAGAGTGATCATATCGCCCTGTGCAAAGCTCATCAGGCCAGAGGCCCTGTAGATCAGGCTGTAGCCCAACGCGATCAGGCCATAAATACCCCCGATAATCAGGCCGTTGATAAGCAGAATTTTAAACAACTGTACTCCCTCCTTATTCAATACCGGCTATGCAGCCGATAAAGCAAAAGCGGGCGAAGCACCGCGTGTTTCGCCCGCTTCAGAGTGGTCATTCGGATTCGAAACTCCTAAAAGGGTCCGTATTCCGTTTTTCCGCTCCTGCGATTAGCGGTCGCGACCGGTAGCCTGCTTGTAAGCGTCATAGCCGCCAGCGGCAACCCACTCATCCAACAGGATATTCTGGCCGTCTACCAGCACGAAGGAGTTGAACGCGCTGTAGCCTTCGCGGTCGCCCTTAGTGTAATCCAGCGTGCCGCCCAAGCCGTCGATCTTGACCTTGTGGGTGGCTTCACGCAGGGACTGGCTGTCGTTCTTGCCGGCTATCTTGCTGGCTTCCCACATGGCCATCATGGTATCCCAGCCACGGTACGCTGACTCGTGAGTCGGGCACTTGCCATAGGCCGCATTGTACTTCTCGAGCATGCTCTTCATGTAAGGGATCGTGCACTCGTCAACGCTGTTGTAGGGAACATAGGGGTACACGAAAGCGATGTAGTTGGAGTTCTCTTTACCCGCAACCTCCTGGTAGGCGGTGGAGAAGCACTCCTTGCAAGCCAGCATGCCGTTGTAGCCCATGTTGCGCAGCTGTTTTACGAAGGGGCCGAAGGTGTCGCCGATCAGGGACATGAAGATGGTGTCGGGATCGGTGGCGAGGATCTGTGTGATCTGGCCGCTGAAGTCGGTGTCGGCGGTATCGCACTCCTGCCGGGTGGTTACGGTAAGGCCCTTTGCCGCGCAGGCTTCCTGGAAGGCGGTCGCGGTAGATTTGCCGGTGTCGTCGGTGCCGCTTATGATAGCGACACTGTCATACCCCAGATCCATGATCATGTCCACATCCAGAGGAGCGATACGGTTGTTGTTAGCGCTTGCACGGAAGGTCCAGATCATGCTTTCGTCCTGCATCCAGGTGGCGGATGTGCCCAGACCGAAGTTGTAGATTTCAGCCTCGTTGATGTACGAGATGCACGCGGAAACTTCGTTGGAGTTAACGGAACCGATGATGGCGTCCGCACTCTTGTTCTCGATCACCTTCTGGACGATCTTCACAGCTTCTTCGGTGCTGCCGGTGGTATCAAAATGATCCACTACAACGGTTGCGCCGTTGAATCCACCGTTCTCGTTGATGTACTTAACGGCCAGGTCAATGCCATTTTTGGCGTTGTTACCGGCTTCCGCATTGTTGCCGGACAGCTGGAGGTACGTGCTGATGCGGAAGGTCTCGCCGTCCGTAGCGGCGGGAGCCTCGGCCGCGGGGGCTTCGGCTGCCGGAGCCTCGGCCGCAGGTGCAGTGTTGGCAGGGGCTTCAGCGGGAGCGGCGCAGGCCGCAACGCCGAGCATCATCATCAGGGCAAGTAGGATCGCTAAGGTCTTCTTCATAATTGGTTCCCCTTTCTTCTTGTTTTTTTTAACAAGCCTTGCTCGTATGATCTCGTGTATAATACTGGTCTGTCTTTATGGATTGGTCAGTACGATTTTAACCGCCCTTCCATCCCGGTTGTGTTTTAACAGTTCAAAGGCTTCCACCCCTTCACACATACCCATATGGTGCGTGATCATTGGCTCGACATTGACGGCCTTTTCCGCCAGAAGCCTGACGCATTCTATAAAATCCTCACTGGAATAGATGTAGTTGCCTTTGATGGTCAGCTCCTTCGTGACCACCTGCTGCATATTGATAGAAATCATCTTGGCCGCATTGCCAATCCAAACGGCACAGCCGGCAAGCTTCAGCGCATCAAGGGAGGCCTGTGCGGTAGGGCTGATGCCCACAGCCTCAACGGAAAAATCGCACATTGCCCCGTCTGTAAGCTCTGCGATCTTTTGTTCAAAATTGCAGCTCGTGGGGTTGACAACAGCGTCCGCGCCCATGCGCGTAGCCAGCTCCAACCGGAAATCGGCGGCGTCGCTGACGATCACGCGCTTCGCGCCGCGGTATTTGAGCCACAAAAGCGCCATCAGCCCGATGGGGCCGGCCCCCACGACCAGAATGTTCTGTGCTTGCGCGATCTGCTCGCCGCTGATCTTGAATACGCCGTTGTAGGCCACCGCCGCAGGCTCGGCCAGGGATGCGATATCCGCGCCTACGCCTTCATAGGGGATCAGGTACTGTTCCCTGACGCACACGTATTCCGTCATAGCCCCGTCGTAATCCATTACGCCCAGAAAGTCGGCGTTGGGGCACAGGTTTACCTTCCCCGCTTTGCAGGTCTCGCACTTCCCGCAAAAAAACTTCGGAAAAATCGATACTTTGCAGCCGATTGGATAGGCGCCCCCGACGGGAGCCTGCGCCACGGTTCCGGCGCATTCATGCCCCATAATCATAGGCGCTACCCGCCGCCCTGTTTTGCCCAAATAGCCTTCCACATCCGATCCGCAAACACCGCAGGCTTCGATCTTGATCAGGTATTCGTCCGCTTTGGGCACCGGAACCGGAATATCACGTATTTCCATGTGGTTGTCGCCAACGTAATATACCGCTTTCATCGTTCTTCCCCCGATCTGTTAAGTCTTTTTAAGCAGCCGCCGTGCTATCTCCGAATGTCGGTCCTGGACAGGTACTCGTAGTAACGCACCAAGGAACTGTGATCCTCTGTCTCATAGCCGGAAGCCTTGAGCCATTGCATCATTTCCATAACGGCGGCGGTCAGGGGCAGGGGCGCACCCACATCGTGCCCGGTGTCTATGGCGTTATTCAAATCCTTGATATGCAGGTTGATACGGAAGCCCGGCTTGAAGTTGCCGTCCATCATCATGGGCGCCTTTGCGTCCATCACGGTGCTGCCGGCCAACCCGCCGCGGATGGCCTTATAAATGGCCTCCGGCTCCACGCCGGCCTTCTTGCCCAGCACCAGCGCCTCGCCCACGGCGGCAATATTGGCCGCCACGATGATCTGGTTGGCCAGCTTTGTGGTATTACCGGCGCCGATACCGCCGCACAGGGTCACCGAAGCGCCCATAACGCCCAGAATATCCTTAACC
The DNA here is from genome assembly GCA_036677445.1 of Clostridia bacterium. Classification (GTDB taxonomy): domain Bacteria; phylum Bacillota; class Clostridia; order Christensenellales; family CAG-138; genus JAVBWI01. The sequence goes on from JAVBWI010000004.1 coordinate 250,151, forward strand.
TTATCGAATATCTCCTGCTTACCGCCTACCATAATGGCCAAAGTGCCGTCGATGGCTTTGGGTTCGCCGCCGGATACAGGCGCATCCAGCATGAAGCAGCCCTTCTTTTCCGCTTCGGCACAGAGTTCCTTGGAAGCGATGGGGTTAATGGAACTCATATCCACCAGGATGGTGCCGGGCTTTGCCCCCTCGAGCACGCCGTTTTCACCCAGTAATGCGGCTTTCACATGGGGGGAGTTGGGCAGCATGGTGATCACGATATCGCTGTCCCTGGCCACATCCGCGTTGTTTTCCCCGCGCTTGGCGCCGGCCGCAACAACCTCGTCCACCGCCGCGGTTACAATGTCGAATACCTTTAACTCATACCCCGCCTTGATCAGGTTCTTTGCCATGGGCTTGCCCATAATGCCCAGCCCGATAAAACCGATTTTCATAGCGTCTCTTCCTCTCCTCATGGCTATTTTATTTCATTGCTGTTTTGCTCGAGATAATGCTCCAGAGCGTCTTTGTTTCTTTGCAAGTGGATCCGCATCGCCTCGTATGCGCCCCGCGCATCGCCCATGCCGATGGCTTGGGCGATATTTTCGTGGTCAAGGATGACGTCTTTGACAATCATGCTTCCAAGGAGCGTTGTAAAAAGCCGTATGCCCTTGACGATCTCTGGAAAGAACACATTCAGGATATCGTTGCCTGTGCTCTCTGCGATCTTGCAGTGGAAGGCCACATCAGGCTTGATATGGTTGACCCCCGCTCTGATACAGTCGGATACTTCAGCCGCCAGCCGTTGTATCTCAGCCGCATCCTCTTTGCTGGCCCGCTCGGCGCTGAGCGAAGCGACATACGGTTCCATGATGAAGCGCAGTTCCCAAAGATCCATGAGGACCTTTTTCTTGTCGTACTTAAACTGCAGCCCCAGAGGATCTTCCGCCACCCCGGGGAGATTGGAGATGTAGGTCCCGCTCCCCTGCCTGATCACCACGATGCCCCGGGAACTTAAGGAGCGCATGGCCTCCCGGACGGTGGTGCGGCTCACATTCATCTGCCCCATGAGATTTTTCTCATTGGGAAGCCGGTCGCCCTTTTGCATCCGGTTTTCCTGAATATATTGGATAATCCGTTCGGCAGCCTTTTCCGATAAAGGCACATTATCCGATTTCACCAGCGACAATTCCATATATCTCACTTTTTGCGGATTTTGAACAGCCGCTTTTAAGCCGTCAATCCTGCAAAATCCTTCTTATCTTTTCTGCGACATCTTCCGGCATGAGATGATAACGCTTGAGCAGCAGATCGTAATTCTCTGCGGAACGGCCGAAGGAATCGTTTATTCCAAGTCTCTCGATGGGGAGCCTCTCGGATGAAAGCGCCTCGCACACGGCGGAGCCAAGGCCGCCGTAAATACTGTGCTCCTCTGCCGTTACAACGCCCTTCACGCCTTGGCAATAGCGTTTGAGCGCCTCCATATCCAAAGGCTTGATGGTGCTGACATTCACCACCCGTACGGCGACGCCTTCTTTTTCCATCAGCTCCGCCGCCTTCACCGCCTGGGATACCATCACGCCGGCAGCGAACACCACTACATCTTTGCCGTCACGGACCTGGTTCATCTTTCCGATATGGTATTCCTGTTCAGGATCCGTATAGACAGGCAGCTCGTTGCGGTTGATGCGGATATAGCAGGGGCCCTTGAACGCACACATCGCCTTCACCATCTGCACGGTTTCTACCGCGTCCACCGGGGAGAGTACCGTCATGTGGGGCAGCACCCGCATCAGGGCGATATCGTCTATGGACTGGTGGGTTTTGCCGTCGCCATAATCTGAAAATCCCGCGGAGGAACCGTCGATTTTTACGTTCAGGTTCGGGACGCATATAGAGGAACGGATCTGATCATAGGCGCGGCCTGTAGCGAACACCGCAAAGGAATTGATAACCGCAGTCTTCCCGGTCAGCGCCAGCCCGGCCGCCACGGACGCCATGTTTTGCTCCGCAATACCCATCTGGAAATACCGTTCCGGGTACTTGTCGCCAAACATGCTGGACATGGTGGACTTGCCAAGATCCGCTTCCAGTACAACAACATTCCGATCGGCGGCGCCGAGTTCAACCAAAGTTTCTCCGAAAGCAGTTCTGCAATTCTTCATTTCCATGGGTCAGACCTCCGTTCTCATCTGCTCGATGATGTTAAGCGCCTGCTGATATTCCGCCTCGCTCATAGAAGCGTTGTGGAACTTCGCCAGCCCTTCTGCAAAGCAGAACCCTTTCCCTTTGACCGTACGCGCCAATATCACCGTGGGCTTGCCTTTTATCTGCTTTGCCGCATCCAAAGCCTGCAGGATTTCTTCCGCATCGTGGCCGTCGATCTCTATCACATGCCAGCCGAACGCGCTCCATTTTTCTTTTAGATCACGGATGGGGAATACATTCTCTGTGGTATCCGTAGCCTGTACGCCGTTGTAATCCACGATCGCGCAGAGATTATCCGCTTTGTAAGCGCAGGCCGCCATAGCCGCTTCCCAGATCTGGCCTTCGGAAAGCTCGCCGTCGCCTAAGATCGCGTAAACGCGGGATGCGCTGCCGTCCAGCTTCAATCCAAGGGCCATGCCCAGGGAAACCGACAGGCCTTGGCCCAAGGAGCCCGTTACCGCCTCAATGCCGGGCGTCAGGTCCATGTCAGGGTGGCCTTGCAGAATGCCCTCCAAAGTCTTGACTTTTGCAAGCTCGCTGCGGTCGACGTAACCCAGTTCGGCAAAACATGCATATTGCGCCAGCACCGCATGCCCCTTGCTGAAAATACACCGATCGCGCCTGGGATCCTTTGGATCACCGTATACGTGCATGTGCTTAAAATACAGCGCCGCGGTAATATCCGCCACAGAGCAGCTTCCCCCGATATGGCCCACCTTGCCGGAGGGTATCATCTCGAGAATATCCGCTCGGATATCGACAGCCCGTTTGCGGACTTCCTGCAGATCGCTTTGTGAGTAACCCATATTGCTTCCCCGCTTCCTCTTTTCTTTTTGATCCGTCCATAATGGATTTCTTGTGATGCTGTTAAATGCTTATAAGGCTCCGCGCCGATGTGGCCTATCCGTTTTGCAGTTTTCCGGATAAAAAGCCTGTATGCTATCAATCAATATACGTCATACCTGTTTTGCCGTTAGCAAAAGGCAGTATATTCATTCTTGTGTACAATTAAGCTTTGGTTTGTGTAAGGATTAATTTGACTGTTCCTCCTGAACTTTTTTGTTTACAGAAGCCTGGATTTCCCTGAACGCCGTTTAAAGCTTTTTACAAAGACACTATGCAGATGTGGTATATTCGTTTCACTATTCCCGTTGGACTGTGTTCTGTAAGTCATTATACGTCATACCTATTTTGCTGTCAATGCATAGAGGGTATTGAGATTTTCTATAAATAACGCTTGATTTTGTATCTATCTATTAGCAAATATTATATTCGTATAGATTGTTAAAATTTATACTTATTAATCCAAAGACCCAAGGCTGGATTGGGAATATAGTAAATCTCCTCGTTATCGGGCATGATGTTCCAGCCGTAAGACATTTTTGCAGGGTCGTATTTTTTGATCATATCGTCGTAATCCGCGGCATGGAAGCCCACGCCCTCCACTTCCTCCTTGGTGATTGCCTTCACCGCATAGGTAACGGAGAACCGCCCGTCGGCGGATGCCTGAATAAGATGCGCCGCCGCGCTCATGTTTTCCTGAAGGTCCTTGTTTTTATGGAATTGCTCCAGAGTGTGCAGCCGGCCTCTATAGCCGTATTTGCGCACGAGAGCGTCCACCTCCAGGTCCTCGCCAAAGCGCGTGACGCCCGGTGCGAGAACGATCAGTTCTCCGCCGTCGGCGATGGCCATACGGGTCCGGTAGACGGATTTGTTTCCCAGCCAGGTGGTCTTGAATTCGTCCCCCGGCAGGAAGACCACACATTTCTTTAAGGGTTTTTCCACGAATACGATATTCTTTTGCTGGGAAAGGGCAATGGCCTCCTCCAGCGCGCGCCGCTCGTTTCCTATGAACATACCGTGGGTAATGATCTCATCCTCCGGCGCGGTGGTAACGGTCAGAATGAACAGAACCGGCCGGTCCGCAAGGAAATGCTTCAGGCAATAATCGAATATTTTGCGCACGGGGGAATGGTCTTTACCCATAAGCCGCTCAATACCGAAAACGGAGCTGACCATATGGGATTTACTGATCATATCGCTGCCGCCCACGCCCACAAACAGGTTCTTGGCCTCATTGGACATGCCGACGACCTCGTGGGGCACGACCTGCCCCGGGGAAAGAATCAGATCATAACTTTCATCCATCACGCGGCGGTTTATCTCGCAGCTTACCGGGTCGGTCCACAGCCCCTCGGTAATCTCGCTTAGATATTCCCCTGGCACCTCGCCCAGGCGCACCACATCGGTGCGCCAATTGTGCACCAGCATTTCCTCGTACGGAATGCCAGGAAACATCTTTTCCCACTGAAACCGGGACACCGGCTCATGCGTACCCAGCGCCGGCATGATATCCACGCGGCATCCCCGTTCAAGCAAAATACGGCGGTATTCGCAGGTGATATACCCGGCATTGGAATGATAACGGGTAAAATCAGGAGGAAGGATCAGCACCTTTTGGGGGCGCAGCCCCTCCAGCGACCGTTCCAGCATTCCTGTAATCTGCGCGTTGGTCAGGCCCTTTTCCGTCGGTGCGCGCAATGCAAGATACATGTTTCTTCCTCCCGTGCCGTCTCATTCACCCGTATGATACATTTCATAGATTTATGGCGCTGCCATAGCCAAATTACCGTCTTAGACGGTATAGGTGCTTGCTGAAGTGCTTCCTCCGCGTCCCGTCCAATTGGTATGGAAGAACTCTCCGCGGGGACGGTCTGTCCGTTCATACGTGTGCGCGCCAAAATAGTCCCGCTGTGCCTGCAGCAAGTTCGCCGGCAGGCGCTCGCAGGTATAGCCGTCAAAGTACGCAAGCGCCGAACTCATGGCCGGCACCGGTACGCCGCTATGCACCGCTGCGGCCACGACGTCCCGCCATGCCCCTTCACAGCTTTCGATGCTCTCCCTGAAGAAAGGATCCAGCATCAGGTTGGAAAGCTGTGGGTCGCGGTCAAAAGCTTCCTTGATTCTGCCAAGGAATACGCTGCGTATAATGCAGCCTCCGCGCCACATGAGCGCAATGCCGCCGTAATTCAGGTTCCAGCCATAGCTCTTTGCCGCAGCGCGCATCAAAGCATACCCCTGCGCATAGGAGATGATCTTTGAGGCGTATAGCGCCTTGCGGATTTTCTCCAGAAACTCCGCCTTGTCTCCTTCATACGGCTTGATTTTTCGCTGGTAAACCCCCGCCGCGTGCACGCGTTCCGGCTTCATAGCGGAAAGGCACCGGGAAAATACCGCCTCGCTGATCAGCGTAAGAGGCGCGCCCGCATCCATGGCGGCAGTGGCGATCCATTTGCCCGTACCCTTCTGGCCTGCGGTATCTAATATTTTATCCAGCATGGGTGTTCCGTCTTCATCCTTGAAGGCCAAAATATCCCGCGTGATCTCAATGAGGAAGCTATCAAGCTCCGCTTTGTTCCATTCCGCAAACACGTCATGCATCTCGTCGGTGTCCATGCCCAGCGAGTCCCGCATCAGCTGATACGCCTCGCAAATAAGCTGTATGTCGCCATATTCGATGCCGTTATGTACGATCTTCACGAAATGGCCCGCGCCGTTTTCGCCCACATAATCACAACAGGGCGAGCCGTCCTCCACTCTGGCGCAAATGGCCTGGAATATGGGCTTTACTTCCGGCCATGCCGCAGCGGAGCCGCCGGGCATGATGGAGGGGCCGCGCAGCGCGCCCTCCTCCCCGCCGGAAACGCCGGTGCCGATGTAAAGCAGGCCGCGTTTCTCCACATATTCCGTCCTGCGAATGGTATCGTCGAAATGGGAGTTTCCGCCGTCGATGATGATATCCCCGGGCTCCAAAATGCCCAGCAGGGACTCAATCATCCCGTCTATCGCCGCGCCGGCCTTGACCATCATCATCACCTTGCGCGGTTTTTTCAGGCTGTCCGCCAGCTCCTGCAGGCTGTAGGTTCCGATGATGTTCTTGCCCTTTGCCCGGCCCTCCACGAAGTCTGTTACTTTTTCCGTGGTGCGGTTAAACACCGCCACGGTAAAGCCCTTGCTTTCCATATTCATCACAAGATTCTCGCCCATGACAGCCAGGCCGATAAGGCCGATATCCGCTTTATGCATACGCAATATCCTTTCTTGCAGTAATTTCTATGCTGTGTTACCGTTTCACCCGTGCGTTGCCCTGGTATATGCTCCAAATCTGTTCCTCGTCCGCAGGGGTAGCGTAGTCAGTCAGCAGCGTGACCACCAGCGCGCCGGAGGCCCAGCCGAATTGCAGCCACTTTTCAGGCGCCCAGCCGCGCAAAATTCCGTACAGCAGGCCGCTCACAAACCCGTCGCCACCGCCGATGCGGTCAAGAACGGGGATGTTGCGGGGGTCTTCCACATACCACTCGCCGTCCACATGCAGGATGGCACCCCACAGGTTATCATTCGCACTCACCACCTCGCGCAGGGTGGTGGCGAATACGCCGGCATTGGGGAACCGTTTCTTGACCTCCGAAATCATGCCCTTGAAGCTCTCGATCTTGGAGGACAAATCCTTGCCGCCCGGCACGGGGCCCTGCACGCCCAAGGCAAGCTGGAAGTCTTCCTCGTTGCCCACTAAGATGTCGGCAATGGAAGCGATCTCTGTAAACGCCTTCCGGAGTTCCGACTCCCTGCCCTTCCAGAAGGAGGCCCTGTAATTCAGATCGAAGCAGATCAGCGACCCTCCCGCCTTTGCGGCATGGGCGCAATCCAGGCAAAACTGAATGGTTTCCGGGGACATGGCCGCAAACAATCCGGATATGTGGAGTATTTGTACCTTCTCTTGCGAGAAGATCCGCTCCATATCAAAATCTTGGGAGTTCAGGGTGCGGCCAACCTCGCCGGCGCGGTCGTTCCAGACCCGCGCGCCCCTGAGTCCGTACCCGCAGTCCGCCACGTTGATCTGATGGCGATAGCCCCAAGGACCGCCCTGCGAAACTTCCGGGCCCTCGAAATCGATATTCCGTGCGCGCAGCTCGGATTTAATGAACTCCGCCAGGGGACTGTCCTTCACAAACGTTGTGAGCACCTTGGTCTTTAATCCCAGCGAAGCTGAAACCCCCAGGACATTACTCTCCGCGCTGTTGGCCTGCAGCAGAAACTCGCGGCTAACATGAACCGGCTGCCGGTCTTTGGGCGTAATGCGCAGCCCCATGCTGGTACAAACCATAAGATTATATTTGCATCCTTCTTTGAGCTGCATAATAACCCCTCTCTTCAGTCGTCGTTATTGTTCAAACGCCGCTGTACGCGGAGAACCCGCCGTCCACCGGCACTACGATGCCTGTCACAAAACCCGAGCTTGCCTCGTCGAGCAGCCACAGCAGGGTACCCAGCAGCTCCCGTGGTTCCCCGAAACGGCCCATCGGCGTGTTCCGGAGAATCTTTTCCGCCCGTACCGTAGGTGTGTTGTCCGGATTCCAAAGGAGCGTCTTATTCTGCTGTGTAGAAAAAAAGCCCGGCGCAATGGCGTTCACCCGGATGCCGCTCTTAGCAAGGTATACCGCCAGCCACTGTGTAAAGTTGGATACCGCCGCCTTGGCGGCGCTGTAGGCGGGTATTTTGGTCAGCGGCGTATACGCGTTCATGGAACTGATGTTGAGTATTACGCCGCTGCCGCGTTCCGCCATATCCCGGCCAAAAAACTGGGTAGGCAGCAGCACCCCCGTCAGGTTTACACCAAACACGTAGGAAAACCCCTCCGGCTCCAGATCAAAGAAGCTCTTTTTCGTTGGATCCGCCATGACCTCGGGGGAAAAGAATTCATCATCGGTGGTGACTCTGGGGCTGTTCCCTCCCGCGCCGTTGATGAGTATATCGCACTTGCCAAACCGTTCCAGCACCGCAGTATGGGCAGCCGCCACGCTGCTTCTGTCCGTTACATCGGCTGAAAAAGCGGCCGCGGTGCCCCCTGCGGCCACGATTTCGTCGGCAACATACTGGCCCTTTTCCAGGTTGCGGTTCACGACGGCTACCTTTGCGCCGCACTTGCCCAGCGCCCGGCAGAATTCGCTGCACAGCACGCCCGAACCGCCGGTGACCACCGCCACCTTGCCGGTAAAATCAATCTTGAACGGGATGTCCATAGGGACGTTTCTCCTTTTAGCAGGTCAGTCGGTAAGCGCGACGATCTTGAGGTAACGATCGGGATACGCCGACAGCTCCCGTACGGCGTCCGGCACCTCGTCGATTCTGATGACCTTACTGAGCACCGCCCGCACGTCTACCCTGCCGCTTTCAATAAGTTCCAGCGCCTCGGGAAACTCGTTTTTGCTGTTCCTGCCGCCCAGCACATCCAGCTCCTTGGTGGTAATGAGGTTGGTCGGCAGCAGCGTTTCCTTTTTAGGCCAGCCTGTTAACACGATCTTGCCCGCGTAGGATACCATATCCAGGCAGCTGCGGATGGCGGCGTTCGCGCCGGAAGCTTCCATCACCACTTCGGCCATACGTCCGCCGGTAATATTCCTGATCTCCTCCGCCGCGTCCTGCCGCGGAATGCAGATGGTGTGCCTGACCCCCAACTCTCGGGCATATGCCAAGCGTTCTTCTATCGGGTCGATGAGTATGGGCTCCGCCCCGTAGGCGATAGCGCCCAACGCGGCCAGCAGCCCAATGGCCCCTGCCCCGTTGATTGCCATGTGCTGACCGGCGCCCAGCTTGGCCCGGTGGATACCATGCATGGAAATGGTCAGCGGCTCGGACAGGGGAGCCAACTCCCATGGGATATTCTTTGACAATGGCACAAGCATATGTGCGGGATGCAGCAGGTATTCCGTCATGCCGCCGTCCGTATGCACGCCCAGGCATTTCAAAGTCTCGCAGCAGTTTGTTCTGCCGAGGGAGCAGGGGTAGCAATGGCCGCACCAAAGATACGGGTCAATCACCACACGGTCGCCCTTTTTCAGGTTGGCGGGGTTTTCGCCGATCTCCTCAATAATGCCAGCCAGCTCGTGACCGATGATACGGGGATAACTGACGATGGGGTTCACGCCGCGGAACGCGCCGATATCCGAACCGCAGATGCCCATGGATTTTATTTTGATAACGGCATATCCGTCTTTATAGACCGGCTTGTCAATTTCTCTGATGCTGATGTCGTTAGGCTCTTTCAGGTACACTGATTTCATATTTTGCTGTCTCCTTTTTGTGCCCATGGTTTACCAATGCCTTTTTTTTCACGACGCTGTGCAGACTATATGCATATGTGCTTAAAAGATTAATTAAATCCTAGCCGAATTTTGCGCTTTTTGTCAACCTGTTCAGCGCCTTATAGTATGTTCTATTATGCTTAAATAATGATACTATTTTGTTATTCTTTAACGCCGCATTTGTTATAATTTAAACAATAGGCCGCAGCCCCACGCGCGTGCAGGGCTGCGGCCAGGCGCTTGCGTCCCTTGCGAAAAGCCCCGGAAATCCGCAGATTTCCGGGGTCGGTTTATTGCTGTGTATTCCGGTATGCGGAGTCGAAATCCCACGGCATGCCGCCGCAAAGGCAGCCGCCATCCACCACGTAATTGGAGCCGGAAATATAGCTGGAGGAGTCGGACGCCAGCAACACCGTGACGCCCAGAAGTTCCTCCGGATTGCCGGGCCGGCGCATGGCGATCCGGTCGCGCAGATAATCACCGCGGGTGGGGTGATCCCATGTAACCTGGGTAAGGGGCGTCAAAATATGGCCGGGAGACACCGCGTTGGCTCGGATGCCCCATTCCGCCCACTCCACTGCCATGGACCGGGTAAGCGCCACGACTCCGCTCTTTGTCGCGCCGTAAACGCTGCAGCCCCCCAGCATCCCCGTGGCGTTATGGGAACCGATGTTGATGATACTCCCGTTGTGCGCCTTCATCATGTGGGGCACCACGGCCTGGGTGACGAAGAATACGCTTTTCAGGTTGATATCCATGATCCGGTCATAGACTTCTTCCTTTACGTCCATGAATCCTTCGCGCTTGTTGATCCCCGCCACGTTGACCAATACGTCGATCCTGCCAAATTCCTCAACGACGGCATCCACGGCGACCTGTATGCTGCCCCTGTCGGTAACATCCATGATATACGACCGCGACTTTCCGCCTTCGGCCGCGATTTCATCCGCCAGCTTCTGAAGCCCCTTTTCGCTCACGTCGCAATTGCACATCATTGCGCCGACGCCCGCCATTCCCTTGGACAGCGAAGCGCCGATTCCGCCCGCCGCGCCGGTCATCAGAACGACCTTTCCCTCCAGGGAAAACAGTTTATTCAGATTAGAACCCACTGACATAACTTATGCCTCCTCTTCTCGCGTTATGGTCAAGCGCATGTTTTCTGTAATAATGCCGTGTTGAAAAGCACCCCCACCGGCCGTGATCAGCCGGATTACATTTTAGGTTTCCTGGATTGCGTGATTTGTTTGCTCCAAATCTCCAACGTGTATGCGCATATTGAGATTTATACAGCCATGCTGTATAGTTCACTTGAGCCGTAACCATATCGTATGCGCAACAGTCGTTTTATGTCAACTTGTTTTTTTGCAGAAGGGAAGGTCGATGTGGGAATATGAAAGGAATCTCAGGCAAGACAGCCATCGTCACCGGCGGAGCCCGCGGAATCGGGAAGGGAATCAGTGAGCGCCTGGCTGCCGAAGGGGCGAGGCTTGTAATCGCGGATATCGATAAAGCGGCCGCCGAAGCTGCCGCCACGGAGCTTAACGCAGAGGCTTACCAGGCAAATCTCTGCAATGTCGGTGAAATCGACGCCATGATCGGGTACGTACACGACAAGTACGGCAGTATCGATATTCTGATAAACAATGCGGGCGTTCAGATCCGGGAATGGGCCACGGATTTTGACGAGGCGAAATTCGATTTCCTGATGGACCTGAATCTCAAGGCGTATTACTTTGCCTCCAGAGCCGCGGCAAGATACATGAAAGAGCAGGCGGACGGCGGGGCAATCGTCTGCATTTCGTCCGCAAACTCCACCTGCTATACCTCCCGGCGCTCCCCATACAACATCTCCAAGGCGGCGGTCAACGGCCTTGTGGGTACTCTCGGCGTGGAATGGGGCCGATTCAATATCCGCATCAACGCGGTTGCGCCGGGATATGTGCTTACGGATATGGTGCAGAAGGGCATCAGCGACGGCATCATCGATATGGAGACCAACTTCAGGGTGATCCCCATGAAACGACTGCTCCGCCTGGATGAAATCGCCGGCGGCGTATGCTTCCTGGCTTCCGGCGAGGCAAGCGGAATTACCGGCCAGACGCTGTTTATCGACGGCGGCTGGAGCCGGTGCGGCCTGCCGGAGGATTAAAAAGCAGCAGCCTTGCAGCCTTACCCCTCCTGGTGCCTTTCACGGTATTCCGCCGGGTTGCAGTTCATCTGCTGCTTAAACGTCTTGTAGAAATGGCTGTAATTGCTGAACCCGGATTGTTCCGCCACCTTCTTAATGGGCATGGAGCGCATTAAGAGCCCCGTAGCCATTTCAATGCGCTTTTGCTGAATATAGCTGCTGATGGTCTTGTTGGTGGCCTGCTTGAACAAATGGCATAGATAGCATTCGCTGTAATTGATCTCTTTTGCAAGCGTCTGCAGAGAGAACTTCTCCGCCAGATGGCCGTTGATGTAATGGATGATCTGGGTCACCACCGCCAGCCCTCTGGAGACCGTATCATCGCAGCGGTAGCCCGAGAAACAGTCGCCGTAGGCATATGCCATAAGCTGGTGGATGATGGCCTTAATCAGTATATCCTGCCCGCTTTCCAGATGGACGGCCTTGTATTCATCCATAAGATACTGATATTTCGGGAACCCCTCTTCCCCGATGGAATGGACCGGAGAGCAGCTCTCGCCCTTTTGGAAAATATCCAGCAGGTTGGAGTTGGGTGTGCTGTATGCGATAAGCAGTTCCGGGTTCACGTGGGCTACGAAGCATTCGTCCCGGTCCTCCTGATCCGGTATCATCATATGGGGCGTGAACATGTCCACCAGAACGATATCCCCGCGCCGGACGCCGTACTCTTTGCCATCGATCACAAACACGCCCGTATTGCCCAGGTATACGAAAAACTCGTAAAAGTCGTGGTAGTGCAGGCAACGGGCCGGTTCATGCTCACTGTTGTGCAGGTCGCCGCCGCAGTCGCCCGAGAACACATTTGCCTTTGAAAGGAATATCTCGTTGTTCATATGCGCACCTTTTCTTCGTTGATTTGGGGCCGATGAGTGTATATTTTGTCCATCCGGTTCTTGCCCGGTCGTATTCTTTTTTTTGCGCCTTATTCGCCCCGCTCCATTTTTCCGCCGGCAACACAGCAAAATATGAAATATACTGTTCAACACCGTGCATCGACTTTGCGTACCAAAACAGTATACTGTAATTATGGCATATGCGGCATATCTCATCAATAGGTAGCAGGAGGTTTCACACAATGTCCATACCTGAAAACAAAATCCGTTCGCTGCTCGTGGCCGGCAAACCTACCGTCGCCACCCGTATCTGGAGCACCTGGCCCACGACTATAGAGGCCATGGCGGCCACGGGAAATTTCGACTATGTCGAGTTCGTAGCGGAATACTCCCCATTTACCCAGACTGAGCTGGAGAACATGGTAAGGGCGGCGGAGCTCCATGGCATTGGTTCCATGATCAAGGTGGACCTGCAAAACCGCCATTACGTGGCGCAGCGGGCGGTGGCCATGGGCTTTTTGGCAGTGCTGTTTTGCGACCACAAGACCGCGGATGAGGTTCGGGAAACCGTTTGGGCGCTCAGCCCGGATTGTCCCGGCGAAGGCCGTTTCGGCTACCCCAACTCCCGCTGGATCGGGTATACACCGCATATCGCCCAAATGGATTATGCCGCAATGGTGCGCAATACCGTGAAGGCTTTTATGATCGAAAAGCAGGAGACTGTGGATAACTTCGAGGAAATTTGTTCCGTTCCCGGCGTGGATATGGTGCAGTTCGGCCCCTCGGATTTCAGCATGAGCAAGGGCTGGAACGCAAGCGAGCACCGGCAGGAGCTTCAGGAAATCGAGGAATATGTCATCCGCACTGCGCTCAAACACGGGGTCGCCCCCCGCTGCGAATGCGACACCATGGAAAAGGTGGAATATTACAAAAGCCTGGGCGTCAGGCACTTTTGCGTAGGCGACGAATTCCGTATTTTAAACGCTTATTGGAAGGGCACCTGCGGCGAAGTCCGTAAGCTGGCCGATACGCTGTAATTGGAGTGATTTTGATGAAACAAAAAATTCTGGTTTCCAAAAGTGTGCCTCAGGAATGCCTCGCGCCTTATGAGGACGAGTTTGAATTCACCCTGCCCACGGGCGACGCGCCGTTCAGCTACGACTATATTCTGGAGCGGCTCCCGGAGTTCGACGGGTACTTTGATATCGACACCATAGCGGATAAGCCGGTGTTCGATGCGGCGAAAAAGCTCAAGGCCATCGCCAACTTCGGCGTGGGCTATGACAAGATAGACTGGAAATACGCCACCGAGCTGGGCGTCCCCGTTCTGAATACCCCTACCCAGGTCACGGAGGCCACCGCGGAGCTTACCGTCGCGCTGATCATGGCGGTGATGCGGGGCGTCGCCCGCTATGACAAAGAGGTTCGCCAAAAGATCTGGCTTTCGCCGCTGTTCTCGGACGTGAATACCATGATCAGCGGCAGCACCCTGGGCATCATAGGGTTCGGCCGGATTGGCAAATCCGTGTGCCGCAAGGCCAATGGGCTGGGCATGGAGGTGATTTACTACGACAAGTTCCGGGCCGCCGAGGAGGTGGAAAAGGAATACGGCGCAGTATACCGGTCCTTTGACGATGTGCTCGCTCTAAGCGACTGTATTTCCCTGCATGCGCCCTACTTCCCCGAGAACCACCACATGTTCAACGCGGAGACGTTTGCCCAAATGAAGCCCGCCGCCTATTTTGTCAACGTGGCCCGCGGTAAGCTGGTAGATGAACCGGCGCTTTGCGAGGCGCTGAAAAACGGCGTCATCAAGGGCGCGGGGCTGGACGTATTTGAGCAGGAACCCGTCGTTTACGAAGGACTTCTGGCCTTGGACAACGTCGTTCTTACGCCTCACGTAGCCAGCCTTACCATGCGTTCCAGAATAGCCATGTGCAACGAGGCGCTCGAGGGGCTTACCGCAGTATTAAAGGGAAAAATACCCCCCAACGTGGTGAATCCGGCTGTTTTAATAAAAAGCAAAGATTGATCTGTGTAACCTGCTGCGGTAGTGCTTCTTTTTTATGAAAAAATCCCCGGCAGCCTGCCGGTAGAAACCGGCGGGCAGCGGGGATTTTACTCCTCGTAACTTCTCATGTCGTCCCGGCTTTCCCGCGGAAGGCAGGTAAGCATCCCGAGGGAACAGCCTTCTCCAAGGGAGTACGTTCCTTTTATTCCGTTCCCGCCTTCAAAGCCTCGCTCATGGGTATACGCGCCACCTTTTTTCTGCACATCCATTTTGCAAACTCATAAGTAAGCAACACGATTGCAAAACCCAGCAGTATATACGGAGCATTCAGCTTAACCGGCAGTACGACTTGCAAGCTTTCAGTCAAAGATTGGTAGAACGCCCCCACTGTCAGGAGCAGTGCGGGAATCCCCAACAAATAGCCGGCTACTACGATAAGGGTATTGCTGTTCAATATTAGCTTGCCGATTTCCTTTTTCCTGTATCCGAAAATTTTCATTAACGAGATGCTTACCCGGCCTTCGTCAACCACCAGGCCGGTTACGATATATATGATGATCAAACCCACCAGAAAGGCCGCGGCGATTAGGCCGTAAATCATGCCGCCCATTTGATCGATCAACAGGCCGAATCCCGTTATGATGGCGTCGATGGATTTCGTGCTCCGAATCTCACCCTGGGCAAAAGTCATGGGTTCGTCGCTCCAGATACCGATATAAGCGTCCGCGGGCAGCCCAAACTCGGCGTTGAACTGATCGAGGGGCATAAACAGGAACTCCCCCGCATAGGTATCGGCCACTCTTTGGATTGTAAACGTGTGTTCCTTGCCGTTATCCGTGTCAAATACCGTCACGCTGCCGCCCGCGGCTGCATTGAGCTTTTTCGCCAACGGAGCCGTAATTGCGATTTGTTCCGGTTGAAACGCTTGCCCGGATTCGTCCTTAAGTTTGATTCTTTGGGTATCGGGCAGAACGCCGGTAATATAGAAACTGATGTCCTCATCCTCGGCAAGGCTCACATACGCAGCGCCGAACGGTTCGGTTCCCGCGGGCGGCGTTCCGGTTTTTTCCGATGTGAAAACATACTCGTACTCAAGGTTGTACAGTTCCTTTACGCCCTCGTTGAGCATATAGTCAACCGAGCTTTTCATCGTCAGGCCGTACAATATGAGCATCGTGGCGACAACGATCCCAAACAGCAGGAAAAAGGTTCTTGATAAGCTGCGAACCTGTTCCCGGATTTGGAACTTCGCCTTGAATTGCAAGCGGTCAAGCCGCAGGTTCCGCTCGATAACATTCGCCTTCTTTTTGACTTCCCCGCCCTTCATAAGGATTGCCGGGGGCGTTTTCAATACCCTGCCGATGATCGCCCATGTAACGCCGCAAAGAATAACGACCGGAATTAAAATGGCAAAAACGATCAGCCAGGGATTAAATACTGTCTCGTAGACCGGCATGGGGAAGGCGGTCAGCATAAAGCTGAACATGCTGTCCTTTAGCAACACCCCCAATATGGCGCCGATCGCCGAGCCGGCCACGGATACCAGCAGCGGGAACATCAGATAATGGCGGCGCAGTTCCCGCCTTTTATAGCCTTGTGCGTAAAATGTCCCGATTATGACGACCTCGCCCCTGATCATCCGCCACATCAGCATGCCGAGCAATACGCAGGTAAGCGCAAGCATGGCAAGCGGCACAGCCGCGCTCATCGTGGACAATACGCTAACCTCCATGGGAACATAGGATACGTTGACCTTCTTTTCGGTACTCTGCCAGTTTATGATACGGATGCCCTGGGATCTAAGCGCGTTTTTTACGGCCGCCTCCTGGGATTTGATATTTTCTCTCCCGTCAAAACGAATGGCATAAACGGTATTCCGATCCGGCAGGGTGCTAAAATCCGCTTTGCCGACAACGCCCACGCCGAATGTCTTGGGATCGTTGAGCATCTCTTCTTTTGACTTGATGACGTAGATAAAGTTCGGCAAAAGCACATAGCCGGAAACGGTAAACTCCTTGCTCGCGACCGTAATGGTATCGCCGATTTCATAGCCGTTCGTTTTTGCGAACAGGCTATCGAGCATGATTTCCGAGTTGCCCGGTAAATTCCCCTTTTCTACGGCGGGAATATTGACCGCGTCCATCATGGAAAATACCCGCAGCGTTTGGCCGGGTTCCACTTCGCAGTCCGCCGTGCCGCCAAGCTCTACGGCAGCTGCGAACTGTTCGCCCAAGCCGTCGGCGTCAATTTCGGCGTCAACAGAAAACTCCGCATCGGAAAGAACATTCCGTTCGGAAAATACCGTGAACGTATGATCTAAATTGAGAGACGTCATATTTGGCATGACAAACATCATGCCGCTGATGATCAGCAGAAGTATGGAGCCGATATACCGGGCTTTATGCTCCTGCATGGTTCGTATTACTTTTTTAGTGAGCGTCATTACCACTCAATCCTTTCCGCCGCGATCGTTTCCTCATGCCGGATCGTTTCCACGATCTCTCCGCTGCGCAGCTTGTAGACCACGTTCGCCATACCGCCGATCGCGGTGTTGTGGGTAATCATCAATATGGTTGTTCCAAACTCACGGTTGACTTTTTGCAAAAGGGCCAGTACGCCGCGGGACGTCTCATAATCTAAAGCGCCGGTCGGCTCGTCGCACAGCAAAAGCTTCGGGTTCTTGACGATAGCGCGGGCAATGGCGACGCGCTGCTGTTCTCCTCCGGAAAGCTCCCTTGGAAAACTCCTTTTTTTCGCAGTAAGGCCAACCGCTTCAAGCACCGTATCAATATTGAGCGGGACTTTTGATATATTGGAAACCACCTCGATATTCTCCGCAACGGTGAGATTGGGCACAAGATTATAAAACTGGAATATAAAGCCGACCGAATCCCTGCGATAATCCGTGAGCTTGTCGTCGTTTAACGCGGTAAGCTCCAGACCGCCGATACGGATGCCGCCGCTGTCCGCACGGTCCACGCCGCCGATGATGTTCATCAGCGTAGATTTTCCTGAGCCGGAAGGGCCGAGTATCACGCCGATCTGTCCTTTTTCAAGCGAAAGGCTTACTCCCTTTAATACCTCGGCTTTGTTTTCGCCGGCGCCATAACTTTTTTTCAAATTTTCAACCGCAACAAACATACTTAACGCCCCATTCCTTGTTTTAATAATGAAACCATGTTCTTCATAAAATCTTCCATCTCTAAAAACTGTTCTTCCGTAGGCTCAACCTTAAAATCCTTGACCTTCTCCACAATTTTCATGGTGAATTTTTCCGTTACCCCCTGAAAAAATAGCAAAAGGACTTTATCGTCCAGATCGTCCCGGATCGTTCCTCTTTTTTTGCCGTTTGCGATCAGCCTCAGCTCATACTCCTCGCCTACCCGCCCTAACTCGTTATTGATTTCCTGCGTCAGGGTTCCGTACTTCCCAGAGGCGACATCTGTTGAAAAAGCCACAAGCAACGGCTCGTTTTTGATCAATTCAAAGCGATCGCGCCCGCTGGAAAGAAAGTAATCGTAGACATCCATGTCCTTCAGCGGAGTCTGCCTGTCGATGATCTTCATAAAGTACTCCAACCCCCATGTGACGGCATACAAGAACAGTTCTCTTTTATCATCGAAATATTGATAAATGCTGCCCTTGGCGACGCCGGCATTTTGGGCAATCGTTTCTATTTTTGCCTTTTCAAAGCCATGCGCCTGAAATTCTTCAATGGCCGCGCGCATGATTCTTTCTTTTTTATCGTCGTCCAGGCGGTGAAAGGTTCTCTTTGGCAATGAAACTATCCTCCAATACTACAATGTGACCCGTCAGTCATATTATATGACTGACGGGTCACATTGTCAAGGTCAACGGACAATCATTCGCAGAAAATAGAGTACGACAAAATCGTTATAAAATGCTCTGCGAACACTGCCTTTTTTTCCGAACGCACTGTCTTCCCATAAATCTTAAAACAACATTTTTCAGGCTGCTTTGCGTTTATAAGCCCGCATCGCGAAGAAATATGCCACAAGCGTAATTCCGATGCACCACGCAAGAGCAACCCATATACCGTTACCCACCGGCTGACCCGATAACAGTGCGCGGATTGCATCCACAATAGACGTTACCGGCTGGTTTTCCGCAAAAGCGCGGACGACAGGCGGCATGGACTCAGTCGGCACGAACGCCGAGCTGATAAACGGCAGGAAAATAAGCGGGTAGGAGAATGCGCCTGCCCCGTCCGGCGTTTTTGCGGTCAGCCCGGGAATCACCGCGAGCCAAGTCAAAGCCAGCGTAAACAGCATGAGTATGCCGGCCACGGCAAGCCAGGGCAGTATCCCCGCCGACGAGCGAAAGCCCATAATGAGCGCCACGAGGATGATGACGGCAACCGAAATCGCATTGGATACCAGCGAGGTTAAAACGTGCCCCCACAGCATGGCGGAACGCGCAATCGGCATGGAGTGGAACCGCTCCAATATGCCACGCTGCACATCCATAAACAGACGGAAAGCCGTGTAAGCGATGCCGCTTGCAATCGCCATCAGCAGTATGCCGGGGAGCAGGTAGTTCACATAGTTATCCGTGCCGGTTTGAATAGCGCCGCCAAGCACATAGACGAACAGCAGCATCATCGCGATAGGCGTGAGGCACACTGTGATGATGGTGTCCATGCTGCGGAAAATATGGCGCATGGAACGCCCCAGCATGACGCCCATATCGCTAAAAAAGTGTTTCTTTATCGCTTCCATTTATTTTTCCTCCTTTTTCTCACCCAACACGGCCTGCCGCGCGGGGGCCCCGCCGCCGACCATTGCGAGGAATATCTCTTCCAAGGTCGGCTGTTTTTCCACATACTCCACCTTTGCGGGCGGGAACAGCTTTTTCAGGTCTGCGAGCGTGCCATTGGCGATTATCCTGCCCTCATGCAGAATGGCAATTCGATCTGCAAGCTGCTCGGCTTCCTCTAAATACTGCGTGGTCAGAAATACCGTCGTGCCATTATCGGCAAGCTCCTTGACAGTCTTCCAAACCTCCAGGCGTCCTTCGGGGTCAAGCCCGGTGGTCGGTTCGTCAAGGAAAATGACCTTAGGTTTTCCCACAAGGCTCATGGCGATGTCCAGCCTGCGGCGCATACCGCCCGAATAGGTGGCAACCCTGCGGTCGGCGGCGTCGGTCAGGCCGAAGCGGTTCAGCAGATCGTCCGCAACCTGACTCGGATTGGTAAGATGCCGCAGCCTGGCGATCATGACGAGGTTTTCCCGCCCGGTCAATATCTCGTCCACGGCGGCAAACTGCCCGGTCAGGCTTATAGACTGCCGCACATAGTCGGGCTTTGCCGCAACGTCAAAGCCATTTACGGCGGCGGTTCCGTCGTCTGCTTTGAGCAGCGTGGTGAGTATTCTGACAATGGTCGTCTTGCCCGCGCCGTTGGAGCCGAGCAGGGCGAAAATACTGCCTTTTTCCACCTCAAAATCAACGCCCTTGAGAACATGAAGCTGTTTATAGGACTTTTGCAGCCCTTTTACTTGAATTGCGATGTCTTTCATTTAGAATCGTTCCCCCTTCCGAATTTGTTCATCATGTCGCGGTTTAATCTATTGCGAATGTTGTCGTTCCACTTTTTCGTGTCGTGCAAAAACTCATCGCAGAACCCAACAACATCTTCGCCCGTCACGCCGAGAACGTGCTTACCGTCCGCCGCGCTCTCTTCAAACAACTCTATCAATTCATGTTGAGTTTTCAGCATGTCAGAGCCGTCTCCTCCCGCGAAACTCCACATGTATCCCTGGATTTTTTCAAATACGAACCGATAGTCTTCAGGCAGCGCCTCTACCCTTGCCATTTGCTCTCTATACTCTTTTTTGTCCCCGATCATTTGTTTGATAAGCTCCAGCATCGTTATTGCCCTTTCTTGTTAAATTTTTCCGAAATCTCTTTATTTATGTTTCCCCTCAGATCTTCGGTAATTTGGGCATGGATAGCCGATGTGCTTATAAGCTCATTACAAAACTCCCCAACATCGCTTCCTATGACTTCAAGAACCTGTTTGCCATCCGCAGCATTTGTTTCAAACAAGTCCACTAGATCCGTAAATATCGCGAAGTCACCATAGGGGTCTACGCCATGAACAATCATATAGTGTTTCATTTTGCGAAACACATACTGATAATCTTTCGGCAGGGCCTTTACTCGATTCATCATTTGTTTATATCCCCGACTATCCCACGGATCACCTATTATTAATTTTTTGAATTTTTTGATAGCGCCAAGCATTTTACCGCTCCTCCTTTAATTAATTTTTGACGCGACAAATTCCCATTTTTCCATATCCCTTTTTACTTTGTTTTATCTGTAACCTTCTTCATGGCCTTGTTCACTTCCCGGTCAACCGATTCTTGATAGACGTCAGCGTACGTTTTTGAATCTTTAACTAGATCGTCGCAGAAGGCCGCTACGTCATTGCCCGTCACTTCGAGCACGCCTTTTCCCAGTGCCGCGCCCTCTTCAAAAAGATCGACAATCCCAGAAAGCAAACCCGTCCCGTCGGTCAGTTCAACAGGGCCGACTTTAAACAGATATTTTTGAATCTCTTTATAAACAATCTGATATTCCTGCGGGAGCGCTTTGACACGCGCCATGTGCGCCCGCCACTCTTTTTTGCCTTGGATGATATCTTGAATTCTCATTTTATCCTCCTATTTGCCTAACTTTTTGGCGATATTGCTGTTGAGCTGCTCGCGCCACTTACCGCGAAAAGACTTTGCCCCTTCTTCGCCGGCCAGCGCTGAACAGAAGCCTTTGATATCGTCACCCAAAACCTCTTGGACACTCTGACCGTCCGCCGCCGTTTCTTCGAGCAGGCCAAGCACACCGTCAAGAATTGGCATGAGGTTGCGGCCGGTGAAATCTGAGTGCAGCCAAAGATGGGCCTTAATTTTTTCCCATGCCGCCTGATAATCAGCCGACAGCTTTTTAGCTCGCGATTCAAAAGCGTTAAATTCTCTGGTCATGTCGTCGCCCGTAATTTTATCCCAGAAATTCATCATTTTTCTCCTTTAACTCGTTCATTTTTGAGGATACGAACTCCCATTTTCCCCAGAACTTCCGCAATTCCTCACGCCCCGCGTCGTTGAGCGTGAAGAACTTGCGCGGCGGCCCCATGTCGGAAGGTTGTTTGGTGATCTCTACCAGCTTGCTTTTTTCAAGCCGGATCAGGATAGTGTACACCGTTCCCTCCACAACATCCGTGAAGCCGAGGGCGTTCAGCCGCCGTGTGATTTCGTAGCCATAGGTTTCTTTGCGGCTTATTATTTCAAGTACGCAGCCCTCGAGCACGCCTTTGAGCATTTCCGTCAGGTTTTCCAACACAATCACCCCTTGCTATTCTGTATGACCGATATTCAGTAATACTTACTACCACTATATAGTATCACGTAGTAGGAGGAGATGTCAATAGCATCTGATAATGAATTTCAGCCAAAACGCAAGACGCTAACCGCAAACAGGGCAACTGTGGCCACAGTGCAAAAGAAAAAAGACCTGAAACAGGATTCAGGCTCTTTTGCGCTGTATTTGAAAGAATGCTATTTTTTCCTGATAACGGCCGCAATCCAGTTGGGCGCGTAGGCGGAAGTGCAGCCTTTTGGTACCTTTAAATCCCGATATACGCCCAGGGTTTCGCCAAGGGCAATACAGCGCTCCGTAAAGTGCGGATATGTGAACCCGATTGCGCACAGAGCGTGATTCATGGCCCACTGCTTGTCCGGCGTCGCTAATTGCAATTCGGCTGTGATGGTTGCAAGAAGCGCTTCCAATGCGTCATCGGGCATCTTGCCGCCAGATACTTTATGCACGATCAGGTTCCAGCCCGCGCGGCCCAGATTATCCTGTGCCGAGGCTGACCATTCCTGCGCAAGAGCGTCCGCAGATTTGTGCAGGGATACAACCTCGCCGACAAATTTGTCGATGATTTCAGAATACGTGATTTCCGAAACCATGTGCCGGACTTCATCTATCGTCAGCTTCTTTGCGTCAAACAGCATGCACGCAAGCCATTGGGCGTCCGTGTTGCCGCTTTGCCACAGCCCCAGCGCCAGCTCATGATTTTTCCCCAATTGTTTGGCGAGTTTCCTGAGTTCCCCCCCGCAATGCGCCGTACGTATTTTCGCCTGCGCCGTTCTTTCTATACACCTGCTTACGTTTTTCATCGCCCAAGGCCTTTAGTATTGCGAGAACTTCATCTTTTGTCATAATACTATGTTCTCCTTGCTTTCATTAGAGTAATCATGCGCGCTTATACCGGAAGTATGCCTGTCCATTTTTGCGCTTTTTGAGTAGAGAATGATCCGTTGCTTTATGCTTTAAACAACATCAATCGCCAACCGGCAGATCCCATACTTTTTTGAAGTATTCGATCAGTTCCACAGCCTTCCGTATCCCAAGATTGAACATTTGCTCGCCCGTAAGCTCGCCGCTGAAGCATTTTGCCAAATACCGCTCGCCCATCGCCTCGAGTGTTAGCTCCATCACCTCCAGCGTTTGCGCCTGATGCGGCGTAAATCCATGCTGCGCGGCATTTGGCCAGAAGGAGATATCGCGTTTGATTTCCTTGCCGTCGGCCTCGAACTCCCTGGGGAAAAAGCGAATTTCCTCCATGGCCACACGATGTGCCGCCGGGTACGCCGAAAAAAGCTCGAGCTTTTTCCTGCATAGGGCGAGCATGGTTTCAAATATGTCGCCAGTCTCTGTTCCATCATATACAAATGCCACGATCCATTCACGCAGCAGGCGGCAAAGGTGCAAGAATAGGTTTTTTTTGTCCTTGAAATAGTAGTACATTAAACCGTGCGCGACGCCCGCACGTTTGGCAATCGAGCGGGTCGACGCGCCGCTATAGCCTTTCTCGGCAAACTCATGAAGAGCCGCCTCCAAAATAACCTGTTTTTTGGGATCATCGCTGAGCACGGGACAATCCTGCTTCGCATTCGTCAAAGGGAAAACCTCCATTTTACCCTGTCCCCGTCAAGCATGGGCTCCACTGTACAGGCGACGCCCTGTACTTGCAAGCCCAGCCAGAAATGGCAGGCGCAAATACCCACGTCCATATCGCAATGTTCCCATTTGAAGTGCTTGTAACCCCTCGGTTTTGCGATCGTTACCGTTTTGCCGTCGCCGGAGGCGGCAAAACGCCAGTGCTGGCTGTTCCCGCCGGATGGCGCCTTGCGCGCAAAGTCCAGCGCGTATTGGATGTTAGGGGGCAGCTTTTCGGGATCTTCGCCGTTTTCCATTAACTCGGCAAGGGACTTTCGCTTAAAGCTCATCATATTGCCCGCGATGCGATCGGTCAGGCGCAGCCCTTTTTGCTCCCAATAACCGAGCGGGGTGATGCAGATGGCGCGTATCCCTTCCGTTTCGTCTTTTCCGTAACCAAAAGACGGCGCTGGATCGTTTGCGTGTTTGCCCAAATGCGGCATTGCGCGCTCGACCTCGGGCAAAATATAGTGGCCAAACCAGCAGGTGCAAACGTTAAGGCCAGTGGCGTACAAAATAAAGAGTTCCCCTGCAAATCCGGTTTTGGCGATTGACTTAAGATCGGTTCCGGATAAAAACGCCAGGCAGTCGGGCGGCGGATTTTTCAGGTTGTTGGCCAGCGGGCGGCCAAGAGACTTGAAAAAGCGCAGCTCATAGTCGTGCGCAAAGGGCAGACTTATCGAGCCTGCGAACGCCTTGAGCTTTTCCATAACCTCCGGTTCAACCGGGCGGTTCTGGTAGCTGCGGCATGAATGGCGCGCATTCACGGCGTTTTCCCAAAATCGCTTATTCTCTGCGAAATCCATAAAATCAACTCCTGTGTTTTGCATTTGAACGAGTGTTCAAAATATATGATAGCATATTTTGAACGTTTGTTCAAGAGGACTGCGTCATAATAAAAACGCTCCATCGGAGCGTCTTTGTGCGGCCGCAGTTATTTTGTTACGCTTTTCTGTAAAAAATCCAGCAGGATTTTATTAAAAGCCTCCGGGTTATCCATCTGTGCGGTATGCCCTGCACGAGGAATGATTTCGTAGCGGCAATTTGGTTCCCGCTTCATCCAGGAAGGCGACTGCCGGGGGAAAACACCCCCGTTGGCCCGGTCTAACTCTCCGTGCGTCAGCAAAAACGGCACGGGAATCACATAGTTGGCTTTAAATCCCGAATCCAGCCACAGGCAGGCGACGCCCGCCATGGTTATGGCGATAAAGTCTTCCTTTGTAATGCCCTGCATAGCCCAGGCGCCATACGCTTTTACCGAATCCAACAGCCCCAGATCCGAGAGCGTCCGTTTCCGGAACGTATCCAGCGACATACGGTTCAACATATTCGGCATGGCGAGATACATCATGCGGCCAAACGGAGAGGATTTCTTTGCGATATTCGTACAGCCGATGATGATCAACGCATTCGCGCGCTCCGGATACCGGCGAACAAATTCCTGCGCAACATACCCGCCGAATGAATGTCCCGCCAGGGCAACCTTTTCTGCGCCCAGTTCATCCAGGATCGCCAGCAGATCATCCGCCAGAATGCCCACGGTGATTTCCGGCCCGATCGGAGTTGAGCGTCCATGGCCGCGCAAATCCCATGTTAAAACCCGATACCCCGCCTCAACGAGCGGAGAAATCTGGGCGTCGAAAGCGTGATGGTCGAGCGTGGCCCCGTGGGAGAAAACAACGGCCGGGCCGTTTTCCGGGCCGCTGGTCCAATAATGAAGGTTAGACCCTAATCTTGATAAAATCTTTTCGGTCATAGTATCAACACCTCGCCGTCCATTCCCAGTATCCTGCAAATTGCGTCATTCAGGGACGCCGCGTATTGGGCATGCAATAGTTCATCCTGGATATACGCGCTAAAGTAAACGCTCTGCGGGAGCGTGGTCACAGCACGCAGCAATATATCGGCCGTCTCGAGGGGGTATTTTACCTTGAATACGCCTTCTTCTATGCCCTGCCCAATAATTTTTGAAAGCAGCTCAACGTACTCCTGCGCAAGCGTAATATAGTATTTGTAAAGCGTAAAGTCGGATTGCATGATCATGCCCAGATACTTTACAAGTTCTTTTTCGGGCTCTATCAGCGTTCGCTTTCTCTCCAAAAACAGCTTTAGTTTTTCTACCGCTGCAAGTTTTCCATCCGCGACGATTGGCTCAAGTTTTTCCCGCGTATTCCGCATCAGCAACAAAATACTCTCCGTAAGCACCTCCTCCTTGGATTTGAAATAATGATAGAAGCCGCCTTTTGAAAGAGACGACGCTTTTAAAATGTCGTCAATACTCGTTTCTTCGTATCCCTTTTCAAGAAACAATTTCTCGGCGACCCTCATAAGCTCAATCTTTTTCAAATTGTGTTTGTTTTCTGTCTGCAGCATTTACTCACCCTCCAAGCAGACCGACGTCGGTATGTTTTTATTAAAAAATAAAACGCTATAGTTGTCCAGCCTCATCCAACCGGGGAAATATGGATATGCGTTTTATTTTTTCTTAATTCTGCCGCTATTCAATTCGGGGGCAACTTTAATACCGGTACACGCCGTAGTTTCGCTTTCAGCTTTATGCAATATAAAATGTGATGAAGTATTTATCATGCATTAGGCTTATGGTATGATACTATTACATTGCTGCATGCCAACCATAACCAAGGAGAACTGATATGACAAGTAAAGAGCGCTGCATGGCTGTTTTGCAAGGCAAGGCCCCCGACCGCGTGCCTTTGTTTCCACTGATGATGTTTTTTGCCGCGGATCGCGCTAAAATTTCCTATCGCCGTTTTTCCACCGACGCTTCCGCGTTGGCAGACGCACAATTGAATATCTTTGAAAGCTACTGCGTGGACGCCGTAACCGTCTGCAGCGATTCGGATCGCGTAAGCGGAGATATGGGCGCGCAAATCCAATATCCCGAAAACGGCACGCCATATTTAGCCCAACCCCTGGTTACCTGCGAAGCTGATTTTGACGCGCTCAAGCGCCCCGACCCCCTGAAGCCCAACTCCAGGATGAAGGAACGCATCGATTCCGTAGAAATGCTTGCAAAGGCAGTAGGCAAACAAGCGCTGGTGCTTGGCTGGGTAGAAATGCCCTTTGCGGAGGTTTGCGAATGGGTGGGCTTACAGGATTTGATGTATATGCTCTATGACGAACCCGAATTTGTACATCGCATGCTGGAATTTATCACCGATATAGAAATTGAGTATGCTTTGGCGCAGCTTTCCGCGGGCGCGCATATGATAGGCTGCGGCGACTCCGCGGCTTCCCTGGTTTCCCCGCCCCAGTTCCGTGAATTTATTCTGCCCTATCAGCAGCGGGTCATCGAAGCAATCCATAAAGCAGGCGGTTTAGCCAAACTGCATATATGCGGCAATTCCCAGCATGTATTGGATCAGCTCTCGCAAAACGGCGCCGATTTATACAATATCGATCATATGGTGGACCTGGCGATGGCCCGGGATGCCTACAGCGCTGTTGGCAAGGCCTTTAAAGGCAATGTGGACCCTGTGCGTGACCTGATGGCCGCCACCCCCGAGCATGCGCGGCAGCAATCGCTCCATTGCATTACGCTATGCAAAAACACTGCGTTCATGCTCAGCGCAGGTTGCGAGATCCCGGCCGCGACTACTGACGAAGTGTATTTTGCCTTTGCAAAAGCGCCTCAGGAAATATCGCTTTATTAATGTATAAAATACAGCTGACATAGGTAACGGTATCGGGTCCATAATTGTATTTCACGCGGCACGCTTCACAGACAGTGCTCACAACAAGGCCGTATGCCTCCATCGCCGATATCATTCGGCCGGGAAACCTGCACGGCTGATCGGGGTATGTGCACTGCTCGCATAGTTTGCAGGGGCCGGCGCCCATGGGCAGTACCTCGGCGTAAATTTCTTTTGCTTTTTCATAAAACTCAAGGAATTTTTCCTGGTGTGTGTGATAGCCGTCCATCATGCTTTCATAATCGAATGAATCCTCCAATTGAACGGTAGTCTGTACCAGAATGCCTTGTGAATACGCTTTTACCTTCTCGGCGATCATCTCTAAAGAATCGCAGCCGGGAGGGCAGCTCCAACTCCCGGCATAATGGTTGCACCGGTTGGACTTGCACATTTCAAGCACCTCAGGCAGGAATTCCAGTTTCCCTGTGTCTAAGGGTGCGATGCATGTAAACCCGATATCTGTCGCGAGTGAATACAACGTCTGATACATATCCATTTCGAGATCTCCTATTATATATGGCATCCGCATTGATTTCTTCGGCGTTTTTACGGCCCCTTATACACCGAATCCTTAGGGAGCCCGAAGCTTTCCAATGCCCGGCTGATTGTTTTGTTTGCGGGCAATCCGCCGCCCGATAATACGACCAATTTATTTACTGCAGCATTCACGGCGCCTTCCCAATGTGTAATGCTTATGTCCCCCAACACGCCGTCCACATAATAGAATTTGTTATCCTTTCGGACAAAGCCCTTAACCCTGTATGCATCGGCGGCGATCGCCTTTACAAATTCGGTAAGCTTATGAAGGCTTTCAAGCAAACTCACGTCAATCAGGAATTTCTGGTTCGTAATATCCGCTATTTGCATTCCCCTGCCTTCTTCTGCATGACCGCCAGTCCCACATAACCACTCGGGCAGGATTTTCCCAAAACTAGTCTCGTAAATGGGGATGTTCGGGATTATCCGATCCAGGTACTCTTTGGTCCTGCTTAATTCGTCTTTACCGGCCAAATCCGTTTTGTTCAGGATGACCACATCAGCGGCGGCCAACTGCTGCCTGCAAGCACTCGCGGTATCGATCACTTTATGGAAGTTTACGGCGTCCACCACACATATGCCGCCTTGATATTCGATGGACCGGAACATAGCGGAGGACAGGATCCCTCTGATATCCGCCGGGTCGGAAAGGCCGGACGCTTCCACAAGAATAACCTCCGGTTGGCTGCGCGCCGCTTCAAGCAGAGCGTTTTCAAATTGGCCCAGTCTGCAGGAGCAGAATATCGAACCATTGTTGATTTCGCGCACGGCAGCACCGATACTCTGCAATAGGCTGCCGTCCACGCCTTCCTTGCCAAATTCGTTGATAATAACGGCTAATCGCCTGTTATTCAACAAACCGATCAGATTTTTCAGCAGCGTCGTTTTGCCCGCGCCCAAAAATCCCGTTATCAAATAGAGCGAACTCATAGACCCACCTTCTCCAAAGCGGCTTCTATTTCGGCGTTCAGCTGTTCCTTGCTTGGGATGATGGAACGGAACTTCAGCTCTCCGTTGATATACATGGACGGCAGATTTGGTACGCCCATTTTTTTGCAGCGCGCGATATTTTCCAGGCTGGTGAACTTATACTCCACCAAGTCTACTTTTTCGCCAAAGCGCTCCTTTGCCGTGTATGCGGCGCCCATCATATACGTGCAGGCGGCACAGGTGGCCGAATCCAGCGTAAATACCTCAATAAGCGGTTTTTTCAGCTTCGCGTAATCGGGGATGGATACTTCCGTCACTGCTTCGGCGCGAACATAGTTTTTCAGCATCTCGCGCACATTGTCCGTAAACAGTACCGCCTGGCTTACGCCCACCGCGTTTTCGACGGGTACATCATAGGGCATATCGCACCCGGGCGCTATGATGAAGTTTTGCTTATCTGGAATGCTGTCCAACAAATCAACGGCATATTTCATATTATCCTGCTGTGAGCCATGGAGCATGACAGTGGTAAGCGGGATATTGCCCCCAATTGCAATGTTATATTTGTCGGTGATGGATTTCGCATAAATCAAATCAACATTTTCGTCCACGAAAATAGAATCCGGCGCAGCCTTGCACATGACCTCGATGTTACGGGTAGCATCACCGCATACGAAGAAGGATGAGAATACGCCCCGATTCCGTATATGGCTGAATATATCGGCAAAGCAGTCAGACATAAATTCGGTAAAATGGGAGGAAGAAATCTGTGATATCAGCGGATCCACCACCGCTATCACATCCATGCCCGCGTCCGTATAATACTCCGCCATGCGCTTGGCGGTTTCGGCGCAATATCCAAGCAGTTCTTTTACATACGCCTCGTCATCATACATGTCCATAAATATGTCGTTGCCCCGCAGATGGGAAGCGAGTGTAAAAGGACCGCAAACCAGCCCGAAAAGCGCCGTCGTATCCCCTATCGCGGCTTTCATGCGGCGCATCGTGTTGAGAACCATAGGGATTCGCCCGCTTTTAACCGTAGGAATCGTACACCTGCACGGCACTGCCATGGTTTCGGCTAATGGATGCGTTTTGACGGACGGAGGCGAGTATTCCGTCCAAAACAGCTCGCACCCCAGGCACTCGGCCTCGATCTGCAGATCGAACAGCACCGGCTGGCCGTCCGGCTTGTAAAGCTTATTCACTTCCAAAAGCGATTGAAGAAGCTTTTCCTCATCGGTCAAAACTTCCAGTGCATTGTAACCCAGCAATTTCCCGGAATGTACTCCCGCAAAAGGAACCCAAGGCGTCCTTTCGGCGGCTTCATGCCGCAGCGCTTGAAAAAGAATCTCCTTTTTTTGCATATAACGTTCCTCCTCGTGCGATATAACGCTTACTTTGCCGTGATGGTTTATAAGTATTTTTTGAAAACGGTCAGATCATTCAAAGTACATACAGTCCACAAATTTCTCCATAAATACCGGATCGGAAGATAAATCAATCGTATGGGCTGCTGAACCGTAACTTTCCGAAACCGCAAGTAAGGACCGATCCCTTAACAGCATGATTGCCCCCATGCACGCGGCGTTGCCTATCGCCAAAGCGCAGCGGGAGGCGCCTTCGGGTATCAACCCGATTTTTTCAGCATTCAGGATGTTGAGGCTGCTGCCCAGGCCGCCGGCGATCAGAAGCGAAGCCAATTCGTCCGCGCACATTTCGCCGTGATTTAAAAGCGTCAGCATACCGGCGCATATGGCCGATTTTGCCAGCTGGACCGCCCGGATATCCTTCTGTGTTAAATATACCGGGCTTTTGCCTATCGATACCCTGGTTTCGCCGCCTTCGCCAAGCAGGCGTAAGCTCTTAGCCCTGGCTTTATCGATCACCCCGGTTTCGTCGATCACACCGAGCTCCAATAAGCAAGCGACAGCGTCCACAAGGCCGGATCCGCAGATGCTTGCGGGCGCCGCCCCGCCAATGGTTTCGTATTTCAATTGTTCGTTTTGTAGATAGGCCTTGAATATCGCGCCCGAAACGGATGTGCTACCCATACTGATTCCCGCCCCTTCAAAAGCCGGGCCTGCCGCTGTGGAGCAGCACAGCAGCACTCCGTCCTTCGCCAGAACCATCTCGCCGTTTGTTCCTATATCCATCAGTATCGCGGGGCGTTTATAGCCAGTCAGCCCGCTGGAAAGTATACCTGTGGTGATATCCGCGCCGATATACGCCGATATGCATCGCGGAAGATATATACGGCAACTTTCGTGCCAGGATAGGCCGATGCTTTTTGCCGAAATATGCTCCCCGAAATAACGGTTGGGTACGAAAGGAAGCTTCGCGATGGATGTGGGATCCTCGCCGCAAAGAAGGTAAAGCATGGCGGTGTTCCCCGTAAGCACCGCGGAGTCGACTTCTTCAATATTTCTTTGCGCCCCGGCGCACATATCGCGCACAAGAGAATCTATGCAGCTTACAATACTGCGTTTGAGTTCCCCTCTCTCGCCTTGGAGGGATTTATCCAGCCGGGACATCACATCAGCCCCGTAGCTGCACTGCGGGTTCGGGCATGCCTTCACGCCCAGTATCCGCCCTGTTTTCAGATCGAACAAATAGGCTGCAACGGTCGTCGTCCCTATATCCACTGCAGCGCCGATAAAAGAACCCCACGGCGCAAAACCGGTTTCGCCCATTACCCCGTCAATAAGTATGCTGCTTTCCTTTTGCTTTGGCAACCGGATAAAAACGTCGCCCAATGCTTTGGCGAGGCACGCGATTCTTACATGTGCCTTGCATTCCTCCGGGGACAAAAAAGCCATTTCCCGCTCGGTCGGGTTGGACAGTTTCCCTGTCGCGACAACTTTGCATTTCCCGCATCGGCCGTTGCCGCCGCACGGCATTTTTATGGATAACCCCATA
This sequence comes from Clostridia bacterium, assembly GCA_036677445.1. Classification (GTDB taxonomy): domain Bacteria; phylum Bacillota; class Clostridia; order Christensenellales; family CAG-138; genus JAVBWI01. Next base: position 281,632 of record JAVBWI010000004.1, read on the forward strand.
TCCAGCATCGCGCCGGATAATGTGACCGGGCCTGCGACCGTTTTTTGAATGATGCCTGAGTCGGTTTCTACGGTGATGATCATTCGCAGCTCCTTACCATTACGTGTGCCTGATCGAAATACGGATTTGGGAATGAGAAACAACACAATCCCGGCAGCGTGTATATTGCAGAAACGGTGCCGCGCTTGCATAAGGGACGCTTATTCTATATATTATAACGTCCGCAGTTTATCATATTATGGATTATTCATTACGGATCATGTAATTTTATATGTTTTAAAGTATATACAAAGTGTGATGAAGTATTGTTTAATAAAATCATGACCATAAATATTTACAAAACAGCTCACAGAATTACAAGATTACAACACGCAATGTTGATAAAATATGCAAGGAAGTGAATGCGGTGCGCGATATTACGAGCAGTGATGAAGCTTTTGATATAGAGCTTGCTTCCGAATGCGTAACGGCGTTTTCAAAAGCCACAGGGCTTGGTTGTACATTATCCCGTGTTTCCGGCGAGATATTGCACGAAGCGGGTTTCGGTCTTTCGCAATGCCGGTTATGCGCTTGCCGTGCCAAAACCGAATGCGTACAGGCGCATGCTTACGGCATGGATAGCGCTGAACGTTTTGGCGGCAAATATATCTATTTTTGTCCGATGGGTCTTACTTTTTTCGTTTCTCCCATTGAGGGCGCCTTTAAAAGCGCGGCCAGGATCGCGGTCGGCCCATTTTTAATGGTGGACCGAGACGACTATATCGCTTTTGAGCTTAACGAAGTACTCCGCCTTTCGCAAGCGGAAATCAAAGAGGTGATGGAAGGAATAACCGGTATCGCTTATGTACCGCCCGAGAAGGTCAATCCGCTTGCCACGCTTCTTTTTATGGCCGTCGGATTTATGAGCAATGTGTCGGCAACAAACCGTATGCTCACCGCACAGAGCTCCGATGCGATACAGGGACAAATCACCTCTTATATTCAGGAGCTGAAGAAGGAACCCGAACTCCCCCCTTATCCCCTGCAAACGGAGCAGGCGCTGCTGCACAGCATTGAACGCGGGGACAGGACTGAGGCCGCTGCGCGTTTGAACCAGTTGCTTGGGCATATTTTCTTTTCTTCGGGAAGGGAATTTGCCCGTATCCGCACCAGGATCTATGAACTGCTCATATTAATTTCACGTGCCGCGATAGCCGGCGGCGCGAATACGGAACAGACGCTTTTGCAGAACGATAACTATTTTGCACAGTTGCAAAACATCAACAACATAGACGACTTGTGTTTTTGGCTCAGCGGAGCCATGAACCGCTTTATGGACAGCGTTTTCCTTTATCGTGACGTAAAGCATACGGATATGATCCGTAAGGCGCTGCATTACATACGCTTGCATTATACCGAGAAAATTACACTGGATCAGGTCGCGAAGGGGGTCTATCTTTCTCCCACCTATTTCAGCAAGGTATTTAAACAGGAGGTCGGCAAAAGCTTTTCAGAATACATCAATCATCTGCGAATTGAGAAATCGAAAGCGCTCCTTCGCGATAAACGTTTCAGCCTGATGCAGGTTGCCGTCACATTGGGCTATGAAGACCAAAGCTATTTTTCCAAGGTGTTCAAAAAATTCATCGGCGTATCGCCGAGTCAATTCCGGAAAACGCCGGGAAAATCCATACAGCAAAAACAATCCATATAAGGGGGACAGTATGAGCAAGCTTGCTGAAATCTTCGAATTATTGCAGTTGGGCAAGGCAAAACAGGTAAAGGAACTGGTACAGAACGCTCTTGAAGAAGGCATCCCCGCAAAACAAGTTCTGCAGGAAGCCCTGATTGCCGGCATGAACAAAGTAGGCGAAAAATTCAAAAACAATGAGATATTTGTTCCGGAAGTGCTGGTGGCCGCGCGCGCAATGAATATGGGAATCGCCGTTTTACAGCCGTACCTTGCGGATGCGGGCGTGGAAGCCGCGGGCAAGGTTTGCATCGGAACGGTAAAAGGCGATCTGCACGATATCGGGAAAAACCTGGTAAAAATGATGATGGAGGGCAAAGGGATCGAGGTCGTCGATCTGGGTACCGACGTCGCGCCGGAAACCTTTGTAAAAACCGCCGCAGAAGAAAGCTGCGATATCATTTGCTGCTCGGCGCTCTTAACAACCACGATGGGCGTTATGAAGGATGTCGTAAAAGCCGTACAGGACGCCGGATTAAGGGATAAGGTAAAAATCATGGTCGGCGGCGCGCCCATTACCCAAGCCTTTTGTCAATCCATCGGCGCAGATTGCTATACGCCGGACGCAGCTTCCGCCGCCGACGCCGCATACAAGTTCTGCAATGCAAACGCTTAGAGAAAATAGTAAGAATATCGGTGTCGTCAGCCCGAACACTGCAACGCCCACATCAAAATTATATATGTCTCCTTGAGTACATCCCCAGCATGAAAGGGTCAGCCGGCTAAAATATGCCTTCGCGATGCCCGCACCACACAGCATTTCGGTACTTTTTTGACTTTCCCTTACTTTTGGTGTATACTTAATATGTAGTGTCATCCACGCCGTACAGCTCAGGCTTCACGGGTCGCGGGTGGCGTTGCATTTTTGGGGCGACAAGAGCTGCCCGCCTCCTTCCACCAGCCATCCGTGCGAGCATTTACCCACAGTTCCTTCAAAGTACCTTCCCTTCACGTATCAAGCTACGCGCGAATAGGATGAAGCAAAATCCTAGGGGGAGGAAACAATCATGGATTCACTAAACTATTCTGCAAGCATTGAGATGCGTGAAATCAAACGAACTTTTACCTGCAACAACACTCCCATGCTCACGCTTTATATCCTCTATCCCAAAGTCACTTTGCGCCATAACCCGTATGCACAAGCTAGCATCAATCTCCAAATCCAGGCTCAAGTCTGCGATTTCTTACATTACGCCTCCAGCGATTTATATCAGCAGGCTGCTGCCACCTATAAGCAATCACAGGAAAATGAATTTCCTTTTCGGCTCTACGAAGCCGTTTTACAGTATGAGATAACCTACAACCAGCATTGCCATTTGAGCCTATACCGCGATCAATACACATTTACAGGCGGCGCTCACGGGAGCACCATCAGGGCATCCGACACCTGGAACCTTATGACCGGCCGCAGTATTCCTCTGTCGGATTTCTTCGCTGGTCAGGATTATCGCACGTCGCTGATAGATCAGATAACCAAACAGGCCAACGAGAAACCGGAGATCTATTTTGAAGATTACCAGGCCCTTATTGAAAAAAACTTAGACGAAGAACATTACTATCTGACTTCCTCTGGCGTTGCCATTTACTATCAGCAATACGAAATCGCACCTTATTCCACGGGCATCGTTGTTTTCACAATCCCATACATGGATGATCCATCCTGTTCTATACCAAACATAATAACCTGACCCGAATCACTCCATATGAATGCGGCATACGTTTGTAAGTATCAATAAAAAGATGCCGGACGCACTTATGAAAATGCAAGTCGGGCACGCTGAGGACATGGATACGCAAGGAGCATACGGCCATAGGTTGACGGTGATCTTGCGGCCGCAGCAAGTTTTGTTGACGCTGCATTCGGCAAAATTCTGAAAAAGAAAAAGTAAGTGGGTTTTTTGGGGGGTGGGGGCTTCCAAGACAAACAAAAAGGCTAGATTTTATCTAGCCAGTCTCTATGGTGCCGAAGGTGGGACTCGAACCCACACGGTATCGCTACCAACGGATTTTGAGTCCGTCACGTCTGCCAATTCCATCACTTCGGCGGTCACAAAAAGTATTTTACCACAGCAACGATCCGTTTGCAATGCCTTGCTTCGCATATGCAAGCATTTTCACGCAACGCCTTTACCGGCCGCAAACGAACATGCCCTACCTTATTTTCTTTAAGGCCCTGTACAGCGAAAAATACTTGGTCGCGCTGCGCTGCTTTTCGGAAACGATCTCATAATAGGCGCCGTCCGCCGTAGTGAACACGAGCGTCATTTGTCCGTAAATCGCCATGTTGGATATGTCCCGGATAGGGAAGCTGTACGTGCCGCAGGCAAGCCTGTCGCGGTACAGAAAAAGCGTGTCCGTCGTAAGAAGCTTGCTTTCTGTCGCGGCGTTCACACCAAAAAGCTTCTGGTTCTCGTCCATGCAAAGCGGGTCCTCTCGGGCTGTTTCGGCCAGCTTCGCCATTTGATCCGATTGCCACACGTCCCATTCGGTTATAGTGGAAAAGGGTACGCCATCCCCTTTTATTTCGCCGAACTCCGTATATCGGACCGAAAGTCCGCAGCCGCACCGCAATTGATCGCCGTCGCCATGCATCGTTCCAATGCGCCCGCACAAAGGGCATAGATAGAGCGCGGTCTCCAGCCCTTCGGCAAGCCGCTTGCCACGAAAACGCACCGGGTCCTCCCGCTGTCGCGCATAAGCGTCCTCATAAAGATCCCGTTCAATAAGAGCATTCACTTCTTCCGCGCTCATCTGCCTGAGCTGTGCGGCGGGGTATTTGCCGACCACATAGCCGCGCGTACGTCCGCGGCGGAGAGTCTTGCCCCAGCGCGGATAAGCAAAATAGCCGCCTTCAATCTTATAGGTCACGAGCATCGCGCCGCTCGCCTTGACAAGTTTGCCGGTGGAAGGCAGTATCTCGCAGGTAACGCCGTTGAACGTGCGGTTGCCCTCTGCAAATACACAAACGTTGCTGCCCGCATGAATACAGCGGAGGACCTCAAGCACCGTACGCGCATCCGTAGAACCTTTTGCGCGCGCAATCGGTGCAAAGCACCACTCCAGCAATTTCGACGCAAACCCCCAGCGGTAAATATGCTCGCTCGCTACAAAATACATTTGTTGCGGGAAACTGGCGCTCACCATAATCGGATCATAATTCGTAGTATGATTGGCCAACACGATATATGGCGTTTCCATGTCGCCAGCCAAGCGGCGTTGATAGCGCAGCTGCCATTTCAGATACGGGGTTACTGCAACACGCAGAAATTTATAGAGCCATATATGCCGTTTTTTCCTTTTCATACAGCACCCAAATCATTCATATTTATATTTCATTCTATACGAAAGCACGGCAAACCGCTACAGGAAAAATTACGTGCCAATAGAAAAGCGCGTTAACCGCGCTGTGAAACATGCAAAATGCTATTGTAATATCACAAGAAACAATTCAAAATACGTATCCGGCATACGAAAACACCGCTACTCCTCTACCACCAGCGCAGGGCTTTCCGATTGGGGACTGTATTGGTCGAGTTCACTTTGGAGCGCCTGTACCAGCGGCGTAAGCTTCCGATACGGACGTAATGGAGTATTCGCTGTACATACGGAAAGATCATCGCCCGAAAGCGCTACGAAACCCTGTACAGGGTTCACGGGGAAATAGTCTGTTTGCTTGGCGTCAGGCCCTGCGAGCAGGAAGAACACATAAACGTTATCCTCCAGCAGGCGCGGTGTTTGCCCGACGGTAAATTCCATATGCTGCAGTGTGGCCGCATCCAGCATACCGCTAACGTTCTCCGGAGAATATACCATTTGTATACGCTGGCCGTAGCCCAACGCGCCCTTAATGGAGCCGTAAGCTTCTATTGTAGCGACCGCCGCATTGCATTGCGTCTTTTCGACCGCGCCGCCATTACGGATAGAGAAGGATTGGCTGGTCATTTCAGGAAGATTGACCACCCGGCCTATAAATATTTCCTCTGCGGCATCCGCAAGCGAGGAAAAGCTATCGTAATAATATACGGGAGCGGGGGCGCTTATCACCGTGGAAAGCTGATTGATTTCCGCCTGCAAGGCGCTTAACGCAAGGCGCTTTCCATCCCAAATCACTTCGCTGTCCATAATGGGCAGCGGCCCGTCGGACAACAGCGTAAAGCCCGTCATATCCTCCGCATGGTTGACATCCTCTCCATTGCCCAGGAAGAGCAGATACCGTTCACCGGTATTCATCGCACCCGCCGTGCAATGAATTGTATCGCCTATACCGGCGTTACCCGCATAAATATCCGTTACGGAGAGATCATAGCAGGTTGCGCCCTGCGCGTCGACATGGCTGCCTTCACAAATGCCCGCTACAATCAAGCTGGCGTTGCGATACTGCGTGCGTACATCCGTCAGCACACGCTCTTCCGTAAGCGGCGAGGAGACCACCACATTTGCGGCCGGGGCAGCGCAGGCGCAAAGCATCAGGCCGCACAGCAACGCGTATACCAGCCGCAGCTTTCTTATCATGCGATCACTCCTTCCGCAAAAACATTCAAAACATAATACACCGGAACATCCACGTTCACGTTATGTTCATACTATAGACGATTTACACCGCGTTTGGTTGCACGCCACAGAAAATTCACAAAAAATTTGTCAGTCACACAAGATTTGGTTGGCGAATGGCGCGCTTTGCCACCAAATCATAGCTTTACATCTCGCGCCGGCCGGATAACGCTTTTGCGAGCGTTACTTCGTCGGTATACTCCAGGTTGCCGCCTATGGGTATTCCGTGCGCGATACGCGTGACCCGCACATTGTTTGCTTTGAGCAGCTGCGCGATGTACGCCGCGGTCGCCTCGCCTTCCACATCCGGATTGGTAGCCAGTATCACTTCGTGTACATCGCCGGCTTCTACGCGCTCCACCAGCTCGCGGATACGGATATCCTCGGGGCCAACGCCGTCCATCGGTGAGAGCGTACCGTGAAGCACATGGTATCTGCCGTTGAATTCGCGGGATTTTTCCATGGCAGCCACGTCGCGCGCATCCTGCACCACGCAGAGTATGCCGCCGTCCCTTTGCGGATCGCCGCAAAGGGCACAAGGGGAGCGATCCGTATACCCTCCGCAAACAGGGCAGCAATGCACCCTTTCGCGGGCGGCCAATATGGCTTCGGCCAGCTCCGCCGCTTGCTCCTGCGGAACATCCAGCAAATGATACGCCAGCCGCTGCGCCGTTTTCATGCCTATGCCCGGCATACGTGCAAGCTGCGCGGTCAGCCGCGCAATAGGCTCTATCACCGGTAGCATGCGTTAAAACCCGAGGTTGATGCCGCCAGTAAGCTTGCCCATCTCGGCGTTCATCATTTCATCGGCCATGCGCAGCGCCTCGTTGACCGCGGCGGTAATGAGGTCCTGCAGCATTTCAACGTCGTCCGGATCCACACAGGATGGGTCGATCTCAATGCATTTGAGCTCCTTGCGGCCATATACCGTAGCCTTTACGACGCCGCCGCCCGCCTGCGCGGTCAGCTCCCGCATACCCAGTTCTTCCTGCATGCGCGCCATATCCTGCTGCATCTTCTGCGCCTGCTTCATCATCTGCTGCATGTTCATCCCGCCCATACCGGGGAAACCGCCCTTCGCCATACGCTAACCTCCTGGTCGACTTACCATATTGAATGATTATACCACAATTCGCCGCATCAGCGCAAATCCGGCGCGCTGCAGAGACATCTTTTGTAAGACATATCATTTTTCTATATTCAGCCTGTCGCCGAACACCCGCAGCATATCCTGTGTTTGCGGATCCTCCGCCTGCGGAAGCTGTACAATGATACGCAGCTGCAATCCCGGATCAATGGATTTGAGGAGATCTCTGAGGAACTCCAGATTGCGCGGCGCATTGAGCGCCGCCGCATTCGCTTCCCGGACAGGCGGGAAGGCGATGGTTAATACATTCCCTTCGCGCGTAACGCTCTGCATGTACTTAGCCAGCACATACAACGACGGATTTTGCTTTTGCAGCGCCTGATACATCGCATCCCAAACCGGATCCACCCGTTTTGCGTAGGTCGCCTTAACGGGCGCTGTCTGTGCGGGCGTAGCGGGCTTCGAGGGCGCTTGGGTGGGTATTTCCGGTTCATTGTATAAGGGCGGCGGTGCTAGCTCGTCCCACGGCGGGGCATCGGAGAATAGCCCGGAATCCGCAAGCGCGTCCGCCTGCGCCGATAATTCCGGCCCGGGCTGCATCGCTATGGGCTGCACCGGCCTGGTCTGCTGCAAAGCGGGCTGCGGCGCCTGCGCCATACCGTTTAACAGCGCGGCCTCCAGCCTTCCGAGCCTGTCCTCCAGGGCGAGCAGGCTTTGTTCATCCTCCGGGCGGCAAATGCGCACCAGCATGGACTCCAACAGCACGCGGGGCTGCCTCTGCCATTTCATCTCGCTCTGCACCCTGGATAACAGATCCAGCGTACGCAGCAATCGTTCCTGCGAGCAAAGCGCGGCCTGCGCCTGATAGCGCGCCATCGTCTCCCCCGTACAGTCCAGCAGATCGGTGCAGTCCCCGCAGACCTTGGCGAGCAGCAGCGCCCGGATGTGCTGCGCAAGATCCTGCGTAAACACGCCAAGATCCCGCCCGCCGCGCACCACGCCGTCAAGCAGGCGCAACGCCTGCGCCGGATCGGAGCCTATGAGCGCATCCGCCATATCAAACAAAAAATCCAGCTGCATGCAGCCCAGCACATCGTATACATCCTGCTCGGATACGGTATCCCCGCAAAAGGCCAGGCATTGATCGGCCAGGCTCAGCGCGTCTCGCATGCCGCCGTCCGCCGCGCGGGCGATGGCGAGAAGCCCGCCTTCGTCGATATGCACTTTGGCGCTTTGGAGAACGCCCTTCACCGTATTGATGATATCCGTTAACGAAAGCCTGTGGAAGTCGAACCGCTGGCAGCGGGAAATGACGGTAGCAAGCAGCTTCTGCGGTTCGGTTGTCGCAAGCAGGAACACCACATGGGCGGGCGGCTCCTCCAATGTTTTGAGCAGCGCGTTGGAAGCGCTGGTGGAGAGCATGTGCACCTCGTCGATGATATAGACCTTGTATTTGAGCTGCAGCGGCGTGAACCGCGCCTTTTCGAGCAGCGCGCGCATATCGTCAACGCCCGTGTTGGAGGCCGCGTCCATCTCTATGATATCCACCGCATCCTCCGCAAGCGAGCGCCTGCAAGCTTCGCAGACGCCGCAGGGCTCCCCGTCCTCCGGTGAAAGACAGTTGACCGCGCGCGCGAATATTTTGGCGATGCTGGTTTTCCCTGTTCCGCGGGAACCGCTGAACAGGTAGGCATGCGCAAAATGCCCTGAATGCACCTGATTTCTGAGTATGGTGGTAATGTGATCCTGCCCGACCACCTCCCCGAACCGGCGGGGCCGATATTTACGATAAAGCGCCTGATACGACATATGCCCTCCTCCGCTCGTTTTCGCTTGCGCAAAAACGCTTGCATGGCTTATACTGTTCCCATTGTAACATTGCGGCAAGGGTGTATTCAATGCCGCCTTCAGACTGTCAAATCGTATATTTTGAACGATACCGATTATATACTTGCGCCTGAGGCAAAAGCGCGGCTACAATAACAAGAGACAAAACATGGCACACAAAACGCCTGAAAATGTGATAAGGACAGACAAGGAGCGTGATACTATGACACAATATGCAAAGCGGATGGACGGCGTATCCGGCAGCGTCATTCGTGAAATTCTAAAGCTGATGGGCGACCCGGAGATCATCTCCTTTGGCGGCGGCAATCCGGCAAAAGAGTCTTTTCCTATCGACATTGTCGAATCCGTCGCGCATGAGGTGCTCGAACAGAACGGCGCCGGTATCCTGCAGTACGGTACGACCGAAGGGTATACGCCGCTTCGTGAATCTTATTTAAAATATATTGCCCATCCCAAGGGTATACAGGCCGGCCCGGAAAACGTGCTCACGCTGACCGGCTCCATGCAGGGGCTGGATCTCATTACCAAGGTGTTCGTGGACCCGGGCGACGCGGTGCTCGTCGAATCCCCCACATTCCTTGGCGCATTACAGGCATTCAACACCTATCAGGCGCAATGCGTTCCCGTCGGCATGGATGACGAGGGCGTCGACCTGAACGAACTGGAAGAAAAGATTAAGAAGCACCACCCCAAGCTGTTTTATGTCATCCCCACCTTCCAGAACCCGACGGGAAAAACGCTGGGCGTTGAACGCCGCCGCGCAATCGCCGAGTTGGCCACAAAGTATGATTTCATCGTGATCGAGGATGATCCGTACTGTGATCTAAGGTATCGCGGTACGCCTGTGCCGCCCATTAAAACATTCGATAAGTCGGGCAATGTCATATTGCTCAACAGCTTCAGCAAGATACTCTCCCCCGGCCTGCGCGTGGGCACCGTAGTTTCCACGCCCGAAATCACCCGCAAGCTGACTGTCGCCAAGCAAAGCAGCGACACGCATACTTCCAACCTGACACAGGCCATTGCGGATGCGTTTTTGCGCCGCGGCCTGCTGCCGGGGCATCTTGCGAACATATTGCCCATCTATTCCGCGCGGCTTGACGCCCTGCTCGAGGGGCTGGATACTTTCTTCCCCTCCTCCTTCCGCCACACCTCACCCGAAGGCGGCCTGTTCGTATGGGGCGAACTGCCCGGCAAGCCGGATATGCCCGCGATATTGAAGCGCGCAACGCAGGAGTTGAAGGTGGCTTTCATTCCGGGGCAGTATTTCTATGTTGACCCCTCAAATATGGGACTCAACACCATGCGGCTGAATTTCTCATCCGCTACGCCGGACCGCATTATGATCGGCCTGGAGCGGCTGGGCAAGCTGGTCACGGAAAGCCTATAAGCCCTATACCACTTGGCTTAAAAGCCCTGCGCATAAACGCAGGGCTTTCGCGTGCCGACAAAGTGCCAAATGGCACTTTGTCGAGGTTCACATAAGTTGCTGCTCGGTTTCCTGCTTGCGCAGGAAACCTGTCGCGTAAACTTAGTTCTAAGGTGTCATTTGCACCGCACAGGTCGCTGCAAAATGACGGATTGAAAACTCGAGTTTTATGAATTTTCAGTTTGATATTCTGCGACTGGGGTTTGTCGATGATCTAAGACTCTACGCACAAAGCAGGCTTTACTTCTGCCGGCGCATTCTCGGGTGCGCGCACGCGCATACTAGGGAAAGCGCTGATACGGAAAGGACCCCCCTGTATGAAGAAGAGGCAAAGGAAACAGGCATATGAAGCCAGGATGCTTGTGGAGCAATTTCATCCCGAGCCGGATACCAGCGGCAGCCCGTCATATGCAGCCGACAAGCCGGAAGTGGACGAATACTCGAAATAACGCATGAGCGGCATCACTTTGTCCGACGCAGAATCCCTGCGTTTTTTCGCTTGCCCCTTTCGCGTATTTGCGTTATACGATATAATAGGCCATATCAAAAATGATGGAGCGTGGAATTATGAGCATGTATCGTATCGTAACAGATGCCACAGCCGATTTGCCGCAGGAGCTTGTAGAAAGCACGGGGCTGTCCGTCATTCCGATGGAATGCCGCCTGGATAAGCAGACATATGTTTATGAGCCGACCTGCAGCAATCTGCGCCCCGAAGTGTTTTATGCGCAAATGCGTGAAGGCGCTGCCACCTCTACCTCTCAGATCAACGTATTTCAATACCTTTCGCACTTTGAACCCATTCTGCAGGCCGGTCAGGATATACTGTATCTCGCGTTTTCCTCCGCACTGACGGGTTCGCAGCAGTCCGCCCTCATCGCCATACAGGAGCTTCTCGAAAAATATCCCGGTCGCCGTATTGTAATGGTGGACACTCTGGCCGCGTCCCTTGGCGAGGGGCTGCTGGTATACGCCGCCGCAAAAAAGCGCGACGAAGGGTTTGACCTTGATATGCTCTCGCAATGGGTCACAGATCACCGCCTGAAGCTGTGCCATTGGTTCACGGTGGACGACCTCGACTATCTCGCCAGAGGAGGCCGCCTTTCGGCTGCCGCCGCTTTCCTGGGCACCGCGCTGCGCATAAAACCCGTGCTGCACGTGGATGATATGGGCCGGCTGGTACCGCTTACCAAAGTACAGGGCCGCAAGCACTCGCTCAAGAGCCTGGTGGAAAACATGGAGCAAAATTATCTGCCCGAAGAAAACGATATCGTATTCATCGGCCATGCCGACTGCGAAGCGGATGCGGAGTATGTGAAGCAGCTCGTTACGGAGCGTTTAAATGTAAAGAACTTTCTGATTTATTTTATCGGCCCCATTATTGGCGCGCATGCCGGCCCCGGTACGGTCGCGCTGTTCCATTTCGGCAAGCAGCGCTGAGCATTGCCGCAGGCCCGGGCATATTGGCATATATACAATGGATAATTAAAATATATCGTTTTGGAGAAGTCAGGACTATGAATCGTATCGCCATCCCCACGGGGTATCGCTCTTCGCTAAGCCTGTATGAAACGCAGAGCGCCATTGCCCTTATTAAACGCAGCTTTCAGGATACGCTCTCTGCGGCGCTCAACCTCAAGCGCGTTTCCGCGCCGTTGTTCGTTAACCCGGCCACCGGCCTCAACGACAACCTCAACGGCGTTGAACGTCCCGTCAGTTTCCATATACCCGCCACAGACACCACGGCCGAGGTGGTGCATTCCCTGGCGAAATGGAAGCGCATGGCACTCTACCGCTACGATTTTCATGTCGGCAAGGGGCTTTATACGGATATGAACGCTATCCGCCGTGACGAGGCGCTGGATAACCTGCACTCCATCTATGTGGATCAGTGGGACTGGGAAAAAGTAATCGCCCCCGAGGAACGCACCACAGCGTACCTTAAAACCACTGTGCAGGCTATCGTGACTTGCGTTTGTCATACGCTGGATACCGTACGTGCCCATTTTCATCAGGTAGACGCACAATTGTGCCGTGAGGTCAGCTTCATCACCACGCAGGAGCTGGAGGACAAGTACCCCGACGCCACGCCGGAGGAGCGGGAGCATTTCTATGTAAAAGAACACGGCACCGCCTTCGTCATGCAGATTGGCGGCAAGCTGCGCTCAGGTAAGCCCCATTCCGGACGCGCGCCTGATTATGATGACTGGCAGTTGAACGGCGACATACTTTTCTACTATCCGCTGCTGGATTGCGTGATGGAGATTTCCTCTATGGGCATTCGAGTAAACCGCGAATCGCTGGACCGCCAGCTAAGTCTCGCGGGCTCTGACGACCGCAGATCGCTGCTGTTTCATCGCTTGCTGCTCGAGGACAAGCTGCCTTTGACAATGGGCGGCGGCATCGGCCAGTCCCGCCTGTGCATGCTGCTGCTGGGCAAGGCGCATATCGGCGAGGTGCAGTCCTCTATCTGGGATCAGGATACCGTCGCCGCCTGCGAACAGGCGGGCATCGTACTACTTTAACCTATTAGAATGGTAAGGCCCATCCCATATAACGGGATGGGCCTTAGTTTGTCGCACTTCATTGGTCAGATTACCCGTCATAAACCAGATCCAGTATGCAGAATACCCTGCTGCCAAGGTATGTTGTCCAATTATAGGAGCCTCTGGAAAAATGCTTGCTCTGATACCAGTCCGTCATCCATCTTTCCAGGTTCTCCGTCAACTCCGCAAGCTGCGCGTCCGTTTCCAACCGGCACATCACCAGTGTTCCCCCCTGCTCGTAAGCAGCGTCCAGCGCTGCATACAGCGCATCTTTGATATCCGTACCGTCAGGAAAGAACGTGCCGTTTCGAATATAATAATTGTATTCTGTATCATCACAGGTGGGCGGCTGCCATGTATCGTATATCCCGTCCAGCGTGCGGCTTTTATACATCGCCTCATCCGTGAGGTTAAAATAGGCGTAGCAGGTGCCTTGCGGCAGCGCGCCGTCGGGATCATCCCAGGTAACATCCATCTGGTAGTAGCCGTCCCCCAGCTTTGCAACGTTCCACGCGTGCTTTTCCGGCCGTGCCGCCTGCCCCTCCTCCAAAGACCAGGCTTCGCCTGTAAGTATCAGGCTTTCAATGCCCGCCGCGCGCAGCGCCATGCACAGTGCCTTACTATACCCTTCGCAGCGTGCCTCGCCTAAAATAAGCGCTCCGTATACCGTGCCCGTATGCGTGCCATCCTCGCGATAGGTGCAGCCGTCTATGATTGAATCATAGATCAGAAGCTGGGTCCCGTATACATCCATGCCCTCGGCAGCATCCAGCCACCGTGATATCACAGCCCGAATCTCCTCGTAGGCTTCTTCATATTCTTCCGGGCTGAGTATGTAGTTGGGGCTGATGGAAAGCACCATATCCGGCGCATCCTCCCGGACATAGTAGGAATAATCTCCGCTGATCTGAAAAAGCTCCGGGCAATCATAGCCGAGCAGCCACATGATATTGCTGAGCGTTTCTTCCGGGACGGGCTCCGGAAATGTAATCTCTTCCTCAAAGGCCGCGATGCCCTGATATATGCCGATGCACAGCTCCTGCAGTTCGGGCTCCAGGCGCCGGATGAAATACGTTTCCTGAAGGCCAGGCATACCTGCCTCAATGCTTTGGGACCATATATTTTCTGTGGCCGACGGGGTCACCGGGACTTTGATAGCAGACGGCTCGGTTTCCTTCGGGAACACCAGCCCCAGGATCGCGGAACAGGCGCAAAGCATTGCGGCAAGCACCAGAAGCATCGCCATGCAAAAAAGCCGCCGCCATAGCTTCATAGTTTCGCCTCGCTTTCCAAAATACGAATAAAATAAGCCTGCTAAAAAATTATGCATATACCAGTCTGTTAAACAACCTGCATATCAAAGCAGCGCCACTGCTTCCGCAACATTCCTCACCTGTACAAGTGTTGCGCCCTGTATCGCGGGCAGCCCTTCCGCGCGCGGAACGATGAGGGTGGTAAAGCCCAGCCGAACACATTCACGCATGCGCTTATCCATTTGGGATACGGAGCGGACCTCGCCGGTCAGCCCGACCTCGCCGATGGCGGCCGTCGCCTTGTTGAGCGGCGTATCCTTATAGCAGGAAGCCACGCACATCGCCACGCCCAAATCCACCGCACGCTCGAGTATACGCAGCCCGCCTACGACATTCAGGTATACGTCCTTATCCGAAAGACGCAGGCGCGCCTTGTTTTCAAGCACCGCCAACAGCAACGAAAGCCTTCCCGCGTCGATCCCCGCGGCGGTGCGCCGGGGGGAACCGAACGCCGTTTGGGCAAGCAGCGCCTGCACCTCGGCAAGCATGGGACGCGTGCCCTCCAGCGCGCAGGTAACCGCACAGCCGGGCAGATGCTGCCCGGAAAGGAACAGCCTGGACGGGTCCTGCACCTGACGCATGCCGTCGTCGCACATTTCGAATACGCCCACCTCATTTGTGGAGCCGAAGCGGTTTTTCACCGCCCTGAGCAGCCTCAGATCCGCATGCCGCTCGCCCTCAAAATACAGAACCGTATCCACCATATGTTCGAGGACACGCGGGCCCGCAATAGCGCCATCCTTGGTAACATGCCCCACGATGAGCACCGCGGCGCCCGTTTTTTTTGCGATCCTTGTGAGTACCGCCGTCGCCTCGCGCACCTGGCTGATGCTGCCCGCGGTTCCCGGCAGTTCGGGGCAGCTCATTGTCTGTATGGAATCCACCACCACAAAGGCCGGGCGCAAACGGTGTATTTCCGCTTCGATCGCGCTCAGGTCCGTTTCCGCCAGCAGCAGCACATTCGAATCAATGCGCAGGCGCTGCGCGCGCATTTTAATCTGCGCGGGCGATTCCTCGCCCGAAACGTAAAGCACCTTCGCCCCCTGCGCAAGATATCCCGTCACCTGCAGCAACAATGTTGATTTGCCTATGCCCGGATCGCCACCCAACAGCACCGCCATCCCCGGGGCAAGGCCGCCGCCAAGCACGCGGTCCAACTCCCGCATGCCGGTGGTGGAACGGCTTATGCTTGTAATATTGATATCCGAAAGCGGTTGCGCCTGCGCGGGAGAGCCGCCGCCGCGCACCTGCACGGCGGTGCTTTCCACCATGGTGTTCCAGTTGCCGCAGCCGGGACACTTGCCCAGCCATTTTGCGCTTTCATAACCGCACTCCCCGCAAAAAAACAGCGGGTGGGCGTTTTTTGCCATGTGTTTTCCTCCTTAAAGCCGACGCCGCGCCTACGTTGCTTCAAAAGAAGCGGCAGCCACTTATGGGGTGAGCCTCGACAAAGTGCCAATGGCGCTTTGCCGGCATGCAGGGCGTCTGCTCCGGTTCACTCTACCCGCGCGTATTTCATGATATCCCGCTCACGCGAGGTAACGTCCATCCAGATCACGACGCCGTTGGATACGCCTAATAGCTGTGTACGTTCCCGATCGGTATCCGGCGTGATCTGCACGGTCGTACCGTTGTCAAAGAAATACACGAATATCGATTCATTCTTGCTGTACGCCGCAAACTTCTCCGAAAGCCCGTATTCCACGATATCCTCTGCCAACAGCTTTGCCGGCGCAGCGTTTCGCGTCCAGTACAGGTCGTCGCCTTCTCCGTGGCTGCCGGAACGCCAAATCCACTCCCTGCCGTTGGTTTTGGGGTCATGCACATAGGTACCGGGCACATAGACATCAGTCTTGCCTACCGATATGCGCACGCTGTAAATGGCACTGGTCGGCTCTTCATCCAGCTCCGCCTCGGTGGCGTTCGGGTCGACTTCCGCATATATAATTTCCCCGCCGTACATGGACACACTGGATTGCCCGTAGGAGGAATTGTTGAACAGGCGCACCGCGGTATTTTCCTTCGTATTGAGATCGCAAACGAACAGCTTGTCCATACGGCTGCCCGTTCGTTCTATCCACGCGAGCGTATCCCCGTCCAAACTCAGCCTAGGCTGCCCGACGTATACTTGTTTGACCTCGAAGCTCTCCCCGGTATCCCAGCGCATTGCGCGGAGGACGCCGCCGCCATTGGCCTTGCTGTCCAGATACACCAGCCAGGTGTCGTTGCACACGGGATATACATAGCTGTGATAAGCAAGCTCCGCCTGAATTTTTTCCTGCGCGCCCGAAACCATATCGTAGCTGAACAAGGCATCCATACGTACATCGTTCTCAACCAGCCTGCCTGCGGTAAACACCAATCTGCCCCCCCATGCATAGGGGTCTGCAAACCAGTCATATTCATCGTACCCGGTAAGCACCACCTCATGCTGCAGTTCAACCGGGTCGATCAGTGTGACGGGGTGCGGCGTGGGCGTAGGCCGTATGGTGGGCTGCGGCGTGGGTGTGGGCTGCCATGGCGGGTTATACTCGACCCCCAGTTTGGGCAACAGGAAGGGCAGTAAAACGAATACCACCAGCGCGATTACCCCGAGTATGCCCGCAATCGTCGCCGAGAGCGCTAAAACAGGGCCCGCATTGGAGGCTTTCAGGCTGGTCCTTCTGCGTTTTATTTTGCTTCTTCTGTCTCTTCTGGGCATGCTGTACTCTCCTTGGCATGATACGGGGCGTCCGCCGCACTTTAAGAGTATACCACATATGGTAAACAGGGAACAACCTGTGTTACGCTTCATGATACTCTTCAGCCTGCGCCGTACCGTACGCCTGCGTGCGGTTGCAGGCCGGCCCCGCATATGGTATAATGACGGCGTTATGTGGATGGGCTCCCCCATCAATGGCAGCAGGGAGGACAAGCTATGTCTCGCACAGCGGTGATCGCATTTGAAGGAATCGACGGCAGCGGGAAAACCGTGCAGATGTATCATTTGGAGCGCGCGCTCAAAAAGCGCGGCATGCTCGTGGATACCATGTCGTTTCCCATGTATGGAAGTTTTTTTGGGCGTGAGGTCGGAAACTATCTGACCCGGGCCGAAGGCGTTGCCGCCTGCGATGTGGACGGAAAAAGCATGGCGCTTTGGTTTGCGCTGGACCGCTTTGAAGCATTTCAGGATTACCGTGACGGCGAAGTGGATGTGCTGCTCATCAACCGGTATGTGCTCTCCAACGCCGTATACCAGAGTATACGCGAATGCGACCTGGATAAGCAGGATCTGCTTGATTTCGTGCTGGAACTCGAATACAACCATTTCGGCATCCCTGTGGCGGACGCGCATATTTACCTGGATGTCAACGTGGAAGACGCAGGCGCCAATGTGTTCCGCAAGGGGTACCGCGAGTATGTGGGCAACGCAAAGGATGTGTATGAACAGCAGTCCGGCATGCAGCGCCGCGCGCGCGCAAAATATCTCGAATATGCCAAACTGCTGGATAATGTGCATGTGATCCCCTGTATGCAGGATGGAAAAATGAAAAGCGAGCAGGATATTGCCATGCTTGTCGAAGAGGACCTCTTCCGCACCGGGATTTTGTAAATCCGTTCCATACTATATTAATGGAGGGAACCATGTTAACAACGATTTGCGCCTACGGCTTCGCAGGCATGACCGCGTTGGGTTTTGTGCTGACGGTCACCGACCGGATTTTGGCTAAAACGACGAAATTTCGCATTCACGAGAACATATTGATGGTCATCGCATGTCTTCTGGGCGCTTTGGGGGTTACGCTGGGCTTTTTTTTCGCCAGGCGGGGGGTGTATAAGCCTGAATTCCGTTTGGGCGTACCTGCTATCGCACTGGGCGAAATCGTTCTGCTTATCTGGATGGTTCCTGGTTTTTTTGAAGCGCTGAAAAGCATATTGGGTATCGTTTAAACAACGTATAGTGTTCGTTCGCAAGCGCAGAAGCCGCTTTTGTTTTGTCGGCCTATCGGTAACGGCATGCAACAAAAGCGGCTTTCGCCGCTTTTGCTGCGTCTTGGAGAATGGGGATTTCTGGGGGATTGTTTTTTGTAGCACTTACTGGAGCAGTTGCAGAACGCCCTGCGGGGCGGCATTGGCCTGCGCCAGCATTGCGGTAGCCGCCTGTACCAGGATGTTGTTCTTGGTATAGGTGGTCATCTCGTCCGCCATGTCAAGGTCGCGGATGCGGCTTTCGGCGGCGGTGAGGTTCTCGGCGGAGGTATCGAGGTTGTTGATCTTGTGCTGCAGACGGTTCTGGTAAGCACCAAGCTTGGAACGTTCGGTGGAAACGGTGTTGATCGCGGTATTAACCGTCTCAATGGCATCAGACGCATTCGTCTGTGTGGTCAGATCAGCCGCAGTAAGCAGAAGAGCCGAACTGCCCATATCCTTAATGCCGATGGACAACTCGTCGCCTTTGTTTGCTCCGGTTTGAATGATGGCCTCACCGCCGGTAACCGTGAAAGTAACAGTGCCGGCGCTGAAAGCATCTTCATCATGGCCCGACATTTCGAACGTCACAGTTACGCCATCACCAAAATCGAGCTTCAGAGAACCCGCAGCATCATCCGGCTGTGACACTGTAATCGTCTTAGAACCCAGCGTTACCTCATAATCGTCGCCAGCGCTTCCAACTGCGGCAAATGTTAAGGTATAGGCCGTGCCGGAATGGTCGGCGGTGGTATCCTTTAACCCGGTCGCCGTGATCTTGGTGATGCCGTCGTTGCCTGCGGTCAGCGAGCCGCCGGTCTGGACTGTCGTCGCGCCGAGGCTGCCGTCCAAGAGGTTCTTGCCGTTGAAAGCAGTTTTCTGGGCGATGTCGTCAATTTCAGATTTGAGAGCCTGGAACTCTTCGTTCAGAGCCGCGCGGTCGACTACTTCGCTGTCGTTGGTATCCGACGCAGACTGCGTTGCCAACTCACGCATACGCTGGAGTATCGCGTGGGTTTCGGTCAATGCGCCTTCCGCCGTCTGCACCAGCGAGATCGCGTCCTCACTGTTTTTGGAAGCCATGTTCAGGCCGCGGATCTGCGCGCGCATCTTTTCGGAAATGGCCAGGCCGGCAGCGTCGTCGCCGGCGCGGTTGATGCGATAACCGGAAGACAGCTTTTCGGTGGAAGATGCAGCGTTCTTGTTGTTGATGGAGTACTGGCGGAAGGTGTTTGCCGCCATGATGTTGTTGTTAATACGCATTCGGATTTCCTCCTTGATAATATTCGGCATCCATGCCTTTACGCTTACTCGCGAGCCTTCACTCCTGCAGGCGCCTTGCAGATGTGTCAACCGTTTTCAGTGTTTGGTATATGTATCGACACAATTTTTTGAAACTTTAGTTATAGATTATTATTTTTTAAGGTTTTCAGATCTGTATTGCATTGCCAATACAAGCAGGACATACCTAGCAAATATGGCGAATTTCGCTTGTGATGACCAGTTGCTGGAAAGTCATATATCGCTCATCTCATAAAAAACTATTGAATATGACAATGTTCGCGTATACAATAAGGGTGAAGAATTGTGTTGTCTTATTGTGGTGTATACAGTATCTTGTGGTTTCTTACTGTTCGCACTGTGGTGACGTGCATGGCAAGTGCAGAAATGCGACGGGTCATAAAAAATAGAGAGATTTAGGTGAAAGCAATTGTCAGATTTTTTCAAGAAAACCACGGGCAGGATTTTCGAATATTTCAAAGGTCTCGAAAAAGGACAGAGGGTGCGGTTCATTGTTTTCACCGCTCTGGCCATTGTCATTCTGATCGCCGCTTCCGTGTTCTTGAACCAAAAAGCGTATACCGTACTTTACAGCGGCATGGAAGCCAATGACGCGGGCGAAGTGCTCAGCGTACTCTCCGACATGGGCGTGGACGCCAAGGCGCAAGGGGCCGACACTATATTAGTAGAAAGTTCCAAGGCAGATAGTGTTCGCATGCAGCTTGCAGCGGAGGGATATCCCAAAAGCGGGTTTAACTTCGATATATTTTCCAAGGCTTCCGGACTTGGTATGACCGACATGGAAAAACGTGTGTACTACCAGTTCCAGCTGCAGGAAAACCTGAGCCAGGTGATTAAGAAGCTGGATAAAGTTGAAGACGCGGTCGTGAGCATCTCTCTCGCAGAGGAAAGCGCCTTCGTTCTCTCCAACGATGAGAAGCCAGCCAGCGCCGCCGTGCTGTTGAAACTAAAGGACGGCGCGAGTATAGATAATCAGCAGGTGCGCGCAATTGCGGAGCTTGTCTCCAAAAGTGTTTCGGGGTTGAGTATTGACGACGTGCGCATCGTCGACTCAAACATGACTCTTTACAATATGGAAGAGGATGAAGTATTTGAAAATGTCGGTACGCAGCTTGCATTGCAGCAGAGCATTCAGGACAAGCTGCAGGAACAGATCATCAACTTGCTCGTGCCTGTGTTTGGCGAGGGCAGCGTACTTGCACAGGTCAATGTGACGCTCAATTTTGATAAGCAGCTCACCGAAACCGTGGAGTTCAGCCCGCCTTTGGAGGGCAGCGAAGAAGGGCTTGCCGTGAGCATGCAGGAATTAGCGGAGACAATCAAGGGTGATTCCGCAGGCGGCGTGGCAGGCCTCGATTCAAGCGGAGGCACATCTATCACCACCACCTACCCCACGCTGGACAACGAGGACTCCATATACAGCAAAGTCAGCCGAGAAACCAACCTTGAACTGAATGAAACGCGTACACAAATCGAAAACGCCCAGGGACAGATACGCGATCTTTCTGTTGCCGTGGTGATCGACAGCTCGGCCATGGAGGATGATTACTCCGAAAACGTAAGGAATTTGGTGGCCAACGCCATCGGCGTCGAGAGCGGACGC
This sequence comes from Clostridia bacterium, assembly GCA_036677445.1. GTDB lineage: Bacteria > Bacillota > Clostridia > Christensenellales > CAG-138 > JAVBWI01. The sequence continues at coordinate 302,988 of JAVBWI010000004.1, forward strand.
ATCTCCGTTGAAATGCTGCCTTTCCTGAAGCTTGAGCAAGCGGGTCCGGGTACCGAGCTTGCCAACGCTTTTAACACGCAGAAGGAACTCATGACCCTGGCTTCCGGCGCCTCCACCACGAGGCTGCTTATCATCGCCGGTTCCGCAATACTGGCACTAATTATTCTTGCCGCGGCAATAAGTTCCCTGCGCAAAAAAAGCGTGCCTGTTTACGATGTGGATGCGGGGGTGGGTACTATGATCGATTACGAAGCGGGCGAGGATATTCTGCCGCCTGTAAGCAGCGAACCGCTTCCCGAAATATCCGAAAAAGAAGATACCAGCCTAACGCAGCTGGAAAAGTATATTAACAAAAGCCCCGAATCCGTGGCGCAGCTTTTGCGCAATTGGCTTGCGGACGATCATTAATGGATATTGAAAATGGATATTGAAATAGTTGTAATACTTAATTCCGCCGGGCGGTTTTTACTCGCAAAAGCATGGTGAAAACGGAGGATATTATGACAGCGCGTGATGCTTTATCATCGAAGGAAAAAGCGGCGATACTTATGATAACGCTTGGAAAAGAGTTTGCCGCAAAGCTATATCCCTACCTCTCGGAGGAAGAGGTTGAGCAGCTCACGCTGAGTATTACCAGCATACGCCGCATCGATCCCGAGATAAAAGACGCTGTCGTCAATGAGTTTTTCGAGATATGCATGGCACAAAAGTTTATATCCGAAGGCGGCGTCGATTACGCAAAGGAGGTGCTTGATCAAGCGTTTGGCTCTGAACGCGCCAATGAGCTGATTACCCGCCTCTCCTCGGCGCTGCGCGTGCGGCCTTTCGATTTTATCCGCAGGGCGGACAGTACGCAAATCTACAATTTCCTTCAAAACGAGCATCCGCAGACAATCGCGCTGATACTTTCCTACCTCGACCCCAAGCAGGCGGCACCCGTGCTTGCTTCTCTTCCTTTCGAGAAGCAGGCGAATGTTATCACAAGAATCGCCAATATGGGCGCGTCATCGCACGAATATGTCAAGGATACCGAGCGGGTGCTGGAACACAAGCTCTCTTCCATGATTTTCGGCAATCAGACGCTGGCGGGCGGCATAGACAGCCTTGTGCAAATACTCAACAGCGTGGACCGCGGTACGGAAAAGCGCCTTTTGACCACGTTGGAGCAGACCGATCCGGAGCTTGCAGAGGAAATCAAGAACCGGATGTTTGTATTCGAAGATATTACGAAGCTCTCCAATCAGGCGATACAGCGCGTGCTGCGCGAGATCGACAATCGCGACCTTGCCGTTGCGCTCAAAACTGCAGGCAAGGAGGTTGCCAAGGCGATATTCGACAATATTTCCAAACGTCTGCAGGATATGATACGCGAAGATATCGAATACATGGGGCCGGTCAGGGTGCGCGATGTTGAGGAGGCGCAGCAAAAGATTGTCAACGTGATACGCAAACTCGACGATGCGGGCGAAATCATAATTTCTCGCAACAAGGAGGATGAAATGATTGTTTAAGATCGATAAGTCTTCCGTTGAGTATCTCGACACGAATAAATCCTTTATTGTCGTAAAACCAGCCGACCTAACGCCTAAAAAAAGCGTCGCACCATCCGGCCAGCATGCCGTGCCGGATGCGGACGCTTCTTCTGCTTGCACCGCATCGAAGGTTACGCCGGATCAGAACCCGGCCGTCTTACTGGATGCAGCCCGCCATGAAGCGGACTGCATCATTGCAGACGCTATATTAAGATCCGAGCAAATCAAAAGCAACGCATGGCAGAAGGGCTATTCCGAAGGAATGGCCGCTTCAAGCGAGCAGGTGCAGAACAATAAGGCCGATTATGAAAAAATGCTCAAACTCCTTATTTCGCAGATGAAAACCTATCAGGAAAAGACTGACTTCGAGTTTGAGCAGGACGTATTGCGCCTTTCTTGCAATATTGCGAAAAAAATTATTAATATTCAGCTGGAAAAAAACGATATAGTATTTGAGCAATTGCTCAGGCGAACCATACAGCTCCATCAATCCCGTGAACGGTTCGTGATACGCCTTCATCCGGACGAGTATGCGCGCTTCTTTTCAGAAGGCCCCGAATGGCTGCGCGAAGAACTCCAATGCGCGCCATTCACGGTTGTATCCGACCCCGCTATGGCGGAGGGTGGCTGTACGCTCGAATCGCCGGATGGTATCTTCCGGACCGGTGTGGATACGCAGTTGGAAAAACTCAGGGCGGCGCTTGGCGTCAATGGTTCGAACGATGAATAAGCACTTTGACATCAATAAATATGAAAATATTATCAGTCGTACCGAAACGATCGAACGCATCGGCAAAGTCACACAGGTCGTAGGCCTGGCGGTGGAATGTGTGGGCCTGCATGGGCGCATGGGCGATGTATGCCGGATCCATGCCGGGCGGGGTGATGAGCATATACTTGCCGATGTAGTCGGTTTTCGAGAAAACAAGGTGCTGCTCATGCCTTTGGGCGAGTTGCACGGCGTTGGCCCGGACAATTATGTCGTATCCACCGGTAAATCCCTGCAGGTTCCTGTCGGGGAACGCTTTCTTGGCAGGGTGCTGGACGCCTTAGGCCGTCCTATGGATGGAAAAGGCGAGATCATACCCGACGCCATGTACCGCATTGACAATCCTCCCCCCAATCCTCTCGCGCGCAAGCCCATTAAAGAGGTGCTGCCGCTTGGCATCAAAGCCATCGATTCGCTTCTGACAATAGGCAGGGGGCAAAGGATAGGCATTTTCGCAGGCAGCGGCGTAGGCAAAAGCACGCTGCTCGGAATGATCGCAAAAAACACTATGGCGGATGTGAATGTCATCGTTCTCATCGGTGAGCGCGGACGAGAAGTCCGGTCCTTTCTGGATAACGATCTGGGAGAAGAGGGCCTCCGGCGGTCGGTCGTCGTCATTGCCACATCCGATCAGCCCGCGCTGCTCCGTCTCAAATCGGCAAGCGTAGGCACCAGCATCGCGGAATATTTCCGCGACCAGGGAAAAAGCGTGCTTTTGATGATGGACTCCCTGACCCGCTTTGCCATGGCCCAGCGCGAAATAGGCATGGCCATCGGCGAGCCGCCCGTATCCCGCGGCTATACGCCTTCCGTATACGCGATCATGCCAAAGCTGTTGGAGCGGTCGGGCACGTCGGACAATGGCTCCATCACAGGCCTGTACACCGTGCTTGTCGAGGGCGACGATATGAATGAACCCATCGCCGATACGGTGCGCGGCATACTGGATGGGCACATCGTGCTTTCCCGCCAGCTTGCCAACAGCAATCACTACCCTGCGATCGATGTGCTTGCAAGCGTAAGCAGGCTGATGCCGGAAATCGCCGCGCGGGCGCATTACGACAAAGCGGGCTTTGTTCGCAACATGCTCTTTACCTACCAAAAGGCGCAGGATCTGATTGCGATAGGCGCTTATAAGAGGGGTGCCGACCCGAATATCGACCGTGCGATAGAGCTGTTGGGGCCTATCCATTCGCTTCTTAAGCAGCGTGTCGATGAAAAGTACACGTTTTCGCAAACGCTCGAGCTGTTGGACAAGGTCGCTGAAGGGCAGGCCAGCTGATGAAACGGTTTGCTTTTACTCTGCAATCGGTATACGACATTGCGCTTGCTACCGAAAAACAGCTGAAGCTGGATATGCAGAAAATTGAGGACAGGCGAAAGCGCATCCAAAAGGAACTGGATGATACCAAGTCCGCATTAAGCGACGCCAAGCAAAAGGCCATGCAGGAAATGCACGCAGGCGTCGGCGCGGACAGGCTCGTGCAGTATGAGCGCTATTTTGACAAGCTCACAGCGATGATCGCAGTCCTCAAAGAGAGCAAAGCGAAGGTTGAGCGGGAAAAGGAAAAGTGCCTGCAGGCGCAGATCGAAAACCGTAAAGAGATAAAGACGCTTGAAAAGCTGCGCGAAAAGCAGTATGAAGAATACTTGCTGGAGCTTCGCAGAGAAGAAGAAAAGGCCATAGGCGATCTTGTTGCCTATCGCTCAACAATTCATTAAGCGAGGGATAGTATGGCTGATAACGTGAAACCCGCGGGCGCGCCCCAGAATAAGCCCAGCCCGGTGAGAACCACCCCCGCAGGCGGTTCCGCTCCGGCAACGCCGGCAACAACGGTTGGCGCAAAAAAGGCAGCGCCGCTGCAAAAGCCCAAAAAGAAAGCATCCGGCGGATTGGTTGTCGGCCTGTTCTTTTTAATACTCATCGCAGGCGCAGCCGCCATGGTCTACTTCGATTTAGGCGGTTTCAAGGATGTCGCGGTAACCGCATTGAGGCTGAACGATCCCACAAGCGCCCAGCTTGAGGAAGCGGCGGCGCGCGAGAGGGCGTTTGCGGATAAAGAAAACGCGCTGCTTGCTGCTGAAGAGGAGCAAAAAGCGGCAGCCAAAGAGCTTAAGCAACGCGAAAAGGATTTTGCCGCAGCAGAAACCGACCTTGTCCAGCGGGAAGCGGCCGTCGCCCAAAAGGAAGCGGTGCTCAATACGCTTTCGGAATCGCTTAACGCCAGGCAGATTGAGCTTACTGCCGCCGTGGAGATGTTCTCCAACATGGATGCGGAAAAAGCCGCAAAGGCGCTCAGCGGTATAGATGAGCCCGCCGATATCGCACTGCTTCTTCTTTATATGGATAGTGAAAAATCCGCACTGATACTGAACAATATGCGGGCCAGTCTCGCAACAAAGGTGATGACGGAGATCATCAATATGCAAAAGAGCGCGTAGTGCGCCATAAAACAAAGCATGGCGTTTTGGATAGAAATTTCAGGAGGTGATCGTATTATAAACGCGGTTCAAAGCAATGTCGCCAGCGAATCGCCCCCGTGCCTTCCCTTTTCTGTACGGTCTGCGGCCAAGTCTCCAACTCTCGATTTCAAAAAAATTAAATATGAGATTACGAAGGATTTGACCACTTCAAACCGGACGCCGGCGAAAGACGCGGACGAAGCGAACGAGGCGGCAGAAGATGGCCTTGGGTTGGTTATACCCGGCGTTATGCTGGCCCAAGAAGTACAAAATGCACAACCAACATTCAGCAAATGCTGTGATTCGGAATACCCGGTACAAGGAATTGCAGACATTCTCGAAGGATTCGGATTGCTGAACGGCAGTGAGGCTACGGATGTATTATCGGACGATGCTGTGCAGCTCATACTGGGCGCTTACCAACAGGCGCTCGCGGAACTTAGTTCCGATAGGCAGCAGAGCGTGGCCGATATCCATACTGCAGCCAGCGCCGAGAGTGAAGCAGGGATGCTCGAAGTACAATTGCCTATGGACATGCAGGCACAGCTGAAAGTGCTGATCAAAGAGTATCTTTGCTCCTTGGAGAATGCCGGCAGTGCAGAGGAGCAAACAATCGACACGGCAGGGTTGTTTTTGGATCTGAACGGTACAAATGGCGATAGATCCAGGCTAATGCAAAGCGCGCTTCCCGAGTCAGGCCGCGAAAGCGACAATGTAACCGCGCCCGCTCGAAGCATGCCCTCCGGGCAAAACAGCGCCGGCAATATACTTGAAGCCATACGCAGCGCAGTTCTCAAAAACGTCAACGACGGACAGCGCGGCGATATGCAGAGCAAAAGCACGGTACTGCCGGAGAATGGGTCTTCAAAGACCGAAGCACAAAGCACGGCCGCGTTTCCTCTTCATCAAAGCGCGCCGGCTCCCGTAGATGGCGTTGATTTGGCTGCTTCCACAACAGCTGCCGCCGTTTCCGGTTCGGATATGGCCGACAATATCGCCAACATCGTTGCGCGTGTTTCCACGCAGGCGGCAAACGGCACGCAGGAGTTCACCATCGCCTTAAAGCCCGACCACCTGGGTAAGCTAAGCATCAAGCTGATCATGGACAACGACGGTATACAGGCGCAAATCAAGGCCGCCAACGCTTCCACCAGGGGGCTGATCCAGAATGAACTTCCTGCGCTTGCGGAAATGCTCAGGGACAAGGGCATCAACGTGAGACAGATCGAGGTATCCTACGAAGCGCCCGCGTTCTCGTTCGACACCCGTCAGGGCCCAAGTCAGGGGCAGTACTCGGATTCACCGGGCAAAAGCCAATATTCCTACGCCGCGGATAGACCGGAGCCTTACGGCTCCATTGCGGAATCCGGCGGCATGCAGGAAATACTTTTGCAGGGCAGTTCAGTAGAATTTCAGGCGTGAAAGGAGATACTATGTCAACAATTTCCAGCGCGGATGCCTCGACCTCCGCAACACGGACGCTTGAAGACCTCCAAAAGAGCCAGCGCACTGCTAGTCAAACGCTCGATAAGGATGCCTTTCTGCAGTTGTTAGTGGAGCAGATGGCTAACCAGGATCCGCTTAGTCCTACGAGCGATACCGATTTTATCGCACAGCTGGCGCAGTTCTCCTCGTTGGAACAGCTGCAAACAATCAGCGATTCCACTTTGCAGACACAAGCATATAACCTTGTAGGAAAGTATGTATATCTCAACGGCATCGACAGCGCTACGGGTAACCCCATATTCGGCAAGGTGGATGGTGTTTTCAGGATGAACGGCATTGATTACATTGTGATCGGCGACAACCATTATGCGCTCAGCGATGTTGCCGGTGTTGTGAATGTAGATGAACCGGTGTCGTCCACAACTACCGTTACCAACAGCACAGGCCTGCTTGGCAAAAACGTAACCGCCAAAATTACCGATGACAATGGCGAGACCGTTTCTGTTTCCGGAACCGTCACAAAAGTCTATTCCAAGGACAATACGGTGTATGCCTTGGTGGGTGAACATGAGGTTCCTGTATCAAGTATTACGGAAATCTATTCCTGAAGAAAGTTCGGAGGTATACGTCTATGATGCGTTCTCTTTATTCCGCGATTACCGGATTACGCAACCACCAAACAAGAATGGATGTTATTGGCAACAATATCTCCAACGTCAATACAGTCGCCTTTAAGGCCAGCCGTGTAATATTTCAGGATATTTACAGTCAGACATTAAGCCCGGCCTCCGGCAGCAGCGCGACAGTCGGCGGCACGAATCCGAAGCAGGTCGGCCTGGGCACGGCGCTTGCCACCATCGATGTCATGCAGTCTGCCAGCGCCAGCCAGTATACGGGTGAAGCTCTCGACCTTTCCATTGAGGGAGACGGCTTCTTCATCCTCTCCGACAAAGGGCAAACCACCTATACCCGCGCGGGCAACTTCTACACGGATACCGCCAACTATCTGGTAAGCTCTAACGGCGCGTTTGTTCAGGGATATCCTGTGGATGAAGACGGCAACATTACTTCGCAGACACTGACGAAAATTTATATCGATCCCGACTACTATGACGTCACAATCAACAGCGCCGGCCAGGTGATCGGGCTGGATAAGGAAAACGATGAAAGGGTAGTCATCGGGCAGCTTGCCGTCGCAACCTTCTCCAACCCGAACGGATTGGAAAAAGTCGGGTCAAACTCCTACCGCAGCACCGTAAACTCGGGCGATGCGGTAAACAGTACGCCGGGCGTCGATGGCGCGGGCACACTCAACCCCGGTACGCTGGAAATGTCCAATGTTGACCTTGCAGGCCAATTCACGGATATGATCGTGACGCAGAGAGGCTTCCAGGCCAACTCCAGAATCATTACCACAACGGACTCCATGCTCGAAGAGCTGGTTAACCTGAAGAGATAGCTTTACTGAATCCAGTTCTTCCTGCGGAACAGCATGTAAGCCGGCACCAATTTGGGCGCCTGCCGTAATGGGTTTGGCGCCCATATGCCTATAGGACGGAGAAAAAGATGATCAGATTAAGCCGCTTAAACAAAGAGCCGTTCCTGGTGAACTGCGACCTGATCGAATTCGTGGAGGAATCGCCAAATACCATCATCTCCATGGCGTCAGGACGAAAGCTTGTGGTCTCGGAATCGGCGGATGAGATCAAAGAGCTGGTGATAGAGTACAAACGTCAGATTTTTGGATTTCCCAATCTAGGCGGGTCGCAGAAATAGGGGTGATCTCAATTGCAAAAAACGACTATAACCGGACTGTTAGCTGGTTTTAGTTTCATTATTATATCGATATTTATCAATAAAGGCGCCGAACTCAAAAGTTTTCTGGATTGGCCATCGGTGTTGATTGTGTTGGGCGGCACGATCGCCTCCACTATTGTGGCATATCCGGGTAAGGCTCTAAAATCACTCGGAATTGTTTATAAGACCGCTTTTAAAAAAAAGCAAATTGATTTATATGCTGATATCGACCTGATTATCGAGATCGCCAACATCGCACGCCGCGAAGGCCTCCTTGCGTTGGAGGACGCGGTAAGCAACATCGATAATCCGTTTCTAAAGAAGGGCGTTATGCTGATTGTTGACGGCGCCGACCCTGAGTTTGTAAAAAACGTGATGGATGCTGAAATCTATTTCATCCAGGACCGGCACGCACAAGGGCAGGCGATCATAGACAGCATGACGACATACGCCCCGGCTTATGGCATGATCGGTACGTTGATCGGCCTTATCAACATGCTCAAAAACCTGAATAATTCAGATTCGCTCGGCCCCAGCATGGCGGTCGCCCTTGTGACCACATTCTACGGTGTTGTACTTGCCAATCTGGTGTTTGGACCGATTTCAAAAAAACTAAAGGTGATGACTGCCGCCGAGAGCATGCAAAAGGAGTTGCTGCTCGAAGGGCTTCTATCCATACAGGATGGCGAGAATCCCCGTATCATTAAGGATAAGCTCAACGCCTTCCTTTCCAGGTCCGAAATTCAGCGCCGGGAGGCGCAGATTACAAACGGCAAGCCCGAAACAGAGGAGATCCCTCATGGTGAGTAATCGTAAAAAGCCGGAGCCGCCACAAGAATACGGCGCACCCGCGTGGATGAACACCTACGGCGATATGGTGACCCTCGTACTCACCTTTTTTGTTTTGTTGTTTTCATTCTCCACCATTGATGCAAAAAAGTGGGAGGAAATCGTAAACTCGTTTTCGGGACAGCGGCTGGTCGTCGTACAGCCGCTCGACCCAAAGGCAGCTGACAGCAACGAGATCATACGTACGACCCCCACCCCCGCTATTACGCCGGAACCATCCATCAATAATGATATAAAGGAACGGTTTGACGAGCTGTATGAAAAAATTCAGAAGCATATTTCCGAAAACGGGCTTGATCTGCAGCTCAACGTGTCAAAGGACGATAATCTCATCGTTTTGCGAATCACGGATTCTGCGCTGTTTGATTCCGGCCGGGATGTAATACGCACAGATGCGCTGGAATTGCTGCAAAGCATCGTTGAAATATTTGACGAATACGAAACGGCCATTAAATTGATACAGATAGAAGGCCACACTGATAACGTCCCTATCCACAGCGCAAAGTTCGACAGCAATTGGGATTTATCCACCTCTCGCGCCGTGCGGGTCGTGCAATACTTTATCGACCATTCCGGCATATCGCCGATGAAATATGCTGCTTCCGGTTATGGAGAATACCATCCCGTTGCAAGCAACGACACCGAAGAAGGCAAAACCAAAAACCGTCGTGTTGATTTTGTCATAACAAGTACAGAGTACATCGATTAAAGGCGGTAGAAACTATGAATAAAAAAATCATCATTATCATTGCGGCGGCAGTACTTGTCTTGGGCAGCATTGCCGTATACTTTCTGTTTCTCGCACCCAGGAAAGAAGCGGTGGAGCCCAAGAGCGTGTATGTGCCCGGCGATTATTTTGTGACCAATGTTAAGGACAGCTATTTGTTGCTCAAGGTTACCATCGTACTGGAAGTGAACAAGGACGCTGAGGATGAGGAGTTTGTTGATTTTCTGACGACAAACAACCATATCATACGCGATACCATCGTATTTATCTTGCGTGAAAAGACGGAAGAAGAGCTTCGCGCATCGTATATAAAACAAACGCTGGGAGCCGAGATCGTGCAAAAGGTGAACGGCGCACTTGGTATAGATAATATTAAGACTGTATATTTTAACGATTATGTGATACAGTAACTTTGGTATTTCCAATATTACTATCAAAAACGAGGAGATATCTTTGGCAGACGTATTATCGCAAAGTGAAATCGATGAACTGCTGGTCGCATTGGCGTCCGGCAGAGACGTGCCGCAGGAAAAAGAAGCAGTCGAGGATTCCCGCCAGATTCGCCTTTACGATTTCAGAACAGCGAACAAATTTTCAAAAGAGCAAATTCGGATGCTCCACTTCATATATGAAAATTATGCGGGAAGATTGGCGACTTTTCTTTCGGGCGCTTTACGTGCAAAATGCGATGTGGATGTCGTATCCATTGAAGAGCAGACTTTTTCGGAATTCAGCAATTCCTTGCCATCGCCTGCTTTTTTGGCTATATTGAGCATGCCGCCGCTCGCGGGATCGTCGCTTTTTGAAATATCCTCCTCTGTCGCCTATGAGATCATCAGCCGGTTGCTTGGGGGTACCGGTACATACAGTGATGAAAGCAATAAACCGTTTACAGAGATCGAATTAAGCATACTAACGCGAATGACGGGACAGATGCTTTCCATCATGAACGCCAGTTGGGAGCGGATAGCGGACCTGCGCGCCAAGATAGAACGAGTGGAATCGAGTTCCCAGTTTGCACAGATTGTCGTCAGCTCCGAGCCTATCGCCATTATCACTTTGAATATCACGATTGGCGATGTTTCGGATATCATCAACCTGTGCATACCGCACCTGGCGATACAGCCCATCGCAAAGAAGCTGGCTACAAAGCTATGGTACAATGACCGCAGCGGCATGCAAACCGATAACAATACGCTGCTTCAGTTGAATCTCAGCCCCCGTATTGCGTCTACAGCCTTAACGCTGCACGCGTTATTCGATACCACAAATGCGACCGTGGGCGATATACTGAACTTGCAGGTAGGGGATGTGATTCGCGTCGACCATCCAACCAACAGGTATGTTACGGTGCTCGTGGAGCATATTCCGAAATTTAAAGGGTATATGGGGCTCAAAGGACAGCAGGCCGCCGTTAAGGTAGCCGAAATCATAAAGGAGGTGGCTGACGATGACTAACCCGGCAGCAGGCGATCCGTCATTCGATGGCTTGAATTTTTTCAATCAGGAATTGTATCCGTTTAGTGAATCCGAGCGAGATGCTCTTGGCGAAATAGGCAATATTTGCATGGGCACTTCCGCTACTACGCTTTCCACTCTACTGGGAAAGAAGGTCAGCATCACCACCCCGCGCGTTTCCCTTTCCTCCTGCGCAAGCGACCTTGGGCCTTATCAGAAGCCGTATGTCGCCATTGAGGTATCCTATACATCGGGCATAGACGGTTATAACATTTTGTTGATGAAGGACGAGGACGTGCTTGCCATCACCGATCTGCTCATGGGCGGCGACGGCGTTGTTCCGCCGGACGCGCAGGTGGAAGAACTGCAGCTTTCCGCTATCGGGGAAGTCATGAACCAAATGGTTGGCTCGGCCTCCACCGCATTGTCCAACATCATCATGGTGCCGGTGAATATTTCCCCGCCTACCACCAAAAAAATACTTCTTGAAGACGATAATCTGGAAGAGCTGGTCTGCGGCACCGATACGACAATTGTTATAAGCTTTTCCATGGAGATCGAAGGCGTGCTGCAAAGCGAGCTCATGCAGATCATGCCGTTCGAGTTCGGAAAGAAGCTGGCCGGCGCACTGCTCGACAATATGATGGGCACACCCGAACCCGCAGCGCCCGCCGCCGCGGCAACACCGGCAACACCCGCGTCTTCCAACCGGCCCGCACCCCAAATGCAGGGCAATGCGTCGGTACGCCCCTCTACCCCGCCTGCCCAGCATACAGCATCGAACACCAACCGCGTCAGCGTGAAATCGGTACAGTATCCGTCCTTTGACGAGCCTCCCGTCGGCTTATCCCAGAATCCTTTAGAAGCCGAGCTTGGCGACAGCCTGAACCTGATACTGGATGTACCGCTGCAGGTGACGGTAGAGCTTGGAAAATGCAGAAAAAGCATCAAGGAGATACTTGCGCTGAACATGGGTTCCGTGATCGTTTTGGACAGGCTGGCCGGGGAAATGGTGGATATCATGGTAAACGGCAAGCTGTTTGCGCGCGGAGAAGTGGTCGTTATCGACGATAATTACGGCGTCCGCGTAACGGAAATTATCGCCAACTCGCAAGGGACTGGCACACGCGCCAGGAACGCGCTTTTTGACACGCTGTAGTTTTAGCACATATACGCAAAAATCCGATCCGCCTATACAGGCCGGATCGGATTTTGTTTTTTATAGCGCGCGCAGCTGTGTCAGCAGCGTTTCAAATGGGCAGCTCCACCGTTCAACCTGAGGATGAAAATAAAACGCGCAAACGGAAGGGTGTGTACTCCCGCATCCGGCGTCAAATTCCACACCGGTTTCAGACCATACTATCAAACGCCTGCCCGGCCGGTAAGAAGCAAGCGCCGCGCCAAGCTCGGTATGTGTGCCTTTACCGCCGGGCAACAGTACGAGTACCAAATCCGCTTCCAGCACGGCGGCAAGCTCGCTGCCCGCTACCGTGCGCATACGTTCCGGGCCTTGCGTACGGATATCGCCGTGCGTTGTCCAGTCATAGGTGCGGGTATGCGCACATAGCGCCTCTGCGGCGAACCTGACTCGCTGCGCGTTTTCCAGCCCGCTCGCAATGTAATAATTCACGGCTCCTCCTTAGGGCCTCCTCCGGCGCGCAGGCCGGGGCCCGGATCGCCCATTGACCAATGCTTGCGGCATAACCCAATGTATTTGTCATTGGCGCCAAGCACCACTTGCTCGCCCACCTTGGTAATGCCGCCCAAGCCGTCCAAGCGGGCGTTGAAGGTAGCCTTGCGGCCGCACCAACAGATTGTCTTTACCTCCTCTATGGTATCCGCCCATGCCATCAGCCACTGGCTGCCTTCGAAAAAATTGCCCTGGAAATCGGCGCGAAGACCGTAGCAGATCACCGGTACATTGTAGACATCCACAATCTTGACCAGAAGCTCCACCTCGCGCTTGCTCAAAAACTGCGCCTCATCCACGATGATACAGTCGTATTGGTGCGCGCGGACAGCTTCCATATCCATCTCATGGAAAAGGGCACACTCCCCCGTCAGCCCGCAGCGTGAGCAAATACGGTGCTCGCCATCTCGCATATCGACAGCGGGCTTTACCAAGAGCGCATGCTGACCTTGCTCTCCGTAATTGTGTTTTACCATCAGCGCATTGGCACTTTTGCTGGAGCCCATCGCGCCATAACGGTAATAGAGCTTTGCCATTTCATTTCCTCCGTCAGTTTCATAAAAAAAGGCCCACGCCGTTTTTTAAGGGGCCGTCGCGCTAAGTACATACGCCGAATAACTATTCAAGCACTTTAGCGCGACAGCCCAGGTTCGTGCCCCAAACGGGGCAAAATCGATCCGGTGGATCGATTTTGGAACCCTGTTTCCTTTCGCATTATGCATTGAATGCTTAATGCGACATCCCCAAACAGATTTTATCTGCCGCCTTTATCGTAAGGCTGGCCTGCTGCGCGCGGCGCCTGGGACCGTCGGGATGTAAAAGCCAGTACAATCAGAGTAGCGATGTAGGGAATCATTTTGTAAATATAACTGTTGATCCCCAGATCGAACAGGAAAGGAATGCCGGAATACGAGGAAGATATCGTCTTCATCAGGCCAAAGAACAATGCGGCAAAAAGTATGCGCGCGGGCTTCCACTGGCCGAATATCAGCACCGCAATGCCCAGGAAGCCATAACCGGCGACCGACGCGTTGAAGTTGGTGGAAGTAGGAACCACAAACACCAGCCCGCCAAGGCCCGCCAGCATGCCTGAGAGCGTCACGCCCGCATAGCGCATTCTGTATACGTTGATACCCACCGAATCGGCCGCCTGCGGATGCTCGCCGCACGCACGCAGCCGCAGCCCGAAACGCGTCTTGTACAGCAGCACGGCCGCTCCGGCCAGTATGGCAAAGCCTATATAGGTCGTTATGAATGCCTGCTTGAAAAACAGATTGCCGATCACCGGGATATCCCCCAGCACCGGTACGGAAGCGATACGGAAGGTGTTGTTAAAGGTAATCTGCTGCACGCCGTTTTCCTGTATCATGCGCGCGGCAAATATCGCAAACGCAGGCGCAAACGTATTGAGCGCGGTACCGCTGATGGTCTGATCCGCTTTCATATTAATGGCGGCATATGCATGCAGCAGCGAGAATATCCCGCCGGAGAGCGCCGCGATCAATACCGCACACAGCAGCAGGAGCTGCCCGTCCACCACGCCCATTTTTTGCATGAAATTGATAAAGAGTATGCTGGCAAAGCCGCCTATGATCATAATGCCTTCCAGCGCAATGTTGTTAACGCCGCTGCGCTCGGTGAACAGAGCGCCCAAAGCTACGATCAGCAGCGGAATGGAATAGGTCATCATTTGCTGTACAAGGAAGAAGATGGTATCCATTACGCTTCGCCCCCTTTATCGCCGGATTGTGAAGGTGCAGTCGATTGGTCCGTATTACCGCCATCCGTTTCCACAATGGTCAGTGCGTCCCTGGCCCCCGTCAGCTTTTTGATAAGCGTGCGGAACACCAGCGCAAAGGCGCTGAAATAGATGATAGCCGCCGTTATGATATCGATAATTTCCACCGCAAAATCAAGCCGCTGCATATATTCGCCGCCCACCGTGATGTATGCGATGAATATACCCGCAAATATAATGCCGATCGGGTTGCTCAACCCCAGCAATGCGATTGGAATGCCCGCAAAGCCATCCCCCAGCAGTACGTCCACGACCTTATACCGCCTTCCGTTCGCGCCGGATAGGTAAACAAGGCCGCCGCCCAAACCCGAGAGCGCTCCGGCGATGACCATGGAAAGCACGATGTTGCGCTTTTCGCTGATGCCCGCATATCGGCTGGCGTTGCGGTTAAAGCCGCACGCCTTGAGTTCGTAGCCGAACGTAGTCTTGTTCAGTATAATATACATCAGCACCGCCACGCCGATGGCAATAAGTATACCTATATTCACCGTGGAATTGGGAAACAGCGCCGCCAAAAAGCCTTTGGGTATGACCGCGGAAGCCGCCGTATTGGAGGAAAGATTCATAGTGGAATCAAACAACGGCGGCGCTCCCTTGAAAGCGGCGTGCTTCATGGCAAAGTTCACGCCAAACAACCCGATGTAGTTCATCATAATGGAGGAAATGACCTCATTGACATTGAGGTACGCTTTGAACAGACCGGGAATGAGCGCCCACAGGCCGCCCGCCACGGCAGAACCGATCAGGGCAACGATCCAATGCCAAGGCGCAGGCAAAAACGTCCATTTGACGCCGATCAATATGGCCGTAAACGCGCCGACGGTAAACTGCCCGGAAGCGCCAATGTTAAACAGCCCTGTTTTAAACGCAAAGCCTACCGAAAGCCCCGTCATGATGATGGGAATGGCATAATAGAACGTCTGCCCCAATCCTTTTGCACCGCCGCCAAAGCCGCCCTGCAGTATGATTCCAAAGCCCTGCAGCGCCTCCTTCGAGTTGCTGACGATCATGATAATAAATCCAAACACAAGGCCGACAAGTATGGCAAATACAGAGGAGGCGGCATTGGTAAAGCCCGTACTATGCAAAATGCTTTTGAATTTGGTCATTATGCTCCCCTCCTCTTTGAACCGGCCATATAAAGGCCCAGTTCCTGCACGGTGACCTCTTTCGGATCGAATTCACCCACAATGGCGCCCTCGTATATCACCAGTATCTTGTCGCTGATGTTCATGACCTCATCGAGTTCCAGCGAAACCAGCAGCACTGCCTTGCCCTCGTCCCGTTGGGCGACCAGCTGCCGGTGAATGTACTCTATAGCGCCTACATCCAGTCCGCGGGTGGGCTGTACGGCGATGAGTATGTCCGGATCGTAGTCGATCTCGCGCGCAACGATGGCCTTCTGCTGATTGCCGCCGCTCATGCTTCTTGCAGGTGTCATCGGACCTTGTCCGCTGCGGATATCAAAGCGGCCAATCAGCGCTTTTGAGTAGCTGCGCGTAGCCGCAAACTTCCTGAAGCCGTTTTTCTGGAATTCCGGCATGAAGTACTTTTTAAGAACAAGGTTGTCTTCCAGCGTATAATCGAGCACCAGCCCGTGCTTATGCCGGTCTTCCGGGATATGCGCCATACCGGCGACATTGCGGGCGCGAATGGTCTTGTGCGTGATATCCTCGCCGTTTAGCAGTATCTGTCCGCTTTCCATCGGCATCAATCCGGTAAGCGCATAAACCAGTTCGCTCTGCCCGTTGCCGTCGATGCCGGCAATGCAGACGATCTCGCCCCTGCGCACGGTAAAAGACACGTCGTTGACGGATTTTTTGATATGATGCCTGGATGCGACCGTAAGGTGCTTCACTTCAAATACCGGCTCGCCGATCTTCGGTTCGTCTTTTTCTACCTCGAGCATGACCTTGCGGCCCACCATCATCTCAGACATTTCTTCTTTGGATGTCGTCGCGACGTCAATGGTGCCTATATACTTGCCCTTGCGTAGCACGGTGCACCGGTCGGCCACCGCTTTGATCTCATTAAGCTTGTGGGTAATAAACAGTATGGATTTTCCTTCGGCCGTCAAGCCGCGCATAATCTTCATCAGCTCTTCGATTTCCTGCGGGGTCAGCACGGCGGTAGGCTCGTCGAATATCAATATCTCATTTTCACGGTAGAGCATTTTGAGTATTTCCACGCGCTGCTGCATCCCCACTGTAATATCCTCGACCAAGGCGTCTGGATCCACCTTCAGGCCGTATTTCTCGGAAAGGGCGACGACTTTTTTCCGCGCCTCATCCATCTTCAAAAAGCCATGCTGCGTGGTCTCAACGCCCAATATAATGTTTTGGAGTACGGTAAAATTGTGTACGAGCTTGAAGTGCTGGTGCACCATGCCGATGCCCAAAGCGTTGGCGTCGTTGGGATTGTGGATCTTAACTTCCCTGCCATCCTTTTTGATGGTTCCCTTCTCCGGCTGGTAGAGGCCGAACAGCACGCTCATAAGGGTGGATTTCCCCGCACCGTTCTCACCCAGCAGCGCATGAATCTCCCCTTTTTTCAACTGCAGCGTGATGTCGTCATTTGCGATGATGCCGGGAAAAATTTTGGTAATGTGAAGCATTTCGATCACATTGTTCATGCCGTCACTCCTTACATTCACCCGAATGACCGTTTCGGGTATTTTATAAAAATCGATGTATTTGTGAATGTATGCTTATAAATCTATTATATCCGATATAACGAAAAGAATAAATAACGAGTAATGCCATAAATGCTATTGCCGAAAAAATCAAAAATCAGGCAGGCAGTTACCTGCCTGCCTGATTCAGCGTCTAACTGGGAATTCTGCAGATTACTCGACGACAGTGACTTTTGCGTTGGAGAGCGTAAGCTCGGCAGCGCTTTGCGCAGCATCGTCCTTCAGGATGGTGATTTCTTTGTTGGCGATCTTTGCGTAGAGCGCATCGTAATCCGCCTGGGTGAAGGTGGTGAACTTGGAATTTTCCATGGGCAGACTGACGGAGCCGACGGAAGCATCCAGCACCAACGATTCACCGCCGGGGAAAGTGCCGCCGTAATACTGGCCAAGCATTTTTTCAACGCCGGGCGCCAGGGACTTCATAGCGGAAGTAATGATTGTTTCGGACTCGCCGCTCTGATCCCCGTCTACGCCAATGCTCTTCGCGCCCGCGGCTTCAGCCGCCGCAAACACGGAGAAGCCGACCGCGCCGCCACAGCCGAATATCACTTCGGTGCCCGCGTTGTACCAGGAAGCGGCCAGGTTCTGCGCTTCGGGAGTGGCTTCGAAACCGCCGGTGTAGTAGTACATGATATCGACATTTACGCCCAGCTCCGCAGCCGCGTCATTCGCGCCCTGTACGAAGCCGTAACCGAAACGGACCACCGCGGGAACGGCCATGCCGCCCATGAAGCCAAGCTTGGTGTAGCCATCTTTAACCGTGGCATAACCGGCGAGATAACCGGATTCATGCTCGGCATATTTGATGCCGACAACGTTTTCGTTGGTCTTATAGTTGGGAGCACCGGCAGACCAGTCGTTATCATTGGGGTAACCGTCAAGCAAAATGAAGGATACGTCAGGATATTCATCCTGCGCGATATAGATGGGGGTCTCAAACAGGAAGCCAGGGGTTACGATGACCTTTGCGCCGTTCTGAACAGCCAAGTCGATCTGGGCAAGATACGCGTCGTTGGACTGCTCGGTGGGCTGATAGTACTTATGCGTGATGTTGTTCGCTTTCGCATAGGCAACAACGCCTTCCCATGCGCCCTGGTTGAAGGATTTGTCATCGATGGTGCCGATATCGGTGATGAGTGCAATCTCATACCCCTCGGCTGCGGGCGCCCCGGTGGGCTCCACGGCGGCGGGCGTTTCCGCGGCAGGCTTTTCCGCGGCAGGCTGCTCTGCGGGTGCACAAGCGGCCATCGCGAAGACCATCATCAGCGCGAGAAGTAAGGCAAATACTTTCTTCATGTTGGATTTCTCCTCCTTTGTGTTTTTCACGGCAAAAGCCGCAATATGCGGCGCAAATGAATTACACCACATATATTGTATTGTAGCAAATAATTATCCGAAAAAAAAGGGGGTGATAAAAATATACCCCTTAACTGGAAAATCGTGTATTTGACGTGCAAATACATGTGCCGCAAATAGCATTGCGCACTTTTTGCAATGCATGCGATTTGCGTATGGTTATGGAGGCACGCTTTCAGGCCTGGCCTGCAGGCTGCTTCAGAAGAGCATATTTGAGTTGACTTCATCGGTGCACTCAAGTATAATGTGTCTGTGTTGCGCTACGATCCGGCACACACTGCAACAGCACGGCGTGTAATGTTGCATCAGAGGGGAGGGATAAGGAAATGGAAATCCGTGTTGGAGAAAACGAGTCTCTTGAGAGTGCTCTCAAACGGTTTAAACGCAAATGCGCCCGCTCTGGCGTCTTAGCGGAAGTCCGCAGGCGCGAGCATTATGAAAAGCCCAGCGTGAAGCGGAAGAAAAAAGCGGAAGCTGCAAGGAAGCGCAAGTATTGATCTGTCGGTTCAAACAGGGCTGCGGCAGCAGACCCTCCCGAATATCCCCACTGCCGTGCGGTAAGCGCAGCGGATTCCGCCAACACAGTTATATTTGAACCATCGCAGCACCCGGATTTACCGGGTGTTGTTTTTATTTGCCTTCGCATACACTGCACAAAGGAGATGATCGCATGGGCGGAGAGCACGAACACTGCATTACGTTTACGGAGCTCAAATGCAAGGACGTCATTAACATATGCGACGGCGCGCGGCTGGGACGCGTCTGCGATATCGAAATGGATTTGTGTGACTGCCAGGGCCATGTCACCGCTATTATCATACCCGGTCCCTGCAAGCTGTTCGGCATATTACGCAGCGATGAAGAGCTTGTTATTTCCTATCACTGCATCACCAAGATCGGCGACGATGTGATCCTGGTAGACATTCCGGCGAAAACCTAAATGCAGACGCTAGGCGGCCGTACGATCCTGTGTTATACTTTAAGTGGTTTTTTTCGATGCAAAATGACAGGATCGAGAGGGTTGCAGTATGAAATGCCGCTATTGCACTTCTACGGAAAGCAAAGTGATTGACAGCCGCCCCACAGATGATGGTTCAGCAATACGTCGGCGCCGCGAGTGCATGGGCTGCGGCAAGCGCTTCACCACCTATGAAAAAATAGAAGAGCTCCCCATCATGGTCGTTAAAAAGGATGGCCGCCGGGAGCCCTTCGACAGTGAAAAAATACTCACCGGTATCCGCCGCGCCTGCCAGAAACGCCCGATATCCGCCGCCGCGCAGGACAAGCTGGTGGAAGACGTGGTGCGCGAGGTGTTCAATTCCCTCGAGCAAGAAATTCCCAGCTCGCGCATCGGGGAACTTGTCATACAGCGGCTCAAGGAGCTTGACGAAGTCGCTTACGTGCGCTTTGCCTCCGTTTACCGTCAGTTTAAGGATATCAACACGTTCATGCAGGAGCTGGAACTGCTGCTGCGGGAGAAATGATGCATTACGACTTTCCCGAAGCCCTTTTGCGGATACGCCGGGGCTATGATTACCATGAAACAAACGGCATAGGTTTCTTTACATTGCCTGCCTTTACGCAGTCCGGCATGGTAAACCACGGATTTTCCGCCCGTGGCGGCGGTGTAAGCAAAGGTCCTTACGCCTCGCTGAACCTGAGCTTCACGCGCCCTGAAGAGCTTCGCGAAAATGTCATGGAAAATTACCGCCTGTTTGCCCAAGCCGCGGGTATTGGGTGGCAGTCCATGGTGATGGACAGCTTCGAACACGGCGTCACCGTGCTGCCGGTGGATGAAAAAGACGCCGGAGCGGGGTATCTGAACCCTCCCCTTCCCTATTGCGACGGGCTCATCACAAACGACCCGCGCATTACTCTTATCACCGGCCATGCGGATTGCCTGCCGCTGTACCTGCTTGACCCTGCGCATCGGTGTATCGGGCTTGCGCATGCGGGCTGGAAGGGAACGCTGGGCAAGATCGGGCTCATAGCCGCGCGGCTGATGCAAACGCGCTATGGCGCGGAGCCTGCGCGCATGCTTGCGGGCGTCGGCCCCTGCATCTGCCAAAGCTGTTTTGAGGTGGATGTCGACCTGGGGCACCGGTTTACGGAAGCCTACCCCGGCGTTCCCTGCGTTGCCCCCGGGAAGCCGGGTAAGGCGCATATCGACCTGGCGATGGCGGTTGCCGCGCAATTCCTTGAAGCGGGTATACTGCCGGAGAATATTACGCTGATGGATATTTGCACATTCGAGGATGCGGCACGCCTGTACTCGCACCGCAGGGATCGGGGGCAAACCGGGGGAATGGCCGCGTATATGCAGCTGGTTCCGCCGCCGCGCGACGCATTCCTGCAAACGCCGCCGGCCGTAAACGTATAATTTTATAAAACGAAAAACCCGCTTACAAAGTCCACAGGACTTTGTAAGCGGGTTTTTTATACGTTTTCTGCCTGCCTGCTCATCCATGCGTACAGCGCGCCCACGATGCGTTCTTTTTCCTCGGCGCGGCCGTTAGCCGGATCGAACGTAACGCCGGGGCCTATTGTGAGCGTACGGCGGCTCTTATCCGCATACATGGGATAAAACGTGGTACTATTGCCCGTCCGTTTGTAATATTCCCCGCCGATGGCCGCAAAGCCGGAATAAAACCCGGATACGCCGGTTGTCTGGTATTTTCCCTCCCCCGGATTTTCGGGAAAGAGCAGAATATTGTCTTCATACTCCATGGCGTCCACCGTCAGGCGCATGGTCTTTATCACATCCCGCGCGGTGCCGCGATAAACGGGGATGGGATCAAGCGAGTGCAGCACAAACAGTACGAGCGGCGCAAACAGGCGCGGCAACCGGGCGCGCAGGCGCTCCGGTATCCAACGGAACAGCGACTCTACCCCCCCGTTAAGATGCCTTGCGACGATTTCCCGGTCCAGCATGCTGGCGACCACCCATGAACGGAAATAGAAAGGCAAATGCAGATTGGTAATGAGCGGGCCGTAAACCTCCAGATGGTTGCACACAAATACCACCGGACCATGCTCCGTGTCCACCTGCTCCGCCCCAACCACCCGGCAGGGCATGAGCGGGCGTATCAGCGCGCGCAGTACGCTTGGCGCTATGCGCCGCGACTGCTGTATCAGCTTCATTTGCAGGCGTGTTTTAAGCGCTGGGTTTACCTTGCCCGCGCGCTGCTGCGCACGGTAATGGGCAAGCTTCCTGGCATAATCCTTATCGAGCGGCTGCATGAGCGCGTAAAGCAGCGCGATGCCTATGAATACCGGCGGCCAGAGAAATATGGAGCGCAGCAGCATCCGTAAGGCCGGCATGGTCTCCCATCCGTCCGGCCTCCCTTCCGAGGCAAACGTTACGATGGTAAGCATCAAAAGCAGCAGCAGTGTTGAAAGCGTAAGATTCCACTCCACCATTGCCTGCGTGTTGTCACGGTAGCCTGTAAGCTCTTCAGGCTGCATATCCAGCTCCAGCACGGCCTGCATGTCCTGCCCCAAGCCGAGTATGATGGAGAGCATGCATGCCAGGCCGGCGCCCCACAGCAGGTAGGAAAGCACCGACATCCAGCCGGAAAACCATTGCCTGTACGCGCCGATGATTGCAAAGAAAAGCAGCAGCGCCCCTACCGCAAATACGGAGGGCTTATCGAACCGGGTCAGCGCTTTGCGCCGCAGAAAAAGAAGTGTGAGCGCCGTCATGCCGCCCACCAGCAGCAGCCATGCAGCAAGACCCCAAAACAGAGTAAGCATCGTGCTCTCGGGCTCGATACGCATATAACAAATATACGTGAGCAGCGCAAGGTTGAGCGCAACGATCGTGCTGGAGGTCATACGGTTATAAATCCGATACGCCGAAACGCGATGCAGCTTATCCGCATCCGCAGCAGAGCGAATAGGTTTGTGCGGCACCTGTACCGCCTGGTATGCAAACGCCACAACGCCCGTTGCCACCACCATAGTGATAATTTCATGGAAAGCGTCGGCTGTGACCCGCGGCACCAGCACCCCCGCCACCGCGGCGCTTAGCGAGATATGCGCGATAAGCAGCAGAACAATACGCCATGTTCGTTTCACCAGGAGGCGCTGCGCCATCACGGTCGTTACGCCCTGCCGCAGAAGCAGCAGGCCGATGCAGATTAAAAGCGCAATGAAATGCTCATGCCCCGTCAGCGCGGGGTACACCAGCAGCAGGCATACGCATAAAAGGGCGGATGCCAGAAACAGCGCCAGGCCGCGCGCCTGAATGCTGACCGGCAGCAGCGCGCTGTTGCGCTTGCTGTACAGCCGCGCAAACACCACCAGCACCTGGCCCGCAAGATACAGCGCGCCGCCGAGCACCGTACTGTATACGAGCTGTTCGCTCAAACATATGGCAATATACAGGTGGAATGCGTCCACCAGCTTGACATAGAGTACGCCTTCCCAGGTGTTCTCACGCCGGATGGGCAAAATGGGTTCAGCCATTATACTCCTTCGCTTTTTCTTCTCCTCGCAGTACGCGCAGCGCACCCTCCGCGAGCGCCTTCAGCTCATCTTCGCCGGGGTACACGCGCACAGGCGCGATGAGGCTCACGCGGTTCTTAATGGCGCCGGTAAAGCGCGTGCTGTAAGCAAGGCCGCCCGTAAGCACGATAGCGTCCACGCGCCCTTCGAGCACGGCCACCATAGCGCCGATCTCCTTGGATACCTGATACGCCATGGATTCGAGCACCAGCGCGGCGTAATCGTCCCCTTCCTTGATGAGCTTCTCGCAGGCGCGCAAATCGTGCGTACCGAGGTAAGCACTCATGCCGCCGCCGCGCGTGACGCGGTCCACCAGTTCCTTCTCCGTATACGCGCCGGAAAAGCACATGCGGATGAGCGGCTCTGCAGGGATGCCGCCGGTACGCTCGGGGCTGAAGGGCCCTTCGCCCGCAAGGCCGTCGTTGACGTCGATTACGCGGCCGTAGCGGTGCGCGCCCACCGTGATGCCGCCGCCCATGTGCGCGACGATAAAGCGGCAATCCTCATAATTCCTGCCCATTTCCTTCGCGCAGCGCCGTGCCACCGCCTTCTGGTTGAGCGCATGGAACACGCTGCGCCGCTCAATGCCGGGCATGCCGGTCAGTTTGGCGTAGGGATCCATTTCATCCACGACAACAGGATCTACTACAAATGCAGGCTTGCCGGTCTTCCGGCCTAGCTCGGCCGCAATGATGCCGCCGAGCGATGAAGCATGCGATGCGGCGGTGGAATGCGTCAGATCATGGATCATGCGTTCGTTGACCAGATATACGCCGCTGTCGATAGGCTCAACCAGCCCGCCGCGGCCGACGATGGCGTCGAACGACTGCAAATCCAGGTGATGATCCGCCACCATCTTCATGACCAGTTCCAGCCGCATATCTTTTTGTTCGGCAATGGAGCCGTACTTATCGATTTCGCCCTTGGAGTGGCGCACCACATCCTCAAGCAGCATGGTTTCATCCTCAAACACGCCCAGCTTTGTGGAGGTGGAGCCGGGGTTAATGACTAAAAAACGATAGGCATCCTTTTTTTCGCTCATGGCTTTCTTCCTTTCTGACCGCTCTTACCGTTCCAGAGTGATGGCGCCGGTACGCGCCACATGCAGCTCCCCAAACCCGCACAATTCCTGCATGAAAGCATCCAGCCGCGCCGGTTCATCCGCAAGCTCGATTACCGTTACGCCCCCCTCTTTTTCAAGCTCCCGCGCGCCAAAGCGCCGTATAGTCTCCTCCGCCCCGGCATCGTCTGAGGCTAAACGTATCACCGCCAGTTCCCGGCAGACATAGTGCTCCGGATCGTACGCTGTCACAGAGCGCACGCACGCAAGACGCGAAAGCCGATGCATCGCCACGGGCAGCTTGGTATCGAAGCATTCCAGCGCGAGCGTAATACGGGAAATCGCAGGATCCATGCTTTGTGCAACAGCAAGACTTTTGATATTCCAGCCCTCGCGCCGGATCTGTGCTGTGATTCTTGTAAGCACGCCGAATTCGTTGTCTACCATCAAAGTAAGAATGTGCGCTATTCGTTCCTGCATATTCTGTCTCCCCTCCCGCTACATACATTTTCGCCAAGTATTTACCGTTTCTTCATTATACAACAATCGTTGCCGCAGGAACATTCCACAGCGGAATTTTGAAAGATATATTATGCGTTCCTGCAGGACTTGCTTTATGTAAGCACGATTAAATGAGGGATGAATGGATTGACGAGATGGTTTTGTGGCCCGCAAGTAGCAAAATCGAAGGAATAGCAGCGCTATTTCAAGCTTAAACGCAGCAGGACATGAAAACAGCCGTCAGGACAACGTTCCGAATTAATCAGAGCCTACTTAGAAAAGAAGCCGATGAATGCCCGTGAGGCTGGCGCAGTTTGACATTCGTACGGTTTTCAGAGTACAATCAGCAGAGAATACTGGGAGGAATGAGGAAGAAACGAATGAAACGGATTTCCCTTTTTATATTGGCGCTGATGCTGGTACTTGGAGCTGCGGCCTGTACGCCTGCCCAGGAGCAGCCGGCGGCGGAGACCCCGTCGGCGGATGCCCGCGCGGGAGACACGATCATCTGCCGCATCGGAGACGTTACGCTTCTGCGCAGCGATTTTGAAGTGCTCTTTAATTTGTATTTCAACCAATACGTCCAAGCCGGCTATGATATGACCAATGAAGCGAACATCAAGGCGCTGCAGGATGCGGTGTTTAACTCCATGGTGCGTGCCGAAGTCATATACCAGCAGGCGGTCGTACAGGGCATCACACTCACAGCGGATGAAGAAACGCAGGTTGCAACAACCGCGCAGGCGCAATACGACGAGCTCTACAACGCCTATATCGAGGATGCAAAGAGCGAAGGCGCAGCGGATACCCAAGCCCGCGCCACGGAACTGTTCACTGCAGACCTCGACAAAAACGGGTTTACGCTTGAAACCTTTATTGCACAGCTCCAGAAGGATATCCGTAAGTCCATGATGGCGGAAAAGCTGGAAGCCGCAGTTACGGCCAACATAATATTTACCGAGGAGGATGCGCTCGCACGTTTTCCAGAGGATATGGAGGCCGACCGCGCCGCTTTTGCCGAGAATGTATCGCGGTTTGACGCCGCGCAGAACACATATGACGCAAACGGCGGCATTCCGCCGCTGTATGTGCCCGAAGGATACGTACGCGTCAAGCACATTCTGGTGGCGGATGAAGAAACCGCGCTGTCGCTGATCGACCGTATCCATGCGGGCGAGGATTTCGATGCGCTGATGGCGGAATACGGCACCGACCCCGGTATGCAGGCCGAGCCCAACAAGTCGCTTGGGTATCTGATGAGCAAGGACACCAACTTTATGGCGGAATTCAAGAAAGCCGGGCTGGCGCTTGAAAACGCGGGCGACATTTCGGCGCCTGTGGCAACGGACTATGGCTATCACATTATCAAGCTGGTAAATAAACTTGAAAGCGGCGCGCGCGACTTTGCGCAAGTAAAGGACGACTATATTTCCGGTACGCTCGCCCTGCTCAAGGCGGAAGAATTTGAAACGCAGGTAACGGACTGGACCGACGCATTGAACGTCACAAGCTATATCGGCCGCATCCGTGACCTTGGGAAGGCGAAATAAACCTGCGGCAAAACCCGCATGCGCGCAAACAGAAATGCAGGCAATCAGTTGAAACAACGAGGAGTATACGATGCAGAACACGACTGCGATGGGCGTATATCGCCTGTATGACCCGAAAAGCGGCGTTTCCTATGTCGGGTTCAGCCGAAATATGGAAGGCACCCGCAAAAGGCTGCGCTTCGAACTGAAGCTCAATGCTTGCTCCTACAAGCCGTTGCAGGCTTTCTGCAATGCATGCGGCGGCGAGCTGTGCTTTGAAGTTTTGGAAACGTACGCGCCCGACTCCTCGCTTTCTGAAGAAGAAGTGGATGCGCACCTGACGGCGATGCTGCTTCGCCACAAGGCTTCACTCAATGCAAAGCGAATACAGTTACAAGTCTGAAGGACGGCAACATACTTCCCCCCGTGTGCGAATAAGTATTGTAAAAACGCGCAACGGGGGGAATCTTATGTATATGCGGAAACGATACGCGCCGGCGGTGCTCACGTTGTGCCTGCTGCTGGCGGTGTTGCTGTGCGGGTGCTCGCTGGTGGACAGTGTGTTCCATCCGGCGGCGGAGGAGGAAGAACAGCCGGTGGATTCGACCGCGGGATACAGGCGCACCGTGCTGTATTTTCAGACGGACGACGGTTTTATGGTACCGGTGATGAAACTTTTGCCCTGGGAGGAAGGCATCGGCTCCGCGGCGCTCAACCAACTGGTGGATACGGATGAAAACCGAATTTCCGCCGCCGCCATGGGGCTCAAAAACGTCGTGCCTCAGGGGGTGAGCTTTGTGCTCTCCATATCCGACGACGCGGTGGCGACGCTTAACATTTGCGACCTGCCCGAGCTTGAAAGCGCCGAGGCGGAGCAGGCGCTCGTCACGGCAGTGGTCAACACGCTTACGGAATTCTCTACCATTGACCAGGTGCAATTGAAATTTGACGGCAAGATAAAAAGAAAGCTGCCCAACGGCACAAAGGTGGAGGACGCCATGCGTACCTTGCCCCTGAACGAGGAGCCCCTGCCGGTAAGCGCTTCGGAGGACGACACGTTGTACCAGTTGACGCTGTACTATCCCAACCAGGCCGCCAGCCTGTTTGTACCGGTTACGCGCACCATCGCGCGCGAGCCGAGCATTTCCGTTGCTATGGAGGAACTGGTGTGCGGGCCGGTGGACAGCGCCCTGCGCAATTGTTTCCCGGAAGGTACGCAGGTACTGTCCGCTACCATCCTGGACGATATCGCCAGCATCAACCTTTCGGAGGCGTTTGCGTCCATCGCCGATACGCCCGCTCTTGAGCAGGCCGCTTTGGAGAGCATGCAGCTTACGGCGCAGCACTTCGGCGCCGTTTCCGCACTGCATGTACAGGTGGAAGGCAAGGATTATCAAAGCGCCTCGGTCGAGACCATGGCCATGCCGGAATATGTCAACAAATTCCGCTAACAACTCCCGCCGCCATATATAATATAAAAAGCAGGACGCCTCACAGCGTCTTCCGGCTATCGACAAACCCTGCGATTTAGAATATCAAGTTGAAAATTATGCAGTTATAGGCTTTTAATCCGTCATTTTGCAGCGACCTGTGCGGTGCAAAATGACACCTCGAAGCGTAAGTTGACGCGACAGCTTTCCTGCGTAAGCAGGAAACCGAGCGCCAACTTGCGCGGTGAGCCTCGGCAAAGTGCCATTGGCACTTTGCCGACATGCTGAGGACGCCTCGCAGCGTCCTGTTTTTATGCTTTCAAATCCCTGCCCCTGCGTGGTATACTATATGACAAAGATCTGAGGAGGAAATGGCATGCAGACATGGAACAAATGGGATATCCGCTTTATGGAGCTTTGCAAGGCCATCTCCAACTGGTCGAGCTGTTACCAGGAAGGCCGCAAGATCGGCGCGATCATCGTGAAAAACAAGCGCATACTCACTACGGGCTACAACGGCGCGCCTTCGGGGATCATGAGCTGCGCGGAACGCGGCGAATGCTTAAGGCGCAAAATGGGCATCCCTTCCGGTACCCGCCACGAGCTGTGTTATGCCATCCACGCGGAACAAAACGCCATCATCCAGGCGGCGAAGCTGGGCGTCTCCATAGACGGCGCGACACTCTACTGCACGCACCAGCCCTGCGTCATCTGTGCAAAAATGATCGTGAATGCGGGAATCAGCCGCGTGGTATATGCACAAGGGTATCCCGACGAATTTTCGCTGGATATATTCCAGCAGGCGGGCGTGCGCCTGGAGCGTTACATTCCGGAAGAAAAAACGCCGGACGAACCGGCATAATAATTGAATTTTTCTTTCAGCGCGGCGTCAGGGCGTTCTCAACCGCCTTTTTGATGACCTTGCTGGAATTGGTGGCACCCGCCACAGCATCCACATCCACCGTTTGTTGGGCAATGATATCTTCAATGATTTTTTCAGCGGGCGCTCCCCGCTCATTTTTGTGTTCCAGCAGCGTAATATTCGTCAGTATGCCGTCTTTGACCGTAACACAAACTTTTGCATAGATAAAATCCACATCGCATTCGCCCTGATAAACGCCGTCGGGTATTGCGTCGATATCCGGCTGGGATATCTTTATATTGCCGACTTCCCGCTGATAATTCCCTGCATCCCACAGGTATTTGAGGCCATATACGGCGGCTATCAATGCAAGAAGCATAAGGACCGCCATAATTTTCTTTTTTGTCGTTTTCAATTGATTTCACCTGTCTTCATTTATATTGTTCAGAACCGAGTACAGCAGCATTTGAAACGCGTTTTGTAAAAATTCATGCTTCGTTACATGCATGTTTACGGAAAGATACGCTTCTTTTTTATTTGCCATGAAAATCAGGCCGCAAATGCTTGCCCAAAGCGCAAAGGCAGCCGGCAAGGGCTGTATGTCCGGACGCAAACGCTTCTGTTCGATGCCGCTTTGCACCAGCTTTTGCAGCATTTCGTTAATCTCTTCTCCAACTCTGTAAACATCCGCCAATATGGGCTGCTTTAGAAAGTCCTCCCGACTTACGCTGATCTCACCCAATATACTTTCAAAATACAAAGGGTATTTCTGCTCAAAAGAAACCAGTATGCTGCAAATGGCATAAAAACATTCCTCAAAGCTATCGGAAGAAGCAATACTCTCGCTTATGCCCTGCTTTAACAAAACCATGCCGCCGTAAACAATATGGTTGTAAATTTCTTCCTTGCTTTTGAAATACACGTATATCGTCGATTTGCTGTAATCCGCCTCTTTTGCAATATCATCCATTGTGGTTTGGGAAACGCCCTTTTCCAAAAACAGCTTTTTTGCCGCCTCCAGAATAGTTTTTCGATGAAATTCAATCAACGTATCTTTCTTTTTCAACGCGTATCTCCTTTTTCGTACTTATGGTTTTATTATAATACCGTGAGTACGATTCATCAAGAGCTTATCCGAAAGTTTTGAAGCAGCGGCTTTGTGCATAAAGAAAGCGCAGCCGTAGGCAGTAAGCCAACGTTGCGCTTTGCATTGTTGATTCATTATTGTAGGTGCATCGCAGGCGGCGTTCCGATTTGTGTTTGTGCCGCCGGGCAATACAGGCTTATGCCTCGGGAATATCCCCCACGCCTTCGAGCACATATTTGGGGCGGTACGGGAATTTCACCAGCATATCGCGCGAGGTCACGCCGGAGAGCACCAGAACGGTATCGATCTCCGCCTCCACGCCCGCCATGATATCCGTATCCATGCGGTCGCCGACGATCGCGGTATCCACAGGCGACGTCTGCAAGCGCTTGAGCGCATGCCGCATCATCAGCGGATTGGGCTTGCCCACAAAATATGCGTTCACACCGGTGGCAAGCTCTATGGGCGCGATCAGCGCCCGGCAGGCCGGCGCCATGCCCTGCTCGGTAGGCCCGGTCAGGTCCGAGTTGCAGCCGATGAGCCGCGCGCCTTTGTTAACAAGATAGGTTGCGCGTTCGAGCATTTCGTAGTTCAGGGAATAATCCTCCCCCACCACCACATAATCGGGATTGACGCTGTTCATGGTGATGCCAACGTCGTACAGGGCGTTAATAAGACCCGGCTGGCCGAGCACATACGCGCTGCAATCCGGATACTGGCTGTTTAAAAAGCTCGCCGTAGCCAATGCGCTTGTGTAAAAACAGCTCGCATCCACCTCAATGCCAAGGCGGGCCAGCTTCTGCTGCAGTTCCCGCGGCGTATAGCCGCTGTTGTTGGTAAGAAACAGGAATTTTTTGTTTTTCTCCTTGAGCCAGTCCACGAATTTCGGCACACCCGGCAACAGACGGTTCCCGTGATAGAGTACGCCGTCCATATCGCAGATGAACGCCTGTTTGTTTCGTAATGCTTCCATGTAATACCTCTCGTAATACCTTCTTATTTTTCTCTTCCCCCATAGTATATCGCAATGTATTACTCCCGGCAAACACATTCCAGTATTACCGCCCGATTATTTGCGGCGGCAGTAAGAGTACCGTGGAGGTCATCCCAGCCGCGGCAGGTATGCGGCATGGGAGCCATCGGCATCAAAGATGGAAAGCGCATGCGCCGCGTGTTTCGACGGCATCAAAACGTATTATACTAATCATAAGGGAAAAATCAAAAATGCACTGGATCGAAAGGAGTATACCTATGGAAACATTATATAAGGCAACGGCCACCTCCGTAAATGGCCGCGGCGGCACCGTTACAGTAGAAAACAGCGATCTGGTATTTGAAATGTCACCCCCCGCCGCGCTTGGCGGCAGCAATGATGCAGGCGTTAACCCCGAACAGCTTTTTGCCGCAGGGTATGCCGCATGTTTTGGAAGCGCGCTGCAGCATGTCATCAGAACCAAAAAGCTGCATATCCCGCTGCCCGGCGTACAGCTTACCGTCGGCATAGGTAAAAACGAGGCGGGTGGCTTTGCACTTGCGGCCGACATACTCGGAACCTTCAAGGGCCTGGATCAGGAGGCTGCCGACGCCCTGATGATGGAAGCGCATACGGTTTGCCCTTATTCCAACGCCACGCGGGGCAACATGCCCGTAACGCTTACCGCCAAAGTGGTCTGACCGACGGATCAGATGGACTATTAGGTTCAATAATACGCAATAAAGCGCAAAAAATAAGAAGTCCCCACCACGCTACTCAGACTCTTTCAACCCCTCCCCTTTCGGGGCAGGGGATCACAATCTCCCATTATAAATCCGATTTGACGACATGTGCGTCAAATCGGCTTAGAAATGCCGCCAATAAGCGTCATTTCAACCTGCAGAAAACCCATCGGCAAAGTCCGCAGGACTTGCCGATGGCCTGAAACCCCGTGCGAAAAGCACGGGGTTTGTTTGCCTAAGACATTAAAGATGTATTTTTACCGTAACCGTCTACTTGCTTTTTCTTGAAAGCATGAATATGGACAACCCATAGAATACCAGTGCGGTCGCAACAAGCACCAGCACGCTGGTAAGCGGCGTAACGGTTTGTTCGCCAAAGCGGAACACGACGCCCATCGTTTCCTTGAATCCTGCAAGGTACTCCGGCGGCGCGCCGGCAAATGTCGCGGCAAACGGCGCTTGCATGATAATCTGGCGCATCAGCAGCGCGGCGTGGGAAACGGGGAACACCTTGATGACATACTGTACCGCCTCGGGCAGCATGCCGATGGGCAAATAAATGCCCGTTAAGAACCCGATCAGCGTACCGATGATGGTGCTCGCGGTTGCGAACGCATTCTGACTCTTGAAGAATGAGACAATAAAGAATACCATTGCCGTGTTGGCAAGGGTGCTTAGCAGTATCAACCCGAACAACTTTAATAATTGGACTGCATTAAGCAGCACGCCGCCGTATGCGAGTATATACAGTTCCGCCAGTACAAGCGCTACGAGCGTCATGATCACGCCGATGATAAACGAGGACGCGATGTAGCCGCCCGCGATCTCACTTTTTTTGATGGGAGAGGCGTGAAAATCTTTTATGATCTTCTTGGCTTTGTCGTCCACCATGATGCCAAACGCGCCCATCGTGGTCGTCATGGAAGTTACGGCAAGAAGACCCGCCATAATCCAGCTATCCATCAGCGTGCGCGCATCAGGCAAATCCTGAAGATCGTGTGCCCACACGTCGCCCAAAAACAGCACATACAACCCGATAATGATAAACACTGCCAACAGCGAAAAAAACACGGAAGTTTTATCCCGGAAAAAGACCTTGAGATTTCTGCTCATGAAGCCGGTCATTGCCTGATCTCCTTTCCGGTAATGCCGATAAAGGCGTCGTCCATGGTGCCGCTCAACACCTCAAAGCCATGGATATACGGCTTGCAGCGCTCGATGATCGGCAGAGACTCCATCGTAGAGCCAATCTTCAGTACGATCTGGTCGGAAATCCGTTTGTACTGTGCGTTTTGCCCGTCCAGCAGGGCAAGAAGACCCGTTTCATCTTTCGGAGTAAGCTTCAGAAGATCGCTCGCGTACTGTTCTCGAAGCGCGGTGGGCGTACCCTTTGCGGCGATCTCTCCATTGTCGATGACGATGACAAAATCCGCCTCCGCGGCTTCTTCCATATAATGCGTGGTGAGGAACACCGTCATGCCGGTTTCCTTCTGCAGCTTCTGGATGCTGCTCCATACGGTCAGCCGGGTCTGCGGGTCAAGGCCGGTGGTGGGTTCATCCAGAAACAGAATCTTGGGCGTATTAATGAGCGCCCGCGCGATATCCGCCCGGCGGCGCTGCCCGCCGGAAAGCTTGCCGTAAGGACGTTTCAGGAAATCCTCCACCCCGGCCGCCTGCGCCGCCCACTCCACGGCTTTCATTAAGCCTGTGCGCTCACAATAAAAACTGCCGCGCACCTTCATGTTTTCTTCCACGGTCAACAGCGGATCCAGCAAATGATCCTGGAACACCACGCCGATCGCGGAACGAATCGCATCATCTTGCCTGCCCAGCGTATGCCCGTCAATCACGACGCCGCCCGCATCCGCCTGCAGAAAGGTGCAAAGTATATCGATGGTAGTGGATTTGCCCGCGCCGTTCGGCCCCAAAAAAGCGAACAGCTTACCCTGTTCCACATAAAAGCTGATGCCCTTTACCGCCTGCACCTGCCCGTAGGACTTTTTTAGCCCCTCGACTTCGATGATTTTTTCCATATGCTCCCCCTTCTATGGCAATAGAATCCCGTCTCCATCATTATAAATGTAAAATATGGAATTCTTTCAAGATCATTCATGTATCCATTCCGTTTTGCATTATCCCATATACATAAGACCGAATGCAACAGTAAAATTCAGTTCAGTGGCGCTATATTAATCTTTTCAGCATATTGGATGACTCCACCCAATTATATTAAGTATAATAAGGTATCACCACATTTCGTTTTACTGTATATACCATGCTTGACAAGGGGGGAGAGGCGTCTATGCAGCGGTATCTTATCGGAGAAGTGGCGGAACTGTTTGGCATCACCAAGGGTGGCATACGGCATTATGAAGAGTTGGGCATACTGCATCCCAGCCGGGACGAGATGAACGGATATCGATATTACCAGCGCGACGATATCACTGATCTCAAGATAGTCCGAAGTTTCCAGCTGATGGGTTTCTCGTTGGAGGAATCCTATAAACTGTCCATGAGCGGCAGTGTGAACGATGTATTGGACCATCTGGACATGCATGAGGAAAAGCTGCGGCAGCAGGCAGAGCGCATCAGCCGCGCCATCAGCCTGGTGCGGATGCGGCGCGAGCTATTGCAGTTTACGGGACAGAAGGAAAACTCGTGGTTCCGTACCCTGCGCGCCCCGATGTATCGCATTCCTGTCTGGCAGGAGCAGCGCCGCATACAGCACACCGCGGATACGACCCGGCGAATGCTGGAAATAGAGCGCAGCTGGACTGCCGCCATGTCCGTCGTATCCCTGTGCGATTACTATTATCAGGGCCCGGGCGGGCTGGAATTTGAAAAGGGCAGCTGTGTAACAGAGGATATGGCCGCAGCGTTTGATATCAAACTGGAAGATTCGCTGGTGGAATACTACCCCTCCTGCGACTGCTGGTGCATCTGCGTACAAAGAAAGCCGGGGGCGGAAGTATTGGCAACCGTAGAGCAGGGAATCGAACAGCTTGGCACAATGGGCCTTACGGCGGGAAAAGATATGTTGGGGCAGGTAATTCACGCCGTACAGGGCCAGCAGAAGCATTGTGTGCACCTGCTGATTTCCATACCTGTTGCATGCACGCAAACGGTACCCGTCGTAAAGGAAACAGAGGATTTATCAACGCAGGCTTGACCGTACAGTAACTGTATCCTTTATGTTGTATTTGTAACAATGTGCTTAATTGCGCAAACGTTTCTATTAAGAAAAGGAGGAAATGCAACATGAAATCTAAACGGTTGGTTGGACTCCTGCTGACGGTCTGTCTGCTGGTTTCGGTCGTTGCCTGCACCGCGCCCGCGCCTGCTGCCGTAGAGGAAAACGGAATTTATACGCCCGGAAGCTACACGGCCTCTGCGCGCGGCTTCGGCGGCAACGTGGAAGTCACGGTAACGGTGGACGCCAATGCTATTACAGCGGTAACTGTGGGCAGCAACAGCGAAACCGAAGGAGTTGGCAGCAAAGCGGTCGAAGAACTTCCCTCGGCCATCGTAGCGGCCAACGGTACGGAAGTGGACAGCGTTTCCGGTGCTACCCTGACCAGCACCGCCATCAAAGATGCGGTAAACATGGCGCTTGCACAAGCGCGGGGCGAGGAACCCGCGACCGCGGCGGCGATACGCTTTGACCCCGGCACATACACCGGTACCGGCAGGGGATATAATGCGGATGTAGTGCTGGACGTTACATTCTCACAAGATACGATTACCGATATTGCAATCCAATCTGAAGCAGAAACGGCGCATGTAGGCAAGCCCGCGTTCGATATTCTGTTCGACTGGATCAAGCAATACACTTCCACCGGTGTGGATGTGGTTTCCGGCGCAACGTTTACCAGCAACGCGGTGCTCACAGCAGTAAACGACGCCGCTAAGCAGGCCGGCTGCGATGTTTCCGCTTTGCAGCAGGGCGGCGTTCCCTTCAAACTGATTCCCGGCGCGAAAACTCAGGAAACGTATGACGTGGTCGTAATAGGCGCCGGCGGCGCCGGTATGGCTGCCGCGGCCGCAGCCGCCCAGAACGGAGCGACTGTGCTTGTGATGGAAAAGGAAGCGGAGATGGGCGGCAACACCATCGTAGCCGGCGGCGCATTGCAGATTGTCCAGCCGGCTTTGGTGTGGGATTCGGAAAAACCGGACGCCGCCACCGGCATATATGAACCCACCGGGGAAGAGGTCGAAAAGATCCATTCCGATACCGGACGCCTTTCCGTGCTGGAAATGATACTCAACTGGAGCGAGAAGCCCTTCGACGGCACGGTGACAGACCCTTCGTCGATCAAGAGCGTGGACGATTACGATCTGCCCGATCGCGGCGTGCATGCCGAGTTTTTGCCTACGCTGCTCAAGCTGAAGGATCAGATTCGCGCCTATATGCAGTATGCCGACAAACTCATGAAAAAAGGCGCCACAGAAAAGGATCTTATTAACTTTGACAGCGTAGAAATGCATATTTTCCAATCCTACTATGGCGGTATGCGGCTGAACAACGCCAAGACGGAGTGGATTTACAGCGACTATGCGCTGATCAGCCAGATGTGCAGCCAGGCGTACGACTTGAAGCCCTGGTACATCGAGATGGGGGCAACATTCAACAATACAACGCTTTCTACATTGATCGGCTGTATGTGGCAGCGAATCAACGGTGTGACCGGCGGCGTTGTGGATGGCGTTACGTACAAATCAGAGGCGTTCGGCGACAGCAGCAACAAGTGGGGCGGGTACTTCAAGGTGCCTGAAAGCGTTGTGCTTTCCGCCAACCCCAAAAACAAGATCATGACCCGCACCAAGGCAACCGAGCTGATACAGGATCAGAGCGGGCGCGTTACGGGCGTCAAGGGTGTCATGTATGACGGCACCGAGGTGGAGATTGCCGCTACCAAAGGCGTGATACTGGCTACCGGCGGGTACGGCGCCAACATTCCGATGGTGCTCGAGACCAACCAATACTGGGATGCGGACGATCTGACCGCGGATATCGCGACCACCAACCGCAGCCTTGCGCAGGGCGAAGGCATCGTTATGGCGCAGGCCGCAGGCGCGGATGTGGTCGGTATGGGCTGGACGCAGCTGATGCCGATCGGCTGGGCGGATAACGGCGACCTGGCGGGCGGCAACGGCGAGGATGTCATATTCATCAGCCCCAGCGGAACCGGGAACGCCGGAAAGCGGTATGTGAACGAGTCGGCGGAGCGCGACGTACTGGCGCAGGCGGCCTTCGACTTCGGCGGTGAAAAGGGTCTGTTTATTCAGATCACCAATGCCAATAGCAAGGGCAGCTCCAGTGGGAATACCGTGGAGGGCCGCGAGTATATCTGCACGCTTTCCGAAGCGGCCGCGCTTTTAAAAATCGATGAAGCAGTGCTCAAACAAACAATTACAGAGTATGATGCTTACCTGATCGGCGCTTCCGATACGCCTTCGTATCCCGCGAAAACAGCATACCGCAACCTGTTGGGCGAATGCGACCAGGATGAAAGCGGCAAGTATCTGCCGGAAACCTACCGCATCGGCAGCCTGTCGGTCCGCTTCCTCGCCCCTTCCACGCACCATACCATGGGCGGGCTGAAAGTGGATACCGACCGCCGTGTGCTCAAAGCCGACGGAACGCCCATCCCCGGTTTGTACGCAGCGGGCGAGGTGACCGGCGGGTTCTTTGCGGGCAACCGTCTGGGCGGCAACGCGACGACCGAAATACTGACCGCCGGGCGTATCGCCGGGGCCAGCGCGGCAACGGAAAAATAATCCGGCGTAAAAATGGCCGGAAGCAAATGCATAACACATACTTAATAAAAATAACCAATCTCCAAATAAAGAAGAAAATCCGGCAGCCAATCGGCTTGCCGGATTTTTGTATAAAAACAAGATCAGTTCTCTTTTCCCAATAAGCCGTATAAAAACAATTTGAAGATCCCCAGTTTGTATTCGTCGCTGGTTTTCAAATACTCGGGCTCCTGCAGGATGGATATTGAGGAATAAAGATATTTTAATATCGCGTCGTTTGGAATACGCTCATCAATCGCTCCTTCTTTTTTTCCAAGATCGATAAATCTTAAGTAGATATGCGCCGATTTTACCGCCGCCGCTTCCCAGTATACCTGCTGCAAAACCTTATCCGACCAGGCATATTCGCTGAAGTGAGAGCGGCTTGCCCCAATCACCGCGTCATGCTTTTTTGCCATGACTATCTCAAGTTTTTCCGAAAAGGGAATTCCTCTGTTGAGAATCTCTTCATATTCCTGAATCGCTTTATCAAGAAAGGCGATCAGCACCTCTTTGGCAAGGGTGTGCTTATCGCCGAAGTAGTTATAGATGGATACCTGCGAGACGCCCGCTTTCGCCGCGATTTCGCCGACTCCGACGTCTGTAACGCCGCGCTCGGTAAAAAGCTCTCTTGCGGCATCGATGATTGCTTTCTTCTTTGCTTCCGTTCTTCGTTCATATCCATTCATTACGATCACCCAACTACTATCTTATCATCGTTTTGTAATATTTCAATATAAATTTCAAAACTTATTGACAACACGATCTTGCAGGTATATTATGAAACCATCCGATGCATATTTCAAAACATTGTTGGAGTGATCGTTATGAAGCAATATGTTTTTCGCTTCCCTGAAATAGACAAGACAAAGCTTGCGGCCGTGGGCGGCAAAGGCGCTAACCTCGGGGAACTGGCCGGAATTGACGGGATACGGGTCCCCGAAGGCTTTTGCATCACCACCGATGCATACAGAATGTTCACACAGAACGATGTGAAGCTTCAGGAATTGCTCGAAAAACTTGCCGGATTAAAAACCGATGAACAAGACCGGATTTCAGAAATCAGCGGCAGCATTCGTTCGGTACTGGAAAACTCAAAAATGCCGGAAGAAGTTGAGAATTCCATTACGCAAGCGTTGCTTACGTTTGATAAGCGGCAGGCCTTTGCCGTACGTTCGAGCGCCACTGCGGAGGACCTTCCCGGCGCCTCCTTTGCCGGCCAGCAGGATACATATTTGAATATCAGGGGTAATGATGAAATATTTAAGCATGTGATAAAATGCTGGGCTTCCCTGTTTACCGACCGCGCCGTGACCTACCGTATCCAAAACGGCTTCGATCACCGAAAGGTGCTGTTGTCTGTTGTGATACAGAAAATGGTTCTGTCGGAGGTCTCAGGTATTCTATTTACCTCCGACCCCATCACCTCCGACAGGAGGACCATGTCGATCGACGCGGGCTTCGGACTCGGTGAGGCGTTGGTATCCGGCCTTGTGAATCCCGACACCTACAAAGTCCGGAACGGGGTAATCGTTTC
Source organism: Clostridia bacterium (assembly GCA_036677445.1). GTDB lineage: Bacteria > Bacillota > Clostridia > Christensenellales > CAG-138 > JAVBWI01. The sequence continues at coordinate 341,589 of JAVBWI010000004.1, forward strand.
GAAAAGAGTTGGCACCCAAGCGTTTGAAATCAGGCCAGCGGACAGCGGCGGCACCCGTGAAACGGAAATTGAAGAAGGCCGACGGGAAAGCCAGGCGCTTACCGATGGGCAGATCCTTCGACTTGCCGCCATAGGGAGAAAAATAGAAAATCATTTCGGATGTCCGCAGGATATCGAATGGTGCCTTGCAGACGGCGAGTTTTATATTGTTCAAAGCCGACCCATTACGACGCTCTTTCCCGCCCCCCAAAGCCGCGACGGTGTAAAACGCGTCTATATGTCGGTGGGCCACATGCAGGTAATGACCGATCCCATCCTGCCTCTGGGCATGTCTGTTTTCCAGCTCGCGTCGCTTTTTCCAGTAGACAAAGCCGGCGGACGGCTGTATGTGGATATCACCTTCGACCTGACCACACCGCAGGGCAGACGGATGGTAAAGCAAAAAGTCGACAACATGGACCCGCTGATGGCAAGCGCCGTCAGAAAGGTCATGGCAAATAAGGACTATATGAAAGGCCTTCCCAAGGGCAAAGGCAACTTGTTAAAGGGTGCCAATCTTATCCCGTGGCTGAAGGAAGCGTTCAGGATATACAAAAAGAACGACCCCTCAATTCTTGACGAAATGATCAGACTGAACGAGGACGCACTCCAAAAGCTTGAACAAAGCCTTCGGAATCTTTCGGGCGACGAGGTATTCGATTTTATTCTGAAAGACAAAGCGGAATTGCTGGCAAAGCTGTTTGGCGCCACAGGCTTCGGAGCGGTGTTTGCCTGCCAGTACGTATCAGGCTGGATCAACAAAAACACCGAAAAATGGCTGGGAGAGAAGAATATTATAAACTTGCTGTCCAAATCGGTGGAGCACAACGTCACCTCCGAGATGGGGCTTGCTTTATGCGGCGTTGCAGATATTGTCCGCAAATATCCCGATGTCTGCAAATATTTTGAGCATGCGAATGACGAAAGCTTTTTCGATGGTCTTACGAAGCTTCAAGGCGGTGCGGAAACGGAGGCCGCCATGAAGGAGTTCCTTCGGAAATACGGCATGCGCTGCCCCGCGGAAATCGATATCACCAAACCGCGCTTTGACGAAAAGCCGACGCAGCTCATCCCTGTCATCCTCAGCGACGTAAAGCTTTTAAAACCCGGGGAGCATATCGCGAAGTTTGAACAGGGGAAACGCGAAGCCGAGAAAAAAGAAGATGAAATCGTCAGCCGCCTCCTAAAGCTTCCCGGCGGCACGCAAAAAGCCAAGAAGGCAAAAAAGATGATCAGCGTATTCCGCAACTTCGTCGGCGCACGGGAATACCCGAAATATTTCTGGATCTGCCGCTACGCGATCTACAAACGGGCGCTTTTGAAGGAAGCCGAAAAGCTTGCGGCCGCGGGCGTTATCAATAGCGTAAGCGACGTATTTTATCTTTATTTTGACGAGTTCCGCGAAGCGGTCGGAACAGGCTATGCGGACCAAGCTCTGATTGAGCAGCGCAAAAAAGAATACGCCCGTTATGAAAAGCTGGCGCCGCCGCGCATAATCTTGTCAGACGGAGAAGTTCCCTCCGGAGAATATAGCGGCGACAACACCCCCGAAGGCGCGCTTATCGGCGTTCCCGTGTCGCCGGGCGTAGTCGAGGGCCGCGCGCGGGTAGTCTCCCGGTTAGAGGACGCCCATGTTGAAAAAGGCGATATTCTTGTGACCTCTTTTACCGATCCAAGCTGGACGCCGGTCTTTGTCTCCATTGCGGGACTTGTCACCGAGGTGGGGGGCGAGATGTCGCATGGCGCGGTGATTACCCGTGAATACGGCCTTCCGGCAATCGTCGGCGTGGAAAACGCGACAAAGCTGATCAAAGACGGGCAGAGGCTGCGTCTGAACGGCACGGACGGATATTTGGAAATGCTGGAGTAGTTAATTACCGCATCTGTTCTGTGACTCACCAAGCGTCAAAAAACGAGCCAAATCCAGGCTCGTTTTTTTGCAGACCTTCTGTCAGCCCTTTCCCCAAGGCCTATCTATTACCGGTGGTGCAATAATTGATCCCCATGTTTTAACTTATGGCGAGGGTATTTGTCAACGACCGCGATTGCATTCAAAATCGTGGCTGTGATATCCGCCTGGCATTGGGCCTTCATGGCCTCATAACGCGCGTAGATATCGCCGCCTACGCTGACGATATATTTGGGCGGCAGGTTATTGAGCGACAGCGCCAATACGTCCGTGCGGCAGCGTTCGCAACAGCATACGTCTGCCTCCTGCATCAGTTCATCCAGTTTGCTGTCCACCAGTTTTTCCATCAGGTTATGAAGAATTACTTCGGAAGCCAAGAAACATCATTCCTTTTCGTTTTATTCATGATTACCCATCGGCGGCTTTCACGCGGGAATAGTACAATACCCAAACGGCCATCATTCCTTTTATACATAGTTTATCATATTGCAAGAAACTATTCACTATATTTGCCGATTTATCCCAGCGGATAACAGATCCGGGAGCGGTGCGGGTTCTGATACGGAACGGCGCCGATTTTGACATGTGTTGATGCATTCTCCCGCCTGTGAGATAATATACCTGACCACGCAGCTGAGGAGAGACCTGCCATGGACCGGGTCATTTTACATTGCGATTGCAACGGGTATTTTGCTTCGGTCGAATGCATCGACAGGCCGGAGCTAAAAACCGTGCCCATGGCAGTGTGCGGCGACCCCGACGGGCGGCACGGCATCATTCTCGCCAAGAATGAGCTTGCAAAGGCGTTTGGCGTCGTTACCGCAGAAACCGTCTGGCAGGCAAAGCGCAAGTGTCCTGCGCTGGTGCTGGTCGAACCGCATCATGACAAATATCAGTCATACTGCGAAAAGATCAACGGAATTTATGAGCAGTATACCGATCAGGTGGAAGCCTTCAGCGTGGATGAAAGCTGGCTGGATGTCACGGGCAGCCTGCATTTGTTCGGTTCGGGCCGCGAGATCGCGGATACGCTGCGGCGGCGCATACGCGAGGAGATCGGGCTGACCATCTCTGTCGGCGTATCATTCAACAAGACGTTCGCAAAGCTTGGCTCGGACTATCAAAAGCCCGACGCCACAACGGAGATCACAAGAGAGAATTTTCAGCAGATCCTCTGGCCGCTTCCCGCGGGCAATATGCTGTTCGTTGGAAAGACCGCCGCGGATATACTCTATCGTCACGGCATCAATACAATAGGCAATATCGCCGCCGCCGGAAAAGAGCTGCTTTGTCAGCTATTGGGGAGAACCGGCGAAACCGTTTGGGAATATGCCTGCGGCCGGGACGACAGCCCCGTCAAGCGCATAGGCGAGACCGACCCTGTCAAAAGCGTCGGCAACAGCGTTACCTTCTGCCGGGATTTGGCAGGCATCGAGGACATTCGGGCCGGACTATTGATGCTCTGCGATCAGGTAGGCACACGCCTGCGCAGGCAGGGGCTATATTGCACCGTTTTGCAGGTGCAAATCAAGGACCCTTATCTTCGCGTCATCTCCCGGCAGCGAAAGCTTAATAACCCGACCCACCTCACAAAAGCATTGCTGCAGACCGCCTTGGAAATCACGGCGGCGGCATGGAATCCGCAATCCCCCATCCGCATGCTGATGGTAACGGCATCCGGACTCACTGCAGACGGAGGCGGGCAAACCAGCATTTTCGATGATGCCGAACGTCAGCAGCGAAGCGCCAAACTGGAGAACGCAGTGGATAAGATACGCAGCCGGTTCGGAAAAGACGCCGTGCAATACGGCACCGTGCTGCATACCGATATCGTAAGGAAGAAAAAACGGGAATAGACGGGGCACGACAAAGGCGGCACAAGCATGCCGCCCCAGACTGTCGATAAGCCCCTTGGGGGATTCGGGGGCCGCAGCCCCCGGAGGCTTCCAACCGCCGCCAGCGACATGTGCGGTGGCGGCGGAAAGCCTTGCGGCGCAAGGCTTTCCTTGACAGGAACAACCGCCCGTGCCGTAGGTACAGGTTGTTCCTGTAATCGTCGAAAAAGTGCCATAGCACTCGACACGCTGGGGCGGCATAAACGTGCCGCCCCAGCGTGCTGACAAACCTCCCCCTTGGGGGTCGTAGGGGATCGCAAATAAGGTACTCGGGGTTCGAAAATCGATTCACAGGATCGATTTTTGGCTCTTATGAGCCAACGAACCGCTTCCCCACGGGAAGCCCCCACATTTAATCAAATCTGACGACATGCACATCAGATTTGCGGAAAAAGGTGCGTAAAAGCGCACTTTTAACCCACAGAAACTCGCTGATAAAGTCCGCAGACTTTGTCAGCGGCCTGAAAAGGCGGCACAAACGTGCCGCCCCCTGCTGTTCGGAATTATTTCTTCGCTAGTTATTGCTGACACCCAACGCGCTCAGCGTGGCATTGACGATTGTCAGACCGGGCGTAATGTCAATAATCGAGTTGGTGGACAGAACAACCGTATACGTATAGGTACCGGGTTCCAGGTTCGCGTCGAACAGCTGGAACGTAAAGGATTCGGATTCCAGCACGTTTACCAGCGTTGCAAATGTATAGGTGGAGCCCACATTCACAGGCGCGCCATTATCCTTTACGCGCAGCACTTCAAAGTTCAAAGTAACGGAAATGCCCAGCGGGAGGCTTATGATCCCGGTGAAATTGAGCAAAATGGAGGGGTCGGATAAATGGTCGGCATCCAACGTAACGCTTACCACCGTAATCGGGTCAGAAAACAAGGTCGTGATAATGGGAAGCGGGCCGGCGCCGCCGGTGGCTGCATTTAATGCAACAGTATCTGTATTGCGTGGTATCGATGGCCTATAACAACCATTCATGGTGATTATCTCCTTCTATTTTTTCAGCGAATTCCTCTGTCAAGAAATCGTCTGTGATAGTACATTCTATTCAAAGTAATTCTCTATTGTTAATGCATTCATATCGCAGTGATACCATGCTCCGTTCGCGGTACAAATATGCCGATGAAGTCGTTTGTGAGATTATGATATACTCAATAAACGGTGGTCTACCATTCAATGCGAGGTAAATATGAGGAAAATATTTGCAGTCATTACGATATTTCTTGTTTTTGCGGCTTCCATCGCGCTTTATTTGAGCGGCGTTACGCAAAGCCATCCGAAGGGCGAAGTAGACTTCATCGAGGAAGTGGAGCTTGGCGGCATGAAGCAATGGATTATGGCCAACGGCAGCAAAGAAAGCCTGCCTGTTCTGTTATGGCTCCACGGCGGGCCGGGTTCGTCTCAAATGCCGGTCGCGCGGTATTTCAACAGCTCCCTGGAAAACAATTTTATCGTCGTGCATTGGGATCAACGGGGCGCCGGAAAATCCAACCCCAATCGGTTTGATGAAAGCACGATGACATTTGAGCAGTATGTCTGGGACACGCATGAATTGACTCTGTATTTAAAAGCACGCTTTCATCAGGAAAAGATCTATTTGCTGGGGCATTCGTGGGGATCCCAAATCGGTCTTATAGCCGCGAGCAAATACCCCGGCGATTATATTGCATATATCGGAGTGGCGCAAATCATTGATTCCAACGCAGGCCAGCGTATCGCTGCCGAAGAATTGACGAAAAGAATGATCGGCGAAGATAGGACTGCGGATCTTACGAAATTGCATAGCCTCTATGGCCCGCCTTTTCGGAATCACGATGAATACGTGACTTTTGCGAAACTGCTTGATCGATATCATATGAACATGGATATCGGTATGGACAGGCTTGCGATGGCCGCGCTGGGCTCCGGCGTTTATAGCCTGAAAGATTTCTCGGCATGGCTTTCAGGCGCAACCCGCGGCAGCGGGCCTATGTGGGAAGAAATGCAAAGCTGGAATGCACCGGAGCGGGTGCCGCAGATCGATATCCCTGTGTTTTTTATTTCCGGCGATCAGGACTACAATGCGCCGCTTGCCCTGGTGCAAGCTTATTGCGATACGCTTAAAGCGCCTTTGGGCAAAGAAGTCATTGTGTTCCCGGGTTCTGCGCATACCCCTTTCTTTGCAGACGCCGTGTGTTTTAAAAAAGTGATGGACGACATCCAAATAAAAACGCTGCACTGAAAAACCTATCCAGCAATATCATACAAGAAGTTCTGTTGCGTTCATGCGACAATACTGCTAAGAGGAAATGAACACCCGGAGGCATCCATGGCGAACGAAGTGCGGACAATCTGCTTTGACGCGCAGCTTAAGATAGAGGCGTGCCGTTTTAAAGGCATCCTGCAAAAATTCCCCAACCATTTTCACGACCATTATGTGATCGGCTTTATTGAAAACGGCCGGCGGCTGCTGTGCTGCAATCGCCAGGAATGCATGGTCTGCCGGGGGGATATCATGCTTTTTAACCCACACGACACCCACCGGTGCGAGCAGGCCGATAAAAACGCGCTGGATTACCGATGCATCCATATACAGCCGGATGTCATGCGCCAAACGGTATATGAAATCACGGGGCAAGACTACCTTCCCCGCTTTACGCCGCCGGTGCTTTTTCGAAGCGAGCTTGCCAGTTCGCTGCGCGAGCTGCATTTGATGATATTGCAGGAACGGATCACCTTTGAGAAGGAAGAGCTGTTCTTCTTCCTGATCGAACAGCTGATACGGGATTATTCCGAACCCGTTCCCGCGCAGGCGCCGGAAACCGGTGCGCCGGAAATTCAGGCTGCGTGCTCGTATTTGGAAGCACACTATGCGGATGCAGTTTCTCTGGACGAGTTAAGCGCCGCCGCCGGTTTAAGCAAGTACCACTTTTTGCGCTTGTTCACGAAGGAAAAAGGCATTACGCCGTACAGCTACCTGGAGGCAATCCGCATCGGCAACGCCAAAAGACTGTTGGAAGGCGGCATGCCGCCCGTCGAGGCCGCATTCCAAACGGGCTTTAGCGACCAGAGCCATTTTACAAACTTTTTTAAGCGGCTGACCGGACTCACTCCCCGCCAATACATGCGGATATTTGTATCCGAATCCATACAGCCCCTAGCATGATGCGTTTAAATCTATCAAGGAGAATGCCATGACAGACCAAATGAAGTGCGTAATGATACTCGATGATGCGCTCCCCACAGGGGTTCTTGCGAATACCGCGGCGATACTGGGCATCAGCATGGGAAGCATTGCCCCGGAATATATCGGGCCGGATGTAAAGGACGCCTCCGGCCTGCCGCACAAGGGGATTATTACACTGCCCGTACCCATCCTGAAGAGCAATAAAGAAGCGCTGTGCACTTTACGCGAAACTCTTTGTACACCCGCATACAGCGACGTCGTGGTCGTCGATTTTTCGGATGTCGCACAGGGCTGCAACATCTATGACGATTACATGCAAAAAGCCGCGGATACCCCTACCAACGAGCATACCTATATGGGGCTTGCATTGTGGGGCAGCAAGAAAACCATCAATAAACTGACAGGGAACATGCCGCTGCTCAGATAATGTTCCCAACAGGAAGTGCGGGGCCTTCGGCATTGATTTTCATTCCGCTAAAACCAGCATATAAAGTGCAGCTTAAAATATCCTCCGCAAACATACAATGAAGGGCAAGCATATTGAGGAGGATGACCGTTATGACGATGCAGACTGATAACGCGAACATTCAACGCTTATTAAATCAGGTGGAATTGTCAAACACACTGCGCAGGCTATGGACCGAACATGTGATGTGGACAAGGGCGTTCATTATCAGCACGGCATTTGACCTAAATGATTTAAAGGCGGTGACCGACCGGCTGCTGCACAACCCTGCGGACTTTGCAAACGTACTCAAGATATTTTACGGCGATCGGGACGCAAAAAAATTTGAGGAGCTTTTTTCCCAGCATCTTCTTATCGCGGCGCAGCTTGTGAACGCGGTTAAAACGGACGACCCGGCCGCCGAGGAGCTTCACAACAAATGGTACGCGAACGCGGACGAGATTGCGGATTTTATGGCCGGCATCAATCGATATTGGGACAAAGCAGAATTGCAGACAATGCTCTACGACCATTTAAGTCTTACCGAACATGAAGCGATGCAAATACTTTCAGGCCAATATACCCAGAGTATCGCCCAGTATGATGCGATACAGGATCAGGCGCTAAAGATGGCGGATGACATGACCTATGGGATTTTTAGGCAATTTCAAATTTAGAATTGGGTATATTTCTCTCCGAAACGTGTTTTTGCGGGCGCCCATAGCCTGGCATCCAGATAACACAAAAATCCAACTGTCAAAACGCCATATCCTGCTTCATGCGGATATGGCGTTCATCTCTCTCGTTGTCTGTTTGGTTGGTAACAACGAACTATTTCAGTGCATATTCGCGCAAAAGCTTCAGCAGAGCAGGCACATTGTTTTCCGCCTGCAATCTGTGTATCTCCTCTTTGGGCAACGACCTGGCAATACGCATAATAGCGTTGGCATGCTCTACGAATGCTTTGGTCGCCTCGTACCCATCCATGCGTGCGGGCCAATTATCCATGACATACCAGCCGTCATAGCCGATATCGTCCAGCTTCCAGAAAAACTCCAGCGACTGCCACAGGCTGACGGTCCCGAAAATCAGGTCGTCGTCGGCGCGCCCGTAATTGTCGTTGAGATGAATCATGGACAGCCGGTCATATGCGTGCGCCAGCGCCACGCTTTCGGCGGGGTTTTCCATGCCGAAGAGCGCATGGCCGTAATCCACAATGATGCCCAGGTTGGGAAGCCCGATTTTCTCGCAAAGCAGCAGCACTTTGCCGGTATCCGACGCATACTGGTAGGTGAGCGGCTCATATTTTTTGTATTCGATGGTTACTTTGACGTCCGGCCGGTATGAGGCGACCTCCTGGATGCACTCCGTCATATACCCCCAGCGCAGCGCATAATCGTCTTCAAACGGATAGTCGTAACCATCGTGCGCCATCCAGAACATGATGTCGATCGCGCCGCTCTCGGCGGCATAATCCATGGACTCCTTTCCAAGCCTGACGATCTCGCGCCGTACGGCCGGGTCCCTGGAAGTAAAGGTCCCGTGTTTCCATTTTGCATTGATATAATTGTCCGGCGCAATAGTCCCCACCCGCATGCCGTAACCGTTTACCAGTTTTTTCAGCACGCCGGGGTCCATCGCATGCTCGTCATACAAATAGCTCATTGCGCCCACGCCGCCGATTTTTGCGAACAGCTCGCACTGCTTTTCATACGGGACATCCGCCTCCGGGCCTTTGTATCCGCTTGATACAAACCTGTCCCGCATGTTGGAGAACGCCGCACCCGAGCACTGCAGCTTTAACAGATGCTTTTCTTCCATTGCTCTTATTCCTTTCCGCTGAATTCAAACAGCAGGGTAAGCGGCGTCATACCGCCTTCTTCATTGAATACCAGAATATCGCGCATATAAGCGTCCCAGCGCTTTTTTACGTTGCTGCCGCTGAGCACCCGCCCGACGCGCTCGATATCGTCGGTTTCGAAATATTCTATCAGCCTGGTACCGGTATTCCAGATTGTATAATTGCGGATGCCCGCTTCCAGCATCAGCGCATATTGCTCCGGCCAGAGCGCATCGTGCCGCCGCTTGTATTCCTCCTGCGAACCGGGCTTTAAGGCAAATTCATGCATGAACTTCATATTACTTAAATCCGCCTCCGCGCATGGTATCGATGAGTACGGCCAACAGCAGCACCGCGCCGCGTACCAGCAGCTGATAATAGGACTGTATGGAAAGCAGCGTCATGCCGTTATTGATGATCATCAATATCATCATACCCAGAAAAACACCGGAAATATTGCCCTTGCCGCCCGCAAGTCCCAGGCCGCCAATCAATACGGAGGTCGTGATCTCGATTTCGGACCCGACGCCGGAAGCGGGGATGGATGTCATCACCTGGGCGGCGCCCAAAATGCCCGCAACGCCCGAAACAAAGGCGGCGATGATCATACCGATAAATCTTGTCCGGTTTACGTTGATGCCGGAAAGGAAAGCGGCCTTGGGATTGGCGCCCACCGCATATACCTTGCGCCCAAACGGCGTGTATTTCAGCACGAAACCGGCAATGATGAAGGAAATCAGCAGAATCCATACAGAGGTGGGAATACCGAACACACGGCCCTGCCCAATGAACCGGAGCGTTTCGTCCGTCAGCGGAAGGTTCTTTGCCCCGGTGAGCATGTAGGCGAAGCCCCTGTAAACGTTCATGGTGCCCAGCGTCACGATGATGGGCGGAATTTTGCCGACCGTCAAAAGAGTCGCGTTGATAGCGCCCAATACGAGGCTGGCCGTCATCACCGCAAGCATTGCAGGCCAAATGGACCAGCCCAACATATTCAAAAGCACGCCCAGCAGCGTCCCGCAGAACGCGGACGTGGCGTACTGGGAAAGCTCCAGCGCGCCCATGAGCATGTATATCGTCAGCCCTGCCGCCATCGTACCCGATACGGACGCCGCAAGGCCGATGTTCAGGATATTGTTCACCGTAAAGAAATATGGGGATAATGCCGACATGATTGCGCACAGCACGATCAGGGCAATCAAAAGACTGAAATTATAACTTTTCACAAAGTTCTTGAGCCAACCCCTGAGCCTGCTTTCTTTACCCAACGACAGGGTGTTATTCATCGTCTTCTCCTCCTATTGCCGTTTCCAGCAGTTTTTCCTGCGTAAATTCACATCTTTGCAGCTCGCCTTTCAATCGGCCCTCGTGCAGGACCACGATCCGGTCGGACATCGCAATGACCTCAGGAAGCTCGGAGGAGACCATGATAAAGGCGATGCCCTGCCGGGAAAGATCGTTTATAAGGTTGTACAGCTCGCTCTTCGCGCCTACATCCACGCCGCGGGTCGGTTCATTGAGTATGAGCACTTTGGGTTCGGCCGCCAGCCATTTGGCAACAACCACCTTCTGCTGGTTTCCGCCGGAGAGTGAATCCACCGGCGTCTCCTTGCCAGGGGTCTTTATACCCAGGCGCTCTATCCATTGCGAAACCAGCCGGCTTTCCTTCTTAAAGTTCAGAAGCCTGATTCGGCTGCATATCTTTTGGATCACATTGGCGGAAATATTGACGCCTACCGAATGCAACAAAAACAATCCGGATCCCTTCCGGTCGGAGGGTACATAACCGATACCGTATTTTTTTGCATCTTTTGGGGAACGGATATCCGCAACCTGGCCGCAGATTTTAATAGTGCCGCTCTTGCGTTTCCTGGCGCCGAATATCATCTCCACCGTTTCCGTGCGCCCGGCGCCCATCAAGCCGAACAGGCCGACGATTTCGCCGCTGCGTACATGAAAGCTGATATCCTGCACATATTCCGACGAAAGCTTGTTCACTTCCAGAACGGTTTCGCCGATACATCTGCCATCGCGGCTGGGGTACATTTCCGTTATCTCCCGCCCGACCATCAGCGCAATAAGCTCCCGTTTGCAGGTCTCGACCGTACGCAGGGACTGGATGCTTTTGCCGTCGCGCATGACCTGCACTTTGTTGGATATTTCAAACACCTCGTCCAAACGGTGCGAGATATAAATAATTGCGGTCCCTTCTTCTGCGAGCTGCTTGATGAGACTGAACAGTATGATGATTTCCTCCGCATTGAGCGCGGCGGTAGGCTCGTCCATCACGAGAATCTTCATTTTTTTCGAGAGCGCTTTTGCGATCTCTACCATCTGCTTTTCCGCGATGGACAGCGACGATACCGGCGTAAAAGGATCATATCTGTTAAGGCCTACGCGCGCGAGCAAAACGGCCGTATTTTCCTTAAGTTTTTGGTAATCCACCAGTTTTCCGCCCGCTTTGTACGGCAGATTCCCCATGAAAATATTTTCCGCGATGGTAAGGTGATCGGCGCTGTTCAGTTCCTGGTAGATTACGTTGACGCCCATGCGGATGGAATCCCGCGGGTCGGAAATAGAAACCTTTTTGCCTTCAAAAAAAATTTCGCCCTGATCCGCATGGTATGCGCCGGAAAGGATCTTGATCAGCGTGGATTTCCCCGCACCGTTTTCGCCCAGCAGCGCGAGTATATCTCCTTTTTCAAGTTCCAAATCAACATTCTGCAGCGCCTTTACCCCCGGAAACGATTTGTAGATTCCTTTCATCAGGAGCGCTTGCTCATTCGCCATGCTCATTATCCCGCCTTTCCTGAAAAGAACAAATAAGACTGTTCGCCGTACCGTAGGGGAATCGTGGTTCGTATGCGCAGTATTTGTGAAACTGCAAACGTTTTTTCAATGGTACAGCACAGCATTCCGGTTTAAGTCAAATGCTGTGCTGTACAGTCTAACTTACCTTACGATACACGATAGTACCCATATCGTTCAATACGCATTGTGAATTTAGCCGATATAATCCTTCACGTTGAAATGATCGATAACAAACGTTTGCGTGTTCAGCTCGTGCGGGATATTGTCGGTGCCGGTTTCGAGTATTTCCACCAGCGCGGGGATGGCGAGCGCGCCATAGCCTGCAAGGTTAAAGTTGACGGTACCCTTCCAGCAGCTGTCCGCCACCGTCGCGAGATGATCCAGCGCAAACGAATCGGCATTGTAGGAAACGATCACGCAATCGGCTTCACGGTCCATGGTCAGCGCCGCATTGTATGCGCCAAGGGCGCCCGCATCGTTGTTGGGAAGGATAAAGATTTTATGCGCGTCGGGATGCGCGGTCAGGAAATCGGTCACGATAGGCTTGGTATCGTCGGTCTGTCCGCTGTTGTCCTGCCAGATGATGTTGGCTTCTTCCGGCAGCAGCCCCTGTTCCTTCAGGTAATCCAGGCAACCGTCCAGCCTGGCCTTAACGCCTTCACCCGCAAAATACGGATACATGCAGAGGATGTACTCGATTTCGCCGCCCCAGTTTTCCTTGACCCAATCGGTTACAAAAGCGCCGTTCACCTGGCCGGAGCCATAGTTATTGGCGCCTACGAGATGCGCGTAATCGTCGTACGCCACATCGCAGGTTACCAGCGGAATACCGCGCTCTTTGCATTGTGCAGAGGTGGTAAGGCCGACGTTGCCATCCCAGGTTGCGTCGATAATCGCATCCACTTCCTGTGTGAACATGTTCTGCAGCAGCGCGGCGGTCTTGGTGGCATCGCCGCCGTTTTCACCGATGACCAGTTCAATGCCGTTCTCTTCCGCAACCTTTTTCACGCCGTTCATGATCGTAATGGTTGCTTCGTCCACGCTCGAATACAGCATCAGGCCGAATTTGTAGGATTTCTCCGCCGGTGCTTCAGCCGCAGGGGCTTCGCTTTCGCCGGGCTGTTCGGCCGGCGTGCTTGCTGCAGGGCTGCTGGGAGCTGTGCAGGCTGTCATGGCGCTGATGGTCAACAGTATTACAATCAACACACTCACAACGCGCTTCATCATGTACTTGTCCTCCTAATAATGTGTTTTATATTCGCCGGCCATCTGCCGGCAAATTGCATACCATATTTTATAATAAACAGTAGTGTGAAGCCCTTTTGAACGCAATTATAAAACCCAGCACAACTATAAACACATATTAAACCATTAATAAGTAAATGTAAATACTATTTATAGCATTTTATCGAAATAAATATAATGAAAAATAAATAAAAAAAGAAGCTCTCCATAGAGAAGCTTCCGATACTTGCCACCTGTATTTACAGGGTATTATACCGTAACGACCTCAATAGGCACCGCACGCAAAGCGCTGATCTGCGCTTCATCCGCGGCGGAATCCGTGATGAGAAGATCCACATCCTTCGCGCTGCCCATCTGAATAAAGCTCACCATCCCTACCTTCGTATGATCGGCGACTACAATGACCTTCCTGGATTTGGACAGTATGGTCTGATTGATATCGCTCTCAAAGGGCGAGGAATTGGTAATGCCTTTTTGCGCATCGATACCGTCCACCGATAGAAAAAGCTTATCGATATTATACTCTTTGATTTGCTGAACCGCCTGCGCACCGTAAGTTGCGCCGATATTATGGCTGAACAGGCCACCTAAAAACAATATTTTTGCCTTGGGCAGACTGCGCAGCTCCTGCGCGATATAAATAGAGTTGGTAACCGCAATAAAGCTGATATCCGGGTCCACAAAGCGAGCGACCTGCTGCGTAGTGGTGCCCGCGTAGAACAGCACCGAATCGCCGGATTCTATCAGGCCGGCGGCGTATTTGCCGATGCGTTCCTTCAGGTTGAGGTTCTTCTGATAATTATAGTTCAATTGAAAGCTGGAGTTTTCGCACTCGGCAACGACCTTGCCGAACAACCGCCGGCATACGCCCTTGCGCTCAAGGTAAATCAAATCGTTGCGCAATGTTACGCTGGACACGTCAAAAAGCGAATTCAGCTCATTAATGCTGATTTCGCGCCTTTCATTAATTAATTGCTGGAGCTTCGCCCTTCGCTGAGAAATATTCATCTTCGCAGCCACACTTCCGGAGCGTCGGGTGGAGTTCCCCGCCCCCAAATAAATTCCTTATTTTATATAGTGCCATGACTGGCATGTAATGTCAATCCGGAATATTAAGAAATAACAAAATTGTAAGCGAAATATAATGTCGCTCGAATCATTGACATTGATAAAATCATGCTATAGAATATAACCAAATTAATAAATAATAAATAACACATTCATAACATAAATATAATTTATATGATGGTTGCAACATGGGCGCAATAGATATTTACCGGGAATTGCGCATGTGACCGGAAAAAGGAGGGAAAAGAAATGGCGTCGATGGTATTGGCTTTGGATATTGGCGCCAGCAACGGCCGCGGCATCGTGGGCCGGTATTCCGGCGGCATTCTGACTCTCGAAGAGATATATCGTTTTTCCAATAATTATACCCGTCTGCAAGGCGGCCTTTATTGGGACCACATGCATCTGTACCGGGAACTGCTCAATTGCCTTCGCGCGTGCAAAGAAAAGGGCTATACGCCGGACTGTATCGGCATCGACGCCTGGTCGCAGGATTACGCGCTGGTCAATGCGGAAGGCCGGGTGATCGGGCAGCCCCGCTGTTATCACGACCCGGACGTAGCGGCGGACGCCGACAGCGTGGATGCCATTCTGCCGCAGGATACGCTTTATTTCCACAACGGGCAGGCCAAGATATCCATTTCCACCTTGCGCCAATTGTATTACGATACCCGCCATAGCCGCGAAAGCTTGGCGCAAGCCAAATGGATGCTGTTCATTCCTTACCTTCTTTCCTATTTGTTATGCGGCGAAGCAGGGTATGATTTGACACTGCCCCCCATCGGCGAAGTCATGGATATCAACACCCGGCGTTTTAGCAAGCCCATCGCCGATCTGCTGGGCGTTGCGGATAAAATCCCCCCGTACCGCGAGTGCGGCAGCATTCTTGGATATACGGGCAGCTCCGTTTATGAAGAGACCGGTTACCGCGCGCTGCCCGTGGCCTGCGTAGGCGGGCACGACACCAGCTGCGCCGTCGGCGCAATCCCGCAGCCAAAAGACTTCCTGTTTGTCAGCAGCGGCACCTGGTCCATGTACGGCGCGGTGGTACAGCAGCCTGTTCTGACAGCGCAGGCACAGCGTTACCGACTGTGCAACAGCCCGCTGAGCGGGGGCAGGCTGTCCCTGCTTTCCGGAACGGTAGGAATGTTCGTGATACAGCAGTGCATGCTGGCGTGGCGGCGGGCAGGCACTCCGTTTACCTATGCGGATTTGACCGAATATGCGCTTACACATACGTCAAGCAGCAAATTCTCTTTTGACGATATCGATATGTCTTCGGCCGAAATGCCTTCGGAGGTAGCGCGTGCCCTGCAAAAAGCAGGTTTCCCCGCCCCCTCGACGCCGCAGGAGCTCTATGTCGCTTTTGCCAACAGTCTTGCTATGCGCACCGCAGAGGACCTGACCAATGCGGAACGCATCACCGGCAAAAGCTTCCCGGAAATTTACCTGGTCGGCGGAGGCTCGCAGGCTGCTGCGGTCAACAAGCGTATTGCGCAATACAGCGGAAAAGCGGTCGTGACAGGCCTCACCGAAGCGGCCGCAGCCGGGAACGCACTCTCGCAGCTGGTCGCCGTTGGCGCGGTAAAGGACTATGAAGAGGCTATGGAGGTAGCCGGACGGTCATTTCAGATGAAGCAGGTTTAACAGCCACGGGTCTTGTCTTTGTGCTGGCAGGCAAAAGGCATGAGTGTAAGATATATGAACCAAAAATACGGCAAACCGGAGAGAAAAAAACGATGAATTCAATTGCGTCAAAAATCGATTTCTACGAAAAGGCCATACAAAGCGCCGACGTATTTGACGTGGACGTTTGGTGGGACCCGGCGGCGAAGAGCGGCTTCCGGCTCTATCAAAGCTGGGCGGCGCAGTGGGAGGCATACCGGAAGTTCGGAATACGCAAAGGGCTCGTCACCAGCGGGACCGCCGCGCGTTACGACGCCTATGCGGGCAACGCCGCGCTTTCCGAACTGTTGGCGGGGCAGACTGATCTGCTTGGGTGCATGGTGCTCACGCCGGACATGTTCTTTTACGGCAAGGGAGAAAGGTACGTGGATGCGCTTGTCGCGCAGGGTTTTGCAGCGGCCAGGGTATTCCCTAAAAACTATATGCATTCCATGCAGCCTTTTGCCATAAACAGTCTGCTTTGTGTTCTGGAAGAAAGGCGCCTGCCGCTGCTGCTGTGGCACTCGCAGGTGGACTTTGCGGAAATGGACCGGATCTGCCGGGAGCACCCCGGGCTGAATATCGTCGTGGAAGGCCACGACATGAAGCTGCTCTACCATGCCCGGCAGTATACGGCGCTGCTGATGCAGCATCCGAATTTCTATATCGAAACGCATAATCTGGTACTGTTCCGGGAGCTGGAAACGCTTGCGGAACTGGCTGGCTGCGATAACCTGCTGTACGGATCCTATTTCCCTTACAACACGCCGCACCACTCGCTTTACCCTGTGACGACGGCCGGCATCACTCCCGAACAGCGCGAAGGCATATTGGGCGGCAACGCCCGCCGTATACTGCCCGGCGCGCGGAACGCTGCGAGGTAACGAACATGATTATTGACACCCACATTCACCGGGGGCCCATGCCCAACCAATTTGTTTGCGATTACAGCCTGGAACGGCTGCTCAAAAGCATGGATGCGCTGGATATTTCCTTTGCCATAAGCTGCAACACCTCCAGCCTGCTGCTGGAAGATTTTATTCTTGGCGCGGAACAGGCCGAAAGCGACTGCACGCAAAGCGGCGGCAGAATTAAAAGCTATTTCTATTACCAACCCAAGTATGCGTCCGACTCCCTTGCCGTTATGAAAGCCTACCGGAACCACCCCGCTTTCTGCGGCATCAAAATCCACCCTTCCTGGGCATTTACTTCCGCAGACGACGAACTTTACCGCCCGGTTTGGGAATATGCAGAAGAGAATAATCTGCCCATCCTGTCCCATACGTGGGATGCCTCCAGCTATAACCCAAAGCAGATATTTTCCTTCCCTTCGCGGTTTGAGAAATATGTTCAGGAATATCCGGATGTGACGCTGATACTCGCGCACAGCGGCGGCCGCTACAACGGCATTCTTGCGGCAGTAAAGCTTGGCGAGGCGTATCCGAATGTCTATTATGACACCGCCGGAGACATTTACGCCAACGGTTTTTTAGAGTATCTGGTGTCCCGTGTCGGTTCGCACCGGGTCATGTTCGGCAGCGACTATACCATGATGGACCAGCGCACCATGCTGGGCGTCGTGCTCGGCGCGGACCTTCCGGTTGCCGACAAGGAAAACATACTGTACAACACCGCGCAAAAAGTATTTGTAAATATTACACAGACAACAAGGGGGAAGTAATATGTCCGGAACAGTCACGTTCGGAATCATCGGCTGCGGTTTGATGGGCAAGGAATTTGCCGGAGCGGCGGGACGGTGGCCGCATTTGAACGACGCATGCCCAAGGCCCGAGATCATTGCCGTTTGCGACGCCAGCCCTTCCGCGCTTACATGGTTTACGGATAGGGTGCAAAGCGTCAGGTATACCTATACCGATTACCAGGAATTGCTCAAAAACCCTGAAATCGAAGCAGTATACTGCGCTGTGCCCCACGCGCTGCACAAGCAGATCTACGTGGATATCATCGAATCCGGCAAGCACTTTATGGGCGAAAAGCCTTTTGGCATGGACCAGGAGGCCAACACGGCGATACTTGCAGCCGCAGCGCGGCACCCGGAATCCGTGATCCGCTGCGCAAGCGAGTTCCCCTTTTACCCCGGTTGCCAAATGCTGATTTCCCGGATCAAATCCGGTAAGCTCGGGCGAATCATGGAAGTCCGCGCAGGGCTCAACCACTCCAGCGACATGGACCCCGACAAGCCCATCAACTGGAAGCGCGTGCTGCGCATGAATGGCGAGTACGGCTGTATGGGCGACCTTGGCCTGCACACCGAGCATGTGCCTTTCCGTATGGGCTGGATGCCTGAAAGCGTATGCGCCAAGCTTAGTAAATACATCGACCGACGTCCGGACGGAAAAGGCGGCTTCGCGCCCTGTGAAACCTGGGATAACGCCACGCTCGTCTGTGACACAAGGGATGCGCAGGGCAATCTCTTCCCCATGTTTTTTGAAATGAAGCGAATGAAGCCGGGCGCCACCAACGAGTGGTATCTCGAGGCGCACGGCATGCAGTGCTCCGTCCGTTTCACTACCGACGACCCGAACAGCTTTTATTTTACGCAGACGCAGGGGGCCGAGCAGGCATGGTGCCGGCTGGCGGTCGGCAATAAGCCCCAATATTCCACGGTAACCGGGTCGATATTTGAATTTGGTTTTGCTGATTCCATCCTGCAGATGTGGGCTTCCTTCCTTAAGGAAATTGACGGGCAGGATCCCGGGTTCGGCTGTGTCCGCCCGGAAGAAACAGCCGTTTCCCACGCGCTGCATACAGCGGCATTACGCTCTCAAAAAGAACAGTCCGTCGTCAGGCTGTAGACGAATACGAACCACAAAGGAGTGTTTCATGGATCCAAAGATTTCTATCGGAATAGACAATTGCTTTGCCATCAAGCGCTGGACCACGCCCGCCGAATGGACGCGCGTCATCAGGGATATGGGTCTTACGTACATCGAATGTGTGACGGATATCGACAACGAGCCTCTGTTGATGCCTGCGGAGTACATCCGGGATTGGGCGGACGCCGTCAACGAAGCGCAGGCAAAGTACGGTACGCAGGTGGTCATGCTCTATTCCAATAATTCCACGTACGATACCACGGGTTTGGCGCATCCGGATCCAAGGGTGCGCGCGCATATCATCCGGCATTGGTTCGGCAATTGCATGGATATGGCGGCCCAAATCGGCGCCAACCTCGGCTATTATGTGCAGGCGTTCCCCGAAGAAATTTTGTTTGACCGGCAGCGCTATGACATTGCCTCCGAACACATGCGCCAAAGCATGACGCTGATCAACAGCCTCGCGCAAGACAAAGGCATAGAAAAAGTAGCGCTCGAACAGATGTATACCCCGCATCAGATCCCCTTTTCCGTTACGGGCATGAAAGCCCTGATGGAGGATATTTTGCAGCACAGCGGCAAGCCGCTGTATGTAACGGAGGATGTGGGCCACCACTGCCCTTATTATCTTGTGCCGACTGCCGCGCAGTTGCAAAGGGCATACGTGCGGTACTGCGAGGATGGGTTTATTCCGGTCTGGCTGGGCAGCCGCGAGGCGCTCGCGCTGTTTACACGCGAACGGCGGCGGGACGGAAGGTTGGATACGGCTGACTTAAATGCGCTTATGGCGGATATTGCGCAAAACGGGCATCTGTTCAATGCGCCCGAGGACACCGACTGCTATTACTGGCTTGCACAGCTGGGCTGTTATTCGCCCGTTATCCACCTGCAGCAGACCGACGGCACCTATTCTTCTCACAAGGGGTTTACGCCGGAAAACAACGCGGCTGGTATCATCCACCCCGTTAAGGTGCTGCAGGCGCTGCAGAAAAGCTATGCCGCCCTGCCCGAAGCGGGCATGCCGCCGCGCTGTGAGCACCTGTATCTCATACTGGAGCTGTATATGAGCACGCGGGATATCGGCTACCAGGGGTTATACCAAATCGCGCAGAGCGTGGAATACCTGCGCCGGTTTATACCCAGAGACGGCATGCGGTTGAGCGAGCTGTTGAAACTGAATCATTGTTGACGGAGGTGTGTACCATGCTGAAAAACATACAAAGATCATTGGAGGATTTGCTGGGCAAGCCTTACGTTGCGGCGGTTGAATCCGCCGCGGTTTCCATACTTGGCATACCCGCAAAGGAAGCGGATGCGCTGCTTCGGGAAAAGATCGATTTCTTCCCCGAAAGCTTTCAGGCGCGCTGCAGGACGCTTGCAGAAAAGGTGGGCACGCAGGTTGTGCCCGCATTTGACGGCGCATTGGAAGGCGCACCCACCGAATCCTTCCGCCGGGCGACCCATAAGGATGCCGCGCCAATCAGCGGGTTGGGGTGCGTACGCATCGGGCAGGATGGCAGGGCCTATCTGGCCGCCAAAAGCGAGCATTACCACATTCCTCTTGGGCACAATTTCCCGGGCTATCGGCTCATTACCAAAGCGCGGCAGGCCGGCATACTCAACGCCACGCACAACAATACCCGCGGGTATATTACACGGCTGATGGAACAGCGCATTATCGCGGATATCAACGGGCTGGGCGATAATCCGGACGCGTTGTCAGAGGTGCTGGCCTCCCGCGAGCCAAAGGTGCTCAACAGGCTGATCAACCTGGAAACCGGCAGCCTGTCCGTGGAAGCCGCCCTGAAGATGATGCTCGCCCGCTTCTACCGCCTGGATAAAACCTTTGAAAAGCCCGAGTATGAGGGCAAGATTCCCGTATTCCTGGTGATTGCGGATAACGACGGCGGCTGCGAGGCCAACTACCACGGCACCACCATACTTGCACAAACCCTGCGCGGCATGTGGCCCGCCTTCTACCGCCAGGCGGAAGAAAGCGGCCTGTACCGCGTGGTATCCGTAAAGCGCAACGATACGCAGGATTTTGCGCAAAAAATCGCAGCCTGTAACACAGGCTTGTTTAGGACTGCCGGCTTCCTGCACGAAATCGTGCTGATGAATTACGGCGGCATTTGCCTTACCCCCGCCTTCCTGCAGGAGGCTTACGTCCTGTGCAACGTCTACCATACACCGACGCTCGCCGATGAAATACAATCCTGCATGTGGTACGAAGGCCTGTTCCTGTTCCGGCAGTACGGTATCCGGCCAGATTTCGTGATCATAGGCAAGGGCTTCCCCGGCGGCGAATACCCGGCCAGCAAGGTGGTTACCACCTATGAAATGGACAGCCTGAACCAGTTTGGTGCGTTAGTCACCAACGGGCAGGAAGAGCTGGCCAGCCTGGCTTACCTCATCACCATGGAGTTCGTACGGGAAAACGGCAAGGCTATCGCCTCCATGGGTGCTATCATAGAAGAAGGGCTGCAAGCGCTTGGCAGGGCAAATCCCGATAAAATCGAGCGGATCGAGGGCAAGGGGCATCTTTCCTCCATCCATTTTCAATCGGTAAAGATGGCGGACGATTTCTCCCGTCACGTAAATGCAATGGGCATAGACGTAAGCGCACAGCTTTATAAGGCGAATTGCCCGCCCGCAGTGCTGCTCAAGCTGCCGTTGTTAATAGACGAAGCGGCGTTTGCTTTCCTGCTGGAGCGTTTTGAAACCGCGCTGCGCATGCTGTAATACAACCGCACGCAGGAGAAACGGAACCGCTGTATTTCTGTTTCTCCTGCTATTTCAGATGGGAGGGAACGTATATGATCAATGAGCGTATGTATTTTCGCAAGGACGAACCGGAGGTACACCTCGATACCTACGTACTGCATCATTCCGATCAAATTCACACGGACAGGCGCAGGCCGGCGGTAATCATTTGCCCCGGAGGCGCGTATCTTCGCATCTCCGATCAGGAGGCGGAAGCCGTCGCCCTGCGTTTTGCCGCCAGCGGCTTCCATGCGTTCGTACTGAATTATTCCGTGGGCGAAGCTGCGCGGATGCCGCGCCCCATGCAGGAAATAGGCTGGGCGATATCCACCATTCGGGATTATGCAGCAAAGTGGTATATTGATCCTGATAAAGTCGCGGTATGCGGATTTTCCGCAGGCGGCCATCTCTGCGCCACCGCCAGCACCAAATGGCGGGAGATCGGCGAGCAGCTGGGCATTCCGCCCACGCTGGTACGGCCGGATGCGGCTTTACTTTGCTACCCGAGCACGGATTTGAGCGAAGCCCTTCCGCTTTTGCCGCTCTCCATGTTTTCGGAAGGCGAAATCGACCCAAAACACCCGGAGCGGGCGGTGCTGGATTGCTTCAAGCCCGGCATCGTAGGGGTTGAGGGGCAAAAATGGCTGGACCTGGGTCTGCCCATGAACGCAATGCTATTGGGTACATACTCCCCGACGCAGGCACAGTTGGATGAGCACAGCCCGTATTTGCATGTGACCGGGCAAACGCCGCCTGCCTTCGTCTGGACGACCGCGAATGACGATCTGCTGCCGCCCGTAAACGCCATGAAATATGTGCAGGCGCTGATGGCGCATGACGTTTCCGTGGAGTTCCATATGTTTGGAAACGGCCATCACGGGCTTTCCCTTGCCGACCATACGACCGCACCAAATGAAGAGTTCATCAACCCGGCTTGCGCCGCCTGGTTCCCCATGGCCATTACATGGCTGCAGGGGTTGTGGGGTGTTTGAGATACGCGCCGAATATACGTTTCATAAAAGCGTCAGCTCTTTTTTCGCCGCATCTCTACAATTGCCCCTATCACCACGCCAATCGCCGCGCCGCCCAAGAGCCAAATGATCAGATTGCCCAGTATTGCTCCCAGGAGTATGCCAATGGCCGAACAAAAGCCTATTACCGTTCCCATTCCGATATAGTCGGCTAGTTTGCGTTGCTTCATATTTCCCTCCAAAAAATCCGCATGTTTTTTATCGATCCCAAGCCATTCCCATAAACTGAGAATACACTGCGCTCCACTATTATGTCAATCCGGTCCAAGTTATCACGGCCGGCTTTCTGAAAAATCCAGCGGAAAAACAAGGACCTGCGTCAGGCCTGCACTGTTCCTTCAAAATAGCAATGGAAATATATGACGTATTATAGTATTCTTAAAATACGGCTGTTTTACGACTTGCATATAACGGAGGAGGGCATCCGATGACAACCTTTATCGAGCTATATAACCGGCTGGTAAAAGCCTCTTTGGAAAATAACCTGACGGAGGAAGTCGATAAGCTGCGGCAGGAGAAATTTGATCCCCATCATTTGGACTGCCTGCTGAATCCTCACCGGCACCCGCCCGTCATCAGAATAGGAGACTGCACCTGCTCTGAAAGCGAAAAAGCCGCCTGTGCGGGCAAATGTCTGTTTGAGGCACTTTATCAGGATGAGAAGGGTAATATTTCCGTTAATAAGGATCTGTGTGTCGGATGCGCGGAGTGTATCCAAAATTGCCATGCAAAAAAGCTTACGGACAGCAAGGATATCCTGCCGGCGCTCGCCGCTGTCCATCACGCCACAGCGCCGGTGTATGCGATGATCGCTCCGGCCTTTATTAACCAATTCACCAGCGACGTGACCCCGGGCAAGCTGCGTACGGCATTCAAAAAGATCGGATTTACCGGAATGTTGGAGGTTGCCCTGTTTGCGGATATACTGACATTGAAGGAAGCGCTTGAATTTGATAAGAATATTGTAAACGAGGAGGATTTCCAGCTCACAAGCTGCTGCTGCCCGATGTGGATCGCCATGATTCGCAGAATTTACCACGAGCTCATACCGTACGTTCCCGGTGCTGTCTCCCCCATGGTTGCCTGCGGGCGGTCCATCAAGGCGCTGTATCCGGATGCGCTGACCGTATTCATAGGACCGTGTATCGCAAAAAAGGCGGAAGCGCGGGAAAAGGATGTCGCGGCTTCCACCGACTTTGTGCTGACATTTCACGAAATGCGGGATATTTTCGAGTTCGCGGGAATTCATCCCGCCGATATGCCGGAGGACGAGCGCGACCATTCCTCACGCACCGGCCGCATTTACGCAACCACAGGCGGTGTGAGCGAAGCTGTGCAGGGTACGGTAAACCGACTGAATCCGAACCGCAAAATAACGGTGCGCGCTGCGCAGGCAGACGGCACCCCGGCCTGTAAAGCAATGCTGAATACTATACTCAGCAGGAAGATCACGGCGAATTTTATTGAAGGCATGGGCTGTGTCGGCGGTTGTGTCGGCGGACCCAAGGTGTTGATCCCCAAGGAAGAAGGGCGTAAAAACGTATACAAATACGGCAATGACGCGGTATACCAAACCCCGATTGAAAATCCGTATGTGGTTGAGCTGCTGCGCCGTCTCGGGTTCGATACGGTCGAAAGCCTGCTCGAGCACAGCGATATTTTTACGCGCGACTTCTCTTAAAGAATCCGGCATCGCATTTTATTCTGCATTTCAAAACACATTCGATTTAACGGCGCTTATTCTTTTCGAACAATGAAGAATAAGCGCCACTTGTGTTGCAGAGAATATGAATAACAAAACAGGAGGTGATATCTTGAAAAAAATAGTAGGTTTCATTTTGGTACTACTGATTCTTTGCCTGACCATGCAGCCCGCATTGGCGCAAGGAACGACCTATACGGTGGTCAAGGGCGACACGTTGTGGAAAATTGCAGTAAGATATGAAATCGGCATATCTGAACTGATACAAGCCAATCCGCAATTCAAAAATCCCGATTTGATTTATGTGGGTCAAAAAGTAAATATCCCGGAAGCCAGCTCTTTGCAGTCCTTCGAACAAGAAGTGATTCGGCTGGTCAATCTCGAGCGTACAAATCGAGGGATACCTGCGCTCACAACCCATTGGGAGCTTTCCCGTGTGGCAAGATACAAGTCGCAGGATATGATAGTGAAAAACTATTTTTCCCATACTTCCCCGACTTATGGATCGCCGTTCACAATGATGCAAAGCTTCGGGCTGAAGTTTTCCGCCGCTGCTGAAAACATCGCTTACGGTCAACGGTCCGCGCAGGAAGTTGTAACAGCCTGGATGGGCTCCCCTGGCCACAGGGCAAATATCCTGTCCAATTCCTATACGCATACCGGCGTAGGCGCGGCAAAAACAGCCAGCGGCACGCTGTATTGGACGCAGATGTTCATGAAACCCTATTGATCCCGTGAAATTGGTTTTTGCGGCACCAATAAATAAGGACTGTTGCGCTAAGTGCATACGCCGAATAATTATTCAGGCACTTAGCGCGACAGCCCGGGTTCCTACTCCAAGCGGGGCACAATCGAGCCGGCGAATCGTTTTAGAACTTTGTTTCCTCTCGCATTATGCATTGAAAATGCTTAATGCGACACCCTATTTTTTGTTTTGGGTAATACCATGCCTATTGAAAATTTCTCCCCACCAGATGCTGTACGTTGACCGGCAAATCATTAAGAACCTCTACGCGCTTACCGTATTTGCCCAAAGTCTTCTCTACAAGAACGTAATCCATACCCGGTATGATGACATCGTTCCAGTGGTTCGCATAGCCTCTGACGGCAACATCCAGCATGGTAACGATCTGCTGGCCCAAAGGTTCGCAGCTGTCCAGCGTGATTGCGCCGTAAAATTCCTGGCATTCCGTATACCCGGCATTGTGCGTGCCGGTATAGGGCTTCAGTTTGGACATATCGACAGATTTGCCGATCCGGGCCGATACCTCGGCGGAGCGGCTCTTAAAATACTCCACCAGCGCCTGCTCCTGCAGCCTTGCCGGTAAGCCGTTTTCTGCAACGTTCCGGTACGCCTGCAGGCCGATGCGGTAAGCCTCTTCCACGAAATCGAACCAATATTTCTGGTCCTGCGTCAGCTTGGAAGGGTGATTCACGCATACGACAGAGACCCGTTCGCACGCGGTCAGCCCGTCGCGCTTGGGGCCGACGCCAAGCATGACGTAATCACCCTCGTTGATCCTTTTATTCAGTGCCCGGCCGATCATCGTCCTATTCGATTCATTCGCGCACACCATAACATCAAAGCCGTGCAGCTCAACGCCCAGCTCGGATGCGATGCAATACCCCCATTGCGCGACCTGCGTCTCATACATACCCGGCCGCATGACGGACAGCATGCCTTCGAGCATCACGTCGCATATTTTCGAGGCCTCGCTGATCATACGCATTTCATTGGACGATTTGATATACTTCACTTTACACAAAACGTCGCGCGCGTCGACGATGTGCTCCTCTCCCCCCAGATACTCCCGAAAGAACTTAAAAAAGCTGATGGGGATGATCTGTGTCGGCGTCAGCAGGCCGATATTTTCCGGCTTGCCGCCGCAGGCCTCTTCAAAAACATCCTCGATTTTAACCGCTTCCACGGGATAATTTTCATCCGCCAGCTTCAGCATCTCGACCTTGCGTATTTTGCATCCCGAACGCGGCGCCAGCTGCTCGGCGCAGTATCCGCCTTCCAGCCCGGCCAAGAGAAAGAACCCGTTCCTGCCGACAATGCCCGCCACAGGCTCTATGCTGATGTTCGTGTTGCCTGCAAAATACGGCACGTCGCCGCAATAATGCTCGTCGCTGTATACAAAGCCGGCGTCGATACCCGCCTTCTCCATCGCTTCATATACTTTTTTGGCGCGCGCTTTGAATTCGGATTCGGGGATTCGGTACTCCTTATCAAAGCTGGGCGCACGTTTTAATACATCGGCGACGATTTCGGCTTCCTTCTTCCATTGCACGCCGTCAAACACGGCTACTCCTCCCCCTTCTGTCCGCTTCTTCTGTTTTGTGTGGCCATTGCCTGTTCGGCCAGCCGCTTATAAGGTAAAAAATCCAGTTTGGGCCGCGGGTCGAAGCGCAGATATACTTCAATATATCTGCCATCGGCTATGCGTCTTTCCTTGCGGGCGCGGATCAAGCCGTCAATGATCTTTGCCTGCGAAGCGTAGTGCGCAATGCTTTGACAGACCTGCATTTCCACCTCTTCCGGCGCCACCAGAACGCAGTTGGCGCGAATATCCTCCGGCCGCCCGTGCAAAAGCGCGTCCTCCGGGTCGAGATCGGCCCAAACGGAATATTCTGCGACGCTTTTTACCGGGCTTGGATCTGCCCAATCCACCGCGCACGGATCCCCGCACTGCGGGGCATCGTATGCGGCCATCATGCTGGCCGCAACATGGTCGATATGCTCATGGTAGTGATTGGGCACAAGTACACGCGTGATTTTCCTTGTCCGAAGCTCGGTAATCGCTTTTTTAAAGTGTCCTTCCTGGTCAAGGGCCACATTCCAGCCGATTTTGCTCAGGGCGCTAAAATCTGAAATGTTAAAGAACACAATGTTACCTTCAGGGATGCCCAACGATTTGTAGCAGGCAAGCGTCTCCCCTTTTCGGGTCTCTACGATGGTATCGCGGTCCGCGATGTTGCTGTAGCCCGCATTGCCGTTGCAAATAATAAAAATATGCACGCTCGCGCCGTCCTCCAGCGCGGCTTTGATTGCGTAACCTGCGCCGATGACCGCATCGTCGTCATGCGGGCCGTACACGCAAACATTCTCGCTCGCGCCTGCCCAGCCCGGAAACAATGTTGTTAAGCCCGCGCTGATCTCGTGTGTATCGGTATTTATACAGCTGTATTTACTCACCCTGCAACCTCCGACAATAGTATTGTGACATGCACCAGACAATAGACAAACGCAGCGAAATCAATTCGGCCACTGGACTTAATAATTACAGTTCATTATTGCATTTCTTTCACCGCTTGTCAATTGTACGCACAAAGCCGGCTGTAAATGCTGTGTGCAATTTCCGTCGACAAAAAAGACGCCCCAAAGGACGTCTTTTCGGATCTATATTTACAGCTTCTTATCGCATTCAGTAAAGAGGTCGTCGAATATATTGAGCACCCTGTCCAGCTCTTCATAGGTGATGATCGCAGGCGGCTTGATTTTTACCACATTGCCCAGACCCAGATATTTACTGCCGCCGATGAGCAGGCCCCTGTTCATCGCTTCATCCACCATATACTTTTCAGCCGCGTAATTGGGCTCCTTCGTCTCCTGATCCTTGACCAACTCGATGCCGATCATCAGACCCGGGCCGCGGACATCCCCCATCACCCTGTGACGCTGCTGCATTTCCTTGAGCGCTCTCGTTACATACGCGCCCTTTTCACGGAACTGGCCGCAGATATCCTCTTCCTCCATAACGTCCAGCGTCGCGTTGCACGCCGCCATGCTGATGGGGAAGTGCGCGAATGTAAAGCTGTGGTCGCCGGGCGAGAGCGGCGCAAGATCGTCCCGCGCCAGCATGCCCGCAATGGGATAGCCGCCGCCAAGCGCTTTGCCAAACACCAAAATGTCGGGAACCACGCCATACCGTTCGCTGGAGAAGTAAGTGCCCGGGCGGCCGAAGCCTGTCTGTATTTCGTCCCAAATCAGCAGGATATCCTGCCGGTCGCAAATTTCCCGGACAGCCTTATAAAACTCCACCGGATACTCGATCATGCCGCCGTTGCCCTGAATAGGCTCCATAATCAGTGCACAGGCGCCGCCATCCACCGCGTTCTTCACGGCGCCTTCCAGGAAGTTTGCACACTCCAGCCCGCATTCAGGGTACTTCCGGCGGAAGGGGCAGCGATAGCAATAAGCCTGCGGCACGCGCACCGCGTTATTCATGTAACTGAGGAAACCGTTATTGGGATGCGGCCAACAAACATTCATACTTGCGAATGTCCGGCCATGGTATGCATCATAAAAAGATATGAATTTAGGTTTGCCGGGGCGGTTACGCATGGCCAGCTTTAACGCGCCTTCGACGGCGGTTGCGCCATGCAGGCAAAAGTTGACCTTGTTCAGGTTGCCCGGCGCCATTTCCGCAAGCCGCTTTGCCAGTAAAAGCTTGGGTACGGTATCGAAGGAGGTACGGATGTGGGAATACAACGCCGCCTGTTCCTGAACGGCCTTTATCACCTTGGGATGGCTAAAGCCGATATTCATGCTCCATGCCTGCGACGTGCAATCCAAATACTCGCGGCCGTCATCCGCAACGATGGTGGATCCATGCGCCTCTTTCACGACCAGGTCAAAGCTTCCTCCGACATTGCCGCCCATGAGCGCGGCCCGGCCCGCCGCCAGCTCTTCCGGCGTAGCGTGTTCATACATATATGGTATTCTCCTTTCCTGTTCTTGAGCCCTACACTAGCACACGTTATGAACTATTTCAATATTAAAATGATTGATAATGGTCATATTTTAATAAATAGTTGCTTTGTTCAGCCATTTTGATGGATTGATATTGAAACAAGCAGTTGTACCATGCTATAATCACAGGTAATTGATCGTAAACGTTCAAATACGCGCATTATGAAGGAGGCCTCCGATGGTAGACCGTAACAGCGTACTGAAATTTATCAAGAAGAACGATTTTACTACAACACAGCAGCTATGCGCTGAATTTGGCATCAGCGAAAGCACGGCAAGGCGGGTATTGGATCAGCTGGACTCTCTGGGGCAGATCACCCGCTTGCACGGGGGGGCGATGCCCGTTTCCGTAACCGGGCAGGCTACGGAGTTTCAAATGCGCAATAGCCTGTTCAAGCAACAGAAGATCGCCATCGCAAAAATGGCCGCCGGAATCATCGAGGACTATTCCACAGTGATACTATTGGGCGGCACCACAGTATGCGAACTGTGTCCTTTTATAGAGAACCGTACTATCACCGTCATTACAAACTCTATTTTAGTGCTCAACGGGCTCAAATACTCGCGCAATGTACGGCTCATACTGCTGGGTGGGCTTTATAATTATCAGGAAGAGGAAGTGGGCGGTTTGCTGGCCAACAAGGGGCTGAGCACGGTACGCGCCGACCATCTTTTTATGGGCGCTTCGGGTTTTGACGAGCGCTACGGTTTTTCCACCACCAACGCAGCGGTGGATTTGTATATGAACTGTATTGAAACCAGCGTCACTACATCCGTGCTGGCCGACAGTTCAAAATATATGAAGGGCGGAGCCGCCGTCACCGCTTCGTTGGAACAGGTGCAATACCTTTTTACAGACAGCGGGTTGGACCTCAGGGCGCGCAAAGCCATGGAGGAAAAAAACATTTCCGTCATGATCGCGGACTGAACTCTACCTCCGCCTGTCGCGCGATGCGGGGATACCCAGCGCATTTCGGCAGTTCGTGACAGTCCGCTTTGTAACTCGCACGCCTTCCAAGGCAAGCAGACGGGCAAGCTCTCCGTCGCTGTAAGGCGCCAGCTTGTTTTCCGCAGCAACGATCTGGCCAATCCGCCGGCGAAGCTGGTGGGAGGACAAATGGGCATCCCCGGAAACGACGGAGGAAAACAGGCTCTTTAAGGCCAGCGTTCCCCGGGGCGTTTCCATATATTTGCCGTTTACGGCCCTGCTTACGGTGGATACATGTATGGAAAGCGCGGCCGCCGCATCCGCCATTCTGACGGGCGAAAGGGCATCGCTGCGTTTGAGCAGGTAGTCGCGCTGGGCCGTGCAGAGATACTGCGCCACGCGCTGCACGGTTTCATGGCGCTTGCGCATGTTGCTGATAAGCTGCTTCGCCCGCAAAAGGCTCCTCCTTAAAAAAGCACATGCTTCCTCGTCCTGAGGGGAAACGGTCTTTAGATAGGCATAGGATATCTGCGGTTCCCGGTAAATGGCGTTTTGCATGGCGGCAACAGCGTTTCCGTCCTCTTCCACGCACAGCTTGAGCTCAGGTATAATATACGCGCTCTGCTTGGGCACGTAAAATTCGCTGCCGGGTTTCGGATTCATGGATTTGATGCATGCAATCAGCCCGGTTACTTCCGCGCTGTCAATATGAAGCGCCGCCGCAATGAGGCCGATGCGGTTGAACGCCAGATCCACCAGATGATATTTTATCAGCCGATATAAACACATACGCCGTTCCTCCTGCCGCAGGGCCTGCAGCAGGAGGCACTGCGCAAGATCGCAGGCGCCTATGCCCGGCGGATCCATCCCGCGAAGCACCCGGCGCATAGCCGCCAATTCGCTTGCCGACGCGCCGGTTTCGGCCGCCGCCGACACAAAGTCGAGCTTTAAATATCCGTTATCGTCCACGCAGGAGATGAGAAATTTCAGTATGCCGCGCTGCCGGGGTGAAAGCGCCAGCGCGCCGAGCTGATAGCGCAAATAGTCCTGCAAACCCATTTCGTCGGCCGCGGGACTGTCCGCATATGATAGCGCGTCGCCGTCGGATAAAAAAGCGGCGCCGTCATTGGGAAACTCCAGCAGGGGATTGGAATAGCACTCGTTTTTTATTGCCTCCAGAAATGCTTCCGTCGACAGCTGCAAAACCGCAGCCGACTGTTGCTGCGCGAAACAAAACCGGGATTTCGGTACAGGCTGCTGGGTATTGGAGAGCGTTGGATTCATAGCGATTCCCCCGCAATGTGTTTTATCACAGCATACCACACTAATTGCATTTACGATATCCAGCAGCGGAAATACCTCATTTCCACACAATCGCTTCTCTTTGTGTGGTGTTTACGCCCCATTTGTGCCCTTCACAGAAGTGGGAAATATATTTGCTGTATATGAAAATAGATAGGAATTGGAGGTCAACCCATGGAAAACAACGACCGTACCCAAACCACACAGGCGCAGGCTTTGGTGTTTGATGTGGCAAATGCGGGCAGCACAGCCTGGTACGCCGCATTAGCGCCCCTGGGCGTGCTGCTATGCAGCGCCGTGGTAGCGTACCTTTGCTGGTATATGATATCCGACCTGAGCATCGTTTCCAAAATCATCGGCGGCCTGCTCGGACTTTTCTTCGTTGGCTACGTGACCTACTATTACCTTATGTTTTTTCAGAGCAGAAAACACAGCACCGGCCGCGTCGTGATGACAGATACGTACATAGAGTCCGTTACGCAGGAAGGTACCAGGCGCTTCATGCTGTCCGACATCGTGTTCAGCATGAGCTACTCCAGTTCCACCAACCTTTGTATGATTGTGGCTACCGATACCGAATACATGACCATGGATTGCTCCTGCTGCTACCTGTTCACAAAAAAGGGCGTCCTGGCGCTTAAGCCCTTCTATGCCATCAATAAAAGGCTGATGGCATTCAATGAGAAACACATCAACTACGTAAAGAGCAAAAAGTACCGCAAGAAGAATCCGTTCGAGATTGCACATTTCATTTTCGAGATCGAGTATTATACGCCCCGCGTGCAGGCACTGGTGGACCGGCTGCGCAGGGAATACCGGTTTCGATGAGGATAAAAATGGAATGTGATTGACATAAAAGGCAGAAGGGGGAATGTGGGGACATATCAGCGTTGCAATGCCATGATGATTTGACGGAGAAAGGAGGAGGTTATGAAAGATCTGATTTATTCAACAACGGTTGTTAAAATCGGAGCCAGCGCACTGATGTTCCTCAGTGAGAAAATGCTGATTTTCTTTAATAAAAGAGCGCATTCCGACCTTGCGGAATATTCGGTGCTCATCGACGATGGCGAGGGCGGTTTTAACATTGAAACAGGGGATTATCTGGTTTTAGGAAACGCGCAATACCGCATCACGGCAATAGGTGATGTGGCTACCCGCAATTTCGAAATGCTCGGCCATGTCGTTGTAAGGTTCGACGGCAAGGATGTGGCCGCGCTGCCTGGCAATTTCCATGTGGAAAACAAAGAGATTGCCCCAATCACCGAAAACATGACCATATCGTTTGTAAAAAAATAGCGTACAAACATAAGGAGGTATTCATTCATGGTAACTTTCGTTGAAAACTTTCAGGCAATATTTATCGCCTGCGGGGAAACCTTTTTAAGCCTGGTGGGCGGCATCGTTCCCATGGTGCTGGTGCTGCTCACTGTGTTCAACGCCATTTCCGCCTTGATCGGCGCCGAGCGCCTGGAGAAGTTCTCCAGGTTCCTCGCTAAAAACAGGGTCCTCTCTTACACCGTACTGCCCTTCGTCTCCTGGTTCTTCCTGTGCAACCCCATGGTATACAGTGCGGCGAAATTCCTGCCCCAAAGGCAGCGCGCCAGCTTTATCGACGTTGTTGCCACCACCAACGGCCCCATGCTTTCCATATTCCCGCACGTCAATCCCGCAGAGCTGTTCATTTGGCTGGGTATTGCGCAGGGTGTTGAAGCATTGGGGCTGCCCATCAGCGGCCTGGCGATCCGCTTCTTTATCGCAGGCTGGGTATTGGCGCTTCTGCGCGGCTTCATCACCGAGTGGATTTGGGTATTCCTTGCAAAACGCGAGGGCGTTTCCATTGACGGTTAAGGAGGTAAAGAAAAAATGGCGAACTATAGAAGCGTTAAAATAGGCAAAGGCGCCAACGGCTGGGGCAAGTACCTTATCGTCACCCCGACCGAGAAAAAGAATAAAGTCGTTTCCATCACGGGCGGCGGTATTCACCCCCTCGCCGAACGGATAGCAGAACTATCCGGCGGCGTCGCCGTAGATGGCTTTAAAAACCCCGTTTCCAACGACGAGGTATTCTGCGCGGTGGTGGACTGCGGGGGTACGCTCCGGACCGGCCTCTTCCCCAAGCAGGGCATCCCCACGGTAAATATTCTCGATGGCGGCCCTTCCGGCCCCATGGCGGATTACTGCACCGAGAATAACTATGTTTCAGGCACAAAAATAAACAACATTGAGCCTACGGATGAGGCTGCATCCGTAGTGGCGGAGGCTGCAATGGAAAAGAAAGCGTACACCACAAGCAAGGAAGAGGCAAAAGGCCAAAACAAATTCCTCAACGCCATCACAAAAGTCATGACCGTTGTTGGCCGGTTCATCGGCAAAATCGTCAACGTGTTCTTCGGCGGCGCAAGGCAGGCCGTAGACATGATGATCCGCAACGTGATTCCGTTCATGGTATTTATTTCCTTCCTCATCGGTCTTATGACCACCACCGGATTTGGCAACTGGATTGCCGGCGGGCTTACCCCCTTTACCGGCACTGTGGGCGGGCTGATCATATTCGCATTGATTATCGGCATCCCCGTGCTCTCCCCCCTGCTGGCTCCCGGCGCCGTTGTGCAGTCCGTACTGGGCACCATGATCGGTACCCTGATCGCCACCGGCCAGGTATCCCCCTCCCTGGCGCTTCCGGCCCTGTTTGCCATCAGCGTGGTAGACGCCTGCGACTTCATTCCCGTTGCAGCCGCGCTGGGCGAAGCCGCGCCGGAGACTTCCAGAATAGCGGTTCCCGCTATGCTCTTCTCCCGGTTTATCACCGCCCCCATTGCAGTGCTGGTCGGCTTTGTGGCGGGCATCGGCTTATTCTAATACGTATTAACCCGTTTTTTTCAAAGAGAGAGTTTTTCGTCTGCCAACGTCTAACCAGCCGGTGCGGCGAAAAATTCTCTCCTGCGAAAAACAACGTGATTTATTTTGTTGAATAGCCGATCCATTGGCAATATACTTGTAAATAAATGCTTTTTTGACACTATAACGGAGGATATATGACACAACGCTTTGAGGTCAAGGGTACCTGCGGGCTGCACGCACGCCCTGCGCTCCAATTTGTAGAGCTTGCGAAGCGCTTCGAAAGCAATATAACCATCGACAATTCCGGAAAACCCATCGATGCGAAAAGCCTGCTGGCGGTACTGTCCGCAGGCATCAGCGGCGGCACCGTCATTTCGATTACCGTAGAAGGCAGCGACGAAGCGGCCGCGATGAAAGCACTGGGGGAATATTTGAGTGTCCCTTTGCAGTGAAACAACAGGCAATCCACATCACACACAAGGCAGGAGATCATACATGAAGGGTACTGCGGTCGTCCCCGGCTATGCCATTGGAAGGGCAGTGGTGCGTAAAAAATGCGAAAAAGAGATGCCCTTAGCGCTTGACGGCGATATGGCGGTATTGGCGGAGCTGGAACGCTTTGAAACGGCGCTCATAACGTCCATGCGCAAGCTGGACACATCCTACAAGACCGCCCGGGAGACGTTATCCGGCGAGGAAGCGGAGATATTCGCCGTACACAGGGCGTTATTGGACGACCCGACCCTGATTGACGCGATACGCGGACGCATACGTACAGACAAACTGCCCGCTTCGCGCGCAATCGCTTCCGTTATTGACGAATATACCGCTCTGTTTGACAAAATGGACGACGAGTATCTGAAGGCGCGCAAGTATGACTTGTTGGAGATCGGCTCCTACCTTACGCAGGCGCTGCATTTTGGCGACGCGGATTGCGCAGCCGGCGGCGAGGAGCCTTTTTTGTTGGTTACCGCCGAGCTTCTTGCGGGCGATCTTCTCGGCAAGGACGCCAAGCGGATTCTCGGCGTGATCGCCGAACGGGGCAACCTTACCGCGCACGCGAGCATTGTCTGCAAAAGCCTGGGGATTCCCTTTGTGATCGGTATAGAGGGCATTACTGAGCTTGCCGCGCAAGGCGTCACGGCGGTGCTGGACGGCTTTACGGGGACTGTTTTCCTGGAGCCGGATGAAGAGACCTGCCGCAGTTACAGGCAGAAGATTGCGGAGCACAAAGCGCATACGGCGCATTTGCAGCAGCTCGTTGGCATACAGGCAGCGACGGCGGACGGCGTGGAAATTCAGCTTTACGGCAATGCGGCTGGTGTTGTCGATGTAAAAGCCGCAGCGGAAAACGGGGCCGCGGGTATCGGGCTCTTTAGAACCGAGTTCTTATTTATGGACCGGCCGGATGTGCCGGACGAAGAGGAGCAGTTTTGCCTGTACCGGGACGCCGCTGTCGCCATGAACGGGCGCTGCCTCACTATCCGCACGATGGATGTGGGCGGCGACAAGGAGATTGCCTCGCTGCAAATGCAAAAGGAGGAAAATTCCTTCCTTGGCGTACGGGGGGTGCGTCTGAGCCTGATGCGGCCGGCGTTGTTCCGCACACAGCTTAGGGCGATTTTACGGGCCAGCGCTTACGGCTGCATACGTTTGATGTTCCCCATGGTATGTTCAATAGATGAAATTCGGCAAATAAAGGGCATTGTCTTTGATGTGCAGCGGGAGCTGACGCAGCAAGGCATATCCTTCGACAACGGCATGCATTTGGGCGTGATGGTGGAAATACCCTCCCTTGCCATAATGGCCGATCTGTTGTTCAACGAGGTGGATTTTGTAAGCATAGGCACCAACGATCTTACCCAGTACCTGCTTGCCGCCGACAGAACGAACTATGCGCTGCACGGTATCACGTCGGTGTGCCACCCAGCGCTGGTCCGCCTCCTGCAGAATGTGATCCGTTGCGGCGCCGCGGCGGGCAAGGAAGTTGGCGTATGCGGCGAAATGGCGGGCATGCCCCAATATGTGCCGTTGCTTTTAGGGATAGGCTTACGGGAATTCAGCGTAAGCCCTCCGCTTGTATCCACCGTAAAGAAAAGTATTCTGGATGCGGTCAGCACCGACTGCGCTGCGCTTGCGGCTTCCGTACTAAAGTGTGCTACAGCCGAAGAGGCGGAGATTTTACTGTAAAGTACCGACAAACCCTCCATGGGGGTGTGGGGGAGTAGAAGTGATGTACTCGGGGTTCTAAAATCGATTCACAGGATCGATTTTTGGCTCTCACGAGCCAACGAACCCGCTTCCCTACGGGAAGCCCCCCACTTAAATCCAATTTAACGACATGAGCGACATTTTCAGGCTGTCGATAAACCCCTTGGGGATTCGGGGACCGCTTTACAGTTCGCAATGGTCGCACCATTCTCATACGAGTGGTGCTCCCTTGCTCACTGGCCTTCCGCCTCGCTTCATCTGCCACCGGCAGCACTCGGCTCCGGCTCCCGGAGGCTTAAGAACCGCCGCCAGCGACATGCGCGGTGGCGGCGGAAAGCCTTGCGACGCAAGGCTTTCCTTGCAGGAACAACCGCCCGTGCTGTAGGCACAGGTTGTTCCTGTAATCCTCGAAAAAGTGCCGTAAGGTACTTTTTCGACAAGCCTTAAAGCATGTCGGTATTTCGTTCGAACACCATCTTGCCCAGCAGCATCCGTTCGGAAACGGGGATGGATATACGAAAAGCCTTCTCAATGGTATAGCTGATGTTTTCAACCAGCTTTCGCGTGCGCTCGTCCAGATTGAATGCACTGGATACAGTAAAGCAGTGGCCGCTGATCACGCGTTCGAGCATGAACGTCATGTATACGTAGAGCCGCGTGCGCTCAAATCCTGTGATTTTATAAGAGAGGCTGCGGTCCAGCCAGACCACGCAGCGGCTGAAGGCTTCCTGTACCCTGCCGATATCGATGAAGGATACGTAGCGGCGGATGCTTTGCGCAAGCTCCTCTTCCGACATGAAGGATATGTCCGAGGAGCGTTCCCGTCCGAAATCATGGGTAATGCCGCGTTTACCGAGGATGGAGGCAAAGTCGATCAGGTTGGTATGCTTCAGAAACACCTCAAAGGGTACTACGCCCATCGCGGAATGGCTGTAGGAGAAGTTCACCATATCCACCACATAGCCGACGTTATCGGTTTCCATCATTTCCGACAGCCTGCGGTCGATCTCGCCATAGCTCCCGCACTGGTTAAAGCTTATGGTACGGATGCTGCTGCGGCGGTTACCCGAAAGATTAAGAAGGTTGCCGAGCATTTCCTTGATCTTTGTGCAGCAGGGCTCGTTCTCGCTGCATACCACCAGCGCCACCGAGACCGCGCGCAAATCGATTGCGGCTTGGTTGCTCACCGGAATCAGGCTCTCCATAACGCGGGCATGGTCCCATTCGTTCTGTATGATCTTGCTGGTCAGCACCACGATATTGGTCGTGGAAATATCATGAAACAGTACGCGGACCGGCATGTTCATGCGCTCGGAGAGGGTATGCGAAAGTATCAGCGCAGCGGTATCCTGTTCCATCACCACAAAGTTGGTTCCGCCCTGCGCGGCGCCGCCATCCTGCTCGCTCCCGCTGCCTGCCATCGGAGCCGCATCCAACGGTTCAATATTGGTAATATCCAGCAATTTGTTCACGGTATGCGCAATTACGCGGTTGCTGTTGCCGTCGGAGGAAAGCAGATAGATTTTGTTTTCCGCCAGCTCTTTGTTGCGCACCACCAGGCGCATCCAGCAAAGCAGCGTGGCGGCATGGGAAGGCGATATGGAATAACGCCGAAGCAGCGGCTCTATAGGGTGCAGCGCCGCCGCGGTAGGCTCCAGTAACTCACTGGCCGCTGCCATCTTATGCATTGCGGCAAATATGCGCGAAGGCATCTGCTCGCCGTCCACGGCAGCTTTTATGGCATAATAGATGCCATACTGCAATTCACCAAGACTGTTCTTATCCTCCTGCAGGCTGTGCAGCGCCCTGCCAAGCTGCGCAAATATCTCCGCATCCGGACAAGCTTCGTCCGGAGGCATATAGCAGAACTGCTTTAAATAGATTTCGGTGGCACGGGTCATCGCCTGCGCCGAAGGCTCGGCGTTATCCTTGAGCTCAAACTTAAAAATACGGGACAGACAAAGGGGTGCGTTGGTATCGTCACTGTCGCCCGCGGGATATATGCAAAGCTCGGTTTCATAGGCTGTTTCGGCCGCGCGGTTGCTGATCGAATACATGGCCTGCAAAATAATATCATCGGAGAGCTGGCCCACGCCCACCCGAAGCGGCGGCAATGTGCAATCCAGGTACGCCTGTGAGCAGATGCTTTTGATATCGGCCATCAACTGCCCGGTGTTGCCGGGGCATTCATAGCGCATGAGGATGCTTACCACCTCTTTGCTCACAATGATGCGCTTCTGAATGTTGGTGCTTTCCTGTGTAAACGCGCGTTTTATCAAGCTGAAGCGCTCAGCCTGGCTGCGCTTTGAAAGCGGCGGCAGCTCGATGGTAATGGGGATACGGCGAAGGAGCGTGGGAATGAGCGCCTCCCGTGGGTTATAATTGGTAGCAAGCAGCAGCAGCACGTTGGCCGAGCGCTCCCGGTTTGTTTCCCCCATCCGGCGGTATGTGCCCTTATCGATGATGGAGAACAGCATTTCCTGCCCTTGCGGAGGCAGGGAATGCACCTCATCCAGGAAGAGTATGCCGCCCTCGGCAAGCTCCACCAGGCCGCGTTTTTCATTTTTCGCATCCGTGTATGCGCCGGCTTCATGGCCAAAGAGCTGGGAAAGCAAAAGCTGCGGGTTATTGGCATAATCCGAGCAGTTGAAACGAATGAACGGGTTGGCCTTGGAATAACGGCCGGTTTCTATTCCATACTGATACATCACATCCACAAGGAACGTTTTCCCGCAGCCCGTAGGACCGACAATCAGCGCGGGGAGGCCTTTGGGCGGATAGCTTATGGATGCCTTGGCGCTGTTGATAATTTTTACCGGAAAATATTTGGGGTCATAGTACTTGTCAAAAACGGAAGGCTTGTCCTCCGCTATCGTTTCGCCCCGGAGCGCTTGCATCAGTTCCTCTGGCGCATAGCTTTCTCTCGCGGGAATAGCCTTTAATATGTTTTGGCACACCCCCGCGTGAAGATACCGGACAGGCCTGCCGCTGAGCTTAACGGCTTGCGACTCCTCCGCGAGACGGTTGAGCAGCCGGCTGGCATCACTTCGATGAATGTCCAGAGAATCCGCAATGGAGGAAGCGTCAAGCCCCATTCTGAGGTTGGGTTGCTCCAGCGCCTGCTTCGTACATTGTTCCAGGAGCGCCAATATGTCGTCAAGCCTGCTGCTCATGGGCATGTTACCTCCAATATTTCACCAACGCATATGGTATAGTATATCATAGGAACATGGCCATCCGCCATTTTACCCTGGAAAGAACCCAAGCGGACAGCTTGAAAAGACCCAAGCGGACAACAATTGAAAAAGAACCCAGGCGGGCAACCGCGGAAGTAAGATTTATCAATACGGAGGAATTTAACATGAAAACCGAAGCACTCTTAAGGGCAAAAGCGTCTTTTGGCATTGAAGCCAAGGCAATATCCGACACCTTCGCCCACATGGACTTTGCGGCATTCGGCAAAGCGGTGGACGCTTTAAGCCATTGTGCGCGCATCGGCGTGACAGCATGCGGCCATTCCGGCATCGCCTGCATGCACTTTGCACATTCCATGTGCTGCATAGAACGCCCGTCCCGGTTTCTCTCCCCTTCGGAGGCGGTGCATGGCGCGCTCGGCTTCATTCAAAAGGATGATGTAATCGTTTGGGCTTCCCGCGGCGGAAAAACATCCGAACTGATCCCCATATTGGATATCTGTATACAAAAGCAGGCAATTATAATGGGCATTACCGAAAATCCGGAGTCAATATTGGCAAAGAAATCCCACATACTCCTGCCCATGAAAGTAGAATGCGAAAGCGACAAATACAACAGCCAGTCCACCGCCAGCTTCATCGCGCTGAGTTCTGTGCTGGATGCATTGCAAACAGCCGTGCTGGAGGAAACGGATTATAAAAATGAAAGTTTTGCCCTGATACACCCCGGCGGCGCCGTAGGCGAGCGGCTCAATAAACGCAGCTTATAGGAAACTGCGTTTGAGGATGTCAAAAAAGTGACTGCGTCACTTTTTTGATCTTCACAGGAACCGCCTGCATCTTTGATGCGGTCGGCGGTTCCTGAAGGGAAAGCCTTGCGATGCAAGGCTTTTCCCTCGCGCCGCACATGTCGTCGCTCGCGAATAAAGCCTAATGTAGCAGTCATTTGCAGCCATCAAATACAAAGTCCGTAGGACTTTGTCGATGGACTGAACCCTCCATCCTTGTCGGGCTGGAGGGTTATTTGCATTCCATCCCCTAATTCTTTGTTCCGAATCAAAAAACACCGGTTCATCCAAATAGTGGAGTATCCAGTCAAACGTTAGCATAAGCGCAAAATAAGCATGTAATAAGTGAATAACAAGTACAGCACGGCAGGATTTTATGTGTTTATGTACACGAATTCCGTATTTTTCATAAGTATCCATTACAATATACTTTCAAAAAACCACAAATAATAACAATATGTGACCATCATACGAACATTCCATGTCATGCTTATGTTACATATCACAGCACGTCCCAAAGGCATGTATAGCGGCGTATGGGCCCTGTGCCGCAAACGTTCTTTGGGACAGGCTGGAGCAAAAAGGAGAATAGGGGTATGAAAAAGAAGCCGGCCGCAGTTGTCGCGGGAGTTCTGGTATGGTGCATGCTGTCCACTACGGCGCTCGCAGTGGTGGATATAGACGATGTGGAAAAGACCGTCTATGCCAACGGGCATGCAATCGTCATCAAGGAAGACAGTGAAGACGCTGAAAAAACCATTGTGACTTCAGAAGAAAAAGACGCCGTGCGGGAAAGTGACGCGGGCAAGAACATCAAAAACTATACCGTATATGGCGGAAGCAAGCAAAAAGATATTACCGGAGATACGTCCGTTACCGTGGAAAGCGGGACGGTGAAGGACGTGTATGGCGGCAGCGGCGCAGGTACGGTTAGAGATTCCGCCGACATTACAGGAAGCACATCCGTAACCATCACGGGCGGTACGGTGACCGGTTCCGTCTATGGCGGCAGCGAGGGCAGGCTGCTCAATGACGCGGATATTTCCGGCAGCACCGAGGTCGTCATTTCCGGCGGCACGGTAAACGGTTCCGTTTACGGCGGCAGCAAGAACGGCGGCGTAGGCGGCGATTCTTCCGTTGCCATAGAGAATGCAACGGTCGGCGGCACAGTATACGGCGGCAGCGAGAACGGCAATATCGAGGGCGACACTTCCGTTTCTCTTGCGGACAGCACCGCAAAGGAGGTCTACGGCGGCAGTGAAAAGGGTAATGTACAGAGCACAGATGTGACGGTGGACAACAGCGCAACCGGAAATGTGTACGGCGGCAGCAAGACCGGCAATGTCACCGGGGATGCCGGCACATCCGTCTCCATCATAAACGGCGCAAAGACCGGCAAGGTATACGGCGGCGGCAAGACCGGCAGCGCGAAAAAGACGCAGATTACCGTGGGAGGGGAAGACACCTCTGTGAATACCGTGTTTGCGGGCAGCGAAAAGGCAGGCATTACCATGAGCGCCGAAATCACGCTCGAAGGCGGGAATGTGACCTCCAAAAAGGTGTTCGGTTGGGGCGGCAACGATCTTTTAGCACCCGTCGGCCCGGTCAATGTGAACATATTCACGGAAAATGGCGCCGAAAACACCTATTACCTCTCACGTTTGTCCACCATCACCGTTGGCGATGCAATGATGGCATATAAGCTGATCGGTGAGGATGGGTACTACATCTATGCGCCGTTCACGTTTGCCGCGCGCGCCACGCGCGCCATCCCTGTAAAAACAGTCTATCAGGATAAAGCGGGCAACGTGCTCTTTACGATGGAGGAAAGCGTTACGCTGATGGAAGGCTATACCACATCCCTCTCTTATCAATCCTGGAATGGCGCGTACGCAAACGCAAATAAGTATAAGCTGACCGGTACGCCGGCGGACGTTGCAATTGCCTTTGAGGATGAAACAGACGCCTATACGTTCACTGTTGTGGCGGAGGCAATTTCCTCTGACGAACCCGATCCGGATCTCCCGTTGGGCATACCCCAGACCGGTGACGGCCCGTTTGCAGGCTACGTGATAGCCGCGCTTGCGCTCATGTCCCTGGCGGCGGCGCCGACACTGAAAAAGCGCCTGGCAAAGTAATCACATTAGTATTCTTACGCCCCGCATGCACGTCTTGCGGGGCGTTTTGCTGTTCCAAGAGGATGCCAGCGGCAGCCCCGCAAGCGTGAAACCCCGTACGCCCCGGATATATTTGCGGGAGCATGCAAACTGCAGACCGATTTTTGCAAACGCAAGGAAAAGGTATTTATATCCGGGGAAATATGGATTGGACCGCACTGCGAATCTCCTGGTAGCTTGTACACCGGCACAGGTTGGATTGCAGCCATTCCTCTATTACATATTCTTCCGGCTGCCGGGGATATTGACAGTATAGCGCCTGGCATACCATTAAGAACCCCGGCGTGCAATAGCCGCACTGAAACGCGTTATGCTCCACAAATGCCGTTTGAACGGGGGCCTTGCCATTGAGCCCCTCCACTGTCAGCAGTTCATGCCCAACGGCTTCCACGGCCAGCACGAGGCAGGATTTTACGGGCCAGCCGTCCATCATGACCGTGCATGCGCCGCAATCCCCATTTTTGCATCCCGGTTTTGCGCCGGTCAACCCAAGCTGCCCGCGCAGGACATCCAGCAAAATATCCGAAGGGCGCACCGCAACGCTGCGTATTTCCCCGTTTACCGTTAATTCTATGACGACTTTCCCAGCATACCAAATCATCCGCTCATGCCTCCAAGGGAATTATGCTCCCAGGTTTCAAGCAAATGCAGAATTGTATTTTTCAGCACGAATAGCCGGTAGACGCCCGACCCTTCCACATCGGTGTGTACCTTTCCTTTGAGCAGTGCAGCGGCCGCATCTGCCCGTGTTTGAGGCGGGGCGGCAGTATCGTTCAATATGTTTTCCACTTCTTCGCTGCGGAAAGGAAACGCGCAAAGCCCCGAAAACGCGGCCCGCAGCTTGCTTTCCCGGCACAGGGCGGTAACGTTTACCAGCGGATAATCAATTCTTTCCTGTGTGGTTTTCTTGATATGCGCATAGGGGGCATGCAAAGCCCATACGGGAATATGCACCTGCGCCACAAATTCACCCGGCTTAAGGCACATACGCTGATGAAAAACGCGATGGATGCCCTCCGTGCGCATGCCATCCGGGCCATAGAGCAGCAGTTCCGCATCCGACAGCAGCAACGGCAGGCTGGCCTCCCGGTAAATGATCGTGCCACAGATATTGCCGCCGAGCGTAATGCGGCATTGGTTGGTATGATCGGCGACCCGGCCGCATGCAGTTCCCAGCAGCGGAAACAGTTTCGATTCCTTTATGCGGTTGAGCGTATTGGCGGCGCCGATGACAAGTTTCTCTCCGTCGAGCTCCAGCACCAGGCATTCGGGGATGTTTTTGATATCGATCACCGCGCCCGGCCGGATACTGCCCGCGCGGGACATGGTAATGATTTCGCTGCCGCCGCCGTAATAGAGGGCCGGCTCTTCGGCTTTATGCAATTGCGTATACGCTGCCGCCGCTTCCTGAAGGGAATCCGGTTTGCAATAGATGAAATCATACGGTATCATGTGTTCACCTCCGCGGCGAGGGCCCATAGCTTTTCAGGCAGCAGCGGCAATTCGGAAATCTCCAGTCCCAACGCCGCGGAAAGCGCATTGGCAAGCGCTGCGGGTATGCCGATGATGCCGTGTTCCGAATACTTACGAACGCCATACGGCGAATCTTCCTCCGGCGTCTCCACGAAACCGATACGATAATCCGGTTCCT
Organism: Clostridia bacterium; assembly: GCA_036677445.1. GTDB lineage: Bacteria > Bacillota > Clostridia > Christensenellales > CAG-138 > JAVBWI01. The sequence goes on from JAVBWI010000004.1 coordinate 385,860, forward strand.
GGCCGGTATGCAGTAGCTTATACGTGCGCAAAGTAGGCGCTTGCAGCACGCCGTTTACATCATAGGTGAATGCCTCCCGGCTTGCCATGCTGACGCCCATCGCCATGCCGCCCGCCACCATTGCCCGCATGGCCTCCGGGTTGATGACAGAACCCACATCCATCACCGTGGACGCGGAAAGAATACGATAAGTAAACTCTTTTGTATCCACCTCAACCTCCACGACCTGCGCGCCTACCGTCCAGGATGGTCCGGGTTGCCCTTTTCCAGTCAGGGGGTCGAGCATCGATAAACCCTTGAGCATGAACCCCCCACGGCCCAATACCGGCCCGCCTATGGAAACGCCGTCCTTTGTCTGGTATCCGTTGACAATATCCTTGAATTCGATAAACGCTCTCGGATTGCCGCGCATAGAAACCCGTCCATGCGCAACCTCGATTTCATCAGGGGAGCAGCCAAGCGCCAACGCGCCGTTATTGCGCAGCTGGGCGATGATATCGTCCGCGGCACGCAGCACCGCATTCCCCGCCATATAGGCCGTCATGCTTGCTACCGTTTTCCAATGTTCGGGGCTCACCCTTGTATCCACCGGCATGACGACATGCACTTGGCTTGCATCCATTTTCAGCTTTTCCGCCAGTATTTGAGCCAGTTGCGTCTGACCGCCCGAGCCCATTTCCACCACGCCGGTATTCAGGTTAAGGCTTCCGTCGGGGTTAAACGTAGCCAACGCGCCGGATATCGCGTTGGTAGGTGGGTTTTCATTTTTCCACAGGCAGGCAGCGCCCTTTGCCCGTACGGTGTTTTCTTCCACCGAAACCACGGCGCCGCCATTCCATTTCGATAACAGTTTGACCTTTTGCAGGCATTGCGGAAGGTCGCCCAGATTGCTGCGCGTACACAGCACCTGCGATGGGGTCAAATGGCCCGAACGAATGGCGTTGCGAATGCGCAGCTCCAGCGGGTCGATGCCACATTTTCGGGCAAGCATATCCAGCGTGCGTTCTATGCAAAATGTATAGGATTCATGCGCGAAGCTGCGGTAGGAGGTCGCGAAGGTATGGTTTGTATAGACGCACAAGGCCTCGCATTTAAGGTTTTCGATATTGTACGGGCCGGTACAGTCCACAGCGATGGCTTTGGTCATATACGGAGAAATATCGGCATACGCGCCGCAATCCAGCCAATAGGTGATTTCCGCAGCCCGCAGCAGCCCGTCCCGGTCCGCGCCCAAACGAATATCAGCCTCCAGACCTATTCGGCAGGGCGCCAAAGCCATATCCTGTTCGCGCGGGATGATTACGCGCACCGGCTGCCCGTTGACGCTGCGGGATGCGATATATGCCAATATCTCCAGTAACACCGGCGCTTTCCCGCCGAATCCGCCGCCCACAAAGGGCACCCGCACCTGAATTTGGCCCGGCGGGATCTGAAAAGCTTCGGCAATTTGCGTACGCACCGCGTAGGGGGATTGGGAGGAAGCAGTGATGAGCACGGTGCCATCCGCGGCGATTTCCGCTTGCGCCGTGCGTGCCTCCATTGCCAAATGATCCGACGGCGGCAAAGAAAAGCGCTGCTGTACAACCATGTCGCTGTGCAAAAGGCATTCCGGTGCATCCCCTTTATGTATGCGGTAGCGGCTGGCAATGTTGCTGTTTGGTTCCGGGTAAATATCCTGCCGAGTCTTTTTATAGCCGTTTGCCTGCGGGTGAAGAACAGGCGCGCCGGGCAGCAGCGCATCCGAAGGCGAAAGTACAGGCTGCAGCGCCTCGTATTCTATTTGAATAGACCGCACCGCCTGTTCAGCCGTCCATTCATCCCGTGCGACCACCATGGCTACGGGTTCCCCTGCATAACGGACCTTATCCCCTGCCAGCGCAGGCCGATCCTGCAACAATGCCCCAAAAAGCATGGGACAATTTTCATTAAGAACAATCGCTTTTACGCCATCCACTGCCCAGGCTTTCGAAGTATCGACGTGAAGAATGCGGGCGTGTGCATGAGGGCTTGTCAAAAGGCGCGCTGTCAGCACGCCCGTAAGCGGCATGTCGTCAGCATATTTGGCACGCCCGGTCACTTTATCCCATGCTTCTTTACGACGAACACTCTGACCAATCGCAGTATTCATAGCCCTGCTCCCTGCGGATTTGTACCATATGCGCGCACTTAGCCCGCATAGCAGTTTCCTCTAACCTGCTTTTAGAATACACCAATTTCTGTTATGTATTCACCGTGCACAATCATAAACTTAGCGGAAATGTCCAAACTATAAGAAACAGAAGGAGAGCGGCATGTTCACCATTTTAAGCGGCATAGATTGTTATTGTCCGGAACATATCGGATGTAAAGATATTCTGATGGTTGGCGATAAAATCGTTAAAATTGCAGAACCCGGAACACTGCAACTGCTATATGACTTCGGTCAGGTGATCGATTGCAACGGGCTCTATGCGTTCCCGGGTCTTATCGACCAGCATATCCATTTGATCGGCGGCGGCGGCGAAAACGGCCCGGCAAGCCGAATTGAAGAAATCGGCCTGAATGAGATACTGCTTGCGGGCGTAACGACAGTGGTCGGCGTGCTTGGCTTTGACAGTTATACCAAGAGCCTGAAAAGTTTGTTGGCAAAAGCAAACACGCTGGAAGCCAAGGGCCTGACGGCCTACATTTATACCGGCAGCTATGCTATTCCCACCGTAACGATAACCGGCACCATTGCGGAAGACCTGATATTGATTGATAAAATCATAGGCACGGGTGAAATCGCGATCGCTGATTACCGGTCCTCCCAGCCCACGTTTCACGCGTTCGCACAGCTTTCGGCCCAAACCAATACCGCCGGGCTGATCAGCGGCAAGGCCGGCGTCGTACATATCCACGTGGGGGATGGCAAAGAAGGCTTATCGCCGCTGGTCAAGCTGTTGGAAAATACCGATCTGCCCAAAGGAATATTTGTCCCAACGCATATGAACCGGAACCCCGTTCTGTTTTCGCAGGCTGTGGACTATTGCGCCGGCGGCGGAAATATCGATTTGACAGCGGGCGAAACCGAGGGCTTGCCGGTACCGCGCGCTGTTAAGCTCCTTATAGAAAGGCAGATAGACCTTTCAACGGTGACCATCAGTTCGGACGCCAACGGCAGCGCCGGGCAGGCGGTTGCAAAAATCCAAGCATTATATGAGGATATCGTCAACGGTATCGTGCGGGAGCAAATTCCCCCAAGCCAGATGTTCCGGTTTGTCACTGAAAATGTCGCAAAAGTTTTGAAACTGTACCCGACGAAGGGTGTGCTGCGCGATGGCAGCGACGCGGATATACTGATTACCGATCACGAATATCACATACAAAAACTATTCTGCAGAGGACGGCTCATTGTGGACGACTGTCAGGTTATAAAGGATGCGTGAAAATATGTTAAATGGATATCTGATGATCATCGGGGGCGCCGAAGATAAGCAGGGCGAACGTTCGATTTTAAGCCATGCGGCGGATATGGTGGCGCGCGATGAAATACTCACCGTGGTTACGACTGCCACAAAATACCCCGAAGAGGTCGGAAACGAATATAAGGATGTTTTTTACAGGCTCGGCGTGGATAACGTGGATATCCTCAATATAGACTCACGCGATGACGCCAATAATGCGGACGTTTGCGAGATCATCCGCAAATCCAAGTGCATCTTTTTTACCGGCGGCGACCAGCTGCGTATCACCAGTATATTAGGCGGTACGAAGGTGAATAATGAACTCCAGAATCTATATAAAGAAGGCGGCGTCATTATGGGTACCAGCGCAGGCGCATCGGCAATGAGTTCAACAATGATCGTCCAGGGCAACGACAATGAGCCCGCACGCAAATGCACGCTGAAAATGGCGCCTGGGCTTGGTTTGATCAGCAACTGCATCATCGACCAGCATTTTGACCAGCGGGGAAGATTCGGACGGCTCCTTTGCGGTATAGCCGAAAACCCGGATGTACTGGGCATAGGCATCGATGAGAATACCGCGATCAAAGTGTTTCCGGATACGCATTTTGAAGTGATCGGCGCAAACTCTGTCACCGTCATAGACGGAAGCACGATACAGAGTTCAAACGTTGCCGAGCTGGAGCCAAATGAACTCCTTGCGATCATTGGCGTAACGGTACATATTCTTCCCTTTGGATACGGATTCGATATGCAAAACAGAAAAGTCATCAGGCTGAAAAAAGTTTCCGGAGACCAAGATGAAGATAATTGACGTTTCGATTTTCAAAGGAAGAAATATATACAGCCATTATCCGGTAATCAAGATGATTCTCGATGCTGAAAAGCTCAGCATGACTCCCACCAAGCAGATCAAGGGATTCAACGAGTGGGTTCTTCAGGAATTTCCGGGCTTAAAAACCAACCACTGCGGTCTCGGGTATGAAGGCGGCTTTTTAGAAAAGCTCGAAGCCGGAACCTACCTCGCGCATGTCATAGAGCATGTGATACTCGAAATGCAGTATATGGCGGGATATAATGTGGCATTTGGCAAGACCCGCGTTTTGGACGAGCCTTCAAAATCCTATATCGTGTATGAATACATCAATGAAGTATGCGGCCTGGAATGCGGCAAGGCCGCCATACATATCATAAACTGTTTTTTAAAGAACAAAAAAGCGAATGTAAAGGACATTCTTGCTTATATTCAGCAGGTTTCAAAAGACGCCGAACTCGGGCCGAGTACCGCCGCGATCTATCACGAAGCGCAGCGGCGCGGCATACCCGTCTGCCGAATAGGCCATGAGAGTTTAATTCAGCTTGGATACGGAAAATACCGGCGGATGCAGCAGGCAACGCTGACGGATGCTACCTCCTGTATTGCCGTAGATATATCCTCCAATAAGCAATTTACAAAAATGCTGCTGCGTGACAATGGTATCCCCGTGCCGGACGGCAAGCTTGTATTCAGCGAGATTTCCGCTCTGCTTGCCGCAAAGCAAATCGGTACGCCGGTGGCAATCAAACCCCATAACGGCAACCAGGGCAAGGGCGTGCATCTGAATCTCAAAAGCCAGCGCGAAATCAAGGCTGCGTTTAAAGACGCATGTTCCCACAGCAATTCTGTGATTGTCGAAAAATTCGTCAGCGGCAAGGATTTTCGCGTTCTGGTGGTAGGCGACAAGGTCAGCGCTGTTTCAGAGCGCCGCCCCGCCTGTGTCACCGGCGACGGCGTGCATACCATCAGCGAGTTGGTTGACATCATCAACCAGGATGAAAATCGCGGAGACCACCACGAAAAACCGCTGACCAAGATTAAGCTTGACACCATTGCGCTCAAGCTGCTAAAACGTGACAAGCTTACCCCGGCCTTTGTTCCCGGCAAGGGCGAGATCGTAAAGCTTAGGGAAAACGGCAATTTGAGCACGGGCGGGACCGCGACGGACCGCACGGACGAGATACATCCCGAAAACGCGGAGCTGGCCGTGCGGGCGGCCTCCGTCCTTGGGATCGATATCGCGGGCATTGACTTTGTTACCGAGGATATATCCGCCCCCATCCGTGAAACAGGCGGGGTGATCGTTGAAGTCAATACCGCGCCGGGCATACGGATGCATTTGTACCCAAGCGAAGGAACGCCCAGAGACGTTGCGAAGGATATCGTGGAATATCTTTATCCCGGCAATGACGCATTAAATTTCCCTATCGTATCCGTAACGGGCACGAACGGAAAGACAACCACAACAAGGTTGATCGCGCATGCGCTCGCCTGCTATGGCAAGTCCGTAGGCATGACCAGCACATCCGGCACTTATATCAACGGAAAATGCATTCATAAGGGCGACGATACGGGTGCATTGAGCGCGAAGGCCGTGCTGGCCGATAAATCGGTCGACGCGGCGGTGCTTGAAACGGCGCGCGGCGGGCTTATCCGCGCCGGCCTGGGGTATGATCTCGCGGATGTCGGCGTGATCACAAATATCGCGGACGATCACCTGGGGCTGAACGATATCAATACGCTGGAGGATCTGGCGTTTATCAAATCTCTGGTAGCGGAGGCCGTGAAGGACACCGGGTACGCGGTTTTAAACGCGGATGACCCGATGACCGGCTATATTCTAAAACGGGTAAAGGCAAACGTGATTCTTTTTGCAAAAGAGTATGCAAAAGCAAGAAGCCTATACAGGGATTTTGCGCTTGTATATGTATCCGAAGGCATGATCATGATAGAACATGACAGCGTTACTACATCGATTATCCATGTGGATCATATACCCATCACCAAGCACGGCAATATTCCATGCAACGTTGAAAACAGCCTGGCCGCGGTCGCAGCGCTGTACGCGCTTCGTATTCCTGCCGAAACCATTGCGTTGGGGCTGTCAAGCTTTGCCGATAATGCCGGACGATTTCAACTCCATCGCTTAGGCAATTGCTCCGTACTGCTTGATTATGGGCACAACGCCCCCGGATACAAGGCGGTCATCGACGCTTTGCCTTCTTATCAGTCCAAGCGTTTAATCGGCGTCATCGGTATGCCCGGAGACAGGCAGGACTCGGCAATGCAAGCCGTAGGCGAACTGTGCGCAAACGCATTCCATAAAATTTATATTAAGGAAGACGCCAATTTGCGCGGCAGAGAGAAGGGCGAAGTCACCGCGCTCCTATACGCCGCCTTGACAAGCCGCGGTTTCCCCAAGGAAAACATCATGGTATTGGCAGATGAGCTGGACGCATTGAAGCTGGCGGTCAGCGACGCCCAAAATGGCGATTTGATCGTTGTATTCTATGAAAAGCTGCATCCGCTCACCGAGTATATGCAGCAGTTAGCGGGACAAAACCATCCCTGATGGAAAACCGCATGGGTACCACACTCTCTTATCTTATCTACGTATGCGATCAGGTCGCCTACGCCATAGCCGTTGGCGGCCACCTGCCGCATGTTGCCGCCAAAACGGCAGGCCTTCAAAGTCCGGAGTACCCGGACTTTTTCTTTGCGGCTCTGAATTAGGAAAAATCGTATCCGCATTAAAATGCGAAGTACGGTTTATTGACCGGCCGGCATGATTCTTTGCAGTTCGCGAACGATATCTTCAATTCGATAGGGTTTTTGTACAGCGCCGCTAAAACCGTATGCATGATAATTGGACAATACGGGATTATTGGAATAACCGCTCGCAACAATAGCAACAACATCGGGATTCATATCTTTCATGCATTTCATTGCCTCTTTACCGCCCATACCCCCCGGAATTGTGAGGTCTAATATAACGGCATCATAAGGTTTCCCCATCTTCATGGAATTTCTGTAAAGATCAAGCCCGTCAGCCCCGTCATGAACGGCATCCGCCATATAGCCATACATTTTTAACAAATCAGCCAAGGAATCGGCTATGGATTCCTGATCCTCAATCAGTAATATCCGTCCATTACCCGGCTGAATTTCTTTTCCATTTGTTTGGACTTCAGTTTTTTTACGAGATGCCGGAAGATAAATATGAAAAGCCGTGCCCTTTTCCTCTTCCGACTCAACCGTAATATAACCGCCATGCTTTTTTATAATGGAATACGAAGTTGCAAGCCCAAGTCCGCTTCCTTTTTCTTTTGTGGTGAAATAGGGATCGAATATTTTGCTTAAGTTCTCGTTTGGGATTCCAATCCCCTGATCGATAACGGATAATTTTACATAACTTCCATGACTTATAGGCAGATTGTCGTTTGAGCCGGCAAAAAAATTATCAGCCGATATCCTTATAACGCCGCCGTTGGGCATAGCCTGATCAGCGTTAATAACCATATTGTTTATAACCTGGCTTATTTGCCCCTGGTCTATTTCCACAACATAGAGATCAGGGGCAAAAGAAAATTCGCACTTTACTTTGGAGCCCCGGAGGGCAAACCCGGCCGTATCCGATATCAGATCCGGCAATAAGGATGCTTTTTTTACCGGGCTTCCGCCTTTTGAAAAGGTAAGCAGTTGCCGCGTGAGCGATTCAGCGTTATGGCAGGTCTTTTCCACCATGTTCAGATATGGATAAACGCTTTCGTCGAGTTTGTATTTCTTTCTTATTAACTGCATGACGTTTAGTATCACTGTCAATTCATTATTGAAATCATGCGCAATTCCTCCGGCCAGAACTCCCAGGGATTCAAGCTTCTGCACCTTTAATAATTCCATGTTGGCGCGTTCAAGTTCCGCGGTGCGCCTCGCAACAAGCTCCTCAAGATACTCCCCGCTTTTTTTCATTTGTTCCAGCAACAAAATATTCTCATAGGCTATCGCGGCCTGCATGCCCAATGTCATGGTTATCTCCTCATCCACATCGGAGAACCGCATACAATCCAGTTTATCCTTCAGGCAAATCCAGCCGTAAACGCAAGTGGGAGAGGTAAACGGAACCGCCATGAGCGATTCCACTGATATGCCAGTTTCGCAGGTAAAAGAAGACGCCGACGGCCATCGGTACGGCAAGCGCCGGGTAACCACGCGATGTAGGATTTCTTCCGGGGGAAGCAAACCATCCGGACCGGAAGCAGCAGGCTCACCCTGGGCGTGGCTGATAAAATACTCTTTTCCGCCATCCCTTTCAATCATCAGTACGGAATGCCTGCAATTGAAAAATTCGAGCAGGATTCGGGGAATACAGCACAGGAGTTTTTGCGGATCACGCTGTGCTACCATACTGTAGCTCAGATCCATCAGCACAGAAAGCTGAAGTCCTCCGATCTGCGAAAAAGACGATTCTGCTGGATTTTGACGGGGCACGTCCGTCACAGTCTGCAGATCTGTTAAGGCAGACGGAGCTCCCAGCAGCTCACTGACCGTCTTCAGAATAAACTCCGGATCGGAAGGCTTTGGAATAACACGGCAGGTTCCATATGTTTCGTCCAAACGGATACTTTCCGGATAACGGCAGGAAGCGGTATAAAAAATGACGGGCGTCTTCTTCAGCGTCGATTCCAACCGCAGCTTGCGGACAAATTCCAGTCCGTCAATGGAAGGCAAAAGTATATCGCTTATAATAAGATCCGGCCGCTCATTGTATGCAAGCGTCAACGCCCCGGTACCCTCAACCGCCTCTAGTACATGATGTCCCGCGTAACTAAGCAGGCTAGCAAGCATTTGCCGGCTCATTGCGTGGTCTTCGACAATAAGGATAGTTGCCATTGCATCCTACTCTTTTCTTCTGTTTGTTTGAATAAACGATTCAATCTGCCTGACGAATACTTCGGGTATAATCGGCTTGCTGATGTAATTATCAAATCCTGCGGCAAGTACCTTTTCCCTGTCTCCTACCATTGCGAGAGCGGTAACGGCAATAAGCGGGATATTTTTGAGTTGAGGATCATTTTTTATATAACGCGCCACCCCGTAGCCATCCACCCTGGGAAGATGTATATCGCAAATGATCAGATCGGCCCTTTCCTGATGCGCCAGCCGTATTCCCTCTTCCCCATCCGCCGCCATAAGGACTGTATAGTTGAAAACCTGCAGCAGATAGGTAATGAGCTCAAGGTTGATGGAGTTATCCTCTATAACCAATATTCGTTCATGCAATATTTGTCAGCTCCTTATCTTTTCCCAGTACCAGCTGAAAGACGCTACCTTTGCCGAACTCGCTTTGAAATTCAATATGCCCGCCAAGCAATTCCGCCAGTTTTTTGCTTAGATGAAGGCCTAATCCCGTACCTTCATGCCGTCGGGCGCTGCTTGAATCCACTTGCGTAAAAGCCTGAAAAAGCTTGTCCTGATCCTCGGGTTTAATGCCTATTCCGGTATCCGATACGCTGAATTGCACCTGTGCCAGGCTATCGTCACACCGTAACTCTAACCGGACTTCTCCCTTTTCGGTAAACTTGATCGCATTGTTGGCGAGATTGATCAGGATCTGGCTTACAGCCCGGCGGTCTGTATGCAGGATGATATCCTCATCCGGCATATTGCAGATTAATTTGAGGTATTTATCATCCGCAATCGGACGAAGCGTATCGGCAATATCCTTTAGAACGCTTTTGCAGGATACCGGCTCCGGGTTTACCTCAACCTTGCCGGATTCTATCTTGGAAAGATCCAGAAGGTCGTTGATAAGCAAAAGCAAATGCTTGGCGCTTGCAGATATATTCTGGAGCTGCTTTTCCTGTTCGGCGTTAAGCGGTCCGGGCAGTTTCATCAAAAGCGTTCCGGTAAAGCCGATAATGGCATTGAGCGGCGTGCGCAATTCATGACTCATATTGGCAAGGAATCTGTCTTTGGCCAGCAATGCATTTTCCAACTCGACATTTTTTTCCTGCAGCCTGTCCTCAGCCAGTTTCCGCTGCTCAATCTCCTGTTTCAGCTGTTTATTGGTTGCCTCCAAATCGGCCGTTCGTTCCGCCACCCTCTTCTCCATCTCGCCGTATGCCCTGTGCAGTTTTACCTCCGCCATATCACGCTCCGTCACATCGCGGAAAACTAAAATTACGCCTATAATTTTTCCCCGGTCATCCTGAATAGGCGCGGCGCTGTCATCGATAGGAATTTCCCTTCCGTTCTTGGCAAGAAGCAATGTATGGTTGGCCAGGCCGACAACCGCCCCTTCCTGCATGACTCTTTCCGCAGGATTTTCAACGGTCAGGCGCGTATTCTTGTTTATAATCCTGAATACATCCGTCAGCTTCTCATGCTGTGCCTCCTCTATCTTCCATCCCGTCAGTTCCTCTGCAACCATATTCATGAAGGTAACCCGGCCTTTGTCATCCGTAGCGATGACGGCGTCCCCGATACTTCTGAGTGTTGTCGAAAACCATTCTTCACTTTCTTTCAGCTTTTTTTCCATCTTGTGCTTATACAATGCCATGTCGATGGAGATATCCAGTTCGCGCTCCTTAAAGGGCTTGACGATATATCCATAAGGATCGGTTATTTTGGCGCGCTGCACCGTATCTTCATCCGCATAAGCGGTCAGATAAATCACAGGGATTCCATAGCTGGACATGATTTGCTTTGCAGCCCAAACCCCGTCGACCTCTCCGTGAAGCATGATGTCCATAAGCACCAGGTCAAAACTTATCTCCTCCGTCAGCTTGATCGCTTCTTCCCCGGATAATGCGATAACAGGGCAGGAATATCCTAAATTCATCAGCCTATGCTGAATATCCAGCGCCTCAATGCCTTCATCCTCAACAATTAATATCTTGGCGTCAGTCATCATACCGTCTCCTTTTATTTCATCGCTTCAAATAAAATGGTAAATCGGGTTCCGTTGTTTCTATCGATATAAATTTCACCCTTGAGCTGCCTTACCAATATATTGACTATTTTAAGCCCCAGCGAATTGCTGTTTTGTATGATAAAATCGTCCGGCAGACCTATGCCGTTGTCACCCACAACCAGCTTATACCTGTTTCCCGCGCCATGACGCAGATCGATTTGTATTTCTTTCTTCCGGTCAGGGCATCCGCCGGAAGCGGAAAAAGCGTATTTTAAGGCATTTGAAACAAGCTCGTTCATAATCAGAGCGCAGGGGATTATCGTATCGATGTTTAGCGTAATATCGTCTACGTATATTTTAGGGCTTATACTCCTCTCGCTAATACCATAAGACAAAAACAGATTGGCGATTAGGTTTTGAATATATTCAGGCAGATTGATCCTCGCCAGCGATTCGGACTGATACAGTTTTTCATGAATAAGCGCCATCGTGAAAATCCGGTTCTTGCTCTCCTTTAGTAACCCGATAACCAGTTCATCCGTAGTATAAAGCGATTGAAGGTTCAGCATGCTGTGAATGATCTGGAGATTGTTTTTTACGCGGTGATGGATTTCCTTAAGAAGCACCTCTTTTTCATGCAGGGCTGAACGCAAATGCGCCTCGCTGTCGTATAGCTCCTCATTGGCAGCCGCAAGCTCGGCCGTCCGTTTCATCACGCGCTGTTCGAGTTCCCGGTTGAGCTTTTGTATTTCCGCCTCGGCCTTGTTGCGGTCGGTAATATCGATGCCCATCTCCAGAATAAGATTGGAGCCATCCGCGTCTACAAACGGGAAATCAAAAACGTCATAATCGCGGCCGTCCGGCCCGGTCCATTTCCAGCTGCAGGGGGATTTTGTTTCCAAAACGCCGTAGGTTTGGCAATTCTCACATGGCTTATCGTGACCAAACAGGAATTCGAAGCAGCGCTTCCCATGCGCTTCGCCAAAGCGCTCCCGAAATACGCGGTTGGCAAAGGGCGCGTGATAATCCGGGGTTAAGAGAACCACATATACCGGGAGTATCTCTAAAATTTCATTGAACCGCCGCTGTTCGACTATTACCTGCTCCTCGGCCTGCTTGCGGCGGGTAATATCTTCCTCCAATAGCTGATTGGTTCTGGCCAGTTCCGCAGTTCTTTCCAGAACCCGCATCTCCAGCTCCGCCTTTGCGCCCCGCAGCGCCTCCTCCGCCCGTTTCATCTCGTCCACCAACCGGGAATTTTCAAGAGAAATTGCCGCCTGTGATGTCAGCAATTCCGTTAATTGCGTCTTTTCCGATGTAAAAACGGCGTCCGACAGACGGTTTTCCAGGTATAACACGCCTATCTTCTTGGACTGTTTGATAACCGGCAGGCAAAGAACAGATTTTAGCCGCATATGCCGGACCTCCGGATTATCCTTAAATATTCCCTCCTGCGCGGCGTTATTCAGTACCAGCCGCTCTCCCGTCCTGTAAACGTAACGGGCAATGGCTTTGCAGATATCCCGCGTATCTTCCAGTTTTCTGTTGACCGTCCGTATGATTTGCTTTTTTACGACATGGCTTTCCGCATAGACAAACAGGCCATCGTTTTCCTGTATCAACAAATATCCGTGCTGTGCGCCGGAACTCTCGATCACCACATTCATAATCTTTTTTAACAGAGTATCCTGCTCTATTTCGGCGGCAATCGCAATAGACGATTTCATCAGATAATCAATATCCAGCGGAGGAAGGATATTGGGTGCGGCCGTCTCCAATTCCAATTGCGGAACGACCGCTTTCTCTTCCTTGAAATATTCAGGATATTTATTGATAAGATTTGATTCCTTGCGTTCCGCCCCACACGCCCGGTATAACCTGGCTGCCTCGGCAAAGTAAACCCTCTGCGTGCATTGGCCGGACTTCAACAGCAGTTCTCCAAGGCACTCATTGAGATGCCCTTCCAGAAACGTATATTTTTGTTCATGTGCGATATTGATCGCGTCAAGATATAAGCTTCTGGCCTCTTTGAAGCTGCCAGCCACCCTTTCCCGTTCTGCGTATAAAAAGGCAAGGTAAGGTTTCAATAAGGGGCCTAAAGCCGCCCAGGTTTCAATTTTTTCAACAACAGGCCGGATTTCTGCTATAAGCTCATCAAAAGCACCGCCGGATTCCTGTTCGAACAATTTCAGCTTGTTTAAAACCAAAAAGACATGCCATTGCCTTTTTAGAACGTTATCGGTAAGGCCGGATAAATATCGCTTTACCTCCTCGAGATACCGCCCCGCTTCTTCATATTCTCCAAAATAGTAATGGGATATCGCCATATGGACGCAGTAGCTGCCGGCCGAAGCAATATGATTATCCTTTTCCCACAAACGAAGCTTTTCATCCATTGATACATGGACGCAGTTCTTTTTCATGTGCCCGACCCAGCCGGCTTGCATCGCCTCGGCAAGTCTGGCTGAAAATGCTAAATTGAATCGGTTCGAAAATTGAAGGCACTCGTTTGCATAGTCTTCAATTGCGGACATATCGGCGCCCTGCACCTGGAGATTCCACATTAACGGTCCGTAAGAAAGCCCCGCATTATACAGGTCGCCGCAGTTTTTCCCGCATTGGATCGACTTTAAGCAATACTCCACAATCTGCTTCGGATGGCTTCTTGAGTGCATATTGCACCATACGATACCGTTCATGCCCCTGGTTGCGCCAAAAGTATTCGGATATTTTGCGGAGAGATCGCGCGCAAGGTCCTCAAACCTGAATGCCTGTTCAAAGTCCCCCTGCTCTCCCAATAGAAGCCCCATGATGCTGAAGGAATATATGACCGATTCATCCATACCACCCGAGAGGCAATGCTGGGTAGACTGCGCAGCGGAAAGATAAAGCTGCGGTACAAGGCCGGACATATACAGGTCGGGTATCAGCTCACTGTAGAAGGCAAGCTCAATTTTGCTCTTCCGTTCATTTGTAAAAGGCATATTCAGGATCGCCTCATAAATATCGAAATCCTTTGCGAATATGTCGGATATCAGTCTCTCCCTTTTTCTTTGCGCTTTAACTGGGTCTTCCGGGATAGTCTTTCCAAAAATGCTGAGTCCTTTGTTGGCAGTCTCGATTGCTTTTATAAAATTGCCGATGGAAGACAACGAGGTCGTTTGTTCCGCCAGGCATTCTCCCTTGTCCAGGTCGGTTATTGCTTGATCCAACAACAGATTGAGCAACCTTTCGGAATTTGTGTAGTTCCCGCACATGAGCTCGGTTTTTGCCGCTTTTTTCAATATACTGAAGGTGCGCTGATAATGGGTTCCATTCCAGCAATCGTCCGGCAACAGCGATCTGCTGATTTGGAAATACTCATTTGCCGCTTCTGTAGCAAGCGTGTCAAGCGCCTTGTTGCCGGCATAGTAGTTTAAGTCCGACAGAAAATAGGCTTGCTGCCCGATTACTTTTTCTTCTTTCCCCATATTAAGGTGTGAAACGATCGCAAAGAGGTTTTCTGCTTTTTCCAGCTCCATATCCGCCGGAATCGTTGTGAGGAGATAGTTTCCTACTTTTCGGTGTATCTGCCGCCGGTCCTCTGCCGGAATTAAGGATAATACCGCTTCCTGCACTCGATCATGTATGAATTGCAGCTGGCCCTTGTTCTCTATCAGCAGTCCCTGGCTTAGAACTGGTTTTAGCAGCTCATACAGCTCAAATAGAGACATTCCATTGATAGCGGAAATATCATTGGGTGAAAACGAATTCCCCATACACGCGCAATATTTGAGCAAACCTGTCAAGCCCGGTGCGAGCTTCTGAATTTTAGCGCTAAAAAGCGCAACTACCGTAGTCGGCATATGCGATTGATTAACTTTGCCAACGTCCCAGCACCATTGCCTTTTTTCATCGAAAAAAAGCAGGCCTTCGTTGTAGAGATACGAGAGGCTTTCACTGACAAAAAGCGGGTTGCCTTCGCTTAGGGTGCTGATAAAATCCGACAATGTTTTGGTTTTTGAGCGGGGTGAATCGAGGATATAGGAAACCATCTCATGACAATGATGCGGTTTCAAAGATTCTAACCTGATTTCCGTTAAAGGCCAGCCGCTGATCTTTGCATTTGTGATAAGCTTTGAGAGTGGGTGACTTGAATCAACCTCGTTATGACGGTATGCTCCCAGCAGGAAAAAGTAGGGATGATCCCTGTAATTGGCCATTATATTTGATAAAAAGTCAAAGGAGGCCATGTCGCACCATTGAAGATCGTCTATAAACAACGTCAATGGGTTTTCTTCACTGGCCAGACAAGTCAGAAACCGGTCAAAAAGATCATGATACCGGTTCAATGCCTCGACCGGCGGAAGCGCTTTTACATCGGGCTGCGGGCCAATCAGTATTTCCAATTCCGGGATAGCGTCAGTCAATACCCTGGCATTATTTCCTACTGATTGTAAGATTCTTTTTTTCCAGTTTGCAGCCCGCTCATTGCTTTCGGTCAGAAAAGTTCTGATCAAGTTTTTAAGAGCCTGTATCAAGGAGCTATAGGGAATATTTTTTTGATAGATATCGAACTTTCCAGATGTAAAATAGCCCTTATGCTTGACAATAGGATTTTGCAACTCCTGTATCAGGCGGGTCTTTCCTATGCCGGACAACCCGGATATCAGCAGCGAACGGAATTCACCCTTGACCACCTGCTCGTATTCCTGAAGTATAGTCCCGGCCTCTTTATCCCGGCCTACCATTTTGGAAACAAAGGGTATTTTTTGAATGCTTACGCATTTTTCTAAAAGAAATTCGCGTATTGCCCCGGTTTTTGCGTACTCAGCCTGGCATCGCATTAGGTCGGTTAAGAGCCCGCCGGCGCTTTGATAGCGTTTTTCCGGCTGCTTTATGATTAGTTTCGCAATGATTTTGCTTAATGCAACGGGGATATCCGGGTTGTGTATATGAACCTGAGGGGCTTCTTTTGCAAGATGTGAATGAATCAATTCCAGCGGATCATCCGAATAAAACGGCAATTCGCCTGTCAATATCTCATAAAACACAATGCCCAGTGAATATAGGTCGGAAGAGAAAACAACCCGATGATTGATGCGTCCCGTTTGCTCCGGGGATGTATATGATAACGTATTTCTGATAAAGGAACGATCATAGATAAAATGGCTGACATCCCTGACATCCACGGTGCTGATAAAATCTATTAATCTGATATCCGATATATTTGAACCGACAAGGATATTGTGCGGTTTAATTCCGCCATGGATGATTCCGGCTTCATGAATTTTCTCTAAAGCCTGTGTGAGTCTGTAAGCTAAAATAAAAAAATCGCTTAACGGTAATTGAGGATGCTCCTTTATAAATACATCAAGCGAAATCCCATTAAAATACTCCTGCGTTATAAAGCACATGCCATCTTTTACTTCAAAGGAATCCGGTGTAATCAGCAGTGGGTTTTTTATAACCTTAAGGTGCTCAATCTTCTGATCAAACTGGGCTTTTTTATATCCGGAAAAATTTATTGATTTTAATACTTTAAGAACAAGTGTCTGATTCGGATTTGCTTGATGATATACCTTGAAGACGGCAGTGTGTGGAACCTCGGCTACCTTTTCTACTATTTCATAATTTAATATTTTCATGGATTTCTCTTTCCAGCCTTCAGTTAAGTATGAAATATATTAAATTTTAATCTGAATAGGCGGTCATAGTACCGCCATCAGGTCTGCGTATCTATGCGACACCTTCCGGAAAACTGGCCATTTCGCGGCCATGTTTCATTAACAGCCTGTCCGCCACAAGCGCTATGAATTCTCCATTGGTGGGTTTATCGTACTTTGAATAGATTTTGCAGTCAAAGAATTGGTTAATATTTTCAATCTTGCCGCGTTCCCATGCAACCTCTATTGCATGGCGGATGCCTCGCTCTACTTTACTTGACGTTGTTGAGAACTGTTTCGCGATACAGGGGTATAGCTCTTTCGTCAGGTGGTTAATGAGTTCGGGGTTATTGAATACCATTCGAATTCCTTCCCGGAGATAATGATACCCTTTAATATGTGCCGGGATTCCGGTAGCGAGAAAAATGAGCGTGATTTCTTCGCTAAGCGTTTTCGGCGGCTGAGGCGAGGCAGACTTACTTGTCTCCGGCTGCGCCGTTGTAAGCATATCCAGCATCCTCTTGTACAGCGTTTCCGGCTCTATAGGTTTCGCCATGTAATATCTGGCGCCTAGTGTGAACGCGTAACGGATCATACTCTCGTTGCGGATAGCGGAGACCACGATCACCGCCGGCTGTTCGCCCCCAATCCTTCTGAGATTCTCAAGTATGCCCAGCCCATCCAGCTTCGGCAAAATTAGACCCATCAGCAGGGCGTCGTACCGCTTTAAACGCATTTTCTCAAGGGCTTGACGTCCATCCGTAGCAATATCCACCAACTGTACTTTTTCCTGCGCAGAAAGGTACTTGTATACGAAATCACGGTACTGCGGATCGTCATCCACGAGCAGAACAGCATACTTAGACATTTGATTCTCCTTGTCCCCTGCTATTTCATTTATAATCTTAACCGATGGCCGAAATTCGTCACGAAAACCGAAAAAATAATAATTCAATTTGTCAGTATATAATAGTATAATAGCATGGTAAAATTACCGTTACAAGTTAGAATGTGTCAGGTAATTTGTCGAAAAATAGGTCGAATGAGGCGTACCAAATCGTACCGGGACATGTAGCGTAAAGTAAAAACCTTATCAAATTATCGGATAATATGCTGCGCGACGGTATACTTATAAGACCGTTGCAAATATGTTTACAAAACATCATGCCTACAAGCTAAGAGAGTTGTGGAAAACATATGAAAGAAAAAACCTGCTGTTTTGCCGCACAAAACCGGCGGATTATATCCGACGAAGATAATCCCGGTTGCATTAGGCTTATTCTTAAAATTACTCTGGAGATCGAGTTAATGATAAAAAAAGGATGCAATACATTCATAACCGGAATGGATTGGAGGTCGGAGCTTTGGTTCGCAGAAGCAGTACTTGATTTGAAACGTGCTTATCCACAAAAAAGTATTAATCTTATCGTCGTTCAGTATGCGGGGCAAGCCTCACGATGGAACAAATATTATCTGGATCGTTATAAACGCGTACTCTTGCACGCCGATGATAAGGTAACATTAGGGGCAGACTATTATAACGGTTATATGCAGCAGTTAAATCAATATATGATAAGGCATTCGGCTCACATGATAGCTTTATTTGCCGGCAGGAAGGAACCTGTTATAGCTTCCGATCCGGATACAGTGATTATAAACCCAAACGACTTTTTCGTGAAAAAGCCGCGCATTTTTTCAATCGTAAAATAGCGGGTTAGCTTAGCATCTAAACCATTAAGGAAGCAGGAATAATAAGTGTCACATCGAATTTTGATTGCCGATGATAACAAGGACTTTACCAGTATTTTTAAAGACTACATTTCCTTATATAATGATATCGAACTTGTTGGAATAGCGGAAAATGGCTGCAAGACATATGAAATGCTGTTGCAGGAAAAGCCTGACCTGTTAATTTTGGATCTTGTTATGCCTGATATGGATGGAATCGAAGTCCTTCGCCGGATTCGTGACATGGACGGCGTCAAACCCGCAATATTCGTGATTTCCGCGCTTAGCAACGATGCTATCACCCGTGAGGCTCTGACGCTGGGAGCTTGTGCTTATTTCATTAAGCCAATCAACCTTGAATCTATCGTCTCTCGAATACGCGCAGTTATGCAAACCACGTCACAAGTTTGAGATGAAGTCTTGCTCCGGATTAAACTCATAGCCTGCTGACAGGCCTCTTAGGGGGTGTGGGGGATCAAAATCCCCACACCTATTCAAAGTGGTTTTTCGAACAATAAAAAGGGGCTGTCGCGCTAAATGTTCAGGCACTTAGCACGACAGTCCGGGTTCGTGCCCAAACAGGGCAAAATCGGTCCGACGGGCCGATTTTAGAACCCCTTTACCTTTCGCATTATGCACTGAAAATGCTTAATGCGGCAACCCCTTTTTATCGATCTTACAGCATCTACCATACCTTCGCCGCTACGCTTTTGCAGCAATGCAGGGACAGCACCGGCACTCCTTAATCTGTCTATTTATATACCGTAGTATAACCTTCCATAGAATGGCGATGGCCATCGTTATAAGTGGTTAACCCTCTGTAATGGTGATCATGCCCGCCATTTACATTTTCCTCGGGCCCGGTAGTAAATTCAAACCCGTGTAAATGGTTATCATTAATTGTAGTACGCCCATTGATGCGATGCGTATGTCCTTTTATATTCGGGCTGGCGCTCGTCTCACCGTCATAATAGTGAATATGGCCGTCATTTAAGGTTGTTTGGCCTGTAAATCTATGCGTATGCAGTCTCATCGACATAAGAATCACCTCTTATTGACCATTTTATGTAAACGCTTTTTTTGTGTGCCTGAACGTGCATTGCATATAAGAATATTAAGCGTGTCTTTTATACAATATCTTGTGGTGTGAGGATTCGGAAAAATTTAGAAAAAACGCCCACTTCGCGTTAATGTGGCAAAAGGCGGGCATTTTACTTATATAAGTAATACTGTTTTCACAGATTCAGTTTATATGAAAGCGAGCCTCGATTCTACTGTGAAACTGCACCCAAAAGATAGACAGTGTGGTACACTGAATAATGGAAGGGGGGCAGTTTCATGCCCAGAGGGAAGCCCAACAAAGAGTATACAGGAGAGTTCAAGCAATTTGAGATTCCAAATCACGAGCGGGTGCGGCAATGGGAACGTATTTATCTGGAGGAAGGCTCTGCGGGGCTATATGTGGAACGGCGAGGCCATGGCGGAAAGGGGCGTCCGCCAAGCTGGACAAGCAGGTAGAAGAAGATCTGACAGCTGAAAATCAGCGGCCTCGGGCTGAGAATGCGTACCTAAAAAACTTGCAAAGCTTAAGGGCTTGCCGCCCGCTCTTCACAGGCGGCAAGCCCTCTCGGCTGCCCATGACGCCCGGGCAGATGCTGTTACTTCACGTAGGAGGCGGCCTCCCGACCGGCGATACGGCCGCTGCCAAAGGCGTACATCATAGTGGTGCCGCAGATGTCGTAGTAAGGCTTGTGGTACATGCTGCCGCCATCCTGACCCGCCACATAGAGGCCAGGGATCGGCTTGTTGGATGAATCGAGCGCCTGCAGCTTTTCGTTCACCTTCACGCCACCCAGCGTACCAAAGCAACCAGGGAGGAATTTCACTGCATAGAACGGCCCCTCCGCAATAGGGATCAGGTATACGTCGCGCTTTAAGAGATCCGTATCTTCGCCTGCGGCGACCAACTCGTTGTAGCGTGCCACGGTGGTGGAAAGATCCGCAAGGCCGGTTTCGTCTTGGAGCGTCTTGATGCTGTTCGCCTTCCAAACGAAGCCGTTTTCAATGCCGAATCCCATCTCGCGCGGGAGCTCGCTCAACGGCGAATTTGCCCCAGCGAACATGGGCGGCACGCCGGAGGTGGAGCCGTAGAAGCTCAGCCGCTCCAACTGCGGGGCCTGCTTTTCCGCCTCGTCTGCGGGCAGTAACTCCTTGAGGCCGCCCGCTACCAGCATATCGTATGTCTTCTGATCGAAAATGACATAGTACGCTCCCATGGAGGAAGCGGCTGCGCCGCCCTGATTGAGCGGCTGCTCGCGGAACAGGGCCTCGTTGAAGTAGCGATCTCCGTTGGAGTTGACCATCAGTAGCGCTGCTACCGAGAGCAGGTTGATATGGAACGCTGGCTCCGGCGCCACGCCCGGGGTCATGCCGATTTCGGAGGCATGCACGAACAGCTCATTGGTGAGAGCCGCACCCGCCTCCTGCGCCATGCGGATGCCCGCGCCGTCGCTTAATGACGGTTGCATGGTGAAGTACTCGGCGGAGCCCGTGTACTGAATGAGTATCTCCGGGTTAGCGATGGCACCGCCTGTCGCGAGCACGACTGCCTTGGCCTTTACGCGCACCTCAGTGCCATCCGCCTTCTGGGCGATTACACCCGCCGGCCTGCCTTCCTCTAGTATCAGGGATTTACCCTCGGTCTCCAGCATCAGCTTAGCGCCGGCGTCCTCAATCTGCTTGATTACCGGGTTGAACCGCTCGGGTCCATAGGGATAGATCAAGTGATAGGTATCGAATACCTCGCCTGCCCAGATGTTGGGCGTGACAACATTGATGTCCCACCCAAATTCGCTCTTAAGCCAATCCGCGGTCTCACCGGACTGCTTAAGAATGGTGTGCAGCAGCGGCGCGTACACGGTTGCATTAGTGTATTTGAGCATGTGCCCATATACGTCCTCCACGGTGAAGGTCAGATTTGCTTCCTGCTGCATGGAACTATTTACTGCGCCGATGCCCGCGCCAAAGGAGGATATACCACCTGGCGTGGCGGATTTTTCTAGGACAATCACATTGGCGCCCGCCTCGGCGGCCTCTACTGCGGCCATTAAGCCCGAGCCACCCGCGCCGACGACCACCACGTCGGCGGTATATTCCTCGGCTTTGGCAGTGGTTTTCTCAGGTGCTGCAGAGAAATTCGCAACGTCTCCACCCGCCTGCCTGATTGCGTCAGCCACCGCGTCGCAGATGGCCTTGCTGGTGATGGTCGCGCCGGTAACGGCATCCACCGCCACCGATTGATGCTCCACAATCGCTGCGGGGATGCGCTCGACCGCCGGGTCGGAAACACCTGCCGTCTCGCTATGGGAAAGCACCTTCACGCTTTCGATTCCCGCCTCGCCGATGGCTACTTCCACCGTGAGATCTCCACCGTTGCCACGGGCGGAGGCGGTGTATACGCCTGCCTTTAGCGTGCTTTGCACCAGCTTAGGTGTGGGCGCGGCCGTGGCCGCGGGTGCCGCTGCAGGAGCGCAGCCCGCCGCCGAAAGCAGCAGTAGCCCCGCCAGCAGGCACAACAGAATACGGTTCCCCAACTTCATCCTATTTTCCTCCTGTTATTTTACTTACAGCCGGACATCCGACCGACAAAAAAGAAACAAGCAATCTCCCCTAAGACGTCAGCACGAAACCGCGCCCCACAGCACAATAGAATACGGCTCCCCAACTTCATCCTCATTTGCTCCTATTGCCATTTTAAGTCGGACGTCCGTCCGACAATGATTAAACAAAAACAATCACCTAAGACGGTCAGCGCGAAACCGCGTCCCATATGATCTGCGCCGTCGCTTCAATAAAATCGGGAGTGGCGTATTCCGGGTTGGTAATGACGTATTTCCCGAAGACAGTGAGTATGTTGCCCACGAGGAAGTTGATGAGTTCCAGAGGTACGGTGTCCTTCAGCTTCTCGCGCATAGCACGGGTAATTTCGCTTTCCTTAAATATTTCAAACAGAAACAGCCGGTATGCGTCCTTTTCATAAAAATACAGGCTGATGTAGCTGTCCATAAAACGCATCTGCTCCGGATGGCGCGTAGGCCAGACATAAGAGGCGACGACCAGTTGTTTGACCAGCTGTTCGGGTGGAAGCGACAAATCGAGTTGGCGATGGGTGGTTTCCATGGCGTTCTGGCGCACGTAGCGAAAGCTGTCTTCCACAAGGCTTTCCCGGGACGGATAATAGTAGTACAGCGCACCTTTGGAGAGGCCAGCTTGATGGGCGATACCCGCAATAGTTGCTCCCTGAATGCCGAAGGCATTAAATTGATTGATTGCGGCCATCAAGATCTTTTCCCGATTGGATTCCATGACTACCCCTAGTCGGACGGACGTCCGGTTTTTTTGTAGTATAACAGTTCAGGCACTTGCTGTCAACGCACTCGCGGAGATTCTCCGTCTCAACGTGACTCGCCTACGGAAACTGTCCACTGACCTTTCGCCGTATGAACCCACCCCAGGCTTCACAAGCTCGGGCGGATGCAAATTAACGCAGGTGGGTGCGCGTTAGATTATCCAATGTCACGAAAGGTTCGCAGGGCCGTGTGCATCCCCAAACGCAATTTAGCGAAAACGCTGCCATCTGTTTCCTATTGATTCCTTTTCTGAGCGGTAGCCCTTTTTGTAGTAACAATCTCAATGTTAGCCTCATTCCGCCCTTTCCAGCATCAGGCGGATACGGTTGATCTGGTTCACATAGCTTGCGCCGGAGTCATAATCCACCGCGACGATATTTGCCTGCGGGTGAAGTTCCTTGAGCTTTTTGAGCATGCCCTTGCCGGTGATATGGTTGGGAAGGCAGGCGAAGGGCTGCATGCAGATGATGTTGTTTGCGCCTTCCTCAATCAGTTCCAGCATTTCCGCCGTGAGCAGCCAGCCTTCCCCCGACTGGTTGCATAAAGAAAGAAGGGGTTTTACGCCCTCCGCCATCTCATGAATCGTCTTGGGGGAATTGAATCTGCTGTTCTCCAACGCTTTTCGCATATCGTCCCGGAAATTTTCAATCAAAAAAACACAAAGCTGGCCCAGCACGCTTTGCATAAAGCCTCCAGCAAGGTATCTTCGGCTCATCCTCTTCCCGAACGCGCAGTAGAGGAAAAACTCGGTGAGACCCGGAACGACGATCTCCGCTCCTTCGGCCTCCAAAAATTCCGCCATCCGGTTGTTGGCGGCAGGATGGTATTTGACAAGGATCTCGCCGACAAGACCGACCCGCGGCTTCTTTTCGTTGCGGACAGGGATCGCCCCGAACGCTTTCACGATCCAATAAAGGTCGCTTCTGAAAGCGGTTCGGCTGCCCTTTCCAAGGTTTTCTCTGCAGCGGCTGATGCAAAGCGCCGCCGTCCGGTCGGCTTCCCCTGCGGTCGTTTCATACGGACGGACCCGGTACAGCAGCTTCATGATAAGGTCCCCCAGTATCAACGCCATCAGCGCTTTTTGGAGAAACGGAAGGGAAAGCCTGAAGCCGGGGTTGTTCCCGAGACCGGAGGCGTTCAGGGAGATGACGGGGACGTTTTCGAATCCCGCCGAAGCCAGTGCGGCCTTGAGCAGCGTGAGATAATTGCTGGCCCGGCAGGGTCCTCCCGTCTGGCTCATGATTACCGCGGTACGCGCGGTATTGTATTTCCCGGACCGTAACGCGGAAAGGACTTGCCCGATGATGATGATGGAAGGATAGCAGGAGTCGTTGTTGACATATCGAAGGCCAAGCTCAATGTCCTCTTTGCTGACCTCACGCAGCACCTCGAACCGGTATCCTTCGGAAACGGCGGCCTCCTGTACGAGTTCAAAGTGGACGGGCGCCATTTGAGGCGCAAGAATCGTAAAATTCTTGCGCATCGGCTTTGTAAAAGTGGCGTTGCCGTGTTCATGCAGAGGTTCCTGCTGTGGACTTTTCTGCCTTTCCTCCATGGCCGCCTTGAGTGACCGGATCCTGATCCTGACAGCCCCGAGGTTATTGACTTCATCTATCTTGATGAGCGTATAGAGCTTGCCGCTCTTTTGCAGGATTTCCTGCGCCTGCTCGGCGGCGACGGAATCCGGCCCGCACCCGAAGGAGTTCAGCTGCACAAGTTCAAGGTTCTCGCACCTGGATACAAGCTCCGCCGCCTCGTACAGCCTGGAGTGATACATCCATTGGTCAAGTACGCGAAGAGGTCTTTGCACATGTCCCAGGTGCGCCACCGAATCCTCGGTGAATACCGCGAGTCCCAGAGAATTGATGAGGCCCGGGATGCCATGGTTAACCTCGGGGTCCAAGTGATACGGACGGCCGGATAAAACGATACCGCAGCCTCCCTGCTCCTTCAGCCATAACAGCGCCTGTTCTCCATGTCTTTTGATATCCTCCTTAAACAGCCGGTCCTCCCTGTATGCGGCCCCGACCGCACTCTTGATCTCCTGCCTTGATATGGAAAATTCGCCGAATTCCTCGTACAGCCTTTGGATCAGCCGTTTTTTATCATGATAGGGGAGGAATGGATGATAGAGCTTCACATGGTTATCCGGAAGGCTATCCATATTTCCTTTAATGACTTCGGCGTAGCCCGCAACGATCGGGCAGTTGTAATGATTGTCGGCACCCTTGACCTCCGGCATCTCCTTGGGCAGGCACGGGTAGAAGATATGCTTGACGCCCCGCCGGATGAGCGCCTCCACATGCCCGTGCGCCAGCTTCGCGGGGTAGCACGCCGTATCCGAGGAAACGGTATCCATCCCGAGCTCATAAAGCTTGCGGGAGGATACGGGGGAAAGCTCGACCCGAAATCCCAGCCTTGTAAAAAAAGTGAACCAGAACGGATAGTTCTCATACATGTTCAGCACCCGAGGGATTCCCATCGTACCCCTCTTAGCTTGTTCCTCATTTAGAGGCGTATATCCGAACAGCCTTTTAAGTTTGTATTCGTAAAGGTTGGGAGGCCTTTGGGGCTCCTCGATGCCCGCGCCCTTTTCACAGCGGTTGCCGGTCACATGCTTCTGGCCGTTTTCGAACCGGCTGACCGTTAACAGGCAACGGTTTTCACATTTGCCGCAGCGTGCAGCGTTTGTCTCGCAGTGAAACCCCGCAAGCTTTTCGCGGCCGATCAGAGAGGAGCGGTCTCCTTTTTTCCACGCATTCTTCGCATGTAAAGCGGTGCCGAAAGCGCCCATGAGTCCTGCGATATCCGGCCTTATGACCTGCCTGCTGAGGAGCTTTTCAAAGCTTCGAAGAACTGCGTCATTGAGGAACGTGCCGCCCTGCACGATGATTTGGCCGCCCAGTTCGTTTTCCTTTGCCTTGATCACCTTGAAAAGCGCGTTTTTGATCACGGAATAACATAGACCGGCAGAAATGTCGCCGACAGGCACGCCTTCCTTTTGCGCCTGTCTTACCTTGGAATTCATAAAGACCGTGCAGCGCGAGCCGAGGTCCGCGGGCGACTGCGCCCTGACGCCTTGATCCGCAAATTCCTGTACGCTCATGTTCAGCGATTTTGCGAACGTCTCGATAAAGGAGCCACAGCCGGAGGAGCAAGCCTCGTTGAGCAGCACGCTGTCGACGACGCCGCCGTGCACCTTGATGCATTTCATGTCCTGCCCGCCGATATCCAGGATCATCTCAACATCCGGCAAAAAGTGCTTTGCCCCGGTATAATGGGCGACCGTTTCCACCACCCCGTGATCGCAGGAAAACGCTGCTTTGATAAGGCCCTCGCCATAGCCTGTGACAGCCGAGGAAGCGATCACGGCCCCGGGTCCAAGAATGGAATAAACGGAGCGGAGCATTTCGGTAGCCGTTTCAAGCGGCTTTCCCCCGTTGCTTTGGTAGCAGGCATAAAGCAGGCTGCCCTCTTCATCGATCAGCGCCGCCTTGCTTGTGGTGGAGCCGATATCGAGTCCCAAAAAGCAGTTTCCGGAAAAGCTTTTTGGTTCCCTTCTTTGTACCTTCTGGATGCTGTGCCTGCTTAAAAAGGTATGGTATTCTTCCGTGGAAGCAAACAAAGGCTCCAGACGCGGCGTATCCGAGAAAAACTTGTTTCCCTCGGCTTCCATCCTGTCAAGAAGCTGCGCTAAAGAAAGTATATCAGGAGCATCGTCTTCGCTCTTGCTTGTTTTTGAATGGAGCGCGGCGCCGATTGCGGCATAGACCTCGGCATGCTCGGGTACGACCGTTTCCTCGTCTGTCAGGATAAGCGTTTCCTGGAAGCGCCTCACCAGCTGTGGCAAAAAGTGCAGCGGACCGCCTAAAAAGCCGACCTTCCCCTTGATTTTTCTTCCCGCGGCCAGCCCCGTGATGGTTTGGTTCACGACCGCCTGGAATATGGAGGCTGCGATATCCTCTTTTCTTGCGCCTTCGTTTAACAGGGGCTGAACGTCGGTTTTGGCGAAAACGCCGCAGCGCGCGGCGATGGGATAAACCACCTGATGTTTTTTTGCAAGCGCGTCAAGTCCTTTGGCGTCCGTATTCAAGAGGATCGCCATCTGGTCGATGAATGCGCCCGTTCCTCCCGCGCAAATGCCGTTCATCCTTTGATCTGCCCCGTGATCGAAGAATGTGATTTTCGCGTCCTCGCCGCCAAGCTCGATGACGACCGAGGCTCCCGGGATATATCTTTGCACCGCCTTGCTACCCGCGATAACCTCCTGAACAAACGGAAGCTTCAACGTTTCAGATAAGGAAAGCCCGCCCGATCCCGTAACGGATACGGCAAAACGGGCATCGCCCAGCGAATCCTCCAATTCGCAGAGGATCCCGCGAAGCGTCGACATCAGATCCGAATAATGCCTTTTATAACAGCTGAATATCAGCCGGTCCTCATGATCGAGCACCGCGGCCTTTACGGTGGTGGAACCGATATCGATCCCAAGATAAAGTACGTCATCAGCCGGGGTATGTGCTTTTAGGGGTAAAACCAATGCTTGTTTCTCCTTGACCGTAATAAAAACCATTTTTGCACTTTAGTATTGCCATTCCAAAGTGTTTTAATGGCCGGTTCAAGGATGTATGTTTGTTCTGATCTGTGTGGTTATATGCGCGGGCATCCCGCTTTCATGCCTTATTGATAATGCGTTTTTGTATTGGTTTGTTGACCACAACACAAACGAGATACTGGCAAAGCGCGAATAGCATGAGCAGCAGCGGCAGGCTCACGGGAACCAGCAGTGCGCAGGCAGCCATCAGCGCCAACGGAAAGAGCAGCAGCAGGTTTCGCTTCAGCTCGATCATCGCGAGCAACAGTGCATTGCGCAGGCATTGCGCCAGCGTGATGTCCACCAGCGCAATGAGCGGGAAAAGATAGCATGCGCCAAAATACCACAGCAGGCCAAATACGATCAGCCACGCCATGCCCAGCGCGCCGAAAAAACCGCCGCTTTGCATCACAGTGTATCCGGTCAGGCCAACAGCTGTGCCCAGCAGGCTCATCACAAGGCCCGCCAGCAGGCTTTTGAAAAAGTCGGCCTTGAACGCCGCCCAGAAATCGCCCCACAGGCTGCCTTCCGTCTCCCGTACAATGCTTATAAGCACTTTGGACAGCGCCGCCGCCGATGCGGGTACGGTGACGACCGGTATACAAAATATGAGAAACAGCATGTTCAGCCGGAAGAGCGTCCACAGCCGGGCGCTTATCGAGAGCATCATACCGCGCGCTTTCACCGCTTCGCCGCGTGTGCTCCCCGTGTTTGCGCTTTGATTGAATGCATCCATCGGAATCAGTATTCCTTCGCAACGCCGTCCAGCATGATGCGCTGCGGCGGCCCGGATACGCGTTTGATCTCTGTTCTGTCCGCCGACACCGCCGCTTCGAACAGGCTGCCCCGGTATAGGAACCGGAAGCGATACGCGCGCCATTTGGCGGGCAGCCCAGGCGCAAGCGATACGCCCTCCCCGTCGATAACGAGCCCGGCGAAGCCGCCCAGCACGCACAGGTATGATCCGCCGAGGTTGGCCATGTGCAGCCCGTCTTTCGTGTTGCCGTGGATGTCGTCAATGTCGAGCCGTATCGTGCGGTCGAAATACGCGTATGCCTTTTCCGTCATACCCAGCCGTGCGGCCATGATGGAGAATATGCAAGCGGAAAGCGATGAATCGTGCGTCGTGATATCCTCATAAAACGCGTATGAGCGCTCCATCAGCGCCCTCGGGTTCTCCTTCTGGAACAGATAATACGCCAGCAGCACATCCGCCTGCTTGCATACCTGATAGCGGTACAGCGTCATCGGGTGGTAATGCAGCAGCAGCGGATACTGTTCCTTGGGTGTTGCCGCAAAATCCCACCGCTTCTTGGCAAGGAAGGAGTCGTCCTGCGGCGTAATCTCGTCGCCGGGCGGGAAGTACATATTTTCATACGCCCTGCGAAAGCCCTCCGTCTCCTTATGAGTCAGCCCTGTCCTCTCGATTGCGGCGCTTTGCTCCTGCTCTGCCAGCCGCCCGTATACACGCACCGCCCACTCCAGGTTGTGCTTTGACAACAGATTGGTGTAATAGTTGTTGTTGATCAGGCACGTATATTCGTCCGGCCCGGTCACGGTGTCGATGCGGAAGCATCCCTCGTGGAAATGCCCAATCTCCATCCACAGCCGCGCGGTTTCAAACAGTATTTCCGCGCCCTCATTGAGCAGCAGCGCTTCGTCCCCGGTAATATGGTAGTAGTTGACCAGCGCGTAGGCGATATCGGCGTTGATGTGGTACTGCGCCGCGCCGCCCGGGAAAAACGAGGAACATTCGCTGCCCGTAATGGTACGCCACGGGTACGCCGCGCCCTTGGGGTGTCCAAGCGATCGCGCGTTTTGGCGCGCTGCGTCCAGTTGCCTGTACCGGAACAGCAGCAATTCTTTTGCCGTGTGCGGAGCGGTCAGCGCGTAGAATGGATGGATGAATATCTCCGTGTCCCAGAAGTAGTGGCCCGCATATCCCTCGCCTGAGAGCCCTTTGGCCGGGATCGAGCCGCCTGCGGGCTGACCGTGGCAGATGAGCTGATAGATGCAGTAACGCAGGCTGACGTCCGCGCCGTCGTCCGCGTCGATCTGCACGTTGGCAATTTCCCAACGCGCGTCGAGATAATCGCGCTGTCTAACATACAACACATCCATTTGTCCTGCGTCGCGGCCGGACATCTCCATCGCCGCCTGCTTGAGGTTGCCAGTATGAAGCGAGCTCACGCAGTGTATGTATTTCACAAAACGAATTTCTTCCTCCCGCGAAGCCTGCACCGTGGCGGTCGCCACAGCGGCATCGCCGCATAGCGCATACGCCCACTCCGCCTGAACGGACACCGTATGGCGGATTCCCGTACCCACCGAGATACCCGAATGCACCGTCTCGGTCTCTAAATAAACAAAGCCGTCTGTGATATCATTTTCCATAAGACGCAGGCTCTTGTCCGTTCGGCTGTTGGTACGCGGATCCTCGCTGTCCGAATAGTTGGCGACATCGGCGCTGCATTTTGATACAAAGCGGAGCTCTCCGGAGAAATTGAGCGGCGTGACACGGCAATCAATCGTAAACAGTTCCCGCACAGCCAGCGAAGCCATGCGCGTGAACTCGATTTTCAGCCGTTTCCCTGTTTTCGTTTCCCATTCGATGTGACGGCGGCAAATTCCGTTTTTCATGTCGAGGAAACGGTCGAAGCTAAGCACAGTCCCGCAAAACAGGCTGAATAGTTCGCTCCCAACCCATATTTCGACAGTCTGAAAATCCTGAATGTTGACGATGGCCTGCTTGGTTTGCGGAAAGCCGCTGAGCTTCTCATCGTAGCAGATATCCTCCGTGTCGCTGCAGCCGTTGATGTAAGCGCCCCGGATCGTTTTATAATCCGCGCTGCCCTCCTCGAAGCAGCCGCGCACGCCGATATATCCATTGGCAGTGGTGAACACCGATTCGTTTTTGAGTAAAGCACGCGCGTTCAGGCTGCAATCCCTGACGATCCACTTAGACTGTAGCATGTCGTCGTTACTCCTTTACCGCGCCTGAAACAAGCCCGGATATGATTTTCC
Organism: Clostridia bacterium; assembly: GCA_036677445.1. Lineage (GTDB taxonomy): Bacteria > Bacillota > Clostridia > Christensenellales > CAG-138 > JAVBWI01. Next base: position 416,415 of record JAVBWI010000004.1, read on the forward strand.
TCTGGAATAACAGCACCAATATGAGGGTCGGTATGGCAACAATGATTGTCGCCGCGGTCACCTCGCCCCACAGTATCTGAAACTGCGTGCGCAGAAACGATATCGCGACGGGCACCGTATGATAATTCACGTTGGTGTTGAGCGTCACGGTGAGCAGATATTCGTTCCACGCGGCGATGAAGCTGATGATGGCTGCGGTGAATATGCCGGGAGCTGCAAGCGGGAACACGATGCGCCAGAGTATCTTCATGGGTGTCGCGCCGTCAATCCGTGCCGACTCCTCGACCGATATGGGGATCTTCTTGAAATGGGACACCAGTATCCACACCGCGAGCGGCAGCGTGATCGTAGCGTAAGGCAACGACACCCAATAGCTGTTGTTCCACCCAAGCGCCATGAATATGTTGTATACCGGGCCGACAATGATCATTTGCGGGAACATCGAGACTGTGAGCACAAACCCAAGGATAAGGTTCTTTCCACGGAAATTAAACCGTGAAATCGCATAAGCCATCATCGACGATATCGCCACCACATAGGTCATCGTGACCACCGACACGATGACACTGTTGCGTATCGACTGGCCGATGCCCTTGCCGATGATCGTACCGTAGTTCTCCAGCGTGGGGTTGCTTGTAAAGGGATTGTACGCGCCATGGCCGAACACCTCGCCGCCCGGCTTGATGGATGTGATAAGCACCCAGAAGAAAGGGAACACGATGATAATGAGAAATGCGATCAGCACGATATAAAATACCCGGTCGGTTTTGTTCAGCTTCTTTTTCATGTTCCCCTCCTAGTCGTCGCTTACGACTTCCGCGCCCAGCACCTTGACGAACAGGAAAGCGATGACAGCGACCATCACAAACATCAAGATGACGATGACTGCGCCATAACCAAAATTGGTCTGCGCGAACATCTTTTTATAGGCGTATATGGAAAGCGTTTCGGTCGCGCCCCCTGGGCCGCCGTTGGTGAGCACCGCAATAAGGTCGTATACGCGGAACGCGTCAAGCGTGCGAAACAGCAGCGCCACAAGTATCGCGGGCTTGAGCAGCGGCAAAGTTACCCGGAAGAATTGCTGCCGCTTGTTCGCACCGTCGATGCGTGCGCTCTCATACAACCCTTGGTCGATGGTCTGCAAGCCGGCGAGAAGCAGCAGCGCCATATACGGCGTCGTCTTCCATACATCCGAGAGTACCGCGGAGGTCATAGCGCCCCCTGCCGAAAGAAGCATGTACTCTGGCCCCTCTATGAGGCCAAGCCTGGATATGATCAACGATATGATGCCGCTTGACCCGTCGTACAGATAACTCCATATCAGCGCCGACACCACAGTGGGGATTGCCCAGGGAATCAGCGCGGTTGTGCGCACAGCCCCGATGCCCTTTATTGCCTTGTTCATCACCATCGCCAGCGCCAGACCCAACACGAACTCCAGGCTGACCGAAACCAGCGTGAACAGCACCGTGTTCCACGTCGCCGTCCAGAATCGCGTATCGCGCAGCGCGGCCACATAACCGTTGACGCCGATGAAGTTATCCGGAATGAAGCAGTCGTTCAGGCTATCCGTAATCGCAGTCATGCCCTCGCTGTTGTAAAATGCGATGTTCGGATTCCGGCCATACACCGCTTGCGTGGTCGCCTTTAGCCCGTTTATAATCATGCCCGCCCGGTCGGAGTCATCGGCCGTGAGCGTCGCCGTATCCTCTCCCGTATCGAGCCCTGCACAGAGCGCCAGCCCCTCATCCGCCAATACGATCAACCGGTCGAAATCCGCCACGGACTGTTCATCCGCCGCCAGCGTCCTGTCGTCCCCGACAAAAAACTTGACGTATTTCATGTTTTCTTCGAACAACGAGGTATTGAACCGGTCACTTAGATACAGGCCTGCCTTTTGCGGATCGTTGAGCTGGTAATCGAAGAGCGAGTATATGCCCGTCTGCATGATGGAATACAGAGAAAATATCGTGAGTATCACCAGAACCGGGAGTATGAAGAGCAGCTCTTTGAGCTTGATTCTGTGTCTCATAGCATCGACCTTTCCATGGCGCGGCGGATATCGGCAACCTGTCGCTTGAAGAAACGGTTACGGATACCTGATCCGATGAATCGCTCCATAATCAAAAACCGGGGATGCGCTTCATCAGCGCATCCCCACTTCGCGTCATTCTTTTCAGCCCAGCGCCGCCTCGATCGCAGAGACCGTGGCTGCAAGATCCTGACTTCCGGACAGGAATTTATGCGCGTTAATCTGAATCGTGTCGGACAGAGCGGAGTATTCCGCCGAAACCGGACGCGGAATCGTGTTTGCAACCGCGTTGGTAAAGCCCTCCATCGAAAGCATCTCATTTGCCGCCATGACCTCAGGATCACCCAGCAGCGTATTGAAGCCGGGTACATAGCCGCCCTGCGTGGACATGATGCGCTGGCCTTCCTCACCCGCAAGGTACTTGATGAACTCGAAGGCGCTCTCCTTGTTCTTCGATTTCGCATTGATGGCCAGCAGCCAGCCGCCTACCGTGTCGCCTTTTGGCAGCGGCGCAACCGTCACCTGATCCACCGCGATATTGGAACCCTCGCCTTTGATCATGCCGTACTGGTAAGGCCAGTTGCGCGCAAATACCGACTTGCCTTCGATGAAGCTCGTATGCGTCTCGCCTTCGGTATAGTTGAGTATGTCGACAGGTACCGCATCCGAGGCGGCAAACAGCTTCATGGTCTCAAGACCGCCTTTTAGATCGGCAAACGCGCCGGTGAATTCCGACAGGTTGCATACCAGGCCTTCATACTGTTTGGATTGGAATACAATGCCGGTCTCCGTGCCGCCCTGCCCTGCGTATTTCTCGGCCATCGCCAGCAAATCCGTCCATGTGTAATCACCCGATACAAGCTTGGCGGCATCCTCCGTACTCACAATATCGGTACGAATGTAGAGCAGCCCAAGATCGGGAAAAAACGGCAGCACATACTGCTTGCCCTGGTAAACGCCCGACGCCATGGAACCGGCGTTGTAATCGGCCTTTTTGAGTCCTGCGTCCGCCATCATCATATCGAGCGGCTCGATAAAACCGGCGGCAGCGAATTCACCCGCCCACACAACATCAAGTGAGACGATATCATACTCCGCCGAGTCACGCAGCGAGGTAAGCAGCTGGTCATGCATCTGGCCTGAATCGTTGGTCATCTCAACCCATTCCACCTTGTAATCGCTTTGCGACGCGTTGAATGCATCGATAACCGCCTGCGTTGCAGGCGTACTGTCGGCCTGCGCCGCAAATTTGAGCACAATAGGCTCCGCCGGGGGCTCGGGAGCCTGCGGCTCGGGCGCAGCCGCGACTTCGGAGGTCGCCGCTGGAGCCACCGGAGTTCCCGATGTACTTGCACACCCGACCAATAATGTCAAGGACAGTAATGCTGCAAGAACCAACACCAATGTTCGTTTCATGTTACACACTCCTTTTTTGATTTTCATTAGGGCAGTCGGTAAGATGTGAATACCTGCTATTAAATCAACCTATTTTATATTATAAAGTATACAATCCGTGCCGTATTCCAGTATTTTCATTTTAATGTAAATATGTTAATATCTTCTTTTCGCATGCGCATATGCATACAATATAAAAATTTTAACATTATTTGCAGTATTTTAGCGAAATTTCTTCCTGCATATAAATATCTTCCTTAAATGTTATATAATCATATTAACGTACATCAGTCGTCACGTTATGGGCCTGAAATATCGTAATCAAAATATTAATAAAGTTTTTTCGGAAAGGAGCCGTTTATGCCGCAGACGGAGTGTTTAAGCATCATCGAAAAGGACTTCTGCGAGATCAAGTCGCGCAACCTGGATACCATGTATATTCACCCGCCTTACTTTCTCGAGCGCGAAATGATCGACATGATCAAAAAAGGCGACAACAAAAACGCGCAGCGGCTGCTCATTGAAACGAACAAGCGACAGCGCGCTCACCTGGCCGACGACCCCATCCGTTCGCTTAAGAACTCCATTATCTGCTCGTGTACGCTGTATGCGCGTGCGGCGATCGAAGCGGGCTCCCCACCCGAAGAGGCCTTCACACTGAGCGATGCTTATATCATCGCCATTGAACGCGCTGAAACAAAAACAGATCTTATCAACCTTGAATCGGATATGCTTCGGGATTTTTGCTCGATGGTGGTTGATGTCAACGACTCCAAGTATTCCAACATCGTACTGCGTACCATCAACAACGCGAACCAGTCGCTGACGGAAAAGGTAACGCTCAAAGAACTTGCCGATAAGGTGTACGTTCATCCCAACTACCTATCGTCACTATTTAAGAAGGAAGTCAATATTTCGCTGTTCAAATACATACTCAAGCGTAAGGTGGAAGAATCGGTCTACTTCATCAAATATTCGGATATGCCGCTCGCCGATATCGCGAACAAGTTCCATTTCTGTTCACAAAGCTACTATATTAAAACGTTCAAAAAATATCTCGGCGTGACTCCCAATTGGTACCGCCGCCCCAACGCGTGACGGTGACCAACTACGAAAAGGCTAAGTGAAAGGAGTACAGGCATGCATATCAGGGAGGTCATATTCGATCTCGACGGCGTACTCACTACTTCCAGCCGGGAGCACTTTCTTGCGTGGGCTAAGCTGGCGGGGCAGCTTGGCGCGACGCTCTCCGTCCAGGTCTTTGATGCTGTCAGAGGACGTTCACGTATGGAATCGCTCGATATCGTTCTTTCCGACATCGGCATGTCTGGCCGCTTCAACGACGCCGAAAAGCGGGCGCTTGCGGAAAAGAAGAACCGCATCTACGTTGATCTGATCTCGCGGTTCGACGAACGCAACCTGGAGCCCGGCGCGCTTGATCTTTTTGCCTTGCTCCGGAAAAACAGTATACGCATCGCGCTCGGCAGCGTATCGGAAAATGCCCGTTTGTTACTTGACCGAATGAAAATCACAGACAGGTTCGATTATATCGTAGATCCCGCAGCCGTTCGGCATGCCAAGCCCGCGCCGGATATTTTTCTCAACGCGGCAGACCACTTTGGTTTCGCACACCCGCTTTGCGTCGGCATAGAGGATGCGCAGGCCGGCGTACAAGCGATTAAAGCCGCCGGGATGTTTGCAGTGGGTATCGGGAATGAACGGTTCCTGGCGGAGGCGGATATCGTCTGCGCTTCGCTGCGAGACGTGGATATATTCCGGATAGACCGCATGATAGCATAGGCCGACCAGGATTGCAGCCTTCGCTTTACGGTTGGTGGCTGTGTGAAACCTCAAAATTCCGCCTCGCAGCCGATCTCTTTGCTGATCTGGCGGGCAGCGGCCACCATTTTTCGGATGTAATGCTCCATAGTGGCCGCGTTGATATTTGCTTTTGGCCCTGAAATGCCGATACTGTAGCGCACGCTGTTGCGGTAATCGTATATGGGCAGCGCCAGGCACCGCACGCCGGGGGACATTTCTTCATCATCGAGCACATAGCCCTGTGTGCGAATCTTATGGTTCCCTGCCGGCCAAAAACCATATTTCACCGACGCCACATAAAAGGAGCGATATACGATAGGCGGCAGCGAGAGCTCTGCTTGCCAACCGTCAGCTTGTTGCCGCGCTTCGCCCTGCGATACGGCCAAACACTACGCTGTCGGTAAGCGCGGCGGAACCAAGCCGGTTCGCTCCATGGATACCGCCCGTTACCTCGCCCGCAGCATAAAGCCCGGGAATGGCGTTACCGTCCGTATCCAGCACACGGGCATGTTCATCGATTTCCACACCGCCCATCGTATGGTGAACGGAGGCCACAATAGAAAACATAAAATACTGCCCTTCACTCATGGGCACAGGCTGCTCCCGCCCGAAATCGGTATCTTCGCCGCGCGAGGCCAACGCATTATACCGCTCTACGGTTTTTGCGAGCGAGCCGGAAGGTATGGCAAAATAATCCGCGCACTGCGCAAGCGTGCCTTTTATAAGCACAGCCTGATCCCGACAGCGCGCTATTTCTTCGGCATATCTGGTTTCCAGCCGCAGCAATTCGACGGTGCGCGAATCCACAAGCTCATACACGGTCTGGCCCGGCTGGCGCAATATGGCGGCGGAAAGCTCGTCGCGCATGGCGCGTTCGTTCACAAAACGGTTCCCTTCTTGATTGATCAGCAGAGCGCTTCCGTTCAGCCTCGCATGGTCGATTTGGTAAATGCTTCCCGTGGCCGGGTTGCTGATAGGATAGAGTTGAATGTATTCCATACCTACAAGGTTCGCACCAACCTCCTGCGCCATGCGGATACCATCCCCGGTATTGGCTGGGGAATTGGTGGAAGGCAGCGAATCGCTAAGGTTGTTCCAATACCTGTCGTACCGCTCGCACATTGCAAGGTTTGCTCCAAAGCCGCCGCAAGTCAATATAACGCCTTTGGAGGCGTTGTAGCGCAGCGTTTTATCCCCCCTTTCAGCCAATACGCCGGTCACTCTTCCTCCCTCGCCGCATTCGAGCGCCGTGGCGCGGGTCGTATAATGCACCCGCACCCCCATGGCTTCCGCCTTGGCAAGCAGCGTATCAATAAGCTGCGCTCCGCTTCCTTCGGTACATAACGTGCGCGCAACGGTATGCCCTTCGTACCAAAGCTGATCGGGTAAAAACCGGACGCCTACCGTGTCCCTGAGCCAATATGCATCAGCAAGCGCGTTTTCCGTCAGCAGCCTGATCAGCGAGGGCTTCCCCAGCCTGCCGCCGCCCTCATAAACATCCGAATAAAAGATATCCGTGCTGTCGCTTGTGGTGCCTTCGGCAAGCTGCACCCAGTTGCCGGGGGCGCTGTATCCGCCACCGGACATACGGGTATTGCCGCCGGTAAACGACATTTTCTCCAGCACGATGATGTTTTCAACGCCGAGGCTCCTGGCCTCGATAGCGGCGCAAAGCCCGGCGCTGCCGGCGCCGATGATGACAATATCACATTCATATTCCGTTTCTTCTGATCTTTGAAGTGCAGCAGGGGCCGAAAGGAATTGCGCGTGCAGCCCCGCCTGGGAAAGCGCATCCTCCACCGCCGCCAAAAAACCTTGGGTTACTTCGTCAGTATTTACGTCGAGAGAATTTTTTGCGATAATGCTGTCGCTAAGGTTAATGGCGGCTTTTTCAAACCCGTTCGCTTCATGATGAGAGATCAGTTCTATATGCCGGATATACCCGCTATTGAGTTCAACCTCCACAACGATCTCGCCGCTCATGCCTTCCGCCGTTCCCCGGAATATGCCGTCCTGCGCCATAGCCGCATCTTCATCCGAAGCAGCAATCAAAGCCCGGCCGCATCCTGCCAGTATAACCATGCCGATGCAAAACAGCCATGCTATATACTTTTTCATCTTGTCCTCCATGACGGCGAACTTTTACGCAACGTTGCCATTATTACATTTTTATTATATGATTTGCTTATCCGTATGAAAAGAAGGAAATACAGGATGCATATACGTCACTCCATTCGTTTTCGGATTCTGTTCGGGTTTGTGCTGTCGCTGACAGTGATTTTTATATCTCTGCTTTGCTATGCCAATTTAAAAATGCGGCCGGACAGCATGCGCGCGGTGCAGCGGCAGGGCACTATGCTGGCCGAATCCAAAGCATCCGAGGTAGGGATGTGGATATACCGCAAAATCAGCGAATTCCGGGTACTGGCCGAGGCGCCCGCTTTTAAATCCGCGGATGTACGCGGCATTACCCCGCTGATACACAACCTTACAGAAAGTTTCAAGGATGGCGGGGACACCATGGAAACCTTTGCCTACGGGGGCGCAAACGTATACAGTGGCTTCAACTGGGTGAATGCGGAAGCAATACTGGACCTGATTTTGTATGAAGATTATAACCAGGTGTTGAAGGACAGCGCAGAATGCAACATAGGCGATCCCATTTTATCCCGTGAAAATAAGGAGGTTCTGCTTTTTTACTATCCCATTACCGGTTACGGCGGAGCCATAGACGGAATGCTGTGCAGCGCCGTTCCTCTTGTGCGGCTAAAGGAAATTGTCAATACCATCCGCATCTATGACGGGAAAACATGGGTTATGGACAGCGACGGGCATATATTCACCACAAGCGAAAGCTATTTTCACCGGCGGGTACTCGACGACGGGCAGATACAAAGTCTCCTTTCCGCCTGCGATATGACCCAGCCCGGTAGCGTACCCGCCATGAATGTGGACGGACGGGTAAGTACGCTTTTTTACGCCCCCGTTCCGCATTCGCCGGATTGGATATTTTGCGGGCTGGTTGACAACAGCGAGATTTACCGGCATGTTGACGGCATGGTATTTGAGCTGACAGTGGTCTGTCTGTTGCTGCTTATTGCAAGCGCATGCATGGCTATTGTGCTGGCCCGTTCGGTGGTAAAGCCCATGCGGCAGCTTCAGGCTCGGATGGATTTGGTTGAGCGCGGAAATCTGGAAGCCTACTATCAGCCGAGCACGAAGGACGAAATTTGTTATCTTGGCCGTTCGTACAACAGCATGCTGGACCGTATCAATAAGCTGATTGCACGCATTTACGAAGAGCAGGCCAGCAAACGTAAGGCGGAACTGCAGGTTATGCAGGCACAAATCAAGCCGCATTTCCTCTATAATACGTTGGATAACATTAAATGGATGGCGAAGGAGCACAGCGCGGAAGATATTGCGAAAACGGTGACATCGCTGTCCACTTTTTGCAGAGTATTTCTGAGCGAAGGCAAAGAGGAGATCCCTCTTTATCAGGAATTCCGGCACACCGCGTCGTATCTTGATATTCAGCAAATGCGCTATGCGCAGCTTCTTACCTACGAAATAGAACTCGATGACGGCGTTCGGGATTGCCCCATAATTAAAATCATCGTGCAGCCGCTTGTGGAAAATGCCATTTATCATGGTATCAAGCATAAAAAGCAGGGTGGGCATATCCGTGTGAGCGCATGGGGCGAAGACACGAATATATATATACGCGTTGAGGATAACGGCGTGGGTATGCGGGAGAACGCGCTTGCGGCGCTGCGCGCTTCCCTGCGCGAATCCCGTGCCGACGGAAATTACGGCCTTCACAATATCTGCGAAAGGCTGAAGCTGGCTTATGAAAACCAAGCCAGGCTTACATTGGAAAGCGTGTATGGCGAAGGCACCAAGGTAACCGTCATGATACCAAGGAGGCAAGAATGTACAGAGTTGTTATAGCCGATGATGAGGATATCATCCGCCGCGGGCTTACCCGGCAGATTGAACAAATGGGGCTGGATGCGCGCGTAGTGGCAACTGCGGCGGATGGGGAGGAAACGCTCCGGGTCGTAGAAGAATATGACCCCGAAATACTGCTTCTGGACATCAACATGCCATTTCTGGATGGCCTTGAATGCCTGCGCAGACTCCGAGAAAGCGGATGCGAGTGTGCAGTATTGATACTTACAGGCTACGACCGCTTCGATTACGCGCAAAAGGCCATACCTTATGAAGTCTCGCAATATCTGCTCAAGCCCGTAGAGGATCAGGAGTTTAAAACCGCGATGACTGAGGCAATACGAAAGTACGATATCCGCAGGGATGAACGAGACCTGCTGCGTAAAGCCCTGCCGCCCTGCAGGGAGGGCAACGTGGTGGCATATTTGAAAAAACATTTTATGGATCAGGAGATTTCAGTGGAAGGGCTTGAAGAACAGTTCAATATGAGCCGGACGGCCTTGCTCAAAGCCGTAAAGACCGCCACCGGAATGGGCTGCATCGAATATATAACGGCCTTGCGCGTCGAATACGCTTCAAGGCTTTTAACAGGCAGGCAGGCATATACCGTGCGTGAGATCGCCGAAATGGCAGGCTATCCCGACCAGCATTATTTTAGCAGGGTATTTAAAAACTGCCGAGGGCTTTCCCCCAGAGAGTACCGGGAAAAGAACTTACTCCAATGATAGAGTCCCCTCAGCCCGGAACAAATCTCCACAAAAACACGATATTTGTGTAAATACGAACAGCTTGCAGTGTAGTACGATATGTGTATGAATGTCACTTTTATAACAAAGTGGCCAATACGGAAAGGAGCTACATTGCATGAAAAAAATTGTCTGCATCGTACTGTGCGCTTTCATGTTGCTTGGCCTGGCGGCCTGCAGCGCACCCGCCGCAGAACCAAGCGCACCCGACCAACCCGTCCAGCCTACCGGGGCTGCCGCCCCCGCCGGGCTATATAATCCCGGCGTGTATGAAGCCGCCGCGAAAGGAAACAACGGCGATGTGCGCGTGGAAGTGACCGTGGACTTAAACAGCATTACCGATGTGAAAATTGCCGAGCATGGTGAAACAGCGGGGATTTCCGACAAAGCGATTTCTGACATCCCCGCCGCAATCGTTGCGGGGCAAACGCTCAATGTGGATGCCGTATCCGGCGCTACCAATACCAGCAAAGCGATACTCGCCGCTGTGGAAGATTGCCTTACGCAAGCCGGAGCGGATATTGCCGCGCTTAAAGCGGCATCCAGCGCAGCCGCGCCCGTATCGTACGAAAGCGAACTGACGGCCGATGTCATCGTAATCGGCGGCGGCGGCGCGGGGCTTGCGTCGGCTGTGTCCGCAACACAAAACGGCGCTTCAGTAATCGTAATTGAAAAAATGGGCGCTGTGGGCGGTAATACGATTGTATGCGGCGGTATTTACAACTGCCCCGATCCCGGGCTTCAGGAACCGGAAGGCATAGAAGATTCCCCCGAGTTCTATGCCCAGCAGACCTGGGAAGGCGGCGACAAGATAGCCAACAAGGATCTTGTGGACGTTCTGTGCTTCAACGCTTACGACGGTCTGCAGTGGCTCAAGAGCATGGGTATGCAGTTCTCCGATAAAATCAGCCAGGGCGCCGGCGCTCTGTACCCCCGTACACACGGCTCGCTCGACAGCATGGGTACCGGCTATATTAAAACATATATGAAGGTGCTTGGCGACCAGGGCGATAAGGTGCAGGTATTGACCAGCACCAAGGGCGAAAGCCTCATTACCGACAGTACGGGCCGCGTAATTGGAGTAAACGCCACCAACCCTGACGGAAGCCCTCTGACGCTGCACGCGAATAAGGGTGTTGTTATCGCCACCGGCGGCTTCTCGGCGAACGTTGAAATGCGCCAGCAGTACAACACCAGCGGCAAGTGGCCGGAACTTGGTTCGAACGTTATGACGACCAATACGCCCGGCATCACTGGCGACGGCATCATAATGGCGGAAGCGGCAGGCGCCAGTCTCGTGGATATGGAGCAGATTCAGCTTCTGTACCTGGGAAATCCCAAAACAGGCGGCATGACCCGTTATACCCCGAGGGGCCTTTCCGGTACGGACCAGATCATATTCATCAACAAGGAAGGAAAGCGGTTTGTACGTGAGGACGGCCGCCGTGACGTGATTTGCAGCGCGCTGCTCAGTCAGACGGACGGGCTGATGTACATTGTGGAATCCGGCGATGGAGACTTCATCCCCATCGACCAACTCAAAACGGGCGACGGCATTCCCGCCAGGGAGGCGGAAGCCAACGGCGAGTTGATCATAGCCGAAACGCTGGAGGAACTGGCAGAGAAGATTGGCTGCGACCCCGCAACGCTCAAGGCCACCATCGACAGCTTCAATGCCGACGTAGATGCAAAATCGGACGAGTTCGGCCGTACCCTTTATTCCACCAAATTGACCAAGGGCCCCTACGTGGCCTGCCCCCGCGTTGCCTGCGTACACCACACCATGGGCGGCATACAGATCGATACGCTCTGCCGTGTGCTGGATAAGGACGGTCAGGCCATCCCCGGCCTGTATGCCGCGGGCGAAGTCACCGGCGGCGTACATGGCGGCAACCGTCTTGGCGGGAACGCGGTCGTGGATACCGTCGTGTTCGGCAAGCTTTCGGGCGAGAGCGCGGCGGCCGGGAAGTAAAGCCAGAATCAAACGTCATGGATTGGGGGGGCTGCACTCAAATGGGCAGCCCCCCCTCGGTGAGATAACTTTTTCATTGTACTAAAGCTTGTGTCCTTACCTGGTGCCAAAGGCGGACTCGAACACACACGGTATCGCTACGGAACGAATTATGAGCAGTGAAAACCCTAACAGCCCACTTCAGTATTCCTGTATGGGCAGCCACCCTGCTTCAACGAATTGCGAAAGCGTTTTCTGCGTGGTACCGTACGTTATAAACTCTTCAGGCCGCATGCCTTCAGGCTCATATGCTCTTGCGAACTCCTTTACGGTCATCAGCCTGGCTATCACATCTTTAGGCACCTCTTCTTCTATGTGCAGCCCCTGCGGCGCCTGCGAAAGCTGCTGCTGAATGCCTGTGGAAATGGACATTGACATGTCCGCTCCTGCAAGCATAATTGCATGATATCCGCCCCGCATGCCCGCAGGCATCAGTTTCGAATCGTATCCGCGTTCTTTCACGATCTGATACGCGCGTTTGATGACAGCCGTGCCAGCTTGTATGATATCGCTTTCCAGCACGCCTGCATGCGTATCCTGCGCTACATCGCGCAGGTAATCATCCAAACGCCCGACCATCACCACTGAAAATGCACGCCCGGGCAGTATGCCCGCCTTCTTCGCGCGCTGCGCGCCCATCCATTGGCGTTTTGCGATCTCCACGGCCTGAGGTACCGTAAAGCTTACAGTTCCCACGGTGGTGATGCCGATCGCGGCGCATTCTTCCATAGCGTCAAGCCCCGCGCCGGTTCCGGGAAGTTTGACAGCGATGTTGGGCGCCCATGCATGCAGCCGTTTCGCCATTTCCAGCATATACGCCGCATCGCCGGGAAGGCATGGGTTGACCTGCGCGCACACATACCCCTGCGCTTTCTTCGTAGCGTGGAATATCGGCTCAAACTTTGCCGCAATCTGTATCGTTACGCGGCGAATCAGCTCCTCCGCCTTTTCCGATCCCTTCAAGCCTTTGGGTATATCTAAAAGATACGGCTTCCATTCCTCCGGAAACCCGTACAAAGAGCGTTTGACCAGCAGCGGGTTTGTCGTAACGCCCGTAGCGCCGTTCTCAATGGCCTGCTCCATTTCGTTAAGGTTCGCGCTGTCATGCCACCAGAAAGAAGCCGTGTTACGCAGCCATTTTAAGTATTCGTTCGTAACCAATTTGCCGCCTCCCTATCCGCGCAATTACATTGCGCCCAGCTTGTCGAAAAAGTACCTTGCGGCACTTTTTCGAGGATTACAGGAACAACCTGTGCCTTACGGTGACGGCGACGGCCCGCAGGCCTAGTGTCCGAGGCGTCTCCCGCCGAGGACCGGTTGTTCCTGCAAGGAAAGCCTTGCGCCGCAAGGCTTTCCGCCGCCACCGCACATGTCG
>JAVBWI010000005.1:0-13056 GCA_036677445.1 Clostridia bacterium
GTGACGGCGACGGCCCGCAGGCCTAGTGTCCGAGGCGTCTCCCGCCGAGGACCGGTTGTTCCTGCAAGGAAAGCCTTGCGCCGCAAGGCTTTCCGCCGCCACCGCACATGTCGCTCTTCGGCGGTTCTCAAGCCTCTGGGAGCCGGAGCCGAGCGCTGCCAGTGGCAGATGAAGCGGGGTTGAGGCCGGTACCAAAGGCAGCAAACGGTTCAGTGAACCGTTTGAAGCCGAAACGGGCATCCGCTTGCCGGATGCCCCGGGCACGAAGAAGGCCAGTGAGTAAGGGAGCACCACTCATATGAGAATGGTGCGACCATTGCGAACTGCAAAGCGGTCCCCGAATCCCCAAGGGGTTTATCGACAGTTTGTAAGGTTTCACAGTCGATATTTGAATTTTCCGGCAACTTTGCGCATTTTATTATTTAACAGGAGGTAATCAACATGGCATTTTGCGGACAATGTGGTACGCAGGTAAAGGATGACGCCCGTTTCTGCCCGGGCTGCGGCGCCGCCATGGCGCCGGCACAACCCCCGGCACAGGAAAACGCAGGCTACCAGCAGCAGGGCTACCAGCAGCAGCCCTACCAGTCTTATCAGCAGCCCCGGCAGGAAAGAACGTATGAGCCGGACGGCGACCCGCATACGCTGGGCATCGGCGCGATGTCTCTGTTTTCTTACAGCGGCATTCTCTTCCTTATTCCGTTGCTCGCCGCCAAAGATTCCCGCTTTGCGCGCTTCCATGCGGGGCAGGGCCTGAACCTGTGCCTTGCGGGCATCGCATACAGCATCGTTTACGGTATACTAACGGCTCTGTTCGCCCTGATTTCGTGGGGCGCCGCAGCGGTGATAGGTACCATACTGGGCATCGCGAGCCTCGGCTTTGTCGTACTCGTTATCATGGGCCTCGTCAACGTCTGCAAGGGCGAGATGAAGCCTCTGCCTCTGATCGGCAACATCCAGATCATCAAAATGTAAGTGAGTGCAGGGTATCGACAAAACTTCGTGGGGGTGTGGGGGATTCGGAAATCCCCCACTTATAATCCAATTTGATGACATGTGCGTCAAATTGGCGGAAGAAATGCCGCATGGGCGGCATTTTAACCCACTAGAAAATCCATCGGCAAAGTCCTACGGACTTTGCCGATGGCCCGAACCCGCTGGCAAAGTCCACGTGACCTTGTCAGCGGGTTGTACATTTTAGGTGTTGACAGGCATGCCTGTACTGCGTATAATAAGCACTAATTTCATATATACATGCTATGACTGCGAAAGAGTACCGGGAGGCGGGGTATACCCGCGGTTGTCCCTTTAGAGAGCCGCCGGTTGGTGCAAGGCGGCAGGGAACGGCCCGGGAATACACGCAAACAGCATTCCACCAAACGGCAGCTTTTGCCCAGTAGGCTGGACCGGTCTTCGCCCGTTACCGCGATAGAGTATAAGCAGGGTTTCCTGCCGTACTTGAAAAGGTCGGCGTCGCGAGGCGCTGGCGAATTGAGGTGGTAACACGGGATTTGGCGCTCGTCCTCTGGTAAAACGGAGGAGGAGCGTTTTTTCGTCCTTTCGGGGTGGCATTGTCGCCAAAGAGTGCCTCCAACAAATACTTTTTGAAGGAGCGTATTCACATGGCGAACATCACATTTTTCAGCGGCGAGAAGATTCCCCTCGAGATGCACAAGGTGCGCATCGTGCAAAAGCTCAACCTGCCCCCCGTGGAGCGCAGGCTCGAAGCCTTGACGGAGGCGGGCAACAACACGTTCCTGCTCAAGAATCAGGATATTTTTCTCGATATGCTCACCGACAGCGGCGTAAACGCCATGAGCGACAACCAGCTCGCGTCCATGATGACCGCCGACGACAGCTACGCCGGCAGCGCCACATTCACGCGTCTTGAAAGCAAGGTCAACGAGATATTCGGTACAAAATACTTCCTGCCCGCGCATCAGGGCCGCGCGTGCGAGCATATCCTCGCGCAGACGTTTGTCAAGCCCGGCAGCGTCATCCCCATGAACTTCCACTTCACCACCCCCAAGGCGCATATCACGCGCCTGGGCGGCCGCGTGGAGGAACTGGTCATCGCCGAAGGATTGAAAACCGAAAGCACGCACCCCTTCAAGGGCAACTTTGATTTGGAGAAGCTGCGTAAGCTCATCGAAAAAGAGGGCGCGAAGAACATTCCCTTCATCCGCTTGGAGGCGGGCACCAACCTGATCGGCGGGCAGCCCTTTTCTTTGGAGAACGCGGTGGAGGTCTGCCGCATTGCGCACCAAAACGGGATTATCACCGTGCTCGACGCCAGCCTCTGGCAGGATAACCTGCACTTTATCAGGCAGCGCGAGGGCACCTGCCGCAGCATGACCACCCGCGAAATCACGCTGGAGATCGCCTCGCATATGGATATCATCTACTTTTCCGCACGCAAGCTGGGCTTCGCGCGCGGCGGCGGCATCTGCATGCACTCCAAAGCGCTGTGCGAGCGGATGAAGGAGCTGGTGCCCATGTTCGAGGGCTTTTTGACATACGGCGGTATGAGCGTGCGCGAGATGGAGGCCATTACCGTGGGCCTCGACGAGACAATGGACGAGGATACTATCTCCCAGGGCCCGCAGTTTATCGAGTACATGTGCAATGCGCTCATCAAGCACGGCGTACCCGTGATCACCCCGCCGGGAGGTCTGGGCTGCCACCTGAACGCCATGAAGTTTCTGCCCCATATTCCGCAGCACCAGTACCCCGCGGGCGCGCTGGCGGCCGCTGTGTTCCTTGCGGGCGGCATCCGCGGCATGGAGCGCGGCACCATCTCCGAACAGCGCGAGCCGGACGGCACGGAGCCGCTCGCCGAAATGGAGCTGCTGCGCCTCGCGCTCCCGCGCCGCGTGTTTACGCTTTCGCAGGTGCAATACGCGGTGGACCGCATCGTGTGGCTGCATAAACACCGCGATATGGTGGGCGGGCTCAAATTCGTGGAAGAGCCCGGCTCCCTGCGTTTCTTCTTCGGCCGCCTTGCGCCCGTGGGCGATTGGCAGGAAAAGCTTGCCTCGCAGTTCCGCCATGACTTTGGGGAGAGTTTATAGCGGGCTGCCGGATACGGTGCGGGGGCTTTGCCCCCGTACCCAGGCCATCGACAAAGTCCTACGGACTTTGTCGATGGGTCTTCCGTGGGTTAAAATGCCGCTCATGGCGGCATTTTTTCCACCAATTTGACGCACATGTCGTCAAATTGGATTAAATGGGGGGGATTTGCGAATCCCCCCCACCCCCATGGAGGGTTTGTCGATACTCTGCGGTGCGGGGGCTTTGCCCCCGTACCCCCACTTCTTTTCTTAAAGAAAAGAAGGAAAAGATACATAAAAAAATATTTGTTACGGATTCCAAAGGGACGTGTCCCTTTGGCGGAGGTTCGGAGGCGGAGCCTCCGAAAAATCCCGTGCGCAATGCAGTAATCGGCGAATTTTTACGCCGGTTTTACTTATATTTTTGTATTCAACATTGCGCTTTTTCCTCGTATGCCTTATAATGATGTGTCGCACCCGCAAGGGTGCAAAACTTTGAAACCAGGGTGAACTATAAGTATGCAGACCAACGAAGGAATCCGTAACGTCGCCATCATCGCACACGTCGACCATGGCAAAACGACACTGGTAGATCAGCTCTTACGGCAGAGCGGCGTGTTCCGCGCCAACGAGCAGGTGCAGGAGCGCGTCATGGACAGCAACGACCTTGAGCGCGAGCGCGGCATCACCATACTGAGCAAGAACACCGCCGTGACCTACCGCGGCGTGCGCATCAACATTGTGGATACGCCGGGCCATGCGGATTTCGGCGGCGAGGTGGAACGTATTTTGCAGCTCGTGGACGGCGTGCTGCTGCTGGTGGACGCCTTTGAAGGCTGTATGCCCCAGACCCGCTTTGTACTCCGGAAGGCGCTGGAGCTGCAGAAAATCCCCGTGGTGGTCGTCAACAAGGTGGACCGCCCCGGCGCGCGCCCCATGGAGGTTGTGGACGAGGTGCTGGAGCTGTTCATGGACCTTGGCGCTTCCGCGGAGCAGCTGGATTTCCCCGTGGTATACGCTTCCGCGCGGGACGGATATTCCGGCATGGCACCCGACGAGCTGCAGGAGGATATGCAGCCGCTGTTCGATACCATACTTTCCTCCATCCCCGCGCCTGTGGGCGACCCGGAAGGCCCGCTGCAAATACTCTTTTCCACCATCGATTATGACGAGTACGTCGGCCGCATCGGCGTAGGGCGGATACTGCGCGGCACCGCGCGGCGCACTATGCCCGTCGTGCTTTGCGGCGGCGGCAGTTCCGAGCAAAAGGAAACAAAGCTTACCCGCCTGTACCATTTCGAAGGGCTCAAGCGTATCGAGGTGGAAGAGGCTTCCGCGGGCGATATCGTGGCCGTGGCGGGCGTGGAAGGCATTACCGTCGGGCAGACCGCCTGCTCTGTGGATTGCATTGAGCCGCTGCCCTTCGTGCATATTGACGAACCGACGGTATCCATGCTGTTTGTGGTCAACGACAGCCCCTTCGCGGGGCGGGAGGGCAAATATGTGACCTCCCGGAACCTGCGCGACCGCCTGTTCCGCGAGGTGATGACCAACGTATCCATGCGCGTCAACGAGACGGGCTCCACCGACGCGTTCGAGGTCTGCGGCCGCGGCGAGCTGCACCTTTCCATATTGATCGAGACCATGCGCCGCCAGGGCTACGAGTTCGCCGTCAGCCGCCCCAAGGTGATATTCAAGGAAGGCGAACACGGCGAAAAGCTGGAGCCTATGGAGGCGCTGACCGTGGACGTGCCGCAGGAGTTTGTCGGCGCGGTCATGGAAAAGCTGGGTTCCCGCAAGGCGGAGCTGGTGGATATGGCGGCGGGCGACGAAGGCACGCGGCTAAGGTTTTCCATCCCCGCGCGCGGGCTGATGGGCTACCGCAGCGAGCTGTTGACGGATACCCGCGGCAACGGCGTCATGAGCCATATATTCGACGGCTACGCGCCCTACAAGGGCGAGCTGCCCGAGCGCACGCACGGCAGCCTTGTCGCGCATGAGACGGGTGATACCAGCGGGTACGGCCTGTTCAATACGCAGGATCGCGGGCGGCTGTTCGTAGGCCCCGGCGTGCCGGTGTATGAAGGACAGGTTGTCGGCGAGTGCGCCAAGATGGGCGATATCGTGGTCAACGTCTGCAAAAAGAAGCACGTTACCAACATGCGCGCTTCCGGTTCGGATGAAGCGCTGCGCCTGACCCCGCCCACGCTGCTCTCACTGGAGCAATGCCTGGAGTTTATCGCCGACGACGAGCTGGTGGAGGTGACCCCCGAAAGCATCCGTATGCGCAAGCGCGTGCTCAATAAGGACATGCGAATGAAGCAGAGTAAGAACTAAGAAAGAATAGCAATAAAGCCAAGGCCCCGTTTTCTTGCGTTAAACGTATGGAAGCGGGCCTTTTGTTTTTGCGTAATTTCGGCAAGAATTACCATAGGTTTCGCCCGCTATCTGTGCGTAATCAACACAGGATGCTATAATAAACATGACCGACCGCGCACGCTCGCTGCGCGGTAGGCCATACAGGAGTTGGACGATGGCTTTTTCAGTTACCGGATTGGTTATAGCGGCGATTCTATTCACGCCGAACTTGCTTTTCGTCGCTTTTCCGCCCCGGCAGGCTCCCAAAGGCTTAAAGAGCGCGGGCCTATTCTTCACCATCTGCGAACGGATCGGGCAGGCGGCGTGTACCGTGCTGCTGATACTTTCAGGCGAACCTTACAAAATCCTCTCCGTCGATGTGTGGTTCCTGCTGATGGCGGTTTGCATCGCGGTATACTATGGGCTGTGGATTCGGTATTTTATAGGCGGCAGGGAATTTGCGCTGGCGTTTCATCCCCTTTGGCTGGTCCCCATCCCGATGGCCATATTCCCGATTCTCGCGTTCGGCTTTGCGGCGGTTTGGGTGCAGTCACTTTGGCTGGGCATTGCGGCGGCCCTGCTGGCCGTCGGCCACTTCGCAAACAGTTGGGCAGCTTATCAATACACCAAGTGAATATACGTCAATAACGCGCTTTTATCCATTCCGGCCTTTTCATATCTGCTGCAGGGGCGTGTAAAAGAATGAAACCATCTTTAGATTTTAAAACAGACTCTAGCTTATTAGCAAAAACAAGTAATCATAAAGGGGGATAGGGAGAATTGGATAGTATAATCAGCATAGGCTGGGATGTTGGTGGTTGGTTGGGCTCGAAGCAAGGAATTGCAATCTGCAAATGGGATCCTCACTTGGATACTATAGAGTGGATAAGTCCTAATGAATTATCTTTGCCCGCAAAAGAACTGTTTACGCTTGATTACATATTTGGCTTGTTGACAAACAAAAGCTTTCATGACTTCTGTGGAGATGCAAAAATAGTAATATCAATTGATTCGCCATTAGGTGTGCCGACTGAATATCTTAACTTACTCAATGGCAAGCATATTTACTGTAAAAAACCGAGTAGAGAGATAGAAAGTCGTTTCGCATATAGAGACACTGAAAGGCATATCTTTGAGGTTTTTGGAAAGAAACCCCTTTCAGCACCTTTTGACAAATTGGGAAGTAACGCAACGGTGGCTATATCTCATGTGAATATGTGGTGTGATAAGTATGGGTTTTCGGTTCATCCGTTCACTAAGGATGATAATTCCAAGTGCATCATTGAAGTATACCCAGCGCTTGTAAAATCATCTTCCGGGCTCTCAAGCCGACGCATCATCGAGTTACTTCCGCATGGACTTGAAAAAAAGCCAGATGCCTATGATGCCTCGATTTGTTCAATATTAGGGATTATTTATGCGGCATCGGGGTGCTTTAGAAATTTCCCTAAACTAGTAGAGCCAACAGATCGCAATCCAATGAATGAAGGCTGGATATATTATATTAGCCCGGATAAATGAATACATCAGAACATTTTTACATTACTGCGCTCCAATGCGCATAGTTGTAGTTGGTAATTGGACAATGCAGACCCCATAAAGGAATCGAAACGGGGCGCTCTTGTCCGTGTATGAAAACGGCCACAGGTTTCCGGTAACTTTTACGCGGTGAACCTCGATAAAGCGCCTTTGGGCACGCTGTCGGCATGCTGTGCCCTACACCGCGATATCGCCACGATTGCGTCGATACAGGCGTAGATTGCATACGCTAGGTCGTTCATAAACGTATGCCCGGATGCGAGGTACGCGCGGTGCAGCCTTTCGAACCGCGCATAGATATCCTGCGCAGAAGCGCACCGCACCGGCTGCGCGATGATGGGGAACGCGCACAGCGTTGCAAAGTTCTGTGCAAAATAGTCCGCCAGCTCATTTTCATAATCCGTATGCCGTTTCAACCCCTGATGGAACTGCGGGCTGTGGGCGTAGCAGAAGAAATCCGCGTAAAAGTGACAGAGTATCCCTAAGTGCAGCGAGTATCTGGCATGCCTTCTGCCGCTCCCCGCGTACTGCGGCAGGCCGGAAGCGAGGTTCGTTATCAGCCTTTGCACATACCGCGCGCTGTACTTCAGAAAATGCGGCCGGCTGATAAAGGAAGGCAAATAATCCGGCAGCACGTTGCCCCGCAGGAAGTTCCTTTCATCCAGCCTGATATCATAATGCGTTTGTATATATCCGCTTACCAGCTTGCCCATCAAAACATGCGACGGGGTATTCATACAACCACCTCTCCTGCTTTCAGAATACGATACATCTTGAAAATCGGGAGTAAGGGCAGGTAAAATCTATGTTAAATCATCCGATACTAGGCTTAAAATATAGAAAAAGCAGAAGTGACGAAAGGAACAACAGCATGGCAGACTCGATCGACGCATATATCGCGCAATTTCCGCCGGAGGTGCAGCAAAAGCTGCAGGCGTTGCGGCAGGTGATCCGGCAGTCCGCGCCGGAGGCGACGGAGAAAATAAGCTGGCAAATGCCCACTTTCTTTTTGCACGGCAATCTGGTGCACTTCGCCGCCCATCAGAAGCACATCGGGTTTTATCCGGGCGCGGAAGGCATCCAAGCGTTTCAAGAGAAATTGTCGGCCTATAAAACCTCCAAGGGCGCGGTGCAATTTCCGTTCAATCAGCCGCTGCCCTCCGAGCTGGTCGGCGAAATCGTTCGGTACCGGGCTGCACAGAATGTAAAGTGGGCGGAAGAGAAAGCGAGCAAAAAGAAAATGAAATAACAGATCCATGCAAGCAGCCCTGAAAATCCCGCGGTGCGGTTTTTTCAGGGCTGCTTTGTTTTTAACTGATTATGTCGGCTGAAAGGCCGACATCAGTTCGGACGCTTTCGGCCGATATAGGGTTACTTAGAAAACACCTTGCCCAGCAGGTCGTTGACCAGTTTGCCGTCTGCCTTGCCTTTTACTTTCGGCATCAGCACTTTCATGATTCGGCCCTTGTCCTTTGCCGTAGGCTCGGAAATCTCCAGCTCTTTCAAGACATCGGCGATGACCGACCTGATCTCTGCCTCGTCCATCAAAGCGGGCGCGAATTCGCTGTAGATGGAGATGATGACCTTGCATTCCTCGATCACGTCCGAACGGCTCGCGGGCGTGGTGTCGATGGTCTCCTGCGCTTCCTTGATCTCCTTATAAACGGCTTCGTTTTCCTCGTCCTCGGTCAGGTCGGCGTGTTTGTCGATCTGTTTCTTTTTGAGCGCCGAAAGCAGCAGCGACAAAGCATCCTTGCGCTGCTTGTCGCCGCTTTTCATGGCGGCCATCATTTCGCTGCGGACCAAATCTATTTTGGACATTCTATCGCCTCCAGTTTTTTTATTATCGGAAATCCGGCCTTCATACCAAGCCTGCGCCCGGTATGGGTTATGTCGCCTGATAGGTCGGCGCGTTCTTGGGCGCTTTGCCCTTGATCACCTTGTGGTAGTATTCGTAGGTCATCACGGGCGCATCCTCGCCGATGCAGGAATCATCCACCTGCGCGAAAAATACCGTGTGGGTGCCCGTGTCGTGGCTGCCCACGATGGTGCAGAGCAGGAAGCCCGCGCAGCCCGCGTTCAAAAGCGGCAGCCCGTCCCGCATGGAATAATCGAGCCCTTCGAACTTGTGCACATTCGCGCCGGATAAATAGCCCAGCCTTCCGATTGTTTTGGGCGGCGTGCCTTCGGTGAGTATCGAAACGGAAAACCGCTTAGTTTCTTCCATCAGGTGATGCGTATGGTTGTTTTTGCTCATGCTCACAGCGATCATACCTTCCGCTGTGACTTGGAATACCGTGTTTACGATGCATCCCTGCGGTATGTCCCCTTCCATCACGCCGATGGCGTACAGGCCGTAGGAAAGCTTCCACAGCACCGAATAGTCCATTGAATACCCCCTCTTTGTCAACGAAGCGCGAGCGGTTATGTGCAAAAAAATACGCGCCCCCGCCCCAAATGCACCCGCGCGGGTATACCGCACGGGCCAAAAATGTGATAGGATCATTATAACCGATATATTGGAAAAAGAAAACAGCAGGAGGCTAACGCGATGGTTTATAAGCAATACGGGAACACCGGGCACAGCGTGTCCGCGGTCGGCTTTGGCGGCATGCGCTTCAATGAAGAGGATGTGCGTGCGGGGAGATTGGAAGCCTGCGCACAGATCGCACGCTATGCGTATGAAAAGGGAATCAATTATTTTGATACCGCGCCGCTTTATTGCAACGATAAAAGCGAGAGCATTATCGGGCTGGCGCTTCGCGGCCTCCCGCGCGATAGTTTTTATGTAACCTCCAAAACCAACTTCCAGCAGGTCGATCACCCGGCCACAGAGGCGGGCTTTTTCAAACGCCTGGAGCAGAGTCTCAGGCGGCTTAACGTGGACTATATCGATTTCTATCACCTCTGGTGCATGCTCTCGCTCAAGCAATACCGCAGACAGTGCGATACCATGTACGGCTGGTTTCAAAAGGCGAAGGCACAGGGTATGATCCGCCACATCGTCTTTTCCTCGCATATGCCGGGGGAGGATCTCGCACAGGTCATAGAAGAAGGCCTGTTCGAGGGCATGCTCATAGGATACAACGCGCTCAATTACCGTTACCGGCAGGCGGGGCTTGACGCTGCGTATGCGCGCAAAATGGGCGTGGTGGTCATGAACCCGCTCGGCGGCGGCGTTATACCCGAAAACCCCGCACTGTTCTCCTACTTAAATGAAGGGACGGATCTTACCGTGTCGCAGGCCGCGCTGCGCTTTGTGGCCTCCCACAGGGAAGTTTCCGTCGCGCTCAACGGCCTTACGACCAAGGCGCAGGTGGATGAAGCCGTGCGCGCCGTGGCGGGCCTCGAAGAGCGCCCCGCGACGGAGCTTGCCGGGTCGCTTTCGGCGGGCGGCACGGGCTTCAACACGCTGTGCACGGGCTGCGGCTATTGCGACAGCTGCCCGGAGGGCATCCCCGTCCCTAAATACATGGATGCGTACAACCAGAAGCTGCTGGGCCACAACGCCGCGGAGCGCCTGCAGATGCATTGGGTCATACCGGCGGCGGGCGCGGGGGAATGCGTAGCCTGCGGCAGGTGCGAAGGGCTGTGCACGCAGCATCTGCCCATCATCGATCGGCTGCGCGAAATCAGCGCGCTGGCCGCCGCGGGGGAATAGAATACTTCGCGCTTTCATAAAAATCTTATAAAAAAGCTCGAAACTCGAAAAATGAGACCGAAATGAGACTGGCGTGAGGCTGGCTTGACATTCTCACATGATATTCTGTTTCCAGAAGAAACCCAAAAGGGAAAACGGAGGCAGAAAACCATGATGCAGTTTGCAAAAGCGGTTTCCATATATGCGATACTGGTTGTCCTTTTAACGGTCGGCGCGCTGGCCCTCAAAGCGATTCTAGCCTGAGCCTCAAATAGATGATAACGTGCTTGCGGGTCAATCGGGCTGCGTATGGCATGAGGGAGTGTAAGGAATGAAGCAGTTCGCAAAAGCGGTTTCTATATTTGCCGGGTTGGTCGTTCTGGTAACGGTCAGCGTATTCGCCACAAAGGCGGTGCTAAATAGGTCGGCGGAGCAGAATGCGAATATGCAGGCCATACTGCAGACCGGCGCGGAACAAACGGACGGGGCCGTTCCCATCTACGGGGGCGAGGGCGGCGGGATCGTCATCATCCCGGACGAGGAGGTCATCACCGAGGAATTCCTGATACCGGAAGACCGGCAGGCAATTCCAATAGGCCCCGGCGTTGCGAAGACGGGGGCCGACGGGACGGACGCCGCGGGGACAGCCCAATACCTCCACGAAAAAGCGGCGGAGTTCCTGTCAGAGGAGGAGTATCAGCAAGCCGCGCAGGCATTGTTCGACCGGGAGGGTTCCGAAAAATTGTATATATACGCCAGCTCACCGGCCGGGGACGGCGCGGAAAATGGGCTGGCGAAAGCGTTTTTTTATGACTTTTTGGGCGTTGCGGACTATGCCTCTGTTTTTTCGTGCAGCCGTATTTGCCTGATCCGCGCGCAGGGTGAATGCATAGTGGAGTATGCTTACAGCCAATATGAAAACACCGCCGCCATGTATTATGAGGAAACCCGGCGGGAGGAGGATGCCGAAATCCGTACCGAATATACCGAGGTCACGGCTTTTGCGGGCGACTGTAAGACGGTTGTCACCACGACCGTCGTCACCACGCAAAACGAGGACGGCGCCGGTGTGCAATCCTCCGTCAGCAGCAAAACGCTCCCGAACGGCTGATGGAGTATCTAAATAAATTCAAAAATGCAGCTTACGCCATTTTCAGGCCATCGACAAACCCTCAGTCTCAGAATATCAAGCTGAAATTCATGCAACTAAAGGTTTTTAATCCGTCATTTTGCAGCGACCTGTGCGGTGCAAAATGACACCTTAGAGCGTAAGTTGACGTGACAGTTTCCTGCGTAAGCAGGAAACCGAGCGGCAACTTGCGCGGTGAGCCTCGGCAAAGTGCCGTTTGGCACTTTGCCGACACGAAAAAAGTGGCGTTTGCCACTTTTTTGACTTTGGTCGACGCCCGTCAACATTTGTACGCGCAGTTTTTGCGGTTCGCGCGAAAGCTACCATGCCGGCCGGCGCCTGAAACTAGTATGTGCCGCGGGCGCGAAAATATTGCAGGACGCGACTTTATCTGCCAAACAACCTGCTCAGCGGCTCCACCACGGCGGAGAAATCCTGTATGGTTTTGTTGAGGGTTTCAATATCCAGCTTCTCTATTCTGGCCAAGGCATCCTCTACGCCCGTTGCCGCGGTGGAGGCGGCAGCCTGCCCGTCCTGCACCAGGGTGTTGATCTCGTCGAACATGCCGGGCAGATCCGCTTCGTTGATGTCTGTGGCGATCATGTCGAGCTGCGTGAATGTGCTTTCTGCCGAATTGAGTATACCGTTTAGCCGCGCGCCCATCGTGAGGGCGAATCCCCCCATAAAAAGCAGCACCAGCGTCATCAGCGCCGACAGCAGCGTACGAAACCGCGCGAGATTCAGCATTTTTTTCCGGTACTCCGCTTGCGCATCCTGCACGGGCGTACTATTGGGAACCACAGGGTTTTCCATATTTCCGAACTCCCTTCTTTTATGCAGGCGCGTCTTTCGGTACGCGCCGCAAATCAATGCATCCTTAACAAAAAGTATACATGATTTTCATTTAAACAAATAGAAAAAAATACCGCCGCGGTATGAGGCCCATTTTGTGTGTACAGCGCCATAATGCTTGACAAAACGGTGCCCCCGCATTAAAATAATAACGCTATCGTCGTGTGCGGGTGTAGCTCAATGGCAGAGCTCCAGCTTCCCAAGCTGGTCACGTGGGTTCGATTCCCATCACCCGCTCCAACATGGATAGTTCGCTTGTATGCCCGACGCCGTTACAAAATCAACTTAGCGTGCGGGTAGACCTATGTACAGCGGCGAAGGATAAAAAAGCCTCGCACACTGTGCTGCACAACAAAAGAGGAGGAGAATTTGTAATGGCAAAGCAGAAATTCGAGCGCACGAAACCGCACGTAAACATTGGAACGATCGGACACGTAGACCATGGCAAGACGACGCTGACGGCGGCGATCACAATGGCGCTGTCCCAG
>JAVBWI010000006.1:0-501930 GCA_036677445.1 Clostridia bacterium
GATTTTCTTGGACATATGATTGGCCCTCCTTTGTATGAATGGTTCTAGCAAACCTATTCTATCATGCGGCCTCCATATGTCCTTTTCAATTTGCGCAATTTATTGTACCTTATCTTTATATAACATATAGCCAAATAGAATTTGTCGGCCTTATAGTGATAGAAATTCGTGCCTAATGGGAGGGATCCGTGCCTAATGAGAGGGATGGAGATGAAAGATATATATGAAAGTGTGCCCAATTGGTAAAATATATAGTATAATCTGATTGGAGGTGTAAAAACTTGAGGAAAATTATATGTATATTGGGCGTGCTCTTCTATATCTTATTCTTTTTTGCTTCATGTACTCCGATGCCTGAAGACCCATTCCAGACGGCACCTCCTGTCTCAACGCAGACAATTACGCCAACTGTTAAGTTTTCTACGTTTGACGTAAAGAAAAAATATTACAGTGACTTAAGGAATTTTGTAGAATTAGACTTAAAGCTTCCCATACTGGCAGGGACTTACGCTGGAATTCCGGTAATAAATCAGTTTTTTGCTGATAAGGAAAACTTCTTCTATGATGAGCTTCCTTTTGATTCCTTACGGGGTTTTGAGGCGACAGCGCCAGGTAGAAAAATAGAAGGACAAAAAGATAATTTTTATAGACAAGCCCACTATTATCTTGAAGCTGAATTTGGAGGAATTATCTCGGTGTCGGCTGCCCTCGATGGCGGTGCAGGCGGTGTAGGATGGGCAGGTATTGAAGGAGATACTTTCGACTTAAATACCGGGAAGAAATTGAGTCTTTCAGATATATTTGAGGCGGATGAAGATAATTATATGAATTATATATACGATTTCGTCTCAAAAAAAGTTGCTGATGATATAAACAGGAATTTGCAAAATGGATATGTTTCTCCTTATTCATTTGATGACGCTTATTCAGGTGATGGTTACGAAAGTATCCGACATTTGGACCCAAACGACTTTTATCTTACAGAAACCTCACTGGTTGTTTTCTATCAGAAATACGCTTTGTCATACGGAGCAGCC
Organism: Clostridia bacterium; assembly: GCA_036677445.1. Taxonomy (GTDB): domain Bacteria; phylum Bacillota; class Clostridia; order Christensenellales; family CAG-138; genus JAVBWI01. The sequence goes on from JAVBWI010000006.1 coordinate 1,038, forward strand.
GGACCGCAGGTATTTGAAATACCCTATGAATCTATTTTGAATATGTTAAAAATCATGAGATAGATCATTAGCGGTATTAAAATCCCTCTTCCGCCGCTCAAGATTCAGCATCAAAATTGTTGCGGAGTACGAAGCCATGGAATTGGAAATAGAACGAGTCACTAGATTCAGATTATTTATATTTTGTCCGCCTTCTGGGCGATAAGGCGAATTTATCACATTGACATAACGATTGTGCCATGATAAAGTAAGTTAAAAATGAGGGAGTGTATTGATGTCGGTCATTCTGTAAGGTCTTAGGTTAAGGGCATGAAAATGAGCAGTTGTTCTGCTTTTGTTTGTGTTATCAAAAACTGCCTTACAGATTGAACGAACATCCATTTTTTTATAATGGTATGGTTTGTAGCGCAGTAGGTACTGTGCTTTTTTGTTTCTTTCTATAAGGTGATAAATTAGAAAGGAAGGAATACCATGTATACATTTACAGACCAGTTTATGTCCAACGATAAAAATGTTGAGTTTCTGAAAACCAATATGATGGGGCCAAACGCCATGCGGTTATCAGAAGAGATGACTTCATACCTGAATATCGGGCCTGATATGCGCGTGCTTGACTTAGGCTGCGGATGCGGGCTTTCCACGCTCTATCTGGTGAAAAAATATGGCGTGTCCGTTTTTGCCGCCGACCTTTGGATTTCGCCGACGGAAAACTATGCGCGTTTCAAATCTCTCGGGATTGATGATAAGGCCGTTCCGGTTTCCGTGGACGCGACGAAAGGGCTGCCTTTCGCAAACGGATATTTTGACTTGCTGTTCACCGTGGGCGCTTACCATCATTTCGGTGATACGTCGGAAATGCTCCCGTCGCTCATTCCTTTTGTGAAAAAGGGCGGCTATATCGCCATCGCTATCCCCGGCATTAATTATGAATTTGGGGAAAATGTCCCTGATGAAATGAAGCCGTTCTGGAATGATGAGGTTGCAAGGACCATTCATTCTCTTGACTGGTGGAAAGATCTGTGGAAGAAAGCAGAGGGCATAGAAATTACGGACATTCGTGAAATGCTCTGCTGTAAACAGTCGTGGGATGAATGGCATACCAGCTACTGGCAAGGCATCGGGGAAGATATAAAGATGAGGCAAGCTGAAAACGGAAAGTATTATAATCTTATTCAAATGATTGCTAAAGTCATTTGAGATGTTGACAAAATTAGATGAAACGCCGAAAAAGCCCGTATTTACGGGCTTTTTCGTACTTAGAAAAGATTTCCCCAAAGTGTGTTTCCATATGTTAATTTCATTAACCCTCGAAATCTGCCAAGGATAACCTGCCAATGATTCGATAGCCTTTTTCCCGGCCGAACGGCTTGATAATAACTGTTCCCATATCAGGGATTCGCCCCAATCCAACACCGTTTGGGAAGCTGTGCGCAACAATCACCGCGTTCATTCCCTGTGGGGGTATGCTCTCCAGTCTGGCTTCCAGAGTATCCAGTATACGGTTTTGTTCAAGCAAAGATAAGCCCTCGCCCAACCTGTAAACATCCAACCAAAACGGATCAATTTGAAGGCTCTGCGTGCCAAACGCCAATTGAGCGGTTTCGATCGCTCTGCAAAATGGGCTTGCAAGTACAGGGTAGCTTATAGGAATCCTTAAAGAACGAAGGATTTTTCCGTAATACATGGCTTGCTGCCGTCCATAATCGGAAAGATTTCTTTGCGTGTAGCAATACTGAAAACTTAAATTAGGCCAGTCTTCTCCAACGGTAGCTTCACCGTGCCTTGCATATAGTATATATCCTCCATTTCTTAGTAAATGCAGCAATGCGTTATTCATTTTTCAACTTACCCTTCTTGTTTGACGCTCTTGGTATCGTATTCGCTTGAAATCTTGTCAGTGAACTTGGGAGATAGATAGGGCTTTCTTTATTTTTCTCGTTCGCAGCAAGCCTTATACCGTGAGTAACTTTGTAAGAATTATCCTTGTATTCATGATATAATCAACCTATGTTTTTTGCTCGTGATATGGCGGAAAGGTTTGGGGAAAATGAATTACTTGATTGTGAACGGTTGTCCTCGCAAAGGGAACACATGGGAAATTGTCGAACTGACCAAAGAGATCATCCGGGGAGAAGATAAAAATGCGTTATTTGATGAAATGCATCTGGCAGAGGAAAATCTGCCGTTTTGCAGTGGATGCAGCGTCTGCTTTCGTCTGGGGCATGAAAAATGCCCGCATAGCGGAAGGGTCATAAAAATAATAGGAGCGATAGACCGTGCGGATGGGGTCATATTCGCTTCCACTACGTACAACAGACGGGAAACCTCGATATTAAAGAATCTTTTTGATCATATGTGCTTTATGCTGCATCGGCCTCACTTTTTCAAAAGCAAGGCGCTTGTGATTACAACCACGGGAGGTGTTGGCGGAAAGGCGGCGGCAAAAAGCATCTCGTCTTTTCTCAAGGGGATAGGCTTTAACAGGTGCTACCTGTTCAGCGCCGCTTCGTTTAGCTGGAACGACTATAAAATAAATGAAAAAGTAAAGGCAAGGGTCATTAGGGTTGTAAGCAAATTTCATAGGGACATCGTATCGAGGAAATTGCATAGTCCTTCTTGTATGCTTCTTATTCCTTACAATCTGTTCAGAGGCATGTCGCTTGCGTATGCAAAAGGCACCGAATTTGAAACGCAGGACGGCGTTTATTGGACGGAGGATTGCCGGAAAAAAGGCGTATATGACAGTTCTGTTCATGTGCCTTTTTACAAAAAACCATTCGGCCAGCTTTTTTATATGATCGGCAAATTTGCCGGAAGAAAAGCGATGGTTACATATAAAAAATAATTCTTTGAAGTAAGTGAAGAACGACTCAAAGCAGAAAAGAAAATTCCATTGCCAACAGGACGCCTTTGGAATGGGACTATTGCTGTTATGTGCGAAAAAATCCTGTTTGCTTGAATGGAAGATGCCGACTGCGATATTATTTGGCTCTGACGATACTGTATCTGAATGGGGTGAGATCTCTGCATTTGCGACGAGGCATCAGGCGACAGTCGAAATTCTTGAACACGCAGAGCACTATTTCCATACAGAGAAGCAGTTACGGGTGTTTGACGTCTGGGCGGGCGAACATCTGCTAAAGTAACGGGAAAATACGATCGCTCATTTTGCGTCCTTTATTTTTCGGGAACCCTGCCATGCTGCCGTATGACCGGCACACGTTCTCCATATACATGATATAGTCGCCGCGCGGATGGCGGCGTATGGGGAGGCAGGGGACCATATTGTTCAACAAACGCTCTTTTTTTTATCAGGCGTCGATACTGGCGGCATCCAATATGGTGCTGCTGCTTTTAGGTTTTGCGTACCGCGTGCTGCTGGGCAGGTTTGCAGGGCCGGAAGGCATGGGCGTGTACACGCTGGTGATACAGGTGTATGCCATTGTGATGTCGGTATGCGTCTCCGGTATTTGCGTCGCCGTCACACATGTGACGGCGAGCCTGTATGCCCATGGGGATTTTAGGGGCATACGAAAACTTATCCGTTTTGCGGTGCTTTGTTTCCTGGGGCTTTTGGGCGTTATGTCCTTACCTATACTTCTGCTGCGCGATGGGATCGCCGAAGTGATACTGGGCGACCCGCGTACCGCGAACGCGCTTTGGATGATACTGATCTGCATATTGCTCACCGGTATTGAGAACATTTTCAAGGCGATGTTCCACGGTACGCGGCAGGTCCGGTTTGCCGCAATCTCCGAGGTGGGGGAGCAGCTGCTGCGCATTGCGCTTGCGTGGATGCTGCTTACGCGTTATATCAACGGCGACCATGGGTTCACGGCATTTTTGATTTTGCTGGGTATGACGCTGAGCGAAGTGTACAGCGTGCTGTTCCTGGGCATTTCCTACGGTGCAAAATTCCTTCGCGGGCAGAAAACCGCCGCCGCATCAACGCAGGGTATCAGGCGCCGTTTTTTAAAAATCGCCGTGCCCTCCGCATTCACCTCCGTGCTGGCAAATGTGTTTTCTTCCATATCGGTGGTCATATTCCCCTCGCGGCTGGCGCTGGCAGGGTATACGAGGGTGGAAGCCGTCAGCGCGCTTGGCCTGATGTCGGGCATGGTATCGCCCATCATGATGCTGCCGTACGCATTCGTAGGCGCGCTGTGCACCATACTGATGCCAAGCATATCCGGCAGTATTGCGCGAGGGGATTCACGCGATCTTACGCGCAAAGTCGATAAGGGGATTGAGGCTGCGGGCCTGTTGGGAATACCCTCCACGGCAATGCTGCTACCCTTCATACCTCTCCTGTGCGGGCTTCTTTACGGACAGACTGTTCCGCCTTCTCTGGCTGCGGCGCTTTTTATACAGACTATTTCCACTTACTATTTAATTCTGACTGTCAGTATATTGAACGGCCTCGGAATGCAAAAGAAAGTGCTTTTGCTTGCGGCGGCAGGGGAGATCATTCAGTTCGCATTGGTGTGGGTACTGACGGCCTTGCCTGCGCTGCACGTATATGGCTATATACTGGGCATGCTGTGCGGTGATGCTGTGCGCATATCTGCCGGGTTTATATGCATCCACAGGGCGACACATACCCGCCCGCGTTTCTTCCATGCGGGAATAGTGCCTGTGGCCTGCGCGGTGATACTTTACGCCTGTGCACGGCTGTTCTTCCTGGGCGTGTTGGGGCAGGGGGCTTCTGTCATACTTGCGCTGCTTGTAAGCCTGCTGCTGTGCATATGCGTGTATATCATACTGCTGCAGCTTTTAGGCGTGCGCCTATGGCCGTATTTGCAGCGCGTGGTATTGCACAACGATCCGGCGCAGGCGCAGCCAACCGCGCAGGCGGAGGTGGATATATAAAGGCCCGGGGCATTCGCTCCGGGCCTGTAGAAAGGTATGTTTTGTTTTTAGATGGTTTTGTTCTCGTATTTATCCCTTGCGACGTAATGCGTGTGCAGCAGCTCATGCGATTTGTGGCCGCAGGGTTCGCCCAGGAATTCCGCATAGATCGTTTTGATCGCGGGGCTCTGGTGCGATTTGCGGATAGGCATATCCTTATCTTCTTCATAGGTAGCCTTGGTGCGGGCGGTGCGCATGTCGATCTCATACCGTTTGCGCGCATCCACGATCGGCTGGCCGCCGCCGTTTATGCAGCCGCCGGGGCAGCCCATGATCTCAATGAAGTGGTAGGTCTTTTCGCCGCGCTTGATGGCGTCGAGCAGTTTTCCGGCATTGGCCGTGCCATGCGCAACAGCGACTTTGATGTCCAGTCCCCCTACGGAAACGGTCGCTTCCTTGATGCCCTCAAGTCCGCGCACATCCGTGTATTCGATGCTCTGCAAATCCTGACCCGCGAGTATATCCGCAACGGTACGCAGCGCTGCTTCCATAACGCCGCCGGTTACGCCGAATATGGTGGCCGCGCCGGTGGAGTCGCCCAGTATATCGTCGAAGGGCTCTTCAGGCAGGTTCACAAAATCGATACCGGCCCGCTTGATCATAGCGGCCAGCTCGCGGGTGGTGATGTTAGCGTCCACATCGCGGTAACCTTCACGGCCCATTTCGGGACGGATGATCTCGAACTTCTTGGCGGTACAGGGCATAACGGATACCACGAAGATGTTCTTGGGGTCAAGGCCGTTCTTTTCTGCATAATAGGTCTTGGTGATTGCGCCCTGCATCTGGTTCGGGCTCTTGCAGGTGGAAAGGTTGGGGAGGAACTCGGGGTAAAAATGCTCGCAGTACTTGACCCAGCCGGGGCTGCAGGAGGTGATCATCGGCAGCACGCCGCCGCATTTAATGCGGTTTAGCAGTTCGGTGCCTTCTTCCATAATGGTAAGGTCTGCGGCAAACTGCACGTCGAACACGCGGTCGGCGCCCAGGCGGCGCATGGCGGCGGCCAGTTTGCCGGTGCAGCGGGTACCGATGGGCAGGCCGAACGCCTCGCCAATGCCAAAGCGCACGGCGGGTGCGGGCTGGAATACGACAAATTTGCTGCTGTCCGCGAGCGCATCCCAAACGGGCTTGGTGGCGTCCTTTTCGGTAAGCGCGCCGGTCGGGCAGGCGACAATACACTGGCCGCAGTTGATGCAGGCGACGTCGTTGAGGCTCTTGCCGAATGCGGAGCCGACCTCTGTGCGGAAGCCGCGGTTCTGCATGCCGATGGCGAACACGCCCTGCGTTTTTTCGCAGGCGGCCACGCAGCGGCGGCAGAGGATACACTTGTTATTGTCGCGCACGATGGAAGGGGAAAGCTCGTCGATGGTTTTGACGATACGCTTGCCCTCGAATTCAATATCCGTAATGCCAAGCTCGTCGGCAAGCGCCTGCAGTTCGCAGGTCTGGTTGCGCTTGCAGGTCAGGCAGGAACGGTCGTGGTCGGAGAGTATCAGTTCCAATACAGCGCGGCGGGCGTTCAAAACCTTGGGGGAGGCGGTTTTGATTTCCAGCCCTTCGGATGCGGGGAATACGCAGGAAGCCTGCAGTCTGCCGCTCTTGGCTTCTTCCACAAGGCACATGCGGCAGGCGCCGATGTTGTTGAGATCTTTTAAATTACATAGTGTGGGGATGCGGATTCCCGCAGCCAGTGCCGCTTCGAGAACGGTGGAGCCTTCCTTTGCCTGTACAGGGCGGCCGTCGATAATCATGTTGATCATGTCGTGTAGTATCCTTTCTGCACTTAGTATGTCCTGAAAGTTTTATGTGTTCAAAGCATTATGATAAATTTTACACAATCCCGTATATAGAATAGTATCAATATTGAGAAATGTCAATATCCGGCCGGAGGATTGTTATAAATAAAATTACCGAATGATTGTTCAATAAAAATTCATTTGTATGCATCTGGTTGCGGCAGTATAATGAGCCAAAACAAAGGAACGGCTTTGTAAAGAAATTTTCATATTTTCGAAACCAAATCCATATATGGAACGTTGTTATAAAAGGGCATTTGCGGCGGACGGCATATCGGGCGGCTGCGGGCTGCCCCGCATGGATTTGGGTATGTAAAATATTGCGTGGGGACGGTCGGCGGCTGTGCCCCAAACGGTATGCAAACGCGATCGGTAAAATATGGTAATTCTGCCCGGTGAAAGCCGGTTGGGTTGGGGGAGTGACATGGAACAAAACAATGGGCACCTGATCGATTTACGAAACGTGAAAAAAACATATCGCGTGGGTTCGGTGGATATCCACGCGCTGCGCGGCGTTGATCTGGTGCTGGATAAGGGCGAAGTCTGCTGTGTTGTCGGCCGTTCCGGTTCGGGAAAATCCACGCTGCTCAACTTGCTTGCGGGGCTGGAGCATCCGACCTCGGGCGAGATCATCATATCGCGCATGCATATCGAACGCATGACGCAAAGCGAGCTTATTCGCTTCCGTCAAAAAAACGTCGGTTTTATTTTTCAATCCTTTAACCTCATGCCCTATTACACCGCGCTTGAAAACGTGGCGCTGCCGCTGGTGTTCCGCGGCGTGGGCAGATCGAAGCGGTTAAAGATTGCGAAGGAAATGCTGCGGGCTGTCGGCCTGGAAACGCACATGAACCACAAGCCCATGCAGATGAGCGGCGGCCAGCAGCAGCGCGTGGGCATCGCCCGCGCGTTGGTGAGCGAGCCGGATATCGTATTTGCCGATGAACCCACCGGAAACCTGGACAGCAAAACCTCGGACGAGGTCATGCGCATGATCTGCGATATTTCGCGCGAGCGCAACAAAACGCTTATTATGGTAACGCATGATCCCAACATGGCCGCCTTTACGGACAAGGCGGTGCATATATTGGACGGGCTGATCACCGAGATCGATACGACGAAATAAAAGTTGCATGCAACTTACAGGAGGATAGTTATGTGGGGAAAAAGAACGGCTGCTTTGATACTGTGCGCCATGATGGTACTATTGTTGCTGCCCAGTGTGGCGATGGCGGCGGATGCATCCATTACTGTTACTGGCAGCCCTGTTTTTGAAGGTTCAGGTAGTGATGTGGGTAAGGCAAAAATTACATTCAGCGTCACTAACAACGAAGATGAACCGATAACCGTGCTTCAGGTTGTACCGGTATATAAATATAATGGGGTGATTATTTCCAATGAACCGGCATCAACTGTGGGTAAGACTTTAATTAAGGATGAAATCGTTCCTGATTCCACAATAGATGTAGGTATTAATACTACACTGGCCAGCGGACGACAATACGATGCGCAATTGGAACTGTATTACAGTACAAGTACAGGAACAAAAAAAGTGATCTCAGGCACATTCAAAATCTATAAAACATCAGCCTCTACTTCAACGCCCACACCTGAACCGGAAGAAACCGGCGGTGATACCGTCACCGACCCCACCTCTGCCCTCATACTTTCCTCTGTCGGCGAGGACGGCGCGGTCATCCCCGGGCCAAGGGGGGACGCGGGCGACAGCATCCAGATCCGCCTGCCCATATACAACCGCTCCAATTCCCGTTTAAAGGAAATACTGGTGACGCCGCAGATTTCCGCAACGCTGGATTCGTTCCCCTTCGTGATCGAGGCGGTAAATTATACCTGCTCGCTGGATGCCATGCGCGCGGGCGAGCTGAAGGAGCTTGCGTATAACTTCAAGCTTTCCAAGGATGTGACCAGCGGCGTCAAGGAAGTGAAATTCAACGCCGTCTATTTCAATTACGCAAAGCAGGCCTATGAAACCGCAACGTTCTCCGTGTTCGTTACGGTAGTCAAAGGCGCCACGCCCTCGCTGACGGACGAGGACGGCGTCGCCATCACCTCCACGCCTAAGATCATCATCGAATCTTATTCGGTAGAGCCCGCCAACCCTGCGGATGCAGAGACCGGCCGCCTGTTTGCCGGCGAGCAGTTCGCGCTCAAGCTGACCGTCCGCAACACCTCCGGCGAAGAATCGGTGAAAAACATACAGCTTACGCTTTCCAACGAAGGCGGCGTCATATTGCCCGCGGATAACGGCAGCAACACCGTATACATCGACCGTATCGGTGCAGGGGAGAGCGTGGAAAAAACCATCCACTTTCAGTCCGCGCCGGATGCGGAAGCGAAAGCGCACTCTTTAAGCGCCAAGTTCAGCTATGAAAGCGCAAAAACGTTAAAGACTTACGAAGTGACGGAGACCATCACGCTGCCCGTTTCGCAGCGTATGCGCGTGCGTGTCGACGACCCCGTGGTCTACGGCGACGGTACGGTCGACCAAAGCATGCCGATGTACTTCAGCCTCTACAACATGGGCAAATCCTCGCTCTACAACTGTATGGTGGATGTGGAGGGCGACGGCCTCCGCATGGAAGAATCGTTCTTCGGCGGCAATGTGAGCACCGGCTCCACTATGCGGGCGGATTTTAATATCATATCTTCCAAGGCGGGCCAAATCGAGGGTAAAATCATCATTACCTATGAGGATGTATACGGCGAGGAGACCCGCGTGGAAAAGCCCTTTACGGTCAACGTCATGGAAGCCTTCATGCCGGAGGACATGGGCGGGGATGTATTCAAGCCGGGTTTTGAAGAGGAGCTGAAGCCACAGACCCCCATCGGCCTCTATATTGCAATTGGCGCGGCGGTCCTCGCGGCGGTCGTTGTATTGCTGGTCGTACTCAAGCGCAAGCGCCGCAAGAGGCAGCTGGAGGATGTATGAGTACGTTGGATCTCTTATCCATGGCCTTCATGAACCTGTGGCGGCGTAAGCTGCGCGCGTTCCTGACGGTGCTGGGCATGGTGATCGGTACGGCGTCCATCGTTGTCATGGTATCGCTGGGCATAGGCATCAACGAATCCTTCCGCGAGAATTATGAGCGCGCGGGCAGCCTGACCACCATACAGGTCAATTCGTATCGTATGGCGGAATCAAAAAGCGACAGTATGTACGCGAGTTACGAGGAAGTCGTGCTGGATGATAAAAGTGTGCAGTCGTTTTTGCGGATACCAGGCGTATCCGCCGTTATGCCCATGCTCGAAACCTGGGGCGCTGTGAAAAGCGGACAGTATGTGACGGATATTTCCATTATGGGCGTAGATTTGGCGATGGCGGAGAAGTTCGGCTTCAACCTTGCCGAGGGACGCCTGCCAAAATCCAACACGGGCACGAACTATGAAGTCGTATTCGGCAGTTGGACGATGCAGAACTTCTACAACCCCAAGAACGGCAGACAGGCGATCGACCAGAACGGGAACTCCAAGATATCGCTGGACCGCTCTCGCTTTCAGCTTACATTCGACTACAGCAATATCTATGAGGATATGGGCGGCGGGGAATCGACCACAAGGGGAAAGCTGTATAAGATCAACCCGGTGGGCGTGATGGCGCAGGAAGGCAACAATTACGCGTATTATTCCATAATGGATATCAACGCCGTGAAGCGCCTGGCCAAGGAAAATAAGGACTACATGCATATCGACACAAAAAAATACAGCCAGATTTGGGTCAAATGCGAAAATATCGACCAGGTGATCGAGATTCAGGAGCAGATTCAAAACATGGGTTATGGCGCAAGCAGCCTGCAGGATGCGCTCAAGGCCGCGCAGGAAAGCGCCGCGCAGCTTCAGATGCTGCTGGGTGCTATCGGCGGCGTGGCGCTTTTGGTTGCGGCCATCGGCATTATGAATACCATGATGATGAGCATCTACGAGCGCACCCGCGAAATCGGCATCATCAAGGTGCTGGGCTGCCGCATGAGCAATATTGCGGGCCTGTTTTTAACGGAGGCGGCCTATATCGGCTTCTTCGGCGGCGCGCTGGGGTTGGGGATCAGCTATGGGATCTCCTTCCTGCTCAACCAGTTTGTACTCGCATCCGTGGGCATGTCCAGCGTGATACCGATTTATCTGTCGCTGGGCGCGGTGCTGTTTTCCATTGTGGTGGCGCTTGTAAGCGGCATGTATCCGGCCATTCGCGCCATGCGCCTTTCGGCGCTCACGGCAATCCGCGCCGAGTAACGGCAAGGGTTAATGAGATGCTAACTCAGACTATTTTATATAGAATATATCAGCGAGTTAGGCCGCTTCATTCAGATTGCTGATAAACGCCCCCTACGAGGGTATGGCGAATCTCAAATCCAAACTTTTAATCCGATTTGACAGTGCAGCGTCTTTGTGCGTCAAATCGGCAAGGAAATGCCGCAATGACGGCATTTCAACCTATAGAAAACCCGCTTACAAAGTTCGCAAAACTTTGTAAGCGGATTGGATGGGTCGGCCGGTTGCGCCGATCCATCGCATTTCCCGCGTTGTGCCGCACCGCAAATTGTGCTATATTTGTACTCATAAAGGGGAAATGCAACATGTGGAAGGAATTCAGGGAATTCGCATTAAAAGGCAATGTGCTGGACTTGGCGGTAGGCGTTATGATCGGCGCAGCTTTTGGCAAAATCGTCACCAGTGCCGTGAATGACATTTTTATGCCTTTGCTTAGTCTGCTGACCGGAGATGTCGATTTTTCCGGTTTGTTCATCGCCATGGATGGCGGCGACTATGCTTCAATTGATGTGGCAAAGGAAGTAGGCGTCGCAACGTTCAACTATGGCGCATTTCTGACCGCAATCATTGATTTCCTGCTTATCGCATTATGCATTTTCCTGTTTATCAAGCTGATCGCGCGTGTGCAGCGCAAAAAGAAGGAAGAACCTGCCGCTAAAACGCCGCGCAAATGTCCCTTCTGCCTGACCGAGATCGCTGAGGAAGCTGTTCGATGCCCACACTGCACATCCATGCTGGAGGAGGCGAAATAATGTTATACGAGTACTTTATTAACGGATTTCTGTACAAAGAGGATTGGAACTGCGCCGAACACATGCTGGTAGGCGCTAACCATGCCTATTCGCTTGGCCTTGACGATAAAGCGCTGAAGCTTGCCGCGGGCTTTGGCGGGGGCATGGCCATAGGCTCGGTCTGCGGCGCGCTCACCGGCGCTATCATGGTGCTCGGCATGCTGTTTGTAAACGAGCGCGCGCATGAAAGCGAAAAAATCAAGGAGCTTACTACGGAGCTGCTGGACCGTTATAAGCAGGCGATGGGTGATATTGACTGTACGCCGCTGAAGGAGAAGTATCGCAACGACGAGATCAAGTGCCGGAATGTCATATTGGAGGCAGCGAAAATACTGGACGATATCGTTGCGCGCGAACGGCCCGATGCGGCTTTCGTTGCAAAATAACTTCGAATCTGGTATCCTTATTAAACGCTGCAGCCTGCAGGGCAGCGCGCTTTGCGGGCAAACGGCGTTGTATACGCATGAACAAGGAGGATCCGGCAACCATGAGAAACGCCTTCGATGTATTGGAGGAGCGCGGCTTTATCAAGCAGGTCTCGCATCCGGAAGAATTGCGGGAACTGATGGCAAAGGAAAGCATTACGTTTTATATCGGATTTGACCCGACTGCGGACAGTCTGCACGTAGGACATTACGTCGCGCTGATGGCGATGGCGCACATGCAGCGTTGCGGCCACAGGCCCATCGCACTGCTTGGGGGCGGGACCACCATGATCGGCGATCCTTCGGGCAAAACGGATATGCGCCGCATGATGACGCAGGAGGAAATCCAAAGTAACGCGCAAAAGTTCCAATCCCAGATGGGGCGCCTTCTGGATTTCGGCGAGGGAAAGGCAATTATCCGAAACAACGCGGATTGGCTGCTGCCGCTGAATTTCCTGGATTTCATGCGCGATATCGGCGTACTGTTCTCCGTAAATCGAATGCTGGCTGCGGATTGTTATAAAAACCGCATGGAGCAGGGTCTGACATTCTTTGAAATGGGCTATATGCTGATGCAGAGCTATGACTTTCTGGAGTTGAACCGTACGGAAAACTGCGTACTGCAAATGGGCGGTGACGACCAGTGGAGCAATATCCTCGCGGGTGCGGATCTGATCCGCCGTAAGGAGCAGCGCCCCGCTTATGCGCTTACCTGCACGCTGTTAACGACCAGCGACGGCCGCAAAATGGGCAAAACCGAAAAAGGCGCCCTCTGGCTGGACAAGGATAAGTGCAGCGTATACGACTTTTATCAGTACTGGCGCAATGTGGACGATGCGGATGTCGAACGCTGCCTCGCCCTGCTGACCTTCCTGCCGATGGAAGAAGTACGCCGTCTGGGCGCGCTCGAAGGGGCCGCTATCAACCAGGCAAAGCGCACGCTCGCTTATGAACTTACAAAGCAGGTGCACGGGGAAGAGGAAGCGCAAAAGGCTATGGATGCCGCGGAGGCCTTATTTGCGGGCGGCGGCGATTTGGCACATATGCCGACAGTAGCGCTCACCGCCTCGGATATAGAAGAAACGGGCCTTCGTATACCCGACCTTCTGGTAATGGGCAACCTTGCCAAATCCAAAAGCGACGCGCGCAGGCTGATACAGAGCGGCGCGGTGTTCATCGGGGATGAAAAGGTTGAGGATTTCAACGCGGCGCTTTCAGCCGTGGATATTCAGGGCGGCGGCGTCATATTGCGTAAAGGAAAGAAGGGCTTTTGTCGGGTACGGCAGGGCTGATGCGCGCGTACCGCACGGTGCGCACGAATGCGCGCATTGAGCTGGTCATACAAAAATCGCGTTTTATCGGCTGGTGCTTTCCCGTTGAGCAAGAGCAGTCGGCGCAGTGTATGCTGGACGATGTTCGCAAGCAGCATTGGGACGCGAGCCACAATTGCTATGCGTACGCCATTGGTGCACAAGGCGGCACGGCGCGTTACAGCGACGACGGCGAGCCCGGCGGTACGGCGGGACTCCCTATGATGGAGGCAATCCGTCAAAAAGGCGTAACGGATATCCTGTGTATCGTTACGCGATATTTCGGCGGGGTGCTCTTGGGCGCAGGCGGATTGGTGCGCGCATATTCCAAAGCCGCCAGCACTGCGATAGAGGCGGCAGGTATGGTCGATATGCGGCCCTGTACCCGCTTTACCGTACAGATGGAGTATGCACGCTATGGCGCGCTCGAGCCGCTGCTTCGCAGGCAGGGCGAACTGACGGATGTGCGTTTTACGGAATGTGTGCAGGCGGATATTCTTATCCCGGCAGAGCGGAGCGAGACATTTACGCAGCTTGTGATTGAGAAGACGGACGGGCGTGTACGGCCGCAGGCTGCGGGTATGTGCTATGGGGCGTTTCCGATCGAGGCGGCTGACGTCGGCCGGGAGGGCTAAAAAAGATTGACTGTTGCTTCCATTCCAAAAGGAATGGGGAAACACAATATGCAAACTGGAGGAATGCGACATGAACATCACGGTCAATAAGACGACCTCGCCGAAAGCGAAGCCGCAGGACGAGAGCAAAATGGGGTTTGGCAAAACTTTTTCGGATCATATGTTCATTATGGAATATGAGGCCGGGAAGGGCTGGCTCAACCCGCGTATACAGCCTTATCAGAAACTGGCGATTGACCCGGCTTCCCCTGTACTGCATTATGCGCAGGAAATTTTCGAGGGGCTCAAGGCATATCGCGCCAAAAACGATGATATTCTTCTGTTCCGCGCGCGAGACAATGCACGCAGGCTGAACCAGAGCGCGGAGCGCATGTGCATGCCGCAGATCGACGTGGAAATGAATTATGAGGCGATGGCGACGCTCATTGATATCGAGCGCGACTGGGTACCGCACAGCCCCGGCACCACACTGTATATCCGACCCACCATGATTGCCGACGGCTCGGAATTGGGCGTGCATGCCGCGCATAAGTATATCTATTATATCATCTGCTCTCCTTCGGGCGCATATTATGCTACCGGTCTAGCACCCATTCGCATATATGTTGAAGATGAATATGTCCGTGCGGTCAAGGGCGGTACGGGTTACGCGAAAACGGGCGGCAACTATGCCTCCAGCCTCAAAGCTGCGGAAGTTGCGGCGAAAAAGGGTTTCGATCAGGTGCTGTGGCTTGACGGCGCCGAGCGCAAGTATATTGAGGAAGTGGGCGCCATGAACATGATGTTCGTCATCGGCGACACCCTTTGCACCGCCGCGCTGCAGGGCAGCATACTCCCCGGCATCACCCGTATGTCCATACTCGCACTCGCGCGCGAAATGGGGATGAAGGTGGAAGAGCGCAAGATCTCCGTAGCGGAACTGATGGAAGCCGGCGAAAGCGGCGACCTTAAGGAAGCTTTTGGCACCGGCACTGCCGCCGTTGTTTCCCCCGTTGGCGAATTGACTTATAAAGACAAGAGCGTCGTTGTGAACGGCAATAAGATCGGAACGCTGACCCAGAAGTTCTACGATACGCTCACAGGCATCCAACTGGGCGAAATCGAGGATACATACGGCTGGGTCACTCGTGTATAAGAATTGGGATTTTAAGGAAGCATGGAGAGTAGGATACTCTTCGTGCTTCCTATAGATCGTAAAGGAGAATCCATAGACCCATGAGAAGAGTGATTTCAGCCATATGCATCCTTGTGATGATGATGGCAGCCAGCACAACGGCGCTTGCTGCGACTGTTCAGGTTGCAACAGAGCCCGCGCAATTGACTTCAGCCGGTACGGTGAAGATCAAGTTCTCCATAGCAAATGATTCGGCCTATGAAATGAGAAATATCAACATCAGCGGTTTCGGGATCTCCGGTTCGGATACATTATCCAGTCAGGTCGTTCCCCCCAACGGCGCTTTGAATTTCTCACTTAATGGCATAGAGATCTCGGAGGATATGCTGGGCCAGACATTGACATATACCCTCACATGGACCGAAAACGGTCAGCAGAAATCCAAAGATGTCGGCGTTAAAGTCGGTACGCAGCAGGCTTTGGAGATGACTGCGACACGTACAGCAAGCAAGACTTCCGGCAAGGAAGGCGATAAGATCATACTTACGTACACCCTGAACAACCCGGGTACGCTGAGCATGACGGATATTACCGTCAAAGACAGCATTGCGGGCAACACGGCGGTTGCAAGCGGCTTATCCATCGAGCCGGGCGCATCAAAAACGGTAACATATGAATATACGCTGGGCAAGCAGGATGCCTCCAGCCAGCCCACCGTTACATACAAGCTCAACGGCGAAGGCAAAGCGCTTACCATTGACGCCTTGGCAATTTTAGTGGTAAACGTGCAGCTGGATGTCGCCGTTGCCACCAACGACCCGACCCCTGAAGGCGTGCTGTTCACACTGGTGCTGACGAATAAAGGCAACCAAACGATTAATAAGATCGTTGTCAAAGACGAATTGGGCAACAGCGTTAATGAGGATAGTTTTACGCTTGAAGCCGGTAAAGAGAAGACGCTCAGCTATACTGTACCGACGACAGAGCTTCGCAATGTTTCGTTCACCATCACAGGCACGGATGCGTCGGGGCAGCCATACGAAAACAAGACGACAAGTTACGAAGTAAAGCCGTATGTAGACCCCGGCAATGTATCGCTCTCGCTGGTAGCGACGGTGCTTCAGCCGTTGTCGGACAGCGGACGCATGCAGGTGCGCTTTGCTGTTCAAAACAATTCCAATGTGGATATCACGGATGCGGTCATATCCGAAACGGAACTTGGCACCTTGGAAACGATCGATATATTGCCGCTGGGCGAAACTGTCGTTGAAAAGGAACTGTTGGTCGGCGACCCGAGAGAGCTGGAGTTTACGCTTACCGCTTCAGACCCTTCCGGCGCGCAGCATATCAATCAGGCGAAGGTGACGGCCGCATACGTTGCGCTCGCTTCGCCCACGCCCGTGGTCACTGACGATGAAGGAGAGGAAGGTGCCGCAGCGGGCGGCATGAGCGATACGCTCATTACGGTTCTGATCGTGCTGGCGGCGCTGATGGCGGTAGCGGGGATCGCTCTGCTGGCGTTGTCGATCTATGAACGCAAGCGCAACGCCGCAATGGAGGACGACGACGAACCGGATGAGCTCCCGCGCGCCCGTATGGGCACACAGCCCCGTGGGGATGTGATTGGAAGAAGGGAAGCGGACATCCCATCCGCACGGTTCGCGCAGCGGCCCGGCCAGGCACCCATTCCTTCACAGCGGCCCGGCCAGGCGCCCATACCACAGCGCCCCCCGCAGCCGGTTCAGAGTACAGCCCCGACGGCACAGGCGCGTCCCGCGGCGCAGCAGCCGTATCCGCCGGTAAAGGCGGGGCAGCCGCCGCAGGCGCCGGTCCAGCCGCAGGGTTCCGTTCAGCGGCCGCCGCAAAATATGCAGTATCAGCAACAGCAACAAAATGCGCAGTATCAGCCGCAGGCAAAGGTGGCGCCGCAGGCAGCGCCGGTAGTTCCGCCAATACCGCAGGCTTCCCCGGAAATTCGCAACCGTGTGCATCGAGTACGCCCGGCGGATAAGGATCAATAAAGCCGCGCATGGCGCGTTAGGGAGGCGTAGAGCCTCCCTTTTATTGCGAGACTTTACTTTTCGGTCGGCTTTTGATTTTTCACAGCTTGCAGGCGCTCGGCTGATACTATGAAGGAAAGGGACAAGCAGTATGGATACATTTCGCGGTTTAACGGAGGATACCTATCGCTTTTTCTGGGAATTGGCGTTTCATAATGATTCCGTATTTTTTGAAGAGAATCGCAAACGTTATGAGACGGTAGTGAAAAAGCCGATGCTGCAGATTGCCGCCGCGCTTGCGGATACGGCGTTGCAGGTGGATCCTTCGTTTAATGTGCGCCCTGCCGCAGTGGTCTCGCGTATCCGGCGGGATACGCGCTATACCAAGGATAAATCGCCGTATCGGGACCATGCTTTTCTGTCTTACAAATACCCGGGTATGTCCACGGGGGAAAGCTTCGTGCTTTACGCCGAGTTTGAGCGCGACGCTTACGGCTACGGTATGGGGATGTATTGCCCTTTGCCGCAGTATATGGCGGATGTGCGCAAGCGTATGCTGGCGCAGCCCAGCCGGTTTCTCTCACTGGTCAACGACCAGTCGGTAAGCGGAAAATTTGAAGTGCACGGCGAAGACTATAAGCGCCCAAGGTTTCCGGATGCCCCAAAGGAGCTGCAGCCGTGGCTTAATAAACGGGGCCTGGCATTCTGTTATTCCTCCAAGGCGCTGCCTAACACCATGAAGCCGGAGCTGGTCGAGGAAATAAAAGAGGGCTTCCTAATATTGAAGCCGCTGTACCGTTTCATTCAGGGGATCGAATAAGCAAAAAAACCATAAAGGAGGCGGGTTACTCAATACTGAGTAACCCGCCTCCTCTGTTTGACCATTACATTAGGGTATACTGTAAATTCGCACCGAATCGTTCTCGAAAACAATGGGGAACTGCGCATAATACGCTTCGTCAACCGCAAAGGAATATCGTTCGCTGTTGCCAAGCAATACGTAGTCAATGCCGTATTGCTCCTGCAGCATCGCAAAATACTCTTCCGGCTGCTCATACAACAGGCGTACCTGCTGCTCACGCGTTTCGTAGTCGATACCATGATAAAAGAGATACGCGCCGGTACCGCAGAATATGTCGCGGCCGGTCAGGGAGGAAACGGCGTTGTTGTGGTTGGTGGCTGTCAAAAACAACGAGTCTGCCTCGGTATTCGTTTGGATGTAAGCCGCGGCCTCCACTTCGTCGGCGCTGAACAGCTCATAATCGCTTATGCATTCGCGTCCCAGCGTCAATACGCCCGAAAGGAAAAGCACGCATAGGGTACAAACCGCCAGGTATCTGCGCCCGCCAAAGCCTTGCAGCAGGGCGTACAGCTCCATAAGCAGCTTGGCGACGATCCCGCAGGTAAAGGCGAACCAAATAAAAAGCAGCTTATTGTTGTCGTAGGGGTTGGGCTGAAACTGTATAAACTCCCCAAGCAGCCAAATGAGCGCAGCGCCGCCGTAAAAAACGCGTTCCTCTTTTGAAAGCCGGAAAAACGCGATGGGCAGCAGTACGAAAAGAAGCCCCAAATTCTTGATATAGAACCATAAAAAGGAATCGGTCTCATTTCCCCAATTGAAGTGCGGCTGCAAAAAGTCGCCCGACTGGCGGAAGGTAAACAGCAACAGCTGCGGCGCGGCGATGGCCGCGGTAATCAGAGCATAAAAAAGCCAGCCGCGAAGCAGCGTGCGTGGCTGCTGCTTTATAAGCGCATACAGCACATACACGATGCTGATGATGCCCAGCGCAAGGAAGGAGTGCGTATGCACAAGCGGCATACAGCCGGCGATGATTCCCAGGTACAGGAACAGCTTTGGCTCGTTTTCAAAAGCGGCGCGCCGAAGCAGATACAGGCAGGGGAATAGCAACGCCCAGCCAAACAACGTCGCGCGCTGCGGGATGAGCATATCCGCAATGGGGTTGACCCACCGAAGGCCGCCGAACGTGTAGTTTGTGGGCGTGTGATAAAATTCCGTGAATATACGTGAAAAGTTATCCGGACTTTCCCTGATCAGGTCAAAGAAATACCAGAAGCCGAAACCGCCGCCTATAAAGAACAGCAGTGTGGCAAGTATCGCCGTGCCACGCCGCTTAAACCACTGCTCAAAAAAGAAATACACCCCCAGCAACACCAACGAAAACGCAAGCAGCGCGGGCAGCAGCATGGAGAACCGCAAAGAGGCGCCCAGCACATGAAATGTGGCGCTCACGCTGTCGCAAAGGAATGGATAACCTACCGCCATACCGGGGAAAATGGAATATTCCGGCGGGAACATGCCCTGTTCGGAGATACTGGTCACAAGGCCAAGATGCAGCGGAAGATCGCCGAATGTGGATTGTCCCACATGCAGCGCGCCCTGCTGCGGCTCAATATAATGCGTTAAAAACAGGAATATGCCAAGCGCCAAGAGAGGCAGCAGCGTATAGAACACACTGCGTTCATCCTTCCAGGCGCTGTGCCGGATTTCACGTTTGCGCGATAAGCTGTATGAAAAGAGACCGACGCATGCACAAACAAAAAGCGCGATGCATTGCGAAAGCACCGTAAAGCCGAGCACAAAGCTGGTAAGAGCGGGCAGCCAAAGCAAAAGCAGCAGAGCGAAAACGCCCCCCAGCCATAAGCGAACCAAAGTCCGCTCATGTGCAAAAGAGACGCGCGCTATGCAGTGCCCGGCGGCGAGATATAAGCAAAGGCAGAGGAATGAAACGATATTCAGCAACAGCATTGGCATTAATCGGGAATTCCGTCTCCATTGACATCCGCAAACACCTGATCGGCAACGTTGTCATCATGTATCAGGCCGGCTGCCCCATATATTTCGCGGCCGGTAATGCCCTTCGCGGTACGCTCCCGCTCGACGATACGGCTTAAAAACTTGCGTACGGCGTCGGACTTTTTGATGTTTTTAATCTCGAAGGTATTGTTCGATTGGTCGGCGCTGAAAAGCGTAATTGTGCCAACGCCGCATAGCTTCTGGCCCAACGTGCGCACCAATTTGAGATCCAGAATACGATAGAGCAGTATCTCATTGGTTTCGGTGCGGAAAAATCCTGTACGGGTCGTGAAGCGGTCGTTGTCCACCTCATAAACGGTGAAGCTTAGAGGCAGGCCCAGTATCCGCTTGCGGTCACGCCAGAGTATTTTTTCTTCAACATTTTCAAAATCGGGCTTTCTCGCCATACAATATCCTCCGTTCTCATGCTTATTGAGGCTATTATACTCCATCAAGTATCAAGAGGAAAGAGGTTGGGCATACATAAACAAGAACAGCACGCGATCAGGAGGTGAAGCGATGCAGTGGTTCAAGAATAACGTAAGGATGCTGCTGTACATGATCCTTATCCTCGCTTTGGGGGTATGGGGCGGCTTTACGTTGCGCGATATGCAGATGCCAAAAAGCGAGACGCCGGTGCAGACGCCCATCGCGGAGCCTGTGAGTCAGATCGGGGAGGCGAGTATACTGCCGGATACGGAGGTAACGATGCGCTATACCTTCCTTCTGTGCGGGCATACGCTTGAGCAGCATCAGACCGGCGGGCCTCTTATAGGAAATACGCTGGAGGATATTACAACATCCTTTCCGGATGCGCGCGTGCAGGAATTGAACGGCAAGCGTGCGATCATCGAGCGTGAGCTGGAACGCTATTGTCCCGCGCATATTCTGCTGTTCCTGGATGGCGCGGGTAACTTGTGCATTTCCCATACGGATGAGACGGATTATGAAAAGGACGTTGTTACCACGCTTACATACGATGTATCGGGTTTGCCTGAGGAGGTCATTTCACTGTTGGAGGAAGGCATGGTATTTGACAGCCTTGAGCAGGTGAACGCATATTTGGAGGATGTCGAAAGTTAGATTTCGCGATGTGAATAAAGGCGCAGATAAACTCCTTGGGGATCAGGGATCAGCCCAGGGAGGCTTCCAACCGCCGCCAGCGACATGTGCGGTGGCGGGCGTCGCAAGGCTTTCCTTGCAGGAACAACCGCCCGTGCCATAGGCACAGGTTGTTCTTGTAATCTTCGAAGAAGTGCCGCAAGGCACTTCTTCGACTGAAAGGCGCTGTATCTCCAACGGGATACAGGCCTTTTTTCGTTGCATACGCCGCACGCAGGTTGTATACTTGACTATAACAAGGGGAGGCGAGGGATATGGAATTATTGGAACAGGCACAAGCGGCAAGGGCGTCTTCGTATGCGATGATGACTTCGCCATCCCCCGTCAGGGATGCCGCGCTCTATGCCATGGCGGATGCGCTGGAGCAGAACGCGCCGTACATATTGGAACAAAATGAAAGGGATATTGAGGCTTCCCGTCAGGCAGGCAGGGGAGAGGCGCTGCTGGACAGATTGCGGCTGAATACGGCGCGCATCCAAGGGATGGCGAACGGCCTGCGCAAGGTGGCCGCATTGCCCGACCCTATCGGCGGCGAGGATTTTGTGATCAAACGCCCCAACGGGCTTTCTATTGGGAAACGGCGCGTACCGCTTGGCGTGATCGGCATCATTTACGAAGCGCGCCCGAACGTTACGTCCGACGCCATCGGCCTGTGCGTCAAATCCGGCAATGCGGTGCTGCTGCGCGGAGGCTCTGAGGCTATCCATTCCAATGTAGCGGTGGCGGAAGTCGTATCCCGCGCGGCGTATGCGGCGGGGCTGCCCGAAGGCAGCATACAGCTTATACGTGACACCTCGCGTGAAACCGCCACGCAGATGATGCGCCTGAACGGTTATATCGATGTTCTCATTCCGCGCGGCGGCGCACAGCTCATCCGTTCCGTGGTGCAGAACGCTACCGTACCCGTCATAGAAACGGGCTTGGGCAACTGCCACACCTATGTGGATAACACGGCGAATGTCGCTATGGCAGCGAGTATCGTATTCAATGCCAAGGTTTCCCGTCCGGCGGTCTGCAACGCTATGGAAACATTGTTGGTGCAGGAAGGTATGGCGAACGCGCACTTGCAAGAGATCGCTGCGCCTATGCTGGATCGCGGCGTTGAACTGCGCGGTTGCCCGCGTGCCTGCGCGCTGCTGCCCGGCATTAAGGAAGCCACAGAAGCGGATTGGGAAACGGAATATCACGACTATATACTTGCTGTGCGCGTGGTGGACAGCTTGGATGAAGCTATCGCGCATATCAACCGCTACGGGACCCGCCACAGCGAATGCATTATAACGAGCGACTATACCGCTGCAGAGCGTTTTTTGAACGAGGTGGACGCTGCCGCCGTTTATGTCAACGCCTCCACCCGGTTTACCGATGGCGAGGAATTCGGCTTTGGGGCGGAGATAGGCATCAGCACGCAAAAGCTGCACGCGCGCGGCCCCATGGGGCTTTTTGAGCTGACGACAGTCAAATATGTGGTTCGGGGGGACGGTCAGGTCCGCTGACGAATAGAGCAACATGGATCAAAGTGCGAAGCATTGCAACAACAGGGGTTCCTGCCGCCGATGGATGCGTGCGGGTATGCTGGTCTGTTGTCTGCCGGCCATTTTGACGCTTTGCGCCTGTACGCCGCAGGTACCGGCGGAAACGACAATTATGCCGGAGGAAACGCCGACGGTGCAAACACCGGCGCCACAGCGGGAGGACAATCCTGTAGAGGTATTTTGGAACAGGTTTGAAGAGGCATATGTTCCCTATCGGACGGCGATGGATATGGCGGCGGGCACGCCGGAGCGGATCGGGCTATTGGATAAGGCGCTGACGTTAGATCTCCATTTACAGCGGCTGCAGCAGATGTTTCTCGCTCTCACAAGCCTGCGGCAGAATGACGATAACAGAGAACTATGGGATGGCATGCTTTTTGGCGCAATGGAAGGAACGGGCAGCGTAGCCGGAACGGCGGGTAACTGTACGTTTTCCTGTACGTTTTCGGATACAAGCCAACTAAGGGGAGAATTGAAAAACGATAAGCTGGAGAGCGTCTGGCAGGGCGAAGGCTGGACAGTCCGTCGGGGAGAAATACTGCATACGGATGCCGGCTGGTATGCATTGGTGGTATGGGAAGACACGAACAGCCTGCTTAATATTGCGGAGGACGCGCTTTGGTTTCGCGAGAACTTGGCCGACATATCGATATCGGATATGCCTCTGCCGCCTGCCGAATGGGCGGATTGGGGATATCAAAACGGTTCTTTCTTAGAAAGCGACGGAAGTACAATGAATGATCGCGGCAACGCAGTGGAAAATGGCGGCGATGTATTTTAAAGCAGCACATCGGAAGGAGAAGAGACATGAAGAATAAAATCGTAGTGTTTTCCTGGACCGGAAATACGGCGGCATGCGCGGTTGCACTGCAGCAGGCGTTGGATACCGAGGCGTTTCTGCTGGTGGAGGAAAAGGAGCGCGCCGGCAACAAAGGCTTTGCGCTTGGCGGCTTTCAGGCCAGCATAGGCGCGGGCACAAAGGTCAAAGAGCTGCCCGATATTTCCGATGTGGATGTTCTGTTGCTCGGCATGCCGGTTTGGGCAGGCACCACGCCGCCTGCAATCAATACATTTATGAAGCATTGCAGTTGCAGCGGCAAAAGCGTTTATGCGTTTACGACGCAGCAGAGTGATGAAGTACCGAAAAAGCTGGAAAGGAAACTGCAAAAGCTGATAGAAAGGCAAGGCGGACGCTTTGTGCATCTGTTTGTATTGCGTGTGCCGCATGGCAAGCAATTGAGCGTTGAGGAAGCGCTCTCACGCGTAGCAAAATGGACCGAGCGGATACAATCCGGGGAATAACGGCGTGCGCTTCCATGCTTCGGTGTTATGATATATAACCTTCTTGGCAATACTCGTTTGTGAAATGTGTGTTACCAAGGAGGATTCAGCCTCGTGAAAAAGATTTGGAACCATTACGATTCCATGGATTTCAGCGATTCCGGCGAAGAAGCGGGCTATGCCCCGCAGACTCAGCAAAACCGTCCCGAAGCGCCTCATAAACGCAGCGGCTGGGATCGATTCTACTCCTGGCTGTTTCATGCGGAAGAGGAGACGGAACAGCCTTACGGTGAAATTCCGCTGATTGCGGCGGATACCCCGGCCGAGCGTGCCCTGCAGGCGCAGCAGCGCGAGCAAATTCAGCAGGCGCTGCGCGATTGGAAAAACGCTGCCGCATATTTTGAGAATGTGGCGGATCCTGAACTTGTAGATTTTGCCGTCTACGATATGGAGGCTGCGCAGAGGCGATACGTTTATTTGCTGCGTAACGCAAGAAACGGGGGAAACACCATAGACTTCCCAAAATGATACAAAGCGCATAGACGTAATTTGCAGCGCATATGCTAACACGGGGACCCTTCACAAGAATCCCATAAATGGAGGAACACCATGGATCTTGTCGGCCTATTGTTTGCTTTTGCTGCAGGATTGCTGCTGTTATACCTGCTCGCGTCACTGCTTGTTGTACCGCTCAAGTGGCTAGGCAAGCTGATTATCAGCAGCGTGGTGGGGTTTCTGATACTGGCGGCGCTGAATTTGGTGGGCGGCGCACTGTTTGGGTTTACCATTGCATTGAACCCCATCAATGCGCTGATTGCAGGCATACTTGGCATTCCCGGCGTTGTGCTGTTGATCATATTTCGTTTGTTTCTCTAAAGTGCGAATGCTCCGAATCCGAACCGTTTGGATCACAGGCGGTTCTTTTATTTTGCAACGACATTTATATATTCCACAGTGAGACTTCTTGCAGAAATATATTTTCATCGGGCGGCGCCGCCATCACGCGGGTTGACCTCCATATATCTCAAAAAAGCAAGCTGCCATTCCTTCAAATTCTCTTCGCACGTGTCATACGCAAGATCCTCCTGAATCCTGTCGCTGAGCAGTTGGCGCTCGGCGGGGTGGAGCAGGAAAAACACTTGATCATATTCCTCCTTGTCAAAGCATTCGGCCAACACTTCCGTCAAATCGGCAACGCTATGGATACAACGCTGCAGCATGGCGAGTTTATCGGAAGTATATCTGCAGGCGGAAAGCTCGGATATCATCTCGCGCAACTCTTCGTCCGGCATCATAGGGCCATCCAAGAATTCGGTTCGCGGCGGCGCAGAGCTCCGCATACAGACAAACAGCCCCTCCAGCGTACCGAACGTAAGCCGCTGCCGCAGTTGTGCGCAAAACGACAAGGCGGCAGCTTCATAATAACGCACATGCCGCGCATCGGTAAGCTGCATTCCTTGCAGAACCTCCGTAAGGGAACTTCGTACGGTCGCGTGCATTTCTTTGTCTGTCAGCTGGGATAATTTGCTGTTGAGCGAAGCTGTATCCGGTTGCGTAAGACACAGCGTGCCATATGCCTTGCCAAGCATCTGTAGTCCAAGGGCGTTGTGCATCACAAGCTCGAATATATTGACCAGCAGCGCCTCATACTCGGTACTGTAAGCGCGAAGCAGCGCTTCGATTGCTTCCGAAGTAAAATTGCCGATAAAATTCGCCTCTATCTGCAGCCTTGTGAGATATTCCAACATGGCTTCTATTCCGGAAAGTTCCGTGACCGGCGCGGCCAGTGGATAATCAATACTCCCGCCGTCCAGATGCGCGGCAAACTGCACATCATACTGCCGAAAAAAGAGCGGGATGCCATGCTGCAGCGTGTCCCGGTAAGCCGCATTTGCAGTGGGAAGCATGGATGACTGTAAATCGGTGAGCAGCGCCTTTGCAGCTTTGATGTTGCCTTCTTCTATTTTCAGTCCCTTTTGAAAACATGTTTCCACAGACTCTTTTGATAAAAGCATATTCTTATCCGGCCCTTGAACCGGTGACATTTTGCGGTAGCCGTTCAGGCAATACCGTATGGAAAGCAATATTTGCTCCGCCGTTTCCATCGGCACGGAAGTGCTGTCGCCGCCCGTGAATATGCTCATTCGCTTTTTGAACAGCAATGCGAGTTCGTCGATTTGGCTCCTATTCATCTGCTTTCACCATAACGCACCGCGCGGCAGATTTGCTCCAACGCCGTCTCCTGCAAATACTCGATGGAACCCTGCGCATAGCCGTCGAAATATTCCTTCATAACAGCAATCAGATCATCGTCACCCAATTCCTCCAGCGATTCGTTTTTGAAATAGTAAAATATCTCCTGCAGCGCCATAAGCGTTTCCACATAATTTTCCTGAAAAATGTAGGGCGAATCGCAGAACGCATAAATGAGCTTGGGCAGTATACCGCCATCCCACTCGATCCTGCCGTGCGCGGTCAGCATTTGCATGCGGTGTTCCGCAAGCGCAAACGCATCCTCGTCGGAGAGCACAACGCCATACCGCGAGGTGTATGCGTTGCAGGCTCTAATTTCCAGGCTCGCCTGCCGGTTTTGCATGGCTATAAGGTTTTGCAGTTTATCCATGAACGGTACCTCCTCCAGCTTGGTAACCGTTAGTATATGCGCCTGAAGAGCACAGTACAAGTCTTGCTTTTTCTTGCATTTTGTGGTATAGTACAAGTGAAAAGAAGGCGGCGTACACCGGAAAAATGTGTACGCCGCTTTGCGTTGCTAGCAAGTCTGCATATATCTTAAGGCCAGTATACTTGTTCGACGGATATCACAGTTCCGTCTGTGACGTGGACCTTGTAGAAGAATGAATCCAATACCAGCGAAGAATCAAGCGCATACAGTGCATTCAAATCTGCGATGGTCGCATTGAAGGACTTAACATAGTCATCCATGTTGCCGTTTTTGTCATACATCAGTTTAAGGGGAAGACCGCTCAAATCGATCGTCCGAAGCTGAGGGTTGGTGTTTTTCTCGATAAACTCGGAATCTGCAAAGTCTGCTACGACCTTTTCCGCTTCGGCCTGCGAATACCCTTCTTGACTGACCAGCCATTTCACGGCGTCCTTTCCCTGTAACAAATCAAAGTAGTCAAAATCTGCGTATCCTGTCGATGGATTATAGGAGACCATATAGGCATAGCTTGTATACAGCGCCGGCCCTGTATACGGTGTGGGCGTACCGGCCGCCGGTGTAGCTGCCGGCAGGAAAGACGAAGCTGACGGCGATGGCATGGGGCTGGCGGTGCTTATTGCAGTAGCCGCGGGCGTTGCGGTGACGGGGGAAACAGGTACCGCGTATATCTTGACACAGGCGGCCAGCAGCAGGGGGATGAGCAGGCAAAACAATACGGCAATCTTTTTCATAGAAGACTTCTCCTTGTCATAATGTGTTAAAGTGCCATAGACAGGGACGTGTATTGTGGAAATATTATACTACGGACTGCCGACCTATGCATTAAAAAAATGGAACTTTGGGCGCAATTCAATATGCCGGTAAAGTGATGCATCTTTTTCCAAGTATATTTTTATATGGGCGATATGAATGTTGCGGCGACGGCTGTTAATTCCGTACAGAGTGGGAATGATAGTGAATAGCACGTCGATCCCAAATGGATCGCGCTATGCAGGCAGGGGAGGCTAAATGACATTGCGCAAAGACAAACAAAAAGATAAAACCCAGAGCAAAGAAAAGCGCCTGCGCCGCAGGCGGATTTTGAAGCGTACGCTGCTGGGGTTAACGCTCATCTGTCTGTCCTTTGTATTATTTGGGGCAGTGTATGTTTTGCGGTTGGATGCATGGAGGGAGTTTGACCCTGAACGCATACTCGGCGCGCCGCAGTCGTTGCTGATATATGATGCCGAGGGCGAGCAGGTCAGTTGTCTTTCCGCGCAGGAAACACGCATTGCCATACCGCTCGAGCAAGTACCGCAGTATGTGCGGCAAGCGTTTATTTCTGCGGAGGACGCGCGGTTTTATGAGCATATCGGCGTGGATTTCATTCGCATACTGGGCGCGGCGTGGGAGGATATCAAAGCCGGGGGCTATGTGCAAGGCGCATCCACCATCAGCCAGCAATTGGTCAAGCTTAGTCATTTGACCGCCGAAAAGGTTATGACCCGCAAACTGGAAGAGGCGGTGCTCGCCTATCAAATGGAGCAGCAGTTCTCCAAGGATCAAATATTGGAGATGTATTTGAACTACGTGTATTTCGGCGGCGGCTTTTACGGAATCGAAGCGGCGGCGCGCGGATACTTTGGCGTACACGCAAGCGAACTCACAGTGGCGCAGGGTGCGATGCTGGCGGGCATACTCAAGTCGCCCTCCAGGTATGCGCCGCATTTGAATATGGAGGCGAGCACGGAACGAAGGAATCTGGTACTGCGGCTGATGGAAGAGTACGGATATTTGGATTCGGCGGCCTGTACGGCGGCGCAGGCGGAGACGGTCGTGCTTAATAACAGCTTGCGGCAGGAGCACCGCGGATATTATATCGACCTTGCGCTGGAGCAGGCCTGCGCGGTACTGGATGTTTCCATGTCGGAACTGCTGACCGACGGCTACCGCATACAGACCGCGATGGACAGCGAACTACAGGCCTATTGCGAAACCATATTGCAGGACGATGCGCATTTTCCGGAGGAAGCGAAGGATGCGCAGGCGGCGCTTGTGGTGGTGGACGTGGATACCGGCGGTGTTGCGGCGCTTATGGGCGGCAGGGAAAGCACGACCGCCTTGGGGTACAATCGCGCAACACGCATACGGCGGCAGCCTGGCTCCGTCATAAAGCCTATCATCGCCTATGCACCCGCGCTGGAAAACTACCGTTATACGACCGTTACCATGCTGCTTGACGAGCCGACAGATTTCAACGGTTATCAACCGGAAAACTTCGGCCAAAAATATCACGGATGGGTAACGTTACGCGAAGCTGTGTCGGATTCCCTCAACGTGCCCGCCGTTAAGGTGCTTTCGAGCATAGGTGTAGAAACAGGCAAACGCTTTGCCCAAGAGGTGGGCATCACATTCGATGGGCAGGATAACAGTCTGGCGCTCGCTCTTGGCGGTTTCACGTACGGGGTATCGCCCTATCAGATTGCGGGGGCGTATGCGACCTTTGCTTCGGGCGGACTATATTCGACCCCATCTTTAATATCGTCCATTACAGACAGCGAGGGAGAAGCGCTTTTTACCTATACGCCTGAAAAAAACCGTGTGATGAGCGAGGCGAATGCGTATATACTCAACGACATGCTGCAAAGCGCAATCAAGGAAGGCACCGGTCACAGGCTGGGTGAACTGGAATTTGCGCTGGCCGGGAAAACGGGCACTACGGGCGAAGGAGAAGGCAATCGGGACGCCTGGATGGCGGCATATAATCCGGAATATGCCGCAGCAGTATGGATGGGTTATGACGATTCCGCCGATGGCCGCACATTGCCGCATGCGGCTACAGGCGGCACATATCCTGCCATGATACTTTCCGACATATTCACTAAGCTTTACGAAGGGAAAGCAGCGCCGGCATTCGCTATGCCGGAAGGCGTTTTGGAGGTAAAGCTGGATGCCTATACATTGGAAAACGCGCATGTGGCCACGCTTGCAAGCGCGCTGACGCCGTCGTCTTCCGTCGTGCGTGAAGTGTTTGCAGCGGGAACGGAACCAAACAATATGAACGAATACTGGATCATACCATCGCCCCCCGCATCGTTTGCTGCAGAATTGAACGAGGATGGGTTGCCTGCGCTTACCTTCCAGCCAAAAGAGAGCTTTGTGCTTTACCGTCTATATCGCGAGGATCGACAGGGCAGCACGCAAATGCTTGGCGAGTGGCCGGGCAGCAATGGTACGGTGTACTATTCCGATACAAGCGCGCAAGCCGGGGAAACCTACACTTATTATATTATTCCGGCCCACCCGCAGCTGGAAATCGGTGGAAAACAAGTGGTTGGCCCTTCCTCAAAACGGATAGAGCTTAAAATACCAACGAATCCGTTTATTGCGAATGGGGAAGGGGAGTAAAGGTTGTTTTGCTCTATGGATTTTGCCGCCGGAACGGCTTGCAGCATAACCCTATATCATATATACTATAGATATAGTATTTTCCCAATATGTTCATCCATCATTTTGTGCGTAAAGACGCGTACAGGCAAACGATATATAAAAAGCATGTGGAATACGATGGAATAGGGGGATGCGCGCCACGTGTTGGCGTCGCGATAGCTATGAAAGAGCATGTCACTTTGGATCTGGGGCAGATTGCGAGCGAGATGCAGCCGCGCTCCATGGCGGCGAGAGATTGGGTGTTTCAGGTGCTGCGCGCGGCGATTGTTCGCGGTATATTGCCGGGAGGAATGCCGCTTAGGCAGGATGAGATATCGGCGGCACTCAGCGTGAGTCATATCCCCGTACGAGAGGCCTTCCGTCAGCTTGAAGCGCAGGGGCTGGTACGCATTTACCCCAACCGCGGCGCGATCGTAACAAAATTGACGCTCGAAGAGATGGAAGACATTATGGACGTACGCGCTTTGCTTGAAGTAGGCGCGCTTCGCGTTGCTATCCCTATTATGACAATCGAGACCATTGAGACTGCCCAAGCTATTATCAACGATTCACTGCTGGAGACATCGCCTAACCGTCTGGAGGAGCTGAATTCCTGCTTCCATTTCACGTTATACGAGCCGGTGCAGAATCAAATGCTGTTCCGGCTGATCGAGCAGATGCACGCGAACGTCGACCGCTACATCCGCGTATATTACAGCGAACCGGTGTATTACGAGGAAACCAAGCGGCAGCATGCCGAACTGCTGGATGCATGCAGGGCGCACGATACAGAACGTGCCTGCGCGATACTGCACGAGCATATCTCCAGTACCAAAGCATTGCTGGAGCCCCGCCTGAACGATTGAGTATAAACCAGCATAGTGCAACAAAAAGAGCTCCTTTTGCGTCATAAAGACAAAAAAGGAGCTTTTGTTATGAAGCGCATATTGGTAGTAGTATTTGTAATATTGCTGCTGTTTATGGCATTCCCATCCTTGGCGGAGACTGGCGAAGGAGAAACAATCACGGTCGATACCCATGGGAAGCTGGTATCCGGCGGCGCGATAAGAACGGGTCAAGCCGTTCGTTACCTATCCGCCGATACAAACGCGGAAATCGACGCACTCATCAAAAAGGCGGCGCTTATTATACGGTGTGTTGTAGAATATGCGCCGCAAACGCCGCCGCAGAAGCTGAAAAACGGCGGTATCCAGGAACATTCGCTGCAGCTAAGCTTTTTGTATAAGGGTAAGACCTACGGCGGTTCAGAATTCTGGCTGGATATTGACCGTACGAAATTCCTGCCCGGCAAGCAGGTCGACCTCAGGGCTGGCGACCGTGTGCTGCTGTTTTTGGGGCAGGAAGATGATAACGGTTCCCTGGAACCGCTTTATTTTGCTTATGATAGCGCGACCAACGACGCCGCAGGCAACGAAGCCTATGCGCGGGTGCTTGACCGAGTAGAGCAAAAATGTAAAAAGCAGCTTTTCTTTTCCGATGACGCCGGTATGGTTTACGGCATGGAAAAGGGAACCCCGGGCGCGCGCTTTGTATTTCCCACCGCGTCGGTGACGGATAAGACCTTGTATTGGCTCGGCCAATCCGGTGCGAAGAGGGTAACCATCTACCACTTTCAAAATGAAAAGGATTTCGCAGTCTGCTTTGATATGGTTAAGGGCTATGGGCTAAGCTATAAAGGGCAGCTCGTATATCCTGATTCCAATATTCCCTACACCTGGTACGTAAACAAAGAAGCGTATGTGCTGGCACTGTACTGCGGCACAAATGAGGATATGCATCGTGACGCGGGTGAAAAAGCTTTTACGGCTTTGGACGGATTTTCTGTTCTGAGCGGCTATTTTAAAGATAATGTGCATACCCAATATCCTTTTGATCCCGTTTTTAAGAACAGGGCGGGAGAGACGGTCGTGATTTCTCCCCCGCCGGTCAAGCATGTCGGTACAATACGTGAGGTGCTCCAAAATACCGACGGGGTTTGTATTGCCAAAGTAAAAAAGGCGCCTGTGTGGCCTGAAAATAGCAACCGAATGCTTATGGAAGATTTTACTGCGCTCTCTCTCAAAATGAAATATGAGCTTGAAGTGTTGGAAGAAATCAAAAACGCGGGGACGGGATATATAACAATCTTCGCAGAGCCCGGCAGGCTGGCGGAAGGCAGAACCTACTTGCTGTTCCTTAGGGAAGGGATATCTGCGGACGGAGAAGACTATTGCGCCATGCTTGCGTCCGGCGGAGCGGGCCCCTTTGCGCTGGAACTGGACGATCACGGCCGTGTGCTGCCGTTGTACCAATACGGCATGAAAGCCATACAGTCAAAGGAAGCATTTCTTAAAACGCTGCAGCGCAACAGGTATTATAAAGCCGTACCGGCGGATCATATGCAGCGTATGGTGCGGGAACTCCCCGCGCTGGCGGATGTCGGCGCGGAAGCCTTTGCATTTATAGGGGAAGTGGTACCGCCCGGAGGGGGCGGCAGGCCCGACGGCACACATGTATACTGCGCGGAGTTGAAGCTCCGCAAGGGCGTGCAAGCGCTTGAGTTTCAGTATTTCCCCTCTCCCGAAGCAGCACGAAAACGATGCGAGGCCATAAAGAAAAACGGCTCCGGCGGCAACATGCGGTATTATTCGCGTGGATATATCGTCGCTACGTACCACGGTCTGCAGGCGGATGAAAAGCAAACGGAGGCGCTTGTCAAACTGGATACGAAGATTTGTGTGGCGCTCACATCATATTTTGGCGAGCCAATCATGTAGCCGACATTAAGATATTGAAAATAACCCATTCTGAATCCAAGAGGAGAGACTGCAAATAACAACCTGCGCAAAGCACCTGTGTTACAAATTCACGATTTCTTTGATGGTGATGTGGAGCGTGGAAAAATCCTGGGCCAGGTTTATGAACTCATCGGTCGGCTTTTTATCTCGTATGAGCCGTATCCTGGGGCGCAGGCAGGCGGATTCAAAGTTATTCACAACGATGCCGATGTCCCCGGTGCTAAGCTTCACACAGGTACCGATGGGGTAGGGCGCTATCCGCCGTGTGAACGCCGCGACGATGTCGGGATCAAACATGGTGTTGTAACCGCACATAATGTATTCCATGGCGTCGGAGGGAAGCATGGCGCGCCGGTATGGTCTGTCGGAAACAAGCGCATCGTACACGTCTACGATGCAGACGATACGGCTGTTGATGTGTATCTGATTGCCCGAGAGGCCGGAGGGGTAACCGCATCCGCTATATTGCTCGTGGTGGGTAAGCGCGACCAGCTTCGCCTCTTCCGGCAGGCCCTTGTTCGCGCAAAGATAATTGTACCCTAAAAGGCTGTGCCGGTGGGCCTGCTCAAGCTCTTCCGGCGTGAGTTTTCCGGGCTTGTTGATGATCTTTTTATCGATAAATACCTTTCCGATATCATGCATCAGCGCGCCCATGGTCAGGTCATTGAGCGCACGCGGGCTGAAGCCGAGCACCGTGCCCAGCACACACGAAAGCACGGCCACGTTGATGCTGTGGCTGAACGTATAATCGTCATATGTGCGAATATCCACAACGTTGACCATGGCGTTGCGGTTATGCATGATCTCTTCAACGATATTACTGATAACGTCCCTGAGTCTGTCTGTATTGGATAAAGACCGGCGTCCAAAGCTGGATTCCGCATCCACGAACATGGCGCGGACCTCGCGTTTGGCCTTTTGCTTTAACTCGTCGCTGATGACGTGCGCGATTTGGATATCCGCAGATATATCGTCGTCGATATATACGCCCTGAAAGCCAAGCTGACGAATCTTGAGAATTTGCGAGGCGGTAAGCGCAACGCCTTTGCGAAGAAGAAGGCGGTTCTTATCTAACACAAGATTGTTGGCAAGTATTTGTCCTACGCGCAAACAGTTCGCGGGAATATATCTCATGCTGGTCTCCCTTGTACATGGATGTTGCACATATATCGCTCATCGCAGAACTGAACACGTCCAATGCGATGAATAGAATACGGACGCATCACTTATTTTATTCTAACAGACCGTTTACGTCAAGAATCAGACTGATGCTGCCGTCGCCGAGTATCGTGCAGCCGGCGATGCCGCGAAGCCAGCCGAGTGAACGCGAAATGTACGAGGGAAGAGGCTTAATGACCGTTTGCTGTTCGCCTATTAGGCTGTCTACAAACAGACAGTATGTCTTTTCGTCGCCCTCGAGGAGCACAAGTATGCCATCCTCAAATGCCGTAACGGCATCGTCGAGGCCAAACAGTCGGTGCAGCCGCAGCACGGGATAGCACTTGCCCCGGATGAGTATCATTTCATTCCCATCGGGGTCCATGAATACCTCGCCATGGGAAGGCTTGAAGGATTTGGTGATGTTTAAAAGCGGCAATATAAATATGGAACCGCCCACAGCCACCTGCATGCCTGTGATAATAGCGAGCGTAAGGGGTATACGGAACTGCACGCTCATGCCTTCGCCGGGTACGCTGTCAATAGAAAGGGATCCCCCCATTTTCTCGACATTCCTTTGCACGACATCCATTCCGACGCCTCTGCCGGAAAATTCCGTTACGATTTCGTTGGTGGAAAAGCCGGGGGTGAATATGAGCGCATAAGCTTCCTTATCCGATATTTCGTTTTCCGGTTTTTTCACAAGCCCCCGCTCAATGCCTTTTTTAATGAGCTTTTCGCGATCAAGACCGCATCCGTCGTCAGATATGACGATTACGACGTCGCCGCCCGTGTTGCGCGCATCTACCGTGATTTTTCCGACGGCAGGCTTGCCCGCCGAAATGCGCTCTTCTGCTGATTCAATGCCGTGATCTATCGAGTTTCGGATAATATGCATAAGCGGATCGCCGAGGTTATCGATGACGCTTTTGTCCATTTCCGTATCTTCGCCGCTGATGATCAATTCCGCCTGCTTGTCTGTTTTCTTGCAAATGTCCCGGAGTATGCGTTCAAGCCTGTGAAATGTCGCGGATATGGGTATCATGCGTATAGACATAACGGTATCCTGCAATTCATCGGTGAGCTTACGAAGCTGACGGGATGCCTTTTCAAATGAGTCGATGTGCATGGAAGATACTTCAGGGTTCTTGGTGACCGTGGTTTCCGTAATCACGATTTCTCCCACGAGGTCCATAAGCTTGTCCAGCTTTTCCAACCGTACGCTCATATAACTTTGATTTTGGTGTGCGTTCAGCTTTTCATCGACTTGTTCGGTTTCTGCGGGGGTATCCCGCAGAATCTGCTTGTCGGCATGCAGGGGCGTGCCGGAAGCATCGGCAAGCTCCTCGAATGTCAGCGAAGCGATAAAGAAATTCGCGGTTATCTTCTCCTTTAAGATGCGAGCATCTGCGGCAGATTCCATAAACAGCGTGAAGCCGTTTTCAATGATAAAATCATCGCTGTTTACCTTCAGTACATCCTCAGGTACGGTAACGATGCTTGAACAAAGCGCCTCAATGGATTTTACGATGCCGAAGGCGCGGACGTTTTCCATTTTGCAATCCGGCTCGAATACAACCTTCGCCTTATAATGCCTGCAGTCCGGGCAGGCAGACGCATTGACGGCTGCGCCTGCGGCTTGCGGAACCGCTTCGGCATCCTCTTCCACGGCAGCTTCATCGGATTTTAGCTGCTGGTGGAATTTCGCGATCTTGTCAAGCAGTGCTTGCGGGTTGCTTGCAGGCGGTACGCCCTCCTGCAGCTTTTCGATTTCGCTCTTTAAAAAATCCTGTGCCGCAAAAACAAGATCGCACACCTTGCGGTGGTGATATGGCTTGCTCTTATTGTCGCGAATAAAGGAAAAAAGATCTTCCATGGCATGAGAGAGCCTTGCCAAACCATCATAGCTCATCATTCCGGACGACCCTTTAATCGTATGCAAGATGCGGAATATCGCATCTACCTGTTTTTCCGTGAAACGCTTCGCCTTTTCGGCGGTGAGCATCAGCGTTTCAAGCTGTTCGAGCAACTGGAGATTTTCAAAAATATAGACTTCCAACAGCGAATCATTCTGGGACATGAGAACACCCCTCTTGCCTTCGTTATGTTGCACACATCGGTGTGCCTTTACTTGATGTTAGCGAGTGCGCTGACGATGACGTCTTCCTTAAAAGGCTTGACAATAAAACCCTTTGCGCCCGCCATGATTGCCTCGCGCACCATGCTTTCCTGGCCCATTGCGGAGACCATAATGACATTTGCCTGCGGCTTGTAGGTGAGAATTGCCTTCAGGCTTGCCAACCCGTCCATCTCAGGCATGGTGATATCCATTGTGACGATGTCCGGCGACAGCTCCTTATAACGCTGCAAGCCGATTTCACCGTTTTCGGCTTCCCCGCAAACCTCGTAACCGTGCTTTGCAAGGATGTTTTTGATGGATATCCTCATAAAAGCAGCATCATCCACCACGAGAACCCTTTTCATAACGAACCTCCTGTTGCTAAACAATTTGTTTCATAAAGGTATTTGTATAGTTAAAGCGTCTTTTCCGATTTTGGCCAAGCAGTGCGCACGTTCAACGCACCCGTACTGCAATCGAATATAATGGTTCGCCCTATGTTGCCGCCCGTATCTTCATTTAATATGGAAATAGACCGCCGCTTCAGTACCGCACGGCACATTTCAACATTTCGCCTGCCTACCTGCATAATATCGGTATTTGTGGCCGTATTGAACATACTTGCGCCGCCCGCGAGCTTTGCAACAAGCGTATGCGCACAGGCCCCGGCGGCAACCATACGGCGGATCAGCTCGTCTATGGCGGTGTCCGCATATTTGGCCTTATTCAATTCCGCATCTCCTCCGGGCGCTGCCGGAAGCAATATATGGGAAAGCCCGCCGATTTTGTTTGTTCTGTCGTATAATACAACGCCGACACAGGAACCAAGCCCCAGCGTTGTCAAAGTATCCGGCGATTTGGCAAGCGCCATATCGGCGATACCGATGATTGTGTTCGCCATATTACGCTATTCCCATCTTATGCATAAGTAAATCGTGTGATTCGATATCCGGTATCAGGAAAAAATGACCGGATATATATTCATTGCGGTCCACGAATACGGTTTCTAGAAGTAGAACGGTGTCTCCGAACGTACCATACATGGCGGCAGGCAGATTCATCATGGCGCCGGCCATGTCGATAGCGAAGCCTGGGACGGAACAATTGATGTAGAGGTCTGTGAGCGAAGCGATGGCGTTGACATATGCACCGCATAGTATATTGGCAATTTCCATAAGTGCCGAACGCTGCATTTCTGAAGGGAATTCCGGCTCATCGTTTTCTTCCACGCCCATCGTACACAGCAATGCTTTGGAAAGCTTCCGGGAATCTTCCAGCGTTTGTACAAACAATATAGCGCCGCGCAAGTCGCCGCACATTTCCACAAGCGAACCGGTAACAAGCTGCTCGGCGCCGCCGAGCAGCTCGCCCATCTTTGAAAAATCGCAGAAGCACGCACTTGGTACGTTTAGCCCGATCTGACGATCCAGCATGTTTGCCAGTGCGGTTGCAGCATTGCCTGCGCCTATGTTTTCCAACTCCCGCAGGAAATCCATTTGTATCGTATTTAATCCGCCAATATGTATGACGACCACCCTTTCATGTACATGCGGACGCTCTATCAATAAACCTCAGACCCGCAGGCATTCTGTCGGCTTATCATAAAAGCAGCCCGCCACGTTTGCGGCCAAGGATGCCGACAATTTATATATCGTGATTTTGATAAAAAGGGTTAATGTTTTCTGATAAAATCCGATAAATGATTGTCGGCATAGTAAAAGCAGGATGCGAATTTGCTTTGCCGGTGCAAGCTTCCATGCAAGAAGGAAGGATCCTATTACTTGTAACGGAGGAAAAAGCAATGAAAATAGCAAACTATAGCGTAAATGCACAAAGCGAGCATTTATTGGAGAAAACAAGCTTTTCTGCGGAGCGGCTCGACATTTGGGCGGGCGAGGGCCCTGCGCTTACGGCGCAGGAAGAGGAGTCTTCTTTTATTGTGGAGCTTGGTTCGGCAGGCGCAAAACATCAGTTTGTATCAAGCAGCAGTTCTGCAGCAGGCACGCAGGGGGAAGGCGGCAGCGCGGTAAATGAATTGGATATCAAGATCAGGCTGATCGAATCTTTAGTATATGCACTCACGGGCAAGCGTATCAGGTTGAGCACGCCTTCTCTGGATATAAAAAGCCTGCGTATGGAACGCAGCGGAGTGTCATCCTTCTCATTTGTGGACGCAGCGCCGGATGCGGGCGTGGGCTGGGGCATCGCCTACGACAAATTCGAAAGTTACTCTGAAACGGAGCAGATACGTTATACCTCTTCGGGCAGCGTGCAAACGGCGGACGGAAGAAATATTTCGTTTCACATGGACTTCTCCATGTCGCGCAGTTATTATGAAGCAAACAGTCTGAGCATCCGCCTGGGCGATGCGGTACGGATGGATCCGCTTGTGATTGCATATGCAGGTACGGGGCCGCGGTTAAGTAAGGAAAAATATAGCTTCGACCTCAATGGCGACGGAAAAAACGAAAACATCTCCTTTGCAACAGGCGGCAGCGGCTTCCTGGCGCTTGATAAAAACGGAGATGGTAAGATCAACGATGGTACGGAGCTTTTTGGCACACAAAGCGGCAACGGCTTTGCGGACCTTCGGGCATACGACGTGGACAAGAACGGCTGGATAGATGAATCCGACCCCGTATTCAGCATGCTTTCGGTATTTACCATCGGAGCAGACGGAGAAAAGACTCTGTTTTCGCTGGGCGAAGCGGGCGTGGGCGCGATTTATCTCAACGAGACCGCAACACAGTTTGCGTTTACCGATGGTCGTGCGAGCGACGGAATGATGCAATCCAGCTCGGTTTTCTTAAGGGAAAACGGTACGGCAGGTACGATCCATCATATCGACCTGACGATATAGCTATATACCGGATAAGAAATGTGCTTCTGGGCTGAACATACCGACGAAAGAGATCTGCAATGAGGGTTGAACCGATCGCGCGGCAGGGCGCTCTGACCGACGTACAGGCTGAACAAAGGCCTGCTCTGCCGCAAAAGGGAGATGTCATCCGGGCGACCGTGCTCTCGCAGGAAGGCGAAAGCGTTTCGTTGAAGGGCGAGGACGGGCGTGTGTTCAATGCGCGGCTTGCTTCCGAGACTATGCTTCTTCCCAACGATATCGCCGAGCTCATGGTCATCGAGAGTATGACGGACAAGCTTATACTGCGGCTGGTTTTTGTAGAGCCCGCGCCGCAGGGCGGGGTGGCGGCGGAGACCGTTCGTACAGCACAAACTGCCACATGCAATACGGATACGGCCGCGCTTATCGACGTATTTGCAAGCCTGCATATAAAGCCCTCCGCACAAACGCTCGCAACCGCGGCATATGTGATGGAAAAATACGGGGCGGATGAAAAAACAGCCGTGTTCTTTGCCGCAAACGATATTGTGGCAACCGGTGAAAGTATAAAGGCGTTTCAGTCGCTTACCGAAGGAAAAACGATCGGGAAAACGCTGTATGCGATCTCACAGAGCATAGAGGGCGCGTTTGCCGAAGCCGCAGGGCAGGCCGGCGGCGTAAAACCGGCGTTACCGCAACCGGCTGTAAACACGCAGGAAACGGTACCGCAGGATATAGCGACGGCGGACAAGAACGCGGCGCAAAATACAGTGGCTGACGGCGTGAA
Source organism: Clostridia bacterium (assembly GCA_036677445.1). GTDB lineage: Bacteria > Bacillota > Clostridia > Christensenellales > CAG-138 > JAVBWI01. The sequence goes on from JAVBWI010000006.1 coordinate 40,846, forward strand.
AGAGGTCTCACCGCAGACAACTGCGAACGTATCGGAAACAGTGCCGCAGCAGGATATGGCGGCGAAGGATACAGCACAAAACGCAACCCCGAACGCCGCGCCGCGCGAAGGGACGCCTATGCCGGACGGCGGTGCGCAAATGTCCGATAATGAGGTAAATACGGCCGGGGCGGGCGGCATGCAAGGTAAGGCTGCAAACACAGCCCAACCCCCTGCCGCACAAACAGGCATCAATGTGCAAGCGGCTTCCGCCGAACCTGCCGATGCTACGCACGATGCAAGGGGTGACGCCTTGCTGACAAATAAATCTGTTGAAGTGGAAGACGCTGCCGCATACACTTCAAAGGAACCGCCGGTTACGGGCGGGCAATCGCAGGGTGTGCAAAGCCTTGCGGAAAAGATTCTCTTGGTTTTTACTAAAGTGGATGAGAGCCTGGATGCGCAAACGCTGAAAACCGCCGCCGAACAGACGCCGTACAAGCTTGCACAGCTTCAGAAGCTCATAAAAAATATCGAAATAGGTAATAAGGAAACGGTCTCCTCACAGTTATCGGAGGTAAATGCGCAGGCGAAGCTCACCCAGGATATTTCCAGATTCATTTGCATGCAGATACCTATCCGCCAAAACGGGTATGACTCGGCGGAACTGTATATCTATAAGCGAAACAGGAAGGGCGCGCGGATCGATGCCGAAAACACGTCTGTGATATTGGGTCTCTCCACACAAAACATAGGCCGTGTGGAAGCGCTGATAAGGGTGGAGAACCGGAGCATATCCTTAACGTTTGGCGTTGAGAACGAGGCTGCGATACCGGCTTTTCGCGAGAGGTCCATGGAACTGTACAAGACGCTAAGCGGTATGCGCTATTCGCTCGCCGAGTTCAAGGTATCCGCGCTCAGCGAGCCTACCACGCCCGCCAACGCGGAGGAGTTTTTGACGGCGTCCATGCAAAAGACCGGCGCGTCGATTGATTACAGAGTATGAGCAGCAGAAAAGAACCACAAACGATTCAGGCAGCCGCCCTGAAATATGAAGCGGGCAAACATTCAGCGCCATGCATCGTGGGCCTGGGCGAAGGGTATGTCGCGAAAAAGATGCTTGAGACTGCTGAAGAAAACCGTATACCGGTGGTCGAGGATCAGTCGCTTGTGGATATACTCAGTCATCTAAGCGTAGGCGACGAAATACCCGTGGAGTTATACCATGTAATCGCACAGGTGCTTGCATTCATCGGCAGGCTGGACAACGAAACGGCCGGGCGCTATAAACTTGAGGATATTAAAAAGGAAAGACGCAGATGAGTTCTCTCTCTATTGACCAGATGCTGCCATTGTTAGGAAATACGGAATACAAACCGACTGTACAGGACGCTTCGACATCGTTCGCGTCGCTGCTTTCGGCGCAGCTTGCCGCAAACACAACGGAGAATACGGGGCTCGGAGGCGGGGTGTCGTTGGCATCGATGCTTTCGAATATGGCGTCGCTCATAGGGTCGGTGGATGGTGAAAGCGATCTCAAAGGCGCATTGATGATGTTTTGCATGATGGTGAGCTCGGGCGCCTCGGGCAGTTCGCTTGGCGCGGCAATGTCCAGCCTTTCGGCGGCGCTTTCTTCCGTATCCGGCGGCACATTTGAAAACCTTCGTTACGACATGCTTGCAAGCGGCTATGACAGACCCGTGCTCGAAAGGGTGAACGATACCTTCTTTAGCAACAGTACGGCGGAAGCAATTACGCCGTTTAGCGCTTCCAAGGCAGTCACGCCCGCGATTGCAAGCAGCCAGGGAAGCAGAAGCCCCGCGCTTTATCGCAGCGTCATCGATCAGTTTGATGTGAAAAACAATCCGCGCTACGCGGTGAACAAAAACGGCAACAATGATACCTATTGCAACATATTCCTGTGGGATGTAACGCGGGCGATGAATGCCGAGATACCCCATTATGTCGATCCCGCCACACTGGAGGCGCGTTCTTATCCGAATGTGAGCGGTGCAAAGGAACTCAATGCGAACGGCATATACGACTGGCTGGCCCAAAAGGGCGCAAGCTACGGTTGGGTGCAGGTAAGTCCGGAACAGGCGCAGATGTATGCCAATCAGGGCAAGCCCGTGGTGACCGCATGGAAGAACACAAGCGGCGGACACGGGCATGTACAGGTGGTGTGTCCCTCCAGCGACGGGCGGTATGATCCGGAGCGGGGTGTGACCATCGCGCAGGCCGGAAGAAGGCTTATGAACTATGCGCCGATCACCGATGTGTACAATGATAGCCTTTCCAGCGTCGTATATTATGCGCACGCCTAAGAAAAGTAAAAAATATGTACTTATGTGAATAAGCCTAAAGTCCGGCAGTGTTTTGACGATTATTATAATAACAGCTTTACGCTGCGGGCGGTTTAAAGGGATAACGGCTTTTCGTGCGTTGAAAAGGTAAGGAGTGAAAATCATGTCATCTGTGAGCGAATTAAACAGGTCAATGCTGAGAATCACCGGGATTGCATCCGGGCTTGATACGGAATCCATCGTCAACGACCTGCTCAAGGTGGACCAGTACAAGGTCGATAAACAGTTTAAGATCGCAACAAAGCTGGAGTGGAAGGGCGACGCTTACCGCGAGGTGAACCTGGCGCTCAAGAATTTCCGCGAGAAATATATGAGCGTATTAAGCCCGGATACGAACATGTACTCTTCTAACGCATACAAGGCATTTTCGGCGACATTGAGTACGCAAACGAGCGCTGTGAGCATCACTGCGGGAAGTACGGCCACAGCGGGCTCCATGACGATCAATAAGATCACGCAGCTTGCCGCTTCGGCAACGATCAGCAGCAGTTCCGGTATGTTTACCGAAGGTACGATCAATTCCACGCTCAAAGAGGCGTTTGGCGAGGGTATGTTCGACGAAGAAGGGAACATCTCGTTCTCCATTAACGGCGAGGAATTCACTTTCAGTGAGGATACGACGATTGGGTCGATGGTTAGCACCATCAACTCCAATTCAAACGTCGGCGTGACCGTGAGTTTCAGCAGCCTGAAGAAGAATTTCACTTTCTCCGGAAAGGCAACGGGGGAAAGCAATACGTTTACAATCGTCAATTTGAGCGGTACCGCTTTTGCGGAGAGCGCGGACGACGCAGCCTTTAAAATTGCCGCCGGCACTTATAAAGGTAAAAACGCCAAATTACAGATTGAGGGGGTTGACGTGGAGAGATCCTCCAATACCTTCACGATCGACGGAATCACGTATTCATTAAAGGAATCCTCCGATTCGGAAATCAAGTTTAACATCGCGCGGGATATCGACTCAACTTACAAAAAAATCGTTGAGTTCATAGACGCGTATAATACGCTGATCGCAGATCTGCAGGCGAGAATTGATGAGAAAGTATACTCGGATTATAGCCCGCTCACCGAAAGCGAACGTGAGGAACTGACCGATACGCAGGCTACCCAATGGGAGGCGAAGGCCAAAAGCGGAATTCTAAAAGGGGACAGCGGAATCAGTACGCTGCTTCAGAATTTACGCAGCGCTTTTTACACAGCCGTAGCCGATACGGGGAAAAGCCCGGCAAGTATCGGGCTTAAGACAGGCGCGTATGCGACCACCGGCAAGATTGTCATAGATGAAAAACAACTGCGTACAGCGCTGGAAAATAATCCGGATGAAGTCGCAAAAATTTTCACAAATATCAGCACATCCACGGATGCCAAAACGAAGAACAGCGAGTCCGGCCTTGTGGTACGGCTGTCCAATGCGCTGAATCAGTATGTAGAGACGAGCACCAGCGTCACTCTCGCGAATAATGCCAACGCGATTACGCAAGCGAATAACCGATTGGATCAGCTTGAGGACTGGCTGGCAAACAACGAAGAGAAATACTGGGCTAAATTTACGGCAATGGAGACCGCGCTTGCCTCATTAAACAGCCAGTCCAGTTGGCTCTCTTCTCTGTTGAGCGGCGTAAACGGCTGATGTGTTGTTGCGCTCTCAATACTTTGTTACTATATCACCGTCGGAGGAAGACGCATGTACGCAATGAACAATGCTTTTCAGGCATATAAGCAACAGGGAATACTCACGGCCAATCCCGTCGAGCTGATCATACTGCTATATGACGGATGCATCAAACAGTTGAAGATCGCAACGATGGCAATCGAAGAAAAAGAATACGAGCGTGCCAACGAAAGCATGCAGAAGGCGCAAAGAATTATAATGGAGTTATTGAACAGCCTGGATTTGCGCTATTCGATCGCCAAAGATTTGATGATGCTCTACGAATTTCTGATTCGGCAAATCATGGACAGCAATGCCGCCAAAAATGAGCAGAAGCTGGCGGATGTCATCCGCATACTCGGCGAGCTTCGCGAATCCTGGGTGCAGCTTTCCAAAAGCGGGATCAGCTCTGTTGCACAAATGGGGGAATAGAGTACGGTGGAACAAATAAGAGCGGCGCTTACGAAAACCAAACAAGAAAAACGCGATCTGCTTGCGCAGATGCTTTGCATTGCAAATATCCAGATGGCGAAGCTTGAGGAAGACGGTGCGGAAGCTTTCATGCAGTTGCTCAGTCAGCGAGAGCAGCTGATTCAACGCGTCGATCAGCTGGAGGAAACGATACACACACTTTCCTTGCAGTTGTCAAAAGAGCGTCAGGATGTTCTGCCCGAGGCTGATTCGGTCGACAGGGAGATACGGGATACGGTGGAAAAGATTTTATCTCTTGACAAAGCGTGCAGCGCCGTGGCAAACGAAAAGCTTTTAAAGTACAAATCGGAATTCAAAAGTCTGAAAAAATCAGGTCAGCAACTCAATATATATGCGCAGTCATACGCTACGACCGGCGGCATTTATATAGATACAAAGAAATAATCTGTCGGTACTGGCATGTAATACGCGGGTATGCACTCCTGTAATGGTAAGGGTTTGTACGGTGCCTTGTATCGCTGATACTTTTGTAAAAAGAAAATCGAATTTATCGAGATATCAAAAATATCGGAGGTAATATACCATGACATTGAACCAGGAGTTCTCGGAAGAACTGGAAGATACGCAGCACGGACGTTTTCTTACTTTTGCCTTGGGCGAAGAAACCTATGGAATTGAAATCAGGTATGTGACGGAGATCATCGGCATACAACCGATCACGCCGTTGCCGGAAACAGCCGATTATATCAAAGGCGTCATCAACCTGCGCGGCAAAGTGATACCGGTGGTGGATGTACGGCTGAAGTTTAAAAAGCCCGCCGTCGGCTATGACGACAGGACCTGTATTATTGTGATAGAAACGCAGGATATTTTCGCTGGCCTTATTGTCGATAACGTAGCGGAAGTGGTTTTTATTGAAGATGAGGATATCGTGCCGCCGCCTTCCTACAGCACCGGCATACAGAACAGATATATCAGCGGTATCGGTAAAACGGGCGGGAATGTAAAGCTTCTGCTGGATTGTGAACAGCTGTTTAAGGCCGATGAAGTACAGGCTTTGCTGAATATCTGACGGAATACAGAACGTCTGAAGACGCTGCCGCGGTTGCGGAAGAGATTTCCGATCAAGCGGATTTGCGTAGAGAAATGGTCGGACAGCTCAAGATCATAGCATAGAAAGTCAAACGAAAACGATCATTTTAAGGGCAAGGTCTTGCGTGGCTTTGCCCTTTGTTTCCGCATGTAAATGTCCAAAATCCTTCGAATAATATACATTTTTTCACACAACTTGTTATTATGCCGGAATTGAAATGAACGATATATAGAATGTAGCGCTTTTTCGCCCTTTATAATAAATTTGATAAATGCGCGCTGCTGCCCTGTAAGTGTTCAGGCGGTGCGCGTACAAGGCGTGGAAGCAGTGTGGCGGAATGACATTTGTATAATCCGAATCCCTGGCCAACGAAAAATGTGAGGATGAGTGCCGTGAAAATCAAGGATGTGCGTCAAATACCGGCCGGATCCCAAAGGATCGGCGGCATTGATGAAAAGAGGAGCACAGATGGCTTTGAGCAGGAGTTTCAGCGTCATAAGCATGATACAAGTACAGCGGAATACGAACGGTATATTCGCGAGCTGACACAAAAGATTCAGCGGCAAGGCGAACTGGTAAGCAACAAAGCGGATTTGGCGGAATTTCAAAAATACAGGGAGCTGATCAGCGAACTGCTCAATGAAACGGTCAGCAATTCGTATGCATTTTGCAAGACCAGCCAATTCGATGCAAGGGGCAGGCACAAGGTGTTTGCGCTTATTCGGAGGGTGAACAAACAGTTGGATGAGCTTGCGGCAGAGATACTCAAGCATGAAGCCGATACGATCAAGCTGCTGGCAATTGTGGATGACATTCGAGGGTTGCTTGTGGATCTGTTTTTTTAGGTAATGGTTAAAAGACCGGCAATTACATTTCCTTACAGAACAGCGAAAGGGGTATGCATATGGCATTGAGGCAGTTGAATGATACAGGGGAACTGGAAGACACGCAGCGGGGCCGCTATCTCACGTTTGCTTTAGGCGAAGAGATTTTTGGCATCGAGATACGTCATGTACTCGAGATCATCGGTATTCTGCCAATTACCCGGCTGCCAGGCGCGCCGGATTATATCAAGGGTATCATCAACCTTAGGGGCAGAATCATACCCGTGGTGGATGTCCGGCTGAAATTCAAAAAACCTGCCGCCGCTTATGACGACAGAACCTGCATTATTGTGACGGAAACGCAGGATATCTCGGTGGGATTGATCATAGACCACGTGACGGAGGTCGTGACAATAGAAGATGAGGATATCGTGCCGCCACCGCAATATGCCGATGGACAGGCCCGCTACATTCAAGGCATCAGCAAGGCGGACGGCAAGGTGGTACTCCTGCTGGATTGCGTAACGCTTTTCAGCGAAGAGGCGGAAGCCCATTCGCATACACCAAGAAAGGAGGGTGTACTGTGAAGAAGCTTAACGTGAGTTTCAAGGCAAAGATCGTAATCGGCTTTCTCATCGTAGCATTGCTTGTTGCGGCGGCGGGAGCGCTGGGGATCAATAACCAAATGGATATGGCGCGGCGAAACCAGGCGATGTACGAAGACTCTATCAAGCCGCTGATGATGGTCTCGAACGCTTCGCAATTATGCCAAAAAAGCAGAATTGCGCTGGGCAACGCGGTGCTGGGCAATGACGGACTGCACAGGATGAAGCAGGTTGAAGAACTAAACGTGCAGCTGCAATCTCTCAAAACACAGCTTCAGATGCTTTCGGACCAGTTTGGCGGAGAGGAGTATGAAATCGTCTCCACCGTTATGCAGTCTGCGGAAGCATACGAGGCGGCGTTTGGAAACAGTACGGAGCTAGCAAAGCTGGGGGCCGTTGCTGCAAGCGACCTGCTGCTGGAGGCGGACACGTTGGCGGCGAATATTCAGTCCGGCCTTATGTCGCTGGAGGTTCGGCTGAACAATAGGGCGATCGAGAATTATAATCTTGCAAATGCTTCGACCCAAAGAGCGAAGGTTTATCTGGTGGCGCTGATAGCGGTCGGCGTAGTGTTGTCCGTGATCATGGGGATATCCATTGCGCGCATGATTATAAAGCCCATCCGGGAGGCTTCCGCGCAACTGGAAAAGGTTGCGGCAGGCGACATGCAGGGCGATATGAACGCAGCCATTTTCAAGAGCGAATTCAAAGTGATTGGATCGGATCTCCAACGGGTACGGGGTTCGCTGAATTTGCTGCTTGAACAAGTACAGCATCTTTCCAATGCAGCTATCGAGGGCAGACTTTCCGAACGGGCGGATACACAGGAGCTTCGGGGCGAATACCGTGAGATCGTAGAAGGCATCAACCACACGCTTGACGCTATCATAGCGCCTATCACTACTGCTACGGATGTGATGAACATTATGTCGGACGGTGAGTACAACATAAGCGTGGAGGGCGATTTCCAGGGTGATCATGCGATTATCAAGAATGCGCTGAATTCCTCAATTGATACAATAAACAGATGCTTTGGGGAAATCAATGCAGTACTCAACAAAATTGCGCAGGGCGATATGCGGACCGGGATTACTTCGCAGTTCCCCGGTAACTTTGTAAAGATTCAACAAGCCATTAATGCGATTATTACCTCGCTCAACGGCGTGCTTTCGGATATTGCAGGCGCCTCGGAACAGGTCGCGTCCGGCAGCAAGCAGGTATCGGACAGCAGCCAGACGATATCCAATGGTGCAAATACACAGGCATGCGCGCTCGAACAGCTTACGGCATCCATCACGCAGATTGCAGAGCAAACCAAGCAAAACGCTGTAAATGCCAATAAAGCCAACGAGCTTTCCATTTCCGCAAGAGAAGATGCGCTCACGGGCAACGAACGGATGAAAGGCATGCAAATTGCCATGACGGAGATCGACGATGCGTCAAGAAGCATTTCCAAAGTGATCAAAGTCATCGACGACATTGCATTCCAAACCAACATACTTGCGCTCAACGCCGCGGTGGAAGCCGCAAGGGCGGGTATGCACGGCAAAGGTTTTGCCGTAGTAGCCGAGGAAGTTCGAAACCTGGCCATAAGGAGCGCGAAGGCTGCGCAGGAGACGACCGAGCTCATAGAAAGATCGATTAAAAAAACAAGCGCAGGTACGAAAATTGCGGATGAAACAGCGCTTGCGCTGACGAATATCGTAAACAGCGTGGAACGGGCGGTAGAACTTGTGGGTGATATCGCCAAGGCATCCAACGAGCAGGCGGCGGCAATTGCGCAGATAGACAACGGAATCACACAGATGTCAGAGATCGTACAGACCAATTCCGCCATTTCCGAGGAAACAGCGGCCGCGGCCACAGAGCTTTCGGATCTGGCGGAGCTGTTGAAGGAAAAGGTCGGGCAGTTCAAGCTGCAGTCTTATGAAATCTGAACCCAAATATCACGTCGATAAACCCCTTGGTGATTCGGGGGCCACGGCCCCCGGAGGCTTCCAACCGCCGCCAGCGACATGCGCGGTGGTGGCGGAAAGCCTTGCGGCGCAAGGCTTTCCTTGCAGGAACAACCGGTCCTCGGCGGGAGACGCCTCGGACACTAGGCCTGCGGGCCGTCGCCGTCACCGTAGGCACAGGGTGTTCCTGTAATCCTCGAAAAAGTGCCTCATAAGGCACTTTTCGACAAGTTTGGCACTTGGCGGTATAGCCGCCAAGTGCCTTTTGGCCGTAACAACGATATTCTAATTTTCGGCATACGCGTATCCGGGCGTATCCTGTCAAAATCCATATCATGCTTAATCGAAAAAACACGATATAAATATAAAGGCAATATACAAAGGAATGGTTAATCGTGGAAGACGTTACAAAAGGCAGAGACATGATCAAACTCAGCGACCAGGAATTTGCGACGCTGACGGAATATCTTCGCCGTGGGTATGGTATTAACCTGAGCAAAAAGCGCACGCTCATCGAAGGCCGTATGAACCATTATTTGATCAAGCATGGCTTCAACGATTATTCGACCTATTTTAAGGTTCTTTTCAACGATCCCTCCGGCTCGGAAATGAGCAACGTGATCAATGTGCTCACTACGAATTATTCGTATTTCATGCGTGAATGGGCGCATTTTGAGTATTACCGGAATACTCTTTTGCCGCAGATCAAGGCAGCTGCGACGGATCATGACATTAGGGTTTGGAGCGCAGGCTGCTCTACAGGGGAGGAGCCATATACGCTTGCCATGCTCAATAACGAATTTTTCGGTCACGAGAGCAGGCTTTGGGATAAACGGATACTTGCAACGGATATCTCGGAGAAGGTGCTCAATTCAGCGCAATCGGGGATATATGCCAGCGAGGCATTGGAAAACGTACCCAAAGTATGGCAGATGCAGTATTTTGATCGCCTGGATGATGGAAATATGCAAGTGAAGCAGTCCTTGAAAAACGAGGTGATCTTCAGAAGATTTAATCTTATGGAGAAGGTGTTTCCGTTTAAAAAGAAGTTCCATGTAATATTTTGCCGCAATGTCATGATCTATTTCGACAGCAAAACGAAGAACGAGCTTGTGAATAGATTCTACGAGTCGTTGGAGAAAGGCGGCTATCTGTTGGTAGGACATTCCGAATCGGTAGATCGGGCAACTACAAAATTTTCGTATGTCATGCCGTCAGTTTATAAAAAAGGTCAGTGAAAAGAGATGGTAACAAAGAAAACAAGAGTTTTGATCGTAGACGATTCTCTGTTCATGCGCCAGTTCATCAGCAACGCCGTATCAATGGATCCGGGTATCGAGGTGGTGGGTACGGCAGGCGATCCGTACGATGCGCGTGATAAAATACTGGAACTCAACCCGGACGTGATGACGCTCGATGTTGAAATGCCCAAGATGAACGGCATCGAATTCCTGAAAAAGCTGATGCCGCAATATCCGCTTCCGGTTCTGGTGGTAAGCTCGGCAGCCAATATCGTATTCGACGCTATGCAGGCGGGCGCGGTGGATTTTGTGAACAAGCCTTCAACGATGAATGAGAATGAACGAAATACGTTTATCTCCGAGCTGATTATTAAGATCAAGATCGCATCCATTGCAAAGGTAGGGCGGCACAAACACAGTGCGCATCGGAGCGAGACGACGAAAAGCGCCGATGCAGGCAATGCCGAACGTTTGATCGCGGCGATCGGCGCTTCAACAGGGGGTACGGAAGCGACGGCGGATATACTGATGAATCTGAAAAACTGTACGCTTGGAATCGTTGTGGTGCAGCATATGCCGCCCGTATTTACAAGGCTGTATGCAGAGAGGCTGAATAACTCCTGTATGATGGAGGTGAAAGAAGCGGTCGATGGCGACGCCGTAACGCCCGGAAGAGTACTGATCGCACCGGGCGACTATCATATGCAGGTCGAAAAGTACGGCTCGGGATACCGCGTCAAATGTTTCAAGGGCGAAAAGGTGAGCGGACATTGTCCTTCCGTCGATGTTCTGTTTGAATCCGTAGCAAAGGCTGCGGGCGCAAATGCGATGGGCATCATACTCACGGGCATGGGCAGCGACGGTGCAAACGGCCTTTTAAGCATGCGCAAGAAGGGAGCCGCAACAATAGGCCAAAACAAGGAGACCTGTGTGGTGTATGGCATGCCGATGGTTGCAAACAAAATCGGAGCTGTGCAAATCGAAACGCCGTTGACGGAAATACCCGCTCGGATGTGCCAGTGGTACAACGAAAAGCTCAATCAAAATCGATGAGCACACGCCTGTAGTGCCTGCTGTATGGGTCGTATATACAAAAGCAAACATTTCCCGCATGTTTTCTGCGTATTTCCGGGTATATAGCAATCATACCCCGCGGTTACACGCGAAACAGCGAATAAAATGTTGAATATACGATTTTAAGTATGATATACTCGATTTGTATAAGAAGGATAAGTTGCATGGATACGGTTACGGGTATATATTTAACCAAACTGAATGAAGTACAGTCTGTATTGGACGGATGCGCTTCCAGAGCGGGATTGGCTGCGCCGCAATTCTCCGCACTGCTGTCCGGTGCGGTAGCTTCGCAAGGCGGTGTAGACGAAGTAAGCCGGGATGGCACCTTTGATACCATCATCGACCAGGCCGCTGCCGATCACGGGTTGGACGCAAACCTTATAAAAGCGGTCATTCAGGTGGAGTCCAGTTTTCGACCGGATGCGGTCTCCGGCGCGGGTGCAGAAGGACTGATGCAGTTGATGCCCTCGACGGCGGCGTCGCTGGGTGTAAAAAATTCCTTCGATCCGGTACAGAACATCGGCGGCGGCACGGAGTATCTCTCTAAATTGCTGGATCGTTTCGGCGACCTGCGGCTGGCGCTTGCCGCATACAATACAGGCCCAAGCCGTGTAGCGGGGTTAAACATTGCTGATCCGGATAATGCATCGGATTATGCAAAATTGAGTGAGCGTGTGCGCGGCTATGTTTCAAAAGTACTGTCCTGTTACGAAACGTACAGTGTGCTTTAACTCGAGGAGGCATGGAATATGTTGGATAAGGTATTTCGCAGCACGGATCTGCTCCAAAAGGGCCTTGATGCGGCATGGCTCCGCAATGAGGTGATTTCAAACAATATTGCCAATGCGGAGACGCCTAACTTTAAGAGTTCCAACGTGGAGTTTGAGACCGTTTTTCAATCGGCGCTGGAAAACAGCGGAACGGCTTTCGAAACCAAGCGAACCAGGGACAAGCATATCTCCTTTGACGGGGATTTAGACGATGTTTCCGCGATTGTAACAAAGAGCGGAAACACATCCATGCGTATGGATGGAAACAATGTGGATATTGAAGCTGAAAACGTCGGACTTGCGCGAAACACCATCTATTATTACACGCTTACGGAAAAAATCAACAGCGAATTTGCACGCCTGAGCATGGCGATCAACGAAGGGAAGTGAGTAAAATGCCTTTTTTAAGCTCCCTTGATATCAGCGGTTCCGCCCTTACGGCGCAGAGGCTGCGCATGGATGTCATCAGTCAGAATATTGCCAACGCAACAACCACCCGCACAGCGGGCGGGGAGCCGTACAGACGCAGGGTTGCCGTTTTTAGCGAACGGCGCGGCGCAACATTTTCCTCCTATTTCGATCATGCAAAAGCAACTGCGGGCAGCGGGGTGATTGTGTCCTCCATCGCGACGGATATGTCGGATTTCAAGAGTGAATATAATCCCGATCATCCCGATGCGGATGAAAATGGATATGTACAATACCCGAATGTGGATGAGGTAACGGAACTGGTGGATATGATGGCGGCGACGCGGGCCTATGAAGCGAACGTTACGGCGCTCAACGCCACAAAAAGCATGGCGCTTAAAGCGCTGGAGATAGGCCAGTGAATTTGGTTTAAAGGATAATAAGGGGTGGACATTATGCAGATACAGTCCGTATCCAATGTTGCGTCGATGCTGGGTACAGCATCGGCTGCCGAAAAAAAAACAAGCGGCGCAAGCTTCACCGATATCTTAAACAACGCCTTGCAGGATGCGCGGGAGACGGAAGCCGCCAATGACGTAAATACGCTTGCGTTGTTGGCGGGCGAGAGTACCGACATCCATACCGCGACAACGGAAGCGAAGAGGGCGGAGTTGGCGCTGAATTTGGCCATTCAGATCAGGAACAAGGTCATCGACGCCTACAACGAAGTGATGAGGATGCAGGTGTAAAACAGGTGCCGCAAGGAGGATTTCCTCTTCTGTGGCATTTTGTTATGCACATGGATACATGCAGCAGCGGGGAGTTTGCTTATGCTTGAGGATTCAACCGGTTCTACGGTCGTACTTATGTTCGTACTCCTGCTTGTGATTGCCGCCGCTTATTTCACAACGAAATTTTTGTCTGTGAAGGGCGGCAATCTCATGAAAGGGAAATACATGCAGGTGAAGGACCGCCTGATTTTGAGCCGTGACAAGCAAATAATTCTTTGCCAGGCAGGGAACCGCTTTTTTTTACTTGGGGTAACCAATCAGTCGGTTCAGCTCATAGGTACGGTTGAAAACGATGAACTGGTTCCGATTTCGCAGGATTCCCCGCATGCGGCGTTCCCCTCGTTCAAGGATCTGCTTGCAAAGCTAAGCAAAAACGATGGTTCGAATGAAGATGAACCGCAGTAACGGCGACTATCCTCTTGCGGACGGTGTTTTGAGCAATCAGCGCGCAGATCTGCTTAGCAGGAAGAAGAAGGATGAGTATATGCAATGATGGCTCCGGTAAAAGACAGTATATTTGAAAAGCCGGCATTGTTGAGCAAACGGACAAAAGAAAAAAAACGCCAAAGTATCAGCAAGGCCAAAAGGATTGGCCTGGTTGTATTGATTGTTATGGTGGTTGTTTTGGCGTGCGGCTGTTCGGCTCTTTCAGAGGATACTTCCTCCGAAAACGGGCCTTTTGGCGGTCTGCTGGGTGATCGTTCCGAAACGATCGACATACTGCTGCTGCTTACGGTTCTGACCTTGCTGCCGTCGATATTAATCATGCTGACCGGCTTTACAAGGATCATTATCGTACTTTCGCTGGTGAGGAACGGGCTGGGCCTGCAGCAGATGCCGCCGAATCAGGTGCTCATTGGTCTTGCTTTGTTTCTTACGCTGTTTGTGATGTCGCCGGTGGTGAAAACGATTGAAACGACGGCATATCAGCCCTATGTGGATGAGCTTATTACGCAGGATGAGGCGGTAGAACGTGCCATGAAACCGCTTCGGGAGTTCATGTTTAAGCAGACATATAAGTCCGATTTAAAATTCTTTATGACCGCGGCGGGCGGCGAGCAAACGGTGGATTCTCTTGAAAGCATTCCCAACACGACGCTTATTCCGGCATTTATTACAAGCGAAATAAAACATGGCTTTGAAATAGGCTTTTTCATATATATCCCTTTCATTGTGATCGATATGGTGGTGGCAAGCACGCTGATGGCAATGGGTATGATGATGCTGCCGCCTGTCGTGATTTCGCTTCCCTTTAAGCTGCTGCTTTTTGTAGTAGTGGATGGGTGGACGCTTACGGTGCAATCGCTATTAACCAGTTTTGGGTAAATAGGCGGAGGTTGGCTTATGGCACGTAATGCGCGAAAAATGAGATGGGGAGGAGTGATGAAGGATGGAACAGTCAGAGATCATCAAGGTGATTCAGGATGCGGTGATTACGATTATGCTTGTATCCGCGCCTCCGTTGCTCATGGGTATGATCGTGGGTATCATTGTTTCAATATTCCAGGCCACCACGCAGATCAATGAACAGACGCTTGCGTTTGTTCCTAAAATCATCGCAATATTCCTTGCACTTTTGGTTTTCGGCGGCTGGATGCTGACGAACCTTTCCGATTTCAGCTATCGGATGTTCGGATACATCGGCACCATGATCCAATAAGTCATGGAGAAAATCGTTAACGACGTACTCGTCAATCTCGAGTATTTCGTGCTGATATTCATGCGGATAACGGCGCTGATATTCTCATCGCCCATATTTGGACGAAAGAACCTCCCGAACTCGCTGAAGATATGTCTGTGCCTGGCGCTCACCTATGTGATATTCACCGCGTATCCGAACGTACCGGCGATCAGCTACAACAGCGTTCTGGAGTACGCGCTTTTGTGCATTAAGGAACTGCTTTTCGGGCTGGTGCTCGGCTATGTGACGACACTGTTCTTTTCCGTCGTGCAGGTTGCAGGGCATGTAATCGATATGCAGATGGGCTTCGGCATGGTGAACATCTTTGATGTGCAGAACAATGTAAGCGTACCTGTAACGGGCAATTTCCTGTATGCCGTTACGATGCTCTCCTTCTTTGCGGTGGACGGGCATCAGCAGTTAATATATATTATGAATAGTACTTTCTCATATGTGCCTGTTGGCACGGTGACGCTCAACCCCGCTATTGGAATATCCGCGCTGGAGGTTTTTGTTCTTTCCTTTACGATGGCGCTCAATGTGGCGATGCCAATTGTGGCGTCAGGGCTGATGGGTGAAGTGCTCATGGGCGTGATCGTCCGTACAACGCCGCAAATGAACGTGTTTGTTGTGGGCATCCCGCTCAAAATCATTCTTGGTCTCTTGGCGCTGTTTATTATATTGCCGGTTTACGTCTCCTACACCAATACTTTGTTCCGCGAAATGTTTACCTCTATCGACTATATGCTGCGCGGGCTGGTGGGTGCGGCATGAGCGCACAGCAGGGCAGCGGCGAAAGAACGGAAAAAGCAACCCCTAAAAAGCGACGCGAGGCGCGTGAGAAGGGTCAAGTATTCAAAAGTACGGATCTCGTTACGGCATTTTCGCTGCTTGTGATGTTTGGGCTTCTGGCCATTGCAGGTGAATCGCTGATAGACGGGCTGCAGAAACTGCTCACAAACTATTTCAATGTGGGTGATGCGCTGCCGGAGGTGATGGACGGCGCCGCGGCGCAAGTTATACTGCATAATGCGTATATCCGGTTTATATTCATCATGCTGCCCGTATTGGGGGCGGCGTTGGCAGCAGGGCTGGTGTTCAATTTGCTGCAGGTAGGGTTTCTGTTTTCTTCGAAAGCGATGCAGCCCAAGATGTCCCGAATCAGCATGGTGGAGGGCTTCAAACGGATTTTTTCGAAGAAAACGCTGATAGACCTTATTAAATCGTTGATCCGGCTGGCGGTGCTTATAAAGGTCGCATATGACGAGTTTTCCAGCCAGCTGCAAAATATTCCGACATTAATGCAAGGAGAACTGGTTTCCTCTGCGAAAGCAAGCTGGAATATTATACTCGCCATCGCTTTTAAGCTTGCGATCGCACTTGCCATACTTGCTCCCTTTGATTATTTGTTCCAGTGGTGGCAGTATGAAAAAGACCTGAGGATGACCAAGCAGGAAGTAAAGGATGAGTACAAGCTTACCGAAGGCGACCCCCAGATCAAGGGAAGGATTCGCCAGAAGCAGCGGCAAATGAGCAGCATGCGCATGATGCAGGCCGTGGCGGATGCGGATGTGATCATCACCAACCCAACGCAGTTCGCCGTTGCACTATCCTATAAAGAAGGCGTAAACAACGCGCCTGTAATCGTTGCAAAAGGGCAGGATTATCTTGCTAAAAAGATTCGTGAAAAGGCTGCGGAGCTGAAAGTGGAGATTGTGGAGAACAAGGCGCTTGCAAGACATTTATACTTTTTTTGTGAAATAGGGGACGAGGTGCCTGAAGAGCTTTATCAGGCGGTCGCAGAGATTTTGGCGTATGTATATCGCTTGAAGCATCCGCAAGGGGAGGTGAAACGATGAAATTGACGGATATACTGATTGCTGTACTGGTGCTTGCGATCATATTTCTCATCATCGTTCCGCTTTCGCCGGGCTTGCTGGACGTTCTTTTGATCGTGAACATATCGCTCTCGCTGCTGATATTGCTGATTTCGCTGTATGTGAAGGAAACGCTGGAGTTTTCCACGTTTCCCACCATGCTTTTGCTGCTGACGCTGTTCCGGCTGTCGCTCAATATTTCGTCTACCCGCCTGATACTGGGAAACAGCGGGGATGCCGGCTCCGTAATAGAAACCTTCGGCAATTTTGTCGTAGGCAGCAACCTTGTTGTCGGCTTTGTAATATTCCTGATCATCGTCATTATACAGTTCATCGTCATCACAAAGGGTTCCGAACGCGTGGCGGAGGTTGCCGCAAGGTTTACGCTCGACGCCATGCCGGGCAAACAGATGGCGATCGACGCGGATCTTAATACCGGTGTAATTAACGAAGCAGAAGCAAAAAAACGAAGGGAAATCATTCAGCGCGAGGCGGATTTTTATGGGTCGATGGACGGCGCATCCAAGTTCGTAAAGGGCGACGCAATCGTCGGTATCATCATCACGGTGATCAACCTGGTTGGCGGCATTATCATAGGCGCGCTTGGCGTCGGCGGCAAGGTTATGCCTATGGATCAGGTGATCGAGGTGTATGCGCTTGCTACGGTGGGAGACGGCCTTGTCAGCCAGATACCTGCGCTTTTGGTTTCGACTTCCGCAGGTATTATCGTGACGCGTTCTGCGAGCGATAACAGCTTTGGCGCGGATCTGACCGGCCAGCTGTTTGCCAAACCCCAGGTACTGTTTATTATGGGCGGCATGCTTGCGCTGATCAGCCTGATCCCCGGCTTGCCAACTGTGCCGATTCTTATTCTGGCGGCGGGCTTGCCGCTAGCGGCATATTTCTCAATGAGCGCACGCAAAAAGCAGGCGGCGCAGCAGGCTGACGATACCGCCGAACTGGCTGCACAGGAGAAGCGCAAGCCGGAAAGCGTCACTTCGCTTTTGCAGGTCTATCCCATCGAGATGGAATTTGGATACGGCATTATATCGCTGGTGGACGCTTCCCAGGGCGGAGATCTTCTGGACCGTATCGTAATGATACGCCGTCAGTGCGCGATGGAGCTTGGTATCATCGTACCTGTCGTACGCGTACGGGACAACATTCAATTGGGCACCAATGCGTATTCCATTAAGATCAAAGGGTTGGAGGTTGCAGGCGGAGAAGTCATGCCGGACCATTTCATGGCGCTGCGTCCTGCCGGCCTGGAAGCGAAAATTGACGGCATTGATACCGTGGATCCCGCGTTCGGGCTGCCTGCCGTATGGATAACAGAGAGCGATCGCGAACGGGCGGAGCTCAAGGGGTTTACAACCATTGATTCGCCCTCGGTCATAGCGACACATTTGATGGAGGTCATCAAGCATCATGCGCACGAGCTGATGGGGCGGCAGCAGGTGCAGGTGCTTATCGACAATATCAAAACGCAGCAGCCGGCGTTGGTGGATGAGGTGGTTCCCAAGCTGTTTTCTATCGGCGAGCTGCAAAAAGTACTGGCCAATCTCCTGAAAGAGGGTATCTCCATACGCGATATGGCATCCATCTTGGAAATATTGGGGGATTACGGCACGCTGACGAGAGACTTGGAGATTTTGACGGAGTATGTCAGGCAGAACCTGAAGAGGGCAATTACCCAGCGTTACATTCCAAACAATAAGGCAAGGGTCATTACGCTGGACCCTGCGCTGGAGCAGCTGATTGCAAACAATATCCGGCAGACCGAGAAAGGCTCCTACGCCGCCATTGAGCCTGTACAAATCCAGAAGATTTTGGTCAATACAAAAAAAGCGGTGGAAGAATCCATTGGCTCGGGCGGGTCGCCTATTATACTGACAGCGCCCGCCGTGCGCAGGTATTTCAAGCAGATTACCGAGCAGTTGAATCCCGATTTGGTGGTGCTTTCGTATAACGAATTGGAGCGGGATGTCGAAGTCTACTCAGATGGGGTGGTGAGCGTATAAGCCATGTTTGTAAAGAGCTATATTGCAAAAGAAATGCCGGAGGCAATCGAAAGGATACGCAAAGAACTTGGGCCGGATGCCGTAATACTCAGCAACAGGCAAATACGCGGCAAAGGCTTTGCGGGCTTCTTTGGGAAAAAGCTTATTGAGGTGACGGTAGCGTATGAACCCGCGCCGGGCAGAAGCATCATCCCCGAACGTAAAGCGGAGCACATGCCGGCCTTGGTTCCGCCTGCGGAAAAAAAGTCCGCCCCGGATCAGCAGGCGGCGCCGGATAACGGAAGGATGGATCAGCTTTATGATCAACTGGCCCAGATAAAGGGCGCTGTGCAGTCTATTTCGGATAAAAAGGCGCCGGAGCGTAAAAGCCCGGGCAAATTTACGCCGGAAGCGGAGGAGATGCTAAATCGTTTGACGGAGCGGGAAGTTCATTCGGCGCTCGCAAAGAAAATTGTCAACCAGATGCAGGAAATTATCGCACGGTTCGATGACGATCCGAAGAAGGTGGCAGAAAGCCTTGTTCTGGATATGCTTGGCGAACCCGCCGTGATTAAGCTCAAGAAATACAGAATGAATATATTGATGCTGCTGGGTCCGACAGGCGTAGGCAAGACTACCACCATCGTGAAGCTTGCGGGAATGTATGCGTTGGATCAAGGACTTAAGGTAGGTTTTATCAATACGGATACTTATCGGGTGGCTGCGCAGGAACAGCTAAGGACCTATGCGGATATCATGGGGCTGCCCATATGCACCATTTATTCACCCGACCAAATGGAAACCGCGCTGCTTACACTGCAGGACAGGGATGTGGTGCTCATCGATACCGCGGGCAAGTGCGCCGCGGATAAAAAATACCGCGAGGAGATCGAGACTTATATCAGGCAAAGCGGCGCAGACGACATTTTGCTGGCTGTAAGCGCATCGATGAGTTATAGCGCGTGCAGGGAGCTTATAAGCAATTATTCATTCCTGAAAAACTACAAGCTCATCATTACAAAGCTGGACGAGGTCAGCGCGTGGGGCAGTGTGCTCAATATCGCAACTCTTGCGAAGGGTCCGATCGCATTTGTAACTACAGGGCAGAACGTACCCTATGATATTGCGGCCCCCGATGCGAAAAAAATGGCAAAAAATGTATTGGGAAGTGCGGATGTATGATGGATCAGGCCCAATCGCTTCGTGATATCATGAAGTCTAGAACTGTCCGCAGCATGAAGGCGATCACGATTACCAGTGCTAAGGGAGGCGTGGGCAAATCGAGCGTGGCCTTGAATCTTGCTATTGCGCTTAATAAGCTTGGCAAGCGTACGTTGGTCGTGGATATGGATTTGGGCCTTGCCAATATCGACGTAATGCTGGGCGCGAAATCGGAATATGACTTTTTGAGCGTGATTCGTGATAACAGGGATATCCGCGATATCATAGGAACCGGGCTTTGCGGCGTGAAGTTCATTTCCGGAGGATCCGGCGTGGAAGAGATGATCAATCTCAATGAACAGGCTGTGAAAAGGATTATCCGCCAGCTTATGTGCCTCGAGGATATTGCCGATACCATTATATTCGATACGGGCGCGGGAATTTCGGATAATATATTGCGGTTGATCTGCGCAAGCAACGATACCATACTGGTCACTACGCCGGAACCGACCTCATTTATGGATGCCTATGCGCTGGTGAAAATCATAGGCCAGCGGGACATGCAGCCCAGCATACAGCTCGTTGTCAATAAGGCGGAGACGGAACGTGAGGCAAATGCGGCGATTTCCGGATTCATACGTATCGCGCAGAAGTATACCGGAATCCCCGTAAAAGGCCTTGGTTACATTTTAAACGACGACCATATGGTCAGGGCGGTCAAGCTTCAGGTTCCGCTGCTCGTCAGTTTTCCGGGGTCCAGAGCGGCAATGAATTTCGAGCGGCTGGCCGTTACGTACCTTGAAATCCCGGATTCCGGCGAGCCGGGTATTTCGGGTTTCCTAAAGAGATTGTTGGGTGGTGCTTAGATGTCCGAAATGAGTTTTGAACAAATTGCCCAGTTGGGCGAAACAATGGAGATACGGGCAGGAAATATATCGACAAAAACGACGTTGCAGGATATTTTGGACGCAAATCGGTTTGTGATGCTCCAGCCCACATACAAGCTGGCGCCTGTCATGATTGATTATGAAGAGCCGGTAAGGTTTTTTCTATTCAGGCCGAATGGCGTTTTCAGTTTGGATGCAGTGTTGGAGGAACGGTATAAGCAGGATGAAATCGCACTCTGCCGTTTCCGTGCCGTTTCCGGCGTAAAAAGGATACAACGCCGCTACTCGTACAGACTGGCGGTGGTGCTGGATGTTGTCATCAGGCCAATGACTCTTGATATGAACATGAAGGAACCTGGTATTCCGGGGAAAACACTGAATATTTCCGAAAAGGGGGTTTGCTTTGTCTGCCACGAACGCTTCGCAAGAGGCCGGAAACTTTCCCTGCAGCTTGATCTTATATCGGATGGAGTCATGACGCTCAATGCCGAGGTGCTTCGCTGTGAGCTGCCGATGCAGAAGAATGATCCATATATCATCGGCGCACAATTTATCGATCCGCCGGAGTGGGAGCAGGTCTATCTGCGCAAGTTTATCATCAAACGGCAGGTATTCCAACGCAAATACTGTAAGGACTAGTATGCGGCGGCAGGAATTGCATATATGCCTTTACTATGCTAATATGAGAAATGTATAAAGTGAATTTTTTTGGCACTTATTGAGGGATTTAGTCGGGAGGGTGCGGCATGCCTGATGTAGGGAATGCAGCTGCGCAGCGGATTTGGGAAAAATATGCGCAGGATAACTCGCAGGAAAGCAAAAACGAGATTGTCCTGCACTATATGTATCTTGTCAAGCGCATCGTATACCGATTGCTTCCCACCTATGAGGGATACAGTAATTTTGACGACCTGTTGAGCTGCGGCGTATTGGGGCTGATCGACGCGATCAATAAGTTTGATCTTAAACGTGAGATTCAGTTCGAGAACTATGCCTCGCTGCGTATACGGGGAGAGATCATCGACCATATGCGCAAGCAGGACTGGGCGCCATCGAGCTTAAGGCGCAAAATACAGGCTATCAGCAGCGCATACGGTGATTTGGAAAAGGAGCTGTCCAGGGAACCGACTGATTCGGAGGTTGCGGATTATCTCGGCATGAGCGACAAGGAAATGCAGAAGATCGTTGGCAAAATGCACATGTTCAATGTCATGCATTTTGAAGAACTGCTTACAAGCGACTGCTCGTTGGCGCAGGTCGTCCAGGATAAGGGAGAGACGCCCGAGGAAAGCCTGGAGAACAACGAAATGAAGAAGATACTCGCTGATATGATTGAAACGCTGCCCGAAAAAGAACGACTCGTGATTACGCTGTACTATTATGAAGAACTGACGCTCAAGGAAATTGCAGGGATGCTCGGTGTATCCGAATCACGCGCTTCACAGATACATTCCAAGGTGATTATGAAATTTCGCACAAAGCTGCAACTGATTTTGAACCAATAAGCAAGGAAGAGGGGATTGGAAATGGAAGGCAGCTTGGATAGTGCAAGAGAAAGGATACAGAATCCTGCCGAAAACAGCACGAACTTAGACTTTCAGAAGATAGCATCCGTATCCGGAAAAAGATGGTATGAAGTCGAGTATACGGAAGAGGGTGTCTTTTTGAATCTGTATTATAAGGCGAATGCAGGTTCACAGCTGAAACCGGAATTGGTTCTGTACGATCTGCAGAGAAGAGGATTGTCCCTGCAAAACCCGGGCAATGTTGTTCTTCGTATGCGCACCGGAGACACGAGAATTAAATTATGTGAAAGCAGTCCTGAGAATGATGCGGATCTCGATGTATTCATTACGACCACCCGTGACGAAATGACTGCATATTTGCAACTCCTGCCGGCATGCGGCGCGGGCGGTGTGAAGGATATCGAGAGCATCCGCAAGGAAATCGAGCAGCGCTATGGCATTGTGTACAACCTCAATATCGAAAGTATTATCGGTGCGATTGAACGGGGGCGTTACTTCGAACCGATCGTTATCGCCGAAGGCAGACCGCCGCAAAAGGGCAAGGATGGTTTTTTGACCTTCCTGTTCAAGATTGAGCATGATTTCGCGCCCAAGCTTCTTGAAGACGGAAGTGCCGATTATAAGGAACTCAACATGTTTGCAGACATTGCCCAGGGCGATGTGCTGGTGGTCAGCGTCCCGCCTGAAGACGGTATTGACGGCATGACGGTCAAGGGCGTGGCGGTTGCTGCGCAAAGGGGTAAGGAAGCGCCTCTTCCAGCAGGTAAGAACGTAGTGGTTTCCGAAGATGGAAGAAACCTTGTCGCTGCCAAAAGCGGCCGGGTCGATTATGTTAATGGCCGTGTCGAAGTCTCTGACACATATATAATTCGCGGCAATATGGATATGGGAATAGGCAACATTGATTTTGCCGGCGATGTCACCGTGATGGGAAATGTAATTTCGGGATTGACGCTCAAGGCGCAGGGCGATGTGGAAGTCCACGGTTTGGTAGAAGCCGCAACGGTGATTGCAGGAGGCAATATCGTCATCAAAGGCGGCATGCAGGGCATGGACAAGGGCGTTCTGCAGGCCGGCGGCAGCGTCATTTCCCGTTTTATTGAGCGGAGTGCCGTAGAAGCGGGCGAAAGCGTCTATTCGGATTACATCGCGCATTCCAGCGTAACCGCGCAGGATTCTGTCGTGATGAAAGGAAGGCGCGCCAAGATCATAGGCGGCCTGACCCGCGCCGGCAGGCAGATCAGCGCCAGAACCATCGGCTCTCCTTCAGGAGATAAAACAGTCATAGAGATTGGGATATCGCCAAAGCGACGACAAGTATTGATTATGCTGGAAGAGGAGCGCAGCCAGCTCAAGAGCCAGCTGGAAAAGGTTTCGAACTTCACCAGAATATCCCCGTCCCGCAACGAATCAGCGGAAAGAGTGGCCATGCGCCAAAAGCTGATTGAAACATACGGAAATTTGAGCGCTCAAATGGAGGAGCTGAACGCTAAAATCGAGCAGGCAAAGCAGGAACTCATGACCTTTTCGGATGGAAAGGTACATGCATCCGTAGAGGCCTATCAGGATGTAAAAATCACGATTGATTTTGCGACATTCACAACCCGATCCAGTATAAAGTTCGTCACGTTTAAATATCAGAATGGTGAAGTCGTGTTTACTTCCTGTGAAGCAACCCCGGAGGGGAGGTGACCTTCATGTCGTTTCAAGGCATTGGCGCCAAAATTATGATCCATAAGGTAACGGATTTCGCAAAGGAAGCAAGCAGTCTGCAGAAAAGCGGCGAATTGGCACAGGCAAATATTCACAATAAAGCGGCGGCGGATACTCTGGCGAAGCAGCAGCAGGTGCAGGATATATATGAGCCCTCATATGCTGAAATACAACGGGAGAAGGAACATAAACAGGAAGAAAGAAAAGACAGGCGTTCGAAGGACGGGCAGCAAAAAAACGAAAAAAGCGATAATTCGTTGTATGGAGGTACGGTTGGGCAAAGCGAACCGAGAAAGATCGATATCCGCATTTAGCGGTTGATATGTGAGGCTTAGATAGTGCGACACATCCTTTATGCGGCATGTTGCAACGCAAAGGGGTGTGCCGCGCTCGTATACTGCTTGAACTCATATGTGAGGTGAATTATGGATTATACACATTATATGTTTGCATCTTTTGTATTCCTGTTGGTATGTGCAGCGATATTTATTAACAACAGGCTGAAGAAAACACGCGAGACAGAGCCACAAAAAGATGACCGGGAACAAATAAAAACGGATCGGGAACGTGTAGAGCAGGACAGCTATCGCCGGGAAGAACAGCTTATGACACTATATCGAAACCTTGAGGATGCTATGCGCAGTATGGAAGAGGAAATCCAGGAAGCGCGCGAGGAAATAAGCCGGCAGCGTGAGGAGGCCGCTTCCATGCTGGAAAGCATGGAACAGCTCAGCGCAGGTATACGTGGCGATATGACCCGACGGGGAAGAGGAAGGCCAAAATCGGCCGGAAAAGAAACAACAAATGGGATAACCGTATCGCCTGAACGAAAAAAACCAGGACCCAAAAAGAAAAGCACGAGCGATAAAGTGCGGGATCTTCATAAAGCGGGCTTAAACGCAGACCAAATCGCACAGGAGCTTACGATATCACGAGGCGAGGTAGATTTGGTGCTGGGATTGAACAAGGATTAAAAGTATCCGAAAAATTAACTAAAGTGCTGGCTGTTTTTTTCGATGTAATAGGTGTACGGGATTGGATATTTTTGCTCCCGTTCTGGAGGTCATATGCTGCGAAGCCTATATCTGTCTGCGACCAATATGTTGGTGCAGCGCAAAAAAGTCGATGTGATTACAAATAACATCGCCAATATGGATACGACCGGGTATCGGTCTGACAGCCTGATCTCACGCTCGTTTGAGGATATGTTGCTGCAGCGGGTCAATGACCCTTCTGTGGTGAACCGCTACAATGAGGTGGGCGAACTCAATACGGGGGTGCATATCGACGAGATTATTACATCCTTTACAGAAGGCAGTGTCGAGTTTACTGACCGGACCTCTGACCTTGCAATCGCAGGGGAAGGATTTTTTGCCATAGCAACCACGGCAGGCGAACGCTATACGCGTGATGGAAACTTTGCTGTAGACAACGAGGGGTATCTCGTAACGAGCGACGGCAACCGCGTGGCAGGAAGAAACGGTTTCCTGCGGGTGAATTCTTTGGACTTTACCGTGGATACGCAAGGAAATATAACAAATGCGGAAGGCGATAATGTCGGCAGTCTCAAGATTGTGACATTTGCGGATACCGGCGGGCTGCGCAAAGCCGGAAACGGCCTTTTCGTGAATTATACAAATCAGGCGACGCGGGTCGCGGAAGACCCTGTAGTGCAGCAGGGTTGCTTGGAAACCTCCAACACGGACATTACAAGCGAGATATTGGATATGATGTCAGCTTCAAGAACCTATGAGACGAGCCAGCGTATGGTCAAGATGATTGATGAAACGCTGGGCAAGGCTGTAAATGAAATCGGAAAGGTATAGGTAAGAAGGTTATGATGCAATCCACGCTTTCGGCTAAGAGCGCCGTGATCGCACAGCAGCGGCGCTTGGATACGATTGCAAACAATATCGCAAACGTAAACACAACGGGGTTTAAAGCAAGCAACGTTAACTTTAAGGATACGCTTTATAACACCCTCACCAGACCGGTTGAACCGCAGGATACAAATCTGCAGCGGGGTACGGGCGTTATGATTTCCGCCATCACGCGCTCGTTTGTGAGCGGTACGCCGATACCGACCAATGTGTTTCTGGATGCCTGCATTACGGGCGACGGGTTCTTTACGGTGCAGAATGCGCAGGGCGATACGCTCTATACGAGAAACGGAAGTTTTGCTGTTTCCTCTGAATCGGGAGAGCGATATCTGGTTACCGGCGAGGGATATTATGTGCTGGATGACGACGGCGACAAGATAGAGTTGCCTAATGGGGATATTACTACATTGAAAATAAGCGGGATAGGCGAGCTTTCTATTGGCAACGAGGCTCCGTTTGCTACACTGGGAATTTCCTGCTTTGACAACAACGAAGGGCTGGAGGCGGTAGGCCAAAGCTGCTTCCGGGCAACCGTAGCATCGGGCGAAGCGCAGGCAAAAGAGGATCCGGTTGTGCTACAGGGCTTTCTTGAAAGTTCGAATGTGGATCTTGCAACGGAGATGACAAAGCTGATTCGGGCGCAAAAGGCATTTGCGTTTGCGGCCACCGCGCTAACGACTGCGGATGAAATGGATGCCATTGCGAATAATATGCGCACATGATCGCGTGTACCTGTTGAAGTGACAAGGAGGAGTATGGAACATGCAGGTTAAGCAATGCAGATCCTGTGGAAAGCTATTTCAATCTCTGGGCAGTCCTCTCTGCATGGAATGTAATGAGCAGTTGGATGAACGGTTTCGGTTGGTTCGTGATTACCTTTACTCCCATCCGAGCGCGAGCGTAATTCAGCTCTCGAAGGCGACGGGCGTAAGCGAGAGAGACATACTGACGTTTTTGAAGGAAGACAGGCTTGCGCTGAACCAGGAAAGCGAATTGATGCGTTGCGAGAAATGCGGTAAGGCGATTGCATCGGGAAGACTTTGCGAACACTGCAAAGAAGAATTATCGAGGGTTCTGTCGTCCAAAGCGAAGGAAACTGCACCCGGATCTGCGCCCGGACCTGTGCCCGGCATGGAAGAAAGAAAATCAGTATCGTACGGCAGGCTGGGGAAGATGCATCTGGATTATAAGGAGTAAGCGCCAAAAAATAAGTTGGGAAGTGATAGTATGAGAATCAATTCGATCCCTCCGAAGGAAATCTACAGCCGGTATGTATGCGCCCGGGAACTGCAGCCTATGGTAATGCAGCAATCGTTTGGCACGGACAAAGTAGAATTGTCGGATACCGCAAAGACATTTTCATCGGCGTTAAAAGCTGCAAAAGAATCGTTCGCCAGTGCTGACGTTTCCAGAAACGAGAAAATCGAAGCCATCAAAAAACAGATCAGCGAGAACACCTACTTTGTGCCCGCCTATAAAGTAGCCGAAAAAATGCTGGGTGAATGATCGAAGAATGCGATTGTGCCCAAACGCATGGGAATTGAGGTAATTTGCTTGCAGAACCTTATGCATGAATTAGAATACGCAATGGCCGGGGAACTGGAGAATTATGTCGGCCTTTTGCAGTATGCGAAGGAAAAGAAAGCAGCGTTGATTAACAATGATGTAGATGAATTGAGCATGCTCGTTAAGCTGGAAGATGAAATTTTAACCCGGCTGAAAACAGCTGTCGCCAAGAGAGAAGGCCTCTTTGAAGCCATCGCAATCGAAGATGGCTTCGACGACAAAGTCGATTTGGAATACGTAATGCAAAAGTTGTCCGCGACGGAGCGTGGAAGAATTGAACAATTGAGGGACCGATACAAAGATATCATTAGAGAGCTTACCGCTTTGAACAGTTTAAACCAGAACCTTCTGCAAACGCAATTGCAGTATACCGAGTTCTGCATAGATATTATAACAAAATCAAGTTCCGTAAGTAACAATATGTATGGAAGCACAGGCTTCGTGAATAAGGAGAATGTGGCGATACGAAGGCTAATCGACCAGGAAGCGTGAGGAAGTTATGTCATTCTATGGATTGGAAATTGCCAAGACGGCTATATTTATCAGCCAAAAGGGCATAAATCTGGCGGGACACAACATCGCGAATGCCAGTACCGAAGGCTATACACGGCAGCGCATTATCATTGAATCTGTCGATCCGGCCGTTCTCGCAGGACGCTTTGGCGCGATAGCCAAAGGCGCTGTTGGCGGGGGCGCTGTTACGCAATCGGTCGAACAGGTGCGTAATGAATATATCGACCGCGCACTCAGGAAAGAGAACTCGGATATGGGGCAATGGGCAACACGTACCGATGAGATGGAATATATAGAAGCGCTGTTCAATCCAACGGGCAATTCGAGCATCTCGTCCACGCTTGCGGCGTTTTTTGACAGCATTCAAGAGCTTTCCAAGGATCCGGTGAGCAAGGAAATCCGTACAAACGTGCAGCAAACCGCTATCACGCTGACGGAAACATTCAATCATTACTATTCGCAGCTTTCCGAACTGCAAAGCAATATGAACGATTCCATGAAGGTTACGGTGGATCGTATCAATGAAATTGTTCAATCCATCGCCGCCTATAATAAGAGTATCTATTCCTATGAGTTGAGCGGCGAAAAAGCGAATGACTTAAAGGATAAAAGAAATCTCCTGCTGGATGAGCTTTCAACGCTTGTAGATATGGACTACTCGGAAGATGCGCAAGGCCGGCTTTCGGTTTCAATCGGCGGAACGCAGGTGGTAAATCATACAAGCTTTACCCTGCTCGAAGTGGTAGCGGATCAGACGGGCGTGGTTACAGGTAAGACAGGCTTTTACCGCGTATGCGTCGCAGGCGCTGTGGATGCGGATGGCAATCCGGTGGAGCTAAATTATTCAAGCGGTGAACTGGAAGCTTACCGTCAGTTACGCGACGGTAATTCGGCGGATGACAGCGGTATTCCGTATCTGATTGATGGCTTGAACACGCTTGCAAGAAGTATTGCCGAGCAGTTTAACGCGATACACGAAACGGGTTTTACTATGGCATACGATTCGGTAGCTTCCGAAACCGGCATCCGCCTTTTTGATGTGCCGCTGGATGGATCGGGGGACCCGGATTATTCAAAGCTTACGGCGGGGAATTTCCGCCTTTCGAGCGATGTGCTCAATGACGTTTATAAGATTGCCGCATCGGATATGCTGATCGATCTCTCCGCAAGCAATACACAAACGGCGAACAACATCAGAGCGCTGGAACTTGCCGCCCTCACGACACAGGCCGATATCGTAGCGGGGACCAGCTTTGAGGGCTACCTGAAAAACATGACTACCGAGTTGGCGGTAGACAGCGCGCATTGCCAAAATATGCTTGATAGTCAGCAGGCGGTGGTAAGTAACCTCGAAACACGCAAGGAATCTGTTTCCGGCGTGTCTGTGGATGAAGAGATGATTACCCTTATGCAATACCAGCATATGTTTTCCGCTGCATCCAGAGTAATCAATGCCATCGATGAGGCGTTGGATAAGCTGATCAACGGCACAGGTTTGGTTGGAAGATAATAATAATCTGTTCATGATCTGGAAAGGGCAAGGTTTATTTCATGCGTATTACAAATGCGATGATATCAAGTACGTACTTGAAAAATCTCAATACCAATTTAACAGCGCTGAACAAATATTCGGCTCAGCTTGCCACAGGCAAGCGTATCACCAAGCTTTCGGACGATCCTGTGGGCGTGTTGGGCAGCATGCAGGCGCGCGTAAAGTTGAGCAGGCTTGCGCAATATCAAAGCAATGTAGAGACGGCGCAGGATTGGCTGACGGAAACGGAAACCTCTTTGACGGAGCTGAACAGCATATTGAAAACCGCATATGAGAGAACCAATGAGGCTTCAAGCGACACATTAAGCGATTCTGACCGGCAGGCGATCGCCGAGGAAATCGGGCAGCTTCGTGATCAGGTCCTCAATTTGGCAAACAGCAAGATTTCGAACAAATATATTTTTGGCGGATATAACACCTCAACATCGCCATTTAAAGTGGATGAAGCGACTGGAAAGCTGCTCTATAACGGTTTGGATGTGGCGCTGGAAACGCCTGCGCTGCTCGCTGAGAAGGAACAGAATATCAGCTTTGAAATCGGCTATGATATGACGATGGAGATTTCAATGAACGGTCTTGAACTGCTGGGTTCGGGCGATTCGAATATTTACAATATTTTGAATGAGCTGTATAATGCATTGGAAAGCG
This sequence comes from Clostridia bacterium, assembly GCA_036677445.1. Lineage (GTDB taxonomy): Bacteria > Bacillota > Clostridia > Christensenellales > CAG-138 > JAVBWI01. Next base: position 71,039 of record JAVBWI010000006.1, read on the forward strand.
GCAGCTCAGGCAAGAGTATTTCCCCCTATATAGAGCAGGTACAGAGCGCGCAGGAAGACGTGCTCTCACGCTTGGCCGAAGTCGGCGGCAAAACCAATCGGCTGGATTTGATCGAAAACCGGTATGCCGAGGACAAACTCAACTATACCGAAATAAAATCAAGAGTGGAGGATACGGATCAGGCTGAAGCGATTATGCAATATAAAATGGCGGAAGCGGTGTATCTTTTCGCGCTTCAGGTTGGTTCAAATATCATTCAGCCTACATTGGTGGATTATTTGAACTAGAAAGCTGAGATGTGATACTATGAACTCGCTAAGCATTCATACGGAACGCGCTGTAATAGAAGTCACGACGCGTCCGGCAAAGCTCATAGTAGAAAACAGCATGCCGAGGTTCAAAATCAGGCGTGAACCTCCTGTTATGAAAATAAACAGGAAAATGCCTGAATTTGACGTGAACTGGGACTATGTGAATGCCACATCCGGGAAAATGTCCCCTGTACAACTCGCTAAGAACATGCTGGAGAAGGGAAGGTTTAAAACGCTCGAAGCGATCGGCTCCATCGTGCAGCGCGGGGATATTCTTAAGGATTCCACGGATGAATCGGCAATTACCAAGGTCGCAGTTTCCGTTACGGTAAAAGATATGCCGGAGTTGAATGTCGGCTTGATGCCCAAGGAAAGGGCGCGTATCGAGTGGGATCCGGGCTATTGCACCATCGAATGGACGGATCCGGTGCTGCAGATTGAATGGGACAGCGACTTCAGACCGACAATTGAATGGGAGCCTTATTCGGTAGAAGTGCGGCTTAGGAACCATCCTCTTGTACATATCAGGGTCAACATGGAAAATATACCGGAACATGTTGGCAGACGGGTCGATCGGAAAATATGAGTACGTATTTTCGCGTTTTTGAAGGGGAGGTAGTACATGTTTATTGAAACAGCAAGGTTCGGGAATTTCGATTTAAAAGACAGCAAAATTATCGAATTTCCGAGCGGGCTTCCAGGGTTTGAGGAGCTGCGTGACTTCATCATTCTGGAAATAAATGAAACAAAGCCAATGTATTGGTTGCAATCAACACAGAACAAATATATTTCGCTGCCTGTAATTATTCCTTTTGAATTGCTGGATGATTATTTTATAGAGATTCGGGAGAACGAACTCAAAGGCCTGCAGATTGAAAACAAGAACGATTTGCTTATACTCAATGTCGTTGTAGTACCGGATGACATGACCAAAATGACAGCGAATCTGGCGGCGCCCATCATCATCAATTTAAAGCTTGGAATTGGAAAGCAGTTGGTGATCGATGCAGCGGATCTTCCTATCAGGTATCCGATTTATCATATGATTATGAAGAAACTGAGAGGGGGCGATGCGGATGCTGGTTCTGTCAAGGAAAACGGGTGAGGTTCTTGCGATCGGGCAGGACATTACACTTGAAGTGATATCCATCGACGGTGACAGAGTACGTTTGGGCATCCAGGCGCCCAAAGATACCCGGATATTCCGTAAGGAATTGCTTGATGAAACGGTCGATATCAATAAATCTGCAGTCAATGCACCGGTGATATCCTTTCAAAAGGAACAGTAACCGATAATTTGGCCGCACAATAAGGTTCACCTTCACGCCGCAAGGTACCCACCAGCCTGAATGATATACAACATAAATGGCAAAAACGGCCTGCCGCAGTCTTGCGGCAGGCCGTTCTAAGTCCATGAAAATGTTATGCAATGGCGTCCACTGTCACGGCGCTTGGCCCCACAATGGTTTCTCCGGAATAAGCCTTGTATCGCGTAATATCGATGGTGACGGTTTTCACGACTTTGCCGTCTTTGAGGTAGGCAGCGTAGGATTGCCATACCGAGCCGGATTTACGCGCCACAAATACTTCCTTGTAGCCGACAGGCTTGGTCGTATCAACGGTGTACTGCATGGGCCCGGAAGGAGAGATGCTGCCCGTGTGCTTGGAAGAGAGCCTGATCTCATCATATTCATCCGGGAAGGGCTCGCCGTATATTTCAAAATGGATGGTTTTATCCGTTTCATCCACCCAGCAAAACAAATAGACGGGAGAATTGGTATTGTTCTTCCATTTGAAATCAATGCGCCCGCTGTCGATGGTGGCGTCCAGACCGCCGTCTACATATGTAAGGCGGCCGGAATGCCCCTGCCGGTATACGACTTCAAGGTTGGACTTGAGCACACAAAGATACATGGTGGTAGAAACCTGGCATACGCCGCCGCCAGCCTGATCTTCGGTGCGCCCCTGCACAATGGCGGGAGCGGCTTGCCACCCTCCGCTGAATGTACGGTGGCCCAGCGTGCCGTTGGTGGAGAACTCTTCACCCGGCTGCAATACGGTACCATTGATCAGCCCTACTGCCTTTTTGATATTATACACGCGGCTCTTGCGGTTGTATGGAGACTTATTGAAGGAGGTATAAGAGCTGGCGCGCAGCACCACCTTGCTTTGCACATCTTCAAGCGTTACGGCTGCCGGGGTCGTATGGAAGGGGATCTCCATATCCTGATATTCGCCGCTTTGCGCCATTGCCAACAAGGTGTCGCAGAGCGACGGCTGATCGACCTGCATGCCATCTTCATCGGGCGTGTAGGCAAAGCGCTGCTCGGGCGTAGTGGTAGCCGCTGCCTGTACATATGCGCTTTTCTTTTTTTCCTCTTCTGAGACAGATTCTTTATCGATGAGCACTGTAAATTGCGCATCAACCGGCAGCGTATCCAGTTTTTCCGCAAGGCCTGCAACATAAGCCTCTACCGCTTGCTCGCTGGGGGTGCAGGATGTATAGAATGTGCGTTTGTTGGTGCCGATATCCAGCAGCTCGTCCTGCAGTTCACCAAGCGTACCTTGGCGTCCGAGCGCCATCGCTTCCTGCAGAATGGCTTGGGTATTAAATTGCATGCCAAATATTTGCGCATCAGCGGGGTAGGCGTTGCCCTGAAAAGTCAGAGTGAACGCAATCTCATCCAGCATAGCCTGCTCTGTGGGCGCAATGGCGGCGGCCGCCTCTTCAGGCGTCATGCCGCCTATGGATACATCGTTGACCAATATGCCTTCATGAAACACGCCTGAGCTTATGATGCTTTGGCGAAGCGCTTCATCCTGTTTGATTTTATTGGAATAAAAAATCCCGGCAGCAGCGAGCACCAAAACAATCGCGATCATTGTGATCCAGACGGCCTTTTTTTTAGAACCGGGCGCCTTTTTCGGTGACTCGATGGATACATGGTCATTTTGGGTTAAACTGAATTCGTTCGGCGTTTCCATCCTAACCTCCATACGCATATGCAAGCTTAAAAAAAACTTTACGTACCCATTATAGTAGCACAATAAATCCGTGTAAAGCACGCTTTTATAAAGAAGCACTTATTAAATTGACATGGCCTAAGTGCCGTCTTGTGTGCCGCTGCCGATTTCTTTCGGGCTGTGTTGACTATTAAGGGCGCTCAGAAGTACAATACTGATAGTAAAAGCAAGTCTGGCGGGGCAATATATCAACAGCGTTACACGCTTAAGGTATTTAAGTAAAAATACCTGGTACTTAAGTATACATGGAGGGAATTATGCGGCATGGTTTTGTGAAGGTTGCGGCGGGCACTCCGCACATTCGTGTGGGGGATTGCACATATAACGCTTCGCGTATCCATGAATTGATGGAACAGGCGGCAGAGCGGGATGTATGCGTGCTGGTTCTTCCCGAGCTCTGCATTACCGGCTATACCTGCTCGGATCTCTTCCTGCATGATGTATTGCTGGACGCTGCGGAACACGCGCTTATCCGGCTTATTGCACAAAGCAAGGGGCTGGACATGCTCGTAGCCGTGGGCGCGCCGCTTCGGCATGACGGCAAGCTGTATAACTGCGCCGCTATATTTTATGACGGCAGACTGTTAGGGGTGGTTCCCAAAACACACTTGCCAAACTATGGAGAATTTTACGAGCTCCGCCAATTTACGCCGGCGCCGGCGGTGCAAGGCGAGATTACACTGGGCGAACAGCGTGCGGTATTCGGCACTAAGCAGTTATTTCGCTGTGAGACTATGCCGGATCTTTGCGTGGGCGTAGAGATCTGCGAGGATTTATGGGTGCCTTCGCCGCCATCCACGGCGCTTGCAAACCAAGGCGCCACGGTGATACTCAATCTCTCCGCAAGCGATGAAACCATTGGCAAGGATGCTTACCGCCGCCTGTTGCTGCAAAGCCAAAGTTCGCGGCTGTGCTGCGCTTACCTCTATGCGGATGCAGGGCACGGAGAATCCACTACGGATATGGTATTTGCCGGCCACAACCTCATAGCGGAAAATGGCGCGATACTTACACAAAGCGACCCCTTTGCGCCGGGCCCCGTGCTCGCTGTGGCCGAGATCGACTCTAAGCGATTGGTGCATGAGCGCCGCAAGCTGACCACGTTCAGCCTGACCAGAGACGCCAATCAGCCCGCTTATGTTGTAAGCAAATTTCCGCTCGCCATACGGGAGACACGGCTCACCCGTGAAATATCCCCCACACCCTTTATTCCTGCCGATATCAGAGACCGGAACGCCCGCTGCGAAGGCATATTGCGCATACAGGCGCAGGGGCTTAAAAAACGCATACAGCACACCAACTGCAAAACCGCGGTGGTGGGCGTTTCCGGCGGGCTTGATTCCACACTGGCGCTGCTTGTTGCCGCGCGGGCGATGGAGCTTGCCGGCCGTACCTCTGCGGATGTGCTGGCCGTAACCATGCCCTGCTTTGGCACGACAAAACGCACGCGCTCCAATGCCGAGCGGTTGTGTGATTGCATGGGTATCCCCTGCAGGACGGTGGACATCACCGCGGCCGTGCAGCAGCACTTTTCCGATATCGGCCAGCCTCAGGAGCAGCTGGATACTACATTCGAAAACGGTCAGGCGCGCGAACGTACGCAGGTGCTGATGGATATCGCCAACCAAAACGGCGGCCTTGTCATCGGTACGGGCGACTTGTCGGAGCTTGCGTTGGGCTGGGCTACCTACAACGGCGATCATATGTCCATGTATGCTGTCAATGCTTCCGTACCCAAGACGCTGATCCGGCATATCGTGAAATATCTGGCGGATACCGCAAAAACGGATACGTTACGCGAGGTGTTGTTGGATATACTCAATACCCCGGTAAGCCCGGAACTGCTGCCCGCCGAAAACGGCGAGATTTCGCAGCAGACGGAAGATATTGTGGGCCCCTATGAGTTGCATGACTTCTTTCTTTATCACATGATCCGCTGGGGTGCGGAGCCGGGAAAAATCTTGCGTATGGCTGTTTATGCTTTTGAGGGCAAGTACAGCGAGGATACTATCCGTCATTGGCTCAAGGTGTTCTGCAGCCGGTTCTTCAGCCAGCAGTTTAAGCGTTCCTGCCTGCCGGATGGCCCCAAGGTTGGTTCCGTTACGCTTTCGCCCCGTAGCGACTGGCGCATGCCCAGTGATGCCGTCAATACGGTATGGCTTAGTCAGTTAGATTGCTAGCTTGAGTAGATACATAGTAAATTTGCTGTCGGCCGCACTTGTGCGGCCTGTATTTTTCCCTAAACAAAGGATTTTTTAAATATATGGTGTATCTATAACATAGGAAAGCATACTTCTTTTTCGTGCACGTTTTTATTGGAAAGGAGACTACAGTTTGGACAGTTCCTGTGGCGCAAAATACAGGCAATATACGGAAGCGTGGGAAAGGGACAGGCTCTCGCCCTATGCCGTTCGTTCCGAGGACAGCAAGGGGCGTGAGATACCGCTTGATCCATGCGATATTCGAACGGTTTTCCAAAGGGATCGCGACCGCATCATTCACTGTAAATCTTTTCGCAGACTCAAACATAAGACACAGGTGTTTCTTTCCCCGCAGGGGGACCATTACCGTACACGGCTTACGCATACGCTGGAGGTTTCGCAGATCGCGCGCACCATTTCGCGTGCATTGCGGCTCAACGAGGATTTGACCGAGGCCATTGCCATGGGGCACGATCTTGGCCATACGCCCTTTGGGCATGCGGGGGAGGCGGTGCTGGATGAGCTGGTGCCGGGCGGATTCGAACATAACCGGCAGAGCCTGCGCGTGGTGGAAAAGCTGGAAAACGGTACCGGGCTTAACCTCACGTTCGAGGTGTGCGACGGCATACTCAACCATAAAAAATCCGGTGCTCCGGCCACGCTCGAAGGCTGTGTCGTCAGCCTTTCTGACCGCATCGCCTACATCAACCACGATATTGACGACGCCGTGCGCGCACATGTCATCTCGCTTGATGAACTGCCCAAAACGTGTGTGGAAATACTTGGCTTCGGCCACGGCGAGCGCATCAATGCGATGATCATCGACGTAGTGAATACGAGTTTCCTGCAGCCCTACGTGCGCATGACGCCCCAGGTGGATGAAGCGTTCAACATGCTCAGGGCATTTATGTTCAAGCATGTATACCTTAACACCGCTGCAAAACGCGAGGAAAACAAAGCGATGCATGTCGTCCGCACGCTATATAATTATTACTTAAATAATATCGAGTTGTTGCCGGCGGAGTTTTTAGCGAACGTGGCGGCGGACGGCAAAGAGCGCGTAGCTGCGGATTGGATTGCATGCATGACGGACCGGTACGCTGTCAACGACTACACGCGGTTGTTTGTGCCGCAGGAATGGTCCTGAAAGGTATGCGGATGAGCTGCACATCGGATTTTGACTAATAAGCAGGAATGTGCTCGAAAATGGCGAACATATATAGTCGTTGCCCAAAGGACGAGTATGTACGAAAAGGAAGGGGGAAGCATGGCGCGGTTTAACGATGCATGGATGGAAACGCTGTTAGCTAAAAATGACATCGTTTCAGTGGTTTCCGCCTATGTGCCGCTGCGCGCCAAAGGCCGCAACCTGTGGGGCCTGTGTCCCTTCCATAACGAAAAGACGCCCTCCTTTTCCGTCTCGCCGGACAAGCAGATGTATTATTGCTTCGGGTGCGGCGCCGGAGGCGGGACCGTACAGTTCGTAATGGATATGGAACATCTTCCCTATTCGGAGGCGATCAATTTCCTGGCCCAGCGCGCGGGCATGGAACTGCCGCAGGAAATAGACGATACCGCCATGCAGCTTGAACGTGCAAAAAGGGAAAGACTATATGCGGCATGTAAAGCCGCGGCGCAGTTTTTCCACGATCAGCTTCTCAGCGAGACGGGCGCGCCGGCAAGGGCGTATCTGGCAAAACGTGGTTTGAATGCGGCTGTCGTGCAGCAATTTGGCTTGGGGTATGCGCCGAATTCATGGGATGCGCTGATGAACCATCTCAAGGCTGCCGCCTTCAGGGAAGACGAGCTTCTTGATGCCGGGCTGCTTGTAAAAAACGCCAAAACCGGGCGAGTGTATGATGCATACCGCAACAGGGTAACATTTCCCATCATAGGCGCCAATGCGCGCGTTTTGGGGTTTGGGGCGCGGGCAATGGGGGATGAGACCCCGAAATACATCAATACCGGGGACACGCTTATTTACAGCAAGCGGCGCAACCTTTATGCGCTCAACATGCTCAAAGGCGTCAAGACACCGGATATCGTGATGGTAGAAGGGTATATGGACGTGATCAGCCTCTATGCCGCGGGCGTCCATAACGCCGTCGCTTCACTCGGCACGTCGCTTACGCCCCAGCAGGCACGGCTTTTGAAGCGGTATGTGTCCACCGTCTATATCGCCTACGACGGCGACTCGGCCGGACAGAATGCAACGCTTCGTGGTTTGGACATACTATCCGTCGAAGGGCTGAGCGTGCGGGTCATCGTAATCCCCGACGGGTTGGATCCTGACGATTTCGTACGCAAGCACGGCAAGGAGGCTTTCGATACCCTGAGGGATAACGCGCTGGCGCTCAATGCCTTCAAGCTCATGCATTTGGCGGATGGACATGATCTTTCTACTGAGGATGGGCGGCAGGAGTATGCGCTGAAGGGGTGCCGCTTTATTGCAGGCCTGCAGCCGGTGGAGCAGGAACGGTATTATGCCGTGCTTTCGCGTAAAACGGGTTTTTCTGCCGAAGCATTGAAGGCGCAGGGCGCGCGCATGGATTCCGGGCCGGTCATCCAGCAGCGCAAACTACAGGCGGCCGACCGGCCGAGGCGCCGGCAGGAATCCGCGCCGAGACAGCGTGCGGAACTGATGCTTTTGCGGGCCATGCTGCACGCGCCGGAGGCGGTACGCGTTGTGGCCGAAAGTAGCGTGGAGGAGATATTTTCCCACGAAGTATACCGGAGCTTTGCCGCTGAGCTGATGGATGCATATAAACGGCAGGCAAAGCCGGATATCGTTCTGCTTCTCAGTACGCTCTCCTCTGAGCAGGCGCAGCAGATGTCGGAGGTATTTGATACCGAGGCAACCGTGGCGGAACCGCTGAAATTTGCGCAGGATTGTCTCAGGCGCATCCGTTTGGCGGATACTGAGGATGAAATACAAAGCCTTCGTGAACGGACGGCGGGCGAAACCGTATCGCTTGAAGAAAAGCTTGCGCTGACCAAGCGAATACAGGAACTGGATAATGTGCGCAGGCAGCTGCGCGTACAGCAATAGACAATCAGGAAAAAAGGAGGGGATACTCTTTGGAAATCAAAGAACCCCGCATGAAAAAAATCAACGATCTTCTGGAGAAGGGCAAGTCCAAAGGCGTCTTGACCTATAAAGAGATCATGGATGCGCTGGAAGAGCAGGAGCTGGACCAGGAACAGGTGGAGGGCGTCTATGACCGCATTGAGGCGCTCAATATCGACGTAGTGGAGGATGTGGAACTTCCTGCGGACATCAACGAAGAGATCATTGCCATCGAAACGGAACTTGCAGCGTCCGAGGGGCTCAACATCGATGATCCCGTCCGCATGTACCTCAAGGAGATTGGAAAGGTCTCGCTGCTTACCGCCGTCGAAGAGGTCGAGATCGCCCAGCGCATGGCAGAAGGCGATCAGGACGCCAAGCAGCAGCTCGCTGAGGCTAATCTGCGGCTGGTTGTTTCTATCGCAAAACGTTATGTAGGACGGGGCATGTTGTTCCTGGATCTCATTCAGGAGGGCAATCTCGGGCTTATCAAGGCTGTTGAGAAGTTCGATTACCGTAAGGGTTATAAATTCTCGACCTATGCTACCTGGTGGATACGACAGGCCATTACAAGGGCTATCGCCGACCAGGCGCGCACCATCCGCATCCCTGTGCATATGGTGGAGACCATCAACAAGCTTATTCGCGTCAACCGCCAGCTGCTGCAGGAATATGGCCGCGACCCGCGTCCGGATGAGATCGCAAAGGAAATGGGTATTACGGAAGAAAAGGTCCGCGAGATCATCAAGATCGCGCAGGAACCCGTATCGCTGGAGACGCCCATAGGCGAAGAGGAAGACAGCCATCTGGGGGACTTTATTCCGGATGACGACGCCCCCGCACCTGCCGAGGTAGTGGCCGGCACCCTGCTCAAGGAGCAGCTCATGGATGTGCTGGATACCCTGACTCCCCGGGAGGAAAAGGTGCTGCGTCTGCGCTTCGGGCTTGACGACGGCAAGGCGCGCACACTTGAGGAGGTCGGCCGTGAGTTTGCCGTTACGCGCGAGCGTATCCGGCAGATCGAGGCGAAGGCGCTGCGCAAGCTGCGCCACCCCAGCCGCAGCAAAAAGCTCAAAGATTTTCTGGAATAAAGAGCATACCGTAAGTTAAGCAAAATAAACGGACGCTCCGTTATGGGGCGTCCGTTTTTTTGCTTAATTGTCCGAGAGTTCGAAGAACCCCTGCCGTCCTTCCACATCCACCGTATGCAGTACCGGAGGATGCCCGGTTTTAGGCATGTGCAGGGAAAAGGGAAGGGTGGGGGCGCAAGTGTATACGGCAGGCAGGAAGGTTTCCCCGTCCATGATACCCAGCGCGCAGTATGCCAGCATATTTACGCCGTCTGCGGCGGTATAGCTCTGCACGTCGCAAAGGCAGGCTTCGCCGCTCAGGCGTGCCGCAGCAAACAATTTTGCCTCGGGCTTCGCGGCCGGAAAGCGCAGTTCCAGCGGTTGGCAGCTATGAAACAAATTCAATGCATTATGCAGCGCACATTGACGGCTGCGCAGCGCATAGAGCGCGAACGGAGAACTGTCGCAAGCAAGGAAGCGCCGACCTGTTTTACTTGCTACCGCCGCTGTGGTACCGCTGCCGGAAAACAGATCAGCAACCAAGTCGCCCGGGCGGGAGGAAGCGAGCAGTATACGGTTCAATAACGCCTCCGGCTTCTGCGTCGCATAGCCGTTACGTTCCGGGTCACGTTGGTGCAGATGCTCGATATCCGTCCAGACATCGCTGGGGTATATGAGAGAATCCTCGTTATAAGTGTACAGTCGGCCACCCGACCGGATGGAATAACACACCCGCCCCTTATCATCTACGGTACGCTTCATGTGATTACGCCGCTCCGGTCCCCGCTGAAGGCCGACGGCCTCGATGTTGAAATAGACATGCCGGCTTTTTCGGTAAAACAGTATGGTGTCATGCTTGCGGGGAAAATGCGTCGTACTGCGGCCGCCGGATTTGTACATCCATATGATCTCGTTCATAAAGTTTCCCGCGCCAAAAAGCTCATCCATCAGCAACCGCAAAGGGGCGGCCATACGGTAATCGACATGCAGATAAATAGAACCTGTTGGGGCGAGCAGCTCACGGCACCCCAGAAGCACGTTTCGCATCATGTGGAAATACGCATCCTGCGACAAAACGTCCGTATAGGCGGGGCGCTGTATGAGTGTCCTGCCTATACGCATGCGAAACAGATCGCCCGTACCAAAAGGAGGATCAAGATAAATAAGCTGCACGCTTTGGGCATACTCCTGCAGGAGGGAAGGTATGCTCTCTTCGGAGCGACCGAGTACGAACAGGCCCGGACCGCCGCTTTGATGCAGTTCACGTGTGCATATGATCGCCCTTGGCATATGCAATTCCTCCCATCGGATTAAAAAGCACAGCAATGAGATGCGCGTGTACGCGTGATAGCCTAACCGCAAGGAAACAAAGGGTTATAAAAGAAGAACGCGGCTTAAGCAAAGCGCCTAAGCCGCGTCCGATTATTCCGGTATGGATTTTGAGCGCGCAGCCGTCAGGATATGCTGTTCCATACAGGCCTTTGCACGTTCGGCATCGTGCGCTTCCAGCGCAGCATAGATTTCCTTATGCTCTTCAAAAGATTTTGGCGTGCGTATAGGCGACATCAGCGAGCTTTGCCGCGCATGCTGCGCGTTTTGGTGCAACGAAACCAGTATGTGCTTGAGCGTACGGCTGTTGCTGGCAGTAAATATAATTTCATGGAATTCCGAATCCAGCCTTGCGAGGTTTGCCGAATCGTTGCGGCGGGTATAAAGCTCCATCAGTTCCACCAACTCCGCCAGCTGATCCAACTGCGCCTGCTTGATGCGCTGTGCCGCCCAGAAGGCAGCCAGGCCTTCCAAATGGTGCCTTATCGTATAAATGTCGTCGATATCTTCCTTGGAAATACCTTTTACAATAACGCCGCGGTTGGGTATGGATTCGGCCAGATCTTCCAACTCGAGCTGTTTGAGCGCTTCCCGTATGGGCGTACGGCTGACCCCCAATTCTTCAGCGAGCTTGGTTTCCACCAAATAATCGCCGGATTGATACCGGCCTTCAATGATGCCGTCCCTTATATACTTGAATACCTTTGCGGTGAGTGATTGGTTATCGCGAGAATCAAATAAATTGGACATAATTTCCTCTCCCCTGTCACAAACGACGAAATGAAACGCACAGGCCGGAAAGTGTGCGATATGCTGCCTTTTCTACATAAAGTGTACCCCATTTTCTGTATAAACACAAGGGAAACATGTATACAAGACAGCCTGTGACGGGTGCATCGTTTCGTCTCATTATGAAAAAAAACATTCTGAAACACATCCCCCATACATACACTGTGAGCAAGGGAGGGACATGCCGCAAATGGAAAAACAAAGTAAGGTACACACCGTAGGCTGGAAACAGGATATTTTGCCGTTGTTCCCGGCCAAGCTGCAGGAAATGCTGCGGCATATCGAAGAGGATATTCCGATTGAAGAGATCCGCATACGTGCCGGTCAGCCGCTGCAGCTTTGCTGCAGCGGATATGAGCGATTGCTCTACGCGCCCGGCGCGCGCCCGGCCGCAAGCGTGTTGGATTGCGCGCAAATCGTGGAGCGGGCGTGCGACTATTCCATATACGCCTGGGAGGAAGAGCTGAAAAACGGCTTTCTCACATTACCGGGCGGCTATCGTATGGGACTTTGCGGTAAGGCCGTACGGGAAGGCGACAGTATAGGCAGGCTGACGGATATTACTTCCATCAACATCCGAATCGCGCGCGCATGCGTGGGAGCGGCCGATGAATTGCTGCCGCGGATATTGCGCGAGGACGGTTCGCCATACCCAACTCTTTTGATTTCACCTCCGGGGTGCGGAAAAACCACTATGCTGCGCGATTTGGTGCGGCAGCTTTCCTTCGGATTCAACGGCGCTCGTCCGGTACGTATCTGCGTGGTGGATGAGCGGATGGAAATAGCGGGCTGCGTGCGCGGCGTGCCGCAGTACGAGTTGGGTCCGCGTACGGATGTGCTTTCCGGCTGCGCAAAACGTGAGGGTATTCGCTTGGCCGTACGCGTGCTTTCGCCCGAGGTCATAGTAACAGACGAGCTTGGAGCGAAGGAAGATGCGGATGCCGTACAGGAAGCGGCATACAGCGGCGTCGTCACCGTTGCCAGCGCGCATGTTTCAGATATTGCAGCCCTGTCAAAACGCCGTACGCTCTTGGAGTTGATGGAAAGCGGCGCATTTGAGCGGCTTGTGCTGCTCGGGCGGTGCGAGGGCAGGGTGGGTTGTACGATAGGTGCCTGGGACGGCGCGATGCGGCCGTTGCCGGAACAGGGGAGGGGATTGCTGTGCTTCGAGCGTTCGCAATGCTGATCGTTTTCTTTGGCTGTTCCTATCTGGGCGTACGGGCATCATCCGCTTTGCGCCTGCGCCGGGATATGCTGCGTTCCATGCAGAGCGGCATAGGCCGGCTTTCCATGTGGATGGATTATACGGCGCAGCCGCTTGCGGTGCTTGCGCGGCGTACAAAAACAGCGGATACGGAAGTGTTCTGGGAGATGTTTGCAAAAAAACTCAAGGAGAATGCGGATGTCGTTACCGCATGGCAGCAGGCCATGGCGCACGCGCGTGCACGCGAGCCCGGCTTTGCAGCCTTGAAAGAAAGCGATCTTTGCGTGCTGGAAGAGTACGCGCAGGGGCTTGGCGGGAGCGACCGCAAAACGCAGGCCAAAAACACCGCATTGCTGCAGCAGAGGCTGGAGACGATCGTACAGGAAGCGCAGGATGCTTACGGCAGCAAGGGGCGCATGTATCGCTCTGTGGGCATATTGAGTGGCCTCGCCGCGGCAATATTGCTATGGTGACGGGGGAAGGGGTTTAAGCATGAGCGTTGATATGTTATTCAAGATTGCCGGGGTCGGCATACTTGTCGCGGTCATCACCCAGCTTTTGAAGCAAAGCGGACGGGATGAAATGGCCACCATCGCTGCGATCGTAGGCCTTGTGATCGGGCTGCTGATGATGCTGGATCTCATAAGCGACTTGTTTGAAAGCGTACGGCAGGTATTTCAGCTTTACTGAGGAGGTCTGCGTATGGTGATATTCCAGCTTGCGGCATTCGCGCTTCTGGCCGCCTCCATCGTGGTGCTGGTGCGTGCATACCGGCCGGAAATGGCGCTGCAGATCAGCATTGTGGCGGGCCTGTTGCTGCTGCTGTATATCGTTGCGCAGGTGAGCGGGATATTGGATAGCCTGCGTACGCTTTCCGAGCGCTACGGCATCAACAGCGCCTATATCGGCGTGCTGGTCAAGATCATCGGCATCGCGTACCTTGCGCAATTCGCGGGCGATATCTGTAAGGATGCGGGCGAATCGGCGATGGCTTCCAAAGTGGAATTGGGCGGCCGCATCATGATATTGGCGGCGGCGCTGCCCGCGGCGATATCGCTGCTGGATATGGTAGCCTCCCTGCTGCCGGTGGGAGCGACATGAAAAGCAGAAGAATATTCGCGGCGGTATTGTTATGCATACTGCTGCTTTTCCCCGTACGCGCAATGGCAGAGGTGCCTCTCGAGATAAAAGAAGGCGTAGAAAGCGCAATCGACAATTCGCAGCTTTCAAGCTGGGAGGAAATATTCGCTTCCCTGCCCGAGGAAGTACGCGCCCTGTGGGGCGGCACGGATCTCAATACGCTTGTCAACGGATACGCTTTGGGTGAAAGCGATTTTTGGGGCGGCGTGCTGCAGCAGGGCGTCGGAGAGATATTTAAAAGCGTTTTGCCCGATCTGCTGCCGTTGCTGCTAAGCCTGCTTGCCGTCGCGGTATTGAGTGGGTTCCTCCGCGCCATGAGCGATGCGGGCATGAGCGGGCTCAACGATATCGCGGGTTTCGTTTGCCAGTGTTTCGCGATAGGCATTGCTTTGACGGGATTTTTATCGCTTGCGTTGCTTGCGCGCGAGAGTATCGCACAGACATCTGCCTTTATCGAACTGGCGTTCCCTGTGCTGCTGACATTGCTCACCGCCACAGGCGGAATAGCATCGGCAGGAATATTTCAGCCGGCGATGGCCATGCTGTGCAGCGGCGTATCCGTAGCGCTGCAGGGTGTTGTACTGCCGGTGATACTCATAGGCGGCGTTATGGGCGTTCTCAACAATATCACGGGGCGGGTGCAGCTCGGGCAATTCTTTAATTTGAGCAAATCCGCCGCCAAATGGATGATCGGCCTCCTGTTCACGCTGTACTTTGGCGTAACGACACTGCAGGGTATGACCGCGGCATCGTTCGACGGCGTATCCATCCGTACGGCAAAGTTTGCGCTGGATAAACTCGTTCCCATCGTAGGCGGCATGGTATCCGGCACGGTGGACACGGTGCTTGGCTGCGCGGTGCTGGTAAAGAATGCCGTGGGATTGACAGCCATACTCATCTCCTTTGGCATCATCTGCGTGCCGCTTATCCGTATCGCTGCGGGTATGCTCGCGTTTCGGCTTGCGGCGGCGGTATGTGAACCGATTGCCGACCCGCGTCTTCCGAAGATGCTTGCGGCGCTGGCGGATGTACTTACCTATTTGTTTGCTGCGGCCGTCTCCCTTTCCGTGATGTTCATGATTACGGTAGGGCTGATCATGGGGGCTGGAAACGCTGCAATATTGGGGGGATAACATGCTCGATTCGCTGTACTCGGTCACAATGCTCACTGCAGCCATGGCGGTGCTGTGCGCGCTGCTGGAATGCATGATACCGCAGGGTAAGCTCAAGAGTACCGTGTTGTTGGCGATAGGCGTAATATTCCTGCTCTCCATTGCGGCGCCCATCGCAGGGCTGCTGCAGGAAGATTTGCCTTCCGTGGCAGTGGATACGCAAACGAATTCCAACATGCAGGCCGATCTGCCTACGCACGAAGAGCTCCTGCGCAGCTATTACGAACAGAGCGCCGCGGATATGCAATAGACGACGCTTCAAGGAGGTATCATCATGGACAATAAAAAACGGGCAAAGAATGAGAACACCGGTTTGATCGCCAGGATTGCCGCCAAGCTCAAAGCCGACAAGCGTCTGGAAATTGTGGTGTACGTCGGTTTGGCGGTGCTGATACTTCTCTTGTATTTATCCACACTGTTCCCAAAGGCCGCGGCTTCGCAGCAGACGGCGGGCGCAACGGCGGAAACAACATACACAGCGCAAAGCGAACTGGAGGTGGAAGCACGGCTGGAATCGGTGCTCTCAAGCATTCGCGGAGCGGGCCGCGTACAGGTGATGATTACTTATGAAACGGGGCCGGAACTTGTAACCGCTATGAGTACCGATACCAACACCAACCGATCCGAAAGCGTGGATAACGATAAACAAAGTACGACCGAGCAGCAGACCGAATCGAGGAAACCTGCTACGGTATCCGGCGGCGGGGGCACGGAGCCCATCGTACTGACCGAAAAACAACCGGCAGTGCGCGGCGTCATCGTAGTAGCGGAAGGCGCGGCAAATATCGCAGTGCGGCTGGACCTGCAGCGCGCGGTGCAGACGGTGCTGGATGTACCTGCCGCAAACATTGAGGTTTTTGAACTCGAGCACCAAACGACAGAACCATAATGCAGAACAATAAACGGAAAGGAGAAGAAGCATGAAAAAGAAATACGGGGTACTCATTGGTTTACTGGTGCTGCTGGTGGTGGCGGTCTATGTGAATGTACGCATCAATAAGGCATCTGAAAACAATCCGCTTCCCACGCTGAGCATTGGCGTGACGCAGGGAGCACAGGCTGAATCCGCGTCGGCCGATGCGGGGGCATATTTTGAAACCTTCCGTGCAGACAGGCAGAACACGAGAAATATGGAAATCGAGTATTTGGAGACTATTATACTCAACGATGCAACCGACGCCGAAACGCTCGCTGACGCGCAGGAGCAGAAGCTTGCTATTGTAAAAGGCATGGAAAAGGAATTCACAGTGGAAAGCCTTCTTAAGGCCAAGGGCTTTGAAGATGCCGCGGTAATGTTCCATACCGGCTCGGTAAACGTTGTTATCAAGGCCGAAACGCTCAGCGCACAGGACGTTGCGCAGGTGCTGGATATTGTCTGCCGTGAGACGGGCGAAGAAGCGCAAAATGTAAAGGTATCCTCCGCGGTAGGCTGATTTACAGGTGTTTCACAGCATTTTCACCTTTTTCCCAAAGGCTTTGTTTGCATTACCCCTCGCATCTGTTATAATAATAGCATCTAGGTCAATGATATACAGTGCCAGGGATGCATTTGAAGAGGAGGTTGAAGCTTTATGGGCAACAATAATGAAATGACCCCGGATGTCAAAGGCAGCGAAGGCGGCAAAATCGTATTTGCGACGGATGTGATCGCCACCATTGCAGCGTTGGCCGCAGCGGATGTCAAGGGCGTGGCAGGCATGAGCGGCGGTATGGTGGAAGGCCTGACCGAAATGCTTGGCCGCAAGAACCTCACAAAGGGCGTTAAGGTCGAAGTTGGTACGGAAGAGGCGGCCGTGGATGTGAGCGTCGTCATTCAATACGGCTTCCGCATACAGGATGTGTGTGCGGAGATCCAACGCGCCGTTAAAAACGCGGTGGAGACCATGACAGGCCTGCGCGTGGTGGAAATTAACGTCTATGTGCAGGCGGTGAGCTTCGAAAGCAGCGAGCCCGTACCCGAAGAAAAACCTAAAAAGCCGGAAAAAGAGCCGAAGGCCGTCGAGCCGCCCCGCGTAAAGTGAGCAGCGTATCCGGGATGCTGGAACGTTGCGCTGTGCGCCTGCATTTGGCATAAATGTTGGTAAAAGGCGCCGGCGGCGCCTTTTTGGAATGCAAGCTCCAGATTATAGTCCGGTAACCGTACATAAGAGATGCGTTATGACGCACAAGGAGAGGATATACCATGAAGGTAAAGCTGTTTGACAGAATACTGTTGGCGCTGCTGCTGATTGTTACCATAGCGCTTTCATTATTGCTGATATTGCTGGCGGTTCGTATTCTCCCGGCTGTCAATGTACAGGGCTTTGTTGCCCTTCTGTACACAGGCAACACAAATGCCATTATTCTGGGCGCATCCGGTTTGGTGCTGTTTATCGTATCGCTCAGGCTGATGTTTGCAGGCGGCCAAAAGAAGGAGATCCAGCCTACCTCCACGCTGGTGCAGGCTACGGAACTGGGCGCGGCCTTCATCACAATTTCCGCCATCGACTCCATGGTACAGAAACATTGCCGCAGCAATAACCGCATCCGAAATGTCATAAGCGCCGTACATGCTGTTCGTGACGGCGGCATTACCGTAAGCGTACGCCTTGCGCTCATGCCGGATACGGATATACCGGCGCTGACGCTGGAACTGCAAAAATCGCTCAAGGAATACGTAGAAAAGCATTCCGGCATTAATGTGCGGGAGGTTGGCATACTCATTGAGGATACCGCCAGCAGTCCCAAGAGCCGCGTGGACTGATACTGCGCGTAGAATGAGGTGTCTTCAATGTCGGACTGGAAACAGGAAGCAAAAGCATACATGACCAATCATAAGTGGACGGTCATATGGGTGGCCGTCGGCTTGGTGATAGGCATACTGATACTGACAATCAATTTCTGGCGTACGCTGCTACTTTGCATAGTCGTAGGCGTGTGCTATTTGGTTGGCAGCCTGATGGACAAAGGCGGATGGGAAATGGTCAAATCCTTCCTGGATCGCATACTGCCCAAAAGATGATGGAATACGCGAAAGCCGGGGAGGATATAACCTGCATATGAGCAGAAAAGTAGCGCGCGAAGTCGCAATGAAACTGATTTTTGCCCGCATGTTGGGCGGAGAGAACGAATACCGCTCTATATTGGAACAAACCGGGATTGATGAAGAGCCTCCGCAGGAGGATATCGATTTTGCGGACAACCTTGTCGCAGGCATCGACCAGAGCATAGAGGAGATCGATGCGCGCATAGGCAACAACGCCATCGGCTGGACGGTCAGCCGTATGCCTAAGGTGGATCTTTGCATATTGCGTATCGCGCTCTATGAAATGATGCACCGTGAGGATATTCCGCACAGCGTATCCATTAACGAGGCGGTGGAGCTTGCCAAACGGTTTGCGGGGGACAAGTCCCCTGCATATATCAATGGCATATTAGGTACGCTTTCCAAGCAGATGGAGGAGGAACATCCTCAAAAACGCGCAAAACATGCGGCCGCGGAAAACAAGCCGGAGTCCGGCGTGCAGAGGAAGTTGGAATTAACGGATGAAGATCTGCGTACGCTGTGAATGACCGGCCGTGGTATAACGAGATGATATGGAAGAGCCATATCTACAGAAATTGATATGCGTTGGGAGCACATCCATGTGTTTATGGGACGGGCATCGTCTTTCAAGATAGGACGATGCTTTGTGCGTGTTAGGGGATGACGGATGCGCTTTGCAGCAGCTTTCATAATAAAAGTGCAGGCAATAGGGCTTGCCTGAAATGGGGGTGCCGGTATGGCAGAAAAAAAAGCAACGATTATCGACGGCAAGGCAATCGCAGCCGAGCAGCGTGCGCTGCTCATTCCACGCATACAGCGTCTTACAGCGCAGGGCGTAACGCCAGGGCTGTGCGTGCTGCTAATAGGGGATGACCCGGCTTCACAGAGCTATGTCAGCAGCAAGGAACGTATGGCGGGTACGCTCGGCATGTATGGCGTGGTGCACCGGCTGCGTGCAGATACCACACAGCAGGAAGTCTTGGAACGCATATATGAATGCAATGAGGACCCAAAGATTCATGGCATATTGGTGCAGCTTCCTCTACCGAATCATATCGAACCTGCAACGGTTGCCGCAGCGGTATTGCCGCAGAAGGATGTCGACGGTCTGCATCCGGTTAACGCGGGCAGGCTGCTTGCAAACCAGCCCTGTATGGTGCCCTGTACGCCCAACGGCGTAATGGAGCTGATCAAAAGCACGGGCATTGAGATTGCAGGCAAGCATGCAGTGGTCATCGGCCGCAGCAATATCGTGGGCAAGCCCATAGCGCTCCTGTTGATGCATGCAAACGCCACCGTTACCATCTGCCACTCCCGTACGCAGGGGCTCGCCGAACTGACGCGCCAGGCGGATATACTCATTTGCGCGGCAGGTCGGCCGTCCATGGTTCGCGGCGATATGATAAAGCCGGGTGCGATAGTGATCGACGTGGGTACCAGCCGTGTGGACGGCAAGCTTTGCGGCGACGTTGCGTTCGGCGAGGCTGTGGAAGCCGCTGGCTTTATTACGCCCGTGCCGGGCGGCGTCGGGCCTATGACCATCGCTATGCTCATGCGCAACACTGTGGAAGCGGCGGAGCGGACGTCGCGCTGAATGGGGGATGCATGCAGGTCAGGATTCTCACAGTTGCACAGCTCAATGAATATGTCAACGCCTTGATCGGCAGCGATCCGATACTGCGCACGCTTAAGGTGCAGGGCGAGCTGTCCGGCTGCAAGCGGCACAGTTCCGGGCATCTATATTTTTCGCTCAAGGATGAGAACGCCGTGGTGCGCTGTGTGATGTTTCGTTCTGCGGCGCAGACTCTGCGGTTTCAGCCGCAGGACGGCCTGCGTGTCGTCGTGGACGGCTACGCCTCTCTCTATACGCGTGACGGACAGTTCCAGCTTTATGCCCAATCCATGCAAAAAGAGGGGGAGGGGGAGCTGTACCGGCGCTTTCTCCTTCTTAAGACAAAACTCGAGGCGATGGGCTACTTCGATCCGGCCCGAAAGCGCGCCATTCCGCTGCTTCCCAAATGTGTTGGAGTGGTAACCTCCGGCACAGGCGCGGCACTGCAGGATATTTTGCAGATCATACGCCGGCGCTATCCGCGTATGGATATTGAAATTTGCCCCGTGCTGGTGCAGGGTATAGGCGCAGCGGAGGATATTGCCGCTGGCATCCGGTACATGAATGCGCGAAGCAAGGCGTCGGTGCTGATTGTGGCGCGCGGCGGCGGCAGCATGGAGGACCTTTGGGCATTCAATGAACCCATCGTGGCCACAGCGATTTATGAAAGCCGCATACCCGTAATCAGCGCCGTAGGGCATGAAACTGACTTTAGCATTGCGGATTTCACTGCCGATCTGCGTGCGCCCACACCCTCCGCCGCAGCGGAGCTTTGTGTGCCCGAATATGCAGCATTGCTCCAGCGCGCAGACGAATTGGCGTCCGGACGGCTGCCGTATGCGTTAGAACGGAATATCGCCGTCAAACGGGAACGGCTCCATTTGCTGCTGCATGCGCGCGGATTTTCGGCTGCAGGGCATAGCGCCGCGCTTCATCGGCAAATACTAGAAAACAGTATGAAAAGGTTGCGTGTGGCGGCGACGGCGCAGGCACAGCACAAGCGCACGGATATACAAGGCTTGCTGCACAGGCTGGCGGCACTTTCACCCGACGCGGTGTTGGAACGTGGATACGCCATCGTATACAGCGATGAATCCGGGCACATCATGACCTCGGTATCCGCGCTCACAAAAGATACCGCCGTTACCCTGCGCATGCATGATGGTAGTGCGTCTGCGCGTATTGAAGATATACAAAAGAACAAAAACACGAAGCATCGGCAGGAGAAAGGGAATGGAAAAAGAAATAACGTCTGAAGTTTCATTTGAGGCTTCTATGGAAGAGTTGGAGCACATTGTACAAAAGCTCGAGAGCGGAAATATCCCGCTTGAGGAGATGGTTTCGCTTTATGAACGGGGTGCTGCACTGGGCAAGCACTGTATGGCCATGCTGGATTCGTACCAGGGCAGGCTGGAAACGCTGGACCGGGGAAAGGGCGGGGAGGTGCAGGCATGACATTTCTCATGCAGCAAAGCCGCTACATTGACCGCGTCGACCAGGCGCTGCACGCATATTTCAATGCGGACGGCATACCGCCGCGGCTTTTAGAGAGCATGTCATACAGCGTGTTTGCGGGCGGCAAGCGTTTACGTCCATGTTTGACGCTGGCGGCATGCGAGCTTGTTGGCGGCAGTGCAGAGGATGCGCTGCCTTTTGCTTGTGCTCTGGAAATGATCCATACCTATTCGCTTATTCACGATGATTTGCCCGCCATGGATAATGACGACTTTCGGCGCGGCCGGCCTACCAGCCACAAGGTTTTCGGCGAAGGGCAGGCTGTGCTGGCAGGGGACGGCCTGCTTTCCTATGCTTTCGAGATATTGCTCGATGTATCTGTCTTACGGGGCAAACCGCAATATCTGCATGCCGCCGCGGCAATCGCCAAAGGCGCAGGCGTGCGCGGCATGGTGGCCGGACAATGCCTGGATCTTTTATATGAAGGGAAGACTGACGCCGATAAAAGCGTGCTGCATGCGATACACCGGGGAAAAACAGGCGCAATGATAGAGGCAGCCGTGGAATCCGGCGCATTTTGTGCAAACGCCGACGCGGACGCCCTATCGGCCTTGCGGGAATTTGGCGCACAGTATGGGCTGCTGTTCCAGATAACGGACGATATATTGGATGTTGTGGGCGATGCTGAAAGCTTGGGCAAAACCACCGGCAAGGATGCGCAAGCGGGAAAACTGACTTTCCCCGCCATATACGGCGTAAAAGGCGCCGTAGAGAATGCCGCGCAGGCAGCGGAAGCCGCGCGGGCCGCGCTTTTGCCCTTTGGCGAGGATGCCCGTTTTTTCCGCGAGCTAATTGATTACACGCTTACGCGGAAAAAGTGACGGCAGTCAGCACGATACGGCCATACGGACGCGGTCGGCAATCATAGCAATGAACTCGGCATTGGTAGGCTTGCCCTTCAAATCGTCGATGGTATACCCGAAATATTGATGCAGCACCTTGGTGTTGCCTCGCGTCCAGGCGACTTCTATGGCGTTTCGAATGGCGCGCTCGACCAATGGCGGGCGCGTGTTATATTGCTTGGAGATGTAGGGATAAATGTCCTTGGTAACCGCTACCGTGGAAGGGTCCTTCGCTTCTACCGAATAAAGTATTGCGCTGCGCAGATAATGGTACCCGCGCAGATGCGCAGGTATTCCAACGGCCCGGATTTGGCGTGTGATTTCCGTATTCACTTCATCGCTGCATCGCAACAGCGGAAGAACCGGCTCATCGTCGGGTATCGAATCACTCTCGCCCGCCGTGCGAACCAATTGCAGTATACGCGGAATGATATGTTCCGGTCCCATAGGCTTAACAAAGCAATAAACGACATTGAGCGCCTGGAGTTCCTGCAGCAGTCTGTTATCTAAAAATGCGGTGTGAATAAAAACGGACGGACGCTTGGAAGGATCCATTTTTTCTATGCTGTTGAGCACGCTCAGGCCGTCGAGAACTGGCATTACAATATCCATCAGCAAAATATCTACATGTTGCGATTCCAGTTGGGTCAAAGCATCCTTGCCGTTATTCACGCAGGGCAGAACGCAGATATTTGCATAATGATCACAAAATGAAACAATATCTTTACACGTACTGATACTTGCATCTGCTATCAAAATAGTAAACAAATGGACACCCCCTCAAATATACTATAATGATAACAGATTATTCTTGTCTATGCTATCTGCTGTTGCATCCATTGTACATACATGCAGTACCCTTTTGTAGGGTCATTGATGAACACATGCGTGACCACGCCAATCAGCTTATTATCCTGTATAATAGGGCTGCCGCTCATGCCCTGCACGATGCCGCCGGTAGTCTCCAACAGCTTCGGGTCTGTGATCTCGATGACCATACCTTTTTGGGCCGGACTGCTTTGCGGATTGACCTTAATGATTTCGCAGTCGTATGCCTTTACGCCTTCATCGCTGAGTGTGGTGAGCAGCTTCGCCGGGCCTACGTGCGCCTCCTCGGGATATGCCATGGGCAGCCCGTGAGGATATAAAGCATTATAGTATTTATCATACATGCGCCCGTAAATACCGTATTGGCTGTTGGTCTCGATGGTGCCAAGCGGCAGGCTGCCTGCGCCGAACGTTCCCCTCAGTTCGCCCGGCTCACCCTGTGCGCCCTGCACGATATCTACGATGTTGGATTGCACGATCTCGCCGTCGCGCACTGTCAGGCTTGCACGCGTATCTACGTCCGTGATGGCGTGGCCGAGCGCCGCATACCACTTTGTGGCGGGGTCATAAAAAGAGAGCGTACCTACGCCGGCGGTGCTGTCGCGTACCCACATACCCATGCGGTATTGGTTATCCGCCGGGTCAAGCGCGGGGCGCATTTGTACGGTGAACCGCTCGTTGCCGCGCAGTATGGTTAATTCTACCAGATCGCTGCTCTCATTGCATAGCTGTGCCAAATGTACCGCGTTTTCAATCTCCACACCATTGATTTTTTCAACAAGATCGCCTGCCTGAATGCCTGCAGCGGCTGCAGGACTCATTTCCTGGCCGTTCGATAAAGTAATGGTACTTACCCCAACAACAAGTGCGCCGCGGGTATGCAAAGTTACACCGATGGAGCTCCCGCCGGGCACGAGAGTCACATCATTGCGCACATACACGCTGATCTGCCTGACAGGAATCACGCCAAAAAGCCGGATAGTGATATTTGAGGCGTGCCCGCCGATATCACCTGTAACCTCGGCTAAGGTTTGATCGGTCTGGCTGGATACCTCAAGTGTCTCATCATCCGTCGAAGCGGTAAACAGTCCATTGAAGGCAATGGGAAGCGTATAGGATTGACCCGCCTGTATATGCATATCCCCTGAAAGCCTGCGAATGGAGGACATGGGTTCGGTATAATTAAAGATCAATAATGCCGCACACAGCGCGATGCAAAACAGACTGCGCAAGTAGGACAGAAAGCCTTTTTTCAAATCAAACACCTCATAAGTTCATCAATCGTTGCGCACGCGCGACGATACTATGATGAACACGAAGCGCTGTATCTATGCTTCTGATGTGGATTTGATTTTGTAAATAAGATATCTGTGACTGGCTTATTTATGTGCGTGCACGTTGTATCAACTCACGCGCATGCTCGACGGCGCGGATGTCGCTGGCCGTTGCGCCCATGATCCGCGCGATCTCATGCACCCGTTCTTCCGCATTGAGCAGCCGTAGGCAAGAGGAAGTACGGCCGTCCTGCTCTTGCTTTTCGACCAAATAATGCACGTCGGCCAGTGCGGCGATCTGAGGCAGATGCGTCACGCAAAGCACTTGCCTGCTGCCTGCGATCTGCAGCATTTTTTGGCCTACTACGGTGGCGATATGGCCGCTTATTCCAGTATCAATTTCGTCGAATATCACGGTTGGAATTCCGCCCATATGTATGGTTTTAAAGGCAAGCATAATACGTGAAAGCTCACCGCCGGAAGCGACCCGCTGCAAAGGCTTTACCGGTTCGCCCGCATTGGTGGAGAGCAGAAATTCCACATGCTCCACGCCGTCGGCCGAAAGATGACCTTCAGGCAACGGCTGCAGAAGGACTTCAAATCCCGACTTTTCCATACCCAGGTCACGAAACTGCGCAAGCAGCTGCTCGCTAAGCCGCTTTGCTGTCTTACGGCGTACCTCCATCAACTTGCTTGCCAATTCCACATACTGTGCTTTGCAGCTCGCAAGTGCTTTTAATAGCTTCTCCCTGTGGGCATCGCTTTGCTGCAGCTCGTCGTATTCATTCTGCACCTGCTCCCAAAAATCGAGTATTTCAGTAATACTGCCGCCATATTTGCGTTTGAGCATATGGATGCGCGCAAGCCGCGCTTCCACAGCCGCTAAAAGCTCCGGTTGAAATTCAAAACCGTTTTTCAGGTCGCGTAAGGAATAGGCGACATCCTCCATGGCATAGTAAGCATCCTGCAGGCGTGTAAACACATCCGCATAATCGGCATGAAATTGCTGAATATAGCTTAGCTGCTGCACCGCCGCATTTGCCTGTGGCATCGCTCCGCCTTCTTCCTGTGTCAAAAGCAAATGGCTTGCTTCAAGGGCGGTGATAATGGCCTGAGCGTTGCTAAGCACACGAAGCTGCGCATCCAGCTCTTCTTCTTCGCCCGGCTGCAGGGCGGCATCAGAAATTTCCTTTATCTGGTATTTTAGCATGTCCATGCGGCGTAGCCTGTCCTGCTCGGAAGGAAACCCGGTCATGAGCTCCTTCTGTATGGACTGGTGCTGCTGATACAGTTCAAAAACGCTTTGTCTTAGCGGCTCAACCGCTTCACGGTCAAACGCATCCAAAAAACGGATATGCGAATCGACATTGAGCAGCGATTGATGCTCATGCTGGCCGTGTACATCCACCAGAAGGTCCGTGACAGATTTCAGGGAAGAAAGATTGATGAGCGTACCGTTGATCCGGCATGTGCTTTTACCGCTTAAGGACAGCTCGCGGCTTAAAACAAGCTGGCCTTCCGGATCCTTCTCTATACCAAGCGCCTCAAGCCGCTGCAGCACCTTCGATTCTTCCCTTAAAAGAAATACAGCTTCAACAGAGGCTTTTTCTGCGCCTGTCTTAATGAGATCCCTGTTGGCGCGTTCACCCAGCACAAAATTAACGGCATCAATAATAATGGACTTACCGGCGCCTGTTTCGCCGGTAAGTACATGAAAGCCATTGGAAAATGTAATATCCAGTCGTTCAATCAGAGCGATGTTCTTGATGCACAGGTTCTGCAGCATAGTTTCCTCTCAAACGGCTGCGCGGCATGTATGTGCTGCGCAGGCGGAGTCAAGTCATTTGAGCATGGCCTGGAAGCGTTTGATAATCTCCGGGACCGCCTTATTGTCCTTAATGGCAATGAATATGGTGTTGTCCCCGGCGATGGTACCCGCAATTTCATTCCATTTCATGGAATCTACAGCCTCAGCCGCCGCGCTCGCACTGCCGGTGATCGTCTTAATCACGACCAAATTTCCGGCGGAGGTGATGCTCACGACGGATTGCGAGAATATGCGAATAAACCGTTCCTGCAATCCTGTTTCGGCCTTATCGACCGTAGCATATTTGTAGGAGCCGTTTTCAGAAAGGGCCTTGATCAGCCGCAGTTCCTTTATATCGCGGGATACGGTGGCCTGCGTGACGTCGTAGTTATGGCGACGCAAATGTTCCGCCAACTCGTCTTGCGTTTCGATGTCGTACTGCTCGATCAGTTCAAGAATCATCGCGTGTCTGGCTGCCTTCATAGTTACCCCCCGCTCTGTGTTGATATAACGTGCCCGTAAATATTCAACTTAATTTTTCTTTGATCAGATTGTACAGATTATGCGCTCCCACACGCAAAAACTTTGCCTGCGTATCTGACCTTGTTACGAAAATCCTGTCGTCAGGATCGACGTCCATTACTTTTTGCCCATCCGCGTACAGGCAGCCGTCGCTGTGCATGCGCAGCTCCAGCTTTGCATCCGCAGCGGTGACGATGGGCCGGGCAAGCAGAGAGTGCGGACAAACGGGCGCAAGGATACAGGCATCCAGCCCGGGAGCAATAATAGGCCCGCCAGCAGAAATAGAATATCCGGTAGAACCTGTCGGCGTGCTTACGATCATGCCGTCGCAAAATACGGTGCCGGCGTCTTCGCCATCAATACCAAGGCTGATATGCGCCACGCCGGAGAACGATTGCTTGTACAATAAAACGTCGTTCAGACAATTACAGACCTCGGTGTCATTGACACGACAGGAAAGCATCATACGCCGTTCAATGCGCAAAAGCCCTGCCTGCAGCATATCCAGCGCTCCGCCAAATTCCTGGGGAAGTATCTCGCTTAAAAAACCTACACGGCCAAGGTTGATTCCCAATATGGGAAGATCATGTGCCGCAGCAAAAGGGACTGTCTTCAGTATCGTACCGTCGCCGCCAATCGCAGTCAGGAACAAAACGTCGGTCAATATATCTGCCGGGGAAGGGGCGGCAGGATCCATTTCTATACAGCGATATCCTTTTTCCTGTGCGATTCGCATGGCCTCATTGCGAACCGAAGCGGCGTTGACCTTATCGGCATTGGCAACAAAGATGATGCTAGCGCCCACAGATAATACTCCATTTCAACCAATTCTGCATAATTTGACAACATACCTTATTGTATTATAGCCGCATGGTTATCCATATTTCAAGTATAAAGTATCTTCCAAACGGAAATTTTGGAACAGATTTACAGAATTATAAGCTCTTGTTACCGTTCCAGAGACTGATGCGCCCGCGCGACCACATCCTTTATGAAATGGGGAACGGGGAACAGAATAGTGCCGCGTGGAGCCGCGCATTTTTGCAGCATCGCCAGAAATTCAATATTCCCTTTCGGGCCGGTGATGGGGGAGTAGGAAAGACCGCAAACATCGTATCCGCAATCGCAGGCATATTCCAGTATGGTCGTGCAAACGGATAAATGCACACCTGCGTCCCGTACGACGCCGTGCTTGCCGACCTCTGCGCGCCCTGCCTCAAACTGCGGCTTAATAAGCGCCGCCACGTACGCGCCTTGCTGCAGGCAGGCGTTGAGCGGGGGCAATATCAGACGTAACGAGATAAAGGAAACGTCTATGGATGCAAAGCCAAGCGGCTCCTCGAACCAATCCGGCTGCATGTTGCGCGCGTTTGTGCGCTCCATCACCACTACGCGCGGGTCGTTGCGCAGCCGCCAATCCAGCTGGCCGTACCCCACATCCACCGCATATACCTTTTGCACGCCATGCTGCAGCATGCAATCCGTGAAGCCGCCGGTGGATGCGCCGATATCCGCAGCAGTAAGCGCCTGCAGGTTCAGTTGAAATGTATCGATCGCCTTCTGCAGCTTCAAGCCGCCGCGGCTGACGAAAGGAACGGGGTCTTCAGCAACGCTGATCGTAACATCTTGCTTCACATCCATGCCGGGTTTGTCCGCCAGCTTTCCGTTCACCGTAACTTTTCCGGCCATAATGAGCGCACGCGCCTTTTCGCGGCTTTGCGCGAGCCCTTGCTCCGTCATGCATACATCCAGTCTCATACATTCGTCCGTTTCACTTTTTTGCGCCATTTTCCCTGCGGGAAAAGAGTGCGAATATTCGCCCTAAGCCAAACACGATATGATGGCTGTGGCGCATGGCGATCTTTTTGCCTACCGCCTTGCCGCCGACCGTACATGCGGCAATCAGGCTGGATATAGCGATACCTGCGAGAAGATCGTTCACCTGTGAGGCATTGATGAGCAAGCGTGCGGCAATCGCCGCCCCCATTGCGCCCGAAACGATACCGCAGATATCGCCCACCACATCGTTGCAGATGTTGGAAACCGTACCCGCGGACTGTACCAGCCGTATCGCCTGCCGGGCGCCTTTGATTTTTTTAGATGCCATGGCGGTATAGGCCGTTACATCCTGGTACGTCACGGCGATACCGATGATATCGAACATAATACCCACAAAAATAATGAAAAACAAAACCAACAACGCTACCGGAAGACTGACCCCCAACAGCGTTGTTTGTGAAAAAAAGCTGAAAAGCATGGCCAGCATAAATGTCAGAAAAAACACTTTGACTGGCCACAAGTCTTTCTTTTTTGATTTTTTACTTCGCTTTATTGGCGCGGAATCCACGCGGCCACCTCGGCTTTCGAGTTATGATCAAAGGAAAGTGGTGGTGGCATATTGAGTAGACTTTGCGGCTTAGGTCCAGTTGGGTTTCCCCACCGTTCACTCCCCGTCGCCGATAGGAGCGGTTTCCCATTATGCCCGGAGCTGGTACGTCACCATACACAGGACTGGATTGCCACTTAGGCCACACCGTAATCCCCAATATGCCGTTTTAAGAACAGTCTAGGAGCTTTCCTCAACAGCTTTGCTGATTCCTAGCCTCTTTTGCAGCAACGGTTTCAATGGGCAATCGCGCCAACGCATTTGGCCAAACGCGCCGGAACGTGTTCCCGAATCCACCGCTGCCACGCAAGGCAGGCTACACTGTACACAGATTTTACCGCAATACAGGTTTAATCCTAAAGAGTAACCGTAAAAACGACCACCCAGTTAGGTCTCCACGAAGGTTGGGTCAACGCCCACATGCCATTATGGATCGCCCAGCCTTCTTAACTCCCAGCATCCGCCCCCGACTGGGCGTCGGCAGCAAACACCAGGAACTTCATCGATGTGCCCTCAACGGATTTTTAGGCCCGCCTTCAGAATCAGCATTACTGACTAGAATACTGCACCACCGCAGTTATCATATCACAATACCGCGCAATTTTCAAGCGTAACAGGGGATTTCTGGTTTTTCCGCCTGCAAAATGCAATCGCAGAACAACGGACTATATCCAATACCAAAGGCATACATCTATGCATAGAAGGGCAGGTGTATGTATTGGAACTTACCTATTCCACTATGCGTTCCAGATTATTTGCATATATAAAAGAGAATTTTGGCGTAATCGCTGTTATTTTGTTTGTTTTTGTGGCGGGCGTCGCTGCCGGTATACGCATCATGCAAACCATGTACCATGCCGAAGCCAGAGAAATTCTTACGGCATTGCCGTCCACCTTGCGGGCGGAAGGTATACCGTGGCTGCATTGCCTGTTTCTTTCGCTGTTTGTACAGGTATTGACAATAAGTTTATTGCTTTTATCCGGGCTGTGGCTGCCGACGGCGCCATTTTGGGTGGTCGGCATATTGCTGCGCGGCATGCTCATAGGTACGGCAATTGGCGCGTGCGCAGCCGCATGGCCTTCACATACTGCAATTTGCCTGTTGTTGCTGCTGCAGTTGGAGGCAGCGCTGTTATTGCCTCCGCTTTTGCGGCTTGGAGTGCTTTCCCAACAGCAGATTGCATGCGCATGTAAAATAAAGCTGCGTCTTACGCAGCAAGTACCTGCCCCGCAGGACTATACGGCAGCTTTTTTGCGTACGAGCATAGGGCTTGTACCCTGTGTCCTGTTGCAAGGGTTTCTGATGCCTGCCGTGCTGTCACTGTTCTGCTGATACGCCATCGGTTGACCTCATTTCCTTACAATGGTACAATCGTAATAATTAAGCGGAAAAAAGCGCCATTTTATGCACCTTATGGCCCCCATGGCGGATGGCGCGTTAAAAATGTAATACGGAAAGGGATATTTTAAATGAAAAAACGAGTGATACTCATCGTTTTGGATAGTGTTGGAATCGGCGCGCTTCCCGATGCGGCGGCGTATGGCGATGAAGGTTCGCATACGCTGGGCAATCTGTACAAAATGCGCGGCCGCCTTGCGTTGCCCAACCTGTATGCGCTGGGGCTTTCCCATATTGAAGACAGCCGTCTCCCCAAGCCGGACAAGCTGCCCACGGGCGCATTTGGGCGTGCGGCGGAGCAGACCGCAGCCAAGGATACCACCAGCGGCCATTGGGAGCTGGCAGGGTTGCCCATGGCTGTTCCCTTCCGCACCTACCCCAACGGCTTCCCTGAGCTGCTGATACGCGAGTACGAGCGCCGTATCGGGCGCGGAACGCTGTGCAACCGCGCGGCCTCCGGTACGGTAATCATACAGGAACTCGGCGACGAGCACGTAAAAACGGGAAAACCCATCGTTTACACCTCTGCAGACAGCGTGTTCCAGGTTGCAGCGCATGAAGAAGTGATCCCGCTTGCACAACTGTACCGCATGTGTGAGATCGCGCGCGAAATGCTCACGGGAGACAATCTGGTGGGCCGCGTGATTGCAAGGCCGTTCCTCGGCAAATCCGGCGTATACAAGCGTACCGAGAACCGCAAGGATTACGCCATAGCACCGCCGGGCGATACGATACTCGACGCGCTTACCCGGAAGAGGCTTGTGACCGTAGGCATCGGCAAGATCGAGGATATTTTTTACCACAGGGGTATCGGTATTTCCGATCATACGCGCAACAATGCGGACAGCATTCGTGCCACCATCCGCGTGCTGCAGGAAACAGACGGCGATTTCTTCTTTGCCAATCTGGTGGATTTTGATATGCTCTACGGCCATCGTAACGATATGGAAGGGTATGCCGCCGGGCTGGAGTATTTTGATACGCAGCTTCCGGCAATATGCTCCGCCATGGGCGACGAGGATATGCTCATCATCACTGCCGACCACGGTTGTGACCCTACGACCGCAAGCACCGATCATTCCCGCGAGTATATCCCGGTCGTTATTGCGGGCAAGCGCATCCTTGCTGGTACGGATATTGGCACGCGGGCAAGTTTTGCCGATATCGGCGCGACAATTTACGACTACCTGACGGGCGAAGCATGGCCGGTTGGAGAATCCTTCCTGCCGATGATAAAAAAGAGGTAACGTATGTACGATGTGATCGATGAGGCGGTCGCCGTCATTCAAAAAACAGGCGCTAAAACACCCAAGGCCGGCCTGATACTGGGTTCCGGTCTGGGCGGCTATGCGGATGGGCTTTCTGATAAGAAATTTGTGCCGTATGCGGAGATACCCGGCTTTCCGGTCTCGAAAGTCCAGGGGCATGCGGGAAGGTTTGTGCTGGGCGAGCATAAGGGGTTGCCTGTAATCGCCATGCAGGGCAGGGTGCATTATTATGAAGGACATCCGCAAAGCCTGCTGACGGTGGGCGTGCGCACCATGCGCTTACTGGGTGCGGAGTACCTTCTGCTTACGAACGCTGCGGGCGGCGTAAATACGTCGTTTGCGCCGGGGACGTTGATGCTGATATCCGACCATATCAATTTTTCAGGCGGCCATCCGCTGATAGGGGAGAACCTGGATGCGTTCGGGCCCCGTTTTCCGGATTTGAGCGACATATACAACAAGGCGCTGCGCGAGAAGCTTAAGACCCTGGCGGCGGAGCGAAACCTCCATATAGAAGAAGGAGTCTATATGATGTTCTCCGGTCCTTCTTACGAAACGCCTGCGGAAATACGCATGGCGCGTATTTTAGGCGCGGATGCGGTGGGCATGTCCACGGTGCCCGAAGCCATCGCCGCGGCGCATTGCGGCATGAAGACCATCGGCGTTTCGCTTGTTACCAACGCTGCCGCAGGCGTGCTGCCGCACAAGATCTCGCATGAAGAGGTGCAGCAAGCGGCAGCGGAGGCCTCCGTGCGCTTTACACAGCTTGTCGATTTGATACTGGAGCGATTGTTCGTATAGCGTGAAAAGACAAATGGAGCGTTGCCGGATATGGGCCGATTGTCACTCGACGGCCCTTTTCTTGTTTGCGGCCGCATTTTTGTTTATGTGGATACCCTAAAAGGATAAATCCGTATAAACGCAACAACAATAAGCATGCTGTGCTTATTGCGCGGCATGAGGGACGACATGGAGACCTGCTGATGAAGAAGCTCAAGCGTTGCCTGCTATTCGTTACATTTGGATTTTATTGCCTTGTGTTGGTGTACCTTTTGTTTTTAAACAGAAGGTATCAATTCGACAGGCAACCGGATTTCGCGGAGTATATTCGCTATGCCGTCAATCTCATACCCTTTAAGACCCTCACGGAACTGTTTGCCAGAAATGCCGAACGGAGTATCAATACGGATATCGTATTTGACAACGCGGTCGGGAATTTTCTGCTGTTTTCTCCAATGGGGATTTATCTGCCCAGCTTGCGAAAAAAAGCGAGAAAGATCGGCCGTTTTGTTTTCTTCATATTTCTGACGGTACTAACGGTCGAATCGCTGCAATTGCTGCTTTGCGTAGGAAGTTTCGACGTGGATGATATCATGCTTAATATGGCCGGCGCCATAGCGGGGTACGGAATATGGAAAACACAAGTCGTACAGAAAGTGCTGCGCACGATGCAATGGCTGCGGTAACAGCTTTGAAGCAAAAAAGTACCGGCAACCGGCGTCTATGATTATGGCGTTTCACTCTCCGTCCTTCGCAGTGTCACGTCGCCTGCGGATACGGCGTGCAGCGCACCGTCTTGTGTACGCAGCAGCAGACGGCCTATGCTGTCGATATCCTCCACAACGCCATGGAGTGTCTCTCGAACGCCTGCGACATCCACCGTCTGCCCGATCGTAGAGCAGCTTTCCCTGTATGCGGTAAGCATTTCGGCAAAGCCTTCGTCGCTTTCGCAGGCATCGTACAACGGTTCCAGCTGATTGAGCAGGGTGGAGAGCACCTGCTTGCGGTCCAGTGTCTTTCCAAGTTCAAGACCCAGCGAGGTGGCTACCTGCCCGATATCGGCGGGAAAGGAATCCGTGTTCACATTGACCCCCATGCCGACGATAATGGATTCAAGCGAATCCATATTGCCTTCCATCTCCAGCAATATGCCGCACAGCTTTTTGCCCGCTATGAGCACATCGTTGGGCCATTTAATGGAAGGAACGAGCCCCAGGCTTGCGGCCAGCCGGTAAACGCCCAATGCTGTGGCCAGCGTAAAGCGCGGCGCGTGCTGCGCTTCCAGCTTTGGACGCAATACGGCGCTCATGCAGATATCCTTGCCGGGCGTGTTGAGCCAGGTGCGGCCGCGGCGGCCGCGGCCTGCCGTCTGCTCCTCGGCTATAACAACGGTTCCGTGCGGACAGCCCTGCAGAGAAAGCTGGCGGGCAATAAGATTGGTGGAAGGCGCGCTGCTCAGGCACAGCATTTCCCGCCCCAGGCTGTGCGTGGCAAGCGCCGGCTCCACAAGCGCCGGGCGCAATACTTCTGCAGAACCCATCAAACGGTAGCCCTTGCGCGTGGCCGCCTCGATATTCACGCCCTCGCGCTGTAACGCCTGCATGTGCTTCCATACCGCCGCGCGCGTAATGCCCAGCTGTTCGCTGATACGTTCGCCGGAAAGAAATTCATCGCCGCTTTGCTGCAGCATTCGTAGTATTGTTTCGCGCATGGCACCCTCCGGTAATCAGTCTTCTTCAGGAGAAAGGCTTTCGATCGCCAGCCTGGAATCCTCATAGGAGTATCCGCGGCTTACAAGGCGGCGCAGCAACCGCTGCTCACGCTCTTCAGGCGCATATGCCTGCAGCTGCGCCGCATGCTTGCGCGCTACACGCAATGCGTTTTGACGTTCATGTTCATCTCCTACAGCCTTAAGCGCGTCGGCGGCAATCTCGCGCGGCAGCTCATGCGCCAATAACTGTTCCTGCAGCTTGCCGCGGCTGATCGGTTTGGTATTCAGCCGCGTTTCTATGAACCGTGCGGCATAGGCGGCATCGTTAAGATAACCGAGTTCCTGCAGACGGTCTACTACCTGCTGCACTTCTATTTCACCATATTGCTGTTCATCAAGATACCGTTCCACCTCGCGTACGGTACGCTCCCGTGCAGCAAGAAAGCCCAAGGCGGCATCCATGGGCGTATGGCCGCGTTCCGCTTTTGATTCTTTTTTTTCTGTTTGAATCTTTCGCATAGTGCCTCTTTCTATCGCTTTGGTATGTATATACAGGTCTTAAGCATCAATCAGTCATTCGCTTCCAAATGCTGCTCCCACTCACGTATGCGTGCGCGCAGCTGCGCCTGCAGCGTAAGCTCCTCCGCATTGGCGGGCGGCTGCTCCGTACCCATGCACGCATGGCATGTAAACAGACAGGAAGGGCAGATACAGCCGCTGCTTAGCCCGTGCTCCTGTTGTACCATGTATGTACCGCATTGCGGGCATCCACAGCGCATTGCAATTCCTCCTTGCATTCATTCTATAGTAGTATACCATGACGGTCATATGTTTTCATAATCTTCATAGCAGTTTTTCTGCTCTACGTATGAAAGCTGTGATATACTACAGAATGTAGCCTATACGATTTTTGGAGGATAGGAATGAAACATCGGTTTTTATGGCTGTTTTTAGCGGCAGTATTGCTTGTTTGCATGCGGACGTCGTTTGCCATTACGGGGGATAATAACGGAGACGGCCTGGTGTCATACGAGGAGACCGGCGAACTTGTCGCGATGCTGCAAACCCGCTTGCGTGAGCTGGATTATTTCCATTTCAAGCCTACCGGCAGCTTTCGGAGCATGACACGTGAAGCCGTAATCAAATTCCAGAAAAATCAGGAAGCCCAAAACGGTGTGGCCATCATTGCCGACGGCACCGTTGGGGAGCAAACCCTGGAGATATTGTTTTCCCCCAAGGCCGTACGCGCTCCGATAGCGACCGAGGTACATATCCCCATAGGAAGCCAGGCCAACGGCAATCAAACGCAAGTGGGAAAACTAACCGCGTGGGAGGAAGTGGCAACACAGCTTGTGGCCGGGAATACTTATACGCTAACTGATTTCAATACCGGCGCTACGTTCAATATGGTCTATACCGGCGGCCTGCACCATGCCGAAATGGAATGCGCAACCGCCAACGATGCAACAACCTATAAAGAGACATTCGGCGGCGAGTACAATTATTCCAAGCGTCCCATGCTGATCACCATAAACGGTACCCAGATCGCCTGCTCCCTGCAGGGGCAGCCGCACGGAGAAGATACCGTAGCCCGCAACGATATGACAGGGCATGCCTGCCTGTACTTTGACGGCAGCAAATCTCATGTCGGCGCGCTGTCGGATGTGGAGCACATCAACAACATTTATACGGCGTCAGGGCAAAGCTGACCTCAGCAGGCAGGGGAGAGGTATTATAAGAATATCCGACAAAAAAAGCGAGGTGCGTTTTACCTCGCTTTTTCTATCACCTGCTGCCGGGTTATGCTTTGACCTTCTTGAGGTTGGCAAAGCGCGGCACGCCGTTTTCATAGACCATCTTGGGGGCGCCCTGGATCAGCGGCAGCGCATATTCGATGTATGCATCGGATACGTTGTTGCCATCCGCGTTAATCCACTCAAGCGGTACTTTCTTTTCGGTGTTGGCGACATCCTTAAGATCCATCAGCTTGATATTGCATGCGTAATTGCCGTTGGCGTCCTTTACACGCTCGAAGCCGACCATCTTATCCGTAATACCGGAGACGGCGCATTCCACTGCGGTTTTGCCCGCGAGGAAAGATTCGTCGACATCCGTCTGCGAAGCGCAGTGCGCGGCGCAGCGCTGCAGCAGCGAGAATTCGATGCCGCGCACCTTGGCGCCGGTTTTCTCCTTGACAATGTTTGCAAGCGTGGCCGCAAGGCCGCCAAGCTGTTTGTGGCCAAAAGCATCCGTCTTCGCGTCGCCTGCGCCGTATTCGGCGATCAGCTTTCCGCTTGCGTCGTGAATGCCTTCAGAAACGGCCACGATGCACTTGCCGGATTTTTTGTAGATCGTCTGCACGTCGGCAACGAACTTGTCCATATCAAAGTCGCGCTCGGGCAGGTAGATGAGATCCGGCCCCTGATCAAAGTGCGAGGCGATCGCGGCGGCGGCGGTCAGCCAGCCGGCGTGGCGTCCCATGATCTCCAGCACGCAGATCATGCCGGTATCATATACGCGCGCGTCAAGATAAATTTCCATGCAGCTCGTGGCGATGTATTTGGCGGCGGAAGCATAGCCGGGGCAGTGGTCGGTACCCCAAAGGTCGTTATCGATCGTCTTGGGTACGCCCATAATCCGGCAGGGATATCCGGCCTTCTGCATGTATTTGGAAATTTTGTTGCAGGTATCCATGGAATCGTTGCCGCCGTTATAGAAGAAGTAGCGGACATCGTATTTTTTGAATATTTCGAGTATGCGCTTATAATCGGTATCGTCCACATCGCTGTCCTTAAGCTTATACCGGCAGGAGCCAAGCGCTGACGAGGGGGTGTGCAGCAGCAGTTCCAGTTCATTGGCGTCTTCCTGCCCCATATCGTAGAGCACATCATCGAGCACACCGCGGATACCGTGCGCCGCGCCATAAACCTTGGTAATGGCAGGGTTATCCAGGGCCGTACGGATAACGCCGTAGGCGCTGGCGTTGATGACGGACGTGGGGCCGCCGGACTGGCCGATGATACAGGCGCCCTTCAATACTTCACTCATTATCGAATACCTCCAATAGATAAAATAAACTGTTTCCCTGCACTCCAAATGCAGTGCCCGAAGATTAAAAAAATGGATGCAGCGGCAATATTCTTCCGCCACGTTACGACTATACCGCATTTTTTTCCGGTTCGCAATTGCTTTCCAATAGAATACGAGCTTATGGCGGCATGATTTTTAAGAAAGCACCGATAATTTTCATGTTTTGACTTATCTTCGTCAAAAAATACTGGTACAGTAGGAAACGTTAATGATAAAATGTAGGACGAGA
Source organism: Clostridia bacterium (assembly GCA_036677445.1). Classification (GTDB taxonomy): domain Bacteria; phylum Bacillota; class Clostridia; order Christensenellales; family CAG-138; genus JAVBWI01. The sequence goes on from JAVBWI010000006.1 coordinate 108,634, forward strand.
AGCGGGTATGAACGGCCCGGGGAGGGAACCCATGTTCGGATATGTCATGCCGCACAAGGCCGAACTCAAAGTGCGCGAGCTCGCACAATACCAAGCGTGGTATTGTGGCTTGTGTAAAATGCTGCGGCGTACCTATGGGCAGATTCCCCGCCTGGTGCTGGATTACGACTGTACCTTTCTGGCGTTGCTGCTTGCGGGGATACAGGGAGGTACGCAGCCCTGCAAAACGGAAACGTGCGGCTATAAACCCCTGAAAAAGAAAGCGCCCGTAGCCCGCCCCTGTGACGCGCTTGAATATGCGGCGGATATCAATGTGCTGCTGTACTGGTATAAGCTGGAGGATGACTGGCGCGACGAACACAAACTCTCCGCTCTTATAGCACATATGGCGTTGCGGCCTGCCGCGAGGCGTGCGGCGGACCGGCAGCCCGGGTCCGCACAGATTATCTCAAAAAGCATTGCTGCGCTTTCCAAACTGGAAAGCGACCGGGAACCATCCATAGATAAAGCGGCGGATGCGTTTGCCATTTTGCTGCAGGAACTTGCGTGCGGGTATCCGATGCTTCCTGCAGGGCAAAAAGAAGCGCTGTCCTGGCTGGGTTATCATTTGGGACGGTGGATCTATCTGGCCGATGCGTGGGAAGACCGTGCGGATAACAAGAAAACCGGCGCGTATAACCCGTTCCTGATCGCGGGAGCGGATTGCGACCGCGCCGCCTTCCTGTTATACGCTTCGCTCAACGAGATGGAAAAAGCATACGATTTGCTGGAGATTCAATCTAACCGCGGATTGCTCGATAATATTATTTATCAAGGCTGCCGTTTTCGTACAAAGCAGCTGTTGGAAGGAGTCAAGGGATGAATCCGTACAAAGTTCTGGGCGTGAGCGAGGACGCGACGCAGGAGGAGATCCGCGCCGCCTATCTGTCGCTTGTTAAAAAATACCATCCGGACAAATACACGGATAATCCGCTCAAGGAGCTGGCGAATGAAAAGCTCAAGGAAATCAACGAAGCTTATGAGTTGCTGACCAAAAAAGGCACCACGGCTTCCTCGTCGTCTTCCGCCAACCGGCAAGGGAGCGCCTACGGCGGCTCCTCGTACAGCGGCACAGGCGGCGCTTATTCAGGCCCCTCCGCCGCGGAATTCGCAAGGGCGCGCTCGTTCATCAATCAAAACAATCTGCAGGCCGCCAAGCAGGTGCTCGACAGCATTTCCGTACGCAATGCGGAATGGTATTACCTGTATGGCATCGTGTACCTGCGGCAGGGCTGGTATGACAAGGCGCGCGAGTATCTTTCCCGCGCGTACGAGCAAGAGCCGGGCAATGCCGAATACCGCAACGCGTACGCGGCTATCAACAATGCCGGCAATCCTTTCGGACGCGGACCAGGCGGGGGGACGGGTAATTATGGGGATAACTGTTCCGGGTGCGATATTTGCTCCTCGCTTTTATGCGCAGACTGCTGCTGCAGCATGATGGGCGGACGCATGTGCTGCTAGGAGGATGAATATGAACAAAAGAAAGCTCTCCGCGTCGAAGTGCCTGACGCTGGGCGCAATGGTTACAGCCCTCACGGTGCTGTGCCTGTATGCCGCCGCCACTCTGCCCGTGGGCAGGCTGCCGCTGTACTTTCTTGCCGCCGTATTCATCTATGTGCTTGCTTGCGAAGGCGCGTATGCCGCGGCCATACTTTCGTATTTAGCGAGCGCCGCGCTGGCGCTTTTGCTGCTTCCGGATAAACTGCCTGCGTTTGCGTATATCCTGCTGCTTGGGCATTACGGTATTTTCCGTACGGCGATCAACGCGCGCATGCAGGGAGACTTGCTTGCCGCACTGATCAAAATTCTATATTGCGATATTTGGACAGGCTTTGGCTTATACCTTTCCATGCAAATATTAGGAAAATTACCGTTTTCATTTCCGGATTGGCTTCCCGTTTGGGGGCTTGTGGTGCTTTCGCAGGCCGGCTTTGCGTTCATTGATATTTTATACGGATTGAGTGCCGCAATCTATGAATCCCGTATTCGCCGTTCCATTGTCCCGCGCAGATAACGATGAAATTTGGAACGTGCGGCCTATCAGTAAAGTACATTAACGATTCTTTACAAATATATTGGCGGTTCTTTGCAGCAGACGCTTGACATTGCCTGCCTGCTCCTGTAAACTGTACGAAAAATTCAGGAGGGGTGCGCTATGGCGGAGGACCAGATAATACAAGATAAAGTCATAATGGAAGGGCTGACATTCGACGACGTGCTGCTGATTCCTGCGGAATCGAGCATTACGCCCAAGGATGTCAGCCTTAGTACTGTGCTCACACAGGAAATTCATTTGAACATTCCGATGATGAGCGCGGCGATGGATACCGTCACCGAAGCGAGGATGGCGATCGCAATGGCGCGCGCAGGCGGCATCGGAATCATACATAAAAACATGACCATAGAGGAGCAGGCTGTCAATGTGGACAAGGTCAAACGCTCCGAGCACGGCGTCATTGTGGATCCCTTCTTCCTTTCACCTGAACATCTGGTGTCCGACGCGCTGGAGTTGATGAGCAAATACCGTATTTCCGGCGTACCCATCACGGTAAAGGGCAAGCTTGTCGGCATACTGACCAACCGCGACCTCCGGTTTATAGAAAATGTGAACGTTCCCATACGGGATTTGATGACAAGCGAAAACCTGGTTACCGCGCCAGAGGGCACCACACTGACGCAGGCAAAGGAAATATTGCGCAAGCACCGCATCGAAAAGCTGCCCATCATAGATAAAGACGGCTGCCTCAAAGGCCTGATCACGATAAAAGATATCGAAAAAGCCATACAATATCCGCTTTCCGCCAAGGATCATAACGGGCGGCTGCTTGCAGGCGCTGCTGTGGGCGTATCCAAGGATACCATGCAGCGGGTGGAAGCGCTGGTGGCCGCGAAAGCCGATGTCATCGCTGTGGATACCGCACACGGCCACAGCCTCGGCGTGCTGCAAACAATAAAAGCACTGCGTGCGGCATATCCGCATCTGCAGTTGATTGCGGGCAATATTGCTACCGCCGAGGCGACAGAAGCGCTGATTGCCGCGGGTGCTTCGGCGGTCAAGGTCGGCATCGGGCCGGGCAGCATCTGTACCACGCGCGTCGTTGCGGGCATCGGCGTGCCGCAGATCACGGCTATTATGGAATGCGCGCGTGCGGCGGCAAAACACAACATTCCCATTATCGCAGACGGCGGCATCAAATATTCCGGCGATATCACCAAGGCGGTTGCCGCGGGCGCAAACTGCGTCATGCTTGGAAGCCTGCTGGCGGGCACGGATGAAAGCCCGGGGGAGACGGAGATCTATCAGGGGCGCAGGTTCAAGGTGTATCGCGGTATGGGCTCTATCGGCGCAATGGAAAAGGGAAGCCGCGACCGGTATTTCCAGGAGGACGCGCAAAAGCTGGTTCCCGAAGGCGTGGAAGGGCGCGTCGCATATAAGGGCTCGCTGCATGAAGCGATATTCCAGCTGTGCGGCGGCCTGCGCAGCGGCATGGGCTACTGCGGTGCGGCCACCGTTGATGATCTGCGCAAAAACGGCAGGTTCATACGCATAACAAGCGCAGGTCTTACGGAAAGCCATCCGCATGACGTATATATTACGAAAGAAGCGCCGAACTATTCCGTACGCTAATATGTAGATAGGGAGCGTTGAATGGAAAAACTGCATACATATCTCAAACGGTTTGACAGGCTCGCGGTTGCGGTATCCGGCGGAGCGGACAGCGCGTGCTTGCTGCGCGAGGCGGCGGCGACGCTTGGTACAAGCCGTGTACTGGCAGTTACCGTGCAGACGGAATGCCTGCCGCAGCGCAGGCTGCGCATGGCAAAGCGCATAGCGGCGCTTGCGGATGTAGAGCATGTGGTGATTCCGTTGACGACGCTCGAAGATGAACAGATACGCATAAACAGCCTGCTGCGCAGATACTTTTGCCGACGCAAAGTATTGCAGGCGGTATTGGACGAGGCCTGGATGCGCGGCTGTGAACATGTGGCCGACGGTACGCATACCGACGACATGGCGGACGATCCTCCGGAGAGCGCGGTGGCGGGGGAGTTGGGGGTATACAGCCCGTTTGTCGCCTGCGGCATGGGCCGTTGGCAGGTAGCGGCGCTGCGCGGCGGCATGGCGGAGGATGCGGCGCAGATTGACGGCTGCCTTGCCGACCGTTTGCCTGCGGGCACGCCGCTGACGCTGGATGCGTTTGAACGCATCGACGAAGCGGAGGAAGCGCTGCTTGCGATGGGGTTTGTCACGGCGCGCGTTTATGCGGCGGGGGATAGGGCACGCATTGTCGTATCCGAACGGGAAATGCAGGCCGTTATCGGAAAATGGCCCCTCGCGGAAGAGAAAATCCGCCAGGCTGGCTTTGCGGCTGCTGTGATAGATCAGGAGATATAAAAAGAAGCCTTCACATTGCATGCAAAAAAAACGGCACGATCAAATGCGATCGTGCCGGTTTGGCTTGTCTATTTACATAAACAATCACGTGTTTTTGTTCTTATTCTTTACATATCGCATGGCTTGTTTCATTTCGCCAATGCTTCCGAACATGTTCTCAATTTTTTTCTGCTCCTTCTGTCGGGAATTGAGCCCCTCATAACCGATTTCCTTCTGAAGCTTCTTATAGCTGTCAAGACGTTCATGGGGAAGCCTTCCTGTTTCAATAGCGCTTCTGACCGCGCAGCCCGGCTCCGTGGTGTGGGAACAATCCCGGTATTTGCACATAGCGGCCAGGTCCTCGACATCTTCAAAAGATTTCGACAGATTGCCGGTTTCGAGCTGCAGCTCCCGCATACCGGGGGTGTCGATTACGATTCCGCCGCAGGGAAGCAGAAGAAGCTGCCGGTACGTCGTTGTGTGCCTGCCTTTGCCGTCCTCGCGGATTTCTTTTGTGGCAAGGATATCTTTGCCCATCAGCCGGTTGATCAGCGTGGATTTTCCGACGCCGGATGAGCCGAGGAAGGCAATCGTCTTTCCGGCGGTAATGTATGCAAGAACACTCTCATATCCGTTATCCTCCATGCTGGAGCAGACGATAACGTCTGCGCCCACGCTGACTGTTGCAACTTCAGCAAGCCGGGCGCCTGGATCATTGCACAAATCCGCCTTGGTAAGCACGATGACCGGAGCCGCCATGCTGTTCCAGGCGATGGTAAGATACCGTTCGAGACGGCGCAGGTTAAAATCGGCATTCAAAGACATACAGATAAATAGCACATCTATGTTCGCGGCTACGATCTGCGTCGTACCAGCCGTTCCCGCGGCTTTTCGTTCAAATACGCTTTTGCGCCGCAGCACATGATGAATAACCGCATTTCCCGTACTGCTGTCCATCTTGTCGATCATAACCCAGTCGCCCACCGCGGGAAAGTCAGCGCTGTTATTTGCGTCATGCGCAAACTTGCCCGATACGGCAGCCAGCATTTCTCCGTTTTCACTGGCTGCTTTATATAAATCACGGTGCTGCTCGGTAACCCTTGCAAGAAACAGTCCTTCATATAGAGTTGCTTCCTGTTCAAAGCGCGGGGTCAACCCATATTTTTTCAAAGTAATATACTCCATGTTATCCTCCAAAATTGGTTAATAGATTTTTGGAGGGTAAAAGCTTAATAGATTTCTTTTCCCTCCTTCTTGAATACACTGGGGACAATCGGCTCGTGTAACATATTTGTTTCTCCTTTCAGAAAGTATGTTTTTTGTTAGCCCGTCATAATGGTCAGGCCTTGGTTTTGGTTCTAAAACCAATGAACATTATACTACAAAATATTTGAAAAAGCCGCCTTTATTTAGCAAATGGTCCAGGCACCTATTACATAATCACGCCAATCCCTTTACTTTTTAATAGGAATCCAGATTTCGCTTCTATAATTATTCTTTGATGTATCCTGGCTTTCATTCCATAATATCTCCGGGCCGCCTGTTAACTCGTAACCGGATGCAGGAAGCCATTCCGCATAGATTTTTGCCCACGTATCCTGGATAGCCTTCGGAAAAGACCCGACGGCCGTGAATACCCCCCACGCGGATGCCGCCACCGGCAGCGCGTCATATCGGCCCGGCGCCGGTTTGGTCGTTGCCACGCCGATGAACTGATCAAGCTCGCCGCCTTCTCTTGTACGTTCCTGAAAGTTCGCCGATACGCTCAATATGCCTGACGGCTCCACATCGCACAGCGATTTTAGTTCGGCGGCCGCTTCCGGCGTTAGCTTCTGCATTATGGAATCCATTTGCGGATTGATTCCTTCAAACTGCATAGTGATTCGTTTCCTAAACCCTACGATGTTGAAGGGTCCTTTCTCTGTAATGCGATACTCCATGATATTTCCTCCTTTTATGGTAAGCTGGAATGTCATAGGGGGAAAGGCTTTGATGGGTTTCAAGTTTTTTCTTGCCTGTGCCGGCGTGATACCGTGCATGCTATGAAAAGCCTTGCTGAAGGCATCGGGCGATTCGTATCCGTATTGCATGGCCAAATCAATCACCCGCTTATTGCCGGTCAGCAGTTCGCTTGCCGCCACCGAAAGCCTCCGACGGCGAACGTACTCTCCCAGCGGCATGCCTGCAAGGAAGGAGAACATCCGCCTGAAATGGTATTCCGAACACCCGGCGATGCGGGCCATTTCGCCAAAATTAACTTCGCTGCACAGGTTTTCTTCAATGTATTTCAGTGCATCGTTCATCCGCGCCATCGTATTCACTATCCATAACCTCCGCTGTAATGATCATAGCAAAGATAAACCATGGTGTCCCGATATTTTCGTTGCGCAGTTTCACGGCTGAAAAGGGATCAAAAAGAGACAGCCAAATTTCTTGTTGAAATTTGGCTGTCTCTTTGGTGCGGGAAACAGGACTTGAACCTGCATGCTGTTGCCAGCACACGGACCTGAACCGTGCGCGTCTGCCAATTCCGCCATTCCCGCAGATAATGTGGTGGATGGGGGTGGATTCGAACCACCGAAGTCTGTGACGGCAGATTTACAGTCTGCTCCCTTTGGCCGCTCGGGAACCCATCCACGTAACGATATGGAATTATCAATGGAGCTGGTGAAGGGACTTGAACCCGCAACCTGCTGATTACAAATCAGCTGCTCTTCCAATTGAGCTACACCAGCGAGGCTCACAATGGTGCCTCAGAGTGGAGTTGAACCACCGACACAGGGATTTTCAGTCCCTTGCTCTACCAGCTGAGCTACCGAGGCAAAATTGGCGACCCGGAGGGGGCTCGAACCCCTGACCTCCAGCGTGACAGGCTGGCATTCTAACCAGCTGAACTACCGGGCCGTGCGTGCTTTAGAATGGTGGGCCTTCAGGGACTCGAACCCCGGACCAATCGGTTATGAGCCGACCGCTCTGACCAACTGAGCTAAAGGCCCGTATCGTTCCAAAGAATAAATGGTGACCCCTAGGAGACTCGAACTCCTGTTACCGCCGTGAAAGGGCGGTGTCTTAACCGCTTGACCAAGGGGCCCCAAATGGTCGGGGTGAAGGGATTTGAACCCCCGGCCCCATGCTCCCAAAGCACGTGCGCTACCGGACTGCGCTACACCCCGCTACGGATCGCATCGACCGCTCTTGGCGACGCTTAATAATATACAGCATGCCTTCTTAAATGTCAATAATGAATTTTCGCCGATGAAAGCAAGAATCATGCTGGAAAATCCGCATTGACGCCATGCCTTGCATGCGGTTGCATAACCCGTTATAATGAGAAAAAAGAATGGGATTTGTGCCCGTGCGCAATATGTGCTGCGGGCTCTTGAAGAGGGAATGACAAACAGATTGGATATGACCGGCGCCGAATTAAAGGCGCAGCAGGAGATTGTTGAGGCGCTGTTTCAGGAGCTTGCTCCCCGAAACCTGCGCTATTATATTGAATCTTACGGCTGCCAGATGAACGCGCACGACAGCGAGAAGCTCGCGGGTATGCTCAGCGCCATGGGATACCAGACAACTCAGAGCAAGGATGAGGCGGATCTGATACTCTTTAATACCTGCTGTGTGCGCGATCATGCCGAAAAACGCGTGTTTGGCAACGTCGGCGCGCTTAAAAAGCGCAAGGAGGAATATCCCGGCCTGATGATCGGCGTCTGCGGCTGTATGATGCAGCAGCCGGAGGTCGCAAAGCGGCTTTACCATCGCTATCCTTTTGTGAACCTCGTGTTTGGCACGCACAGCCTGCATGAACTTCCGGCACTAATGCAAAGCGCGCTTCAGGGCGAGCGGCCGTTGAGCGTGCATGATATGGAAGGCGACGTGGTCGAGGGTCTGCCGGTAAAGCGCGTGCCCGGCGTATCGGCCAGCATCAACATCATGTACGGGTGCAACAACTTCTGTTCTTACTGTATCGTACCCTATGTACGGGGCCGCGAGCGCTCACGCCGGCCGGAGCATATTGTGCAGGAGGCGGTTACGCTTGCGCAGGAGGGCTATAGCGAAATACAGCTCCTGGGGCAGAACGTGAATTCTTACGGCAAGGATTTGGGCGACGTGTCGTTTGCACAGCTGCTGCGCAAAGTAAACGAGGCGGAGGGCATCCGACGCATCCGTTTTATGACCTCGCATCCCAAGGACCTTTCCGACGAGCTGATACAAGCGATGGCGGAGCTGCCCAAGGTTTGCGATCATATCCATCTGCCGGTACAGGCAGGCAGCGACCGTATCCTGCGGCTGATGAACCGCGTATATACATGCGCGGAGTATCTGCGGTTGGTCGAAAAGCTGCGCAAACACAACCCGGCGATAGAGCTGACGACGGATATCATCGTGGGCTTCCCCGGCGAAACGGAGGAAGACTTTCTGGATACGCTTTCCCTGATAGAAGAAGTGGGATACTCCGCCGCCTTTACGTTTATGTATTCGCCGCGAAGCGGCACCGGCGCCGCAGCCATGCCGGATCAAATACCGGCCGATGTAAAGAAGGAACGCCTGCACCGCCTTAACGCCCTGCAGGAGCAGCAAACGCGAAAAACCAACGAGCGCTATATCGGGTCTGTGAGGGAAGTGCTGGTGGAAGGCTGCGATATGCGGCGGGAGCCTATGCTGTATGGCAAGCTTTCCAGCTTCAAAATGGTCTATTTCCCCGGTGAGCCCGACAAAATCGGCAGTTATATGCGGGTTTGCGTGGAAAAATCGCATAATAATTCATTGATCGGCACCAGCGTATAAGCGCGGTGCCCAGGAAAGAAAGGAACACATATGATATTAGATAAGGCAAGGGAACTGGGGCTCGCGCTGAGCCAGTCGGAAGAATTTCTGCGTATGCAGTCGGCACGCGCGGTGATGGACTCAAACGATGCGGTCACCGGCGCGCTGCAGGATTATAAAGACAAGCAGGAAGAGCTGATGAGTTTGCTTTCCGGCGACGAACCCGACCGCCTGCAGGTCGCGGCGCTCTCAAGGGACGTAGAGACCCTTCAGGAACAGCTTTTGAACAGCCCCGTGTTTTCCGAAGCGATGGCGGCGCAAAACGACTTCCAGCAGTTGATGGCAAAGGTGAACCGCGAGATCGCCGCCTGTATAGGTATACAGACGGAAGAGAGCGGCTGCAGCGGTTCCTGCTCCGGCTGCTCCGGCTGCCATTAAATGATTGTCGCCGCGGCAGAGAGGGGGGAGCGTATGCCCGGCAGCCTGACACCCTTGATGTGTCAATACCTTGAATTGAAAGAAAAGTACAGCGATTGCCTGCTGTTTTTCCGTTTGGGCGATTTCTATGAAATGTTCTTTGAGGATGCGCTTACCGCCTCACGGGAGTTGGAAATCGTGCTCACCGGCCGGGACTGCGGACTTGCGGAACGCGCCCCCATGTGCGGCGTACCTTACCATTCGGTGGAAGGGTATATCAACCGGCTCATTGAGAAGGGCTATAAGGTCGCTATCTGCGAGCAGCTGACCGACCCTGCGCTTTCCAAGGGTCTGGTGGAACGGGATGTGGTGCGTGTCATCACGCCCGGTACCATCATTGAAGAAACCATGCTCGATGAGCGCAAGAACAATTTTATATTCTCATTGTTCTGGCAGGACGACCATGTGGGGATTGCGTACGCGGATGTTTCCACTGGCAGCTTTTATTTGGGGGAACTCTCCGGGGCCGGCGTGCACATGCAGCTGATGGACGAGCTTGCCCGCGTGCAGCCTACGGAGATTCTCGCAAACGACGCGCTGTTCCTGCAGGCAGGGCTGGTACGCAGCCTCTCTTCAGCCTATTTCCTGCAGAATTATGCCGGTTGGGCATATGAAGAAAAATCCGCGCAGGCGCGCTTGCAGCGGCATTTTCAGGTGGCGTCGCTGGATGGCTTTGGATGCGCGGCGCTGCATCACGGTATCTGCGCGGCAGGCGCCTTGATGGCGTATCTGGAAGAGACGCAGAAGAACACGCTTTCGCATATACATGCCATGCGGGTAGTGAACCGCGCTTCCTATATGGTACTCGACGCCGCCACCCGCCGCAACCTGGAGCTTACAAAGCCTCTCCATTTCGGGGGCAGCAAGAAGAACACGCTGTTATACCTCCTCGACCGTACCAAGACCGCCATGGGCGGCCGTATGCTGCGCGCATGGGTGGAACAGCCCTTGCAGGAAATCGGCGACATACAGGCCCGCCTGCAGTCTGTCGGGGAGTTACATACGCAACTGATACAGCGGGATTCGTTACGCGAAGCGCTTGAAGGCATCTACGATATCGAACGGCTGAGCAGCCGCATCGCTTACGGTACGGTCAACGCGCGTGATTGCGTGGCGTTGCGCACCTCCCTTTGCAGGCTGCCCGTTATCACCGGGATCGCGGGCGGATTTGACGCCCCCGCACTCAAGCGCATCGCAGTGGAAATCGACCCCATGGAGGACATACTCGATCTTTTGCAGCGCGCGATTGTGGATGAGCCGCCCGTAGGCGTGAAAGACGGCAACATCATCCGCATGGGGTACAACGAGGAAGTGGACAAGCTCAAGGACGCATCCACGCACGGCAAGCAATGGCTGATGGATATGGAGGCTGCCGAGCGGGAAGCAACCGGCATCAAAAACCTGCGTATCGGCTACAACAAAGTATTCGGCTATTATATCGAGGTAACGAAATCCTATCAGAATCTCGTTCCCTACCACTATCAGCGCAAGCAGACGCTCGCGAACGCCGAGCGCTATATCACGCCCGCGCTCAAAAAAATGGAAGAGACCATACTTGGTGCGGAAGAACAGCTGCTCGCGCTGGAGTACCAGCTTTTTACGGGGATACGCGAAACGCTGCTTAAAAACATAGAACGTCTGCAAAAAACAGCGTCGCTGCTGGCGGAGCTTGACGCGTATCAATCCCTTGCGCAGGTTGCGGCGGATAACGGCTATTGCATGCCGGTCATTACGCAGGATGGCGTGATCGACATCAAAAACGGCCGGCATCCCGTCGTGGAACGTTCCATTAAAGATCGTTTTATCGCCAATGACGCGCATCTGGACGAGGCGGACGATCGGTTGATCATACTGACCGGCCCCAATATGGCGGGCAAAAGCACATTTATGCGTCAGGTTGCGCTGATCGTGCTGCTGGCGCATATGGGCAGCTTCGTGCCTGCGGAAGAAGCCCGCATTTGCATTACCGACCGCATATTCACACGGGTGGGCGCATCGGACGATTTGGCGGCCGGGCAGAGCACATTCATGGTGGAAATGAGCGAGATGGCGAACATACTGCACAACGCGGGGCCGAAAAGCCTGTTATTGCTTGATGAAATCGGCCGTGGAACCAGCACGTTCGACGGGCTGAGCATCGCGTGGGCGGTGTTGGAGCATATCGCCAACGCACAGAACTGCGGCTCAAAAACGCTGTTTGCCACGCATTATCATGAGTTAACGGAACTCGAAGGCCGTTTGAGCGGCGTCAAGAACTACCGCATCGCCGTCAAAGAGGTAGGGGAGGATATCCTGTTTCTTAGAAAGATCATGCGCGGCGGCGCGGATAAGAGCTTTGGCATACAGGTGGCGCGGCTGGCCGGGTTGCCGGACAGCGTGATTCAGCGCGCAAAAGAGATATTGAGGGATCTGGAAAACGCGGACATCAACCGTCCGCGCGGCGGAAAACGCGCGTCTGAGGAGCCGCAGCAGCAGTTATCCCTGCTGGCCGCGGGGCAGAAAGAGGAGATCCTAATGGAACTGACACTTCTGGATGTGGATGCGCTGACGCCTATTGAGGCGCTCAACCGAATCAACGATCTGCACCAGCGTGCCAAGCTGGCAAGCATCAGGGAAGCAAAATGAAAAGAATCAGTGTCCTGCAACCGCATATTGCCAATCAGATCGCAGCGGGGGAAGTGGTGGAACGCCCCGCCTCCGTCGTCAAGGAACTTGTGGAAAATGCTATCGACGCGGAGGCTTCTTCCGTCACGGTGGAAATTCAAAACGGCGGTATGGACTATATCCGCGTGACGGATAACGGCGCAGGCATCCCGGCCGAGGACTGCCTGCTTGCCTTTGAGCGGCACGCAACAAGCAAAATAAGCCTTCAAGAAGATTTGACGCATATCGAGACTTTGGGCTTTCGCGGCGAAGCGCTTGCTTCCATCGCGGCGGTTGCGCAGGTGGAACTGCGTACGCGGCCACGGGAAAACGAAACCGGCATGCACGTGCGTATGGAAGCCGGCGAATGCAAGCTGGAACAGCCTGCGGGCTGCCCTGAGGGTACGGTGCTCGAGGTGGAAAATCTGTTTTATAACGTGCCCGCGCGCCGCAAATTTTTGAAAAGCGCGCGGACCGAGGGCGGTTATGTCGGGGAATACCTGTCCCGTATGATATTGGCTAGGCCGGATATTTCCTTCCGCTTCCTTAATAATGGCAAGGAAGCGTATCACAGCCCCGGCGACGGCGCACTCAAAAATGCCGTTTATTGCGTATATGGCAGTGAAGTGCTGCCGCATTTGAAAGAGGTTTTTTTTGACGACGGGTATCTCCGGCTGACCGGCTTCATCGGCACGGCGGAGCTGGCACGGCCCAACCGCGCGCAGCAGTCGTTCTTCCTCAACGGCAGGTATATCCGTTCCATGCTGCTCTCCAGCGCGATGCATCGCGCCTACGATACAAGGCTGATGGGCGGACATTATCCGTTTGCGGTACTCAATATCACAGTCGCAAGCCGCGAGGTGGATGTCAACGTGCATCCGGCAAAGCTGGAGGCGCGCTTTGCACAGGAAAGCCGCGTGGCTTCCGCAGTAACCGGCGCCTGCATCAAAGCGCTCGGGCCTTCGGTTGCGCCGGCGGTGCATCTTAGCGTACAGGATGGCGCAGCACAGGCAGTACACCCGCAGGACAGGATTGGAAAAGCGGAAAAAGAAGCAGGGTTCGCAGAAATCGGCCGACCGGCTGACGTGCATGATCCCGGAACAGGATTGCAACCTGAAATGAGCAAACCCGCCGCTTTTACCCCTATGGATATGGGCGAACCTGCCCCCTCCGGTATGTGCGTCAAGGAGACGGTATACGAGATTCCGCATTTTAAGGTTGTGTCTTCCCCAAAGGGGCAGGCGCAGGCCCAAACCGAAATACCCGTACATACCGAACAGGAACGATTTGGCGAATTGCCGGTTGCCGTCATTGGGCAGGCGTTTGATTCTTATTGGATTGTGCAGCAGGGAGAAAAACTTTTCTTTATAGACCAGCATGCCGCGCATGAGCGAAAGCTGTACGAGCGCTTCATGGCGCAGGAAGGGGAGCAGGCCTCGCAAACGCTGCTTTCTTCCGAATTGATACAGCTTACGCATGCGGAACATGATATTTTGATGCGCCATGAGGATATACTTCGCGCACTGGGGTTTGAACTGGAGCCTTTTGGCGCAACCTCCGTCCGCGTGCTTGCCGTTCCTGTGCTGTTCGCACAGGTACCCGTAGGCGCAATGCTGCGCGACGCGCTGGAGGTACTGCAGAAGCAGGGGCGCGCCACAACGCAGGAGCTGCGCCGCGAGGCAATTATACAGGCCGCCTGCAAGCATGCCGTCAAAGCGGGCGATCCGCTGGATAAGGCGGAGATACTCGACCTGATCAGCGTATTTGCAGGTGAAGGACTGCCAATGACTTGCCCGCACGGACGCCCGGTCATGATACAGTTGAGCCGTAAAGAGCTTGAAAAGCTGTTTAAACGCATCGTTTGAGGAGGGCTATATCGTGCGACCGCGTATTTTCGTGCTGGTAGGCCCCACGGCTTGCGGCAAGACGGCAGCCTCCATACTGCTTGCAAAGAAGCTAAACGCGGAGATCATATCCGCGGATTCCATACAGGTGTACCGGGGACTGGATATCGGTTCTGCAAAGCCAACGGTGCAAGAGCGGCAGGGCGTGCCGCATTATATGCTGGATGTGGCCGACGTGACCGATAAAGAGTTCAGCGTCGCGGAATTCCAGCGCCGCGCGGCCATGGATATACAGGAAATTTCCTCCCGCGGCAAACTGCCGCTGGTGGTGGGCGGAACAGGACTCTATATCAATGCGTTGACATACCCTCTGCAGTTCACCAGCGTGCCGGGCGACCCTAATATTCGCGCCGCGCTGCGGCAGCAGGAAGCTGAGGAAGAGGGCACATTATATAAGCGCCTGCAGCAGGTGGATCCGCAGTCCGCTAAGCGGCTGCATCCCAACGACAGCAAGCGCATCATACGCGCGCTGGAGGTATACGAGGTTTCAGGGCGAACATTGACCTCGTATGGAGTGGATTTTGCCAATGAAGCGTCAGCCGAGCCGCCGTACCGCGCCACCATCGTCGGGCTTACAATGGAGCGTGCGGCGCTGTATGCGCGCATAGAGCAACGCGTGGATGACATGATGCGCATGGGGCTGCTAAACGAAACCGGGCGGCTTTTTGAAGCAGGATACCCGCATACGCTCCCGGCATTGCAGGGTTTGGGATATAAGCAGTTGCTCCGGCATTTGCGGGGAGAAACAACACTTAAAGAGGCGGTCGAGGAAATCAAGCGTGAAACACGCCGCTTCGCAAAACGGCAGATCACATGGTTCAAGCGCGATAAACGCATCCATTGGCTGAATACTGCGGATTACGAAAACATGGAAGCGCTTTGTAACGCCATGTGCAGCATATACAAGCAGGATGATGGGGAAGGGGAGAAGAAATAACATGACCAAAGAAAATCCACAGGATCGCATACTCAACCAGCTGCGCAAGAAAAAAATTCCTTGCACCATCCATCTGACAAACGGCTATCAGATCAAAAACGCATTAATACGGGGATTTGACAGCTTTGTGATCGTGATCGAGTGCGAATTCAAACAGATGATGATCTATAAGCACGGCATCTCTTCCGTCACAATGTCGCAGCCCATAGGGCTTGACCCCGCGGCGGACGAGCCGCAGGACTAATAATATTCGGTGCAGGCTCAACGAGACGGCGTTTCTTGGGCCTCTACCTGTAAGCTCCAGGAAGGTAATAGAAATGGATTTGGTTCCGGATATGTTTCCCGCGCTTGCGGCCTCCGCCCAGGCGGTCAACGCCGTGCTTGAGGCCGAACGGCAATTGCAAGATGTATTTGCGCGGGTAGACGCCATTGAGGCGGTCAACCAGTGGAAGGTGCTGCATGCTTTCCAGCAGGAAGGCATTGCGCAGCGTCATTTTGCACCCACAACAGGCTATGGATATGACGATATCGGCCGTGATTCGCTCGAACGCATGTTTGCGCGCGCGTTGGATGCGGAGGATGCTTTGGTGCGCCCGCAGATCGTCAACGGCACGCATGCGCTGTACCTGACGCTATCAGGCCTGCTGCGCCCAAATGACACGCTGCTGTGTATCACCGGCAAACCGTATGACACGCTGGAACAGGCCATCGGCGCAAAAGGCGGCGCGGGGTTCGGTTCCCTGCAGGAATATGGAATAGGCTATCAGGAAGTCGGGCTGAAAAACGATACGATCGATTTACCAGCCGTGTTGAAAGCGTTGGAGGATAAGCGCATCCGCATGGTGTATGTACAGCGTTCGCGCGGGTATGCCTGGCGGGAGGCAATATCGCTTGCAGCGCTGCGGGATGTGTTTTCCGAAATAAAACGTATACGGCCGGATATAATCATCGCGGTGGACAACTGCTATGGCGAATTTACCTGCACCGGGGAGCCGACGACCGTAGGCGCGGATGTGATCGCGGGTTCGCTCATTAAAAACCCGGGCGGCGGCCTGGCGCCTACGGGCGGGTATATCGCCGGAAAAACAGAATATGTCGAGCGTATTGCCCACCGGCTGACTGTACCGGGCATGGGGCGGGAGGTAGGTTCCTATGCGGGTTCCTATGCGCCGTTCTACCAGGGATTGTTTTTAGCGCCGCATGTGACCGCGCAAAGCCTGAAATCCGCCGCGCTGTTCGCGCGCACGTTTGAGAACGCGGGCATGACCACCATGCCGTCCAGCCTCGCCGAGCGGTCGGATATTATTCAATCCCTACGCCTCCCAAGTAAGGAAGCGCTGATCGCCTTCTGCCAAAGCATACAAAAAGCCGCCCCTATCGACAGCTTTGTAACGCCGGAGCCTTGGGACATGCCGGGTTACAGCCATCAGGTGATCATGGCGGCGGGTACGTTCGTGCAGGGAGCTTCCATAGAGCTAAGCGCCGATGCGCCGATCAAGGAACCTTATATTGCATATATTCAGGGGGCGCTGACCTATGCGCACGGGCGTATAGGCGCCATGCTGGCGCTGGACGCGCTAATAAAAAGCGAGGCTTAGTAACTGCGCATTAGGCCGATGACCTTGCCCACGACCTCCACGTCGTTGTATGCGACATAGATGGGCTGCATAGTCGTATTTTCCGGCTGCAGCCGCACGCGGCCGTTGTCCTTATCCTCAAAAAAGCGCTTTACGGTAGCCCGCTCGCCCTGTATGCGCGCGACAACGATATCGCCGTTATTAACCTGCAAACCGTTGTGCACCACGATGTAGTCGCCATGGAACATGCCCGCGTCGATCATGCTGCTGCCTTCGACCTTTAATAAAAAGACCTCATCCTTGCGTGCGCCGTGCAGCAGCTGCGGCGGAAGTATGAACTCATCTTCAATGTTTTCGACCGCGAGGATGGGCGTACCGGCCGCGACATTGCCCACCAGTGGGACAGGCATGCCGACAGCGCTTGCCTGTGGTTCGGTGATGACCAGAGAACGCTGCTTTGCCGGATTGCGCTGTATCAGCCCGTTTTGTTCGAGCCTGGTCAAATGCGCGTGCACGGTGGAGGTGGAAGCAAGCCCCACAGCTGAGCAGATCTCACGGACGGTAGGAGGAAAACTGTTTTTTTCATAGTATGACACAATAAAATCGTAGATTGCCTTCTGGGGATTGCTCAGTTTTTTCATGGTGTTTCCTCCTCACGGGCGTTACGTTTTGCCGTAATCAGTATAGCATATACACGGTTGTTTGAAAACGTTCGTTCGAGAAAATGTATGGGAAATGTCGATAATTGATTGTAATACGGATTGTAATTCGGAAAAAATAGTATATGATAAAACCGGAAAGGAAAGGGAGAACGGCATGAAGCGTTGCCTGCTGGATGAGACTAAAAACTGCACGGAGTGCGGCCAATGCGACCGCTGTGATCTGGACCAGAATAAGCTTTGTGATAATTGCTGCAAATGTTTGGAAACATCTGATCAGCCTTTCATACAGATTCCGGTGGCGGATATCGTATTGGAGCAGCCGGAGTCGTATTTGCGGGAATATTTTTCCGAGGAAGAAGAAACGGAATTCGAAGGCGAAGAGGCCAGGCTTGGGTATGAATTGCCGGATGCCGCGCTGCTGGCCGAATGGGAAAAAAAGCTGCAGGATCTTGAAAAAGAAAAGCAGGATATAAAGCCTTTGTACGGCGTGCGCAAGCGCAAACGGCCTAACTAATCCGTTGAATCCGGATTCTTTGGTTCATCCTCGCGAAGTTTGATCACCTGCGCGGCGATACGCCGCCGGTCCTGCGAAAGCGCCGCATAATGCTTGCGTGTGGTGTTGACGTCCTTATGGCCGAGAACATCCGCTACCAGGTAAATATCCCCCGTTTCCTGATAAAGCATGGTGCCGTAGGTGCTGCGCAGCTTGTGCGGAGAGATCTTTTTGAGCGGCGTGGCGACAGAACTGTATTTTTTCACTAAGTTTTCTACCGCCCGCACCGTGATGCGCTTTTTTTGAATGGAGAGAAACAGCGCCTGCTCATGGCCGGGAGCAGCTTCGATATGGTCGCGTTCGAGCAGATAGTTTAAGAGCGCGCTGCGCACTTCCTCGCCAAAGGCGAGTGAATCCTGACTGCCGCCCTTACGTGTAATCAAGAAGGCGTTGTTCATAAAATCCAGGTTATCCAAATCGATGCCTACCAGCTCACTGATACGAACGCCGGTGCCGAGGAATAGCGTGAGTATAGCAATATCGCGGGCCTTAGTGAATTTGTGGTATTTTTTCTGCGCGGGGGACAGGCCGCTGCCGGCTTCTACAGTATCCAGAAGGTTGGCGACCTCGTTGGGCTCCAGCCTTACGATGGCGCGCGCATGCAGTTTGGGCAGATCCACCAGCGAGGCCACATTGCTTTGAATCATTTCGCGCTTGAAAAAATATTTGAAAAATGACCGCAAGGTTGACAATTTGCGTGCTTTGGCTCGCTCATGGTTTACAATTTCGCGATTCTCTTTGGTATAGAGGGATAGGTTCTCCAAAAACAGTTCAATATCCAGCGCTTTGACCTGTTCGAGATCCTGCAATGTCAACTCCGTGACAGGTTTGCCTTTGAAATATTCTATTTCCTTCGTCAAATACAGAAAGAATGTCTTCAGATCAACCGCATAGCCGTACCGTGTGAGCACCGACGTTTGACTCTCTATGCCGCGCATGAACGTACTGCAGCAGCTGGGCAGGCTGTTGAGCATCGCGCGCAGCTTCAGCGTATACAGCTTATTTTTCTTTGTATCATAACTTTCCTGCATTTTGCTCATCCTTTTGCAGTATATTGGAGACAGGCCGTACGATGGTTTTTGGATCATATGCACTGCCTCGAATATGTTCTTTCTACACAACTATTCGTTAAACTTGTCTTTAACGAATAGTTTTATCCGGCTTAAGGGGACGGTCTGCCGTGTTTCCCGTCACTGCTTCCCATGCGTGCGGGCGGCCGATTGGCCGTCCTCCGAGTTGGGCGCGCGCAATTTATTAATATCATAACATACATCAGGTTGATGTAACAGCAGTCGCTTTCAGCATACATTGAGAAAAAAATGAGGGTACAATCAAGTATGTACCCTGCACTGCCGCAAATCCCTGCAAGCGATCCATCACATCGAAAAAAAGTGCTTGACGGCGAGCCTCGCGCCCCGTGTATGGCTGTCCCTGCCGCCGCCCCCTCATGCGTGGGATGGGGACTGCGGCGTACCAGCCTAACACGTGGCTACTCACCATAAAGCACTTTTTTTCGACATGACAGATTTATTTTCACGCACAAGCCGCCTGTGCGCCCCAGAGCGGCTATTTACAATATGCGGTGGAAATGGTATACTCACGACAATTGAATAGCAAGGCGCCGTATCTATTCGCCGTGGGACCCCCGTTACCCCCCACAGCGATCAGACACGGCGCCTTGTGCTTTCAGTGGCCGGGAGGACGCCTGTTCTCCGATGCTTGGTAAAACTACCGCTCATCATTTGCACTGTTTTAGGCTATTTGCGCGTGCTTTCATCAGCCACGCGCAAATGACTCGCTTTCGTTAAAGACTGCTGTTTAGCGAATAGTTCCTTTTGCACCTACCGCCATATTACGGCGGCGGTGCAAATGCAGTCATGACCTACCCGCAAAACTGTTTTTCGGCATGCACTCCGGCCATGACTGCACCGGAACTACCGCTCCGGTGAAATGTCTGATTTGCCTGGGCTACATTTCCCCTCCGCTTTCGCTAAACACTGCCTTTAACGAATAGTTGCAACGAAAATAGACCGGCCTCTTTTCTTAAGAACCATCATGGATTTCTGTGTGATAAACGCGCCTATGCTATACTGGCCGCTGCAGTGATTTAATTGCTGCGCGGGCAAGCGCATCGCAGCGGTTGTTGTTTTCATTGTCGCTGTGGCCTTTAACTTTATGCCAGTTGACCTTATGCATGTTGGTTTGCTTTAAGAGCCGCTGCCATAGATCCTGATTTTCCACCGGTTGCTTGCTTGCGGTTTTCCAGCCGTTGCGCTGCCAGTTTACAATCCAGTTTTCTAAAAACGCCCGGCACAGATATGCGCTGTCCGTGTACAAATCCACCGTGCAGGGCTCCAACAGCGCTTCCAGCGCGCGAATAGCCGCCATCAACTCCATGCGGTTGTTGGTGGTCTCCCCCTCCCCGCCGGAAATTTCCTTTTTGTGGTTTTTGTATTGCAGTATGGCGCCCCACCCGCCCGGACCCGGATTGCCCGAACAGGCGCCATCCGTATAGATGATAATTTCTTTCATTGGCCCGTTCATTTTGCCGCCATCTGCCGCGCCTTGTCCACACAGACCTCCACGGCGTCAAGCACTGCGGCGCGCAAACCGCCGCGCTCAAGCGCTGCTACGGCTTCTATGGTTGTTCCGCCCGGCGAACATACCGCATCCTTGAGCGCGCCGGGATGCATGCCTGTTTCAAGCACCATTTTTGCGGCGCCAAGCACTGTCTGTGCGGCGAGACGATATGCCATATCCCGCGGGAGCCCCGCACGCACGCCGCCGTCCGCCAGCGCCTCTATAAATAGATACACGTACGCCGGGCCGCTGCCGGAAACGCCAATCACACCGTCCATCAGGTAGCTTGGCACTGGCTCCGCGCGTCCCGTTGCGTCGAACAGCACTTTTGCGAACTTCAATTCTTCTTCCGTAAGCGTGTGATCCATATCCAGCGCTACCATACCTTCGCCCACCATGCAGGGCGTATTGGGCATGACACGCAAAATTCTGCAATCCGGCACAAGCGCAGCTATATCCTTGCGGCTCCAGCCTGTTACAATAGAAATGAGCGCTTTATTTTTGAGCGCTTTGCCGCAATCATTTAGTACGGCCGCGCAGACGTTGGGCTTAACGGCAAGCAGCACCGCGTCGCAGGCTGCGATCATGGCAGCACCGCTCTGCGCAGTAAGCACGCCAAGCTCCGATTGTAAGGCTTGTACCTTTTTCGTATTTAAATCGAATATATATACGTTTTGTGGCGTAAGTATGCCCTCTCGCAGAATACCGCGCAGTATTGCCTCGCCCATATTGCCGATACCGATAAAGCCAAGTTTCGTCATGCCGCCCGTCCTCCTAAATATGTCGATATGAAACCATATAAGAAAAGTTGACAAACCATCTTCCCATATTTTAAGGAAAAAGGGCTTATCAACCTTGCACTCTGGCAGGGGCAGAAGGACTCGAACCCTCAAGAACGGTTTTGGAGACCGCTATGTTACCATTACATCATGCCCCTGCGTCGCTCACAGCCAACATGCGTATTATAGCATTACGCGATATGGCTGTCAATCCTGTATCGGGTGCAGCAAACGCAGGATAAACCATCCTGCGTTTGCCATAAAAACAATATATGCGCAAAATCTTGCTAAATTACTCGTCTTCCTCATCAACGGCGGGAACCACTTTTTCATTGCAGGAGGGGCAAATCAGTTCTTCGCGGGAAGAGAGCATTTCCTGATCGAAATATATGGTATCGCCGCAATGCGGACACTGCACCTCGATGAAGTCATCCTCATCAAAACCGTCTTCCTCGTCCTCATCCTCTTCTTCGTCGTCCTCCGAATCGCCGTAGAGCTCTTCGTCGAATTCGTCCAGCGCGTCGTAGATATCGGATACGCATTCGTCGAGTTCGGCAATGGTGGCTTCGTTTTCATCCAGCGTGTCGGCCATCGCATCCAGCGTATCAATAATGGCAGCGTACATCTTATGCTGTACCTCGTCGTTGATGTCGAGGCCGTCGCACAACCCCCTCAGATAAGATACCTTTTCTTTTACATAACTCATGAAAGCGCACCTCCTTCTTTTGTAGCTTATAGTCTGTATTATACGCGCTCCATGTATTCACCCGTGCGCGTATCCACACGGATGCGGTCGCCTTCGTTGACGAACAAAGGTACGCTGATTTTGTAACCAGTCTCAAGCACGGCGGGCTTTGTAGTGCCCGTAGCGGTATCGCCCTTGAAGCCAGGCTCGGTTTCCTGTACGGTCAACTCAACGAAGTTGGGCGCTTCGACGGAGAAAGGACTATCTTTGAAAAAGCGTACCTTTACGTTCTGGTTTTCCACGATAAAATTGATGGCATCTTCCACCTGATCGTAATTCAGGGGCAACTGCTCGTAAGTTTCCGTATCCATAAAATAATACAGTGAACCGTCGGAATACAGGTACTGCATTTCTTTGGTTTCGATGTGCGCTTTAGGGTATTTATCCGTGGGGTTGAACGTGCGTTCGAGAACCGAACCCGTCATTACATTCTTCAGGCGGGTGCGTACAAAGGCCGCACCTTTGCCGGGTTTCACGTGCTGAAAATCCGAAATGGACCAAACCTGCCCGTCGATCTCCACCGTTACGCCCTTGCGAAAATCACCTGCCATAATCATAGCGCCATATCCTCCAAATCCAATTCTTCTTATGTATAATGTTGTTTATGTTTTGCTGGGATAGCAGCATCAAGCGGCATACCCAAATGATTTTACCATAGTATGGGGATGTTCAACAAGGCTTTTATCGTGATTGCGCCGCCATTTCATACATTTTTTGCATCGCCGCCGCGTCCTCCGCCATCGTACCGCGCGATTCGCAAATGACCACCGGCGTATAGCCGCGCTCATACAGCAGGGCGGCAAGCGGCGGGAACTCCGGGCCGAACTGCGTATCCGCAAACGTATGGTGCATCTTCTCCCCTCCCGCCGTATACTCAATACGGCTGAAGTGGATGTGCATGTTGCGCGTACGGGAGAGTCCCAGATTGTTTTCCAGCGCGTCCAGTATGGCGGTATAGTCTTCTTTTGCGCGAATAGCGCCCTGGCCCCGGCAGTGCAGGTGCCCGAAATCGATGCATGGAAGCAGACGTTCGTCTACATTGCACAGCGCAATCACTTCATCGAGATCTCCAAGCTGGTTGAGCTTACCCATTGTTTCGGGGCAAAGAATAAAATCGGAATATCCGGCAGCATCCAAAAGCTCTATGATCTCTTTGAGTATGCCGCAGGCGCGCTGCAGCGCCGTATCGCGATTCGTCTTACCCGCCGAACCAGGATGGAAAACGCCGCGCACGGCGCCCATGAGCCGTCCTATATGGGCAGCCTCAAGGAAATATTCCTTGTTTTTTTCGCGTTTTTCAGGCTCTTTCGCAGCAAGGTTGATGTAGTACGGCAAATGCACGCTCATCTGAATATCGTAACGCTCTGCCTGCTCACGTATCTGGCCGGCTGTTTCCTCGCGTACGCGAATGCCATGCCCAAAGGAGTATTCAAAAGCGCGCAGATTTAAGCCCGCAAGCCATGCGGGCGCCTGCCATGTGGCTTTATATCCCTGTGCGTAAAATATGTCCGAGTTGCCGGAAGGGCCAAAACGAATGCCCTGCTTGTCCTTATTCAATCTACAGTTCCTCTCACAATCCCGTCAGAATAAAACTAGTATACCACAGACGAAACAATTATGTGTCGAAAGCCTGGTTGAGTTTTCCGAGCGCCTTTTTTTCGATGCGGGATACATACGATCGCGAAATATCCAGCATTTGCGCAATCTCTCGCTGTGTCATACAAAATTTCCCCGCAAGGCCGTAGCGAAGCTCTATGACCAGGCGTTCCCGCTCCGTCAGGTGTTGCCGGATGAGTTTCCTGAGCTGCTCAGCGGCAAGCCGCATTTCCACCTCGTCACCCACAAGCGACGCATCCGAACCCAGCACTTCGGCGAGCGAGATGTCGTTGCCGTCTCGGTCCGTACCGATCGCGTCGTACAGGGAAACCTCCGTAGCTTGGCGTTTTTCAGAGCGGATACTCATCAATATCTCGTTCTCAATACAGCGCGCGGCATAGGTCGCAAGCGCCGTCCCCTTATGCATGTCATACGTAGAGACGGCTTTGATCAATCCAATTGTGCCGATGGAAATCATATCGTCGCTGTCTCTGCCCGCAGAGGTGAATTTTTTCGCGATATGCGCTACCAACCGCAAATTGTGCTCGATGAGCATTCCACGCGCTTCGTCATCTCCGAAGGCGCACCGCTCCAGACAGGATTTTTCCTGCTCCGCCGACAGAGGTTCGGGAAAGGAGTTGCCGCCGTTGATATAGGCGGCAAAGAAGAATATGTCTTTGCAAAGCTGCATTAAAGCGTTCAGCATATGCTGATACCTCCCTGTTGTGCGGTGTATCAGCATATGCGGTGAAAGCTTGTAACTTGTTTGTCCTTGGAAAGCTGTATATTTTATCGCCGCAGGCTTAGCGGCTTATTGCGTTACTGTTTGCCGTATTCGCAATGGCCTTAGCTAGATACTCCGTAGCGTTAATTGCTTCTTCAAGTGTATTCTGGTTACGTCCAACATTGATGAGCAGGCAGCGCCCGACATGCTGATTATACCTGCCTTTTTTAACCCATATTTGACGGGTTATTGTAGGGCTGATAGTGTTTAATTGATTACACACAGCTTTTGCCAGTGCACAATTATCTTTATAATCCGGCTTTTCGGTACTCTCGCCTGCATATTCGCCCGTTCCCACGTCAAGCCCGATACGAGCCACCTTTTTGCCGTCGATCATGACATAGTCGGTACTTTCAGCCGAGTTGTTGGACGGTGCAAATGCATCACGATGAACATCGATGAAAATTTCGATGGACGGGTATTGTTCTTTATACTTTTGCATAGTGACGAGCGACCGTTCGTAAGCTGTAGCCAGTTTGGGTAGCGCGTGGTTGGTTGTATCGTGAATGACATCAATACCGTATTTTTTAAGCGCGTCTTTCAGCGCGTTGCCTACAGCGACGACATTGTTTTTGGTGTCAGTAGTATGCCAAGGAGAGGTTTCCTCATATGGGGCGTCGCTGGTTGCAGTGTACGCCTCGGTTGTGTGGGTGTGATATATAAGTACTTTGGGCTCTTTCCCACTTAAGTCAATCATGGCAGGAGCAATATCAAGCAGTTCATCGCGTATCGTTTCGGGTAAACCAACATCGATTTTAAGTAGCTCTTCATCAGGTGTTGACGGCGACGGTGCTGCAAGCGCGCTCAAAGGTGAAATAAAAAGGGTTATTATGCTCACGACAAAAACAATAGCAGCAGCTAAACGAAGTAAATGGTTATTTTGTTTTTTCATTTTTATATCCTCCTCTAAAACTTATGCGAGAGGAGAATGCATATGATGTGTTCACGGTTTGTTTAATTTTTGGGCTTCATCGAATAGAACAGGATAGCATATTGGCATCCCGTATTTTGTTATAAGGTAGCGATCATGGGCTTCGTTGAAATCAAACCGGTTCGTAAAGCGGCTCGCCAATAGAGGTTGACTAAATTCTAATCTTCGAGATTACGATCATCATGGAGTTGCTTAAACCACACTTTCGGGTATGGTTTTTTTACGCAGGAGATCCCCCTGCCGCACCTGTACGCTGCAGCCGACCCAAAGCCGCTGCTGCGGATGCGGCGCAAAGGTTACATTCTCCCCCTCCTCCGTCTGCATGCCGCGGATTATGAGGCTGCGCCCGATATTACCGGGAGAGAGTATCTCCAACGTATCGCCGTCATAAAAGCGGTTACGCTGTTCGACAAGCGCGCGGCCGGTCTCCGCATCATATTGCAGCACATACGCGCTCAACTCATGGGTATGGATATAGCTGGCGCTGTGCACTGCCTGACCATTCGCGCCGGGGTCGCCAAACGCAAAGCCCGTCGTATAAGGGCGATGGCTGACCTTCTCCAGTTCCTCTGCCAGCAGGCTATCCGGCGTATAAGGCTCCCCTGTGCTCAGAGCCTTTGCGTACGCATCCAGCGCCATGCGGTAAGCGTTGACCACTGCTGCGGCATAATAGATGGATTTCATGCGTCCTTCGATCTTGAGGCTGTGTACGCCTGTGGAAAGCACTTCGGGCAAAGCCGCCAGCAGGTTCAGGTCGCCGGAATTTAAGAGATATGTGCCCAATTCATCCTGTTCAATTGGGAAATAGGCGCCGTTTTTACCTCTTTCGCGCAGTTCATAGGTCCAGCGGCAAGGCTGCGCACATTCGCCGCGGTTGGAATCGCGCCCATTGATATAATTGCTCAGAAGACACCGGCCGGAATAGGAAATACACATCGCGCCGTGTACGAAAAGTTCCAATTCCAGTTCGGGCGGACAATTTTGACGCAAAGCGGCGATTTCCTTGAGCGATAATTCCCTTGCAAGCACGATTCGACGAATACCCTGTGCATGCCAGAACGCCGCGGCACGCGTATTGAGCGTGTTGGCCTGCGTGCTTAAGTGCAGCGTCATCTCCGGCACAGCCTCGCGCGCAACGCATATCACGCCCGGATCATTGACAATCAGCGCATCTGCATCCGCGGCCGCAATATCCCGCAGGAATGCGGGCAACGCACGAAGCTCTTCGTCACGCGCAAAAGCGTTTACGGCGACATACACACGCCGATCAAGCCTGTGCGCGAGCGCACAGGCCTCATTGAGCTGATCCAGCGTGAAATTGTCCGCAAAATTCCGAAGGCTCATTTGGCGCATGCCTAGATACACGGCATCCGCTCCAAAGTGAAGTGCGGTCTGTAACCGTTCAGGATTACCGGCGGGAGCCAGAAGTTCCGGTATACGCATAACGCTCTTACCAATATTTTGAATATTTTTCGATATTCGCAATATGTTCCTCGTAGGTGCGTGCAAACACAAGCGCTTTGTTCTCCGGCAACTCCATGTTACAGAAGTAGCGATAATCCGCAGCAAGGAATTCTTCGTTCGGGTAAAGCGCCGCTTCGATCGCCAGCTTGCCCGGGTTGGAAATAGGTCCGGCAGGCAGCCCGTCATACATATATGTGTTGTAGGGTGAGTCGGTCGCCAGCTCTTCATTGGTATAAACGAACTTGTTTACCTTGAGCACATACTGCATGGTGGCGCAGGATTCGAGCTTTTGACCGGCGCGCAGCCGATTATGGAATACAGCGGAAACTCTGGGAAAATCCTCTGCAACGGACGCTTCACGTTCTATAATGGAAGCGAGCGTTACGACATCGTCAATGGTCATGCCCAGCTCCTGTGCGCGGGCGATATACTCATCCGTAAATATCTCGTTGAAGCGAACCAGCATTTTATTAATGATGGTCTCGGGCTGCGCATCAATATAGATCTCGTAAGTATCCGGGAATAAATACCCTTCCAAAAGGTAATCGCGTGGTTTATCCTGATCTTTCTCAATTAAGGCAAGGAACTCATATTTGGAAAAAGCTTCTTCATTGTTGCATAGTGCAAGGAACGCCTGTTGATCCACAGTCATGCCGGCCTGGCCCAGCGCCCACAATATGCCGCTAATGGTGTATCCTTCCTGTACGGTGAACTTGGCAGTCGCCTTAGGCGGATTGCCGGCGCAGATGGTATCCACGATCTGCGGGATATCCATATTTTTTGAGAGTATATACGTGCCTGCCTTGAGCTTGTTGGCCTTGCCTACAAAATCGACATACACCTTGAATACCGCCGTATTGGAAATCAGCCCCGGCTTCCCTTCACCGCATGCCTCATACAGCTTGGTCGCGATTCGGCTTGCCGAATCACTGTTATCCACTACCAGCGTGAACGGCGTGGGATCGTTGATATCCACGGGGTTGATGTATCTGTTCAGTACATAGTTGAGCGCATAAGAAAAAAGCCCATATGTGATGGCCAGGCTCGTCAGCAGCACGACGGCCGGCCGCGCGTAACGCCAAATCTTCCTGACAGTTGGAGAAGGCCAGCTTGCTTTTTTCTTTTCTTCCGGCATAGGTTCCTCCCTAAACGGCAATGCAGCCGCGCATGATGTCCGCATTCATTATAGCAAGATTGCGCCGTTGGTGCAACCGAACGGGCATATGCAATGTTTGTTTACACAACCCAAGCCTTGCTTTAATTCTCAAGCATACTCAAATCCGCCTCGACAGCTTCGGCGAGCAGCTTGTACACTTTGCCCAGCATGCTGTTGAGCCGGTATTCCGCAAGAAGGAAAGGAGCGGCGTCGGCGTCAAACTGCAAAAACTCCCCTACACGCTGCAAACGCTCCAATGTCCCTGCATCGCGTCTGCCGGCAATGGCGTCTGCCTGTACCCGCATCTGCAGCTGGCGATATTCCTGATAGAGTACCCGCGTACTCTCTTTTTGCAGCGCTGCGTCCCGCACGGCAACGTATTGCGTATATTCTTCGCTGTTGCGCAGAGCTTCTGCAAGCGCCTGCGCGGCCTTATAAACCATCGAAACCCCTCCTTCTTTTGCTGAAAGTAAAAAAGCAAGCGCCGTGGGTCTAGACCGTGCGGCGCTTGGCTTGTATTACGGGATTTCCACAATGATGGGCAAAATCATCGGATTTCGCTTTGTTTTGTTGTACAGATACTCGCGCAGCGAATTTCGTATGCCGTTTTTGATGTTGGCCCATTCGGACTGCGAACGCTGCTCAAAAAGAGCCGCTTGCGGACGGAGCAACTCGATGGCTTCGTGGATCAGATCCTCGGATTCGCGCACATATACGAATCCGCGCGAAATCAGTTCGGGCCCGGCCATCAACTTTCCGGTCTTCTTCTGCAGCGCCATCACAATGGCGACAAGGCCATCCTGCGAGAGCAGGCGGCGGTCCTTGAGCACCACGTTACCAATGTCACCTATACCAAGGCCGTCGACCATAACGCTGCCTGCAGGCACGTTGCCGTTAATCTTGCCCTTATGGCAGGTCAACTCAACCACATCGCCGATATCCGCCACGAATACGTTTTCCGGGTCGACGCCCATTTCCTCCGCGAGCTGCGCGTGCATATAAAGATGACGGTATTCGCCATGCACGGGAATAAAATATTTAGGTTTGGTCAGGTTGAACATCAAACGCAATTCCTCGCGACAGGCATGGCCGGATACATGTACGTCCGCCATCTGATCGTATACCACCATGGCGCCCTTTTGGAAAAGCTGATTGATAACGCGCGCGACGCCGCGCTCGTTACCCGGGATGGCCGAAGCGGAAATGATGACCGTATCGCCTTTGCCGATGTTCAGCTTATGGGAGGAATTTGCCATACGGAACAGCCCGCTCATAGGTTCGCCCTGGCTGCCGGTGGTGATGACGCATACCTGCTCGTCCCTGAATTTGCGAAGCTTTTCCACATCGACGATCTTTTCGGCCGGGATATTTAAATACCCGAGGTTGATCGCCGTCTGTGCGATGTTGACCATGCTGCGCCCCTGGAAGCATATGACGCGCTCGTGTGTAATGGCTACATCCGCCACCTGCTGTATGCGATAGATGTTTGAGGCGAAGGAGGCGACAATCACGCGGCCCTCCGCCGTATCAAAACAATGCTCGAATGTCTTGCCGATCTCCCGCTCGGATTGCGTATGCCCCGGGCGCTCCACGTTTGTGCTGTCTGAAAGCAATGCAAGCACGCCCTTGGAACCATAATGCGCAAGGCGCGCAATATCCATCGGCTCACCGTCAATGGGCGTATAATCTACTTTGAAGTCGCCGGTGTGTATCACCGTACCGATCGGCGTTGTAATGGCAAGCGCCACCGCCCCTGCGATAGAGTGGCATGTCTTTATAAATTCTATATTGAAACACCCAAGCCGCAGCGTATCGCCCGGATCAACGCGATGGAGCATTTCATTGCCGATCTTATGTTCCTCCAGCTTATGCTCGATCAACGCCATCGTCAGGCGCGTTCCGTAAACAGGAACCTGAAATTTCTGCAACGCAAACGGCAATGCGCCAATATGATCCTCATGACCATGGGTAATTAGAAAACCGCGAAGCTTATCCGCGTTTTTTTCAAGATAGGACATGTCCGGTATGACAAGATCGATTCCCAGCATTTCCTCATCGGGGAAAATCAGGCCGCAATCAATTACTACGATGTCCTTACCATATTCGATCACGGTCATGTTCTTACCGATCTCGCTGACACCGCCTAAGGGTATAATCTTCAGTTTTGATGCCAAAAAGCAACTCTCCTTTTCGTTTCTGGCCGTTTCGTCCGGCATACAAGCATTATTTTATGCCGCCTTCAGCAAGTCCCGTGCATCTTTTTTTTTGATGTCTTTGACTTGCGATGGTTGGCACCATGCAGCTTGTACATCCAAAGCGAATGCAAGCCATAATCGTTTTAACTCGTGTTATTATACGCCGTAAAGGCCAAAAAGACAAGTTAAACCGAATGGATGCGGTAAGAGGCTAGGTTTTCCCGAGCTGCAGCAGCATTCCTCCGGCTACGCCGGCGATAAATCCCATCAGCATATCCGCCACCAGGCCAAAGTTCAGTGCCATGGTCTTTTCCACCAGCGCAAATGCGAGAAACGCAAGCAGCACATAGAATGCGCCACTGACGCCGGCCCATAGCCAAGGCTTCTGCTGGCAGCCACGGGCGGTAATGAATCCGGCGAAGCCTGCACAAAGCGCCTTTATGATGCTGGTTACGACGGAAATGCTGCCTTCGCCGAATAGCTCCCATTTGAGCAACAGCGCAAACGCGAGTATGGCGATAACGGTCAGTACGCATCCGAACAGCGCGGCTTTTAATATCCGCAGAAAAATGCCGCTTTGGGGAGCCGTCTGCTTCTTTCTTCGCGTCGATCTCATGTATTTGCCCTCCCAATCCCTATGGGAATACCTATGCGAATACAAAAAAAAACATACCGACAACATCACGCTGTCGGTATGCGTTAGCAGGGCTTGATTGCGCTTACTGGATGTTTTTAACTTCCTCGCTCATGGTGTTTTCCGCAGCCACATCTTCTACCGTGGAAATGGCGCCGCGTGCAAATACCAGACGGACTTTGTCGGGACCTACGACGAGCGTCACAACATCATCCTTGATGGAGCCGATGGTGCCATAAATGCCCCCGATGGTGCGGACACGGTCGCCGGGCTTGAGCGCGTTGAGCATGGCCTTAATTTTCTTATCGCGCCTGCGCTGCGGAATGATCATGATAGCAAACATAGCCACCATCAACAAAATCAAAAGACCGGGGCCCTGAAGAAAACTGGTTACGCTTTCAGGCATGAATAGTACCTTCCTTTACATATGATTGCAGATTAAGTTTATAGCAAAACAACCGGTGCGTCAAGGCTTTTCTGGTACAAGCCCGGATGCTTGCCCATGGCGTGCCACCCACATACGCCGACAGGTTACGGGCGCCAAACGGCATCAAATTTCTCAATCATTTTTACGGGGTTATACGACAGCTTTGCTTTACGCATGCCGGGAATCCCCATATCCTCCTCGCGGTTGATGTAGGTCATATCGTTCCATGCGTGCGCGGCGAACTGCTGGTTGATCATCGCGTACAGCCCGACATAGGATGCATCGGCCTTTTCGATATGTATGACGGCCATATCACCGCGAATTTGCTCGCCCAAGGTGAATGCAACAAGCTTATCCCCTACAAACAGACTGCCGCCGACAATGCCAAGCCGCTCCATATTTGGAAGTAAAAATTGTATGGCTTTCATTTCGCCCAATATGCCCGGCTCGTTGACGTCCTTTTCCTGAAGCCAGCTCATGTATAATTCCATGCAGGCATCCGTCATATCCGAAGTCAGCGGACGGTAGGTATATTGGTACTGTGCGCTGAACTGGTTGACATGGTTGCGCTTCGCATGATACTTGCGGCCCCTGAGCGCAATAAGCTCCTGCGCCAAATAGACATAGTCGAATGTATTCCGGTCCGGTACGAGCGTAAACATCGTACAGTGTTTTGTAAATAAGGAAACAAACGGCCCGCTCACAGAGCGAAATCTGGGCACTGCGCCGATTTCGCTGAAATACTTGCAGGCGGGCTCCATCGCTTTGGAATACTCCATGCCCATATCTTTTGGGATGGGCGGAAACATAAACACAGGGTGCGAGCCAAACTTCAGCCGGATATACAGTACATCGTTCATTTGGGCCCACCGGATCTTGTCATCCTGCCCCCACATAATCATATTGGTAAACGTAAGTTCGGAGCATTCAAAGGCGTGCGGCTTGATATATGACTCGATAACAGGCTTGTCTTCGAGCCGAAACGGTTGAAATTCTAACAACATACTACCTTCCTTAACATGTTCATACGGGATGTGCTTGCCGAGATAAGTTAACTCTGTCAAACACTCCAGTATTTATTCTACCGCAATTTGTTAGGTATGCAACACGAATTTGAGAAGTTTCAGTTTATGGTTGTCAAAAACAACGTTTTATTGTAAACTATATGACGTTATAAAGTTTACAATAAGGCGGTAAAGTATGAAGACAAATCTGCGTACCCTGCTCATTGCAGCAATGTTCACAGCACTCACGGCGCTGGGCGCATTCATCAAAATTCCTATACCTCCCTACCCCGTTCCCATGACACTGCAAACGGCATTCATATTTCTTGCAGGCCTGCTTTTGCCTTCGCGTGCGGCATTCCTCTCACAGGCCGCATATGTGCTGCTGGGTTTGATCGGTATTCCGGTTTTTACAAACGGCGGCGGAATTGGCTATGTACTCGACCCTACGTTTGGATATTTGCTGTCGTTTTTATTCTGTGCGCCGCTGTTGAGCATGCTGTCTCAAAGAACGCTGTACCGTGGGCACCGTGTACGGTTTGCTCTTGGGGGCACAGGAATCATACTTGCCGTACAATTGTGCGGCGTGGCGTATATGGCGCTTGTCTCCTCAGTCTATCTTTCGACCCCGCTCCCTCTTTCACGGGCGATTTATCTGGTGCTGATATTCCTGCCGCTGGATATGCTCAAGCTATTCATTGCCTCATTGCTTTCTTCGCAGCTTCGCAGCCGCCTGCCAAGGCTGTTCGCTGCGGTATAATGTAAGGCGTCGCTGCCCTTAATCACGCAAAGCGAACGCATGGCATACCATATCCATAGTCCTAGTTCGACTGATATGGAGGTAGCTTTGCATGAAAAAACTCATCGCTCTGCTGTTGGTGATCACGGTATTGTGCTTGGCGCTCGCAGGATGCAAACAGGAACAAATGATTCGAACAGTACAACTCAATGAGGTCACGCGCTCAGTGTTCTACGCGCCGCAGTATGTTGCGGTGTCATTGGGATACTTTGCGGAGGAAGGGCTGGAAATTGAGATCACCACAGGAGGCGGCTCTGACAAGACGATGACCGCGCTGCTTTCCGGGCAGGCGGATATCGGCCTGATGGGGCCGGAAACAGGCGTATACGTTTTCAATGAAGGAAAAGAAGACCACCCAATCATCGTTGGCCAGCTGACAAAACGCGACGGCTCGTTTTTAATGGGCCGTGAACCCGAACCCGATTTTACATGGGAAAACCTTAAAGGGACTACCATTATTGGCGGCCGCAAAGGCGGTATGCCCATGATGACGCTGCAGTATGTGCTCAAGCAGCACGGACTGACCCCCGGCGTGGATTTAGAAGTAATCGACAGCATACAGTTCAACCTGATGGGCGGCGCGTTTGAAGGCGGAACGGGCGATTATGTAACGTTGTTTGAACCCACCGCCTCTATGTTTGAGCTCGAAAACAAGGGATATATAGTAGCCAATGTAGGCGAAGCATCCGGTGAAGTGCCGTATACCACCTATATGGTGAACCCCAAAACGCTCAAAGAAGACCCGGAATTTGTAGAAAGCTTTTTGCGGGCCATCTACCGCGCACAGCAGTGGATCGTGAGCGCAACGGATGAAGAAGTCGCGGAAGCTATGTTGCTCTTCTTCCCCGATACCAGCCTGGAAGTGCTCACATCCGTTGCCCATAACTACCGTATTACCGACTCCTGGAAAAGCGATCCCGTGATGCAGGAGCCGGATTTCCAGCGGTTGCTGGATATAATCGATGAGGCTGGCGAGCTCAAAGCGCGCGTGCCGTTCGACGAGTTGGTGGATAACAGCATCGCGGAAAAGGCGATGCAGTAGCAGCGGGCAGGCGCATCGTTCCGTAGCGGTGCAAACCGGGTACTACGCCGCCAAATCATTTCTGAGATCGTAAATGTAAAGTTGGCGCCGGTCGCTGTGGGCACGCTTTTTCTTTAAAATGCGTGCCCGCTCTTTTGCCGCATGCACGCCCTGCCCTATCATTAAGCCAATCAAAATACCGGGAAGCACAAAACAAACCAATATGCCGACCATAAATATACCCTTCCTTTCACGATGTTTCCATTCAAGAAACATTATTTGCAAAAAAATATACCCTGCGTGATATAGTTTCGCGTAAAAGTATCAAAACAAGATACCTTACCTTATACAACTTCGAAAATTCCCTCTCTACAACACGTATTTTATGCTATATTTGCATTATAGTATCCATACAGGAAACCGTCAAGCAGTATTTGAAAAATATGGGCTTGAATCCGGTTTCTTAATAGGATACAATAAGAAAAAGCACAATTGAGAGAGGTATTTATGAATCGTCTAAAGGAATTGCGCATGCAAAACGGCTATACACAGGATATGCTGGGCAGTTTCCTCGGCGTACAAAAGGCGGCTATCTGTAAATACGAAACGGGACGGGCCAGCCTGCCGCAGGAAATACTTATTCGTCTAGCAGATCTGTTTTCTGTGAGTACGGATTATATCCTGGGCCGCGATTCCTCCGCCGACTCTCTGTTTCCCGCAAATACTTCCTTTATGCAACTGCCCATTGTAGGCCGCGTACATGCGGGCCTGCCCATACTTGCCGAAGAAAACATTGAGGATCATGTCTCTGTGCCGTCGCATGAGGTGGAAAACGGCGAGTTTTTCTTTATGGAGGTGGAAGGCGACTGCATGACGGATGCGCATATCGTCGAAGGAGCGCTGGTATTGGTCCGTATGCAGCCCAGGGTGGAAAACGGGCAGATCGCCGTTGTGCGTGTGAACGACGAGGTAGTGCTCCGCCGTGTGAAATGGCTGCGCAATCAGCTGATACTCTACCCTGCCAACCCCAATTACGATCCAATGGTCATCGCGAGCGGCGACGTGCAGATTATTGGCCGCGTAGTGGAAGTACGTATCAAAGGGCTATAGTTTCAATGACTGCTAAAACAAAAGAAAAAAGAATGGGTGTGCGGCTTGTCCGCACACCCATTCTTTCATATAATTGATTACTTGTGCGAGATTGCACCGAATTTGCACTTTTCCATGCAAGCGCCGCATTTGATGCACTTTGTTTGATCGATCGAGTACGGGCTCTTGATCTCACCGGAAATAGCACCCACCGGGCAGACCTTTGCGCACAGGCTGCAGCCACGGCATTTGGCCGGATCGATGGTATAGCTGAGCAACGCCTTGCATACGCCTGCTGGACAGCGCTTTTCGTTGATATGCGCCTCATATTCATCCCGGAAATAGCGGATAGTGGAAAGCACCGGGTTGGGCGCTGTCTGGCCAAGGCCGCACAGCGCGGAAGCCTTGATGTTCTGCGCCAGACGCTCCAGCCTTTCGATATCGCCCGGCTCGCCCCGGCCTTCGGTGATCTTTGTAAGCATCTCATGCATACGGCGGGTGCCGATACGGCAGGGCGGGCATTTGCCGCAGGATTCATCCACGGTAAACTCGAGGAAGAACTTCGCGATATCCACCATGCAGTTGTCTTCATCCATAACGATCATGCCGCCCGAACCCATCATGGAACCGATGGAAATCAGGTTGTCATAATCGATGGGGATATCCAAATGCACCGCGGGGATACAGCCGCCGGAAGGTCCGCCGGTCTGTGCGGCCTTGAACTTCTTGCCGCCGGGTATGCCGCCGCCGATCTCATAAATCACCTCGCGCAGCGTGGTTCCCATAGGGATTTCGACCAGACCCGTGTTGTTGATCTTGCCGCCAAGCGCGAACACCTTGGTGCCCTTGCTCTTTTCCGTGCCCATTGCAGCAAACCATTCGGCGCCGTTGAGTATGATCTGGCAAATATTGGCGTAAGTTTCCACGTTGTTGAGCAGTGTGGGCTTGCCAAACAGGCCTTTGACCGCCGGGAACGGAGGACGCGGACGGGGCTCGCCGCGGCCGCCTTCGATGGAAGCCAAGAGCGCGGTTTCTTCGCCGCATACAAATGCGCCGGAACCAAGCCGCAGATCGATATCAAAATTGAAGCCGGTTCCAAAAATATCATCGCCCAGAAGACCCATCTGGCGGGCCTGGTCTATGGCAATACGCAGACGCTTCACCGCGATGGGATATTCCGCACGCACGTAGATATAGCCCTGATGCGCGCCGATGGCATAGCCTGCGATGGCCATGGCTTCGAGCACGGCATGCGGGTCGCCTTCCAGAACAGAACGGTCCATAAACGCGCCGGGGTCGCCTTCGTCCGCGTTGCAGCAGACGTATTTAATATCGCTGACAGGCTTTTGCGCAAGGCTCCACTTAATGCCTGTGGGGAATCCTCCGCCCCCGCGCCCGCGAAGGCCGGAGCGCTTGACGATATCCACAACCTCTTCGGGCGTGAGTTCCGTCAGGCACTTGGCGAGCGCCTTGTAGCCGTCGAACGCAATATACTCCTCAATATTTTCCGGGTCGATCACGCCGCAGTTGCGCAATGCCACGCGGCGCTGCTTTTTGTAGAAATCCACTTCATTCAGAGAGCGGATGTTTTGCTCTTCATCCACGCTTTCGCTGTAGAGCAGATCGCGTACGATGCGGCCTTTGAGCAAATGTTCGGAAACGATGCGGGGAACATCCTCTACCTTGATATGG
This sequence comes from Clostridia bacterium, assembly GCA_036677445.1. Lineage (GTDB taxonomy): Bacteria > Bacillota > Clostridia > Christensenellales > CAG-138 > JAVBWI01. The sequence goes on from JAVBWI010000006.1 coordinate 145,467, forward strand.
CTGTAGAAAGAACCTTCGGGATAAACAATGACCACGGGGCCGGTCTCGCACAAGCCAAAACAACCTGTGGGAACGACTTTGATCTCTTTTTCCAACCCGGCCTTTTTAATCTCTTCCTCAAACTTTTCGATGATGCTCCTGGAGCCGGAGGAAGTACAACCGGTACCAGTGCAACATAATACTTGCGAACGGAAAAACTCCATTGTATTCAACCCTCCTTCAACCTGGATCAATTATTGTGCGTCTCGTAATAGCCAATGGTGAACTCATCAACGACCTTGCCGTTAACGATATGGTCGGTTACAATTCTGCCCACCATATCCGGCGTGATCTTCACATAAGTTACCTTCTCTTCACCGGGCTTGTAAACTTCCACGATGGGCTCAAGACGGCAGACGCCAATACATCCGGTCTGTGCAACGATTACATGCTGAAGGCCGCGCCTTGTCACTTCATCCATAAAGGCGGTGAGCACGGGCCGCGCGCCCGCAGCGATACCGCAGGTCGCCATGCCGACAACAACGCGCGTACCCTCGGTATCCTTTCTTAATTGAATGGTATCCAAAGTCTTTTTCCGAATAGCTTCCAATTCCTGCAGCGACTTCATTATTCAAACACCTCCGTATAATGCATCAATACCCTCGGTTAAAAAGTTCTTGATCCATGCTGCCACATCCGGCATATTCAATGGAACATCGTTGCCTAAAGCTGCCTTGATCTCGCGTGTATCAAATCGAAATGAATCGTCATCTACCGTGTATTCATAGATAAAATCGATCGTTTCGTTACATATTACAGTTGTGAAAACAGTCTCCGCCATATTTCCCAAAGGCGGGCGATCCCAATGCGATATACAGTATTCCGCCTGAATGAAGGTTCCCACTCCCGGTTTGGATCGAAGCTGAAACGCGCCGCCGGCTGCTTGCGCACCCGCTTTGAACATTGGAATGCCCAGCCCAACTTTTCTGGTGGTGCGGCTTGTCGTGAAGGGGCTCTCCACCCGCTTGAGCAGTTCCTCGTCCATTCCCCGCCCGTTATCCGTAACGGCGACTCGCATCCAATCCTTTTTATGCTGTACTTCCACCTCAACCGTAATCAGCGTCGCATCAGCCGCGATGGAGTTCTGTATGATGTCCAGCACATGAAGGGATATTTCCTTCATCATCATAGGATGCCATCAGCCTCTCTGGCGGTATTTTTCAATGATCCCCGGAATATCGGCGGGCGTGAGCCGTCCGTATACTTCATCATTTATCATCATCGCCGGCGCGAGCCCACAGCAGCCTATACAGCGGGTAGCTTCCAGCGTAAACAAGCTGTCCTGTGTAGTGCTGCCAACACTGACCTTAAGCTCTTTTTCAAGCGCTTCCATCACCTTGGCAGATCCGCGCACATAACATGCAGTCCCCAGGCACATGCCAATGGTATATTTCCCTTTGGGCTGCAGCGTAAATTGCGAATAGAAAGTGGAAACACCATAAATGGTACTCAACGGATTGCCTGTTTTTTCGGAAATATATCTCTGTACTTCTTCATCCACGCAACCACAGATTTCCTGCGCCTGTTGCATGATGGGCAACAGGCCTCCCTGTTCTTCTTTCCATACCTCGATTACCGCGTCCAGCTTCTCGAATTCTTTTTTCCGAGCGCCGCTAACATTGGACATAATCTCCTACCTCCTAAATAGAAACTGAGCTTTTCCCAAACAACGGGAAATCGATTGACAGAATATTATCATAGACCAGAGCTATTGTAACACACGTCCATGCAAAAAAAAAGACCATTCTATATGGTTATAAATATATTTTCCGTATATAATAATAACATTTTTAGCAAATCGAGAGATAACAAACGGAATTCGAGATCAGCGCCTGCATTGGCATATCGTATTCGTCCATCGGCACCTGTTCGATGATCTGTATATCCAGGCAAAAACCCATGCGAAACGCGCCGGTTTTCCTAAGATAACGGTCATAGTATCCCGCGCCCCGACCCAATCTTCCGCCGCGCAAATCAAATGCCAAGCCGGGTACGAGCACCAGATCGATTTCCCCTGCATCCACAGCCCGTGAACAATCCGGCCGGGGCGTCCGTATGCCGTAGGCGCCGGTTTCCCATGCGTCCGTACCCACCGGTTCAAGCGCCAGCATCTCGTACTTATTCAAACAATATGGGTAAGCTACCCTTTTGCCGTCTAAGCGCGCATATTCCGCCAACGCGGCCGGATCGGCCTCATAAGGAAGCGCGGCATAACAAAGAATAGTGCTGGCCTGCAGATAAGCCGGGTGCAGCCTGACGTTTTGGCAAGCCGCGTATGATAACGGACGGAATTGCGCTTCGCTAACGCGCAGCAAAGTCTGCTTCATTTGGCTTCGAACCTGCGCCTTATCCATCCGGCCTCCAAAAGGAGAAATCATATTGCTACTCTTCAAGAATAGCTTGCGCGATGGCTAATGTCTTGATATGCGATATGCTTATATGCATCCTGCTGCCGCCCATACGCAGCATACGCGCCTGCGCGGCATTCCAGAGCTTTACATAAGGCCTCCCGGCTTCATCGTGCAGTATTTCAATATCCCGCCAGCCGATGCCGTTAAAGCCTGCCGCAAGCGCCTTGGCGGTTGCTTCCTTGGCGGCAAACGTACCGGCAAGCGTTTGCGCATCGGATCCGCATTGCTCATAATATGCGCGTTCGCCTTCTGTAAAAATACGCTCCAAAAAAGCCTGTTGCTTTGCCGCGCGGCAAATTCGCTCAACCTCTATAATATCAATGCCGGTGCCAACAACCATGCAAATCCTCCAATGAACTACCTAGTATTGTAGCCTGCTGTTGATAATATGTCAAACGAACGCATTCTCTACAGCCAACGCCATGACTTCCGCAGCAGCCGCCAAGAGCGCCAACAGAGGGAACCCTTCTTTTTGCATTGTGGAGAGCGCGAACACGGTATCCCCGTCCATGGAGGTATGTACCGGCCGTATTGCCATGGCAAGCCCATCATGCGCCATGGACGCCAACTTGGTTGCCTGCTCACGGGTGAGCACGGCGTTGGTTGCGATCACGCCCAAAGTTGTATTGGTGCCTGCAAAGGATCGGGGCAACTTTGGCAAATACTCCAGGCAGGGCACAAATTCACCGTTGATACGGGCCGCAGCCAGCAATTCGCCGGTACGGTGGTTATAAATATCTCCCAGCGCGTTTACCGCGGCAAGGGCGGCAATGTAAACGCCGTCCCCCAGCGCAATGCAGCTTGAGCCGATACCACCGGGTATGGCGTATTGCATGCCCAGTGCTTTGCCTACCGTGGCGCCTGTGCCCGCACCAACCCTTCCCGTAAGCAGTGCATCGGAAGATGCCGATGTACAGGCCATGTACCCTTCGTTTTTGCCGGGACGTATATGCGGCGAACCGACTGCGAGATCAAACAGCACCGCGGCGGGTACGATGGGCACTACACCAACACCCACATCAAAGCCTATACCCCGCTCTTCTAAATACTGCATGGCGCCCGCGGCTGCATCTAAACCATATGCACTGCCGCCGCAAAGCATGACGGCATGGACACGATCCACAGCGTTATAACCCCGCAAAAGGTCAGTCTCGCGCGTACCGGGCGCGGCGCCCCGTACGTCCGCACCGGCGACGGCCCCCTCCGGGCAAAGAACGACAGTACAGCCGGTCAGGGCCTTTTCATCCGTCCAATGGCCCACTTGAATGCCGGGAATATCCGTAATACCGTTGAGCATGGTGTTTTCCTCCTATGGGCAAAACCGAGAACTGTTAGGTAAGCACTGATTAAATGAGGGATGATGGATTGACGAGATGGTATCTGGGCCTGCAAGGAGCAAAATCGAAGGAATAGCAGCGCTATTTCAAGATTTTAGTAACGCAGCAGGACATGAAACCAGCTGTCAAGACAACGTTCCGAATTCATCATCGGTTACTTAGGGTTATTGTACGACATTTGCACCTATGGCGCAATTGTCGTTATCAAAAGCTGTTATATATAAAAAGCGGATATCCGCTATTGGATGTGTCGTCAGAGGCTCCTCTCATCAGGGGCTCGATTTCGGCCATCGGCAGGCCGAGCTTACACTCCGTACTGCGCTCGTCACGCCTGGGCCGAAATCCCGGCCGCTAAAAACGCTCCACTGGAGCGTTTTCTTTACGCGGCTTCGAGCCCCTTTAACAAAGCCAAACGAAAAGCCTCCAGCAATTGCTGGAGGCTTTTCGTTTGGTGGGTCGTCAGGGGCTCGAACCCTGGACACCCTGATTAAGAGTCAGGTGCTCTACCAACTGAGCTAACAACCCATAAAATGGAGCGGGAAACGAGATTCGGACTCGCGACCCCTGCCTTGGCAAGGCAGTGCTCTACCACTGAGCTATTCCCGCATGTCTGCTGTACAGACAGAAAACTGGTGGGTCGTCAGGGGCTCGAACCCTGGACACCCTGATTAAGAGTCAGGTGCTCTACCAACTGAGCTAACAACCCAAATTCCATGTTTCACATTCTAAACTGGAGCGGGTGATGGGAATCGGACCCACGCGACCAGCTTGGAAGGCTGGAGTTCTACCATTGAACTACACCCGCAAAATGGAGCGGGAAACGAGATTCGGACTCGCGACCCCTGCCTTGGCAAGGCAGTGCTCTACCACTGAGCTATTCCCGCAAAATGAATCATGCAATTATCAAAGATATATCACGGAAAATCCGTATCGTATTTGGTGCGGGCGAAGAGACTTGAACTCATACGCCTTCCGGCACCAGAACCTAAATCTGGCGCGTCTGCCAATTCCGCCACGCCCGCACATTGTGGTATAGTGGTGACCCGTCGGAGATTCGAACTCCGGACACCTTGATTAAAAGTCAAGTGCTCTACCGACTGAGCTAACGGGTCATATGGCTGGGGTGGCAGGGATCGAACCTACGATGCGGGAGTCAAAGTCCCGTGCCTTACCGCTTGGCTACACCCCACCGATGTATCCGCGTTAAATTTGGTATTGGGGTGGGTAGTGGGACTCGAACCCACGACCTCCAGAGCCACAATCTGGCATTCTAACCATCTGAACTATACCCACCATAAAAACCCAAATTGGCGCGCCTGCAGGGATTCGAACCCGGGACCTACGGCTTAGAAGGCCGTTGCTCTATCCTGCTGAGCTACAGGCGCAGGAAGAAAACAAATTGGTATCCAACGCCGTCAGTATACCTATTTCAAAGACCCCTCATGCACTACCGACAGTAAAGTATTCTAACAGAAAGAACATGCCATGTCAATGGGGCAGAAAAAAAAGCGCCTGCAGCAGTGTAGTACTGCTATACATGTTGGACGGCGGGTAAAGAAAAAAGAAGGCAACACACTTTACATCGTGCCATATAAAAAGGGAAATACCGGGTCAACGGTATTTCCCTGGGTACTAAAGTTGGCCAATGCTTGGAGGCATACGGCGAAGCCGGCATTATTCCTCCTGTGCCGCCGCTTGCGAACCCGCCGCTTTCTGTACGCCGTTCACGTCGATCATGGTATTGCCGGGAAGCAGCAGGTTGCTGACCGTTACGAATTCATACCCCTGTTCCTTGGCCGCATTGACGAGCTGGGGCAGATACTCTTCAATTTTATAGCCGTTGTTATGGCAAAGAACAATACAGCCGGGCTTGAGTTTGGGTAATACAGAATTCAGTATCGTCTCTGTGCTGCGGTCCTCCTTCCAGTCAATGGTATCAATATTCCATTGTACTGGCGTATAGCCCATGGCACGCGTAGTGGTAACGACAAGGTCATTGTATTCGCCAAAAGGTGCGCGGAAGGTTTTACAGCGCTGCCCCACAAGCTTTTCTATTTTGTCGTCGAACGTGGTTAATTCCTTTTGGATCTTATTCGCATCCAGCCTGCTCATGTGCGGATGCGTGTTTGTATGATTACCCAATTCGTGCCCTTTTTCAAATATTGCTTTCACGTGCTCGGGGTATTTATCCACCCATACTCCGCATAAATAGAAAGTGGCTTTGATTCCCTGTCTGTCCAACTCCTCCAAAATGAAAGGTGTTTTGTCGTCTTCCCACGCCGCGTCGATCGTCAGGGCAATTTTCTTATCCGGCCGGTCCACGCTGTAAACGGGCAACTCCCGCTGTTTGCCTGCTAGCACCTCCAATTCATATTCCTCTGTAATGTTTGCCGTACTTGTCGGCTGTGTTTCACCTTCTCCTCCCATCAGCAACACTACTACAATACCGACAATGATCACGATCGCCGCTGCAGCCGCAATGAGAAGTGTACGCTTGGTTACAACAAAAACGCGCACGATTTACGCCTCCTCGCATTTACTCATACTATCCTATGCATGCGGGGAGGCTATTCATGCGAGTTGTGTGCATTCGTTGTTTAAGGCATAAAGAGCTTTGTATCCATCGGCACGGGGTTGCGGATGATGGGCGCATAGTCCATCATCGCAATGATGTCCCGTTCAATATCCACACCCGGCGCGTATTCGATCAATTCCAGCCCCTCCGGCATCAGGCGGAACACCGCGCGCTCCGTAATAAAGAGCACATCGGCGTTGCGCTTGCGCGCATACGTACCGCTGAATGTGATCTGCTCGACAGCGGAGCAGAATTTCTTTACCTGCCCTTCCTGCAAAATACGAAGCTTTCCGTTTTCACAGGCAATTTGCAGCCCTTTTGCGGCAAACGCGCCGCAGAACACTACGCGGCGCGCGTTCTGCGTAATATCTATAAACCCGCCGCAGCCAGCGATGACGGAGCCAAAGCGGCTGACATTGACGTTGCCCTCGCTGTCCGTCTGCGCAAGCCCGAGAAACGCGATATCCAAGCCGCCGCCCTGATAAAAATCAAACTGCGCCGCGGCATCCAGCAGCGATTCATAATTGCGTGAGCAGCCAAACGCCAGCCCGGACAAAGGTTTCCCGCCGATAGGGCCGGATTCCACCGTCAGTATGAAATCATTCAGCCGGCCCTCTTCTGCCGCAACAAGCCCGATGCCTTCCGGCACGCCGATACCCAGATTAGCGATATCGCCCGAACGCAGCTCCTTTAGCGCCCGGCGCGCTATGATCTTGCGTTCATCCAGCGGTATTGGCGGCTCCGGGTCGGTATTTTCCTCCGCTAAGCGCGGTGCAAGCCCGCATAAAGCGGGATCATACGGGTATCCGTTTGCCTGCAAATGGTGCTCCGGATCCTCTACAGGCACAACGACATCTACATAAATGCCGGGTATATGGATGCTGCGCGGCGGCAGCAGCTCATTTTCCAGCGTTCTTGCCACCTGCACGATCACGAGGCCGCCGTGGTTATGCGCGGCCTGCGCGGCACTAAGCGCCGAACAAAGCATGGCTTCCTCTTCCATGGAGATATTGCCGTGCATATCCGCCACCGTCCCGCGCAAAAGCGCCACCTTGATAGGCAGAGGCGCATACAGCAGGTATTCTTCTGCGCCGATCTCCACCAGCTTTACCAGGTCTTCCGTTGTGGAGGCGTTCACCTTGCCGCCTTCTATCCTGGGATCGATGAATGTGCCCACTCCCGTACGCGTCAGCGTGCCGGGGCGGCAGGACGCGGAATCGCGGATCATATGCGTGATGACGCCTTGGGGCAGGTTGTAGGCTTCGATCTTATTTTCCAGCGCCAGCCGCTGCAAGCCGCGTATCATGTTCCAGTGCCCGCCGATGGAGCGGCGAAGCAGACCGGGATGCGCGAGGTGATCAATGCCGCGTCCCTTGCCGTCGCCTTGCCCCGCAGCATGCACCAGCGTCAGATTTTGCGGGCGTTGTGTCGTAAGGAACCGTTGTTCAAGCGCCAGTACCAGTTCTTCGGGCATACAGGAAAGCAAAAAACCATCCACCATGAGCATTACATCGTCCGGGATCAAGGCTACCGCCTGCTGTGCGCTGAGTACTTTGGGTTTTGTGTTCGCTGACCTCATGAAAAGTTCTCTCAATCCTGTTCTCGTTTTGGTGTGACGCTTGGCCAATTTAACTTAAATTGAATGGTCACCTGCGCGGAAACGGTGATTTGTCCTGCCTGTATCGGCGTTATGGCAGTGCCGCTATCCACGTCGGCAGGCTGTTCCGCAGCAGCTCGAAGATTGTCGTTCGCATTTTGGATATTGCTTGCGCCTTCCTGCACAAGTAGGGGGCCGTCCAAATCCACACCCGCAGTATCCGCCATTACCTGCGCTTTGGCATATGCATCCGCTACGGCGGCGGCAAGTGCCTCCTGATAGGCTTCGGTCTCGTCGAGCAGGTGGAATTCCACTTTCAATATTTCGTTCGCGCCTGCCTGCAATGCGGCGGCAATCAACTCGCCCGTAATCTTGACGTCGCGGATTTCAACCGTAATGGTGTTGGTCGCGCTGTATCCGGTAATCGCCGGCGGGTTTTTGTCATAGTCCTGTATGGGATAAATCGTAACTTCCTGCGTTCGTATATTTTCATCCGCAATGCCCATGGCTTTGATTGCCGCAAGCACTGCTTCCATCTGCTGGCTGTTCTGGTTCTGCGCTTCCTCCACAGTTTTTGACTGTACAAATACGGAAAGCTGTACGGTGGCAACATCCGGCTGTGCATCCACCTTGCCGTTGCCGGCCACAGTGAGAATGCGCTGTTCCTCCTCCAACTCCTGCTTAATGACGATCTCTTGCTGCGTACCGGACTTTTGCTGCTGCTCCGCCTGATTGATCTCCTCCGGGGACTTACAGCCGGCCGCAGCAGACAGCATAATGCATAATAAAATACATAATAGCGCTTTTTTCATAATTATCTCCTTAGAGTCATTCAAGAAAGGCGGGACCAAATGCCCGCCTTTGACTGATGCAAAATTTTAATCTTCTTCATCCGGTTCGGGGAGTATGCCGTTGTGGAATACATCCTGCACGTCCTCGTTATCGTCCAGCCATTCGAGAAAACGCTCCACCTTCTGCACAGCTTCCGGATCCGAAACATCGGCGGTGTTCTGAGGGATCATGCTGATTTCGGCGGAGATAAAGGAATAATTCGCGTTCTCCAGCGCTTCGCGCACACGCGAGAAATCATTGGGAGAGGTGTATATTTCAAATGCATCGTCCTGCGGTACGAAATCTTCCGCACCGGCGTCCAGCGCCGCCATCATCACCTCATCCTCGTCGAGCAGCGCGCCGCGTTCGATCACAATGACGCCTTTTTTATCGAACATCCAGGATACGCAGCCGGTAGCGCCTAAGCTGCCGCCGCTTTTATCGAATATATGACGCATTTCGGCCGCGGTACGGTTACGGTTATCCGTCACCACATCCACGATCACCGCGATCCCCGCGGGGCCGTAGCCTTCATATGTGCACTCTTCGTAGTTGACGCTGCCCAGCTCGCCGGAAGCCTTTTTGATGGAACGGGTAATATTATCGTTGGGCATGTTGTTTGCTTTTGCCTTGGCAATGACATCACGAAGCTTGGAATTGTTCAGGGGATCCGCTCCGCCCTCTTTTACGGCTATCGCGATTTCACGGCCAATTTTTGTGAAGATTTTGCCGCGCTGCGAATCTGTCTTTTCCTTTTTATTTTTGATGTTTGCCCATTTGGAATGGCCGGACATACAAATACCTCCACCATATTATTCAACTGTAGTGCATTATACCATTTGCGAAGTGTATTGTACAGCGCCGCCTGCCCGAAGCATCACATACCGTTTTTGTACGGCCTGCATATCCGCCCAAGCCTCGTGTTTTTTGGGCGGATCACGCAGCAGAGCTGCCGGGTGATAGGTGGGCAGTATCCATACGCCTTTTTTCTCTTTCCAGATGCCCCTGTCCTTCGTGATGCGTACATTGGGGTCGTAAATGTAGCGCGCGGCCGTAGCTCCCAGACAAACGATGATCTTCGGCTTGATGAGCGCCGTTTGTGCGCGAAGATAAGGCAGGCACGCCTGCGCTTCTTCCTCCATCGGCACGCGGTTTTGCGGCGGACGGCATTTGACAATATTGGCGATAAACACCTGACTCCGGTCAAGATCGATGGCGGCCAGCATTTTATCCAGCAGTTGGCCCGCGGGGCCTACGAAAGGACGACCCTGTAAATCTTCATCACGCCCCGGACCTTCGCCGACGAACAGGATATCCGCCTCTCTATTCCCTTCCCCGAATACGGATTGCGTACGATGCTCATATAACGCGCAAGACTGACAGGCCGTAACCTGATCTGTGAGCAACTCCCAGCTTAGCAGCATAGAACTACCTCGATAAAATATGGTTAGATAACAGAGCCGGTTTTTTAGAAATCAAATACCGTTACACGGCCGCTTGCAAGGTCATATTTTGCGCCAACCACAAAGAATTCGCCAAGCTCCATCAAGTCCTGCAAAGCGGAGCTGTTGCGTACGCGCTGCACGCAGGCTTTGATGGTCGCGTCCTCTTCATCGTCATCCTTGCGGAACCTTTCCCAAAAACCCTCGTCATCCTCCGGGTCACCCTCGCGCGCCTCATGTGTAAGTATCATACACAGGGGTACATGCAGTTTTTGCGCCGCAAACTCAATGGCGTCGATCACATTCCGGTCCATCTCCAGTTCGGGCATGCGCAGCACATACAGGTCGCCAAGATCCGCATCGAATGCCAGTTCCGGTGACAGATAAGCGTCGGAGGTCGAGACCACGACCGCGATGGGCTGCTGCCCTTCGGCAAGAAGTTCCCGCCTTTGCGCATCAAAAGAGCGATGGCTGCGGCATTCGTCGCTTACAAAGCGCTCATTGCCGGCTATCAACGCATCCAGCGATTTTTCCCATGACCCCATTTTTGTGTTCTCCCAATCATCAAAAAGTATTTGACCGATGCATTTACAGAAATGACCAAGACTCTGCTTTTATAGTACCACAGAGTATCCTCGTACGCCAGTGCGGTTTATGCGGAATACGCCCGTTTTCGGGAAACTCACACATCGCTGATGATGCGGTTGAGCCCGGCGATATATGCCAGCACGCTGGATTCGATCACGTCCGTGGAAATACCGCGCCCGGTTGCCGTTTTATCGCCGTACCGAACGCGAACGACCACCTCGCCCAGCGCGTCGCGGCCTTCGCTGGCAGACTTGACCTGATATTTGAGCAGTTCCAACTCCATGCAGGAGATTTTATCCACCGCCAAAAAGGAGGCTTCAATCGGTCCGTTGCCTACCGCGGCTTCGGTATAGGTGATTCCGTCGCGCATCAGGGAAACGGTAGCGGTTGCTTTTAGCCGGTTGGTGGAAAACACCTGGAAATCCTGCATCAGGTAGATTTGCGGTACTTCGGTGATTTGGCCGCCCAAAATCGCCTCGATATCCCTGTCCGTCACCACGCGTTTCCTGTCCGCCATCTGTTTGAATTTAATAAAGGCAAGATCCAGTTCATCCTCGTTCAGATGATACCCCAGCGCCGTTGCGCGCTCCATGAACGCATGCTTGCCGGAAAGCTTGCCAAGCACCACGCCGAAGCCAACCATGCCTAAATCTTCTGCCTTCATCACCTCATAGGTGGCGCGGTTATTGAGCACGCCGTGCTGATGGATGCCGGATTCGTGCAAAAACGCGTTTGCACCTATGACGGCCTTGCCGGGGCTGGGCTCCATGTTGGTAAGGCCCGCGACCAGCTTGCTGGTACGGTGGATTTGTCTGGTCTCGATGCCTGTCGTGCAGCCGTAAAAATCACGGCGTGTAAAAAGCCCCATTACGACTTCTTCAAGCGCGGCGTTGCCTGCGCGCTCCCCCATGCCGTTTACCGTGCACTCCACCTGCCGCGCGCCAAAGCGTATGGCCTCCAGTGAGTTGGCGACCGCAAGGCCAAGATCGTCATGGCAATGAACGCCCAGTGTAACGTTGTTTATACCCGCCACATTTTTCGTGATATACGCAATAAGCCTGCCAAACTCGTGGACCGTAGAATAGCCGACGGTATCCGGGATGTTGATGATCTGCGCGCCCTCGTTGATGGCGGCTTCCAGCACCCTGCGCAGGAATTCCGGCCGTGTCCGGGATGCGTCCTCTGGCGAAAACTGCACTTCGTCGCACAGCGTGCGCGCAAGGCGGACCGATTCCGCCACGCGCGCGAGTACGCTCTCTGGCGTCATCTTTAGCTTGTATTGCATATGGATGTCGCTTGTGGCGATAAAGGTATGTATGCGCGGGCGCACCGCAAAACGCAGTGCCTTGGCCGCGGCGCGTATATCCGCTTCATTGCAGCGTGCGAGCGAGCAGACGGTAGCGGTTTTGAGCGCTTTCGCCACATCTGCGACCGCGTCAAAGTCACCCGCGGACGCATTGGCAAAGCCGGCCTCAATGATATCCACGCCCAGCGTTTCTAGCTGCTGCGCAATCGTTACTTTTTCAGGGACATTCAAATTGACACCCGGCGTCTGTTCCCCGTCACGCAGGGTGGTGTCAAGTATGTATACCCTGTTTTCCATGTGAGATACCTCTTCCGATTCGTGGTCAATGTGTATGAAAAGGCCCGCCTCTGTGCGTTCAGAAAGCGGACCACACACGAATCACCGTTTGAGCCGCATTATACGGCAAAACCGTGTAGATGTCAAGCTGACGCCTACCTCAATTCACAACCGAAATTCACAACCTCAATAGTCAGGCTGAATAGTCAGGCGCATTTTAAAGTACAATGCGGCATATGCGCCACCAGGAAGCCTCATTACAGGTTTACGGCGGCGTCCTCATCCAATACAAACGTAACGGACGGATGCAGCTGCAGTACGCTTGCCGGTATGGCGGGCGTAACGGCTGCTGATAATATGCGCGTGGCGACACCTGAAATTTCACGGCCGAGCGCGAGCAAAACGATGCGCTTCGCGGACATAATCGTGCTGATGCCCATCGTGATGGCCTGCGCTACGATTCCTTCGCTGCCCGCCATACTCTGACATTCTTCCATCGTATTTTGCGGGAGCAGCTCGACATGCGTAAATGCGGAAAACTCGCGCGCAGGGCCGTTAAACGCCAAATGCCCGTTTTGTCCTAAAAAGAGCAACAGCAAGTCCATGCCGCCGGCGGCTACAAGGTCGGCCTCGTAAGCCGAGCATGCGGCCTGCATGTCCTGCGCGTTGTGGTTCGGTGCATGGCAGCGGGTCATTCCGACACGCTCGTACAGATTTCTGGCCAGATATGTGCCCAGCATGCCGGGCTGCCCGGCCCTGCGGCCCACAAACTCGCTGGCCTGGAATGCCGTAACCTCGCTCCAGTCCAATACGCCCGAGGCTGTCATGCCGCAAAGCTGCCGGTATATGCTCTGCGCCATATTCGTCGCAGATATTCCCAGCACGCAGTTGGGCTTTTCGATCATTTGCGCCGCGATCAGCGTTGCCGCGGCAGCGCTTGCGGATTCTTTGTCCCGATAGATCATGATACCCATAGTATCACCATTCGCCTTTCCGATTTTATTCCCTCTTCATACTTGCGTTCATCACCGTATGGTGTTGTTTATAAAGCCGAGTATATCCGCATAAACTTCCGCCCGATTGGTTTCGTTGAGCATTTCATGCCGCCCTTCGGGGTAGAGCTTACATGTGACGGTATGCCCGGTGTTTTTCAGCCAATCCGAGACCTGGCGCACGCCCTTGCCGTTGCCGCCTACGGGATCGCGTTCACCGGATATCAAAAGTACGGGGACCTCCGGTACGCGGGCTGCCCAATCCATGCTTCCGATCTCATCCAATCCGTCAAACAGATCCAGCATGGCCTCGGCGGTGAATACAAAGCCGCACAACGGATCCTCTGCATACCGGTCCACCAGTTGCGTATCCCGGCTCAGCCAGTCAAACTCCGTGCGGGCAGGCGCGAAGGGCTTGTTGTACGAACCGAAGCTCATGTCGTTGAGCAGCTTGCTGGGCCGAATGGGGCCGTTGCGTTTGCGTTCGATCTTCGCCAGCAGCCTGCCCGCCGCGACAGCAGGGTTTTTGCCTGCCGTACCGGAGAACACGAATGCAGCAATGCCGTCTCCATACCGCGCCGCATAGGTACGCGCCAGAAAGGAGCCCATGCTGTGCCCCATCAGCAAATAAGGCACGCCCGGATACAGGGCCGCCACATGGTCATGCAGCTGCTTCATATCCTCGACAACGGCGCTCCAGCCGTTGTGAGGGCCAAAATATCCTTTGTGCGTCTCGTCGGAAAGGCTCTTGCCGTGCCCCGCGTGGTCGTTCGCAGCAACGAGTATGCCATACTGATTAAGAAACCCGGCAAACTCCGTATACCGTTCAATATGCTCGGCCATACCGTGTGCAATTTGCAGGATCGCCGCGGGCGTGCCTTCCGGAGTCCACAGCTTCGCATAAATGCTGCCAAGACCTGTTGCCGACGGATATCGCAGTTCACTGATGTTCGAATCCATATGCTCCTCCTGCTCTGCTTTGTAATCAAGTATACCATGTATGATGCGTTTTCGCATCAAATATTGGAAAACATGGCTGTATTTTCGCGTTTGTCAAATAAGTACTGCAAAGAGCGTATTGCATATGGTCTAGCGATAGATTATAATACATATAAGTCTTATCGGCCTTGTCCCATGAATGAATAAGAGGTAATTATATGTCAGCGGATCTGGAGCTTTATCGTGTCTTTTGCACCGTAGCCCGTTGCGGCAGTTTATCCCACGCCGCCAGGGAGCTGTATATCAGCCAGCCTGCGGTCAGCCAGGCCATGCGCCGTTTGGAGGACAGCCTAGGCTGTTCCTTATTCACCCGTACCAGCCGGGGTATTACGCTGACCAGCGAAGGCCGCATGCTGTACAGCTATGCGGATAAGGCCGTCAGCCTTGTCTGTGCCGCGGAAGATAAGCTAAACCGTATGCGCACGCTGCAGTCCGGCGGGCTTATGATCGGCGCGAGCGATACGCTTTGCCAATACTTCCTGCTGCCGTATCTCAAGCGCTTCCATGCCGAATACCCGGAAGTCCAGCTGCAGGTCACGAACCGCACCACGCCGGAGACCGTAGAGTTGTTAAAGATCGGCAAGGTCGATATCGCGCTCGTCAATCTGCCCGTAGAGGACAGCGCACTTTGTGTGCGCGAATGCCTCAAGGTGCACGACGTATTTGTCGCAGCGGAGCGTTTCGAACATTTCAAAGGCCAGAAGATCACAATGGATATGCTCTCGCGCGAGCCGTTGGTGCTGCTTGAGCAGGCCTCCAACTCGAGAAAATACCTCGACGCTTTTGCCGCGCAGCAGGGCGTAACGTTGCATCCGGAAATTGAGCTGGGCGCGCACAGCCTGTTGGTAAACTTTGCGCGCATCGGTTTGGGTATCGCATGCGTTACGAGCGAGTTCGCAAAAGATTCGCTTGCAAGCGGCGAGCTTTTTGAAGTCGAACTTGATCCTCCCATGCCCCAGCGCGCCATCGGCTTGATTTCGCTCGACGGCGTCCCTCTCTCCGCCGCAGCCCTGCGCTTTATACAAATTGTGATGGATGAAACCGCGGAAAGCACGGAAGAGAAATAACGAAGCAATGAATCAGGCGCAACGCATTGAAGCACCCGGTCGGGTGCTTCGCTTTTTATCAGTTGCAGGAATTTGAATCCTTAACCTTTTTCTTTTTCTTATCGAAAAGCTTGCTTTCTTCACCTGAGAGCAGCCGTTTGATGTTTTCTATATGCCGCACCAGTATCAGCGCCCACAGCAGCAGAAACAGGACGACCAGCTCCGTATTCTGCCACTGGAACAGGAGCGTCATCACCATATACAGCGTAATGCCACTCATGGAAACTATAGCGACCGTGCGGCTCAGCCAAAGCGCGCCGGCTGCATATACGGTAATCAACGCGCCATACAGGGGATTCAGCGCCCATGCGATGCCAAACGTCGACGCGACGCCTTTTCCGCCCTTGAAATGCAGGAAAACCGGGAAATCATGCCCCAGCACCACGAAAAGCGATGCGATATACGCACCCCTTTCCCCTGCGATCAGCCTGCCCAGCAATACCGCCAGCACGCCCTTCGCAAAATCTCCGGTGAAGGTAATAAGGCCGGGCTTTAATCCGAATACGCGCAGCATATTGGTGCTGCCCGCGTTGCCGCTGCCATGGTTTCGAACATCGTCATGATACTTCCATTTGCTCAATATTACCGCGCATTGCACGTTTCCCAAAAGATATGCGAGCACTGCGGTCAAAACGTAATATTCCATGTTTAACTCCCTTCGTTGCTGCGCGGGCGAATGTACATGCGTATGGGCGTACCCGTCAATCCAAAGGATTTACGCAGATAGTTTTCCAGATACCTGGCATAAGAAAAATGCATCAAAGCGGGGTCATTGACTTTAATCACAAATGCAGGCGGCTTGATGGCCACCTGCGTGGCGTAGTAGATTTTCAGTCGGCGCCCCTTGTCGCTGGGCGGCTCCGTGATGGTAATCGCCTCGCTGATGATATCGTTGAGCGTGCCGGTGGATACGCGCATGCAGGTCTGCGCATATACCTGTTCCACGTACTCCAGCACTTTGCTGACACGCTGCCCCGTTTTGGCGCTGATAAAGAGCATGGGCACATAACTCATGAACGCAAGATCTACAGCAAGATCCTTTTTAAACTTATTCATGGTGTGCGTGTCTTTTTCGATCGTATCCCACTTGTTCACGATCAGTACGCTGGCCTTGCCCTCTTCATGCACATAGCCCGCGATACGTACATCCTGTTCTGAAAGCCCCTGTTCGGCGTCTACCACGATGAGCACCACATCCGCGCGGCGTATGGCGCCAAGGCTGCGGATAACGCTGTAGCGCTCTATGCTTTCGTCTTCAATGGCGCGCTTTCTGCGAATGCCCGCTGTATCCACCAATATATAGTCCTTCCCGTTATGGGAAAAAGGCGTGTCTATGGCGTCGCGCGTCGTACCGGGAATATCGCTTACGATGGTGCGTTCATCGCCCAGAAGCGCATTGACCAAGCTGGATTTGCCCACATTGGGCTTGCCCACAACGGCGATATTGGTAACGCCGCTCTCGTCCTCCCCTTCCTGCGGCTTCGGAAAATCCTTCACCACTTCGTCAAGGAGGTCGCCAAGGCCCAACCCCTGTTCGGCGGAAATCGTGAACGGATTGCCTAAGCCCAGCGCATAGAATTCATATGCGTTTTCTTCAAATTTCTGCGCATCCACTTTGTTGACGGCCAGCACGACGGGCTTTTTGCTGCGGCGAAGCATTTCGGCAACTTCTTCGTCCGAGGAAGTCATGCCCTCGCGCCCGTCCACCAGGAATATTATAACGTCTGCCATAGCGATGGCGAGCTCCGCCTGTCTACGCATCTGCAGGCTGATGATATCTTCATGCATGGGCTCAATGCCGCCGGTATCGATCAGTGTAAACGAATGCGTCAGCCATGTCGCTTCCCCATAAATACGATCCCGCGTAACGCCGGGCGTATCTTCCACAATGGCGATACGCCTGCCGATGATTTTGTTGAAAAATGTGGATTTTCCCACATTCGGCCTGCCGACGATGGCCACAAGCGGCTTGCTCATTTCTTTTCCTCCTCATCCGAAGGGGTATCCTGGTACAATATGCCACCTCCGTCACGCCCTTGCGCGGCGCGTTCCGGCACTGCGGTCATGTACAACCCGATGCCCGATCGAATATCGTTTGTATCCATGCTTCCCCGTCGCCGCGAACGGGTATTACTTCAGCGCCCAGCGCGCCGGCGAGAGATTTCACCGTCATGCCGTCGAGAAAAACGTCCTCCTTTTCGCGCAGCATATTATGCGGCAAAAAGAGGTAGGGCGACTGCAGCTGCCCACGCAACTGCGCAAGAAGATCCTGCCCGGTAATGAGTCCGCCCACCGTGATGGTCGGCCCGAAAAAGTCGTTTCGTATAGCGTGCAGGGTACAGTCTACCCCGTAAGGCATTAGCTTTCGGTACAGCGCTTTCATGAACGGGTGCGCCAGCATCCCGCCCGCCGCATCCAAAGCAAAGCGCTTTTTGAGCGGCTTTTGTTCAGTCAGGTCATCCAGAAATTCCCTTTCAAAGAGCCGCAGCAGGCCAACCCCGTTTTCGATCTGGGGAAAATCCTCGTACGCTTCATACGGAGGAAGTTCTTCGCCCGCAGCCAATACAAGTTCGTCCGCCGCGAACACGAAAGCGTTGCCGAAACGGCGCCTGCACTGTGCCGCGAACGCTTGTACCTGACGGAGCGTCTCTTTGGCTTCCGCCTGTGTGAATATCCTCAAAGACGCCAATCCCTGCCGGAACCTGGTCAGCCCTACCGGTACCACCGCGGTGGAAACCGCCGCCGGGTAGAACGAAGCGAGATCCGTAAGCGTTTTTTGCAGCACTTCACCGTCGTTGATACCGGGACAGCAGACGATCTGGCAATGGAAGTGCAGTTTGGCATCGCTTAACCTCTTTAAGCGGGATAGTATTTCGCCCGCGCTCGGGTTTTTCATCATTTTGACGCGCACCGCCGGATCGGTGGCATGTACCGAAACATACAGCGGGCTGACACGGCGGTCTATAATTCGCTGGAATTCCGTCTCATCCACATTGGTGAGCGTAATATAGTTGCCCATAATAAAGGACATGCGCCAGTCATCATCTTTGAATTGCAGCGTTTCACGGCCGCCCTTGGGCATTTGGTCGATAAAGCAAAACACGCAGTGGTTTTTACAGGAACGAACCGGGCTCATCAGCCCGCTCTCAAACAGGAGGCCCAGCGGTTCATAGGCTTCCTTTTCCACCTCGGCCTCAAATTGTTCGCCGCTTGGGCGCGAAAGCGTAAGAATCAGGCGTTCCTCGGCACAAAGGTACTCATAATCTACGACGTCCACAACGGGTTGCCCGTTGATGGCAAGAAGCGTATCCCCTGTGCGAATACCCAATTCCTCAGCAATAGATTGCGGTTCTATGCCCGTAATACGCTGCAATTAGTCCTCCTGCTCCACCATTTCCTCGAACAGCTCCAAAAACGTGTCAAACACCTCGTCCAGAAGCACCTCGTTGCCTATGGTCTCATACACGTCCTCGCCGTTCTTGGTGATGACATGCAGCAAAACCACCTCATCCTCATCGACGTGTTCCACACTGTCAAGCGGCAGCAGTGCGATATACTTTTCCTTTTCGTAGAAAAACGTCATCAGGTGATCAAAACGAACCTCGTTGCCGTTCTCGTCAAGCAAAGTGACCTCGTCCGCCTGTTCGTCGTCCTTCGCGCCGCCAACATTCAATCGGTCATCCATGGCGAGTTCTCCTTTCAGCACATCATCGCTGTGTTTCCAAATATCCCTGCAATATCACCACAGCTGCCAGCTTGTCGATCACCTTGCGGCGTTTTTTGCGGCTCACATCCGCATCCACAAGCATCCGTTCGGCGGCCACGGTCGTGAGCCGCTCGTCATAAAAGTCATATTCCCCGTCCCAGCGGGCAAGCACCGCGTCCGCAAAAGCGCGCACCTTTTCACTCTGAAAGCCATAGCTGCCATCCATATTGCGCGGCATGCCAAAAAGCAGACGGACCGGCTTATACTTTTGCGCCAGAGCAAGTATATAGGTAACATCCTGCTCCAGCGTATTCTGCCGTGCGTAGGTTTCCAGCCCCTGCGCAGTATACCCCAAAGGATCGCTCACTGCAACCCCTATTCGTTTATCCCCCACATCGAGCGCCAGTATACGCTGCATGCTGCCTCCCACCAGTCACATTCATGGTGCCTGTTCAAATTACTTTGATGCAAAATTGCGGGCACACCGCCGCACAATACCCGCAAAGGGCGCAGCGCGACGCATCTGCCTTTGCCTTCCCGTCAACAAGCGCCAGCGCATGGTTCTTGCAACGGCGTACGCATGCGCCGCAGCCCTCGCACCAATCCTGTATCAGCAGTTGGCGCGGCTGCCGGTCTATATCCTGCGCGCTGTCCTGCGGCGGTTCCATACCGGAAAAAAGCGTGCAGTTATATTTTACTTCCGCCTCGCTCTGCATGCCGACGGCAACGGCTTGAATGCTTGGCTCTCCCATCACATATTGCAGCGCCTCACGGCGTTTATGTATCAGGTGTCCGCCTCCAAGCGGCTTCATGGCGAATACGCCCTTGCCCAGCGCATACGCGCGGCGGATCTCATGCAGCATCTGCTCGCTCGTCCCGTCCGCAATACCGATGCCCGTCTTATTGATAAGAGGGAACACCACCTGCAATTCGGGATATTTGTTTGCGCCCGCCACCCCTGCGACGTGGTGCGTGGAAAGCCCCAGAGCGCCGATGTATCCTTGTTGTTTCCTTTTCAGGAAATACTCTATTGCTTCCCAATGTCCGCGAACGGTATGCTTGCTTTCCTGCTCATGGAGCAGAAAAATATCGATATATTCGCGGCCTATGCCTTCTGCGGCAGCACGGAAGCTCTTTTCGGCGGTAACGGTATCATAGGAATACGATTTCGTACAAACCACCGCGTCCGGTTTGATGCGCAGCGCTTCCTTCACATACGGATAAGTGCCGTAGATTTCTGCGGTATCCAGAAAGTTCACCCCGAAAGAGAACGCTGACTCCAAAAGACCCACCCCTTGCGAAAGAGGCAGGTTCCTTTGCAGCGGCCCCATTGTGAGCGTACCAAAGCACAGGCGGGAAACCGTGATGCCCGTGCTTCCTAAAACGACATGTTTCAACTTTCCTGCTCCGCCGTCGCGTTGTGTTCCACATAATACCGGACCAGTTCCTCGACCAGTTCGTCCCGGTCCAGGCGGCGGATCAAATAGCGGGCATTGTTGTAGCTTGTAATATAGGTAGGATCGCCGGATAGCAAATAACCCACAATCTGATTTACCGGATCGTAGCCCTTTTCCTTCATCGCAGCAAACACCGTCATGATGATCTCATTGGCGGCGCCCCTGTCCTTTGGAAGCTGGAACTGCATTGTTCCACTCGTGTTGTCGGTCATTCCCCTTCACCCCCTATATCGTGTCGGCCTGTCCTATTATATCCTATGATAAACAATTTTTCAAATGAAGAAACGGCCTGCATAAAGCAAGCCGTTTGCTGCGCACTATCCCATGATGTTGTTTATGGCGCGCCTTGTACTGCGTACCGCCCGCCTGCCGTCGCGCATCAAGCGCTTTGGAACATCGGGATACATCGAATTGATCGCAGCCGTTGCCACCGCTATACCTGCGACGATGCCAACGCCCAGGCCAAGTGTCAGTGTCCGCATACAGTTCACTCCTTTCCGACGGATTGGACTCTATGTAAAGGCCGGTGCAATGCACAAAGCCGTATGAAAATAGTATGCCGTTGTGTATAAAGCATTATGAAAGAAGTTACTGTTACTTCTGGCTGGTAAATTTAAAATTGTCATAATAAAGCAAAATAAAATTTTCACGGCTGCTTTAAAAGCACAATAGTATGTCACATAAAAAAGCCCTCATGCGAGGGACTTTTTGCAAAAATATATAAATACCGAAAATTACTTCGCCACCGCTTCCTGTTTTCTTTTATTATAATCCTCAATAGCCGCTTTGACAGCTTCTTCGGCAAGCACCGAACAATGGATCTTCTGCGGCGGCAAGCCCTCCAGCGCTTCTACAACAGCAGCGTTGGAAAGCTTGAGCGCTTCCTCGACGGATTTGCCCTTGATCATCTCCGTAGCCATGGAGGAAGTCGCAATGGCCGCACCGCAGCCGAAAGTTTTGAAACTGACGTCTTCGATGATATCCTGATTGTTGACCTTAATGAACATCTGCATGATGTCTCCGCATTTGGCGTTGCCCACCATGCCGACGCCGTTCGCGTCGGCCAGTTCCCCAACGTTACGGGGGTTTTGAAAATGATCCAATACTTTTTCTGTATACATTTCATTCACCTCAATGTTTCGCTGTGTATAAGGGGGACATATCGCGCAGCCGCTGTACTACCTTGGGCAGCACATCCAGCACATACTGCACGTCCTCCTCCGTGGTTTCGTCCGAAAGCGTCAAACGCAGAGAGCCATGCGCAATCTCATGCGGCAGCCCCATCGCGAGCAGCACATGGGAAGGATCCAGCGAGCCGGATGTGCAAGCCGAACCGCTCGACGCGGCGATTCCGTTCAAATCCAGCAGCAACAGCATACCCTCGCCTTCAATATAACGGATGCTGAAGTTTACGTTGTTGGGCAGACGTTCGGTCGGATGGCCGTTGAGCTTTACCTCGGGAATACGCGCCTGTATCCCTTCGATGAGCATATCGCGCAGACGACGGATATTGGCGTTCACGCCTTCGATATCCTTGGTGGCGAGCTCAATCGCAAGACCCAGCCCTACGATACCCGCTACGTTTTCCGTGCCGGCACGGCGGCTTTTTTCCTGTCCGCCGCCCTGTATCAACGCAGGAATGCGCAGGCCTTTTCGCGCATACAATACGCCTACGCCCTTGGGTCCGTGGAATTTATGAGCGGAAAGAGACAGAAAATCGATATGCATGGCCCGTACGTCGATGGGAACATGCCCCACGGCCTGTACGGCGTCGGTATGGAACAATACACCTCGTTCATGGCAAAGCGCGCCTATTTCAGCGATGGGCATGATGGTGCCCACTTCGTTATTGGCGAACATGACGCTGACCAGTATGGTGTCCTGGCGTATGGCGTCCGCCACCTGCCGTACCGTTACTCTGCCGTATTCGTCCACGGGCAGATAAGTGACTTCCGCGCCGAACTCCTTTACCAGCGCCTCGCAGGTATGCAGGATCGCATGATGCTCTATCGCCGTTGTGATGATATGCTTTCCCTTCTTCGCATAACGCAGCGCTACGCCGCGCAGAACAGCGTTATCGCTTTCCGTACCGCAGCCGGTGAACGTGATTTCATCGGGCTCGGCGTTAAGCGCCGCAGCGACTTGCGCACGCGCTTTGTCAAGCCCGGCGCGTGCTTCGCGTGCAAAGCTGTGCAGGCTGGAGGGATTGCCGAAATATTCCGTATAGTATGGAAGCATAGCCTGTACGACTTCAGGCTTTACGGCTGTGGTGGCCGCATTGTCAAGATATACCCGTCTCATCATCTAATCGCCTCTTTTGCTGAATATAATCGTCCGCCATGTCTTTGATGGTCGTTTCGTCCAACACCGCATTGATGCGGTTCTGCAGCTTGAGCCAGAGCGGCCGGGCCGAGCAGGTGCAGGCATTTTCGCATTCAAATGTTTCGTACCCCACGCAATCCACCACCATCGTACTGCCTTCCAGCGCGTGAAGCACTTCGCCCACCGCGATTTTTTCCGGCGGACGCGAGAGCGTATACCCCCCCTGTACCCCGCGGACCGATTGCACGAGCTGCGCTTTTTTGAGCGCCGCGATCAGCTGCTCCAAATACGCGAGGGATACGCCCTGCAGGCCGGCAAGCGTGCCGGCGCTGACCGGCCCGTTGCCATACTCCACTGCCAGATCAACCATGGCCTTTATTCCGTATCGCCCGCGGGTAGATAATTTCACGGCTGCACTCTCCCAATACCCAACCAAACAAGTCGGATTTATTTCGATTTCACTGTAGCATAGTCTGCGTATATTGTCAAATAAAATGTCTACGAAAATACTCGGATTTTTATGAAACATGTAAAAGGAGCTGATTGCTCTTCAGCATTCAGCTCCTTGGTGCTGCCTCAACCGTTGATATAGAGTTCTTACTCGTAAAGGGGAAAACGCTTGCAGAGTGCGAGTACATCCTGCTTCACTTCGGGGACGGCCGCCTCTCCGCCATCGATCACCTTTGCGATACAGTTCCCGATTTCCAGCATATCCGCTTCCTTCATGCCGCGGCTCGTAACGGCAGGCGTGCCGATGCGAACGCCGCTTGTTACAAAGGGACTGAGCGTTTCAAACGGAATGGTGTTTTTGTTGACGGTGATATGGGCAAGATCCAGCAGCTTTTCCACCTCTTTGCCGGTACGGCCTTTGGGCGTAAGATCCACCAGCATCAGGTGATTGTCCGTACCGCCC
This sequence comes from Clostridia bacterium, assembly GCA_036677445.1. Taxonomy (GTDB): domain Bacteria; phylum Bacillota; class Clostridia; order Christensenellales; family CAG-138; genus JAVBWI01. The sequence continues at coordinate 169,364 of JAVBWI010000006.1, forward strand.
GAAACCAGACGGACGCCCGCATCCGTGAGCGCATGCCCCAGCGCCTGCGCGTTATTGCATATTTGCTGCTGATACGCCTTGAAGGAAGGCTGCAAGGCTTCCTGCAGGCAAACAGCCTTGGCGGCGATGGTGTGCATCAGCGGGCCGCCCTGCGTGCCGGGGAATATCCCCTTATCGATATCTTTGGCAAGCGCTTCGCGGCAGAGTATCAGGCCGCCGCGGGGGCCGCGCAGCGTTTTATGGGTCGTGGTTGTGACCACATCCGCATAAGGTACGGGATTCATATGCAGGCCAGCGGCGATAAGGCCCGCAATGTGCGCCATGTCCACCATGAAGTATGCGCCGACGGACTTGGCGATTTCGCCCATGCGCTTGAAGTCGATGGCGCGCGGATACGCGCTTGCGCCTGCAACGATCATTTTAGGTTTGTTTTCGTCGGCCAGACGCTCCAGCTCGCCGTAGTCTATCTGCTCGGTTTCCTTATTCACGCCGTAAGGAACGATTTTGAAATACTTACCGCTCATATTGACGGGGCTCCCGTGGGTCAGGTGCCCGCCGTGCGAGAGATTCATGCCCAGTATCGTATCGCCGGGGGCGAGCAGCGCAAAATAGACGGCAAGGTTGGCCTGCGCGCCGGAATGCGGCTGCACATTGGCATGCTCGGCGCCAAACAGCTCTTTCGCGCGCTCGCGCGCAAGGTCTTCGACGATATCGACATACTGGCAGCCGCCGTAATAGCGTTTGCCGGGGTATCCCTCTGCGTACTTGTTAGTCAGGTGGCTGCCCATGGCTGCCATAACTGCTTCCGAAACGAAATTTTCGGAAGCGATCAGCTCCAGATGGTCGCGCTGGCGGCCAAGCTCCAACTCCATTGCATCCGCAACGGCGGGGTCTGCGGCACGGATAATGTCAAACTGTATCATAGGATACCCACGCTCCTTTTCGTTAATCTAAGTCCATGATCGTATAAAGGCTGCAGCCTTCATACGAGTAACCGATACCGATATTATTATATCCAATATACGGAATACACGCAATAAAAATGGTGGCGGTATGAATATATAAGCGCGCCAGCCTGTCATAAGTTGGCGCGCAATATGTTTGATTATGCGAGATCCCGTTGACGGTTGAGCAGTTTTTCCAGCATCTCCTTTGCGGCGGCAAGCTTTGCCTGCTCTTCCTCCACCACACGCTGCGGCGCTTTACTCACAAAGCCGGGATTATTCAGCTTGCCCTCCGCGCGCGCGATCTCGCCACTCATCCGGTCGATCTCCTTTTGTACACGCTCGCGTTCCTTCTGAATATCCACCAGCTGCTCAAGCGGTATGAAGGCTTCCACTGCCGTGCAGACGACGGAAACGGCGTTAGCCGGAATACCCGCCTTATCCTGCCTGACCGATACGTCCTCTACGCCGGCCAAACGGTTCATATAAATGGCGGAGTCTGTAAACGTCTGCGCCATATCCTCCCTTGCAACGAGTATTGCGCTGATGCGCTTGGCGGGCGGTACGTTCATTTCCGCACGGATGTTGCGTATGGAGCGGATCAATTCCATCACGATCTCCATATCCCGCGCTACTTCGGGGTATGCAAGCGCGGCGTCCGCTTTAGGCCAGTCGGAAAGCATGATGGTCCGATTCGCGTTGGGCAGATGCGTGTACAGTTCTTCCGTAATGAACGGCATAAAGGGATGTAAAAGCTTCATCGAATCGCCGAGCACCCGGACCAGCATTGCCTTTACATGCGCTTTTGCCGCGGCGTCCTCGCCGTACAGGCGGGGCTTGGCCATTTCGATATACCAGTCGCAGAATTCCGTCCAAATGAAATCATACACCTTCTGTGCGGCAAGCCCCAGCTCGAACGCATCGAGATTTGCCGTGACCTCCGCGATTACCTCGCCAAGGCGGTTGAGTATCCATTTATCCGACGCATCCAAGAGCTTCTGGTCAATTGCGCCCATCTGTTCGTCGCCGATGTTCATCAGCACGAAGCGCGCCGCGTTGTAGACCTTATTGCAGAAATTGCGGGCGGCCTCAACCTTTTCCCAATAGAAACGCATGTCGTTGCCCGCGGAATTGCCCGTAAGCAAGCTGAAGCGAAGTGAATCGGCGCCGTATTTTTCTATAATCTCCAACGGGTCGATGCCGTTGCCTAGGGACTTTGACATTTTGCGCCCTTGGCTGTCACGCACGATGCCGTGCACGTACACGGTATCAAAAGGCTTTTCCTTCATCACATCCAGACCGAACACGATCATGCGCGCCACCCAGAAGAATATGATGTCGTAGCCCGTGACCAGCGTGGAGGTGGGATAGAAATATTTGAGTTCCTCCGTCTGCGTCGGGTAACCCAGCGTTGAGAACGGCCACATGCCGCTGCTGAACCAGGTATCCAGCACATCCTCGTCCTGATGCAGGCCGGCGCCGCCGCACTTGGGGCAGGTTTCCGGCATTTTTTCCTGCACGACAGTCTCGCCGCAGGTATCGCAATAGAACGCGGGTATGCGGTGCCCCCACCAGAGCTGGCGGGAAATGCACCAGTCGCGGATGTTTTCCATCCAGTTATAATACGTTTTGTCAAAGCGCTCGGGCACAAATTTGATGGAACCGTTGCGCACGGCTTCGATGGCAGGCTTTGCGAGCGGCTTCATCTCCACAAACCACTGCTTGCTCACAAGCGGCTCCACCGTGGTGTGGCAGCGGTAGCAGGTGCCCACGTTGTGCGAATAGGGTTCCACTTTGATTAAAGCGCCCGCCGACTCCAGATCCGCCACGAACTGCTTGCGGCAATCCAACAGCGTCAGGCCCTCATAAGCGCCGCCCAGTCCGTTGATATGTCCGTCATCGGTAAACACGCGCATGACGGGGATATTGCAGCGCATTGCCACTTCGAAATCGTTCGGATCATGCGCCGGCGTGATCTTCACGGCGCCGGTACCGAAATCCATTTCCACGTATTCGTCGGCCACAATGGGGATTTCGCGGTTCAGCACCGGAATCACCACGTGTTTGCCAACGATATCCGTGTACCGCTTGTCTTCCGGGTGTACGGCAATGGCGGTATCGCCCAGTATCGTTTCGGGACGGGTGGTCGCGACGGTGATGGAATAGGATTTATCCGGCGCATCGTAGCGCACATGCCAGAGGTGGCTGTTCTGCTCCTCGTATTCCACCTCCGCGTCGGAAAGCGCCGTTTTGCAATCCGGGCACCAGTTGATAATGCGGTCGCCGCGGTAGATCAGCCCTTTGTTGTACAGGTCGACGAACACCTTGGTGACGGCCTCATTGCAGCCCTCATCCATTGTAAAGCGCTCGCGCACCCAATCGCAGGAGGAGCCGAGCTTTTTGAGCTGGTTGACGATACGCCCTCCATAGATACGGCGCCATTCCCAAGCCCGCTCCAAAAACGCTTCGCGGCCAATATCCTTTTTATGGAGGCCTTCCTGCGCCATCTGTTCGACGATCTTCACTTCGGTGGCGATGGACGCGTGATCCGTGCCGGGCAGCCAGAGCGCCTCGAATCCGCTCATGCGCTTGTAGCGGATGAGCACATCCTGCAGCGTGTTATCCAGCGCATGCCCCATGTGGAGCTGCCCCGTAATGTTGGGCGGCGGGATTACGATGCAGTACGGCGGCTTATTCGGGTTGGGCTCGGCATGAAAGTAGCCGTTCTTTTCCCAAAGCTCGTACAATCGGTTTTCCACTGCGCTGTGGTCGTAGGTCTTGTTCATTTCCATCATGCATCCTCCTGAATCAACCATCGGCTGTAGTTTTCCATATAAATAGCGTTCCTCGTCTCAAAGGACGAAGAACGCTCGCGGTACCACCTTTGTTGGACACGGTTTTGCCGCGCCCCACTCGAGCGCCTTAACGCGGCGCCTGCGTGCCGGGCTACTGTTTTCGCCCTGCAAAGCTCAAAAGCGACCTTCCGTCCCTCCTGTTGCCAGCGGCTCTTTCAGCCGGTGAAGCCGCCTCTCTGCTGCCGGAATGGAACGTACTCCTCTTTCTCATCGCAACCTATATGATTACGTTTCAGTATAACGCGGTATAAAAGGCCGTGTCAAGCCGCAAATCCGCAGGTGAGGCAGGTATGTGGCGTTAACGCCGCCACAAAAGTTACAATGAACTTTCAAAACGCTCAGGCGTCCAGGAACAGTGCGCGCTTTTGCGCATCCAGTACCACAAGCTTTTCCATATATGTGGCGATATCCTTGGGTGCGGGAATGCGCTCTACCCTGAGATCGCGCCCCAGGAACACGCGTTTGGTCATGGCACCCGCGCCGTGCGCTATGATATTCGTGGCTTCCTCCATCATATCAATGTTATAAATGCAGTCTTTATCCGGCAAAGCATAGCCTACGTTTTCAAGGTTGCCGCGCATATACTTCTGCCTATACATATAGTAAGGGTGCATGCCCAGCCCTGCGGCGCATTGCTCGCCCAGCGTCACCATGCGATCCGCCTCTTCGGGAGAAGGCAGCGGGTAGGCCTCGATTTGCTCCTTGAGACGTGAAGAGCGTTTGACCGCCAGCGTATGCACGGTGAGGTTTTCGGGCGCAAGCGCCGAAATGGAATCCAATGTACGCCGTACATCCTCAATGGTTTCCCCCGGCAGCCCGGCGATGATGTCCATGTTGATGCAGTTAAACCCCGTATCCCTTGCCAGCCGGTAAGCCGACAGGATATCCTCCGGCGTGTGCTCGCGGCCGATACGCACGAGCGTTTGTGCCTGCATGCTCTGCGGGTTAAGCGATATGCGGCCGACGCCCATTTCGCGCAGTACGCACAGTTTGTTTCTATCGATGGTATCCGGCCGGCCGGCCTCTACCGTCAATTCCAATCCAAAGCCGCCGTAACAGGATTGCGCATGGGAAAGCAGCGCGCGCAATTGATCGGCGGAAAGCACCGTGGGTGTTCCCCCGCCCACATACGTGCTGCGAATACGATACCCGCCTTCCCGCATCAACTGCGCGCCCAGTTGGATATCACGGAATAACGCATTAAGATAAGGCTCCGGAACGCCGCGGTCGCCTACGACCTCTGAAGCGAAGGAACAGTATAAGCAGCGGGTCTTGCAAAACGGGATGCCGATGTATACATCCACATCCTTGGGCTGCGCGCTAAGGAGAATATCCCGCTGCGCACGCACAATAGAAGCCGCCAGCGCGGTTTTTTCCGGATGCACATCGAACTCTTCACGGAACATGCGGCATGCTTCCGCCTCACCCACATCTTCGGCGAGCTCGCGCAACAGCTTGGTGGGGCGTATGCCCGTGAGCGAGCCCCACGGCAATACGGTCTCGGGTTCGAGCTGCCGTAACACGCGGAAAGCGGCGATCTTGAGCGCGCGCTTTTCCTGCCGCTTGCGCAGCAGCAAAGAATCGTAAGGCAGATCGATATTCCGCGCATAGACGGCGGCCGGCAGCCCTGCAACCTTGCGGCCTCTGGCAGTTACATGCGGCTGCGGGCCTTCAAAAAGCTCCACCTCCAGCGTATAGCCCTCCGGAGCCGTCCCGTCGGCGTCGGGCCGTATCTCCACCATACCCAAATAAGCGCGGATGACCTCCGCGATATCATTGCGGTATTCTTCTTTATTGGTATGGAGAACGACCATGGATTCCTCCGGCGATGTATTCTAAGATGGAGTGTACCTACCACTGATACTGCTTGTAGTGGCGGACAAAGGGGTTGCGTTCGCGCTCAAAATCCAACGTTGTCGTGCGCATATGCCCGGGGTAAAGGGTATAATCGCCGGGCAGTTCAAAAAGCCTGTACACAATGGAGCGATACAAAGCGACTTCATCCGAGCCGGGGAAATCCGCGCGGCCCGCACCCAAGCGGAATATCGTATCGCCGGTAAACAGCGCGCGCTCCTGTTCAATCAAATAGCAAACGCCGCCCGGCGTATGCCCCGGCGTGTGAAGCACCCGGAGCTTCCGGCCAACTACCTGTATCGTATCCCCGTCGTTAAGCAGGATATCGGCTGAAGCGGGTTGGATATGGTAATTCCCAAGCGTAGCGAGACTTGCGGTGTCGCTAAGCAGCATATATGCATCACTTTCATGGATGCATATCTTGGCGCCGGTACGCTGCGCAAGCGCGGCCACGCCGCCGATATGGTCAAAATGCCCGTGGGTAAGTAATATGTGCGAACAGTTCAGACGCTGTGAATCCAAAAACATGCGCACCGGTTCCGCTTCCGCCGGGTCGATTACGGCGCATGTACCGTTTGCTTCTTCATAGAGTACGTAGCTATTGACATCGAGCGGGCCGCAGGGAATGGTCTTTATATGCATCAAAACAACCTCTTGCTGTCGATGAGTATGGTGACGGGGCCGTCGTTAACCAGCGACACATCCATCATGGCCTGAAACTCGCCGGTTTCTACAGGAAGGATTTCACGCAGCAGCGCGATGCCTTTTTCGTAGAGCGGTATTGCGGTCTCCGGCCGGGCGGCCTTTATGAAGCTGGGCCGCCTGCCGTGCCTCACGTCGCCGTAAAGCGTAAACTGAGAGACAAGCAGCACGCTTCCTCCTATATCCACTACGGAGCGGTTCATCTTCCCTTCTTCATCCTCGAATACCCGAAGGCCTGTGATTTTGTCGCAGATATATTTTAAATCCTCTTCGGTATCGATATCCTCAATGCCTAAAAATACAAGCAGCCCCTTATCGATGCTGCCAGTTACCCTGCCCTCTACCGTGACGCCCGCCTGTTTTACTCGCTGCACCACTGCGCGCATTTGTATTCCCTCCTGTCATCCGCCGCCTAATAGCTGGCGCGGTACACTTCCGTGACGGTTCTGATTTTACGCAGATTTTTGATGATGTTGTTCAACTGTGACGTATTGGTGATATCAAACGAAAGCTGTACATATACCATGCCGTTGCGGTCGGTTTTTGCGTTGACCGTTTTGATGTTAACATTCATACTTAACAGAACCTGCGAAATATCCATCAACACGCCCGGCCGGTCGGTCGCCGTCATATTGATGTTGGCCGTATAGCTGGATTTTTCATCCCCGACCCATTCCACGGGTATGATTCTGCCCTCGTCGCCCAAAAGATCCTTGGCATTGGGGCAATCCTTCCGATGCACGGAAACACCGCGCCCGCGCGTGATGTACCCAATGATTTCATCGCCCGGCACCGGGCTGCAGCAATGCGCAAAGCGCACCATCATATTGGGTTCGCCGTGCACGATAATACCGTGCATGGCGGTCGATTTCGGTTCCTGCATGCGCGGAGGCGTACCGCCGGATTCCTCCAATTGGCGCATACGCTGTGCAAACTCTTCCTCCTGCGCCTGCTTGCGCTGCTTCTCCATCAGGCGGTGCAGCACCTGCCCGGTGGATATGCCGCCATAGCCGATGGCGTTGTACACATCCTCCATGTTGGACATGTTGAGTTTTTTTAGAAGCTCGCTGTAATATTCGGGCTTCGTCAGGCTGGAAAGCTGCTGGCCGTGCCGTTTTGCGGCGCCCTCGAGCATTTCACGGCCCTTTTGCACGTTTTCTTCGCGGTTGGCCTTTTTAAACCACTGTCGGATCTTGGATTTCGCCTGCTGTGTTTTTACGATATGCAGCCAGTCCCGGCTGGGACCGGGCTGGTTCGCGGATGTGATGATCTCCACCACGTCGTTGGTCTTAAGCTTATAGTCAAGGCGGACCATACTGCCGTTCACCTTGGCGTGCTGGCAATGATGGCCCACGTTGGTGTGAATGCGGTACGCAAAATCCAAAGGGGTGGAGCCGGTGGGAAGATCCAGTATCTCGCCGCGCGGCGTGAGAACGAACACATAATCGCTGAAGAAATCCTTCATGATGCTGTCTACGAACTCGCGCGCATTGTCGGCGTCATTCTCGTATTCGAGCGCGGTGCGAAGCCACGCCATTTTCCCGTCCAGGTCATCCTGCGCGCCGCGGCCTTCCTTATACATCCAATGCGCGGCAATGCCGTACTCCGCCGTACGGTGCATTTCGAAGGTGCGAATCTGCACCTCGAAGGGCAGGCCGTGCTCGCCGAAGAGCGTAGTATGCAGCGAGCGGTACATGTTGGTCTTGGGGATGGCGATATAATCCTTAAAGCGCCCGGGCATGGGCTTCCAGACGGAATGGATAACGCCGAGCGTCGCATAGCAGTCGTTCACCGTCTCAACGATGATGCGTATGGCGATCAGATCGTATATCTCGTCAAGCGGGCGGTTCTGCTTGATCATCTTGCGGTATATGCTGTACATATGCTTCGGACGCCCGTTGATTTCCGCTTCAATGCCAACCCTGTTCAAGTTTTCTCGTATGGTTGCGATTGCGCTTTGCAGCAGTTCCATGCGTTCCGCCTGCTGCGGCTCTATCGCCACGCGCAGCTGTTCATATTCTTCGGGCATCAGATGCATGAAGGCAAGATCCTCCAGCTCGCCCTTGATTGCGCCCATGCCGAAGCGGTGCGCCAGCGGCGCATAAACATCCAGCGTCTCCTTGGCTTTTCGGGCGCGCTTGGCGGTATCGCAATATTCCAGCGTCCGCATGTTGTGCAGGCGGTCCGCAAGCTTGATGATAACCACGCGCACATTGTTCGCCATCGCCAGAAACAGTTTTCGAAGGTTTTCCGCCTGCTGCTCCTGCTTGGTAATAAAATCCTGCGCGCCGGTCTTGGTCAGCTTGGTAACGCCGTCCACCATTGTGGCGATTTCCTCGCCGAACAGTTCGGTCAGCTTTTGCACGGTAACGTCCTTGCCATCCTCCACTACGTCGTGCAAAAGCCCCGCGATAACAGTGGCATAGTCCATGCCCATTTCATAGAGCATGATGGCGACAGCCTCGGGGTGAATGTAGTACGGCTCACCGGATTCACGCCGCTGATCCTTGTGCACTTCCCTGGCAAAATCAATCGCCTTTTGCAGCAGGGCAAGCTGTTCCTGCGTAAATGTTTTTTTGCACGTTTCATAAAGGTCGGCATGCGGCTCACCCAGCATCGACTGCGCACTTAACATGGCCTTCATGCAAATCTCTTTGGGCCGTTCCATGCATTTCCCCTCCTTTCCGCCGTGCATTCGCTTATATGCTTACAAATACAGAATCAACGGCAAAGCCGTTGATTCTGCGAATTCCTAACCTAAAATACCATTACGGCCGAAACATCATAGTCTTTCAACAGCTCGCGGCCGCCCAGATCGGATAGCTCAATGGCAAAGCGCGCGGCAACGACTTCCCCGCCCGCCTGCTCCGCCAGCTTGATGGTGGCAAACGCCGTACCGCCCGTTGCCAGAAGATCGTCCACAACGGCAATCTTTTGTCCGGGGCGGATGGCATCCTCGTGCACCTCAAGCACATCCGTGCCATACTCCAGCCCGTACGAATAGCGGTTTGTTTTGGCGGGCAATTTTCCCGGTTTGCGGGCAACGATGAACCCTGCGCCTATCGCATACGCTAAAGCCGAGCCTATTACAAAGCCGCGCGCCTCCGGCCCGATGACAAGCTCAACGCCTTTGCTTTCCAGCGATTTAGCGAGCGAATCAATGAGCTCATGGTACGCGTCTTTATCCTTTAGGAGCGTCGTAATGTCCCGAAAGAGTATGCCCTCTTTGGGAAAATCCGGGATATTGCGTATGGTCGATTTTAGATCCATTTTGCTTTCCTCCCTCAGCATGATGCAAACACTTCGGTATTTCCCTCGTTCGCCTCGGTATACAGTTTACTATCCAATAAGCTTCGCGGTGCAAAGCTGGATACCACGCTGACCAAATCCGTGACAGGGTTCCATTGAAAGAACCCCAGCTCAATAAATACCAGAAGCGCCAATACGGTGCGCTCGCTGTCTTCCGCCACACCAGCCTGAAACAAAAGGCTGCGCGCAGCCGGACCGTTTTTCAGCTGTGCCATGAGCCTGCGGTAGATGTTCCCCATTTCTTTGCGCGATAGGCGCAAAGGCGCAAGCATCTCCACTGCATCGCCCTCGGCCGGTACAAAAACTGTACCAATATCGGCGTGGATATTCTGCACACATGGGCTCGGGCAGCCGTCGTACAGATAAATACTTGTAAAGCGTCCGCGCGGCAACGCGCAAAAATGCGGTGCAAGCAGTATTGCGTTGGCCGATCCGGCATTGGCGGGCAGTTCCTGCCAGTATACCTCGACCGCATCCTCCAGATGCCGCTGCAGCAGCAGCGTGCGAAAGCGATTCGCCCCCTGTATGGAAGTACACAGTATCAAGGCACCCTGCATATCCTCCTGCAGCAGGCGAACGATGGCTTCATCCATGTCCGCAACGACTGTCCAAACAGCGCTCCGACTAACATTATATAAAACATTCCGAAAAAATGCATCTACAAATTTTAAGCGCCGGTTTAAAATATCGTTCGGATCGTCGAAGAATGTCGTACGCTTTGCCGCACGCAGCATGAGTTGCAGCTGCCGGGTTCCCTGCCAGGAGTTTACGTCCGGCGTATAGAGCAGATCGAATATACCGCCCTGCGCCCATTCCTTTGCTTTATTGCCATACCCGAACGCAACCAAATTTGCGCGCCGGTTGCCCTGCACGGCCGTGGAGCGCAAATGCGCGTCCTCCCTGCCCATGCAAGCGGTATTTTCCAAATGCACGCCGCGCGCGCGGAATACCGGCTGCGGGTTTCCTTCGCCGTAAGGCGCCAATATGGATAACTCCTCGACCGCCTGCAGGGAAATCTCCTTCAACGGCACTTCCTTTTCATAAAGCATTGTCGGGATGAACGTATGCGGATGGATATGTCCCCGAAGATAACAATCAAATTCTTTGGAAAACGCCTCAAATTGGCCCAGTTCCATGGTAAGCCCCGCCGCCTGCGCATGGCCGCCAAAGCGGATCAGGTGGGTTTCAAACGCCTGCAGGCACTCAAAAAGATGTACGCCGGGTATGCTGCGGCAGGAACCGGTGAGAAGATTATCCCGTAAATGGAACAGCAGCACGGGGCGATAATACTCTTCCGCCAGCTTGGAAGCGACGATGCCGATGACGCCCGGATTCCAATCCGGCGAATAAAGCAATATCGCGCGCATGCGCGCGGTATCCTTCCCCGCAAGCTGCCGGTGCGCATCGCGCAGTATGCGCTGTTCCTCCGTTTGCCTGCGCTCGTTCTCGTCGTTGAGCGTAAGCGCGAGATTTTGCGCCTGCACCGTATCACCTGCGGTCAGCAGCATGAGCGACCGCATAGGGTCGCCCATGCGGCCAGCGGCGTTGAGCCGGGGCGCAAGGCGAAATGCCAGCGTTTCGCTATTTGCATTCTGGCCTGCACCGCCCGATACTGCGAGCAGAGCGTTCAGGCCAATATGCTTCTGCACGAGGGGTAGCCCCGCGGCGACGATAGCCCGGTTTTCATCCTTTAATTCCACCACATCCGCCACGGTCGCCAGCGCGGCCAGCGGCAGATATGGATGGATCGCGTCGTTTGCTCCGAGCGCCTGCACCAGCTTGAGCGCAATTCCCGCCCCGCACAGGCAGTGATACGGATATTGGCTGTCCGGCCGGTGCGGGTCAATTACAGCCGTGCAATCGGGCAGCGCTTGCGGGCATTGGTGGTGATCCGTCACGATAACATCCATGCCCAACGTACGACAAAGCGCGATTTCCTTCGCAGCCGCTATTCCATTATCCACTGTGACGATCAGCTGGATACCTTGCTGTGCCAAACGCAGTACGGCATCCTCATGCATGCCATATCCTTCCTGATACCGGGACGGCAGAAAGGGCACGGCATCCGCATTACGTGTATGCAGGTATTGCAGCAGTATGGCTGTTGCGCATACGCCATCCGCATCGTAATCGCCATAAACGCAAATTCGCTCGCCCGCGGTAATCGCCTGGTTGATTCTGTCCACGGCTTTGCGCATATCCGGCAATAAAAACGGGTCATGTAATTGTGCAAGCGTAGGATGCAGAAACGCCTGCACCTCTGTAAGCGACACAATACCCCTGCCCACAAGCAGGGAAGCGAGCAAAACGGATATCTTGTTTTCCTCCGCGACGCGGGATATCTCGTACGCCGCATCGCTGCCGGAGGATTGCACAAATCGAAGCATGCGTTGCCTTTCTTTTCTTAAGAAAAGGGCGGGCATACTGCCCGCCCGTGCTTTTACGACTTTTTCTTTTTGGAGGCTCTTGGCGCCAGCGCGCCTTTTTTCGCTTTTTCATAGCGCATGAGGTGCCACTTCGCCCACACGGGGCCTGCAAGGAATATGGAAGAATACGTGCCGGCAACCAGACCGATAATAATGGGCAAGGAAAACTCACGAATAGACTGAACGCCCAAAATATAAACCATCAGGATGGTAAGCAGCGTGGTGATCGAAGTATTAATGGAACGCACCAAGGTTCCCTTAATGCTCTTGTTTACTATTTCCGTACGGTGCCTGTCAACATGCACATCGTTCTTGCTGAATTCACGAACACGGTCGAATATAACGATGGTATTGTTGATGGAATAACCTAATATGGTCAGCACCGCCGCGATAAACGGGCTGTTGATGGGTATGCGCAATATACAGGTAAGGCTTAGCATGATGGCCACATCGTGTATCAACGCCATAACCGCCGCCAAACCGGAAAGGAACTCGAACCGCGCCCATATGTAAATGAGTATCAGGACGCTTGCAATAAGCACGGAAAAGAAAGCGTTGCGAACGAGACTTGCGCTTGCAATACCGTCCACGCGGTCGACCGCAATCATTTCGGCATTGGGATAAGTCTCCTGAATGTCCTCAAGTATGCTCATGCGCAGCGCGCTCTCCGCTGCGTCGTCGCCTTGCGTTTGCATACGGATATCAACCATGGTCTGGAAAGAAGCGGAAGCGCCGGTACGCACTGCCCGCGCCCCGACGACCCCGTTCGCGCTGAGCGCATCGTTCACAACGCGCATATCAAAGTCGCCCTTCATATCGATCGTTACAAGCGTACCGCCGGTGAAGTCCACACCAATGTTTAAGCCGCCGCTGAAAATACCAACGATGATGCCCAGCAGTATGATGACTGCGGAAACGCTGGCCATCAGCCTGAATTTCTTTGTAAATTCCATTTGCGTTCCCTCCTTCATTATTCTGCAGCCTTGTCCGGCAAAGACTTCATCGGGCAAAACAGAGTCTTATTAGTAAAATGGATGCCAAGCAACAAATTCATCAGCCCGCGCGTTATCAGAACTGCGGTAAAGAAGCTGACGATAATACCTATGAGCAGCGTTACCGCAAACCCTTTTATCGTACCTGTGCCAAAGAACAAAAGCACAAGCGCGGATATGACTGTCGTGATGTTGGAGTCCATAATAGCGGAGAAAGCGCGTGTAAAGCCCGATTTTACGGAAGTACGCACGGATTTTCCGGAACGCATCTCCTCGCGCATGCGCTCGAATATGATGACGTTCGCGTCCACCGCCATACCGATGGATAATATGATACCCGCAATACCGGGCAGCGTCAATTGCACGCCGGGTATGGTGGCAAGGCAGAACAGCACGATAAGCATATAGATTACAAGCGCAATATCCGCAATGAGACCGGGAATACGATAATACACCGCCATGAAAATGAACACAAGGCAGATACCGATCAGGCCGGCCGTAATGCTGCCCTGCAGCGCGGTTTCGCCAAGCGTTGCGCTGACGGTGCGCACTTCGATCTCTTCCATTTCAATGGGGAGCGCGCCGCTTCTGATCTGCTGCTCAAGCTGCCTGGCGGTATCATAGGTGAACTTCTCGCTCTCGATATATGCCCGTCCGCCTGATATAACTGTGTTTACAACTGGAGCGGAAATGACGGTTCCGTCAAGCGTAATGGAAATAGGCTGATTTGTATTTACCAGCTTGGCGGTCGCTTCCGCAAAGGCAGCCGCCGCCGTAGCGTTCAATTCAAAGCCAACCACATAGCCCGTGCCGGTATCCGGATTGTTTTGGACATACACGTCCGTCATATCCTCGCCGCCGAATATCACTTTCCCGTCCGGGTCCACAAACTCAATCTTGGCGGGTTTGACAAGATACTGCGTGATGACCGCGGGATCATCTATCTTATTGGACTCGTTGATAGGGATCTCAATGCGAATCCTTCCCGTTCCCTGGCGGGTAATGGTGGCTTCCGGATACCCTTCCGAATCCAGGCGCATCCGCATGATGCTGTACACTGAAGCCAAATTCTCAGACAATTCAGGGTCATTAATATCCTTCGCTTCGTATACGACGGATACGCCGCCTGTCAAATCCAGCCCTTGCGGAATCTGTTCGGCCAAGGGGCGTATCTCGTAAATTCCCCAAGTAACGCCGTATATGGCGAAGTACCCGATGGCGATGGTGACTAATATAATTAGCACCAGCGCCACAATCTTGCGCACATCCACTACGCATTCCTCCTTCGTTGATTGCAACGTACCTATTATGTCATAGAGTAAGCCCCGATGCAAGGGTCAAGTCCTAAGCGAGGGACTTCCTAACAAGCCTTTGGAAACAGCCGCCGCATCCGGCCGCGTGCCGGAGTTGACAGTAGCGTCCGACTTGATTCGGCGCGGTCTTCCGCTGCTGCGAAACATCTCCCTCGGATGATTGCGGTAAAAACGAAAGAAACGCTTGTACAGCCCGCCAACACAATATGCCGAGTGACGCAGCTTTCAGTCGGCTCTTATGCATCCCATTCCCCTCCCCGCAACGCTATTATCTTTCCAGGGTATTGATTCCTATGGCACACTCCGTTCTCTTACGTTCAAAGGCACAGGTGATCTCCTCCGGGATACAGATATCATGGTTGTACTTCCATGCGTTTGCCGCGCAGCCGCCGCTGCAGAAATACTTTGCCCAGCACGTCCTGCAGGCGGCCTTTGTCCGTACATTGCAGCCCTGAAACGGGCGCTGCATGGCTTCATCGAACGTACCTTCCAGCACATTGCCCATCTTGAAGCCATCCTCGCCCACAAATTGATGACAGGGGTAAATATCCCCGTCCGGTGTAACGGCAATATATTCCGTGCCCGCGCCGCAGCCGGTTATACGCTTTTTCAGGCATGGGCCGTTATCCATATCCAGCATAAAGTGGAAAAAGTTGAACCACTTCCCCTCCCGCCGGCTTTTCAGCAAAAATTCGCTCAGACGGTCGTACTCCTCGAGTATGTATGGAACATCCCGCTTTGTGATGGCATAGGGGCTTTCCTGCGGCAAAACTACCGGCTCTATCGAAAGCTGCTCAAAGCCAAAGTCGCGCAGCGCCATAACATCCTGCGTAAAATCCAGGTTTTTGTTGGTGAACGTGCCGCGCACATAATATTCTTTGTCGCCGCGCGCGGCAACAAGCGCCTGCGCTTTGGGTAAAATCGCGTCGAAGGAGCCTTTGCCGTTCACTGCGGGGCGCAGCTCGTCGTGCACTTCCTTGCGTCCATCCAAGCTTAGCACGATATTATGCATCTCACGGTTAAGGTATTTGATCTTATCTTCCGTCAGGGCAAGTCCGTTTGTCGTGATGGTGAAACGAATGATCTTGCCGCACCGCTTCTCAAGCTCTCTGCCGTAAGCCACAATTTCTGTGACTACGTCAAAATTCATAAGCGGTTCTCCGCCGAACAGATCGACTTCCAGGTGCTTGCGGCCGCCGGAACGGGCAATCAAAAAATCCAGCGCCGCTTTTGCGACTTCAAAGGGCATCAGCATACGCGCACCATGGAACTCTCCGGTGGAAGCAAAACAATATTTACAGCGCAGATTGCAGTCATGCGCAACATGCAGGCACATGGATTTGATGATTTTTATGTCATCCTGGCGTACCGGCGGCTGCCGCTCCGGAGAATCGAACATACCTGCCTGCTTGAGCTCTTCGAACTCGGCGAGTATCTCCTCAATCTCTTCCGTCGGGCGGGCAAGCTGCAAAGGGTCCAGCCCCTGCTCCAATGCACGCGCCACATCGTAGGCTGCGGCATCCAGCACATGGACGGCACCGCTTTCCACATCCAGCAGCAAATACCGCTGTGAGGAAGAGCTCGGGTCGGTAAATGAAAACGTATGTATCAACGGTGGATTTCCTCCTAAGACGGGTTTCAAATACGGCATCCATAACGACGGGCGGGCATGATGCCCGCCCTTTAGATGCAAGGCGATAAAATTACTTCTTTTCTTTTTGGCAGGACTGGTTGGCAACGGTACAACTGGTTTTGCATGCGGACTGGCAGCTCGCCTGGCATTCGCCGCAGCCGGTGTTCACGCCCGCCTTGATGCAGGGCTTCTGTATCGTCTGTATGTGCTTCATAAGGTACCTCCGTATTTTCTTTGCTATATTGCAGAGTAATGCGCCGCCGGGCGCGATTATGTTACTTAATTCCGGCTATACGCGCGGTATCGTGTGCGATCATCATTTCTTCATCGGTAGGAATGACGTACACCTTGGCGCGGCTTCCCGGCTTGGTAAGCTCGACTTCTTTGCCGCGGGGGCATGTGCTATTAAGCTCGAAATCCACATCGATGCCAAGGTACTCCATGTCCTTGAGAACATACTCACGCACGCCGTGGTCGTTCTCGCCCACACCGGCGGTGAATACGATTGCGTCCACACCGTTCATTGCCGCAGCATAAGCGCCGATATAGCGTTTGACTTTGTAAGCGAACACTTCCAATGCGGCGGCCGCGCGCTCGTTGCCCTTCCCTTCAGCCTCCCAAAGGTCTCTGAAATCGGAGGATACGCCCGAAAGGCCCTGCATGCCGCTTTGTTTGTTCAAATAAGCATTTACCTCAGCTATGCTCCAGCCATTCTTGTCCATTAAGTACGTTACGATAGCAGGGTCGATATCGCCGCAGCGGGTTCCCATCGGCACGCCTTCAAGAGGCGTAAAGCCCATGGAGGTATCCACGCTCTTGCCTCCTTTTACGGCAGTGATGCTGGAACCGTTGCCAAGATGGCAGGTAATGATTTTCGTTTCTTCGGAAGGCTTTCCCAACTTTTTGATTGCGCGCTGGGAGACGTATTGGTGCGACGTGCCGTGGAAGCCATAACGGCGAATCATCATTTCGGTATACGCCTCATACGGCAGGCCATAGAGATAAGCCTTTCTGGGCATTGTCTGATGGAATGCGGTATCGAACACGCCCACCATGGGGGTATCCTTCATAATGGCCTTGCAGGCGCGGATGCCCATGAGGTTGGCGGGGTTATGCAGCGGCGCAAGCTCCGTAAGTTTTTCGACCGTAGCAAGCATCTCGTCTGTGATGAGCGCTGAGCCGGTGAATTTTTCACCGCCGTGCACCAGACGATGGCCGACCGCACTGATTTCCGCCATGTTTTTGATCACGCCGATTTCCGGATCGACCAGCGCGTCGAGCACCATCTGTATGGCGTCGGTATGATCCTTCATATCCTTTTTGAACTCGTGCGAGCCCTTGCCTGCCGGTTTATAGGTAAGCTTGGAATCCGGTATGCCGATGCGCTCGCAAAGGCCCTTGGCAATGACGGTTTCGTCGGAAACATCGATCAGCTGGTACTTGAGTGAACTGCTGCCCGCATTGATAACGAGTATCTTCATTGTGGTGCCTCCTTACATTTGCTGTGCCTGTACGGCTGTAATGGCGACGACGCTTACGATATCCTCCACGCTGCAGCCGCGGGAAAGGTCGTTGATGGGGCGTGCAAATCCCTGGCACACGGGGCCGATCGCCTCGGCGCCGGCCAGGCGCTGCACCAGCTTGTAGCCGATGTTGCCCGCCTGCAGATCGGGAAATACCAGTACGTTTGCCTTGCCGGCAACCGGGCTGCCGGGGGATTTCAGCTGGCCGACCTTCTCGACGAGCGCCGCATCCGCCTGCAGCTCGCCGTCGACATTAAGCTCCGGCGCAAGCTCCTTGACGAGCTTTGTCGCTTCCACCACCTTGTCCACCAGCTCATGCTGGGCGCTGCCCTTTGTGGAGAAGGAAAGCATCGCAACGCGCGGTTCCATACCGCAAAGCGCCTTGCCTGTCGCCGCCGAGGAAACTGCGATGGCCGCCAATTGTTCGGCCGTGGGGTTGGGGTTGACGGCACAGTCGGCAAATATCAGCATGCCATTTTCGCCGTATGCCTTATTGGGAACTTCCATAATGAAGCAGCTGGACACCACCGAAATGCCCTTTGCCATCTTGACGATCTGCAGGCCCGGACGCAGTGTTTCGCCTGTGGTGCTGATGGCGCCCGCCACCATGCCGTCGGCCTTCTGCTCCTTTACCATCATTGCAGCGAAGAATAGCGGATTGCGCATGGTCTTTTCAGCCTGTTCGGGCGTAACGCCCTTGGCCTTTCGCATTTCATAAAATTTCTCGATGTAAGCGGGAAGATCCGGCGACGTTTCGGGATCGATGATGCCAACGCCCGCAAGCGAGACGCCAAGCTTGTCCGCCGCAGCGCGTATATCCCCTTCACGGCCAAGCAGCGTTACATCCGCAATGCCCTCCTTCACGATGAGGACAGACGCCTGTATAGTGCGTTCCTCAGTACCTTCGGGAAGCATGATATGCTTTTTTGCGCTTTTTGCCTTCGCCTTGATCTCATCCATCAATGACATGATACTTTTCGCTCCTTCCATTATAAAAGCAAGTATAGGAACCGCAGATCGCAGTAGACTGTGCCACGGCAGCTTAACCTTGAAAATTATATCACAATCTTTTCCGCTTCGGTATGAAAAATAGCATTTTTTTCAGAAAATACTCGGTTCTTTTATAAATCCACGCCGCGCTGTGATAGAATAAGTGAAACAAACATAAGGAGTTGCGCTTATGCGGGTCGCGGGCATTATTGCGGAATACAATCCCCTCCACAACGGACATGTACATCACCTGCAGCAAACGCGCGCCGTTACGGGATGCGATTATGTGATGGTCGTGATGAGCGGCGACTATGTGCAGCGCGGTGAGCCCGCTATCGCCGATAAATACACGCGCACGCAATGGGCCCTTGAAGCAGGCGCAGACCTGGTGCTGGAGCTTCCGGCCGCTTGCGCGCTCGCGAGCGCGGAACGCTTTGCCGCAGGCGGCGTGCGCGTGCTTGCAGGCACGGGCGTGCTGGATATGCTTTGCTTCGGCAGCGAGACGCCGGATATTTCCGATTTAATACATGCGGCGGAAGCGCTCGCGCACGAGCCGCCCGCGTTTCGTACGGCGCTGCGAGAGCAGCTTGCGCTGGGAAAATCCTATCCGCGCGCACGGTACGACGCGCTGCAGGCCTGCGGCGCATCCCCCGCTCTGCTTGATGCGCTGCGCTCCCCCAACAGCATACTGGGCATGGAATACATCCGGTTTTTAAAGCAATACGCGCCGGAGGCGCAGCCTGTCGCCATTCACCGCGTGGGCGGCGGATACAATGACGATGTGCTCACCGGCGCGTTCTCCAGCGCGACAGCCATCCGCGAAGCGCTGTTTGCGGGCGACTCGGAGGCTTATGACAGTATGCCGATGTATATCGCGGGCCGTTTCCGTCTGGGCGGCATACGCCCCGTGGGCCTTTCGGATGCGGAGCTTCTGATGCTCTACGCACTGCGGCGTATGAACGCGGAGCAGATCCGCGCCCTGCCCGATGTGCAGGAGGGCTTTGAAAACGTGCTGCTGCGCGCCGCGCAGCAGGCAACCGGCATAGATGAGCTGTTCACCGCGCTAAAAAGCAAGCGCTACACACTGGCGCGCTGCAAGCGCATCGCAATGTGCGCCATGCTGGGTATCGATAAACCCCTTTCGCAAAGCGTGATGACGGAAGATTCGCTCTACCTGCGGGTACTGGGCTTTCGCCGCACGGCGCGGCCGCTCATTTCCGCGATCGGCCACAGACATACGCTGCCGCTTTTCATTAGGCGCGCGGACGCCGCCGACTGCCCGCCCGCGGCGCAGGCGATGCTGGAACTGGATATTCGCGCGCATGATATTTACGCGCTTCTCGCCCGTCAGGAAAGTCCGCTGCGGGATTTCTCACAGCCGCCTATCCTGCTTTAAGCTACTGTTTCAGCGGAATATCATTCTTTTCAAGCACTTTGAGTATACGTGGCAGCGCCTCCTCTGCGACACGCCGGCCTTCGGCGATGCATTCCTCCGTATGCTCTGTGGAAAAGCCTTTCATCAATGTGCGTACCTGTGGGCACAGCATGATATCCGCCGCTTCCAGACGCAGGCGCGTAATCTCCCATTGCATGATATCCAGCGTATTGTCAACGATATTGCGTACGGTGGGCATTTCTATGCGGCGCACTTCCCCCCGGTAACCGACATCCACGCCTATGATCACGTCCGCTCCCGCATCGCGCAGGGGGATACAGGGCACGCGTTCGAGCACGCCGCCATCCACACACAGCCTGCCGTCGATGCGTACGGGTACGAACACGCCGGGTATGGACATGCTTGCGCGCACGCATTCATGCAATTTCTTATTGCCGTCCTGGAATGTCAGCAGTTCGCCGGTTTCCACATCCACCGCCATACAGAGAAAAGGAATGCGGGTTTGATCGAAGGTTTTATCATGCGTGAACAGGCGCACCAGTTCCTGCATGCGTTCACCCTTTATCAGCCCGCCTCTTCCTGTGCGCGGCAGCGTCATATCCATATACTCCCGGCTGCTGATGGAGGCAAAAAACTTGCCCAGCATGGAAAGATCGGTGCCTGCCGCGTAAATAGCCCCAATAATGGCGCCCGCGCTGGAGCCGGACACCATATCGATAGGAACGCCGTTTTCCTCAAGCGCCTGTATCACGCCGATATGCGCAATACCTTTTGTGCTGCCCGATCCAAGCGCCAAGCCCACCTTCTTCGTCATGCCAAGACCTCCTTCAACATAAGGATAATCCTAGGTAAGCACTGATTAAATGAGGATGCTGGACTGGCGAGAGGATTTTGCGGCCTGCAAGGAGCAAAATCGAAGGAATAGCAGCGCTATTTCGAGATTTTCGCGACGCGACAGAACGCAAAATCGGCCGTTAAGACCGCGTGCCAATTAATCCGTGGTTACTTAGAACCAAAATCCTTTTTTATTCTATGCGGGAGGTGTGTATGAAGCGCACAGTCGCGTTTGCCGCTTTTTTGCTTTGCCTGCTGCTGGTGCTGTTTGCCGAGCCCGCCATGCGCGCCGCGCAAACGGCGCTCTCGCTTTGGTGGGAAGTATTGCTTCCTACGCTGTTCCCGTTTTTTGCCAGCGCCACGTTGATGGAGCGCACCGGCGCGTTGCATATGCTTGCAAACACGCTGCATCCGCTTTCCAAAAAGCTGCGCATTTCGCATTATGCCCTGCCCATACTGCTGATGGGCGGCGTCTCCGGCTACCCGTCCGGCGCGCGCCTGTGCGGCATGCTGCAGGCAAACGGCAACGTATCCGATGACGAGGCGGAGCGCCTGGGTACGGTGTGCAATCTATGCAGCCCCATGTTTTTGATCGGCGCGGTCTCCGCAGGAATGTTTTCAGACGCCCGCCTGTTCCTGCCGCTCGCCGTAGCGCATTATGCGGGCGGGCTTAGCATCGCGGTGCTGCTGCGCATATTTTGGCCAATCCGGTCCGCGTCGCCCGCGCGGGTCGCTAATACGACGCAGGAGCCCTTTTTCAGGGTACTGCCCAAATCCATCGCCGATGGCATGGCGGATATGCTCAAGGTAGGCGGGACCGTCGTATTCTTCCTTGTGCTGGCGGAAGTGCTGGAACAGCTTGGGATACTCGGCACGCTCGCCGCCCCCATCGACCATATATTTGCGGCAACGCCGGGGGATTCGCCCGCGCACGGCTTGCTCCTGGGCCTGCTCGAAATGACGGGCGGCTGCCACCTGATCTCGGAAACAGGGATGCCGATCCGTATCGCCGTGCCGCTATGCGCGTTTTTAATTTCCTTCGGAGGACTTAGCATTATGGTGCAGGCCATGGCATTTGTGCAATTCCGGAAGCCCCTGCGCTATATTGGCATAAAGTTTGCGCACGGCGTATTGGCCGGTATCATCGCCTACCTGCTGATTATGCTCCAGTCCGGCAGTATGGAAGCATTCTCCCCCGGGTATTCACCCTACTTTGTCAATACGCTCACAGGACTTTCCGTACTCTTTGCGTGCACGCTTGGCGTAGCGACAGCCATGCTGCTCGCCCTGCTGTTCGGAAGCCGCGGGCGGCGGACATAATTATACGGGGTTCTGTTCCAGACGTTTTACCTCCGCCTCGTCCGGCGTTACATAAATGGTGCGGTTGGTGGTGTAAATGACCATGCCGGGCTTGGCGCCGGCAGGCTTTTTTACGAACTTGCGCAGGCAGTAATCCACCGGAACGGAGGCCGAAGCACGCGCCTTGCTGTAATAGGCCGCCAGCATCGCCGCCTCGCGCAGCGTGGCGGCGGGAAGTTCTCCTTCATAGCGCACGATCACGTGCGAGCCGGGTATGTTCTTGGTATGCAGCCACCAATCCTCGCCACGCGCAAAGCGCAGCGTCAGCGCGTCGTTTTGCTGATTGTTCCGGCCGATATAGATTTCCAGCCCGTCGGAAGAACGCACCAGCATGGGTTTGGACGGCGCATGCTTCTGCGGCTTGATGCGACTGTTTTCGGGTCGGACATATCCCTCGCGGACCAGCTCTTCTTTGATTTCTACCAGCTCTAAGTCGGTAACGCATTTGTTCAGGTTGTCCTGCTGGCCTTCCAAATACGCAATCTCTTCCAGCGATTGGCGGCGCTGCGAAACGGCAAGCGCCTTGGCGGCCTTTCCCTTTTGGTAACGTTTAAAATACTTCTGCGCGTTCTCCTGCGGGGACAGCCGCTCGTCCAGCGTGACGATGCTTTCGGCAGGCGGGTCAAGATAATAGTTCAAAAGCTTTGCGTTTTTCATGCCGCGGCGCAACGAATGGGCGTTCGCTAGAAGCAATTCCCCGTTTAATCGAAGCTGCTCCAAATCTTCATTTTGGTTGAGCGCCTGCTCGAACAGGGCGAGCTTTTTATAGCAACGCTCCAGATTGTTTTGCAGTATGCGCGAGATCGATGCGCTGCGGCGCCGGAATCGCTCCAGCTGATCCCGCTCGGCAAAATATGCATCCAGCACTTCGCTCATAGTTTGCATGGAAGCGCAAAGCTGCTCCGGATACGACGGCATAAACGGGTACATCGCCACCGGTTCATGTAAATGATTGTATACCAGCGTAGGCGTAAACGCATCGTTTTTAAAGGATTGGTACAGGTGGAATAAAAAGCGCGCAAGCGCCCTGCGGTCGGTTTCCGTCAACTTATCGACAAAAAGCTCGGATTCCCCCGACCACCGCGCCGCCATTTGGCGCGCGCAGTCGGGTGAAAGGCCAAAGAAGCGGCCGCTCAGCAGTTTATGCACGCTTCCGCGCCCCTGCAGGGCTTCAAAAAAGTCATCTTCCTCCGCATCAAGCGGATTGATTTTATCCTGCGGCGGGGGCGGCGCGTAAATGATGCCGGGCAGCAGCATGCGCACGCTGGACATACCCGCGTCCACATGGCGCGCGCAGTCGAGTATCGCGCCACTCTGGTTTAAAAAACAGATATTCGAATACTTGCCCATTAACTCCACAACGAGCTTGAGCAAAACCGTATCGCCCAGCTCGTCACGCGCTTCGAATTCTATAAATACAACACGGTCGAGCCGTGGCTGTTCGATTGCACGGATACGCCCGCCGGTCAGCCGTTTGCGCAGCAGCATGCAGAAAACGGGCGGTTCGGGCGGGTTGGGGAAGCTTGCCTGCGTGAGCTGCACGCGGCCGTTTTCCGGATGTGCACAAAGGAGCAGCCTGTAATTGCTGCCCCTTGCACGTACGGTGATAAGAAGCGTCTCACGCTCAGGCTGCTGAATTTTATCTACCTTGCCGTCAATAAGCGCGCGAAGCTCGGCGCATACCGCCAGCAGGGAAAGTCCATCCATGGACATGCGTTATCCTCCGATTTTTTCCTGCTCCTCCGTCTGAGCGGAAAGCTTTTCGTCCAACCGGCGCAGCATCATTTGATACCCGCCAGAGCCGTAGGTGAGCGAACGGTTCACGCGGCTGATAGTCGCTGTGGAAGCGCCCAGCTTCTGCGCGATCTCCTGATAAGTGATACCGCGGCGCAGCATTTTTGCAACCTCCAGCCGCTGTGCGATGGCATGGATCTCGGAAATGGTGCAGATATCCTCAAAAAAACGGTAACACTCCTCCGGGGTCTCCAGCATGAGAACCACCTCGAACAGGGCATCCACTTCTTTGCTGAGCAATTTGGAGTTGTATTCCATACCATACCTCCTACTGGCAGTCAGAGAGTAAAGGAAAGTCAGGGCAGCCGGATCCGGTTGCGCAGTATGCCGATACCCCCAACCTCGATCTCGACGGTATCGCCGGGCTGCATAGGACCAATGCCCGCGGGCGTACCGGTCGCGATGACATCGCCGGGCAGCAGCGTCATTACGCGGCTGATGAAATACACCAGCTTATCCACATTGTGCATCATGGTCGCCGTGGTCTCACTTTGGCATACCTTGCCGTTGAGGCGGGATTCGACTTTTACGTCGAACGGATTGAGTTCGGTTTCAATCCAGGGCCCGATCGGGCAGAAGGTATCGAAGCTTTTCCCGCGCGTCCACTGGACGTCGCTTTTTTGCAAATCGCGCGCGGTCACATCGTTCAGGCAGGTATAGCCGAGTACGACATCCCGATAGCCGCCCATGGGCACATCCTTGCAGCGGCGGCCGATGACCACGGCAAGCTCCGCTTCATAATCCACACGCTTACTGTCCGGCGGATACACAATGTCATCGCCGGGATTGATGACGGTGGTATTCGGCTTAATGAATAGGAGCGGCTCCTCCGGCGCGCCTTCCTGCATTTCCATCGCGTGCGCATAATAGTTTTTGCCGATGCACACGATTTTGCTCGGCTCAACGGGCGCAAGCAAACGCGCTTCACCGATAGGATACGTCCGTCCATCCTGCGTAATCCCCCCAAACGGATCGCCGTCTAAGCGTCGAAGGGTGTCGCCCTCGATCAGGGCATAGAATACTTCCTGTCCTACGGCAGCTCTGCAAATCTTCATCCTCGTGCTCCTGTTTACTGTATTCATGGCATCTATCGACATTTTAACACGTCACATCACGAAAGCAAGCGCTTTATATAAAATATACCGCAATCGAGCGCAATCAGATCAGGAATACTTCCGCACGCCTTCGAGCGTATCCGGCTTTTTCAGCAGCGGTTGGATCCTGAACTCTTCCACATGCATCGCAGGAACAGCTTTTACATAGATATTCCTGCCCGACGCCATGGGCAAAAGCGGTGCCTGCGCGCTGGAATGGTCATCGATGAGCGCGGCGATGCTTGGGTGCACTTCGATGACATAATTGGCCATGGATTCATTCTGGATGCAATGCAGCAATGCTTTCCTTACCTTGAGCACAACCGTCTCGGGAGAAAGCACTTTCCCGTCGCCGTGGCAGTAAGGGCACGGCATCTGCAGCGTATTGCTGATGCACTGCCGCGTCTTTTTGCGGGTCATTTCCACCAGCCCTAATTGTGTGATGCCCAGCACGTTGGACTTGGTGCGGTCCTTTTTCAGCTCCGCTTTGAGTGTATCCAGCACGCGCTCCTTGTCCGCGATATCCTCCATATCGATAAAATCCACGATAATGATGCCGCTGATATCCCGCAGCCGCAACTGCCGGGCAATCTCTTTTGCGGCCTCGCAGTTGGCCTGCGTGATGGTTTCCTGTAAATTATCCGTGCCTACGAAGCGGCCGGTATTGACGTCTATACTGGTCAGCGCTTCCGTCTGGTCGATCACGATATAGCCCCCGTTTGCGAGCCAGACCTTGCGTGCAAGCGCTTTTTCGATTTTGCTTTCCAGATCAAATCGGTCGAACAGGTCTTCCTCGCCCTGATACAATACGACCTTATCTTTCAATTGCGGGGATATGATGTTCGCGACGATCTGTATACGCTCGTAAAACTCTGAATCGTTGATGATAAGGCGCTCGATATCGGGTGTGAACAAATCGCGAATGGTGCGGAAAATGAGCGGTTCCTCCGCGTGCAGCAGGCGCGGGGCGCTTACCAGCGATCTTTTCTTGGTTATACGCTGCCATAAACGTTCCAGAAAATGGATGTCCGCCTGAAATTCTTCTTTATTTTTTCCTATGGCGGCGGTACGGACAATCACGCCCATTTCCGGCGGTTTTACTTCATCGAGTATGGCGCGAAGGCGCGAGCGTTCCGCTTCATCCGCAATGCGGCGGGAAACGCCCACATAATTGACGGTAGGCATAAGCACCAGCGTTCGCCCCGGCAGCGTGATATGCGTGGTAATCCGTGCGCCCTTGGTGCCGACCGGTTCCTTTAGCACCTGCACCATGATCTCCTGCCCGGGCTTCACGATATCCTGAATGTTGACGGACGCCAGGCGGATATCCTGCCCGTTGTCGCCAAACTGGAAATCCGAACGGTCCACCTGCACATCCCCGGCATAGAGGAACGCATTGCGCTCGAGCCCGATGTCGACAAAAGCCGCCTGCATGCCGGGCAGTACGTTTTGCACCTTACCGTTGTAGATGTTGCCGACGAGCCGCTCATGGCCGCGGCGTTCGATATAGATTTCGCTGGGGTGCCCGCTTTCGAGCAGTACGACGCGTGTCTGATAAGGATTGATGTCTACCACGATCTCCTTGTTCATGCGTTACACCTCGATATGTTCAAAATATACAGCCGCACGATGCACACGCCAACGCCCTGCGGCGGAGCATGCCTGCATCAGTGCCTGCAATAATAACTCGATCTGCAAGCCGCCGGAAGCGTTGAGCACGCCTTCGATGGCAAGTTTCGCGGACTCCAGCTGTCCGTCTGCCATGGGCGTATCCCCTTGCATCAGCCTCATGCTTAAGAGCTGCGGGCGGATATCCACCTGCTTCATGCCGCCTTTGGTACGCTTTGTTACGATGATCGGTCCGCTCTGCAGGGCTTCTATGCCCTGTGTCAGCCGATCGGCGCTGACAGGTGCATCCAAATAAACCGTAACGGCATAGCGCGCGCGCTGTATGAGCGCGGTAAGCGCGGGCAGCGTTTGCTCAAGCGCCTGTGCGCGCAGCACAACCAGGCCGCGCGGCAGCGCCGTGTTGATACGCGAAACGAATTCTTCCACCGGCATATCGGTTTCCAGCCGGACATCCATCCACTCCGCATCGCTTGTGTACCCCACCGCGAGCGCGGAAGCAAACGAAAGCACCGGATGCGGATTGAAGCCCTGTGAATAGCTCAAGGGCAGCTTGGCGCGCCGCATCGCGCGTTGCACCAACCTCTGAATATCCAGATGGGAAATAAACCGAAGTTCTTCACCCTTACGAAAGTTGGCAATAATCCGCATATTTTGCACCAAAGCATCCATTGCAGCCTTTGCGGCAATCCGGTGTATTCGCAGCCTGCATGGCCCTTTCATATTCTGATTTGAGATATTCCTGCTCCACCAGCATATCGATGTGCTGCCAGGGCAGGGCTTCGTCAAGCGCCCGTTCCCGGTTCGCATAATATGCGGGGTCAAGGCCACAGTCGGAAAACGCCTGCCGCCATGCTTCAGGCCTAAAATGCTCCGCCCAGGAATCAAAGCGGCAGCCGTGCGCGTAAGCTTCCAACAGCACGCGGCCCAAGCGCCTGTCGCCGCGGGAAAACGCGGCTTCGAGCATGCTGATGGTGGAGTCGTGGTAGTGGTATTCCGCGCCGTGAACGCCCTTAAGTGCGGCTTTGAGCAGCTGCTGCTTGCGGCGAAGCTCTTCCATAGTATCCTGCGGCACCCACTGGAAGGGCGTGAAGGGCTTGGGCACGAAGGAGGAAGCGCTCACCGTAACGCGCAGGCCCTTGCCGCGCTGTTCCTTGGGCAGCTCATAGAACACCCGGCTGACCATGCGTGCAAGGTCGGCGATACCGATAATATCCTCATCCGTTTCGGTGGGCAGGCCGATCATGAAGTATAGCTTGATGCCTGTCCAGCCCGCCTCAAAGGCGTCGCGCGCGGCCCGCAACAGGTCTTCTTCCGTTACGCCCTTGTTGATCACGTCCCGCATGCGCTGCGTGCCGGCTTCCGGCGCAAACGTGAGCCCCGCCTTGCGCACTTCCTGCATGCGTTCGAGATCCTCTTTTATGAATGTATCGATACGAAGCGACGGCAGGGATACGGATACGCGCTGATTTTCCATACTATCCAGCAATTCCGGCACCAGGTCATGGATGCAGGAATAGTCGCTGGAGCTCAACGAAAACAGCGAGATCTCATCATAACCGGTGCTTTCCACCAAATCGCGCGCCATGGCGAGCAGTGTTTCTTTTTTGCGCTCACGCACCGGGCGGTAAATATATCCCGCCTGGCAAAAGCGGCAGCCGCGCGTACATCCGCGGAACAGTTCCAGCGCAACACGGTCGTGCACGATGCCAAGAAAGGGGACGATGGGTTTTCCGATATAGGGCGTGGAATCAAGATCCTTTACCACGCGCCGTTCAATGCTGTCCGGCGCGGAAGGCTCCAGTTTTTCCAGCGCGGCAAACGCTTCGCCCGCATAGCGCGGCTGATAAAACGAAGGAATATAGACGCCGGGAATTTGAGAAAGCCGGAGCAGGATATCCCGCTTGCACTTTCCCGCATCCCGCTGTTCACGGTAAGCGTCCACCACTTCCGGCATCAGTTCCTCGCCGTCGCCCAGCAGCACCGCGTCCATAAAATCCGCAAGCGGTTCAGGGTTGCAGGCGCAAGGGCCGCCGCAAATAATAAGGGGATATTCCTCTCCCCTGTCCTGTGCGCATGCCGGAATACCGGCAAGATCAAGCATTGTGAGTATATTGGTGTAGCACATCTCGTACAAGAGCGAGAATCCTACGATATCAAACGCATTGAGCGGACGCTTGCTCTCAAGCGAAAATAGCGGCAGGCCGCTTTGGCGCATCGCCTGCTCCATATCCGTCCATGGCGTAAATACGCGTTCGCAGAATATTTCCTCCCGCGCGTTGAGCACGTGGTATAGTATGCGCGAGCCCAAATGCGACATGCCGATCTCGTATACATCCGGAAAACAAAGCGCAACATGCACTTGAGCGCTTTGCTTGAAGACCATATTCCATTCTCCGCCTGTATATCTTGCCGGCTTTTCAACGGTCGCCAGGATGCCGTTTAATGCCGTGTTATCCAAATAGTACCTCCCGTTAATTGGCGTAAATCTAAATTCAGTTTATCATCATTTGTAAACCGGGTCAATCGGAAGCCCTGACGACGGAGCGGCCTTAAAAGCATCCCCCGTTCAGCGCCTGAGCAGTTCGCCCACCGTAATTGTATGTCCGTGCTTCGCAATACCTTCGAGCAGCCGGCCTTCATCGAGCTGGCCTAATGTCTGCATATCTTCACCAAGCACCAGCAGCAGATTATATCGCGAGGAGGATAATTGCCGCAGAGCCGACCCCGCCGAGAGACCTTCGCGCACGGCGACATGGCGCATGGGCAGCGCCTCGCCGCGGGCAAACGCATCCTTACGGCGCAGCATCGCCGCAATTTGCGCATGCGGCGCTGTGCGAAGCTCCCGTATGGCGCCAAGCAGCAGGAAGGCGCCCATGATGAGCAGGAACGGGTTCAGCATGCCAAAAAGCAGCATATACGCCGTCATACCCAGCAGTATGGCGCTAAAAAGTATGCCAAGCCACGCTGTGATGAGCGTGGCGGTGCGCGGCCGCAAAAAATGCATCAATATGGAACGCAGCATGCGCCCGCCGTCGAGCGGCAGAGCGGGCATGAGATTGATCAACGCAAGGGCCAGATTGATGGTCAGGAAATATTGCAGCGCATATTGCGTAACGGGAAAAAGCGATATCGCTACCGCTACCGCCCCCGCGACCACAAAATTGCATAACGGACCTGCCGCCGCAATGTAAAATTCCGCTTTGCGGGAAAACGGCTGATCGGTCAAATGCGCCACGCCGCCAAAGGGCATGAACTCCACACTGTCCACCGTGTACCCCATGGACCGCGCGACAATGGCATGGAACAGCTCATGCAGCGTAAGCGCCACCATTGCCTGTAAAAGTCTGCCAAGAAGCCCCAGCACCACCGCGCCAAACAATACCAGCAGCAGCCCCGGGTGCAGCCTGACCTGGGTATTGCCGACTTGGAACAGCTTCATCCGGCAATCACCAGATCCAGGTAAGTATCCGGCGGCTGCGGTTCGCCTGAAAGAAGCACGCTCAGACGCAGTGTGCCGTTCTCACCCAAAGTACCCAGCGTATCCTGCCTGCGAATGGGCTGGCCTTCTTCCACCTGAATGGTTGCAAGCCCGTAATAGATCGTTTCAATATCGTCCGCGTGCATCAGACGCACATATTTTCCCAGCATGCTGTCCTCGCCGACCGCGCGCACCTCTCCCGCCGCAGATGCGATGACTTCCGCGTTGGGCGCGCCCTCCCATATGGCATATTTCGCTTCCGGCTCCACATATACGGTGGGCGCATTGACAGGCACGATCATTTTGCTGTCGGTCGAAAACACTTCAAGCGCGTTGGGAAGCTCAACGAACTGCAGCTTGCCAAGCATTTCGTCAAACTCGGATTCCTCGGTGATCGCGCCGCGCACACCGGAAACCGCCTGCACGGCAACCGGCGTATCCAGCGCCTTCATGCCAAACATCAGCGCGCACGCGGCGCCGCAGATGCCAATCTTAACGAGCAGAGGGGACGGCACCCATTTTTTGCGATGCTTATTGGAGGCTGTTCGCTTTCTTGAAAATCTGTGTGATTTGTATCGTGGACGAGGCGCGGCACCAATTTCTTCCGTAACAAACGGAGTGGTGTCCATTCGCTGCAAAGCCATATAGAGGCCCCCTCTCATCATACCGAGTAATTCAGTATATGCGAGGGTTCGACGGAATATTGCGCGCTAACGCCGTTGCTGTCGACGCATCCAAACATTGAGCACGACGCCCACCGTCATCATGTTCGCGAGCAAATTGGAGCCGCCGTAGCTTACGAACGGCAGCGGGATTCCGGTAACAGGCATTAAGCCTATCGTCATGCCGACGTTTTCAAACACATGCGCAAGCAGCATACCTGTGGCGCCGATCACCAGACATGTGCCAAAATGGTCCTTTGCGTGCAATGCGATCCACAGCCAGCGAAAGATTAACAGAAAATACACCACGATCAATATGGTGCCGCCCACGAAGCCGAAGCCTTCCACAATGCCGGAAAACACAAAATCCGTATGTCGCTCCGGCACATACTTCAGCTGTGCGAGCGTACCTTCCGTAAAGTAACCTTTCCCCAACAGCTGCCCGGAACCAATGGCCTCCTTGCTGCGCAAAACATGCAGGCCTGCCCCCTGCGGGTCAAGCGACGGATCCAAAAACACATCGATGCGCTTTTTTTGATCACCGCTGAGCAGGTAAAAATAGCTTAACGGCAGCATGGCGGCGCCTACCGCAAGGGCGCTGAGTATATACTTCCAGCTGATTTTGGAAATGAACAGTATGCAAATGAATATCGCTAAAAACACAACGGCCGTGCCCATATCGGGCTGTTCCACAACCAATACAAACGGTATGGCAAAATACAGCGCAAGCAGGCCTATATCTTTCAGGTTCCTCAGAGCGCCGTCACGTTCCACAACGTCCGACGCCAGCTTGGAAAGCATGATAATCAGCGTCACCTTGCACATTTCCGATGGTTGGAACGCGCGTGTGCCGATGGTGAACCAGCCGAGCACGCCGCGCGTGGATTCGCCGATAACAAGCAGTATCGCCAATAATGCCACATTGCCCCAGTAAATGTACTTTATGGCGACGCGAAACAGCGTATAGTCGATGGCCAGCATAACGAACAACGCCGCAAGCCCTACGAGGAAGTTGAGGACCTGACGCTGTACATATTCGAGATTCAGTTTCGCTAAGATATCCGCCGTGCCGGCCTCTTCCCCGGTAAACGGCTCGGCCATGACGTTGCCGATTGTAAACAAACCGAAAGCCACCAGGCCGAGCATCAGCACGATGGTGATCCATTCGATATTTTTGGCTTTTTGCCTTGCGTTACGGTCGCTTTGCACGAAGCTCCCTTCTTCTGCTTATCAATCTACGGCGTTTTCTTTTGCTTTTCGGAGGGAAAACCAATCCTGCACCTGCTCGTAGAGAAGCACATACTTATCCAGCGTGGCCATTCTGACGATGGGCATATTCAGGCGCGAGGCGGCGGGCACGCTTTCACTGTTGAGTATACGATCCAGCAGCATCAGCGATTGGGCGCTTGCTTCATAGTATGGCTCCAGCACAAAGGCATAAATGTCATTTTCCCGCATGAGCGCTATGGCATCATCACTGATGCCGTACCCCGCGACGGAAATGGTAATGGACTGTATCAACCCGGAAGGCACAGGCGTGACCGATGTTCCCATCGATCCCGCCGATACGGGGGGCGTACTTACAGGGGAAGCCGACGGCGCCGGAGAGGGCGAGGGCGTCAGGGAAGTCTTTGGCGTATCCTTGGGCGAGGGCGACGCGGTACCCTCCGGCGCGCCGTCGCGTTTGAAAATACTTTGCGCCTGCTCACGCGCGCGCACAGCGATCAACGCGCCATCCACATCCGTACAGAAAAGCCCTTTGATGTCCCTGTTCCAAAGGATATGATTGGCCAGTTCGTCGATTGCCGCCTGCTGCTCCGATGCCGTACGCGTAAAGTAAGCCACATTATATTGCGGATAATAGGTAGCGATGGCCGCCACAAAGCCGTTGTAGGTGGGAACCGGCGTGCGGCCGTATACCAAAACTTTCCCAGCCTTGCATTCGCGCTCCACCATTCGTTCGGCAACGCCCATGGCAACTTCCTCTGTATACCCTATAAGATCCGCTACCGCATTGGCCGTAACACCAGTACCCGAAGCGCTGAAATAAGGCACCACCACAGGAATGGACAGCTCCGCCGCGCGTGCAATGGCGCTTGCGTTTGCTCCATCCGGACTCCAGATTAACAGCCCGGCACAGCCTTCTTCCGAAGCCTGCTCCACTGCGGCGACCGAGGCCGTTCCAGACTTCGCATGGTACAGCTTAGCGGGATAGCCCAAATTCTCGGCAGTTCTTAAAAAACCATGCATGGCAGTGCACAGCGACAGCTCTTCTGATTGCGGGATGATAAAGCCGATCAGCGTATCGGATACATTGACCGCCGCGGCAGTCTGCGCTTCCGGCTGTTGCGTTGCGTCCGGGGTTTGCGTTTCTTCTACCGCTGGCGCCGTGCAGCCTGCAAATAAAAGCAGGCACAGCAGGCATGCCAGTATGGTATTCAAGCCTAAAGCGGCCGTTTTCATTCCACTTCCTCCTGTGCGCCACGCGAATTTTTGCCGAAATAGTGCGGAACGCCGGATGCCGATCGTTTGTTCCATGCCCTCTATTTTACATCATCCAACCCGCGCTGTCATCTGTGCGCTCTGAAATTCACAGCTTGGACAAGAATAGCGCATGCTTGCCGAAAAAGCGGCATACCGCTTTTCCAGCCGTTTCGCAGGCGGCGTCCCGTTATGGGCCGGAAGTGGGCATGCAAGACATCCACTCCGGTGCACGGATCGTCAGAGTGGACGAATTGATATAGTCGCTGCACTATTTGTTGATATTGGGAACATTATGCTTTTGCTGCAATTAAATGATATACCGCTCCCGCCGCGCCGGCCGCGCATCCAGTTCCGCTTTCTTTTGCTCAAAGCCGGGCTTGCCTAAAAGCGCGTATGTGGCGTTCTTTCCTTCTTCCACGCCGGGCTGATCGAAAGCGTTGATGGCCAACAGTTCGCCCGCGAATGCCGTTTGTACCTCCAGCAGATATAGCAGCTGCCCGACGGTAAACGCGTTGACCTCCGGCAGCGTAATGGTATGGCTCATATGCCCGCTTTTCATCAACGCGTATTCCGTAGCGAGCTGCTCTGCTTTTATCAGTTCGTTGAGCGTATGCCCGCCCAGGAAGGCGACATCGGGGATATCCGAAAAGCCTTCGGGAATGCTGACCGTTGCGCGATAACTTTCCACGCCGAGGAACGTCACGACCTTATCGAAGGGGCCCTCGGTATACAGCTGCACCTGGCTGTGCTGATCCGTCACGCCCAGCGCCTTAACGGGCGTCTGGCCCGCAAATACATCCCGTCCGTCGTTTCCGTACCGTTTGCCAAGAGATTCAGCCCAAAGCTGCGCATACCAGTCCGCCATGTATTTGAGCGAATCGGCGTACGGCATCATGACCGAAATATTGCATCCGCGCCGCATGGCGATAAACTGCAGCGTCGCGAGCATATAGGCCGGGTTATGCCATATGTCGGATACCTTGCACAGTTCATCCGTATACGCTGCGCCCGCAAGAAGCGCACGTATGTCGATGCCGCAGACCGCCGCCGCCAGAAGCCCTACCGGGCACAGTTCGCTGAAGCGTCCGCCTACCCCCTCGGGCACATAGAACGTCTTCAGATCCAGCCGCTTCGCGATCTTGATGAGGTTGCCCTTCTTTTCATCCGTAGTGGCAATCAGGTGATTAGAAAGCGCATCCTCGCCCAGACGCTCCCGCAGCATCGCCGTCAGTATTAAAAGCTGCGACATCGTTTCGCTGGTACCACCCGATTTTGTGATCACGTTGAATACGGTATCCTTCACGTCGATCACGTCGAGAAGCGCGGCCATGCGCTCCGGGTCTACATTATCCTCCACAAACAGGCGGGGGCCGCCGCGGCGTTCACGGGGCAGATCGTTATAATGCAAATGATTCAAAGCCTGCTGTACCGCTATGGGACCCAGCGCACTTCCGCCGATACCCAGCAGGACAAAGTTTTCACACCTGCCCGCGATATCGGCCGCCGTTTCAAGAATGTCTTCAACGATGGTATCCTGGTTGTAAGGCAGTTCGCGCCATTTCATCTGCCCGCGCTTAATTTCCATAGAAAGCGCGGCAGCTTCAAGCCGGGGCTTCAGCTGCACGATTTCGGAAGCGGAGATACCCCGCGCACCCAGCGTCTCCTCCATCATATTGTTGAAATCCACCCGGATGCGCATTTGCGCCCGCCATGCCTTGTCGAAATACTGCTCCATTTCAATTCCTCCCACGTGCATGCACTGCTTTTTTCCGTTTCATAGAACGCTGCCGTCCAGGCAACGCTTCACCTGCAGATAGCTCTTTAGGAACTCTTCGTCATCATGGTACATATCGCTGTATACCTCCAAAAAGGCGGGACCGGCATACCCTTTTCGTTTGAGTGCATCGCCTAAATCCGCAAAGTCGCATTCACCCCGCCCCGGCATGACCGGCAGCACATAACCGGGCATGTGCTTATAATCGCATATGTGCAAATTCACCATGCGTTCGCCGATGGCTTCGACATACTCGACAGGCGCATAACCGCTGCGAACAGCCTGTTTGATATCCAGCGTGAAACGCAGGTCGTCGGACTTTGTCGCCTCCAAAAGGCGCGGCCCGAAGGAAGGCATATGGAACAGGCACCAACTCACGTTTTCCCATGCAAGCGTAAGGCCGTAAGCGGCCGCCGTTTCACACAGTTCCTGCACGATAGGCCCAATACGGGGCAGTTCCATGTTTTTTACCGCGCCGTTCAAGCCCGAAGGCCCGTGCATAACATAGCAGCTCGCGCCCAACCGCCTGCCCGCACGCAATACCTGCTCGTAAAGGCGCATAGCATCCGCCCGCTGCCGGGGGTGCAAGGAGAACAATTGCGGCTCGAACTGCGTACCCATGGGATGCACGCTATACACCCGCAGGCCGTTCTCACGTATTCGCCCGTCAAGCAGCGTTATAAAATCTTCCTCATATTCGGAAAACGTATTGAGGAATATCTCGCAAATAGATGCCCCGAATGCCGCTATGCGGGCTGGAGCATCCTCTACACTGCATTTACTGAACAGGCTCGCCGTCGATATGCCTACCTGCAAGTACATCGCCTCCTGTTGTCGGATATTAGTATACCATCCTCCCCTGCCCGGGAAAAGATTTTTGTTTTTTGCTTCAGATGTACATGTGTTATACTATGCGCATGGAAAAGAAAAAGCAAACCTTAGACATCCGCCTGTCGCTGGAATGGAAAACACAGCTTAGACGTCTTCCCTGGCTGCTGCTGTTCCCGCTGGCTATCGTGCTGCCCGCATTGTTGAGCCGTTTT
The DNA here is from genome assembly GCA_036677445.1 of Clostridia bacterium. GTDB lineage: Bacteria > Bacillota > Clostridia > Christensenellales > CAG-138 > JAVBWI01. Next base: position 205,452 of record JAVBWI010000006.1, read on the forward strand.
CCGGACACGGTGGAAAAGCTGTACAGCCAAGGCGTATATCCGGTACTTAACAGCATTTTAAGCACGGTATTCGGGCTTGCCCCCTTTTCGGTTGCTGAATGGATTTTATATGCGCTTGCCGTGGGCGTGCCCGCGGTCATCCTGATTACCTTCGTGCGCACGGTATTAAAACGCGCGCAGTGGGTGCAATTTACGCAACTCATCCTTACCGTCATCATAGCATTCGGCTTCGCCTTTAACGCGTTCTATATGCTGTGGGGGTTCAACTATTCGCGTCCTACGCTGGGTACGCTGCTCTCTTTGGATGTGCGTGACCGCCCTGTCGAAGAACTCGAGACGCTTTGTTATTCGCTTGCGGAGCAGGCAGCCGTATTGCGCGAAAATGTGCGGGAGGATGAACGGGGCATATACTCCCTGACAGATACACAGGCGTGTTTTGAAAAGATACCCGCCGCCTACGAGGCGCTGGGGAATGCGCTGCCACTGTTTCGCATGCGGGCGGCGCGGCCCAAACCGGTGTTTGCCGCCGAAGGTTTGAGCTGGGCAGGCATATCCGGCATATATACGCCTTTTACCGCCGAACCCAACGTCAACATACACCAGCCCGCTCTATTGATCCCCTCCTCCGCCGCGCATGAAAGCGCGCACAGCCTTGGCATTGCCCGGGAAGATGAGGCAAATTTCGCCGCATATCTCGCCTGTATGGCATCAAACGACCCGACGCTGCAGTATTCCGGTGTGATGCTGGCGCTCATCCATTGCGGCAACCAGCTCAACAAAGTGCGGCCCGAAGCATATACCGAGCTGTATCTTTCCACGTACAGCGAAGGCATGCTGCGTGATCTCTGGGATTATAATGCGTATTGGGATGCATATGAAGGACCTGTGGAAGAAGCGATGAACCAGATGAACGACGGATACCTGAAATACAACCGCCAGGAAAGCGGCGTCAAGAGTTATGGCCAAATGGTAGATCTGCTTTTGGCCTGGCATGCGCAGGCTGCATAAAGCAAGGACGTACCTGTAACAGGGTTTACATCAGGTGGCGCCGCATATTTTCCGCGAAGGCCTGTGCGCGCGCTTCGATTCCCTTCACATGCAGTATGCTGCACGGGTCATTGGCGGTCTCCAGCATGCAGAACCGCGGCGGCAGCTGGAATGTTTTGTTCATGTTCAGGCCGGAGATAAGCTGGCTGGATACGATATCCCCGCCGCTGTAGCCGGAGACAACGATACCGAATATCGATTTGTCATAAAAACGCGTTTTGCGAAAGAGCGCCGTAAGTCGGTTGATGAAGGCCGTGATGTTCGCGCCCACCGCGTCGTTGTAGTTGGGACAAAGCAGCATTAGCGCGTCGCAGGCCTCCAGCGCGGGATACACCTCTTCTGTCATTACCCCGCCATAAAAGCAATTTCCCTGTTCACTGAAGTGCATGCATGTCGTATAGGAACAGCCTACGCAGTCTACGACCGCGCCGTTTCGCAATGTGATTTCCTGAATATCCATATCCGCTTGGATATGCGCGCGCACCATGGACCACAGCGTCAGGGTATTGGATGTGCTGCGATTGCTCGCGTGCAGCACCAACAGCCGCGGACGGTTTAGCGCAGGCTTCCGGTACGCCTGTATGCGCCCGACCAGTTCCCGCGCGGCCTCCTTATAAGCGCCGAGCCGGTTCACGCCGGACGTCTTGGAAAGCACCGTATAATTGTACAGCGACCCAGTGCCCTCCACCAGCGGGCGCCCCGGAAACGTACAGCCGCACAGGTTTGCGCTCTGCACCACGTCCCTGCCTACCGATTTGGTATACAGTTCCGTTTCACCGTCGATCACCACGCCGCCGACCCGCCCTTCCAGGAGGCAAGGGGACACTCTAAGCTTTTTTAACAGGGAACACAGCGGCAGGTTGACGCCGCCCGCGCCCACATTCGCCGCAAAGAGCAGTGGTCCGTCCTCGATCGAATCAAGGTCCGTCCGTTTGATATGGGGTATGCCGGAAAGCGCACAGCCAAGTACATCCTGCAAGCGCGAGGAGGCTTCCCCCGGGAAGATAACCTGCAAGCGTGACATATCCTTCACCTCCATTGTCCGCCCTGTTCCTCTAACCTTTGATGCGCCGCGCGGATACGCTCATACAGCATATCCGGCAGCGGCAGCGCCTCTGTTTCCAGGCCGGTATCAGTTTGCCTGTTTTTACAGCCAAAATATACGCCGTCGATAAAAACAGCGCTGTAATGCCATTCTTTACGCAGCGTCAGCAGCAGTGCAATCGCGCCGGAGGAAAGCGCCGGTGCAATATACGGTTTAAAGCCCGCTTCCCGCATACGTAAATTGGCCTCGACGGCAAGCTGTGAAAGCTCGGCGGAAAGTGCATCGTCATAGCGTTCGATGCTGTTGGCAATAACCAAATCCCGCCCGTGCGGGCCGTAGGCGCGCCCTTGTGTAAGAAAGGATGCATAGCGCGCGTCGCGCTTGGCATAATACGCCGCGCGCGCATTCATAACACCCAGCCCATAACCGTGAATCTGTTCGGGCAGCAGCCCGTGCCAGTCATATACGCCGCTTTCGCTGCGGTTGCTTTCTAAAAACGCGTACTGGCACAACAGGTCCACCGGGTCGGATACCACGGCGAACAGGCCCCGGAAGCCGGACTCACGCGCCATGCGCGCGTAAGATTTGAGTATGGCGGTGTTTCCGTAAAGCTGCTCCATGCGCACATCTTCCACAGTGGAATCTACCGGAGGCACCGCGCGGGACGCGCAAAACACGAACACATCGCAGTCAAACAACGCGGCTTGGGATACGGGTTCAACGGCGGGCAGCGCATCGTAATTGAACGGCCACGCGATCTGGTTCATTTCGTATTCATAGCGATGCAGTACGGATTCGCGCATATCACAGATGCCGATGGCACAGACCACATCGCCGCCCAACAGCACCAGCCCCGTTAAAAGCGTTGCGCCCACATCCCCCAAGGCAAGTATATGCACGCGCTTCTTTCCTGCGGGCAAGTCCCACGCATGCTCTATCAGCGATTTTGCGGCGGGATGGCGCGTGTTGACGGCGCGGGCACGGCCGCCTTCTACCATCACAAGAAGCGCAGACGGCAGGGCGGGCATGTCCATTGTATTCGCGTTGAGCCAGCCGACGCTTTCCTGCCCTTCCAGTTGACCGGGGTGGCTTACGCAAAAACTCGCCTTTGCGCGCATGGGGTCGCGGTCGAGCAGGAATACGACGCCCCGGTTTTGCAGGATATACTCCATAGGCAAACCGCCTCCCTTTTGTTTAACGTAATTGGGTTTCCAGCCGCAGCAGCATTTCGATATCGTTTTCCACATACACGCTGGGCGCAAGTATGCGGTCATAGCGCATGCGGCCGCCCTTATCCGGTACGCGCGCAGTGATCATTGCCTCGCCCAGACGGTTGAGCGTCAGGTTACAGCCAAACATTGCCTGATGCCTGTGTTCAAGGGTACGGAGTATTTCAAAAGAGTTCTTAAGGCACGTCAGTGACAGGTCAAACAGGCCGCTGCGTGATGCGCCTGAAATGAATGACATTGAAGTATAGGGATATATTTGATTAACGGAAGGAAGCAGGTGTGATTTTCGCCCTGCCGGCCGGTACACGCTATCGCCGCCCAAAAAGGGATACAGCATGCTTTCCACAAACCAATAACGCAGGTTGGGTATAAAGTATACGCATTCGGCCTGCCGCTCCTGTACCGACATGAGATCCTTGCCGCGTCCGGATAAAATGCCAACTATGATCTCCCTTACATCCAGACCCACCTGCTTGAACAGCGGGTCCAGCGCCTCAAGCCGGTATCCCTTGTGGAGCAAATCGTCCACCAGCAGCACAGGCCGATTGAACGCCTTAAACACCCGGATCTGATTGATTAGCGAAGAATAGCCGGGGTACTTCGTGATTTGGAAGCTGTTCATATCCGGCGCATAGGTTTTATCCGCATGCAGCGCCTTTGTAACGGTGTTCGGTACGACCACGCCACGCAGCGTTTTACCGTAAGGAACGCACATGCACTCCCCAAGCTGGCGTGCATCCGATGGAATATGCCCTACGTTGTTCGCACGCATGATTTTCTGTATCAGCGCATGATTCAATACGCCCGCGTCGAAGGAAAGCACCAACATGCCGGGATACAGCTTGGACATTGCGGATGCGAAGTCCTGATGCGCGCCGCGCAGCACATTGAGCACCTCTTTGTCTTGTGAAAGAGGCACTTTGATGCGCTGCTGCACATCATCAATTAAAGCGATGGGAGAACGCATATCCACCGCGTACACCGGCGCTTCCTTGATTGCCTCGGGCAGCTTTATAAAACCCTGCCGTTCCAGCGCACTGTAAAACTGGTCGTCATGCGGGCTGTCTGCGCCAATGCACAGCGCATAGGTATAATCCTGTTTGATACATTCCGCAAGCGCCTCTGTAAGAAGTAAATTCACCGTTTCGGTACGGTCACAATCCTCGCGCACATAAATGCCGGCCAGCACTGCAATACGTCCCGAAGTATGCCTGCGCACAAATTCTGCAAGGGGAATACTCTGAAACTCGTCGAACAAGCGTGCAGCGGATGTCGCGTAGTACAGCGCGATACCTCTGGCAACCTTTTGACCGTGGTTCTGATGTAACGCCAAGAGCTGTGCGCGCGGCTTTTGCAGTTTCTGACGCAGGCCCTCGGTCAGTTGCCCGATATCCGCCGGATGTGTGCAGCAGCTGTTCTGTTTGATGGCGATGGTAAAAAGCTGCTCGCGGATATCCGCATCGGATACATTGTATTTTTTAAAAAGCATGGTCTCCGGGCGAAGCAACTCTTTGTATTGCGGCTCACGCAGATACAGCCCGTTGTCATAAATGAACCCTTGCGCAACAGGGTCCACCAGCGTGGAAATATCCCGGTTGTAGTCTATGTTTTCGCGTATGCGGCTTGAGCTGATATCCTCAAGATAGATGGGCAGGGAAAGCTCACAGATTTCCCCCTGCACACGGGCGCACACCATCTCCCTTTCCTGCTCCCAGGCGTCGCTGCTCATATTGCGCAAGAACACAATATGGTTGAAAGTATGTATGGAATTCTCTTCAGGCGGTTTTCGGTAGGCGGAAGCATTGCGCACCACGTCGCTCCCCACAGCGATGTATACATCCATGCCGGGGAACAGCCGTAGCAGCGTCTTCAAATTTTCCGGGTTGGCAAGATTGATGGGAATATCGTCGGGGAACATGTAAACTCCAAACACATCCGCTACCGACATGTTCACAATACTTCGTCGGATCATATGCGGTTGGGTCCGCTTGGACCAGCTGAATTCATCCAGGGCAAGATATACCTCAAACCCCATCCTCTGAATCTCAAGTATAATCCCTAGATGACTGGCGGAAAACGGGTCAAATGTGCCGGGAAAGAACGCAATTTTCCTCGTTTGCCGCAGTTGCAGCGGCCCAAAGCGTATTTGGGAATCGATAATAAAACGGTAAATGTGATTCAGCGATGCGGCGTTGTTGAAGAATGTCAGCGTACCCGGCGATTGTTCTTCGAGAAGCGTCAGCAGTTTTTTATGCATCATGCCAAACAGTTCGTTTTTGCGGCCATGCGGCAAGGAACCGCCGAATATTTGCTTGCCCAACACCAAAAACGCCTCTCGGCTGATAGACTCGTTATAGTGTGCAAGGCCGCCGACCAACATGCTCAGCATACGGCGTTTACGTGCCTCGAAGTCACTTTCCTGCTCCTGAAAAGCAAGGAGGTATTCCAAATCATAATGCTGTATCAATACGCCCAGTGTAGGCAGCGTGACACATGCCGCCCGCTCGTTGGAGGATTTGATATAATGCTGAAACTCCTGCAACACCTCATCAAGTTCTTTGGGATGCAGATACAGTACAAATTTACCCAGGTACTGCGGTATGTATTTCGAGAACTCATAGCTTGCGCTTTCCAAACCGCGGGTAAGCTCAACGGCAATTTCGTTCCGCTGGTCCAGCGTTAAAAGCGGCGCCATGCGCACCAACGCTTCCCCCGCCCTGTGGCGTACAGCAAAGCGCTCACTTACACGAATCAGGTTGGCCAGATGCGTCGCCACCTGAAAGGCGTGCAACTGCCCGCCGTGGTGTACCCGGTAGAGCAAAAGCTGAATGTTGACCTCCTTCATCACCCATGGCGTGGCGGTCTTCAGATTCTCCAAAAACAGATCCGCGATATCCAGCTGCCGCAGGCGGTTTGTGCAGTCGAGCTGTCCGCGCTCGGTATCCGGCAGGCGCTCGTAAATCTGCAGCAGCAGATAAACGATGCCCATATCCTTTTGTTCGGGAAGTGCGGCGATAATTTCCCGCACCGCATCCATACCGGCGCTTTCGTGTGAAGGGCGCTCCAGCACACGCAGCACAAGCCGCAGTGCGGCCGCCTGCATGCGGCGTTCCGGAGAAGCCGCCAGACGTTTTGCAACTTTAAGCGGGGCTAAAAGCTGCTCTTCCATAAGCATTGGAGAGGGAACGTGCAGCAAGCTGTCCAACAAAACAAACGCTGTGGAATCATCCTTAAAACGCTCATCGACGAAGCAGTCCAGATAGATTTTTAAATATTGGCCCGCGTCCCCCGTATTGCAGCTTTGCAAAAGCGAGGGCAGTATAACCTTGAGCGTATAGGAGATCCACGCGCGATGGGCAGGCGCGATTTTATGATCCGGCGCGAGTATGAGCTCCAGACTCTCTTTCCACATGGAAAAACCGGTTTGCTCCGCAGCCGGGATATGGATATGGCCCGGCAGTTCCTTGCGGTATACTGCATCATACCCGGAGAGCATGCGCCCGTACAGCGTGGCCGCCTGATAGCGGATATCCCCCTGGCTGTGCATAAAAAGCTCGTACAGATACCGCATGGTCAAAAGCTTTTGCTTTTGCGTCATATACGTAAAGTATTCTTCGAAAATATCAATATAGGTACGGATGTTTTGCCAGTCCGTTTCGGTACGCGCATTCTCCAAAAGATCCACGAAGGAGGTTTCCGAACTGATCTTGTGCATCAGCCGCAGGTTGTGGGAAATGGCCTGATACTTTATGCCCTGTACGGCCTGCTCCGCATCGAGCAGCACCGCATCCATCCGCGCGGGCGGCAGCGACGCATTCGAATAGGGATCGGGGTTGACGCCCAGTGAAACGATATACTCCTCAAAATCCTTCAGCTTGGCATATACCCGCTCATACCGCTTGCGTTTTGCATCGTCAACATTATCCAGCTTGCTGAGTATGACGCTGTAGGATTCTTTGAGCGAATAGAACAGCACCTGCTCACGTTCACCGCTTCTGCGCTGGCTTTTGACGCGGAAATCCGCATAGATGAGCAAGAGTGATTCTACCGGCAGGTTTTCAAGCTCCAGATCCCAAGTGGAATGGTTGGCCGCCACGTGGGCGATGCTCTCCAGATCATAGCGTTTGAGCCATTGCTCCGTGTAATAGTAATGCAAGTAGGGGATACGCTGCATCTCGGGCCCCTTGCAGCCATATTTGCCTATATCATGCGTGGCGGCCGCTGCCGAAACCAGAGGCAAATCCACCGCTATGCCCAAATGAACGAGCTGCCGCGCCATATGCATGGCAATATGGTGAACGCCCGCCACATGCATAAGCATGTCAAAAGGCTTGATGGCGCGGCCTATGCGCATCAGCTCCGTAAGAAACTCGTTTTCAACCAACTGCAGGAATATTGCATATTGGTGCGCATTGGGGCTGTTCTTGCATTCCTCCGGCGTTGCATACCGGAATTGAGTCATCGGCTCAAACGGACCGTACAGGTATTCCTGCTGCAGCAATGTTTTCAATACCGCAAGGTAGAAAAAGCCGCCGCGCACCAGCCCCAGAGGCTGTTCCTGCGGCGGGTCGGACGGATACAGGCGTTCCACGAGCAAGTCATATATGCGCGGCAGCCACCCTCCGGGCGGCTCCGCGCACAGTTGGTCCATGATTGGACGGCATATATCCAACACTTCCTCGCATTCATAGCGTTTTTTCGGAAGCAGTTCCGCGAGGCTGCTGCGAAAATTATCTCCCTGCAGCAAAGTCAGCAATGCCTTTTTGGAAAACTGCGCAGCGCGCAGATACGGGCGCTGCGTCAGGTTCTCCAACAAACGCTGGTAGAAAACGCTAACTTCTTTTTTGGGCATACGGATACCCCCTGCTATGTATTCTGTTCCGAAGTATGCGCAGGCTCCGTTGCCTGCGGTATGATCTGCTGTTTCACGATGAGCTCGAATGGCGTCAGTTGGATATCCATATCCGTATTGATTTCTGCGTATAATACTGTTTCGCCCGGTGGGAACAAATTCCCGCCGCTTCGCGTATAAACCGGAGCGCGGGCAATCTCCGTTCCGTCTTTATCGGTAAACACCAGCTCAAACGCGCCGGCGAGCGTTTCGGGGTAAGCGTTCGCGCATATGCCGTCAAACAGTGTGCCGCCCGCATATTCGTATACGCGCAGGTTTTGAAACGTTAAATAACGCAAATAATGCGTATCTTCATAGACAGGCACGCTTAGCGCGTCTATCTCCCCGCTTTCCGGCTTCCATTCCTGCGCCAGGGGAGAAGGCGCGGGCGTAGGTGTGGGCAGCGGCGTGGGTTCCGTGGACAGCACGGGCTGCTGCCGGATACAACCCGAAAGCAGCAGGGGCAATGCGAGAAGGAGAAAAAACCGTCTCTTCATATCTCTTGACCAACGGAATACTCATGAAGCAGTTTTTGCTTCAGATCGTACAGTTCGTCTGAAAGGTCGACCTTATATACATGCGGGTTGAGCAGACGTTTATATTCTTCCCACATGGTGGCAAGCTCTTTTTTTGCATACTCCTGTATTTCGTGTATGTCCGGCAACTGATAAACCTGCTTTCCGTCAATGAAAACGGGCACAAGCAGTTCACGCGCGGAGAAATCCGTAAGCACCATGGACTTCCATGTCTGCACGGGGTCGAATATGCGCAGGGGCTTTTCCTCATCGATGGTTTCATGGGCAAGCGTCATCAAATCCGCGATGGCCTTGCCGTTCTTTTTCCTGTATAGACGATAAACTTTCTTGTAGCCCGGATTGGTCACCTTCGCCGGGTTGTCGCTGCGCTTAATCTTGGGCGACATCTTGCCGTTAATAATTTCGGCCGACATTTTATATACGCCGCCGAGCGCCGGATGGTCGTCCGACGTAATCAGCTTGGTGCCCACGCCCCATACGTCGATACGGGCGCCCTGCGCCTTTAAATCACGGATGACGGTTTCGTCCAGATCGCTCGACGCGAATATCTTGGCGTTGGGATACCCTGCTTCATCCAGCATCTCACGCGATTTCTTGGAAAGATATGCAAGGTCGCCGGAATCAAGCCGGATTCCCGCCGGTTCATACCCCTGTTCGCGCAGCTCGTTGAACACCGTGATGGCGTTGGGGACGCCAGAACGCAGGGTATCGTATGTATCCACCAGCAGCAGACAGGTGCCGGGGAACGTCCTGGCATAGGCACGGAAAGCGGAAATCTCATCCGGAAAGCTCATAACCCAGCTGTGCGCATGCGTACCTTTTACCGCAATATCAAAAAGCTGCCCTGTAAGCACGTTGCTCGTGCCGGCACAGCCGCCGATGACGGCCGCACGCGCGCCATAAACGCCTGCATCCGGCCCTTGCGCGCGCCTTAGGCCAAATTCCATCACCGGGTCGCCATTGGCGGCATAGACCACGCGGCTGGCCTTTGTAGCGATCAGCGTCTGGTGATTGATGATGTTGAGCAGCGCCGTTTCCATCAACTGCGCCTGCATAATAGGCGCCTTGATGCGCACAAGCGGCTCAAGCGGAAATACCACCGTGCCTTCCGGCATGGCATAAAGCTCGCCCGTAAAGCGCAGGGTGCGCAGGTAATCGAAAAAGCCTTCGTCGAACAAATGCAAAGAGCGCAGATACTCGATATCCTCTTCATCGAAGTGCAGGTTATTGACGTAATGAATCGCGCTCTCCAGCCCCGCCATAACGGCATATGCGCTGTTTTCACGTGTCTGGCGAAAAAAAAGGTCAAATACGGCCTCATTTTTCTCCATACCGTGTTGATAATATCCGTACATCATGGTGAGCTGATACAGATCCGTCAGCATGGTCAAATTGCGCATGTTATTGGTTACCTCGCTCGCATGTATTGAAAAGAGCCGCGTACGGCTTTCATATCGTCTGAAATGAAAGCCGTTTACGGCATATATCGCTATGCATCAGCTTACGGACGCGGCCCGCCCTCTTCCGGCTCCCCACCTGCTTTTTCCGGAGCATCGGCGGAAGGCTCTGCATCGCTTGCGTCGTCCGCCTGGGAAACGTCGTTCTCCTCAGCGTTCCCGGAATTCACGGCGTCTTCTGTATTTTCTTCGGAGGCTTCCTCTTGATTCGCCTTGGGGTCATCGAGAGGCTCGTCCTTTTCCGCCGCCGCTTTTTTTCCTTCCTCGGAGGCTAAGATTGCAGTCTCTACCGCCAGTTCAACGGCTTCTTCCTGCACAGGCCAGATCAGGCGGCCCAGCTTCTTTTCCCTGCTTCGCCGTATAAGCAAAAATACCAGCGTGCCCGCAAACAGTAGGAAACTTAGTAACTGTGATACACGGACGACGTCCTGTATCAGCCACAAACTGTCTCCGCGCAGCCCTTCCACAAACATACGTTCAAAGCTGTAGAGCATGACATACCAAATGAACACATCGCCGTCGTGCTTTGCAAGCTTGCGGAAGAAGAACCACAGGAACAGGAATACCAACACGCACCACATGGATTCATAGAAGAATGTGGCGAGATGATACGGATTATCGCACGCAACGCCGTTGAACGTATGGTAGCCGCCGTTCCACGGGACATCAATTTTTACAGTCAGCGGGAACCACAGCAGATTTGGGTCGGTGACGGGCAAACCGAATGCTTCCTGATTAAAAAAGTTGCCCCAGCGGCCGATTGCCTGTGCAAGCACAAGGCCCGGCGCGATGATATCCGCCAGCTTCAAAAAGCGGATCTTTTTCTTTTTCGCGTAGATCACCATTCCAAGCAGGCCGCCAATGACCGCGCCGTATATCGCTAAGCCACCTTCCCAGATGTAGAGCATGCGGATGGGATCCGCAAGATATTGCTTCAGTTCGAAGAGCACATAATACAGCCGAGCGCCCACCACGCCGCAGGGAATGAGCACAAGGCAAAGATCCAGCACCGTATCTTCATGCATCTGCTTGCGCTTGGCCTCTCGCATTGCAAGCAGCACCGCACAAAGTATGCCGGCGGCCATCAGCACGCCATACCAATATATGTCTCTACCGAATAGCGAAAATGCCACTCTGTCGGGATTGTTCATGTAACGCTTCCTCCTGATGTATTGTAAATGAAATGACCCCGGAACCATTATACTCCATACGGCTGTTTGAGAAAAGGGCGGATTGTGTTGCAGCGAGCCATGGCGCCATGTACAAATCTGTGAGCCGGAGAAAACGGTTGACTTTCAGGTACGTGAGCCTACTTGCGCCTGCTTTTTTTTGAAGGCGCATGCTGTGACGGGCCGCCGCCCGCATGCGCGCGCTTTGCGTTGCCGGGCCGCGCCGTTTCACGCGCGGGCGGCACCAGCGCAGCCTTATGAAAGCCGATCAAATCCTCCCGCCCGGCCAAGCGAAGCGCTTCGCGCACTTTGGAGAAATTTTTGGGCAGGAAGTACTGCATCAGGGCACGCTGCATGCCCTTATCGCGCTGGGAACGCGCCGCATACACCGGCTGCATGGTACGCGGGTCCAACCCCGTATGATACATGCAGGTGGAAAGCGTTCCCGGCGTGGGGTAAAAATCCTGCACCTGCTCGGGCCGCTGCCCGCTCCGCTTCAGGTATTCCGCAAGCTCGACAGCGGCATGTAAATCGCTGCCCGGGTGTGATGAAATAAAGTACGGAACGATGTATTGTTTCAGGCCCAACTCCCGATTGACGGCTTCATACCGCTGTACGAAACGGTCATACAGGCCATGCGCGGGCTTGTTCATATAGTACAGCACTTGCTCGTTCACATGCTCCGGCGCGACCTTCAATTGCCCGCTGACGTGGTGCGCCGCGAGTTCCCGTAAAAAGCTTTTGTCCTTGTCGTACAGCACATAATCGTAGCGTATGCCAGAACGAACAAACACCTTTTTTACATTCGGCAACGCGCGCAGCTTGCGCAGCAGAGAAAGGTAGTCGCTATGGTCTACCATCAGCCTGTCGCAGCGCACAAACCCTATGCACTGACGATCCGGACAGGTACCGGACTGCAGCTGCTTTGCGCAGGCGGCCTGCCGGAAATTGGCGGTAGGGCCGCCTACGTCGTGAATATACCCTTTGAATCCCGGCAGTTTTGTAAGCTCTTTAGCTTCCTCGATCAACGAAGCATGGCTGCGCGACTGCACCACCCGCCCCTGATGGAATGTGAGCGCGCAAAACGAACATGCGCCAAAGCATCCCCGGCAGGAGGTCAGAGAAAAAGCGATCTCGTCCAGCGCGGGGATGTGCTCTTTATAACTTGGATGCGGCCTTCGCGTATAAGGCAGCGCGTATACAGTATCCAGTTCCGCGCGGCTTAGCGGCGCGGCGGGCGGGTTGGCCACAAGATATGCTTTTTCATGCGGCTGCACCAGCCGCTTGCCGCGCACGGCGTCCTGTTCGCGGTATTGCCTCATGAAAGCGCGGGCGTATGCCTGTTTGTCCCTGGATACCGCCATGTAGGAGTCGATCAATTCGTATTCATAGACCTGCTCCAGCGTAGTCGTCATATAACAGGTACCGGCCACATAAGTGATTGCCGAAATCGGCAAGCCTGCGGCTAGCGCGTCGGCCGCTTCCACGACCGCGTGCTCAGCCATACCGTAAAAGAGCAAATCCGCGCCGGAATCCGCGAGTATGGAATGGCGGACGGTATCCTCCCAATAATCATAATGCGCAAAGCGGCGCAGGCTCGCTTCCAGTCCGCCCAAAAGTACAGGCAAGCCGCGATAAGCCTCCTTGCAGCGGTTTGCATACACGATGGCGGCACGGTCGGGCCGCAGGCCCGCTTTGCCGCCCGGCGAATAGACGTCAGTGGAACGCCTGTGTTTGGTGACGGAATAGTGATTGACCATGGAATCAAGATTGCCGGATGTGACCAAAAACGCCAGACGCGGGCGTCCCAACCGCATAAAATCGGCGGTATCCGTCCAGCGCGGCTGCGCGATGACGCCCACGCTGTATCCATTATGCTCCAGCGCACGGCCGATTATGGCCGCTCCAAAGCTCGGATGGTCGATATACGCGTCGCCTGTTACCAGCACGAAATCAGGTTGTTCAATGCCTCGCTCGCGAAGCTCCCGCACGCTCATGGGCAGGGGACGTGGTTCTACTGTTTGCATAATCCTACTCTACCCTATTCGTGCTTGAGATGCAACCGCACATATGAAAGCCAGGCAGCATACCGGTTTCGCGGCGTTTTCCTAACGCTTGCTGTCCACGATCTTGACGATTTCGGCGATAAAATCGCCTATTAGCGGGATACTGCTTTTTGCCAATACCTGCAACAAATACACCACCAGCGCGCCCAGCAGCGTAAAGCCCACCGCCGTGCCCAGACCTCGAAAGAGACCCATCACAAAGGCATTGCGATACATACGTTTTCGGTTATGAATATATTCAACATAGTCCTTGAAATTGGACTTCTCAAGATACCCTGCCACCGCATCCAGCTTGCGTTCTATGCGGCCGATCGGCTCCTGCTTTTTATCCATTATCCCACCGCCATTCTCTGGGTATTGTAACCAATGACGGTGCTTTTTTTGCAGGCAAAACGCCGCCTGACGATTAACGCAAGCAGCGTCCGGGCAATCCTGCATTCAGTTGTTTCCGTATTGAAGAGGACTATCTTTTTTCCTGCTTGGGATCCTGTGCGGAAGGTACGGCCGCCTTCGCAGAAAAGGGCGCGGCATGCTGCCTTTGCAAAATTGCATCGTATCTATCCAGTTCCGCCAAAAGCGCCTCTATGCGTGAGAGGAGTATATCGCGCTCCTGTTCAAGCTCATCCAAGGTTTGGATCACTTCATCCAGAAACAGATCGACCTCCTGCACATCATAGCCGCGAAACACTTTTGTAAAGCGTTGTTTTACGATATCATCCGCAAGCACGAGCTCATCCTCCCTGCCATCGCCATTTACTAAAAAAAGCGCGCCGGTATTGAACGGCGCGCAAGATTTCCTACGCCCGGCCGGTCAGATCAGGCCATCTTCTCCCAAATCGCCTTCACCGTTGCCGATGACGTCATAATTGTTGGGCGCCACCACGAATATCCCCCGCGAGATCTTGAATATGGTGCCGTTGAGCGCATATACCGCACCGGCCATGAAGTCGAGTATGCGCTGTGCGCACTCAATTTCCAGCTCTTCCATATTCACGATGACGGGTTTGCGGCTCTTCAAATTGTCGATGATATTTTGCGTATCCTCGTAGCTGATAGGATGATACACGATCATTTTCATTTGTGAAGCCGCCGGCATGCTGACTACATTGCTGCTGCGCCGTTTGTCACGGGCACCGAAACTCACAACGTTATCGGGCTGCTCCATCGGGCTTTCCGCATAGTAATCATTTTGATATTCGTCCTCTGCATCCGTTTCCTCGATGCCGATGTAATCGAGAAACCTGTTAAAAAGTTTCGCCATGCTGTTCCCTCCAAACGAATAGTATTCGTTGGCGCTTGGAGAATAACATTTTGGTTTTCCGCGGCTGCTGTTTTCAGGCTATACCACGGCATATCTGCAGCGGGTTATCTATCTATTCCCGCTTACATACAATACGGCTTTATGTTCTTGCCCCAAACAGGGCGCTGCCCACGCGCACCATTGTTGCGCCTTCACGTATGGCAACCTTATAGTCGCCGCTCATACCCATGGAAAGATGCTGCATGGCCACGCCGGGAATGGACTTGCATTGCTCAAACAGCGTACGCATACGGGCAAAATAAGGTTTTGCTTCCTCTTCATCCAATGCAGGCGGTACGCACATCAGGCCTTTTACTCGAATATGCGGCATGTCCTGCATCGATCCAAGGAAAGAAACCAGGTTTCCTTCATCAATACCGCCCTTTTGCACCTCGTGGCCGATGTTGACCTGTACGAGTATATCCTGCACCACATCCAAATGCGCGGCCTGACGTTCCAGTTCCTGCACAAGCTGGATACGATCCACCGATTGTACCAGCCCAACCTGTCCTATAATATATTTTACCTTATTTGTTTGTAATTGTCCAATAAAATGAATGTCACATAAACGGCTTTTAAAAAAATCAAGTTTCTGTACGAGTTCCTGCGCACGGTTTTCACCCACGTGCCGCACGCCCAGCTCGAGCGCGGGCGCGATACGCTCTATAGGTACAAACTTCGTAACCGCAATCAGCGTAATATCCTCTGTCCGCCGGCCGGATGCCGCACAGGCATCGGCAATACCATCCTGAATACGTTCATAGTTTTCTGCGATGCACATAAATACTCCCTCCCGTCCATTCATACCACCGCAGCCTGGCCGCCAGCGCCTATGGCTTATGGTAGCGAAGGCCCGCAACAAGCGTCTGCTCCGGCTGTGCGGCCTGAATGATGGCCTCGGAGTCATCGGCCGCCAGTACTTCCACCTGTGTCCAGACGGTTTCATCGCCTGATACGCGCAGTATGCCGGGAAGACCTTCCCGTACTTCAATTGCATCGAGCGGAACCGACAGGCCGGTCACATCCTTCATAATGGTGGCCTCTACCACCCGAACGCCCATTAAATTGTTCATCGTCTGATGAAATTCCAAAAGATTGACAACCTGCTTATTCGATACAATGGGAGCAAGCGCCGTTCCGGTGAACGGCTGATCCGCATAGCCGTTGAACACCACGGTGTAAGTCTCGCCTTCCACAAGGCGGAGGGGCGAAGCGCTTTCCGTTAGAAACGCGATGTAAAAATGAGAATCATCAATAAGCCGGTACAGCGGGCTTTCCGTCGTGGTATTAATTCCGGTGACCGTACCGCTGCCTTTGAGGACGCCCGCGACGAGATCGGCATTGATCATGTCCAGTTTATTTGCGTTTAAAGCCTGCTCGTAGCCGTCGAAATAGAAACTGACCACGCCGTCGCGTACGGTGTTGAGTATATCCCGTTTCCACGTAGCAAGGTTTGTGAGTTGCTGCTGCTCCTGCTGATAGAGACCCGCCAACGTTTCGTCGGGTTGAATATCGCGCAAAAGCTCCATGCGCACATTGAGCAACGCCTTAAGCTCCTGCTCAAGCACCAGCATGTCGTCACCGGTTTCCGAACGCACGGCCGCGCGTATGGCGTTTTGCTTCTGCTGAATTTGAAGGGTGATCGCGTCCAGATCGGGATTGACGATATCCTCCTCAAGAGACAGCTGATAGGCGAGTATGGATTTCTGCACATCCAGCAGGGTCTGCATGGTTTCTTCCTGATACCCCCACTTGAACACCTGCGCGATCTGGTCGCCCTCCGCTACATGCGCGCCTTCCACAACATCGAATAAAATCTTATCATAGCGCTCCGTGGTGACGCTGACTTCATCGCGCACAAGCACGGTTTTGGCGCCAAAAGACAGGCGCATCGTGCCTGTGGAAAGCTCGCCCTCCTGTCCGCCGCCCAAAAGGAAATATATCCCAATACCGATCACCGCGAGCAACAATATGAGAATCACGAAAAATCGTGACCGGAACCTGACTCTGGCCATAAATCCTCCCGTACCCGCTTTGCTTAAGTTTCGCCGTCAAGGACGGCATAGCCCTGTTTTTGCGAGCGGCCATATTGCCTGTCGAAATTTTCTTGATTCTTTTTTACATAAATGCAGAAAAGATCCTCCGCGCTCATACCCGAACGGATGCACATGCTGACGAAGAAGTGCAGCACATCCACCAGTTCCTCCTGCAAAGCGGGAGTGTCAATCTCCTTGGGGTTCTTCCACCATTTAAAATTCACCTCGTCAAGAAGCTCCCCAAGCTCCGAGACAATGGCGAGCACATCCTTCTGTATCCATTCCTGCGGCGTAAAATGCTCCAGATGGCGACGTGTTGTAATGTCGTCATCCAATGATTTTTGCATAGCAAATATGCGATCCAGCTTGTCCATCGTATCCCCCCTGCATCCTGATCCCCGGCGTTTATACGGGTATTTCCAACAGCTCGCGGATTGCCGTATCCCGTTTTTTCATGCGGCCGACACATACCGTCGACATGTTGTCGATGTCCAGCACCATGGGAAGAATGCGTTCCACATCCGCCTTCGTCACGCTTTCTATACGGCGAATCGTCTCCTCTTCGCTATACAGGCGGTTTAGCAGCAACGCCGTCTTGCCCAGCGCATTCATGCGGCTGGACGTACCTTCCTGCGCAAGCAGATAGCTGCCCTTCAATTGATCCTTGCTGCGCTGGAACTCCACTTCGGTAATACCGTTTTTAAGCACATCTTCCATTTCTTCGCGCATCAGACGCACGACCTCCGTCGCCTGCTGCTCACCCGTGCCTGCATAGAAAGAAAAGCTGCCGGTGCTCCGGTAACAGGTCGGGTAGGAGTAAATGGAATACGCCATGCCGCGCTGCTCACGAATCTTCTGGAACAGCCGCGAGCTCATGCTGCCGCCGAGCGCGTTGCTCAACACGAACAGCGGATATTGATCCGGCATATCCAGCGCCGTACCCGGCATGGCCATACAGATGTGAATCTGCTCGATATCCTTCTCGACGGATAGAAACCTGCGGCCGCCCGGCGCCCGGTTTTGACCGAAGTCCAATGCTTCGCCTTGCCGCATGGAAGCAAATTTTTCCTGAACGAGCTCCATCAGGGTTTCCTTTTGAAAATGACCCGCCGCCGAAATCACAATGTGCTGCGGCACATATTGCCGGCGCATATAGGCAAGCAGACTGTCGTGCGTGAAGGCGCGCACGCTTTGCTCGGTGCCCAGTATGGGCTTTGCAAGCGGATCGCCGTCGTAAAAGAGCGTGGCGATGGTATCGTGCGCGAGATCCTCGGGGCTGTCCTGCACCATGAGTATCTCCTCACAGACCACGCCCTGTTCCTTCTTAATTTCCTGCGAATCAAACTTTGAATGCAATACAATGTCCGAAAGGATATCCATCGCACGATCCAAGTGCTCGTCCAATACTTTCACATAAAAACAGGTGCACTCTTTTGACGTAAACGCGTTGATGTTGCCGCCGATGGCGTCCATTTCCGCGGCGATGTCCTGCGCGCTGCGGCGCTCGGTTCCCTTGAAGAGCATGTGCTCAATAAAATGGGATGCGCCTCCTTCGCCTTCTTCTTCAAAAGCGGAGCCTGTCCCCACCCATACGCCGATTGCGCAGGAGCGGACGTTTTCCATTGTCTCGCCGATGATGCGGATTCCGTTCTCCAACGTTTCCTGAATGATCATACACGTACTTCCTTTTGCGTGTGCTCGCCCAGCGTTTCGCTCACGGTCACGATGCGAAACCCCTGCTGCCGCAGCCCGTCGAGGCAGGCGGGCATGGCTTTGACCGCCTCCGCCGTAGGCTGTATAAGCAATATAGTTCCATCAAACGGCTGATCCAATGCACGCGAGAGTATATCCTGTGCAGTACCGCGGCCGGAGAGCAGGTCTGCCGTGCACAATACGTGCGTCAACCCAAGCTGACGCGCGGCGCGCGTGGAATTGTTCACCGCGCGCGTACCCGAATAATATAACACCGGGCGTACGCCCGACACGGCATGGATGGTTTGTATGGATTGCTCAATATCCGCCACGACCGCCTTCGCATTGCCGTCGCGCATCGGGTCCTGCCCCATCGTGCCGATCTCGTGCCCGTCGCGCACCATTTGTACCAGCAGTTCTTGATTATCCTGTGCCCACTCACCGCTGACCAGAAAGGTAATATGCACGTCCTTTTCGCGCAGCAGCGTAATGAGTTCGGGCAATGCGGCGGCATTCCAGCTTACGGCGCACTCCAGGCCGATCACGCCTTCTTCATGCCCGCGATAGATGGGGCTGCTGTATATCTCGCTCATGGCGGACTGCGCCAACGGCGTCGCCGTCGCAATATACAGCGTCACCATCAAAATCGCCAATACAGCATTTACAAGTGTCCGCCCTTTCCCCCGCAACCAACGCATTTGGCTGTCCTCCTTTGCATACTGTTACACTATATGCAGCGTGCAAAGGTAGAATGTCACCCAAGCGGGGGTGATACAAAAAGGAAGCGGGAGGATAGGCTGCCCCCGCCTCCCGTTTCTCCTATATGGTTGGGGTGGGACTATCGGCCGTTATTCTTCATCCTCCGGCAGCAGACCCTTGCGTGTAAGGTTGATTTTGCCCTGTTTATCGATTTCCACTACGCGTACAAGTATCTCGTCCCCAATATTGACAACGTCTTCCACCTTCTCCACGCGCTTGTTGGCGAGCTTTGAGATGTGTACGAGGCCGTCCTTGCCGGGAGTCAGGTTGACGAACGCGCCAAACGGCTTGATGCTGACGACCTTGCCCAAGAATACGTCGCCCACTTCGATATCCTTCACGATACCCTCGATGATCTTCCTCGCCGCATCCGCAGCGGCGGCATCCGGCGAGGCGATGAACACGCGGCCGTCGTCTTCGATGTCGATCTTGACACCGGTATCGGCAATAATCTTGTTGATGGTCTTTCCGCCCGAGCCGATGACTTCGCGAATCTTATCCGGATGAATGGAGAAGGAAATGATACGCGGCGCAAACCTGGAAAGCTCCTTGCGGGGTTCAGGCAGCGTTTCCAGCATTTTGTTGAGTATGAACAGACGTCCAAGGCGCGCCTGCTCCAACGCGCGGGTCAATATCTGCTCGTCAATGCCCTTGATCTTGATATCCATCTGGATAGCGGTAATGCCTTCCGCCGTACCGGCAACCTTGAAGTCCATATCGCCAAGAAAATCCTCGAGGCCCTGGATATCCGTCAATATGGCGATATTGCCGTTGCTGTCGTCCTTGATCAGGCCCATGGCTACGCCCGCGACAGGCTTTTTGATGGGAACGCCCGCATCCATCAGCGCCAGCGTGCTCGCGCAGATGGAAGCCTGCGAGGTGCTGCCGTTGGAACTGATGACCTCAGATACCAGACGCATGCAGTACGGGAATTCTTCCTCGCTGGGCAGCACAGGCTCAAGCGCGCGCTCGGCCAACGCGCCGTGACCCACCTCGCGGCGGCCGGGGCCGCGCATCATACGTGTCTCGCCCACGCTGTAGGGGGGCATGTTGTACTGGTGCATATAGCGCTTATTTTCTTCCATGGTAAGGCCGTCGAGTATCTGGGCTTCGCCGATGGTGCCCAGCGTGGCGATGGTCATGACCTGAGTCTGGCCGCGCGTAAACACGCCGCTGCCATGCGTACGGGCAAGTATGCCGACCTCGCTCCAGATGGGGCGAATCTCGTCATGCTTGCGTCCGTCGGGGCGAATGCTCTTGTTGATGATCTTGTCGCGTACGATCTCTTTGGTGAGGGAGTACAGTATCGCGTCGATATCCTTGGCGCTGTTGGGATATTCCTCCGCAAAAGCGGCAGTTACTTCATCCTTCACCTGCTGGGAGCGCTGTTCTCGTTCCTTGCGGTCGAAGGTATCCAAAGACCAAACGACCTTATCGAATGCAGCCGCCCGTACCTTTTCGGTAAAGGACTCTTCGGGCTTATAAATCTCATATTCGCACTTGGGCTTGCCGGTCTCTGCCGCGATACCCTCTATGAATGTTACAATCTCTTTGATATACCCGTGCGCAAAGAGAATGGCGTCGAGCATTTCCTTTTCGGTGACTTCGTTTGCACCGGCCTCTACCATCATCACGGCGTCGCGCGTGCCGGCCACCGTCAGGCTCATGCGGCTTTTCGCGCGCTGCTCGCTGTCGGGGTTGAGAATGTATTCGCCATCCAGCATGCCCACGCTGACGGAGCCTGTCGGCCCCATGAAAGGCGCTTCGCTGATGGAAAGCGCGATCGAGGAACCGATCATGCCCAATACATCGGGCTGTATATCCTGCTCCACGGAAAGTACCGTGGAAACGACCTGCACATCCCTGTAGAAGCCTTTGGGGAAAAGGGGCCTTAACGGCCTGTCGATCAAGCGGGAGGTCAATATCGCTTTTTCCGTGGGGCGGCCTTCACGCTTGATGAACCCGCCGGGAATCTTGCCAACAGCATAAAGCTTTTCTTCAAAATCAACACTCAAGGGGAGGAAATCAACGCCCTCGCGCGCGGTTTTCGCCACAGTTGCGCAGGTAAGCACCGCGGTATCGCCGCAGCGCACCAGGCAGGACCCGCCCGCCTGTTCCGCGTATTTTCCGGTTTCGACAATCAGTTTCCTGTTGCCGAGCTGCATTTCGAACGTTCTTTGCATGTGTGCATGCTCCTTCTTTTTTCTTCTTTCTATATTTCTACCAAATTAGTATAGCACGCGAAAGCCAAGCGTACCACAAAAATCTCACCGGCCGGGAAAAACAAAAAAGCGGGGATCACTCCCCGCATTTGCTTTGCACTTACTTTCTCAGGTTTAGGCTTGCAATGATCGCCCTGTAGCGCTCGATGTCCTTATCCTTCAGGTAGTTCAGCAACCCCCTGCGCTGACCAACCATTTTGAGCAGGCCGCGGCGGGAGTGGTGATCCTTCTTGTGCAGTTTCAGGTGCTCGTTGAGGTGATTGATGCGATCGGTCAAAAGAGCGATCTGCACCTCTGGGGAACCCGTGTCGCCATCGTGCAGTTTATACTGCTCTATGATCTCAAGCTTCCGGTCTTTTTCCATGATATCCTCCTAATTCATTGTATCCCCTCCGGCAAAGTAAAGCGTTGGAGAGTCGCAAAACCGTGCCGTGGTTCATCATTTTTACATCATACAGTGTAGCATACCGTATGGGATATGTAAACAGGCTTTTGCCGAAAAACGCCTGTTTTAGCCGATTTCCCGGATTTTTCCTGCGGAGAGCCAGGCGCGCGCACGCGAAGCATCCTGCTCTATCTGCATGGCCAGCTCGTGCCTGCCGGGAAAACGCACCTCGTCGCGCAGCCGTTCATGAAACTCCACCGAGAGCTCCTCTCCGTAAAGATCTCCAAAGAAATCCAATATGTGCGTCTCCACGGTAATGAACCGCCCGGCCACCGTAGGATTTTTCCCCACGTTGGTTACGGCGGCATACCTGATGCCTTCCCGCATGACGGTCGTAATGTATACGCCGGGTTTGGGCAGCGCTTTTTCTTCCGGGGGCAGTATGTTGGCGGTAGGAAAACCAATGCTGGCGCCGATATGCCTGTTTTCCACCACCTGCCCGGTCAGCGTATACGGCATGCACAGCATGGCGTTCGCGGTATTTAAATCCCCCCGCTCGATCAATTCGCGAATCCGGGTGCTGGATACGGTATCACCCTCAAACACCACAGGCTCGATCACATGCACGTCAAACCCATGCTCCCGCCCCAGCGTCTGCAGGGTATGCGCGTTGCCCTGACCGCCCTGGCCGAACGCATAATTGAACCCGATCACCACCGCACGTATATCGTAGCTGCGCATCAGGCCGCCGATAAACGTCTGCGGCAGCATCGAGGCCATAACCCGGTCGAATATTTCCATCCTAACGTCATCCACGCCCATCTTTAATATGCAGCGCGTACGCTCCTGTGCGGTAGATAACAGTTTTGGGGGGCGGCCGAACACGCTTTTCGGATGGTTGGAAAATGTGTACGCCACACTTTTGCAACATAGCTGTTTTGCCGTATCGACCGCGTGGTGCAGCAACGCCCGGTGCCCCAGATGAACACCGTCGAACATACCCAGCGCGATGACGGCAGGTTGTCTGTTGTTGATAAGCATATGATCCCTCAAGCAGCCTTTTAAAATCCGCAGATACGCTTTTTATGCAAACTCACTCGGTTTCGCAAGGCCCCAAATGTAATTTCAGCTTCAATCCATCCGGTGTGGCAACGCCAACGCCCAGAAACGCTTGGCCATATATACGGCAGTGTGCATTTTCACAAAGCGCCGGGCTTTCCGGCAATTCCGCCGCACAGCCGTTCTGCAGGCGGAACACCGCCGCCGTATCCGTAATCCGTATGGCGGGCAAAAAGGCAACGGCCTGTTCAATGGATATCACCGCCTCCTGCAGCTTGCCAAAGGAGCGCAGGTCGAAAAGCTCTTGAATGGAATGCGCGTTTTCAACCGAAAATTGGCCCGAAGCCGTCCGCAGCAAAAACGACATATGCGAGCAGGCGCCAAGGCTTCTGCCAATATCCTCGCAGAGCGTGCGCACATACGTGCCGCGTGAGCAGCGGATGCGCAGTAAAAAGCGACCTTCGCCCGTTTGATCGAGCAGCTCCAGTGCATGCACCACGATGCGGCGAATGCGTTCAGGCACCTCCTGCCCGCTGCGCGCAAGCTCATAAAGCGCTTTTCCGTCGGATTTCAGCGCGGAATAGGCCGGCGCAGTTTGTTGCTGCGCGCCCAAAAAGGCAGGCAATACGGCATTGATTTGCTCGGATGTAATTTGCACATCGTCCCGTTCCACAATATGGCCGTAGGAATCCTGTGTATCCGTGCGTGCGCCAAAGGCAATCTCCGCGATATATTCCTTTTCCTTGTCCACCAAAAAATCAAACAGCCGCGTCGCACGGCCCAGGCATATGGGCAGAACACCCGCAGCGCCGGGATCCAGCGTGCCGGTATGCCCGACACGTTTGAGTCCAAACAGCTTGCGTATATCGCTTACCACATTGCTCGACGTCATCCCGGGCGGCTTGAGCACATTGACGATGCCTTCAGACCGCATCATCTGAGCGTGTCCTTTGCAGCGGCAATCAGCTTGTCCAACAGCGTCTGCGCTTCGCCCTCCATGGTGCAGCCGGCGGCGCGCAAATGCCCGCCTCCGCCGTATATACGGGCGATGGCGCTCACATCCGCATACTGCTTGGAGCGCATGCTGGCCTTGTAGGTGCCATCCCTGCCCTCGCGAAGCAGTATGGCGATTTCTACGGTATTCACATCCCGTATGCTGTCGATCACGCCTTCCACATCCTCGGCGCTCGCGCCAAAATGCGCAAGGTCGCTTTGCGTTACCAAAGCCGCGCCAATCCTGCCATCCTCGAAGAGCCGCATGGAGCTTAGCACATAGCCAAGCAGGCGTGTTTTCCCCAACGGAACGGTACGGTAAACCTTACGGTTAATGCCCGCAATGTCAATGCCTGTCTCCAAAAGGTCCGCCGCTACGCGGAATGTCTCCGGCGTCGTGTTGCTGTAAGCAAAATTGCCCGTATCGGTACTGATCGCCGTGTACAGGCAGCAGGCAATTTCTCGGGCAACAGCGGCATCCTTCCGGGCTAAAGCGCCTAACTCCTTCCAGATGGCATAGATCAGCTCGCCCGTAGCCGAGGCTGTATCATCCTTCACCACATAGTTTCCATATGCGGAATTTGTCCTGTGATGGTCGATATTTCCGGTAGCGGAGGCGGAATCGAACAGTTCGGCCGCGCGCCCCATGCGCCCGACATCGGCGCAGTCTATAGCGATGGCATTTGGCAATCGTTCCGCATTCTCCGGCTGTCTGATCATATCCGCATACGGCAAAAAGTCGTAAAGCAAAGGAACGCGCTGTTCGCATACGATCTGCGCCCGCTTGCCCATCGACCGCAGTATGCAAAAAAGCGCCAGGCTGGAGCCGATGGTATCCCCGTCCGGCGAAACATGCGCGATCAAGGTGAAGCCGTCCTCGCGCCGCAGCCACCCGGCCAGTGCGGAAACCGCGTCAGTCATCTTCCTTCTCCTTATTGGGGGTATGCAGCGTATCGAGTATTTTCGCGATGTGTACGCTGTATTCTATGGAGGTATCCAGCACAAACTTCAGCGCGGGAAGACGCCTGATCTGCATGCGGTGCCCCAGCTCGCGCGCGATAAAACCGGCGGCGTGATTGAGGGCTTCGACGGCATCCTTCCTCACCTGCTCGTCCGACTCATATACGCTCACGCGGAGCTTCGCATGCTTAAGGTCATTGGTAACCTCCACCTGCGTGATGGTCGTCATGGAAGAAATACGGGGATCTTTCATTTCCCGTATCACTTCGCTGACGGTCTTTTTGACCTCTTCATTCATTCTGTCCTGTCGTATGGCAGACATCGTTTTCTCCTCGCGCTGTTGCTTTGCTGTATTATTTTTTGATCTCTTCCATGACGAAGGCCTCGATGGTGTCGCCCTCCATCAGATCGTTAAAGTTCTCTATGCCGATACCGCACTCATACCCCTGTGCGACTTCCTTGACGTCATCCTTAAAGCGCTTGAGCGACGAGATCTTGCCCTCGTGTATGACGATGCCATCGCGCACCACGCGCACCTGCGCATTGCGGTTAACCTTGCCCTCCTGCACATACGCGCCTGCAATGGTACCCACGCCCGTGACCTTAAACGTATCGCGCACGGAAATGCGGCCGAGCTCGACTTCCTTGAATACGGGTTTGAACATGCCTTTCATGGCGTTTTGGACATCCTCTATCGCGTTGTAGATGATGCGGTACATCCGCACATCCACTTTTTCACGCTCAGCGGAAACACGCGCAGCGGAATCCATGCGTACATTGAAGCCGATGACGATGGCGTTGGAAGCGGAAGCAAACATAATATCCGAGCCTGTAATGGCGCCGACGCCGCCGTGGATACAACGCACGCGTACTTCTTCGTTGGAGAGCTTTTCAAGCGCCTGTTTGACGGCCTCGACGGAGCCCTGTACATCCGCCTTGACGATGACGTTCAGATCCTTGATCTCGCCTTCCGCAATCTGGCTGAACAAATCATCCAGAGAAACCTTGGAAAGGTTCTTAAGCTGCTCGGCCTTGATCTTGTCGCGGCGCTCCTCTGCCACCTGGCGGGAAAGCTTATCGATCTCCGCAACATTCAATATGTCGCCCGCGGCAGGCACCTCGCTAAAGCCAAGCACCTCCACCGGCTGGCTGGGGCCGGCTTCCGTCACGCGGCGGCCTTTATCGTCCATCATGGCGCGCACGCGTCCATAGGTCGTACCCGCAACAATGGTATCCCCCACATGCAATGTGCCGTTTTGTACCAGCACAGTGGCGATGGGGCCGCGGCCCTTATCGAGCTGCGCTTCCACAATCGTTCCCTTGGCCAGCCGATTGGGGTTCGCCTTGAGTTCGAGCACATCCGCCTGCAGCAGTATCATTTCGAGCAGGGTGTCCAGGCCCATTTGCGTTTTTGCGGAAACGGGCACGCAAATTGTCTCGCCGCCCCATTCCTCCGAAACCAGGGAATACTCCGTGAGCTGCTGCTTGACGCGATCCGCATTGGCCTCGGGCCGGTCCATTTTGTTGATCGCAACAATAATGGGCACGTTGGCGGCCTTGGCGTGATTGATGGCCTCTATCGTCTGCGGCATAATGCCGTCGTCGGCCGCAACAACCAATATGACAATATCCGTCACCTGCGCGCCGCGTGCGCGCATGGAAGTAAACGCCTCGTGGCCCGGCGTATCTATGAATGTGATGCTGCGCCCGTTGCATTCCACCATGTACGCGCCGATATGCTGCGTGATGCCGCCTGCCTCGCCTTCGGTCACCCGGCTGTTGCGGATGGCGTCGAGCAAAGAAGTCTTGCCGTGGTCGACATGGCCCATGATCGTGACGACAGGCGGGCGCTCCACCAAATTCTCCTGCGCATCCTCTTCCTCGGCGCTGTCATGCAGCACCTCTTCATATGTCTTTGCGATCTGGCGTTCCAGCGTGATCCCATATTCCGACGCGATCAGCTCACAGGTATCATAGTCCAGATCCTGGTTGATGGTGGCGATGATCCCGATCATAAAGAGCTTCTTTATGATCTCGCCGGCCGGCTTGCCGATTTTTTCCGAAAGATCCTTTACCGTTACGTTTTCCGTTGTGATGACCGCCTTTTCAATAACAATGGGTTCCGGCCTATGCTGAATCTGGGGCTGCTTGCGCGGCCTTCTGCGGTTGCTGCCCATCGGCGCATCGTCGTCCCACGCCGCCCTCGCTACCGGAATCGCTTCCTTCTGCAAGGCCTTTTTACTGCGGGCCTTTTTCTCCGCTTCATAATTTCTGGTGTAGTTGCTCTTGTTGGGGTCATAGTTGCTGACCTTTTCCTTACCGATGGCAGGCGCTATAGGCGCGGCCGACTTTCCGCCTATTGCGGGTTTACGCGGGAAGCCGCCGCCTTGCTGCGGACGCTGCTGATAGTCGCCTTGCGGACGCTGCTGGTAGCCGCCTTGCTGCGGGCGCTGCTGGTAGCCGCCCTGCTGCGGGCGCTGCTGGTAGCCGCCCTGCTGCGGGCGCTGCTGGTAACCGCCCTGCTGCGGGCGCTGCTGGTAGCCGCCCTGCTGCGGGCGCTGCTGGTAGCCACCCTGCTGCGGGCGCTGCTGGTAACCGCCCTGTTGCGGACGCTGCTGATAGCCGCCTTGCGGGCGCTGCTGATAGCCGCCCTGCTGCGGGCGCTGTTGAAAGTCGCCTTGTGGGCGCTGATAGCCGCCCTGCTGCGGGCGTTGCTGAAAATCGCCCTGTGGGCGCTGCTGATAACCGCCGCTCTGCTGCGCGTTTCTTTGATACATGGAAGGATCGATTGTGCGCTGCTGGTAACCGCCCTGCTGCGGTGTATTTTGCGGTGTGCCCTGTGCAGCGGGCTTTTCCTGCGCGGGTTCAGGTTCTTTCGCCTGCGGCGCTGTCTCCGCGATAGTTTCCACTTGCTTGGGCGGGTTTTGTACGGAGGGGATGGCCTCCGCTTCCGCCGGTTTTGCAAGCGATTGCTCATCCACAGCCTTTTCCGGAGGAACGGCCTTTACCACAGGCTCCGCTTTTGGCTTTTCAAACTTCTTCACGACGGGCGCAACTACAGGCGCAGGCGGTTCGGCTTCCGTTGCGACATGATCGTCTCCGCCGATATGCACGGCGAGATCCTTATCAGACGAAAGCACCTCCATTAAGCGCTCCTGCCGCTCGCGTTCGAGGCGGGCATTACGCTCTGTCTCTTCCTTTTCTTTTAGTTCGCGCTCTTTTGCGCGCACACCCTGCAGCGTTTCCCCAACGTCTGCCTGGGATTGGTTGATACGTGAGAACAGCGATTGCGCACGCGCTTCGAGTTCCTTCGCTGCATCTACGATGTTTACCTTGGCCATATATTGCACCCCCGCGTTTTTGACCCATTCATGGGATTAACTATTTTGTTGATCGAAATCTTTCCTGTTCAGTTGCGCTGCCGCACTGCATATCATTTGTACAAACCGCTCGTCGGTAACCGCTGCGATCTTTCCGTCCGGTTTGCCGATCGCACGTCCCATCTCCGAAAACTCGAGACAGGGGATCCCTTTGTTGCCGCAAAGCGTTTGATACCGTTTGCGGGTGGCATCCGATACGCTGCTATCCAGTACGATAAGCTTGGCGCGGCCTGCCTTCACCGCACGCTCCACGGCAAAGTCGCCCGCAAGGCACTTGCCCGCCCGCCGGGACAACCCCAGCGCTCCATGGACTTTTTGATACTTATCCATAGCTGGCAAAGTCCGACTTCAGCTTCTCATATATCTCCGGCTCGACCTTTTGCTCAAAAGCACGCTCGAGCGCGCGGGATTTTATCGCACGTTCCAGACAGGCGGCATCCCTGCAAAGATAAGCGCCGCGGCCCGGTGCTTTGCCGACCGGATCTATATTCACCGCGCCCTCGGCGGAACGCACAACACGCACCAGTTCCTTTTTCGGCCGCATCTGACGGCAGCCAACGCACATGCGCATAGGTATTTTTTTGGTCGCCATTATGATCCCGCCTTCTCAACTACCACGTTAGGGCCCTGCCTTAGTCGCTTACTTCTTCTTCCTGTTCCAAAGGCTCCGGCGCTGAATCGTACAGATTCACCATCGCCTCTTCCGCCTGCGACTGGTTCTTGATATCGATTTTCCAGCCGGTCAGCTTGGCGGCGAGGCGGGCGTTCTGCCCTTCCTTGCCGATCGCAAGGGAAAGCTGGTTATCGGGCACGATGACTTTCGCAGCCTTCTCCGCCTCGTTGATATATACCATGAGCACCTTCGCCGGGCTCAGCGCCTTGGCAATGTATACAGCAGAGTCCGAATCCCATTCTATGATATCGATCTTCTCGTTGTGCAGTTCCGTTACAATGCGTTCCACGCGGATACCCCGCTGGCCTACGCAGGCGCCCACAGGGTCGACCTGCTGGTCGTTGGAGGAAACGGCCACCTTGGTACGGAAGCCTGCTTCGCGCGCAATAGAGCGGATCTGCACGATGCCGGATTGGATCTCAGGCACTTCCAGTTCAAACAGACGCTTTACAAGACCCGGGTGCGTGCGGGAAACAAGTACTTGCGGCCCTTTATTGGTTTTACGCACTTCGAGCACGTAAACCTTGATGCGATCGTTGCTCTCAAAGCTCTCGCCTGGTATCGTCTCGTTGGGGGTAAGCAGGCCGTCTGTCCTTCCGAGCTCGACATAAGCGCCGCTCTTTTCCACCCGCTGTACGATAGCGGTAAGCACCTCGTTTTCCTTTTCTATATATTCATCGTAAATGACGCCGCGTTCCGCCTCACGAATACGCTGCACCACAACCTGCTTGGCCGTTTGCGCCGCAATACGGCCGAAGTTCTTGGGTTTTACTTCTTCTTCAAGCACATCGCCAACTTCGTACAGGGCATTGATCTTGCGGGCATTTTCCAGCGTGATTTCAGTATGCTGGTTTTCCACATTCTCCACGACGGATTTGGATGCAAACAGCTGGATCTCGCCGGTATCCCTATCCACCTCGGCACGCACATTGTTGGATGTGCCATAATTGCGGCGATAGGCGGAAATCAACGCATTTTCAACAGCGTCAATCAATATCTCCTTGTTGATGCCGCGCTCCTTCTCAATTGCATTCAACGCCTCAATGAAATCGGCATTCATGTTGCTTGCACTCCCCTTTTATAAATAGTCCTATTATGTACTCCTCTTTGGGCTGATACTCAAAATGTGATGTAGGGCCGTATGTTCGCCGCATCCTTACGCAGGAAAGTGCGTTCTTTCCCATCCTTGCAGTCGAGCGTAAACGCTTCGCCGTCAAAGCTTTTGAGCGTACCTGTAAATTCCTTTTTCTTTTCCAAAGGCGCATACAGCTTGACGGTCAGTTCCTTGCCGATGCTGCGTTCAAAATCGCGGTCCTTTTTCAGCGGACGGTCCAATCCGGGAGAAGAGACGCTCAAGAAATAAGATTGCACGATCGGATCTGCTTCATCAAGAACAGGTTCCACGGCGCGGCTTACGCGCTCGCAGTCATCTATCGTAACGCCGTTTACAGAATCGATATACAACGTAAGCACCCAGTCCGTTTGCTCTTTCTGGAACTCTACGTCAATCAGCTCATATCCCATATCGGAAACGGTTCCCTGCACCAGTGCATGCACTATATCCGCCGTCTTCAATTGCGATCCTCCGTTTATTCCGCACCTCTGCGGCAGTTTATGCCGGAAACCTGCCCTTCAAAATGAAAGAGTGGGACAACCCACTCTCCAGACGCCAACAATTCCAACGCTTTGTATTATACCACGATCGCCCAGTGATGGCAAGAACATTCGAAAACCCTTGTATCCCCACGGGTTTTGCCTTTGAAAACGGGAGCCGGAATTGCGGATTCCCATGTTCTGTATGAAGCTTGACGCGTATGCGCCTGTGCCTTATGATAAAAAGAGTTTGAAGTAAGCGCGTAAGGGGGCTTCCGTTTGAGTTTCTTCGAGTTGACGCTGCTGTCTGTCGCTTTGTCGATGGATGCGTTTGCGGTCTCTGTATCGGAAGGTATCCGTATGACCAGGCTGCGCCACGCACACGCGCTTAAAGTGGCGCTGTTTTTCGGCGCGTTCCAGGCAATTATGCCCATGATAGGCTATGCGGCAGGCACCACGGTGCATACTTACATTGAAAGTATAGACCATTGGGTAGCCATGGGTCTTCTATGTTTCATAGGCATTCGCATGATCATCGAAGCATGCCGCAGAAGCAAATGCGAAACCACCCCCGCATGCGTTTCCAATACCCGTACGCTGACCGTTCTAGCCCTCGCCACCAGTATCGATGCGCTGGCCGTGGGTATCAGCCTTGCCATACAGCATGCGGATATCCTGTTCTGCGCCGTCATCATCGGGTCCATCACGCTTACAATTTGCTATTTGGGCGTAATACTTGGGCGGCGGCTCGGCTGCCTGTTCCAAAAGCGCGCGGAAATCATAGGCGGGCTGGTACTTGTGGGAATAGGCATCAATATTCTGCTGGAGCATCTGCTGGCATAGCGTTTGGCATGCGTCAAACGGAACATCGTTCACAGAATACAATTCCAATGCAT
The DNA here is from genome assembly GCA_036677445.1 of Clostridia bacterium. Lineage (GTDB taxonomy): Bacteria > Bacillota > Clostridia > Christensenellales > CAG-138 > JAVBWI01. The sequence continues at coordinate 236,840 of JAVBWI010000006.1, forward strand.
CCAGCACAAGGCGCAGCATAGGTTGCGCCCCAGACTACTGACAAACCTTCGCCTTTGGAGGTGTGGGGATCGCAATTCCCCACATTTCAATCCGATTTGACGACATGTGCGTCAAATCGGCGAAGAAATGCCCCATGAGCGGCATTTCAACCTACAGAAAACCCGCTGACAAAGTCCACAGGACTTTGTCAGCGGCCAGAGGCGCAGCATAGGCTGCGCCCGTATTTTTACACTTCTATATTTGCGGTCATATGGCGGCCGCCATGCGCTTCCAATAACGGATTGACGACTTCGTTCAGGAAGTCCAGCACTTGTTCGGGCGCGCGGCCGATATAGGCGGAAGGCTCCAGAATACCCGCAAGCGCCTGTGCATCAAGGCCAAGCCTGCCGTCGGCCGCAAGCCGCTCCAGCAGATCGCACGGCGCGCCTTCCCGCTTCATGCGCTCGGCAGCGGCCATGGAGTGTTCGCGGATCACTTCGTGCAGCGTCTGCCGGTCGCCGCCTCGCTTCACAGCTTCCATCAGCAGGTTTTCCGTGGCCATAAACGGCATATGCTCCATCAGGTTTTTACGTATGACGGCCGGATACACCTTCAGGCCGTCCGTCACGTTCAAAAGCAGATTGAGTATCGCGTCCGTCGCCAGAAAGCCTTCCGGGAGCGAAATACGGCGGTTGGCGGAATCATCCAGCGTGCGCTCCAGCCACTGCGTGGAGGCCGTCATGGCGGCGTTTTGTGCATCCGCCATCACGTACCTTGCAAGCGAGCAAATGCGCTCGCTGCGCATGGGATTGCGCTTATACGCCATCGCAGAGGAACCGACCTGGCCTTTTTCAAAGGGCTCCTCCACCTCATGCATGTGCTGCAAGAGGCGAAGGTCGTTGGCAAAACGGTACGCGCTCTGTGCGATGGACGAAAGCACATTGAGTATCCTTGAATCCGCCTTTCGGGGATATGTCTGCCCTGTTACCGGATAGCAGCCGGGCATATCGAACGCCTCGGCGATCCTATCGTCCAGCCGCTTAACTTTTTCGTGGTCTCCGTCAAACAGCTCCAAAAAGCTGGCCTGTGTGCCGGTCGTGCCCTTGCTGCCCAGCAGACGGAGGCTTCCTTGCACAAAGAGCAGTTCTTCCGTATCCATCAAAAAATCCTGCATCCAAAGGCAGGCGCGCTTACCCACCGTAACAGGCTGAGCGGGCTGAAAATGCGTATAGCCCAGCGTGGGCAGCGCACGGTATTCTTCTGCAAACAGGCCCAGGTTGCCGATCACGCCCAGCAGCTTGTCCTTAATAACGGAAAGCGCGTCGCGGTAAAGGAGTATATCCGCATTATCCGTCACATAGCAGCTGGTAGCGCCAAGATGGATGATGCCTTTTGCCTTTGGGCAGACCAGCCCGTATCCGTATACGTGCGCCATGACGTCGTGGCGGTTTTCCTTTTCCTTTTGCGCGATGGCGGCATAATCGATGTCCTCGATATGCGCCCTGAGCTCTGCCACTTGTTCTTCTGTAATAGGCAAACCCAGCGTACGCTCAGCGTCGGCCAGCGCCACCCACAGCCTGCGCCAGGTGCGTGTACGCGTATCCTGCGAGAACAGCGCAAGCATCTCGCGGGAGGCATAGCGGCTGCAGAGGGGGCTTTGGTAGGTATCCGTATTCTGCATGGCGGTTCTCCTTATGCACTTCAGGTCTGCATTTTACCGGAATATCAGCGAATCGCGGTCCGCTCCCACGGACACATAGCGAATGGGGCATTCGAGCGAGCGCTCGATATACAGCACATACTCCTGCGCGGCTCCGGGGAGATCCGTAAAGTTGCGGATGCCGGAAATATCCTGCTTCCAGCCGGGCAGGTATTCTATAATCGGCTCTGCGCCGTCCATCAGCGGCGTGAACGGGAACTCCGTTACGGTCTCGCCGCCAATGCGGTACCCCGTACAGACAGGGATACGATCCATATAGGAGAGCACATCCATTTTCGTCAATGCAATGCAGGTGGTTCCCTGTATGCGTACGCCGTAACGTGTCGCCACCACATCGAACGGACCTACGCGGCGTGGACGGCCCGTCGCCGCGCCGTATTCGGCGCCCGCTTCGCGCAGGGCTTCGGCCTCCTTACCAAACCACTCGGCCACAAAGGGGCCTTCGCCAACGCAAGTGGAATACGCTTTGACCACGCCGACGACCTCATCCACCCGCACGCCGGGAATACCGGCGCCAAGCGGCGCATAGGCCGCCAGCGGAGAGGACGAGGAGGTGAAGGGGTATATGCCGAACTCTATATCGCGCAGCGCGCCAAGCTGCGCCTCGAACAGGATGCGTTTGCCCGCCTTATGCGCCTGATGCAGGAATGCGCCCGTATCCGTGATATAGGGCTTGATCACATCGCCAAAGCGCCGCAGCCATGTCATCATATCCTCATACACATAAGGCGTTGCGCCATACATGCCCGAAAGCATAAGGTTCTTCCATTCCAGAACCGATTTCAGGTGTTTTTCCAGCACGTCCGGCAACAGCAGGTCCCCCATCTGGATGCCCTTTTTCTGATACTTGTCGCTGTAAACCGGCGCAATGCCGCGCTTGGTGGAGCCATATTTGGCATCCTTGAGGCGGGCCTCTTCCAAACCGTCCTGCTCCTTGTGGAATGGAAACACGATGATGCAGCGGTCGCTGATCTTCAGGCGGGAAGGATTGACATCGATCCCTGCCGCGCGCAGGCGCCCGATCTCGCCGCACAGGTGTTCAATATCCACTACGGTGCCGTTTCCGAGTATATTGACTACCTCCGGTCGGAAAATGCCGGAAGGCATAAGATTCAAAGCAAATTTTCCGTATTCGTTGATGACGGTGTGACCCGCGTTGCTTCCGCCCTGGTAGCGCACCACGATATCATATTGACTGGCAAGAAGGTCGACCATACGGCCCTTCCCCTCATCTCCCCAGTTCACGCCTACGATTGCACAGGTTGACATATCCTATCCTCCTCATTGAGAAATTTCCGCCCTGCAGAGAACGCGTATACATAGCATTCCCAAATCCATAGTATCCCAACAAATATGTGACGTCAAATGTTAAATGCTAAAATGCTTTTCTTTGTTCGTATAACGTCATAAGAAATATGTATATCAGAAAATAATGTTCGTAAAATAAGCCTCCCTGGTATGAAGAGGCAAAAATTGTTCGCATATTTCATTGATTGGAGGAATTGATGAGGAGGCAGCTGCAAAACGACCGTCTATAAGCAATTAAATATGGAGCCGGACAAGCACTTTGTTTGCCGCGCTGTTGAAGACCAAATCATCCGCAAGGGAATTTACGATATGCAACCCCCTGCCCCGTTCCTCTTCCGCGCCGGAGAGCATGCAATCCTGCGGGCAAAAACCTTTGCCGGAATCGGAAACCAAAATATGCAGACACCGGTCCCCGCAGCAGACCGCCGCAAAGACCTCTACAGGAAATTTTCCGTGCTCAAGGGCGTTCCCGCACAGCTCATACAGTATGATTTTCAGATCGTACCACGTTTCTTCCTGAACAGGCAATTGTTCACGCGCGGTTTCAAGCAAATTACGCAAAATACCACGCATCTCCTCAGGAGCGGAAAACATGCCACGATAACTCCAATCCGGCATTCTATCACTCGATTCAGGCGCAGAATTGAAAACACACACGCCCACCTACGATTATAAATCAACGCATCCGGAGGCTTTCAAACATAAAAACATTGGAAATAAATCACTCGCCCGTCCACTTTTCGCGCAGCTTGGCAAGCACACGGCGTTCCAGCCTCGAAACATACATTTGTGAAACGCCCATCGCCTCGGCAATGGAACGCTGGCTTTTCCGGTGGACATAACGCTCGATCAATACGCTGCGCTCCTCATCCGTCAGCTGGCCCAAACTCCGATGCAAAAAGTCCGCGTTTTCAATCCCGATATATTCCTCGGATTCCGCACCGATCAAGTCGGCCAGGCTGCGTTCGCCATCCTGCCCCTGCACCGTTTCATCCAGCGAAAGTATCTGCGCGCTTGCCCTTGCTTCCATCAGCTCGTACACGGTTTCAAGCGGAACATCCATTTCCGCCGCGATCTCTTCGGGCCTGGGCGGCCGGTCCATGCGGCTTGTGAACGCTTCCTGCACCTCGTACAGCTTTTTGAGCATTTCGGTCGCACGCCTTGGCAGCCTTATAGAACGGCTGCGGTCACGAAAATAGTTTTTGATTTCGCCAATCACGGAAGGCGTTGCAAAACTGCCGAATTTGACGTTGCGCGTACAATCAAAGCGCTCCAACGCGCGTATTAAAGCCAGAGAGGCGACCTGGAACAGGTCGTCATAATCCACGCCCCGGCCGACAAATTTCTTTGCGGCGATTTCGGCAATAAACAAATAATGCCCTAAGAGTTCATTGCGAAGGCCGATTTCTCTGGATTGGCAATACTCGTATAACAATGCGTCATATTCTAAAGCTTCCTCCAACGTACGACCCCCTTCCTTCCGATATTGCTCTTTAAGCCGGCAACGATTTGTAAAGCTGGTATTCGCTCTCCCCTTCTATTTGCGTGAATACCACTTTGTCGGACAGCGCTTCCAACAGGAAAGCGCCAAACTCACGCTCCGGCGTATTGGAGCAGCCTTCCGGCTTGCAGCGCGCGCTGACCGTAGCGTAAAATCCATCCTGAATCCAAAGCTCCAGACGGATACCTTCCGTCTGTTCCATACATGGCATCAGCAGCAGGCACGCTTCGGATAAAGCGGTCTTGACGTCTTCGATATCTTCCATGTCAAAACCTGCCTGCCCGGCCACAGAAGCCGCCACCAGGCGTACGGTCAAAAGATATTCGGGTTTCGCGGGCAGCGAAAGCCTGACCACATCCCGGCTCATTGCTCCACCTCGATTCCAAATGAACTGTCGAGCCCGGTTATTACGAACAGCTTGTGGATGCGCGGTTTCATGCGTTCGAGCTTGATCGTATAACCCTGCGCCTCGACCATTTTACGAAGCTTTACCAACGCGCCCAAACCCATGCTGTCTACAAAATCCAGCTGCTTACAATCAAGCGCCACGCACGCGGGGTGTTCTTCGAGCGCCTCACGCATGACGGACAACAGCTTGGGCGCCTGCAGCGCATCCAAATCGCCATACAGGTTTCCGTGCCATACATTGCCGTCCTGATCAAATTGCATTTGTTTAAGCATCCCGATATCCCCCTATTCCTTTGTATGCCTTCAGTCCGCAAGATACCCGCATTTGGGGCAATGAGTCAGATTTTCCGCAAGCGCAGCGCCGCAGTTCTGGCAGATGTTCTGCTGCCCTGGTTCTTTGACCTTGGGCAGCGGCGTGCCGCATTTGCTGCAAAATCCGTCGTCCCGCCCAATCACCGCATCGCAGCCGGGGCAATACAGCAACCCCTTTTGGGCAAGCAGTTTCACGTTGCGCACGCGTATTTCCTGTTCGCTGTGCAGAATTTGTTTGAATATATCCGCAAAGGGCCCGTCGGGATTGTCTTTATTCTCCTCGTAATATGCTCTGCCCAATTCGAACTGCAAATCTTCGATATCCGCCTGAAGCCTGCCGATCTCTGCATTAAGGCGCGCCGCCTCCACAAGTTCCCCTGACTTTTTGGATGCATTATCCGCTATGCTTTCAAGCTTTTTTCCGAAGCGGGAAAACCGGCCCATATGCATGCCCTCCTGTTCGTTCCTTATCCATTATAGCATCTTGCATTTGCCGCCGCAATGAGATGCCCGGTCAAACGAAACGTATTATGTAATCGCGCAGGTTGTCATACGCTATTTTTCTCACATCCTGCTCCGAAAGCCCCGCAGAAACCAGCTTGTTTAAGAGCCTTGGCAAATGCGAGCTGTTTTGCAGATCCTCCGGATATTGGGTCATGCCGTCAAAATCCGAACCGATCGCGCAGCAGTTCACGCCGCCTACCTCCACGATGTGCAGGATATGCCGCACGATATCGTCAATGCGCGCATTGTCCCCCGCGCAAAGCTGCTTGTAATAAAAATTGACGCCGATGACACCACCCTGCTGCGCAATGGCACGGATGTGCGTATCCGTAAGCGACCGCGGTGAATCGAATACGGCCCGTGCATTGGAATGCGAAGCGAACACGGGCGTGCTTGTGCACGCGAGCATATCGTCTATCCCCGCATCGCTCAGATGTGAAACGTCGACCGCGATACCGATACGCTCCATTTCGCGTACGATATCGCGGCCAAGCGGCGTCAGCCCCTTGCCGCCCCGGCGCATGGCGGCGCCCGCAAGCTCATTGTTATGGTTCCAGGTCAGCGTCATGGCGGCGACGCCAAGGCGCTTGAGCGTGCGTAATACGGCTAAGCTTCCTTCTGCGGCTTCGCCCCCCTCCACGGTAAGCACGGTCGCAATTTTGCCGCTGTCCGGCCGGAACGCGGGCGTGAGCGGCGTAAAGGTATCCTCGTATTGCTTAAGCATACGGCAATACGCGTCGATCATGCCGAGGCATTGCTGCAAATAGGGGGTCTTTAACGTGCGATCGATCCATGCTGCAAAGAACTGCAGGGCGATGCCGCCCTGCAAAAGATAGGGTGTGTGGATGGTTTGGTTCTTGCTCAGCGTGCGTATATCATAACCGCTCTGCCACATACCGTAGAGAAAATCACAATGTGCGTCCGCTACCGGTATTTGCATGATATTCCTCCCTCACATTGCCGGCCGGCAGGGAGTATGGCCCCGCACTGCATCGGCAGATAACTGCAAAATAAGGATATGCGCGAAGGCATATCCTTATGGTTTTCCGTTGAAATAAATCTACTTTGCGTAGTCGATGGTACGCGTTTCGCGAATGACGTTGACTTTGATCTGGCCGGGGTATTCCAGCTCCGCCTCGATGCGCTTGGCAATATCTTTTGCCATCACGATGGTGTCGGCATCGTTGACGCACTCGGGCTTGACAATAATACGTACCTCGCGACCCGCCTGAATGGCAAAGGAGGTATCCACGCCCTCAAACGAGTTTGCGATCTCCTCAAGCTTCTGCAGCCGCTTGATATAGCTTTCCAGCGTTTCACGGCGGGCGCCGGGACGCGCTGCCGAAATGGCGTCCGCAGCCTGGACCAGCACGGCTTCCACCGTCTGGGGCTCCACATCGCCATGGTGCGCCATAATGGCGTGTATGACCGCGTTGTTCTCGCGGAATTTCTTGGCCACATCTGCGCCGATCTGCGTATGCGAGCCTTCCACTTCGTGATCGATGGCCTTGCCGATATCATGCAGCAGGCCGCCGCGCTTGGCAAGCGCCACATTCGCGCCCAGCTCCGCCGCCATGACACCGGAAAGATGCGCCACCTCGATGGAGTGCTTGAGCACGTTCTGGCCGTAGCTGGTGCGGTATTTGAGCCGGCCCAAGAGTCGAACCAGCTCGTGGTGCAGGCCGTGTACATCCACATCCAATACAGCCTGTTCGCCGGCCTCGCGGATCTGGTTGTCCACCTCGCGGCGTGCCTTTTCCACCATTTCCTCGATGCGCGCGGGATGGATGCGCCCGTCGAGAATGAGCTTTTCCAAAGCGATTCGCGCAACTTCCCTGCGCACCGGGTCAAAGCCGGAGAGTATGACGGCTTCCGGCGTATCGTCAATGATGAGGTCGACGCCTGTCGCGGTTTCCAGCGCGCGGATATTACGGCCCTCGCGGCCGATGATGCGGCCCTTCATTTCGTCGTTGGGCAAAGGCACGACGGAGACCGTCGTCTCGGCCACATGATCCGCGGCACAGCGCTGGATAGCCAGCGACACGATGTTGCGCGCGCGCTTGTCTGCTTCTTCCTTGGTTTTGGCTTCGATATCGCGCAGCAACAGAGCCGCTTCGTGCCGCGCTTCACGCTCGACATTGCTTAAGAGCATTTCTTTGGCGGCGTCCATAGACATGCCGGATATCGTTTCCAATTCTTTCAATTCACGCTGATGCAATTCGGAGATTTCGGTCTCCATGGCGTCGATTTCGGATTCTCGCTTGTTGAGCGTATGTTCGCGCTGCTCCAGCCCGTCCTGTTTTTTATCCAGCGCTTCGTCCTTTTGTGCAATTCTCCGTTCGGAACGCTGCAGTTCGTTGCGCCTTTCGCGCAGTTCCCGCTCGGTTTCGCTTCTGAGTTTAAAAACTTCTTCCTTGGCTTCGAGTACTCTTTCTTTCCGGATCTCCTCCGCGCGCTTCTGCGCGTCCTCAAGCATTTTGTTGACTGCTTCTTCGGCCTTCGCGGTTTTGGCTTCGGCTATATTACGTCTGTAATAATAGCCGCCCACCGCGCCGACACCCAAGGCTGCAATGGAGCTGGCTATCGTGATCAAAACATCATTCACTTGGGCTAACCTCCAATTTATATAAAAATGTAACCGAGCAAATCCGCTCGGTTTGCATACCGGCAGTTCCATAAATTCATATTTATGAACACACTACAAGTCTGCATGATTACTCAACATTGATTGTAAAACGATTATGTGCAAATGTCAAGCAAGCCAATTTCCAGAAAAAACAAAATGCAGGAAGACCCCCCGTTCCTGCATTTCAATGGACAGTTTTTAAAACAAGCTGATTTGGTTGGTTTTAGGGAGGTTGTCGAAACACCCCGCTTCCACCAGCGCCGCCACCACGGCGCTGTTGGCGTTGGTGCGCGATTGGAAATCCTCCACGGAAACGAACCGCTCCCCCTTGGTGTTTTCCGCAATGGAAATCGCCGCATTGCGGCCAATGCCGCCCACCGCGCTAAACGGTGCGCGGATCCCCCCCTCTTCCACCAAAAAACGTACCGCGTCGGATTTATATACATCCACAGGCAAAAGGGCGATGCCGCGCAGGTTCATTTCGTACACCACTTCGAGTATGGTCAGAAGGTCGCTCTCGAGATTGCTCGCGTCCCTTCCCTTTGCTTCTATCGCACGGATGTTTTCCAGCACGCGCTTCGCGCCGCCCGTGGCGTAACGTACGTCAAACGCATCGGCGCGCACGGTATAATACACTGCGTAGAATGCTTCCGGGCAGTGCATTTTATAGTACGCAATGCGGAAAGACATCATCACGTACGCCACCGCATGCGCGCGCGGGAACATATATTTAATCTTCTCGCAGGAGTCGATAAACCACGCCGGCACATTCTGCCTGGCCATGGCCGCCTTCATATCGTCGTTCAAGCCCCTGCCCTTGCGAACGCTTTCCATTGTTTTAAAGGAAATGGAAGGCTCACAGCCGCAGGCGATCAGGTAATTCATAATATCGTCGCGGGTACAGATTACCTGCGAAAGCGTTGCGACGCCATTGAGCACCAGCGTCTGCGCGTTGTTGAGCCACACATCCGTCCCGTGGGAAAGGCCCGCGATGCGCACCAGCTCTTCCATCGTGGTGGGGCGGGTATCCATAAGCATCTGCCGTACAAAGCTGGTGCCGAACTCCGGAATACCAAGGCTTCCCACCTCGCAGCCGCCCAGCGCCGTAAGGTCCACCCCCAGCCGTTCGGAAGAAGAGTAGAGGCTCATGGTATCGGCATCGTCCAGCGGTATGGAGCGCGGGTCGATACCGGTGATATCCTGCAGCATTTTGAGCGCGGTCGGGTCGTCATGGCCGAGAATATCCAGCTTGACCAGCCGGTCGTCCAACGCATGGAAATCAAAATGCGTGGTGATGGTGTTTTTCTGTTTCTGGTCCGCGGGGTATTGTACAGGCGTAAACTCGAGTATATCGTTCTCCTTGGGAACGATAACGATGCCGCCCGGGTGCTGGCCGGTGGTGCGTTTGACGCCCGAGCATCCCTCGCAGAGCCGGTCTATTTCATGCCTTGTTACCGTACGCTGCGTTTGCTCCAGGTACTTCATGACATAGCCGTAGGCCGTCTTGGTTTGTACGCCGCTGATGGTGCCCGCGCGGAAAGCGTGGCCGTCGCCGAACATTTCCTCCGTGTACTTGTGCGCCACCGGCTGATACTCGCCGGAGAAGTTCAGATCGATATCCGGCGTCTTGTCGCCATGGAAGCCCAGAAATACCTCGAAAGGGATTTCATACCCCGCCTTGCCGTACGGCGTGCCGCAGACGGGGCAATCCGCGTCCGGCATGTCTACGCCGCAGGCGTATTTGCTCCTGTCCGCGTCGAAATCGCTGTGATGGCACTGCGGGCAAAGGTAATGCGGCGGAAGCGGATTGACTTCCGTGATTCCCGCCATCGTCGCCACAAAAGAAGAGCCGACCGAGCCGCGTGAGCCCACAAGATACCCGTCATCCAGGGATTTCTTTACCAGGCGCTGCGCCATCAGGTACAGCGAAGCGAAGCCGTTGTCAATAATGGAGTGCAGCTCCTTATCCAGCCGCTTTTGCACGACCTCCGGCAGCGGATCGCCATAGAGCGTATGCGCGCGGCTGACAGCCATATTTCGCAGTATGTTTTCCGCGTCCTCGATCTTGGGCGCGAAAGTGCCGTCTGGGTACGGCTTTAGCTGTTCGCAGCAGTCGGCGATGGCGTTTGGCGCGTTGACCACCACATCCAGCGCCGTTTCCTCGCCCAAGTACGAAAATTCCGCAAGCATCTCGTCAGTCGTCTTAAAATACAGCGGCGCCTGCAAAGGCGCGTCCTTAAACCCCATCTCGTTCATGAGTATGGCGCGATAAGCCGCATCCTCCGGCTCCAGGAAGTGCACGTCGCCGGTGGCTACGACCGGTTTATTGAGCTCCTTGCCCAATTGCACAATGCGCGCGTTGTGCGCGCGCAGCACGTCCTCATCCGGTACGATGCCCTCGCGCAGCATAAAAGCGTTGTTGGCAAGCGGCTGAATTTCCAAATAATCGTACCATGCGGCGATACTGCGCACTTCTTCTTCGCTTTTGTTTTGCAGCAGGGCCTGGTACAGCTCGCCCTGTTCGCACGCGGAGCCCAGCAGCAGGCCTTCGCGATACAGACGCAGCAGGCTTTTGGGAATTTGCGGCTTGCTGTGGAAGAAATCGATATGTGCGTGGCTGACCAAGCGGTACAGGTTTTTCATGCCCGCCTGCGTCGTCGCGATCAGTACGATATGGTTCAGTCTGGAATGCTTGCCGCGGCCGCCCTGCTCTTCCTCCGTACCGGGCTCAAAGGCGGGCACCTCGTACACGCCCAGCGCCCGCATAAGGTCGAGCAGCTTTACAAACACCCCCGCCGTCGCTTCCGCATCATCCACCGCACGATGATGGTTTTCAAGCGAAACGCCCAGATGCTCGCAAACGGTATTGAGCTTATGATTCTTAATGCCCCACAGCAGGTAGCGCGATAGCATCAGCGTATCCACATACGGGTTATCAAACAATATGCCGTAACGTTCCCCGTGCGTGCGGATGAAACCTACATCAAAGGATGCATTGTGCGCAACAAGCACGCAGCCGCTCGTAAACGCGGCAAACTCCGACAGCACATCCCGGGTGAGCGGCGCGTCCAGCAGCATTTCATCGCGGATGCCGGTGAGCGCAACGATGTTCTGCGGAATGGTTACCCCGGCGTTCACGAATGTGCTGAACCGTCCGGCCACCTTGCCGTCCCTGAGCTTGACCGCGCCGATCTCTATGATATGCCCCTGCTCGGCCTTCAACCCTGTGGTCTCGATATCGAATACCACATAGTCCTGCTCCATGGGCAAAAAGCCGGTATCCGGCTTCAAGTACCCCTCCACGCCGAACAGCACCTTGATCTTATTTTTTGCGCCCGCCTTGGCGGCGTCCGGAAACGCCTGCACCACGCCATGATCGGTAATGGCGACGGCCTTATGCCCCCACCGCGCCGCCGTCTGTATGGCGTCCTTGACGTTGGTCAGGCCGTCCATGGCGGACATCTGCGTATGCAGGTGCAGTTCAACGCGTTTACACTGCGCTTTATCCATGCGCACCTTGCCCGGTACGCTGACGATATCCTGCGCCTGTATGACAAGCTCCCGCGCGTACTTGTCGAATTCACACAATCCGCGTATGCGCAAATAGCCGCCCGCCTGCCGCACGCCTTCCAGGCTTTTTTCCAGCTGAGGTGCAGACTTGCCGAATACATAAGCCTTGCACTGTATGGTGTTGGTGTAATCCGTCACATTGAAGAGCAGAAGCGTTTTGTCGGCGCCATTCTTGAGCTTGCGCATTTCCAGGCTCAGCAAACGGCCCTCCACCGTTACGCGGCCGGAATCTTCCCGCAGCGAGAGCATTTGTGTCATTTCCGCACGGGCAATGCGTTTGCCGAAAAGCAGCTTGTCCTCCGCCTTCTCCGCCTTGTCGGCGGACGAACCCGCTGCCGGCTGGGTGGGCGCGGACGCCTGCGCGATCGTATGGCAATCGATGCGCAGGTCCACACGGCAGGGGGAAAAGCGTCGCTCGAAAAGCGCCTGCAGGCTTTCCTGCTGCGCTTGTGTCGGCATGGATATGCATAGCATTTGAATTTGCAGCGATTTTGTATCCGGATTCCAGTTCGCCTGCTGAAGCGTCAAACCTGCGGCCCATTCCCCGGCCTGCAGCAGCAATTGTTCAAATTCCGTATTCAAGGTACCGTGATCCTCCAACCGATCCTATTTCTCACGCCTGCCCGGCTTCAGACCATTTTTTCGGCCTCCTGCACAAGCTGTTCGAGCATGGCCTGCGCCATGCCGGTGGCAACACGCTCGCCTTTTTTGAAAAGCGTGCCGCTGCCGTGCCCGAAGGCGATGCCGATATCCGCCTCGCGCGCTTCCCCCGGGCCGTTTACTGCGCAACCCATCACCGCAACGGTAAGGCTGCCGCGATCCTGCGGCAGGCGTTCGCGCAGCATGGTCACGACATGCTCAAGATTCACCTGGCAACGGCCGCAGGTGGGGCAGCTGATGATTTCCAGCCCCTCGCGCCGCAGCCCTGCCGCACGCAAAATGCTGCGGGCGGCTGTGACCTCCTGTACCGGGTCGCCGGTAAGCGAAACGCGCAACGTATCCCCTATGCCGTCAAGCAGCAGCGCGCCTAAGCCCATGGCGGATTTGATGAGCGCGAATTCGCCCATGCCCGCCTCCGTCACGCCGATGTGGAGCGGGTACTGCGCATGACGGCGCATCTCCCTGTACGCCGCAACGGTATCCGGTACATTGGATGCTTTGAGCGAGAGCACAATATCATAAAAACCCGCGCTTTCGAGCATGGAAATATGCCTGATGGCGCTTTCCACCATCGCCGCGGGCGTTGGCCCGCCATATCGTTCCAGCAAATCCTTTTCCAGCGAACCGGCGTTAACGCCGATGCGTATTGGCAGCTGATGCGCCCTGGCGCAGGCGACCAGTTCCCGCACTTTCTGCTCCCCGCCGATGTTGCCGGGATTGATGCGCAGCTTGTCCACGCCATTCTCCGCCGCGGCAATGGCCAGCCGGTGATCGAAATGGATATCCGCCACAAGCGGAATGTGTATTTGTTCTTTGATGCTGCGAATGGCGTGGGCGCATGCAATATCATAGACGGAAACGCGGACGATCTCGCAGCCGGCGTGCTCAAGCGAATGTACTTGCGCCACAGTGGCGTCAACATCGCGTGTGTCCGTATTGGCCATGGATTGTATGCTCACCGGCGCGCCGCCGCCGACGGGTACAGACCCCACCCATACGCGACGTGTATCTTTCATGTACGCTTATCCTCCCAGCATCGTGCGGATATCGTTGAACGTAAGCACGATGATCAGGGCAAAAAGCAGCACGATGCCCACAAAATGCACCATGCCCTCTTTTTCCTGCGGGATAGGCTTGCCGCGCACACCTTCCACCGCGACGAACGCCAGCCGTCCGCCGTCGAGCGCCGGCAGCGGCAGCAGGTTGATGATAGCTAGGTTGACGCTGATGAGCACGGCCAGGCGCAGTACCATTTCCAGCCCGTTGCGCACGGCATAGCCAATATAGCTGATGGTGCCCACAGGGCCTAACACATCGCCCTGCTGTACACCCTGCGTAAACAAGCCGCCGAGGAACGCGAACATCTCCTTTATGATGGAACCCACAAACGGGAACGCCGCGCCGACGGCGGCAAAGAAACCATACGGCTGACGCACGGGGGCCAAATTGATACCCAGCACATTATAACCCGCTTCTTCGTTGTAAATATCCTTCAGCAACAGATCGACCTTTTTTCCGTCGCGCAGGACGGTAACGACCACATCTGTATCCTGCACGGCGCGGATCTTATCCACTGTGTCGTCATAGTATTCGATATGCACGCCGTCCACGGCATAGAGTATATCGCCCGGCTGCATGCCGCCTGCCTGCGCGGGGCTGCCTTCCTCCGCGATCGAATGAACGGCGGGTACGATATCGCCGTATGCGGTCAGCGAAATAATGGCGAACACCACCGCGAAAACCACGTTCATCACAGGTCCGGCGAGTATCACAAGAAAACGCTTCCATGCTTTTTGCGCCCCGAAGCTTTTGCCATCTTTTACGGCCTCATCCTCGCCGTAAAAACGGCACATGCCGCCAATAGGGAAAACACGTACGGCGTACAGTATGCCGTTCTTTTCCTTTCCGAACAGCTTTGGCCCCATGCCGATGGCAAACTCCTGGATCTTAAAGCCCAGCAGCCTACCCATTCCATAATGGCCAAACTCATGCACCATTACCATAAAACTCAGCAGCAACAGCGCTGCGATGATGGACAATACCTCCGATAACAAGCTATCCAATTTCAGTCTTTCCTTTCCCGCACCCGCATGGTGCATTCGGAGCCATGAAACGGCACTTCGTGTTTACACAAGGGAAACATACGTTACTTGTGGACTGCATACCGTTCCATCACAAGTCGCCTTGCGTCATGATCCACCTGCATCACATCCGGGAGCGAGCGAATGGCTGCGGACGCCGCATGCTCCATGGCGTGCTCCACCGCGCGGCGGATATCCAAAAACCCGATTTTGTGCTCTAAAAACAGCTCCACCGCCGCTTCGTTGGCGGCATTGAACACGATGGGAAGCGTTTCGCCGCCCGCAAGCGCGGCGCGTGCCAGCCGGATGGCCGGATGGTCATCCGCGCTTTGGAATGTCAGCGTACCTATCTGTGCCAAAGACAGCTTTGGTATCTGCCTGCCTGACCTCTCCGGATAAAGCAGCGCATATTGTATTGCCAAACGCATATCCGGAGCGGACAACTGTGCGATTACCGTCCCATCCTGATATTCTACCATAGAATGTACGATAGATTGTGGATGAATCAGTACAGAAATATGAGTATTTGGAAAATCAAACAGAAAACTGGCCTCAATGACCTCCAACCCTTTGTTAAACAGCGTGGCGGAATCCACGGAAATTTTGCGGCCCATGCGCCAAACCGGGTGCCGTAGCGCCTGCTCGGGCGTAACGCACTTGAGCTGCTCCTCCGAAAATTCCCGGAAAGGCCCGCCGGACGCCGTGAGCACAAGCGTTTCAACCTCCGATTTTTTTCCGTTCTGCAGGCACTGGAATATGGCGGAATGCTCGCTGTCCACAGGCAGTATACACCCGCCGTACTCTTTCAGGGCAGCCTTGACCAGCGTATTGCCGCAGATAATGCTCTCTTTATTGGCAAGCGCCACCGTTTTCCCTGCGCGAAGCGCTGAAAGCAACGCGGGCAGTCCTTGGATGCCACCCATGCCTATGAGCACGATATCCGCTTCTGGCAGCGCCGCAAGAACGGAATTCGCCTCTTTTTCCGCTTCCAGTTCGGTACCCTGCGGCAGCAGATCACGAAGAGTTTGCGCTTTAAGCGAATCCGCCAAGCCAACATAACGCGGATGGAAAGACGCGGCCTGCTCGGCCAGCAACCGTATATTCGTACCGGCGGAAAGCGCCAATACCTCAAATTGATCCGGGTAGGCGCCGACCACCGCAAGCGTTTGCACGCCGATGGAGCCGGTACTGCCCAGTATCACGATTTTTTTTCTCATGTAATAAATTCCTTTTTATAATCGCCCATGCGGCAAGCGTTAACGCGGCAGCACTGAGAGTATATGGAAGCACACATATACCGCCGGCGCGCACAGCAGCACGCTGTCCACACGATCAAGTATGCCGCCGTGTCCGGGGAATATGGTGCCGAAATCCTTTATATTGGCCCAGCGCTTGATGACGGAGGCGAACAGGTCGCCAATCTGCCCGAGTATGCCGCACAACACCCCTATCAGGAGCAGCGGCACGACCGAAAGGGAGGAACCCCATACCGGCTGCAGAGCATAAACCAGTATGCCGCCGAGTATGCTGCCAAAAAGCGAGGCGATGCTGCCCTCCACGGTCTTTTTCGGGCTGATCTCCGGGCAAAGTTTCTGTTTGCCGAAGAATGTGCCTATGAAATAAGCCAGCGTATCCCCCATCAGCGGGCAGGCAAATACCGCCATAAGGGCTGCGATTCCCTGCGCTTCCCCGAAATGCAGGCCCAGCAGCAGCAATATCACAAAAAACGGTAGCGGATAAACGAACGCGCCCATGGCGAGGAAACAATCCTCCGTGGTACGCCTGTTGTTTACAATGCGTTCAATAATGACCGCAACCACGCACAGCATCCACAGCATACACAGAAAAACCCAGTGTATATCGGACGAAATCAGCGCCAGTGCCGCCACATACACGGCCGCGAACACATACGCCGGCGCCATGAACGGATGATAGCCCCTTGCCTCTATGGCACGCTGCAGTTCATGGATTGCCCAAACAGTGGCCCATGTGAATACGATCACCTGCATCAGCTTGCCCAAGTACAGCATGGAAAAGAAGAGCACGGCGAGCACAACGCCGATTACAATTCGTTTACCCATCAATCTTATCCTCTATGCTTCCATCACAGGCCGCCGTAACGCCGTGTTCTTTTTAAGTAGGCGCGCAGCATTTCCAAATACCGTTCGTCTGAAAAATCCGGCCAGTAATCCTCTATAAACGAAAGTTCGGCATACGCCGCCTGATACAGCAGGAAATTTGAAAGGCGTTTCTCTCCGCCCGTACGAATCAAATAATCCACCGGCGGCAGCCCCGCGGTATCCAGCTTGCTTTCCAATAAGGGCGCATCAATCTCTTCCGCTTTGATTGTGCCGGCTGCGGCATCCGCGGCAAGAAAGCGCATTGCGCGCAACAGTTCATCCTGACTGCCGTAATTGAGCGCGATATTCAAACGCAGCCCGTCGTTCCCAGCCGTTTTTTGCATCGCTTTATGCACGGTTTCCTGTACGGCGGAAGGAAGCCGTGTGGTATTGCCTAAAATGCGGATACGTACGGAGTTTTGATGGAGCTCATCGATCTCGCGGCTGAAATACTCCAGCAGCAGGCCAAAAAGCGCGCCGACCTCTTCCTCGGGACGCTTCCAGTTTTCAGTGGAAAAGGCGTACATGGACAACGCACGAATCTGAAGATCCGACGAAAGCCGGATGATGCCCCGCAGCCGCTCCATTCCTGCACGATGGCCCAGCGTACGCGGAAGGTTACGCTGCTGTGCCCAGCGGCCGTTGCCATCCATTATAATCGCCACATGTGCAGGCAACGTGCCAATAAGCCCCATGGCTTCGCGCTGCTCCATAGTGAATGTTCCCATTCAAACTCCTCTCAAGAACAAAATGCAAAGCGGCATCCGACGCTTTGCATATGTATTTCATTCATTCGACGACCGTGGAAAACACGGCGTATGTCAGGCATATGCGAGGCGGATCACCTGCTGGCGACACAAGCGTCTGTTCCCTGATCACGCGGCGCTCATTGCCGGGCTGGCCCTTTCGGCTGGAGACTTCGACAGCCTCTACCGTACAGCCCGCCTGCTGCAGCAGGTCCATCGCGCGCGAAAGCTCATAACCCAAAACAGAGATCAAACTTCCAGTATCTCCTTTTCCTTTTCCGCGATGATATGGTCAATATCCTTAATGATATCGTCGGTGAGCTTTTGAGTCTTTTCCTCCAGCTGTTTCTGGTCATCCTCGGTGATCTCGCTGTCCTTGCGCAGTTTCTTGATCTGCTCGTTTGCATCGCGGCGGATGGCGCGAACAGCCACCTTGGATTCCTCGCCCTTTTTGCGGACGACCTTCACCAGTTCCTTGCGGCGTTCTTCGGTGAGTTCCGGAAAAACAAGCCGGATCAGCTTGCCGTCGTTGGTGGGATTGATACCGATATCGGATTTCTGTATGGCCTTTTCAACGGCGCCGATCGCCTTTTGATCCCATACGGAAATCGTAAGCAGCCGCGGTTCGGGCGAAGCGATGTTGCCCATCTGGTTAATGGGGGTCGGGGTTCCGTAATAATCCACCAAAACACGGTCGAGTACCTGCGCGTTGGCGCGGCCTGCACGCAGACTGCTAAGATCCTGCTTGAGGACAGCTATCGTCTTTCCCATACGTTCCTTTGCGTTTTCAAGTACATCGTTGGCCATGCGAATACCTCCTTTGCATCCATATGCGCCGGGATTGAAAGTTTCCCGCCGCCCGTTCCTATTTTACTGGAAAACCGAGAGGGAAACAAGCATGATTTACTCGCCTGCGATCAGCGTCCCAATACAGTCGCCACGCACAGCGCGCAAAATGCTGTCTTCTTCCTTGAGACCGAACGCGAGTATGGGGATTCCCTGCTCGCGGCACAAGGTGATTGCAGTAAGATCCGTAGCGTGCAGGTTCTGCTCGATCACTTCCCGGTAAGTCAGGCGCTCGTAGCGCACAGCGGAAGGATCCAGCTTGGGGTCCGCCGAATAAACAGCGTCCACATTCTTCGCGAGCAGCAGCACGTCCGCGCCGATTTCCGCCGCACGCAGCGCCGCGGCGGTATCCGTGCTGAAATAGGGATGCCCGCTGCCGCAGGCAAACAGCAATATATGCCCCTTGCCGAGCAACTCCTGTGCCGACCGCGCGGTAAAGGTCTCGCAAAAGCGAAGCATTTCCACAGCGGAAAGCACCGTGCAGGCAACGCCAAGCCTTATAAGCGCATCCTGCATGGCAATCGCGTTGATAGCGGTGGCCAGCATACCCATATGGTCCGCGCGGTTGCGGTCCATCTCGCCCGAACTGCGGCCGCGCCAAATGTTGCCGCCGCCGAGCACCACGCCTATTTCGACCCCCAGCTGTGCCGCCTGCCGCAGCTGTTTTGCGGTATGCGCAATGACATCGAAGTTCAACGGTTCACCGGGCGTACAAAGCGCCTCCCCGCTGAGTTTGAGCAATACACGCTGATACATAGCATACCCTCCCAACCTATAAAGGCATTCCCTGTTATGGAATACGCATCCTATAAAAAAGAAAAAGGAACACAAAAGTGCTCCTCTTTCAAACCAAATTATTTCATCTGCCCCATGACTTCTTCCGCGAAGTTATCCTGGCGCTTTTGCAAACCTTCGCCCATCTCATAGCGGGCGAAACGGCGGATGCTTATCTTTTCGCCGATCTTGGCAACCGTTTCGTTGAGCATCTGGCTGACGGTTTTATCCTGGTCCTTTACATAAGGCTGCTCAAGCAGGCAGACCTCTTTGTAGTACTTTTCGATACGGCCCTCGACCATCTTTTCGATGATGGCGTCCGGCTTGGGCTTGGGCTCGTTCTTGGCCTGGGCGCGCAGAATCTCTTTTTCCTTCTCGATTTCGTCCTGCGGAACCTCATCCTTGGAAATATAGGTGGGCTTTGCAGCTGCGATCTGCATGGCTACGTTGTGCACAAACAGTTTGAAATCATCGGTCTTGGCAACGAAATCCGTCTCGCAATTGACTTCCACCAGCACGCCGATCTTGCCGCCCATGTGGATGTAGGAATCCACAATGCCTTCGGCAGCGATACGGCCGGCCTTTTTCGCGGCGGCTGCAAGGCCTTTTTCACGTAAAATGTCCTTGGCTTTTTCCATATTGCCATCGCATTCCAGGAGCGCTTTTTTGCAGTCCATCATGCCGGCGCCGGTCATCTCGCGCAGCTCCATTACTTCTTTCGCAGTAAACATTCTATCTTCCTCCCGTGTAGTTGTTTAAGAAAAGGGGAAGCTTGTTCCGGCTTCCCCTAAAACAGGCTTATTCTTCTTCGGCAGATTCCGTATCGTCGTTCATCTGCTCGCCTTGATGCCCCTCGAGCACCGCGTCGGCGACCTTGGAGGCGATCAGCTTGACGGCGCGGATGGCATCGTCATTGCCGGGGATCACATAATCCGCTTCATCGGGGTCGCAGTTGGTATCGACGATAGCAACGATGGGAATCCCCAGCGTGCGCGCTTCCATCACCGCGATGTGTTCCTTGCGCGGATCGACCACGAACAATGCGCCGGGCAACTTCTTCATTTCCTTAATGCCGCCAAGGTTCTTTTCCAGCTTTTCCTTTTCGGCCATGAGCTTGATGACTTCCTTCTTGGGAAGCAGTTCGAACTGGCCGGTGGCTTCCATCTGCTCGATCTTGCGCAGCTTGCCGATACGGCCCTGGATGGTCTTGAAGTTGGTGAGCATGCCGCCCAGCCAGCGCTGGTTGACAAAGAACATTTCGCAGCGCTTGGCTTCCTGTTCGATGGATTCCTGCGCCTGCTTTTTTGTACCTACAAACAACACGCTCTCGCCGTTCTGGGCAAGATCGCGAACGAAATAATAGGCTTCCTCGATTTTTTTGACGGTCTTCTGCAGGTCGATGATGTAGATGCCGTTGCGCTCGGTGAAGATGTATTCCTTCATTTTGGGGTTCCAACGGCGGGTCTGGTGGCCGAAATGTACACCGGCCTCCAACAGTTGTTTCATGGAAATGACAGACATAATAAACCTCCTTCGTTTTTTCCTCCCCCTGCGTCAGCTTTAGAGGCAACCCCTACGGGGCACGAGCCTCAAAATCGGCAAGGGTGCGTCATACCTTGAGCATTATAGCACAGGGAATTTAGATAATGCAAGTGGTATTGCGGGTTTTGGAGGGCCTGTCCTGCACGATCAGTAATAGTAATTGTTCCCGCCGATTTTTTTGTAAAACTTACGGGAGGATGACCAGTATTCGCCCGCGCTTGCGGAACGGAAATACATCACGCCCGCGGGTATGGTGCGGTTGCCGCCGTTAAATACGCTTTCTGCCGCCGCAAGCGCCGCGCTGCTTGGTTCAAGGCCTTCAAAGCTGCTGTATGAAACCACGGAGAACTGGCCGCTGCGATATACTTCCCGTTCCACCGAACCGCCGAACTTGCTTGAGTTACAGCGGTTGTAGAGTACGCTTGCCATGGCAAGGAAGCTTTCTTCCGACTGGGTTTTGCCCTCGGCGTAAATCAGCTTGGCGGCAAGGTAAATATCGTTGTTGGAATAATCCCCCTCTCCCCCATGCTCAATCTCCGGTTCCGGCGTGGGCTTGGCGGTGGGCTTGGCGGTGGGCTTGGCGGTAGGCTTGGCGGTTGCCTTTGCCGTGGGCTTGGGCGTCGGGGTGGGCGTGGGAATAGCGCCTACGCCCACAAATTCCTTAAGCATAAAGCCGGTATTGCCGCCAGCCTCAATACGATACCATTCCTCGGTTTTTCCCGTAATGGCCACGACGGTATGATAGTTGACTTCACCAATGATATGGTATTGAGTACCCGGACCTTCCCGCATATTCACATTGTGACCCTTCACGTAACCCTTTTCATCGTTCACCTTCGTCAGATCATACTCCGGCGCGGGCTTTGCTGTAGGGTCTGCGGTGGGCTTTGCTGTAGGTTCCGCGGTGGATTGCGCGCCCGGTTCCCGGGTTGCTGCAGGCGGATTGCCCGGCTGCGGCGTCATGCCCGGCGCGGGCGAAGGGTGCGCCGCCAGCAGCAACGCCGAAGGCGTATGTGCAGGCAGCACACTGGCGGCCGGAAAATCCAGCACCTCATCTTCGGTTTCTTCTATTGGCGCATCCACGCTCTCCGCTTCTACGGCGCATCCCGCCGAAAACAGCAGCAGCAGGCAGAGCACGCATGCCACCCAACGTTTACACATCGTTCCTCCGGATTACGGGCGGAGAACCGCCCGGTCTTTTGTTATAGTATATACATTACAGTATATATTTGTGCAAATCTTCCTCCACATACGCATTTGACATACGTTCCTTCACATATGCGCCGTCGATCTTCAATTCCACATCCGGATAATCCCCGCCTGCATTAAAAGAAATATCCTCCAGCAGCGTTTCCATAATGGTGTGGAGCCTGCGCGCGCCGATGTTCTCGCTGCTTTCATTGGCGATATAAGCGTATTTGGCGATGGCTTCGATCGCGTCGTCCTCATAGCGGAGCATCACATGGTCGGCTTCCAAGAGCGCCGCGTACTGCTTGGTAATGGCGTTCTCGGGCTGGATGAGGATACGCTTATAATCCCCCTGCGTGAGCGCGTCAAGTTCCACACGGATAGGGAAGCGTCCCTGCAGCTCGGGTATAAGATCCGTTACCTTGGCGACATGGAACGCGCCAGCCGCGATAAAGAGCATGTAATCCGTTTTGACCGGCCCATATTTGGTGTTTACAGTGGAACCCTCCACGATGGGCAGTATGTCGCGCTGCACACCCTCGCGGGAAACATCCGGCCCGCCGGATGCCGCGCGTGCGCCCGCAATCTTGTCTATCTCGTCGATGAAAATGATGCCGTCCTGTTCGGCCTTTTCCACGGCCTCACGGATGACCTCGTCCATATCGATCAGCTTGTCGGATTCCTCCTGCACCAGTATCCGACGCGCCTCCTTGACGGGCACCTTGCGCCGCTTCTTTTTGCTGGGCAAAATGCTGCCCAGCATATCGTTGAGATTGATGTCGATGCCCATGGCGATCATGGTGTCGCTGCCGGGGGACTTTTCTTCGACCTCGATCTCGAGTATTTCCTCTTCCAGCCTTCCTGCCCTTAGCTGGGCAAGCACCGTTTCCCGCCGACTGAAGCGCGTGCGTTTTTCTTCTTCAGACATTTGCGGTTCCTGCGGCTGCTGGCCTGCGCCCAAAAGCATTTGGAGCGGGTTCATGGGCGCCGTCTCACTTTTGCGCATAGGTACGAGCAGATCGGCAAGCCGCTGCTCGGCCGCCGCTTCCGCCATCATCCGTACGGCTTCCATCCGGTTCGCCTTGACCAGGCGGATGGAAGCCTCCACAAGATCACGAACCATCGAATCGACGTCACGGCCGACATAGCCTACTTCCGTGAATTTGGTCGCCTCCACTTTAACGAGCGGCGCATCCACGAGTTTCGCGAGACGCCTTGCGATCTCTGTCTTACCCACGCCGGTGGGGCCCATCATAATGATGTTTTTGGGCGTGATCTCTTCACGCAGCTCGGGGGAAAGCTGGCTGCGGCGATAGCGGTTGCGAAGGGCGATGGCGACCGCGCGTTTTGCCTTATCCTGCCCGACGATGTATTTATCCAGTGCGTCGACAATCTGTCTTGGCGTGAGCATGTATTCAGACCTCCTCCACCACGATGTTGCCATTGGTGAACACGCATATCTCACCGGCGATGCGCAGCGCACGCTCGGCAATCTCGCGTGCGGGCATATCGGTGTTTTCTTTGAGCGCCTTGGCCGCGGCAAGCGCGTACATGCCGCCGGAGCCGATGGCCGCAATGCCGTCATCCGGATCGATGACTTCGCCGGTGCCGGATATGATTAAGAGCTCTTCCTTATTCGCGACGATGAGCAGTGCTTCGAGCTGGCGCAGCGCCTTATCGCTGCGCCATTCCTGCGCAAGGGAGACCGCCGCGCGCGTGAGGCCGCCGCCATACTGTTCAAGCTTCGATTCAAAGCGTTCGCACAACGAGAACGCGTCCGCAACGGAGCCAGCGAAGCCGGCCACGACCTTATTGTGGTACAGCCGCCGTACCTTTTTCGCCGTATGCTTCATAATAGTCGTCTTTCCCAACGTTACCTGTCCATCGCCCGCAACGGCGCATATACCGTCGCGCTTGACGGCAATGATGGTGGTTCCCTGCAGTTCCATGGCTGCTTCTTCCTTTCGGCCTGTTACAAGGCACGCATTAAATTGATACTTCCCCGATTGACTATTATGATACCATATCTTGTCTCACAGATGGCTGTGGCTCCAGTTACTTAACAATTCGTTTTCAAATCCTCCACGATTGCAAGCGCGCGCTGTGCCATCAGCTCATAACGCTGCTGCTTGCCGCGCGGGGCGTTTTCCACCGGCTCCATAATACCGTAGGTGATGTTCATAGGCTGAAAATCGCCGCCGATGTATTCCGAAACATAATGCGCAAGCGCGCCTGTCGCAGTCT
This sequence comes from Clostridia bacterium, assembly GCA_036677445.1. GTDB lineage: Bacteria > Bacillota > Clostridia > Christensenellales > CAG-138 > JAVBWI01. The sequence goes on from JAVBWI010000006.1 coordinate 260,970, forward strand.
TCCTTGTAAAATCCAGCGCAGGCTTATTCATAAGCAGGCGCACGAGATTGATGCCCGCAACGAGCCCGCTGGCGGCGGATTCCACATACCCTTCCACGCCCGTCATCTGCCCCGCAAAAAACACGCCGGGACGCCGCTTCATTTGATAATCCCATCCAAGCAGCTGCGGGGAGCGCAGGAACGTGTTGCGATGCATGACGCCATAGCGTACAAACTCCGCATTCTGCAGTCCGGGAATCATGCGGAACACGCGCCGCTGCTCCGGGAAAGTGAGGTTTGTCTGGAAGCCCACCATATTGTACAGCGTGGCAGCCGCGTCGTCCTGCCTAAGCTGCACCACGGCATACGGCTTTTTCCCCTCGCTACGCGGATCGATCAGTCCGACGGGCTTTAGCGGACCAAACGCCAGCGTTTTTTCGCCGCGTTTTGCCATGACCTCCACCGGCATGCAGCCTTCGAATACACGCGGGGTCTCGAAAGCATGCAGAGGTACGGTCTCCGCCTCGATCAGCGCATGGTAGAATTTATAATATTCCTCCCGCGTCATGGGGCAGTTCAAATAATCGTCGCCCCGCTCATACCGCGATGCGCGGAACACGATATCCATATCCAGTGATTCCGCGTTCACCACAGGCGCCGCCGCATCATAGAAATGCAGGCTTTCCCCTGCCGCTTCCTCAATGGCGGAAAAAAGAGGCCCCGCGGTCAGCGGGCCGGTTGCTATGATCGCGGGCGGCGCGGGAAACTCCCGCACCTCACCGGAAACCACTTGTATATTGGGATGGTTTGTGATGATCTTTGTTATCAGCCGTGAGAAGCCCTCGCGGTCCACGGCCAGCGCGCCGCCAGCGGGTACGCGCGTTTGATCCGCCGCATACAGTATCAGCGATGAAAGCCGCCGTAATTCTTCTTTTAAAAGGCCTACCGCGTTTATAAGCCGGTCGGAGCGCAACGAATTGGAACACACCAGCTCCGCAAAATCGTCGCTGCTGTGCGCAGGCGTACGAAGGCCGGGTTTCATTTCATAGAGGCGTACGGATATGCCGTGCTGCGCAAGTTGATAGGCGGCCTCGCAACCGGCAAGACCAGCGCCGATCACCGATGCACATTGCTCACTCGGCATCCTCTTTTTCCTTTCTGGTACGAAGAATATGCCCGCAGTCCTTGTTGGTGCAGATTACATAACTGCCCTTTTGACCCATTTTCTGTACCATCATGGAATTGCATTTGGGGCAGCGCTCCTGCACGGGTTTATCCCAGGATACAAAGCTGCAGTTGGGATAATTTTCGCAGCCGTAAAACGCTTTGCCGCGCTTGGATTTGCGTTTGATAAGCGAACCGCCGCACGTCGGGCAGGCGACGTCGATCTTTTCGAGTATGGGCTTGGTATTGCGGCAATTGGGGAAATTCGGGCAAGCGAGAAATTTGCCGAAGCGGCCCATTTTATAAACCATCATTGCCCCGCACTTTTCGCAGGGAATATCGGACACTTCATCGGGTATGACAACCTTTTCGATATTGGCCGAGGCCGCTTCCACGGTCTGCTCGAAGGGGGCGTAAAACTCCCGCAGCACATGTTCCCCCTGCGTTTTGCCTTCTTCCACGTGGTCGAGCTTTTCTTCCATATCCGCCGTAAAGGCGACGTCCACGATATTCTGGAAATTTTCCTTCATCAGCTGCGTCACGACAAAGCCCAGCTCCGTAGGTATGAGCTGCTTCTTTTCTCGGCAGACATAGCCGCGGTCGATGATAGTGGAGATCGTCGGCGAATAGGTGCTGGGGCGGCCGATGCCTTTTTCTTCGAGAATACGCACCAGCGAAGCTTCCGTGTACCGCGGCGGCGGCTGGGTAAAGCGCTGGTCGCAATCCACCTTTTTCAATGTGAAAGCATCCCCCACCTCGATAACGGGCAGTACGACTTCCTTCTCCTGCGCTTCGTCGCGGCTTTCGGTATATACGGCGGTAAAGCCGTCAAAGAGCGTACGTACGCCTGTGGCGCGGAACGTGCATCCGTTCGCGTCTATGGTGATGGTGTTGGTTTCATAGCGCGCCTCGGCCATTTGGCTGGCAAGAAAGCGCTCATAAATCAGCTTATACAGCTTGAATTGGTCGTTTGACAGCGAGCCCTTCACACTGGCGGGCGTGTTGGAAACCGAAGTGGGGCGTATCGCCTCGTGCGCATCCTGCGCGCCGGCGCGGCCTTTGTATAGGTTGGGTTTTTCCGGCACATACTGGACGCCGTACTGGGTTTCGATATATGCTTTTGCCTGCGCCTGCGCTTCCTGCGCAATGCGCACGGAGTCCGTACGGATATACGTGACAAGGCCGGTCGGGCCCTTTCCTTCCAGTTCCACGCCTTCGTAGAGCTGCTGCGCCACCAGCATGGTACGTTTTGTGGTAAAGCCCAGCTTGCGCGATGCATCCTGCTGTAAGCTGCTGGTCGTAAAGGGGGCCGCCGGATGGCGGGTTTTCTGGCCGACCTTTACATCCGTTGCGGTAAACAGGGTGCCTTCGATGCGCCTTAGTATTGCGTCTGCGGCCTCTTTATTCGGAATATCCGACTTTTTGCCGTCATAGCCGTAAAACTTAGCCTCGAATGTTTTACGCGCACGCTTTTCGTTGAGCTGTACGTCAATCGTCCAGTATTCCTCCGGCACGAAATCCGTAATTTCCTGCTCGCGGTCGCATATGATGCGGGTCGCCACCGACTGCACGCGCCCGGCGGAAAGCCCTTTTCGCACCTTCGCCCAAAGTATGGGGCTGATTTTGTAGCCCACCAAGCGGTCGAGTATGCGGCGCGCCTGCTGCGCATCCACCAGTCGCATATCTATGGCGCGCACGCCTTTGATGGAATTCTTCACCGCTGTAGAGGTGATTTCATTGAATACGATGCGGCACTTGGAGTTTTCATCCAGACGCAGTATCTGCGCGAGATGCCAGGAGATCGCCTCGCCTTCCCGGTCAGGGTCGGTCGCGAGGTAGACCTTTTCCGCGTTCTTGGCTTCCCTGCGTATGCGTTCAAGCACTTCGCCCCTGCCGCGCAATGTGATATATTTCGGCGCAAAATTATGATCGACATCCACCCCCAGCTGGCTCTTGGGCAGATCCCGCACATGGCCGTTGGAAGCGATCACTTTATAATTCTTTCCTAAAAACTTTGCAATGGTTTTCGCCTTTGCCGGCGACTCTACGATGACCAGCGTATCCGTCATCCATTATCCTCCACGCCGGGCAAATGTTTCAAAGCCCGAAGACCCTGCCCGGTAACTGCTTAATTATTCCCGAAAACTGTAAGGATGTCAAGGTTGAATTTACCTCTGCGATAGACAGCGACAGGTTTTCGCACAATTCGTCGGCACTCTTCTCCCCCGTACGAAGCTGCCCGACAATTTGCCGCTGCAAAGGCGTAAGGCCGGCACAATCGGGCGGCTCGGCAGGTTTTATAACGCCGCTCGCCATACCGTATTCGCATAGTACGTCCGCCGCGCAGAAAATCGGCTTGGCTTCGCCGCGCTGAATCATGCCGTTGGGGCCGACACTGCTTTCATCCGTTATTCTGCCCGGTACCGCAAATACATCCCTGTTTTGATCCAGCGCATGGTTGGCCGTAATAGTCGTGCCGCTGCGGCTGGCGGCTTCCACCACCACTACGCCGCGGGACAGGCCGCTAATCACCCTGTTGCGTATGGGGAAGTTCTCACGGTGCGGCTTTGTGCCGGGCAGGAACTCGGAAACTATCGCGCCGCGCTCTATGATCTGGTAATATAGCCTCGCGTTGGCGCTTGGATAAATCACATCGATGCCGGAGCCAAGTACCGCCACGGTGGGGCAGTTCGACGCTTCACAGCGTAGCGCGCCCACCGCCGCGCAGCCGTCTATGCCCGCCGCCATGCCGGAAACCACCGTCGCGCCGCTTTGCGCCAGTTCAAAACCCAAATGCGCCGCCACCGCCTCGCCGTAGGGCGTGCTTTTGCGCATACCCACGATGGCAATAGTAAGCTTAGGGTTAGCTTCGAGCCTGCCTTTTACATACAGCAGGGCGGGCGGATGCTGAATCTCCTTTAAAAGCGCCGGATACCGCTCGCTGAACAGCGGCAATATATCCACTCCATTGTCGCTGAGCCAGCGCACACGTTCCTCGATATTCTTTTCATTGGCGGCATCGCAGAGACGTGCGGCAAACGTTTGCCCCCACTGCGCGAAGGCGGAAAGGGTGCGCTTCCCCGCAAGCTCGTAGAGTTCCGTTATATCGGGATATTTCGAAAGAATTTGTTCGAACAGCAGCACATGCGGGCCCGTTACGCTGTTGAGCCACAGCCAGAGCGTTTCTTCCCTTGAAAAATCGCGCATATTATCCTCCCCAACACTTGGAATCGAGGCTCCTGTATTGAATGGCTTCCGCGATGTGCGCGCTCCGAATGTCCGCTTCACCCTCCAGATCCGCGATGGTGCGCGCAACCTTCAGTATACGGTTATAGGCGCGCGCGCTTAAATGCAGCGTGGAAAACGCCTGCTTGAGCATTGTTTCCGAAGGCGTGTCCAGCGCGCAACAGGTTTTGATCAGGCCGTTTGGCAGCTGCGCGTTAAAATAGATTCCTTTTTCACGATACCTTTCCCGCTGAATTTGCCGCGCACGGTTGACCCTCGCGCGAATATCCGCCGACGGCTCGCCGACCGCCTTGCTGGCGATATCCGTATAGCCGACCTCTGTCATTTCGATTTGGATATCGATGCGGTCTTAGAGTGGTCACATCCAGAAGAGTTGAAATTAGATACAAAACTACCAAGACTGCCAATGTCAATATTGGCATATCCCGCAAAGACTTCTATCTTACTTATATTGTCAATTACAAAGTTTCTTTTTGCCTCTGCAATTTTGTGTGATTTGATATACTCTCTGAGATCAATTAGTCTGCGCTCAATGTCAATCTTATTCTTATCTTTATCTATTGCTTGCTTTTGCTTATCTAAGAGTTTTTGTATTTTAGTGTCAAGTTCTTCATTCTTATGGGTATAGTCATCTTCCGATACAACACCATTCAAAAACCTATCTAATAAGAAACTCTTTTGCTTCTTTATCTTTTCAATTTCTTCACCTATTTTTGATGCATCAGACATTTGGGTATCTGATAGAACATATGATTTTAGCTTTGCAAGCGCGTTATCTATATCATCGTCAAGTTGAACAGTGTAGCTACTAGCGTACTCTGTTATTGCTGACATAAGTTGATCTTCTTTAATACTAAATCCGTCACATCCGTCCGTTTTCCCTATGTCTTTGCCGCGTGGGTGCAAGCGCCCTTTCTCCTGATAGGTTGCACAAATCCAGTAGGGTGTTTTCACCTTACCATTTTTAGTTTTTAGATTATAGAAGGTGTGGTGATAGCTTCTGCCACATTCACCGCACACTATTTTGCCTGACAATGAGTGTGTGCCTTTATTGCATCCAACAACCAGACTATTCTTTGTTCGATATCGCTTTGACTCCATTATGGCATTTGCCTTTGCCCATGTCTCTTCATCAATTATTGCTGGTATTCTATCTTCATGCGTAATCCATTCATCTTGTGGTACAGATTTTATCCTTTTTGTATCAAAGTCTTTATGATGCTGATTGCAAACCACAGTACCTTTATATTTAGGATTTTTGATAATCCTTTTAAGTGTTGTTAAACTGATTTGAGTTCCACGCCTTGACACAACATTATCTCTATCGAATGCAGACTTAATTTGACGAATACCATACCCATCTACATACATCGAAAAAATCTGTCTAATAATATTTGCCTCATACTCATCAATAATCAATTCGCCATTCTCTTGACGGTATCCCCACATTGTATTGTTGGTTATGATTGATGATCCAGACCGTTGTCTTGTGCGATTTGCTTTATTAATCTTGCGGCTTAAATCTCTGCTATACTCTTCGGCAAGAATAGCTTTAATTCCAGTTATTAGGTTATCGTCTGACTGATAGAATTTGTTATCCATGTAGATGTAAAGTTTTTTACCGTGTTCAATCAAGTGACTTATGAAAAGATACCAGTCCCTAACATTGCGCATTAATCGATCTTGAGATTTGATGACGATAATATCAAACTTATTCAAAGCAATATCTTCAAATAACGAATTATATGCGTCTCGTTTGTTAATGGTGGTGCCTGACTTGCCCTCATCTATATACTCTCCTGCAAGTGTCCAGCCATTATTATTGATGCACTCTTTAGCCTCAGTGCATTGTTTTACAAGTGCGTTCACTTGTTTTTCTTCATCCGTACTGACTCGCGTATAATAACATGCTCTTATACTCATAGCAATATTCCTCCATTTACAGTTTCAAGTATAATATGTTTAAGAATCCATGACAACATGAAATTCATCATTAGATATTAAGTCTTCTTTGAGTAAAATTAAAAAGATATGTCTTAGTATCGAATCTGCCACTGTTAAATATTATCCTCCTATATTATTTGTTAATATTTAGAAATAAAAATTGCGAAAAAAAATTATTAAGAAGAGTTTGTGTCTATCTACCATATAAGCAAAAATGCCAAGAACCTCGCAAGCCAGATAAAATCTAATGATTTCGGCATGCCTATTTTAAATAAAATTGTTGACATCAATCTGACTATCTCACTTTTCACAATATGCCTATATATCTACCATATAAGCAATTTTGCCAAAGTTTATTACACCCTTAAAATCCCTAGAATCTATGCGGCTTTCAAGACTTACTAAAATCAGTGTGAAATTAAAACATAAGCGGAATTAGCAAAAAATTATTCATTCCTTCCTTAAGTAGACGATTATCTAAAACGTACCGCAAGCCTAGATAGAATCTAAGAAAAACCCACTTTTTATACAGATGCTGCTTTTAAGATAAAGCCAGCAAACATAGATGAACACTGACGTTTCAGTGGTTTTCTACTCAAAAACAAAAGTGGAATATTGGAATCTTAAATCTTATAGTCTTACCATAAGTTAAAAATATAAAGAAAGCCAGCAAACACAGATGAATACTGGCTTTCTCAAAGTTTCTATTTCAAATTGATCTGTACAGATTACATTTTAATCTTACTAATCCAATCCTCACCCGCGCCACGAATAAGCGCCTGAATGTCAACAGAGGCCGCGTTGAGCAATGCCAATGCAGGAGCACCCAACTTTGCATAGGTCTTTGCCGTAAGTAATTCGCCTAACTCTGAAATCTGTGCTTCAGTCAACTTCGTACCATTCACCTTCATGTTATCCACAATTGTCTGTTGCAGTTCCCCTACTGTGATTTGTGCCGCCTGTATGACTTGCTCAGTAGCTGCCGCGATATTCCCTAACTCCTGCTTCTTTGCGATTTTAGCGGTCAACCATGCACCGCCTACACCAATAAGAGTAATTGCGAGAGTCGCAACAATCTGTAATATAGTTTCAAAAAGTGCTTGATCCATGACTTATAAAATACTCCTTAATTTATTTGTGTGCTTGTACGAGTAAATGTTCTTCTAGTTCTGCAAGTGCTTCAGTAACCGCACCATTACAATGCAACTGCTTTAATCCGTTGAGCGCCGCAAGCGTTCCTTTTGCGACGTGGAGTTGTTCGGACATAATAGTATCTAGTTTTTCGTCCATCCTTTGTAGTTTTCTGAAAAACTTTACTACCCCCATAACAACACCCCCAATCACAGTTAACGCAACAATCCATTGCGCAATCAGCCCAATATCTACTGTCATGTTACCACCGTCCATCCTTTTGCTGTGGCTATTGAGGTGTCACAGGTTAACGCTCCTGCGCAACCGGTTACTGTTATGGTTTGAGCAGTTCCGACCGTTGTAAGATTGGTAAATAATTGATTGAGTTCAGCAGCAGACAGCATATAACAACTCGCAAATGAAATTGAGGTCTTTATGTCAGCAATATCCACGCTTCTTAGCGCATGACACGAGTACGTGAAATTACTCATGTTAGAAGTCGAAGATATAGCGCCGACATTGATTGCTGGAATAAACTTCAGAGAATAACACAGATAAAACATATAGCTTACGTCCGATACCACACTCGTATCAAGTAATGATATAGACGCTAATGAGTAACAATAATAGAACATACGGTTCATATTTGTTACTTTGGCAGTATCTAAAGCGGGTATTGATTGCAATGAGTAACATGAATAAAACATGGCACTCATATCTGTCACATTGCTAGTATTCAAAGGCGGAACGTACCGGAGGCAATAACAGTAGCTGAACATATAACTCATGTTTGTTACGCTGCCGGTATCAATTGAAATAATTGATTCTAGCGAATAGCAATTACGGAACATATTGTTCATGCTTGTTTGTGTTATTGTTCCAATTAAACTTACGCATTTAAGATTATTGTGAATTATCTGTGTAGTTGCCGCACAAATCGTCAAACTACTAACTGTAATGAAGTTTCCGGCTATTTCGATAATGCTCGTACTGGCATTTGAATTTGAAACCGCGGCATGTCGCACATTTAAATTAATCGTCCGCATCGTATTTGTTGTACAGTACACGCGAATCAATACTTGCCTGAAACCTTCACTTGTAAGGGTTGAAGACGATATATTGACCCAATTATAATTGTGTTCCGCCTTTGCTCCACTTGAATAATTATTGCTTGTTCCGTCGCCCCAGTCTACCGTATATGCACCACCAAATATAAAAGCTATTGGGTTAAAGTCTGTTTCATACACGGCCATGAGTATATAAACTTCATCATATGATGGATTAAATGTCGGTATAGCAAGCCAATCAGATGGCCGTTGCCAGCCTGTGCCGGCAATGCCTCCACCCTCGTACGTACCAGTTAATTTAGAACCGTTAACGTACGCCGTTTTCCCGCTGAGAATATCATCAGCGGTTGCGTCCGCGTCGGTAGTGTCCGGGAACGCGGCGCTGCCGCCGCCAGATCTCGGTATAGACAGAGAGGCTACGCCGTTGTATGTAACGCCGTTTATCTCTAAATTCTGCGCCATGTTCCCTCCTTTAGTTAATGCTTAATACACCGCTGGTTAATGCAAACGTTGGCACGGTCAATGTCCCCGTTTTCTTTGTGGCATTATTTGAATAGAATGTTTTGCCAGATAAAACATTGGCTTCTACCGCATCACCTGTCAAGTTCACCGCAGCAACAACAACGCTATGCAAAAGCTTTCCTGCGGTCGGGGTAATTGTTTGCTCGGAAGAACTTGGTGTTGCATTTTTGCTTTCGGTTTGGATGTATTTTGTAACGGGTGTGCCATCAGAAATAGTGCTAATATAACCCGCTGTATTTACTGTTGCTTTTGGCGTGATTGTGACGGAATAGCTGCTGGCAGTATCGCCAATCTCATCGCCAGCAACCGTAACGTTAGGAGTGGCCGCACCATCCGTAACAGATTTCTGTGCCTGTGTGTCGTAGATACCGGCAGGAACGGTTACGGTTTTGCCAGATACAGTCAAGTCCGTAGCGCTGCGCTCGGCAACTGAGCCTGTAATTTCAGTTCCATCAACCCAAGCCTTTTTCCCACTTCGTATATCTCCCGCTACCGCATCCCCTGAATCAGTATCATAAAAATATACATCACCGCTTAAGTCTGTGAGTGGCAATTTTACTGATGCAACGTTTGCATAATCTACGCTATTGATAGTTACGTTTTTAGCCATAAGTTTTCCCCCTTACCATACTCTGATATCTTGATTTTGATCGTATGTGATGTGCGCGTATTCGGTTTGCGGTATCCTGTTGATCGCTATATTATCGTGTATATATTTACCAGCCGTATTCAATACCTGTGCATTGTCGTTTGGTGTAATTTCAGTTTCACCTTCATATCGCTGATAAATTAACGCACTGCCAATATCCGCAGCAAACACATCCGAATCACTAAGCGTCGCAGCAATTTCGTGTGCAACCGAGATATCTACGACGATTTCACTATTGCTCACTCATCCGTCACCCCCGGATTGACCGTAAACGCAGACGGCTCGATTACGGTTTTAACGCTGCCATTCGCAAAGTTAATTTGCACGTCATACACATAGTTGACGGGGAGTTTGTCCACCTGAAAGACCACTTTATCGGCAGGAAGTATTTCAATTAATGCTTTGCCATCAGTAAACGTAGTGACCACCTTTTGTAAAACCTTGTTCGTGTCAGAAGTTTTGACTTTTACCGTAAAATATACCGTATCGCCGTTAACTAAAGGAACGGCAACGCCCGCCTGTGAACACGAAATAATAAGAGACTTGCTGTCACCATATATCATTGAAATGTTTGTGCTGTCGTTCGTCATTTGTCACACACTCCTTCACTCCTTATCTTATTAATCCACAAGCTTGTAAGGCATCAAGCAGGCGGTTAAACTGCGTTGTTACTGATGCTATTGTTCCTGTTGCGTCATTTACTTCCCATTGCGTTGCCGCTGAGTGGTTGAAAAATCCAACGCTGCTGCCGGTATGCCTGCCAGTAAAATTCGTGGCAGTTGTAGCCGTACTAACGGAAAGAGCACTTTCATTTTTGTTGTTCAGCTTTGTTGCATTTGTTGCCGTTGCTGCCGTAGTCGCGCTTGTTGCCGTGTCTGCCGCAAAACTCGTTCTCGGATTACCCACGGGGTACTCGACTACATACGTGCCACTATCCTTGATAATCCGCACGCGGTCGCCAGCGGAAAATACGACAAAGGAATTCACCTTGTAATGCTTTGTGCTTTCTACCGTATCTCCATCGAAAATCAGCGAAACACCATCAGCATAAACCGTGCCAATGGTAGCAAAACTCGCCTCTGTTGGCTCTGTTGATTCTAATGCCTGTTCTTGCTGATAGTTGTTAAGCATAGTTAATTCGCCTCACTTTATGGGTCATTAGTTCTCCTGCTCCCATCGGGATATTCCATTCAGCCTCAGTAAATATGCCCTTTAGGTAGTTATGATCAATGGCTATGGTGTCACCGACCGTATGCACTGGATTCAATGCCGTTGTAAAATCGTCTGTTTCTGTTGTTATCATAGATTCGTTTCGGATCTTATTAACGTACTCTTGTAACGCTTCTAGTGACGCTATATTATCAACGCGAACAACAGGAGCAACAATGCGCCTACCTCGCCTAATAGTGGATAGTAGGCTTGATGGGCTGTCGTTAACCGCCGTAGCCATTAACGGTTCCTCAAACTCGGGGTTGGAGCACATCGCAATAAATACATTTGGAGCATTAAAAATATCGGTTTCTCGCGCGTACTCTGGTTTGATGATTGAAAACTCATCAGCCTTATAGTAATGGTCAATTTTGTTAGCAGAGGACGGTGTATATTTGTGCAATCTTGCAACACCGTTAAGATCAAACCATAGAGGATTGTAGTTAATTTCTGACAACAACTGATTTACGATGGTCAAAGATGAAGTACCAACTTCCCAGTCTTCCCTGACTGTCTGTAAGACCGCTGTAGACGAGTCGCACAGGGTGCGTGTTATACCGCAACCAATCAACAAAGACTGTATGGCGTTGGTATAAAGCGTTCCTGCGGGCAGGCTTAACCGTTCTGATAGCGCATCCTGCTGCACGATCAATGCCTTATCAAATGCCTCAATCGTAACGCCGTTTAAATGTTCAGAGAGAGTACCAGTAATATACTCACCCAACGGAAAGGCCGTATCATCAATTAAGAGATACGGCCTTATGTAGTCGGTCAGATAGTTTATATCGCTGTTCGGTCTGAATTCACCTTTTAATGTCATTTTGATTTCTGCATCAGATATCATCTCAACGACTGGAACATCTCGGCATTTTAATTCTGCAAACCTTACTCCATTTCTTACAACATCAAATCTTGTTTCTATCTTACGCATAATCAACCTCAACTATCGTGCCAGACACGTCCCATGAAGCTCTATCGACAGACACATTTAGTTGTAAGATACCTACGCACATTTCACGGGTATCCTTATAAACAACTGTTTTACCGCGCATTGAGCGGAACTTATCAACTTCGGCTTTAGTGCGGAATGAGAAAGAGAAACTATAAGAACTATCGTAAAATCCGTTTGTTTCTGCAATTGGCTTTGATCTTCCAGAATAATGCTGATAAACTACTTGCTCTGTTTCGTTGAAATCTAGTACAGGCTTGCTACCTCTACGCATCTTGAGTTGCAACCAATTATAATCACCAATAACGGCAATTGCAGCTTCTTTGACATTTGGTGTAGCAGTACTGATATTTGACATATAATAGTAGTCGCCCGTAACGCCGCGCACGGTATAATCATGGCTATCTATTGTTAGCCAATCGGTAAACTCAGTATTAGTCGTTTCTGTGACTTTTTCACCATCACGATAAACAATATAATTATTGTGATTCCCTTCCCATTGTAATAGCACGCCATTTGTTATTGACTGTGTTAATAGTGACACTCCAATACCAGCTACATTTGCAATAGTGGCCGAAACGGTAGACCATTCTGACCAGAGCGAAAACGAGTTTTGCACACGCACAGAGACTTCATGTACGCCATCCGATAAAAACACAGGGATTTTATGCTGCTTTATTGTGCCGTATATCGTTCCAGAATCATATCCATCAGTCTTAACTTGGTAGCCTTGCTGCCCTAATGATTGCCATGTGATACTTGGACGTGGTAGAGTGTTAATTGTGGTTATTGTAGGTGCTGGTGGTGCTGCCTGTACGATTATTTCAGCCGCGGCGCTCCATTCTCCCGCGATACCATCTGAATTATAAGTTCTTACGCGCCAATATACATTGCCTGCTGGAAGTGTATCGGGTACTATAGTTGCACTTTCAATTTCGGAAACAGCACTGCCAAAATCAACCCATGTTTCCACGGCATTAGTAGAATACTGTAGATCATATCTATACTGCGTCGATCCTGTTTCAATGATATGTTTCCAAGCAAAAGTTGTCGGTTGCTCTCCATCAATAAATACTCCTTTAGGGGTAATTATTTCAGCCGATGCCGAACTATCAACTGTAGTTAGCGTGTACCATGTTGCATCAGAGCTTTCAATATTGTCATCCGACTTCAAAATAACTTGCCACTGTATACCATCTGTTGTAAATGTATCGGCGGGAATAGTAATCGTGTTTTGTGTTCCATCAATCTCAATCTCTGTGTATTCACCGCCTGTTGGCTTCCAGCGGAACTTTGCAGACGTTTGCGCAAGTGTGCCGTATGTACCGGCAGGCGCGGCAAATGTCCAACCGAAAGTAACTGGCTTACCTTCGTCGATAAAGCCGCTTGCGGGGTATGGATTTTTTACAACTGGCACAGCGTCAACGGCAGTTATTGATAAGTATGGCTTGTTTGTTGTCGCCCTGCTTGACAGTGTTGTCATCGTTGCACCCGTATACGGCTCTGCAAGCATATACCACATACCATAATTAATCAAACTCGCAAAATTGTTTGCTCCGTTTATTAAGTTCAAAGTATTGTAAGTTCCTGCGGTTACGGCTGGGCTTGAGAATCCACTAATAATGCGTCCGGGCTTATTTAAAAAAGTAACGCCACTTTCTGCCCACGCACTAGTAACAATATCACCCCAAATACTACTTCCAGTAGTCCTGCTTGTAACATAAAAAAGGAAATCAACATTCGTTATCTGTTTTTTTAATAGTGACGCGGCAATAGAGTTATCAAATCCATAATATGCTTCACAGAATCCAGAAGTATTTAGAGTAAGTGTGAACTCTGTCCCCGTGCTGTAATTTACACTAGGAGTTTCAGATTTTGTTAATGCACTTTTATTTGCATACGTTGTATAAACTGCCATCCGTTCACCTCCTATCTCTTATAGCCTCTCTTATAGCCCTGTCGTTTACTCATACGTGCATTTTGGGCGATTTTAACAATGTCGTTAAATTCGCGTACTTCATTTGCATTGATGCTAATGTGGTAGGTGTCACCGCCAAACCCACCATTAGGGATAACTGCGGTTCCTCTTGGTAGCCAAACCTCTTCAGGGCCGCGCTCTCCAACAATTGCCCTACCGCCCGGATGAAAAAATGTACCGCTTGCATATTGGGGAATATTCCTTGCATTGGATACATCACCGCGAACTTGGCTCACAGATGATCCTACAGAACTCATTGCCTTATTAAGTTCACTGCTTTTCCCGGATAGGACGGCAATTATCGCTACCAACGCGATTAAAGCGGCAACGACACCGAGCACTATTCCTGTTGTTTTCCAACTTGCGGCAGAAAACGTTTCGATTATGCCAGTTACCGCCTTAACGCTTTTAACGACTGCAACAACAGTTACAGCTACAGTTCCCAGTACTGCAATAACTGCTATTACGTCTGGCGGGATTGCGCTGATTACATCCATGACCGCAGTTAGTATTGGAAGTAGGGCTAATGCTAAAGTGTTTTTTACTGTCTCGCCTGACTTGCTGAATTTTTGCATGGCATCGTCAAGTGCGCCAAGCTTTCCTAGCGTTTCCTCGCTCATGACGTAGCCCATTTTATTGGCTTCTTCCGCTAACTCTGCCATGCGCGCGCTGCCAGCTTCAATAAGGGGGTTTAATTCCCTCGCTGATTTCCCAAACAGTTGCATAGCGATTGCATCACGCTCTGTTTCATTTTTTACTTTACCAAGTTTGTCTATCGCCTCATAAAAGACGGTGTTAACGTCTCGTAATTCACCGCCTGTATCTGTCACTCTGATACCAAGTTTTCTGTATGCGTTCGCTGTTTCATTACTGCCGCTTCGTGCGGTATCCATTGATCGTATCATCTTTGTCATTGAACCAGTCATGGTTTCAAGTGATACATCTACGAATTCTGATGCATATTGCAATTCCTGTAGTTTTTGTGTACTCAAACCTGTAGTGCTTGACATAGTCAAAATGTTATCTGCTGACTTGGCCGCTTCAGTTGAAAATTTTACTAATGTAGAAATTGCTTTAACGGCAATTGCCGCAAATGCAACTGTACTTGCGCTTATGTTATTCAGCGCATCAATTCCCTTCTGCGCACCCGCTGGAAGCGTGATACCGAACTTTTCAGCCAGTCCCTTCAGATTATCGCCCAATCCTGAACTCTTTTTACTGAGATCATCCATCGACTGTTCATTTTCTCGTATTTCAACCTCAGTTCTATTCAGGGCTGATTTTGCGTTGTTTAGATTTGCCTCCATTTGTTGGTATGCTTTTATTGTTGGTTCAACGCCGTTCGCTTTCATTTTGTCAAGAGCATCTTGTGCCGCATTGACCGCGCTTTTTTGAATATCAAGCGATTTTTTTAAGCCTTCGTTTCTTGCCGTGAGCGCTTCCACCGACTTGTCATTTTTCGAGAATTCAGAGGTAGCAAGCGCGGCTTCAGCGGACACATATTTCATACTGTCACGGATGTTGCGCATTGCAATATTGTATTCTTTTTCGCCAGAAACCGCGATTGTTGGGCCTATTAAGAAAGGCATTTACGTAACCACCTCCTAATCTGGTTATTTAAAGTAATTTTTAATTTGCATAACCCTTCATATAATGCTACAATCCAAACAATGGAGGGATTTTATGTTATTTTTTGTTGCGGTAGCAGTTATAATTGTTTTTTCACAAATCATTTATATAAAAATTTTTCTTGGAGAAGTAGATAACGCGATTAATTCGGCGCGTTACAATCCGCGCTGGTCGTTTAATAAAATTCTCAATAAAAAGATGGAGAATTACGATAAGGGTGGGCGATGGTTGCTGATATATACAAACGTACTTTTACCAACGCTCTCTGTTGTATCTATTTATGGTATAATTTCAAACTTAGTTGAAGGACAGTACATCGTTAATTTTTCATTTGTGCTACACATTATCAGCGTTATGATGACTATCATAAACACAATTATTATTCGAAATGTTGATGATATGGCGTTCTTTGCAAATGCTTTGTTTTGCATAATATGGATTGCAGATGTTATTGTGTCAAGCGGGACTTTATTTGCAATTATGCTTGCTATTTGTGTTCCCGCTCTTGCACTTAATCTTGTTTACTTTTTTAGACGGCGTGATTTATTTTTTAAAAACGGTCAAAATCAGATTGGGTAGCAGTACGTTCACTTTCATTGTTCTGCATTATTGCCATATCGAATAGCATTTCAATAGTAATGTCATTTAAGTCAGCGGTGGAAAAGCCTAAGTTTTTAGCAGCCGCAAGATATGTGGCCGTTGTGATTACTTCATCACTTCCACCGCTATCGGGTTTTTTATTGTTGTACCAATTGACTTTCTAAAGATTTCGTCTGCTTCGTTAAATATTTCAAATACCGGGAATTCGTCAAAACTATCAACCCAATCCAACAGCGGCGGTAGATTCGGATTTGCACATTTAGCCATAGCCCAAATGATATTATAAAATACCTCCGTATCCAACATACTCATGTCACCCTCTGCGGTATCTTGCATTTTAGTTATGTCCGCAAATAAGTCCCTTCCAAACTGTGCCTTGTAACGCAATGGCAATGCGGCTGATGACTTCAGCCGCACATCCTTACCACTAATTGATACTATTTTTTCCATTTCAGCTTATTCTCCTGCTACAAAGGTCTGGACGGCGGTATACCAATTGGATACTACAGTTGCGTCAGTGTCACTCTTGGTCTTTGACTTGACACGACCAGCCCTGTTTGGTCTGGATGTTATTTTCAGGGTGATGTTTGAGGGTTCCTTTTTCCTTGTAGTTTTACTTGCGATATCAGGACGCGCCACTGAGCACCGATACATTACGTGGTCTACGCCTTTAACATCACCTTCAAACCTAAACAACAGTGCAATGTACTTCTTTTCAACATCAATCTTCTCAAACAGCACCTTTTTACTGTCTTCAACTTCGCCCAGAACGTCAATATAGAACGATTCGGGCAAATCTATGACTTCCAATGTGCCGTCATATCCATCGTTAAAATCGCCAATCTCATGTTCCATGTTATCCGCTTCAAATTTTATGACTTCACCAACAGCGGCAAGATTAATGGCAACTGCGTTAGGTATAGCAACCGGAGTTGCATATGTGTCAGTCTCGCCCTCAGTCAGTACCGCGTAGTACGCTTTGCTTAAACCGTAGTGTATCGTGTTTCCTGCCATTTATAATATCTCCTTTTCCTCGACCGTAATCACATAGTGATATTGATCTGTATCTTTGTCGTGTTCAACATAGCGCCGATCTTCAATTATTAAACCCGCCGTTTTTAGCAAGGTTACAATTTGGTTTTTTATTTGTTGATAGTTGCCAACATAATACAAATGCACGTAGCAATCAGCGGTTTCAGTCAGTTCTTTATTATCGGCTACATCCTCGCTACGCTCTGTTAGTGGAGTGAGCAAAATGTAGTTTAAATCATCACCAGTATACGACCCTGTTTCGATGTCCAAATCCATAGAATTGAGCGCAGTTTTTATTGTGTTCAAAATATTCAAACGTACATCACCTCGCTCATGTACTGGTCATACGTATTTTGCATTATGATTTGTACATCCTCTTCAATGTTCTTAATCGTGGGGCCTATAAACGGTCTTGCGGTCTGTGGATGCTCCCCACCTCTGCCAAACTCATAGACTGTTGCTGCCACTGAAGCAGGAGCGCCAGATGAGGTTTTACCCTTCAATTGAATCTGCGAAAACCACCCGTAAGCATTATGCTTTGGAGCTTTTACCTTCCAATACTTCGCAAATTTATCACTTGCCATTTGTATTTCAAACAGAACGAATTGTGAGGCGTTGCGCAACATAGCCTGACAAATTCCGGGGAACTTCTGTTCAGCTCTTGAAAGTGCAGCTTCTAATTGTTCGTTTCCTTTCCATTCAAATTTGCCCATACTATGCTATCACCTCGCCTCAATCTTCGTTGCAAATACCTCTATGTACTCATGTTTGTCTTCGTAATCATTAGTGTATTTAATTTCATACCATTCGCTGTTATATTTGACGATCATTTTTCTGTTGATTGTTTTACTGCGCGAAAAACGAATAAGGAATCTTACGTTCACACTCGAAAAGTCTGCGCCAGATTTTGCTATTTCTGTACCACTTGTGCGTGAGAATTTTGCTGCACAGGAATAGTAAAACGTATCTGCTTTCAGTCTAAATCCGTCAGTATCTACGCCGCCTGCTTTGATATAAAAATCAATTTTCTTATTGAATTCTCCGGGGTTAATATTCATTACTCATATCACCCCGTTCATAGCAGATTAATACTATGCAACCCAAGTATAGTATCAACCACTCTGTTTAGATTGGTTTTGTCTACATACATCGAACGATTATCATGCATGTCCTGACAAAGCACATACAGAACGATTATGAAGTCATCAAATGCATCCAGTCCGCTATTATAGTCTATTGAAATTATTGCTCCCCGCACCGGGGGAGTAATGAACTGAATTGTGGATGGATAGATGATTCTGTAATCCGTATTGCTTACAAGTTCCACTGCATCTGAGTAAACCTTTACAGTGTCTGGAATCATCGGATAGCACGTTTTAAAATCTGATGTATCGCCGTTACCCGTTCCAATTAGTTTGCCAATTACGGTTCTTTCGTAGATGCCCGTATAAGATCCAATGAATGATTTTGCAACACTGATTATTGTGTCAAGTTCCGATTTCTCCGATGCTGTCATGTTTGCATAATCAAGCTTGAGATAATCGGCTACGTTATTTGTGGTTATCTCACTGATTTTCACAAACACTCACCTTTCTTATTAGGCTCCTGCCATTGCTCCTGCTGTAATCAGAGCGGCAATCAAAGCATCAAACTCTGCCTTTGTGGGCGCATCACCCGCTGCCACCGCTACATTTACGGCTTGCTTTACAATTCCAGCCGTTGTAGTTGTAGCGGCTACAGGAAGAACCGGATATGTGGGGACATACAGTTTCTTGCTTGTTCCGTCAATCTTTGCTTCAACGGTATCACCAGTACCTTTAGTTGCAGCCTTTACGCCGCCAAGTACGGTTGCGGTAGCAGCGTTGGTTATAACCGGAACCGTGGCACCTTCGCCAACAGAAAGCGTTCCATTAATAACAATTTCGCCGCCAATAACGGTCTTTTCGCCGCCCTGTTCGGTGTAATTCAAAGTATTATACATTTATTTTTACCTCCATAAATGTAAAAGAAGGGCGGGTGTTACCCCGCCCGTATATTTAATGCTTACGCATGCATCGTCAACTTTCCAATTTTCTGTACATTCTGAACTTTAGAATCCATTTCAACCCAAGCAACAACTCCTAGAGCATGTTGAGCGGCAAATAATTCCCTCAAGACTTCAACAGAAATGTTTTCGGAAACCTTAGTTGCAAGACCCGTCATATCACCATAGTAAATGGAAACCTTGCCAGCGGACATATCTTCCATTTTAGCAGAAGTGTAAACATCTTTTCCAAGTAGGGTATATCCCCATTTTGCAGTAGCGTCTTTGTTGAGTAGATACTGTCCATTGCCGTCCTTCAGTTTGCGGATTGCCTTGCGGGTTGCACGGCTCATAATCCAGATTGCACCCTCTTGATAGATATCAGGTACAAGTTCCTGCACATCAATAAGTTCGTCACACGTAACTTCTGTAGTTTTTGCGGCAGTAATGTTCTGTGTAACACCAGACAACCCGGCAATCTTATCAGTCGTGCCGTAAAGCAACTCGCCCTCAATCCATTTAGATACAGCTTCTGCAATCTTTTTGATAACAAAATTAACAAGCTGGAAATTAGAGTTGTTTATGAGTGACTTTGATACCTTGGAAAGGGCACCGGCAAGAAAACCTTTAAGTTCAACACTCGCGAATTTGCCAGAAGAGGAAGTCAAATCGGTAAATTCAGTTGCATATGTACAGGTTATTTCCTGCGTGCTTTCATCATATTTAGGAATATTAAGAGTACCAGAAACATCAAACCTTTCAGACAACTGATAGATCGGGCAAATCTCTACAACGGTTTCAATGATCCTGTTTGCAATCGAAGAAGGAATAACCGCTCCATTATCACCGACAGTCATATTTACATCGGTTCGTTCCTCAACAACACCTCTTACAAAGTTAGCAAACGCACGTTCTTCAGCAACTGCACGTTCTTCAACTTCGGTTTTTGCTGGTTCTTTCTTCTCGATATTACGGGCGCGTTCCTCGCGCTGAATAGTACCGTCTATGTTCTTAATTTCCTGCTCAGTCTGGTCAAACCTCGTCATCTCTTCAGTGGTCATTGCACGGTTTTCAGTGTCAGCGGTAGACACCAACTTGTTCATTTCGGTATACAGTTCTGCACGCTTCTCATAAAGTGCTTTTAAATTAGCCATTTTTAACCTCCATGCCTGCGGCTCTTAGCGCGGCAATTCTATTTTTATATTTGTGATTGTCGTTTGTGGGTGTTTGTTTAAATTTGTCTTCGTATACTGTCAGTTTTATATCCTGCTGTACTGCCCGTTCTTCCATATCAATGTTTTCTTGAGCACGTACCTCAACCGATGTTGCAGAATATATTGGGTTCTTTTTTACGACAAGGGTCAAATGGTCAAGATCAAGAGATTTGACATGTCTAATCATCAGATCATTAGCCCGTGATTCCATTTCATCTACCACATTGTACATGCCGAATGACCAACCCTTGATTTTACCCTGCTTTGCAATCTCAATTAGGGTATCGTCAGTAATAAGAACGTCTGCATGCAACCCAATTGAGTCTTCATATAAAGTCAATGAACCCTGATCTGTGCTTGCATAGACATGTGTGTTATCGTGATCAACCGTTACAGTTATATTGCCAGCCCTTTCGAGCGCTTTTTCGAAAGCTCTTTCTTCTATGACTTCAACAACTTTCCCTCTTGGCGTTATAACTGGTCTAGACTTCTTTTCTGTAACATTCACATACCCCGTGATGTGTGCTCCGTCAGCGCGAATCTCTATATTCACTTCGTTTTTCACCGCCTTTTAAGCATAAAAATACCGCCATATGGCGGTCAGCTTCATTATTCAGTTGCTTCATCCCCTACCGTCTTTGTTTATGTTTGACTGTTATTCTGCCGTATCAAGCAATTTGGGGTTCCCCAATATTTGTTTTGCTACGTCACTATCAAACGGGAATGCTGATGTAATCAATGTTATTGCCGAGTCATATTCTAATTGATTGCTTGCAACAGCTTGCACGATTTGTAAGAGACTCTGTATTTGCGCGCCGTTCAAACTAATGCTTGCTACTGTTCCTTCGGTTTCAACATTAACATCATCTTTTACATTTTTAGTAATTGGTAATGCTGGTTTATTGGTATCTGCTTCGGTACTTATATTACCATCAGTATCCATGTTCTGCGTTTTATTTGTATTCGGCGTATAAATATTGCCTGTTTTCGGATCAACCAATACAGAGTTCAACCCTATATTGAGATAATTAAAACCAAGCGCAGGCAACGACTCCATATAGCGTGCTTCGTCCAATTGCAAAACATTAGATTCAAGGCCAATTTTGTATGCGTCCATCCTTTCCTTAAATCCGCCTTTTAGTAGCTCCTTTACGTCAAATTCGAAGTACAAGGAACTCTTTTCTTTCTCAAGTAAAATATCTCTATTTAGCGAATTCTCAATTGTTTTCATCAAAGGGATTGCAGCAAGTTTTGCAATACTCTGCATGTCCGCATCTGTAGCTTTTCCTAGAATTGCATCAGGTGATATGTGAAAAATCTTACATAGCTCTTTTGCGTTAGTTTCTTTATTTTCATTAAGTTGCATCTCAACGGACGTATTACTACTCTCAGTAAACTTTAATCCTTCATTTAATACCACAACATTTTCACTGTCAGTGTTACTATATAAGAGTTTATAAGCAGCCTTGATTGAGTCAATAACTTCCTGACTCACGCGCTTGACGGCCTCGATGAATCCCTTCTTATTACCTCCCTTTTTGATGAGCGCCGCCTCAAAAACAAGAGTTTCATATGCAACTTCAAGAATTTTACTGTGTTCTTGTGTGATTCCAGTTCCACTTGCACCATCAAAACTATTGCGCAAAATTTTCAAGAAATCAAATGGCTTATATGATTTACCGTTTACCAGAATATCGTAGTCTTTAAATATTGGATCGTTATTTTTCTGAATTGACACTCTTGATTCTTCAACATGATGCAGACTTTTAATTTGTCCTTGAACTTTATTTATGAAAATATACGCGCCCTTACCAAGATAGTAGTCCTTAATGATCGCTTTCCAGAATTGATTTGCATTGAGCGTGTCGCCAGTATCATCATTTAACAATCGAATGCGTAAATCATCTTTAATCTCTTCGGTCTTACCGTCTGTTTCCTTATATAGCTTAATTGGTGTTCCTGCTATTATATCAGAGATAAGAGTAATTGCACTTGATATGGTTGGAATTTGGGTTGCTGTGTCTCTTGTTACGTTAGTTTTACCAAGCAACGCACGCATTAATACATTGTCAACACTCATTTCTTGGTCGGTAGCGCGGTTTTCTTTTTTTCGGCTAAAAAGCCCCATTCTTTCACCCCCTTATGTTAAGAAGTTTGACAAACAAAGTCACCAAACAGTACGTCCTGTTGCAACAGATAGAGTGCTGTGATTATTCCAACAACCATGTCCACCTTACCCTTTGATCTTTTCTTGTCAACATATTTGTCAAGTGTGGTATTTTCAGTACACCTTGCATTTTCAAAATTGGCTTCAAGTAATCTGTTTTCATCATACTTGAAGTGCTGAGAAAGTACCGCTTCTTTAAGCAATTTGGTTGGCATATGCAAAGTATCTGAATGCTGTCTAACCATCACACAGTAATAATCTTTTTCTTCAAGCTTCTGAACAGTAGATATTGCATTGTGACGGTCGTATCCAATCGACTCAATTTCAACGCCATATGTTTCTTCAATTTTACAGATAAAATCTTCAACAAAAAGGTAACTTATTACCTCGTTGCCGCAAGCAAAACAAACGCCGTCATCAATCAATTTGTTATAGTCTAGGTCTTCTTTCTTGATCTTAGCATCAACATTATCAGCAGGAATAAACCCCCAAACTTTAGCATAGATGTTTCCGTTATCCTCACAAACCATAGCAACAGATGTGTTGTCATCAGTCAACGATAGGTCTAATCCAAGGTATACTTTCTTACCCTTCCAAAAATCTAGGTCTTCTTTTATACTGCATCTTTTGACTTTATCAATCTCAATATAAGTTTCAACACCCAGGCTTTTATACTTTATATTGTTGTGCTTACATAGGTAGTTTTCTCTCTTGTTCGGATAAAGGATTGCCATAGCACGATTTGCCTTTATTGCTTTAAAAACATGCTCATAAATAATCGCAACTGGATTAGATTGATAGATAATCAAGTCGTTAGTTTTCCATTGATCATTAGACAATAACTCTTCGTCTGGTTCATATAAAAGTGAAAATCTGCGTCTGTCTAGGTCTGGATCTTCCACCTTATCAAGTACCTTTTTAGATATGTCTATTTCGTCAACAAGTACATTCTTATTTGATGGATATTGGGTACTAATTATTATTCCTAATTTTGAATTTAGCAATATCTGTGACGATCTCATAGCCTCAACAGGGTAAGAGTTTTCAAGTGCAGCAGCCTCATCACACAAAAATACGTTAGCAGTAGATGAGTCCATGCGGTCTTCACTATAGGCTAATGGAGTATATACGCTATCAGTCAATACGCATCTGATTTCTTTTCTAAGCGATTTAAAAATCTTATCATCAGCCAAAAGTGGTGATGCTGTTATTATCTTCTTAACTAAAATTTGCAACTCGCTTGATATTCTCAAATCGGGCGCAACTGAAAAGAGCCGCGAGAAACGCGGTTCAGTCAACATGCAAATGATAAAAATTATTGCCGATGTGAACGTTTTAAAATTACGTCTGCTTATCTCAAGTAACCCTGTTGTATAGTATCTAATATCCTCTATGCCAGCATGCTTTAACTTAGTGCAGAAAATAGCTGTGATAAAAAACCAAGTGTAATCTTCTAAGCCGTCATACATACTGCAATTCTTATCAGGGTGTACCATCAGTTTCAGTATTTTAGAAATCATATCATAGGTTGGTTCGCTTATAAATGCCTCGCTGCTATTGCCGTTTACTATGTCAATCCAATCTTGAGCTTGCTTTTTAATATACTTTCCAACCTTATGGTTGTCTGGTTCTATGCACCATTTTGCATATTGTAGTGCTTTACTGTCCTGTATTTCTGTTTGGATCATTTGGTTTTAGTGCCTCCAATAAGGGGTTAGTTGTATCTCCAACAGGCTTTGGAATGCTTCGTAATGAGGCGGCTAGAGTCATGCCGTTCTCTCTTTCAATATCGAAAAGCATTTTTCTTTTAGACTGAATTTGCTTGTCTACATCAAGAATAGTTTTCTGCATTTGTGCCATCAATTTGTATTTTTCTGCGCTGTCAATTTTGTCATCACTACTCAATTCGTCGAGCTGTTCATAGAATTTTTCTCTTTTTTGTTCGAATTGAATACACTCAGCTTGCAGCGTACAATACCTGTTTATGACAACTTCGTATATTGCGTCATTTTTATTGATTGCTCTAAGTAGTTTGTCTACTCTTTTAAATTCAGTGTGTGCGTCAGGATTGCCCTTAACCTCTGGGCGCTCTTTCAAGGCCACACCTGACAATAAGGATTTTTCAGCTTCTTTGCGTTGATTCAATTCTGCTTTTGTCCGATGTGATTTTTTTTCTTGCTCTATAACGTCTGTTGACTTGGAAGGTCTTGCCAATGTGCAACCTCCTTTCGTGTGGTATCGCCGTGCATATTTAACAGCACGGACTATGCAATCACCTTTCGCGTGCGGTTTCGGGAGCGCGTGGTGTGCAGGTGGGGGCAGTCCGTGGATTTAAGCCTCAGAATTTTGGGCTTGAAGGGTAGGGGGGATATGCCTAAAGATAATTTAGGCTACCTAAATCTTTGTATTATGTCTATTTACTTTGCTTCTTGCTCTGCTATGATTTGCAATATAACTTCCATTGGTATCTCTCCGCTCTCGGCCTTCTCATGATGGCTATCGCATATTGTTATAAGGTTATCGTTATCTAACCTCTTGTCATAGTCCTCTTCTAGTGGCACTGCATGGTGAACAGATAGATCATTGTATGTGTACTTATTGGTTGTCTCATACAGTTCCCGTATACATATTTGGCAAAGCTGTAAGTCTCTCGCTCTGATCTCTTCACGCTTACGCTGCCATGCACCGCTGGATCTAAACTTATAGACTTGACTGTTATTATCCCTTACCCAATTGTGCCGCTTATCTATTACTGCCTGCTTCTCTATGCAAATATGTTTACTGTCGTGTATCCTCATACAGTACGTGCATGACTTTAACATTGTCCTTACTCAATCGGTTCGAGTTCTAACACCTCATCTGGATATGTACTAAACAGCCCAAATGTTTCTTTATTGTATTTGGCAGAGAACAGCTTAGAATTCAATTCAATCTTCTTGCTACTCAGTGCAGCATTCTCAATTGCATTTTCATTATCAACTACAACATTCTCAATATAATTCTTATTTTGTTTGAACACAGCAACAAACTTAAAGTTAGTCATACTACCGAATATTGCAACCATTAAAGCAACTACCAACATAATTGCTGAGATACCGGCAACAAATTCACTGCTTGATGTTTTCTTGCTATTATATATTCCTATATAGATCATCATACTTATCAAAAAGATTCCGCTTAAAATCCACCACATCATATTAAATTCTTCCTTCTTTCTCTTACTGTTTGTTTGTCTTACCAAGTCAATTCAGCTTGCTTAATATTTCTCTTTAACGTCAACGTCTGTATCGTTGTACTCTCCATTTTCTTTTCCATAAGCAGTGTCATTAAACATACTGCCAATAATACCCCATATGTAATTTTCCGTCATGACACCCCTGCCATATAGGATTAATAGAAATATTATTGCTTTTACTTGCCTCTGGAAGACTCTTATATGTTGCTATATGATTTAAAAATTCATCGAATTGTTTAACTGCTTTACTTCGTTTTGCCGCTCTACGATCCTGTGCTGTACCGTATGTAAGGTTATATTGATCGTCGCACCATTCAAGATTTAAATAATAATTA
The DNA here is from genome assembly GCA_036677445.1 of Clostridia bacterium. Classification (GTDB taxonomy): domain Bacteria; phylum Bacillota; class Clostridia; order Christensenellales; family CAG-138; genus JAVBWI01. The sequence continues at coordinate 287,043 of JAVBWI010000006.1, forward strand.
TTATGTGGTTTTTCGTCTTTATGGTTTACCGTATCATACTCGTTTGGTTTTGGATTCTCTACAAAAGCAAATGCAACAAGACGATGACCAGATGTGTATACTATTTTACCATTAACAGATAATCTATACTCTATATATCCATCTCTATTTAATTTCGGAGATAATATCTTTTCTACATTTTTTGAATATAATCTACCATAATTTGAGATGTAATAATTCTCATACGTTACGCCATTTAGTGTTGCAACTTTAAATATTTCATCAGGAGTGATGAAGTCAATTATTGGTAACATGATATATTTATTATTATCCTTTCAAGGGAATGTAATTGATTCTTCCTCAATATGGGAATATACTTCTTGTAAGGAGGGCGTTAGAATGGAACATCCGGGTTTGATTGCGATTGGGATTATATCTTTAATTATTCTGATTTGGTGCTATGTTAGTAGTTCAAAACTTACTCCTGAAGAAAAAGAAAAACTTAGACAAAAACGAGAAGAACTGCGTTTAGGAATACCGCCACATGATGAAAATGGCAATATTGTATGTCCTCGTTGTGGGTCTACGCAAATTGAACTTTCAAAACGTAGGTGGTCTCCGGTTACAGGGTTCTACACTAACAAATCTGAAAGGATCTGCATGAACTGCATGAAGAAGTTTTAATTAAGAAGTGTTTCTGTAAAAACGATCTTTTATCTAACTGACTTTGGCTTGTTTACTTGTGAAGCAGGCCATTTTTACGCAATAATAGTAAAACCGCCTCAAATGAGGCGGCTTACTTCTATAAGATATACAGACAATCAAGAGACTGTTTATCAGATATCACGACATATATTATGGTTCTGATAAAAAAATATCATCTTCAGACAGCAAAGGCTCCGTAATTCCATATGCCCTTCGGAATGCCTTATCGAATTCATTCCAATTATCAAATCCTCGCATCATAGTGGTTACGGTTGCAATCTGGGTTTGAAGATGCCTATATCCCTGCTCTCTACTTAACCTCTGATAGAGGCGATGCCGACGATAGCCCCTGTCGCGTAAAATAGGATTTAACCTTCTTAGTTCGTCTAAAACGCCAATGGGAAGACGTTCATATACTAAGTAATTTGTTAACACTCCAGCATATGGCGTTTTATATTTACCCCTATAGTCCCAACCCCTAAGTCTAAACATTTGAATATAAAATTCATCATGGAAGGTTTTTACAAACGGAAGCAATTCTTCGGAAATGTACATTGATAATATTTTTTGCAGTTCATTAAATTCACGCTCTTCTTGATATCCGGTTGCTTCGTCAATTAGTGCTATAATTCCAACTTTTGCAAAAGAACGGATAAGTATAGAACTCGCGTCAACTAAGTCCCTTTGCTGCTCGGATATCTCTCCAGAGTCATTTGCTTGTAAAATTGCTTCACACAAAATAGGCAATATTTCTGCTTTATATCCCTCGTAAGTATTGCCTCCAATTTTAGACCTATAGCTAATTGTCAAGTCTTGCTGCCCACCGTCAAAAGCCGCATCAATAAAGGGTTTTAGGGATTTTGCCTCCACAAAACGGGGCAAAAGTGCCCGCCCTTGATCATCTCTGTCTTTTCCCCTTCTTGAACGCCCAAATGCCTTGTAAATGGCAGTTGCGGTCAATACACGAGTTCCATCTTCAAGTACGGCACATCCCAATTCTTTTCCTGCAATTTCCAGTTGCCCACTATGAGTAGCACTCAATATTGTAACTTCCATAATACACACTCCAACGTATTTTTCTCTATAATACACCAGAATGTGACAGAAATAAAGGAATATATTGACTTTGTTGCGGCTCTAGCCGCCCACATACTCACAGGAGAGAGCTAGTTCACACTGGGTGTCTTGATTTATGGGATAGGGGTATACCCTAAAACGCAGTATACCTAGTATTTTATTTGTTGAACACCCGCAACCAGAAGAGGCCACCGGATAAATAGCAGCCCCTTCTGTTATGCTGTGGATGCTAGAAAGGAGAATAAATATGAGTTTATATTAACAAATGAGCGGAGCTACCGCCCAACTGCAATATACCGTAGTGTTATGTGAGCACATCATAGTGCTGTAAACAGGCTGTGAGCTTTTCAATATCTTGTGTGCTCAAACTAACTTGCCCTGTCTTAAATCTACTAAGTTTCGACTGATTGATTCCGACCTTTTTAGAAATGATCTTTGCCTTAATGCCAATGTTGGCAGTAATTTCAATTAGTTTGGCTCTCAGCTCTGCCTGATCTTGTGTATCCAACTTCTTACTCCTTTCTTTAAAATAAATATTGTCACAAATAGTAAAGGGCATAAGGGGCAATAGTTATACTGCCCCACCCCTAAATAGCTATCTCATATTTGGGTAACGCGCATCGAGCAATAGCGCGTGAGAGATACTTTATAGCTAATGTTATTAGTTATATTTCTTCTCTCACATAGTAACTTTATTTATGCCCTATCTGTGGGCATTACACGACTTTTGCGGGGATGCTATAAGCATTGCTTTTACTATTGAATAAATTTAGAAGTGTTTTCGTACCTCTGCTTATATCATAATTGTACAACACAATCAAAATACGATTACAGAAATACTTATTATACTTTTTCTTTTCTAACCCAAACGCTATTCTAACAAGATAGTACATCTCTGCTCTGCCGATATTAATACTGCTCAATCTGTCAATTGCATCATCGGTTAAAGTAGCTGCCTCAACTTTATAGTTATCTGCGCTCTTATCAAGATTACACATTTCCTTGTCATACTCAGCGATAATGTCTGCAACCATATTTTTTCGTTTTCTGTCCTTCAGTTTTATATCACATTTTCGTGGTAAAAACTCTCCAATATCAATTAGGACATTCTTATTTTGTCCTCGCATATCCTCAACATTTTTGCGTATTATGTCCGCAAGCATATCCATTGGACACTTGCAATTCTCGATTATGGCATTATTGATCTTATATATTTGGTTGGTCTTTGCTTTTTTCTTATTCTCACTGTCGCCTTGCTTAATTGCTACTTTGCTTTCCTTGATTTTGGCAAAAAAACGCGGATATTTACCATCTCTATCCATACACGGCAAGCGGCTTAACCTTGATAGTTCACCATTCAGATCCAAAGCAAATTGTCTCTTCGCGCTGTCAATGAAAAGTTGAGCTAATACGCTTGATATTATATATACATCTTCTAATTCTTCATTCTTCACATTAGTATCAGCCAGCTCATGCCAATAGTAACTGAGCGCTAATTGCGCAAGATTACTACTGCTGCCAATACCATACTGATATCTGGCTATACTGCTGTCCATTTTAGCATAGTCATCCAAGGTATTTGAATATGACTTATTCTCACATAACGGTATCTCATTTAGGATTGTTGGATAATCTCTATAGCATATTTTTGCATACTTCACCACCTCCGGTTGGATGGTACAATAGATGCTGTCGCTGTCCATATCGTGACCATTTAATCGAGACTGATTGTCAGTGCCAATCATATTGATACAAATTACATTATCCCCCAAATTGGGGAAGTATGTCTGCATCTCTTTGCTATAGTGGTTTACATAATAGCCATAATTATTCGGTGAATTATGAGGCGATCTATATCCAGCTAAATGAGCGCCGTCAGCAAACCTTGTTGTATAGCATTGTACGCCTCCATCAATTATTGAGAGAGTAGGATCATTAATCCAATCATCATTATTGGCGGCATACAAGAGCAGCGCATACACATTACCAGCGATTGTTAAATTATCGCCCTCTTGCATTACCTTGCCCAGCTCTAATCGTTCACGTTTGAGTTTACTCAATATACTCTTTTTTTGATTACTGAAGTATATGCTATGTACAATGTCAGGACAGTGCTGAACCAAATCAACCAGAAAACTATTGATGCTATACTTATTTGCCGTTACAGTAAGGTAATCCAGAAAGGCATTATTATCTGTTTTTAGTCTGTTAAAGTAGTCAATGCTGGTTTGGGCAATCTTGCTTAAATCACATCCATCCAGACAAGGCAAAGAATTTATTGATTGATAGCTCATCCTCTGCAAATTACCATATTTGCTTCCATGTGATGTTTTTATTATAGCAAATTTATATCCATACTTCGCAAGAATGTCATCGTAGTCACGATACGTTACACCCTTGAATTTTGTCCACTTGATCGCTCGATCCGTTGTTATTACTCTGACATCTCTTACATTAATATCATTTCCAAAGCAATCCTGACGTGTTGCTGTCTCATATTGATCACCATATTGATCTTTGAGGAATTGAACAACTTCACCTTCAAAAGCACAGAATTTTGTCATATGATTACGCAGATATACAAAACCAGAACAACCAATAGGCATTAAACTAGAATCAATTAATCCCATTCCATCCCATAATGTATTAGTTATTTTTACATCATTATCTTGTTGCCTATCAACATAACAAACGTCATATTCTTCATATCTTCCACTACCTTTCTTAATTAGTGGGATACCTAGATCGTTAAGATTATTGCCCGTTCTATCTTTGCTTTCAATATACTCATAGTTATTTTCTGTAGTAATATTTCTTTTATAGAATGTATACCCTTTCTCATTGGCCGCTGGCTCAGATGCACGATAGTCAGGTATTTGGATCTCTCTTAAATCCTTTTTTGTCTTAACAATTACGGCTTTCTTGTATGTGCTAACCTCTTTATCTTTCAATATCAAAATACTTGATAGAGGTATCTCAATGCTATCAATCATACTTGCACAAGTCAGTGTATTATACGCAGCCATTTCAACCAACTTGGTATTATCATCAGGTAATTCAATACCCATACTAATATACTCATAAGCCAAATCATAAAGGTTTTCGTTTACAAAGAGATTATCTCCAACTTTAGCTTTTCCATTTGAGCGCATGAGCATTTTATATGTTATTGGCCGATACTGATTGTGAGGTTCATTTCTATTTCCATTATCCTTTAATTCGGAATAATACTTACCCCAATCAATAGTAAAACCTTCAACATAATATTTATGCCTTATATCATCCCTCGTTAATCCATTAGTGCCATAACCATATTTGGTCATGATAAAATCATAGGTAGTTCCTTTTTTGGTTACTGAAACTTTACCAGTATTGAGCATATATTCACTAAATAAAGAGTAATCAAGAACTGCTTTTCCAAGATCAAGATGTTTTCTATTTTCTAATGTGTAGTCATAAAAACTACCCATTTCAAGTGACATGATTTTTAATCCACTGTGTTTATCCAATATAAATTCATTTTCCTTTCTAATCTAAAGTAATTTAAAGTGAGTTGCCGACAAACTGTAGGTTACTGAGAGGGGGGAACGACTGTGAGATTCCAACCTTCATGCCTCCCCCAAATAGGTGGAAAGAATAAGAGGACTGACATGGGCAAAAATAACGTTTTAATAGGCTAATTTGCTGGATTTTTTAAGATTTGTCATGTTCTTTGGGAGAGAACACATAACGCCTTTTATGTTCTCTGGGAGAGAACAACCCTATGCTCTATGTAGCATCAAAATGACGTTCTGCATTTCTGATTTGTGTAGCCCACTTTGTATCACTGAATAAATCTAAGATATCTTTGTTGATATCCCTGCCTCGAAATACTAGAAATGGATTGACTAAATATTTATTCTGCTTTTTTGTGCCATTGGTATTCGGAATGCTTTTGATGATACCTTTATGCTCGAGCTGAGGCATTATTTTCCGTAAAGAACTGTATTCAATGCCAACTATATCAGCAATATCTTGCATGCATAATATTTTCTTGTGATCGCGTAATAGACAATCATCATATCCGATATAATCAATTAGTTTTAGAAAGACATTCATTTCAGATGTGGTTAAGACTTCAAACAGTTGAGACATTACGCCATTATAGAGCTTTATGAATCCAACATCTCTGTTAAACTTTAGTTCGTGTCCTTGTATGTATTTCTCTTGGGTGTCTCTTATGATTCTATCGCCCTTACCAAGCTCCGTTATTATTTCCCCTGTGTCAATTTCTATTACCGCTCTTTTGTTGCCAATAAATAATCACCTCCTTCATACGGCTCTTGAAGTAGTGTCATTTTCTTTCCTCATAGTCTTCAATTGTCTTATCAAGTAATCTGTATGCCCTCGGTAACATTGTCAGTTCAAAAGCAATCATTGCTTCAAGTCCGAACACCGTCAACAGTATTTTATCAGCCAATGGCATTAACTCGCGGATTGTTGGTAGCAGAATATGCACAGTCATGATTGCCGCTGTTGAAGCGACGAATCCAATAACCAGAAGGATAAGTACGCGAAATATAAACTTCATGTTATAAGTTCCTTTCAATTTTTTGTTTGCTTCGTTTTTGATTTTATAGGCAGAGATGCGTAAAATACGCGGTAGTTAGATACCTAAAAAAAATTCCTCCTTTTCAATCGTAAAATATATGATTTTGATTTAGGGACTAAAAAATGGCGAGAAGCTTTCCGATAATCGGAAAGGTATTACACAAGATCAAATAGCAAAAGAACTATGTAGGCCGCCTCAAGCCCCTCCTAAAACCCGAGGCGGCATAATAGTATTGACTGGCCATTTAGTGGGTGTTATTTAAGCTTTGAACATATCTCTTTTCTGGTAATTTCTCGAACTGCAAAGTACAATGAGTTTAATGAATGAAGCCCTAGAGGTGAACATATTTCTTTTGCTTCATTCCAAATATCTTCATTTGAAATGTCTTGCGCAAGATTCATACCGCTGTCTGTGAGAAAAAAGCAATAAGGATCTCCTCTTAATAGACCCGCTTTTGTCATATAGACAATAAGATCTTTTTTATATTCTTCATTTTCTTCAATTAAGTCACCTAACCAAGTATGCACTAAAAAGGCAAACGGGTTTTTCTGAGAAGCAATAAACATAAGAACTTTGCGAATGTTATCAGTAATCTTTCCGAATTCTTTTTCCATTAATTAATTCCTTTCTATTTGGTGTTTAGTCACTCGAGATAGTACTATAGATACGAGGCATCTATTGCTCTATAGGCGCTCACTTCCTTTCTCGCAATTTGCTTACTTAACCACGCGAAGATAATCCGGCATGGGTTTTTCATATGTCGTTGTTTCGCCAGTTTGGTTATTTGTGATTGTGCCTTTCTTCTTATCAATAGAATACGTGGGAATATCATTATCGTCTGCCCATTCTTCAAGAAGTCCTTTTTCGCCATTCATCTGTCTTAGTTTGCTGACCGTGGATAAATAATTTACCATAAACTCATTGATGCTATGATTCTCATAATCCCACAATAAATCATCTAATTTTTCGCCAATTGGTTGATCTGCATCATACTCTTTTAATGCGTTCATTGTGTAAAAGTAGTCCTTACAGCAGTATTTTTCTCCGTCGTAAACTTTATCAATTGGAAATAGATTGACCAGTTGATTGGGAGATAGTTTTTTCATGAACATTCGAGCAGATTCAATAGCGGCAAGATACGATATAACATCTGCCTTTGTAATTACATCGTTCGGGTACTTATAATGATTGATGTACCTTACGCTAAGGTATACGAGCTTTATTATTGTTTCTGTATCGCCCTTTAGGAGTTCTTCTAGATGATTGTCGTATATCCTACGCATAGCAAGCAAGTATCGGACGTGTGGGAGAGTACCCCTGATAAGTTTGAGGTCTGGTTTGGTTATAAAAATCACTCCTTCAAATTAGAATAGTAATCATAGATGCGTCAACAACGCAACATACGGGCATATTTGCTGATAGACAGCAAAATGCGCCGATGCTAATACATCAGCTTAATGAAAACAGGTTATTGAGTTACTTGTAGGTTCTGGTTATGGTTTGAGATACTAGAACAAGATATGGCGACAGCAGAATAAAAACCTTTCTCCTTTCTATAAAATTTCTCCTTCTTTTCTGGGTACTTATTGGGGGTATTGTTATCTCGACCGAGATAGATTAGGCGCTCAGGTGAGCGTTTTTTTTAATGTAGCATATAAATCTTACAGTGTCAAGCGTTTTCAGACAGATTAAAATAAAATTGCTAAAAAATATATAGAACAAGATCTTCATAGCCGCAAGCTGATCACGGCCAAGTTCTTCGAGTAGTGATGTTTGTTCTTCTGGCGATAGTTTGACAAGAATTTTACTGGCTGTGGTTTTATTAATGCCGCCTGAGTCAAGAATTTCTTTGAGTTCTGGAGTAAGTTTCTTTTCAATTTCAAGAAGTTCTTGAAGTGTTCGCTTATTAGTGCCAAGCTGTTTAGCAATTTCTTCTATAGAGATGCGATTATCGCACGTCTTAGTAAAGCGATTTTCTCCCTGTTGCCTCCCCTTTAGCCGCACATATTCAACTGCAACCTTCCTCCTTTTCACCTCGTCATTCTTTTCTCGCCCAAAGTTCGCGACAAGAAGCAATTCAAGCTTCTCATCCTCGCTTTGAATATCATCCCTGATGTCAACCGGCACCGTCTTCAATCCAATTTCACGAGCTGCTTTTAAGCGTTGATGACCACTAATAGAGTTCCTTATTTTAACAATGCGTCAAAAGCATGCCTCGCTATCCATGCAAATTAGTTCGTAAGTTTTTAAGATTTGCGTGATAATATAATCAAAATACAAGGGGGGAATAATTATATGGCGAAGATATATCAGCGGCAAGAACCCAAAAATATTGCCAAGGACTATTACATAGAAGATACAAGGATTATAATCTGTACCGATGAATGTGTTCCGGATGGCCAAATAGACGGAATATTAGAGAAAATCGGGAAGATTATATCAAGGAGTAAAAGGAAAGAGCCTCAATCGAGTAAAACAGAGGAGGTAATAACGAAATGACTAAGCAGTCTGAACGGCGGATGAAAATACTGGAAGAATCCCAAAACGACGATGATGTAGCACGAGATTACTACATAGGTAATACAAGATGTAAAATTCATACTGACAAATGCGTTAAAACACAACAGGAAGTAGACGAAATACTAGAAAGAATAGGGAAAATTATCTCGATGAATATTGATTGGAACGAATAATTGCACGAGCGAATATGCTTGCACATCTTCCATTGCTCGCGCATTTTTATTTGCGTGTCTAATATCATGAACGTTTGGAATATGTCAAAATTTTGGATCACTCAAAGAAAAGGCCATAGCCCTTTCTTTATTGTTTTACATATCGCATTATATCCTCCGGCTGCACGTCAAGAGCATCACATATTCGGCACAATATTTCTGTTGTAATTGTTTCGCCGTTTCGTAGTTTACTAAGTGTTGGCGCGGAAATCCCAACTAATTTTCTGAACTCACTTTCTTTCATCTCGCGGTCAATTAATAGTTTAAACAATTTTTTATAGCTCATCATCTTCAAATATCCTCCTTATTCCTTACTATACGATTAATATTATAATCAGTCAATTAAATTTGTCAACAGTTATTAAAATATTTAAGTGATCGCTGTTGACATATATTAAGTGAACGCATATAATATTAAGCGTAAAGAATGCATTCTAAACGAATACTTAAATTACAAGGAGGATAATACCATGACATTCACGATTAACGGCAAAGCCTACTCAATCGAAACCACTGTTTCTGACTACTGCGGCGTTGAGGTACTTGAACAACTTACTGCAACCCTAGTCAACCAAAAGCGGTTTGATAGGTTGCACCGGCTTCTATTGGAAGGTAGGCAGTCACTTCCCACCAGAAAATGCACATGGATTGAGTTGGACTATTCAATCGATCCGATTGCTATTAGCAACGTCACCATCACGATATTTGGTAGTGACGATGATATTATAGGCGCTGATGACTACACCGAATGTATTGACGTTAAACTGAGCGGAACCGAAAAAGACATGTTTATAAAAATCATTGAAGGGAGCATAACCGAAAATGAGTAAAAGTTATGGTCATACCATCCTCGAAATTGTTCGTGCTGATGTAGCAAAGTCCTTGTTAGCCAGTAAGGTCGTTGACAATCCAGCGCACTACAGACTGTTATATGACCGTTTAAATAGTAACGGCAGTTATATACAGGTCTGGCATAACGTAATCAACGGTACTACCGTACAAGTTGCATGTGACGATGTTTATGACTCGCTGAGTCCAGCCATGATCCGTGCATAACCACCTAGTCGCATTGCCCCGCATGGCACTCTCATATGTGCTGTACGGGGCTTAATTTTATATATTCATACCTCCAAAATTTATCAAATCATAGCAAAACGTCTATTTATAATCCGCCTTTAATGGCACCTTGAACCATACCAGTAACAACCGCTGATGCAACATCTTTAATAACGTCTAAAGCCCACGGTAATCCCTTTTGTGTGATTGCTTCTTTGGTCTTATTCCAAACAGTTTCACTCCGAATTTTATCTAAGAATTCGTGCCCTTCCCAAGTCAATGATCCTACGCCGAAAATTCCCAATTCATTATTACCAAAAGATGCACCATAGTCACTTATTAGGCCAGCATCATAAAGTATCTTACAATGATAGGCCACTTGCTTTTGACCATAACCTTGAACTTTTAAGTTATAAACTACGACATCAACATATTGTTCTTCAATGGCTATTAAAACCTTTCTGACAAGTTCCATGTCGCGTTCCATTTTTTACCCCCCAATGAATCAAAAATCTAACGTCTTCAAAATTCTGATCTGTCTTTCTCTTCCACTACCTATAATTGAAATGTAACCCATCTTCTGCAGCCTGTACATAAACTTTCTGATCATAGGGATATGATATGCATCCCCATAAACAGCTCTACAAATATCAGAATCAAACGGATTGCAATAATCAACTTTTGCCAAAGATAATTGATCCGTCAAGAAATTATATGTGCAGGTAAGTAAATCAGCGAATCCACCGGATATTTCTCCACGCTTTTGCTTTTTTAAGTATTCAATTTGTTCTTCAATAGACATCTCCGTATTCACCATAGCTCTCCTTGTGTTATCGACCACTTTTCTTAATCAATCCCATATCTCTTTTTAATTTGTACTATCTTCAAATAATCTTGATACCAATCATAGTTTGGAATAACAGGTTTACAAATCCGGCATGGTTCCATATTTCGAGCATAATATGCATGCATGGCTTTACCTGCATATCTACAATTCTTTCTATGATATTTTCCGTATACACTAGACATATATACCGTGTGATTAATGCCCCACCCGCTTGAATTATTATCTTTTGGTAGTCCATCATTGCCAATTGCTGTATTGGATGGTTTGGAAACCAGATCCATTATGTTTTTTCCACTATATAATTCGGTATACTTTTTCTTCTCTTCAAGAAATTCTGCATGTGCTTTTGCTTGTACTTTCTTTGTTTCTGCTCTCTCAATTATCCGTTTCATCACATAATATATTGCTATTATTGCGAGCACCCAATATATCCAAGTACTACTTTTATTAGATGATGATGCGCTTGGGCTATTCGAACTACTATTTTTATTCGATATCGATGAAGATGCGCCTGATTTAGACGCATATGGGCATACACCATTTATATGTTGATGCGCAGGCTGGCCATGATGATAATGATACTCACCGGTGCTACGATTATAGTGCCCCCCATTTGCGTCTGTCCGTCCAGAATGTGCAAATGCACAAGCTGAATATAGTAATATTATGATAGATATAAAAATTAAGGAAGCACGTTTTATATAATTCACTTTGAAACCCCGTAAGTATTGCCTATACTTCAAGAACTATGTAACATTATAGCATATAATCACAATTGGGCATATATTTAACTGCAATTTATATCACATTATGGTATAGTATGGTTATACTTATCAGGATCAAAACAAAAAGTAATCTGTACGAACTACTGGTATCCCCACTACCTGTTATTTGAATATGGAGGTTTTACAAATGAAAAGGTTGCTTCTCTTCCTGCTTGTTGCTTTACTGCTAGCTGGTTGCAACGCGCCATCCTCTCCGAGCGTAGATACCGATAGTATCTATCAGCAGGGGTATACTCAAGGCTACAACGATGGCTATCAGGCAGCAAAAGAAGAAGTTACTCCTGAGCCGATTGCCGTAACGCCGCAGACACTTGAAGACAAGGTAGACAACCTCTTTACCGAATCTGAGCAAACAGATTCCAAAGAATCAACTCCGGTACCAACAAATGATCCAACTCTGAGGCCTACGACACAACCTACAAAAGCGCCAACACCTAAGCCTACAGCAAAACCCACAACTAAACCTACGCCTGAATCTGTTGTAGAAGCACCGAAAAGCCAGACTGTATATATTACTGATACAGGCAAGAAATATCATCGGGATGGCTGTCAGTATCTCAGCAAAAGCAAACATGCCATTGATCTCGAAAAAGCTATTTCTAGCGGATATACTGCCTGTTCAAAATGCTGGTGATTATCAGTGCAGGATATCACTCATTTTTTTGCTCCAGTACGCTCTAGGACAGCCTGTGTGGCGTTTTGAGATAGCAGCAAGGGATTTTTCCTTCCGTAATTCAAGACGCATTTAAAGGCCTTCTGTACCTTCGTAACGCAATCGACTTCATCACAAGCATTTGAGTTGTATGCTTTTGGAGCGCAACCTCTCCTATCCTTCCAAGACATACCGATTTGCAATTTTTATTGAAGAAAAAAAACACGCTAATACCCGCACAATAGCTAAAGACGCTCTTACAAAAGGTAAACCTCAACACAAAGGCTCTCTGCGCTCAAGTTTATCTTTTATCTTCACCACGTAGCTCATATGATCCTGAAAACGAAGGTATATTCTTTACCGTTTCGATCATAGGTTTTGATTTCTAACCTGTCCGGTTCAGTCGAGCAGCGGCCCGCTGATGCGCCCCTGATACCGTTGAATCTGGAAAGGCGTGCAGCGGCACTGCGATATGCGCGAGCCGTAGTTGCCGCAGGGGCAGGGATTCATGGCGGCGACGAGCATGAAATCCGCCGGGTAGGTGGCGTTTGCTGTGGCGCGCGTGATGGTGACCACGCCGTCCTCCAGCGGCTGGCGCAGCGCCTCCAGCACATCCTTGCGGAATTCCGGGAATTCATCCAGAAACAGCACGCCGTAATGCGCGAGGCTGATCTCGCCGGGCAGCGCGCGCTGGCCGCCGCCCACCAGCGCCGCCGCGGACGCGCCATGGTGCGGGGCGCGGAAAGGGCGTTCGCGTATGATGCCGCCGCTTTCCCGCGTTGCGCCGACAACGGAATGTATTTTTGTAATTTCAAGAGATTCTTCGAATGTAAGATCCGGCAATATGGAAGGGATGCTGCGCGCCAGCATGGTCTTGCCCGAGCCGGGCGTTCCGATAAGAAGCAAATTGTGACCGCCCGCGACGGCGATTTCCGCAGCGCGCTTGGCGCCCTGCTGACCCTTGATTTCGCAAAAATCGGTGGAATGAACGACGCTTTGCGCATCCCACGCTTTATTCTGGTATGGTTTAAACGCCTCGTTGCCGCGCAGGCAATCCACGACCTGCCGGAGCGACTGTACCGGCAATATGGTCGCCCCCGTGATATAGGCGGCTTCCTCCGCGTTGCCCTGCGGCAGTACGATGGTTTTACACCCGTGCGCATAAGCGTCGATCACCATGGGCAGTACGCCGTCGATGGCGCGAATACTGCCGTCGAGCGCGAGTTCTCCGAGGAAAAGCATATCCTTCGCGCTGTCCGCCGCAATCTGGCCCGCTGCCTCCAATATGCCAACGGCGATGGGCAGATCGTATACCGAACCTTCCTTTCGCATATCCGCAGGCGCCAAATTAATGGTGATGCGGCTGACCGGAAACGCGAAGCCGCTGTTTTTGATGGCGGCGCGCACGCGCTCGCGCGATTCACGCACCGCCGCATCCGGCAGGCCCACCGTCTCGTAGCTGGGCAGGCCGTTTGCGATATCCACCTGCACCTGTACGGCAAAGCCGTTGATGCCGTTTAGCCCATAGCTTTGTATGCTTGCAAGCATACCCCCGTCCCCCTCTTCCGCCTCATACCGCACCTGCTCCCCCGGCGCGTTTATGGCTTATGTTTCCTTATCTTGCTGCTTGTCCTCCGAGCGGAACACAAACAGCCTGTTGCCCGCAAAATTCACAATGATGGATGCCGGTGTTGCGATCAGGTTTCGAATAAGACCGTCTTCAATGCCAAGCCAGCTTTGGCTCAAGAGCAGCACCGCGCGCGCCACCCCATAGGAAATAAGATTCACAACAATAAAAAGGATAAACTCTTTTTTGGTATTCTGATGTTCCTGCTTAAATGTCCATCTGCTGTTCCAGATATAGCTGTTAAGCACGCCGCAGGAGTAGGAGATTGTTTTTGATAAACCTTCCCCAAAGCCTACGACCCGCGTAAAGAGCGCAAACAAGGCCAGATCCAGCAGCGTGTTCATAATGCCTACGATATTGAATTTGATGAAACGCTTTAGAGGCACCCAATACTTTTTCATTTCTATACACCGTAGAGCAGGTTTCCGCCGGGCAGCAGTTTAAGAAGCTTCGCATATCCAATCGGTATTTCAAGCCCCGAAAGCCCGGGGTACAGCAGCAGGAACAGCAATACGCATACCGCCATCCATACCCATTTCACCCATTTCAAGCGGGGCGACTTTTGTTCCAGGCTGTGCAGCAAATAAACGGTGCAAAGTATGATAAACGGCACCGTCGCAAAGAAATGGTAGATGAACGTACAGCGGCTGACCAGCACCCATGGCAGGAAGTTGGCGCATACGCCTACGAATACCACCGTTATGCCCGGTTCACTCTTCATGTTATCGGTGATTCTTTGCGCGGCAAGACCCAGCGCGCCCAGGGTACAGACCCACCAGACCGCGGGATTGCCGGAGGCCGTAAGCGTCGATATGTATCCCGCGGGCGAGTTGTCGCTTAGATAATACCACATGGGCCTGAACGTAAACGGCCATTCCCACCAGGTGGATTGATACGGATGCGTGGCCGTTAATCCGCTGTGGTAGCTCCACATGAATTTCTGGTAATTCCAAACATCCCTGAGCCCGTAATGCATCTCGCAAAGATAATAAGGCATATAGGCAAGCAGGTAAATCCCCGCAGGAATCAGTATAAAAAATACGCAGCACCAAAGCAGCGTGCTAATAAGGTTCCTGTTGAATCCGCGCACCAATTTCTTTTGCGCTATATCGCCCGAGGCCATCGCCCGTTTATACTCCCGGTAGCGGCGCAGCAGCGAAAGGAAGAGCAGCACCGCAAGCCCCAAGCCCGCATAAATGCAGATCCACTTCGTCGCGGCCCCCAACGCAAAGAACAGTCCGGCAAGCCCCAAGGGCTTTATCGTCGCCTTAAGTCCGTCGGTATAGAAGCTCATGCTGTAATACTGATACATGTAGTAATACATCAGAAGTATGAAGAATACGGCATACACGTCGATGGTAGCGATACGCGTCTGCGTAAAGTGCATGAAATCGAACGCGAACAGCACGGCGCCCAGGAGCGCATATTCCGGCTTTTTAAACAGCCGCTTGCCGAACATGTAGAATATGGGCACCATTCCCACGCCGAAGAACGTACCCACCACGCGCCAGCCGAATGTGTTCATACCGAGCAATGCTACGCCCAGCATAATAAACACCTTGCCCAATGGCGGATGGGAGTTTTCGTACGGATCCATGCCTTTTAAATGTTCATACGCCGTGCGGGCATGGTACAGCTCGTCAAAATACATGCCGTTGAGGTAGGAAGGCACTTCCGGCACGGTATCCGGCTCATCGACGATAGGTACTGCAATCTCACCTAACGCCTGTACGTTCACACGGTTGCCCTGCGTATCGAAAAACGCCATTTCACGGATACGCAGCTCGCCGGAATAGGTCATCAGTGAAAAATCCTGTGAGGTAAGGTTCACTTCCACGCGATCCCAGCGGAACATTTCGTCGTAAGTCTGCTCGTAGGTGATTTGGCTGCCGTCCTCCGCTTCAAGGAGCAGCGTACCCTCCGCAATACCGCCATAAATCCAGAACTCAGAAACTTCGACAGGCTTATCCAAATGCAGTTTTACCGTCTCTCCCGGCGTGCCGCTGTAATACTCGCTTTCGGG
This sequence comes from Clostridia bacterium, assembly GCA_036677445.1. Taxonomy (GTDB): domain Bacteria; phylum Bacillota; class Clostridia; order Christensenellales; family CAG-138; genus JAVBWI01. The sequence continues at coordinate 303,117 of JAVBWI010000006.1, forward strand.
CGCGGAAAGGGTACCCAAATTCAACAGCGCGATGCAGGCATACAGGAGAGTTAGCCCCCAACAATACATCCTGTCCCTGCGGGTAAAGCGGAGCTTGCGTTCAAATGCAGCGGGCGGCTCCTCTATCTGCGGCAGCGGATTTGCATGCAGGACGGCTGCCGCCGGTTTCTCCAAAAGCTTCATAGCCGTCGGATGCGTTTGCCCGCGCAGTATGATATCCGCACACGCATAACAAAAATACCCGAACCCCAGCACGGTCAGGAGCGAGCCAAGAAATGTAAGCGTCTCGTAAGCGCCTGCGCGCGAGGAGGGATAATCGACGATTATGAATGCGCAAAGCACGTTTAAGAGCAGCGTTGCGGAAAACCAGAAAAACGCAATGTACAATCTGCGGTCATTATACAGCATGCAGGCAATCAGCAGCAGCAGCATTGCCGGGAAAAGATAGCGTTCGTGCATATACGGCCCCAGTGTGAACAGCGCCGCTATCAAAAAAGCACAGACAAGATATAAAGCGCCCGCCTGCTTTTTCCTATGCGCAATCACATACAGTCCGGCCGCAGCGCCTACAGAGAGCGCTATGGAAATATAGCCCCATGCCGCGTAGGAAAACAGAAAAGGAACACGGTTGATATTTTCCCAGTTGCCGCCTATGAGCGCAGGTAAATTGAAAGCCTCGATGCTTGCGTACGGATAGGAGGTTGCGGTGGAAAAATATTTCTCCAGCAGCCAGCCCTGCTCCTGGCCGCTGCCAAAGGGGAGCGACGGCAAAAGAATCACAGCCAATGCGGCAAGTACGGCAAGCACCGTCTCAAGTAGCCGCTTCTTCCAGTCATGCTTAAACAATTCGCAAAGATAGGCGACTGCAAACAACGGTCCGGCCATCAGTGCCTGAGGCTTGATCAGTATAGCCAGGCCGAAAACCGCGCCGGCAGCAATGCGGCGGTCGGTCGTAAAGAGCCATATCGTTCCGAGCAGGCACAGTGTCAACAGCGAGTCGATCTGCCCCCAACCCCCTGAAATAAAGGCAAACGCCGGATGCAGCGCCACGATCCCCAACAGCAGCAGCGCACTTTTCCCTTTGAGCCCAGAACGCTTCGCAAAGCGATACACGATGTATGCCGAAAACAGATCCACCATGAGCGCAGGCAGCTTGATTAACAGCACAAAGAATGGGCTTCCGTAATCGAGCCCCAGCAGGCGGCGCAATCCGCCCAGCGCCCAAAGCACATACATATAGCCCGGCGGATAATCCGCGAATATGCCGCTGGTATAAAAGCCTGCGGGACCATATTCGGCCATGGCGTCCGCCCAGCCCATAAAACAGCCGATATCCGTGGAATGCCCTACAAACAATAGTGAAAGCACTATGCGTAAGAGCAGCGCGCCGCCGAGTACAAGTGTTACATACTGTTTTTCACCGGCTTCAATGCCGCCGCCGACCGCGCGGCGAATACCCTTTTGATAAAGAATGAAAAACGCCAGCACAGAGAGTACCGCCGTAAGCACGATAGCCGCCCAGTCAGGCGCTTCGGCGGTTTCATCCGTATCGCCTGCGGTGCCTTCGTATTTGAGCGCTTCAAAAGAAAGCGCCGCCTCCGGGGCGTTTTCCTCGACCGTCATGCTGACGTTCCTGAACCAGGCTTGTCCCGATGCAAGCGCGCCGTAGCCGCCAATACGCAACGCAAGCACAAGCTCGGTCTGCTCCGGTCCGGTGACGCCGATAAGCTCTACGGTTTGCCAGTTATCCGTATTGAAATACTGCGCTGAGGATGAAAACGTATCCAGCACCGAAAGCGATGCGCCGGCATCGCCCTGGATATTCTGCGCTTTTATGTCGCAGATAAGGCGATAACATGTATCCGGCGAAACCTCCACCTTTTGGCAAACGCGCGCGTCGTTCGCCTCGTAGCTGTCCAGCACCACGGTTTTTTCGCCATTTTCATCTATATCGGTATAAGCGTCCGCGCCTTCCGGAATCCATGCATCATAATACCAACCTGCAGGGAGCGACTGTTGCTCCGAATCGATGGAGAAATCGTTGTTGTACAGCAGCTGCGCCTGACCGGCCGCCATTGCAGTTGTACATGAAAACAACAACAGTACCGTGACCAATACCAAAAAACACTTCCGCATGCTACGCTCCATACTTTTCGACGTGAACTGGATTTCATATCCATTTGCATCATAGCACAAAACAAACGGCCCGCAAAGCAGACCGGCTAAACTTTACGCATTTGCCATAAAGGCATCCGGAATATGGCTGACCGCTTTTGTGCGTAAATCCACCTCAACTACGTCAAAGCGGGCCTTTTCATCCTGCCCTGCCGATTGCAGATACGCCTGCGCCGCCCGCGCCATGCGCCGCTGCTTGCGCGTGTCCACCGCCTCGCGCGCAGAACCGAATGTAAGGGAGGAACGCGCCTTGACTTCTGCGAATACGATGGTATCGCCGTCGCGCAAAATGAGATCGATCTCATCGTGCCCAAATCGTGCGTTGCGCGCAAGCAGGATATACCCCCGCTTTTCGAGATACTCCAGCGCAAGCGCTTCGCCGTATGCGCCCTTTTCCCGCTTATCCACCGCTATTCCCCCAATATTCCGCCAATAAAGCTGCGCCGGTGCAGCGGGCAGGGGCCAAAGCGTTTGAGCGCCGCAATATGCTCCGCCGTACCATAGCCCTTATTGCGCGCGAAACCGTATTGCGGGTACAGTGCATCCTGCTCGACCATATACCGGTCCCTCTCGACTTTTGCGATAATGGAGGCTGCGGCGATCAGGTAACTAAGCGCGTCGCCATGGATGTAGGCATGCTGCCGCACCGGAATGGCAAGGTCCCGCACGGCGTCGACCAACACATCCGTCACAGGCAGGGAAAGGCCGTTAAACGCCATACAAAAGGCCCGCTTCGTGGCCTGCAGGATGTTGATTTGATCGATCTCTCCCGGCTCTACCCAGCCCAGCGCATAGGCCTCGGCATTCGCTTTTAGTTCCTCATACAACAGCTCACGCCGTTTGGGCGAGAGTTTTTTGGAGTCGTTCACATACGCGATGAGCGGTTCCGGCTGCAGAACGACACAAGCCGCGACGACCGGCCCCGCCAGGGGACCGCGTCCGACTTCATCCATACCCGCGAGTACGATCCCCTGCTGTACCCACAGGCCGCGCTCGATTTCTGTCAATGCATGCAGCCGCTCGGCTTCAGACGTCCCTCCCATGCGGTTCCTCCATATACTCATCCGGCTCGTCGAGCGTCACACGTGCAATACGGCCCGCGCGGAATTCATCGAGCACAATGCGCGCGCCGCGTTCGGTATCCGGCGCATTGCCGGGCAACAGGAAGCCACGGCTTTTGCAAACCGCAAAAAGCAGCTCCGCCTGCGGCATATCTGGCGAGACCGCTTTATAGCGCGCCTCCAAAGCGGTCGGATTCAGACGTTGGAGCGATGTGAGCAGAAGCCCCGCCAGCGTTTCCATATCCATAATGTCGTCTTTAATGGACCCTAAAAACGCCAATCGCTGCGCATAGACTTCATTATCCAGTTTGGGCCAGAGCAGCCCGGGGGTATCCATCAGCTCCAAATAGGGAGTGATCTTGACCCACTGCTTGCCGCGCGTAACGCCGGGCTTATCCCCAACCTTGGCGCGCGCCTCGCCGGCGATGCGGTTGATGAATGTCGATTTACCCACATTGGGGATGCCCGCTACCATGACCCTTACCGTTTTCTGTACCCCTTTTTCCTTCATCTTCGCGACGCGGTCAGCCGCGGCCCGTTCGATCAAATCCACCACGGCCTTTTTACTGCCGCCGGTTGAAACGAAGGGCAGTGCATGTATGCCGCGCGCGGCATACCATGCGGCCCAGCGCTTTGTGGCGGCAGGGTCCGCAAGATCGCTTTTGTTGAGCACCACGATGCGGTTTTTGTCTTTGAAAAGATCGTCAAAATCCGGATTGCTGGTCGAGCGCGGCGCGCGCGCATCCACCAGCTCCACTACCACATCGATCAATTTCAGGTTTTCCGTAAGCATCCGGCGCGCTTTGGCCATGTGGCCGGGGTACCATTGAATCACCATAGTATCGCCTCAAACTCTTCTGATAAAAAAAACCCGCCGCCCGTTTGGCAGTTCGCCAGCGTGGCAGTCGGGTTTTTCGTTTGCTTGCCGATCAGTCTTCGCTCTTCTTGTCGTTGACCGTGATGCGTTCGACAACCTTTGCGGACTTGCCAACGCGGTCACGCAGATAGTACAGTTTAGCCCGGCGGACTTTACCATGACGCACCACCTCGATACGGCCGATGCGGGGGCTGTTGTAGGGGAAGGTCCTTTCGACGCCCACGCCGTAGGATACGCGGCGGACGGTGAAACTCTTGCGCACGGCGCCGCCCTGCATCTTGATGACAATGCCCTCGAAGTTCTGCAGGCGCTCGCGGGTGCCTTCCACGACCTTTACGAATACGCGGACGGTATCGCCGATCTGCAGCTTAGGCAGGTCAGTGCGAAGCTGTTCTTTTTCCAGTTCACGAATGATGTCAGACATAAATACTATTTTTTCTCCTTCCTCATAGACGTTCGTGCCCGTATTTTTTCACGAACAGAGGACCGCCCGTTTTCCGTTCGCCATTATAACACAGCACATGCTGCTTGGCAATAGATTTTATGAAGGTTCCGTGCCCCACGCGGCATGGCGGGGCATTTAGCCCTCTTTTTCAGTCCCCTTTACCGATCTCGTCGAGCGCCTTTCGCTCGGCCCGGCTCAGCATGACGCCTTTTAAAAGTTCCGGCCGGACAGCCTGTGTCTTTTTTATGGCCTGCGCCTTGCGCCACGCCTGTATGTTCGCATGGTGGCCGTTTAAGAGTACCTCCGGTACGGCCTTGCCGCGAAATTCCGCCGGGCGCGTGTACTGCGGATACTCCAGAAGGCCCTGGGAAAAGGACTCCTCCTCGGCCGACTCGCTGCAGCCCAGCACCCCGGGGATAAAGCGGCTTAAACAGTCGATGAGCACCATGGCGGGCAACTCGCCGCCGGTGAGCACATAGTCGCCGATGGAAATTTCCTCGTCGATGATATCCATCACGCGTTCATCCACGCCCTCGTAATGCCCGCAAAGGAGCATCAGACGCGGTTCCTTCGCGAGCTCGCGCGCTATTGCTGCCGTGAGCAATCTACCGCGAGGGGAAAGCAATATGCGACGGGCGGGTTCGCCCGCAAGCACCGCTTCCACACAATCGTAAATCGGCTGCGCCATCATCACAAGCCCCGCGCCCCCGCCAAAGGGGTAATCGTCGGCCTTGCGGTGCTTATTGTCCGAATAGGCGCGGATATCATGCACTTCCACCTGCAGCAGCCCGTTTTCCGCAGCCCGCCCCAGCATGCTGCTTTTGAGCACGCCGGGGAACATTTCCGGAAACAGTGTCAGCACATCAATCCGCAAATACCGCGACCTCCCCGATCACCGCATGGTCAAGCACCACGCGCTTGTGTTCCACATCCACCTCGTGCAGCACCTTTTTGAGCGCGGGCAGCAGCATGCCGCGCGCGCCTTCGATGACATATACGTCGTTGGCGCCCGTTTCCAGCACATCCGTGATGCGCCCGTATAAGACGCCTGAAGTATCCGTTACCTCGCACCCGATCAGGTCGGCCACAAAGTAGGTATCCGGCGGCAGTGAAACCGCGTGCACGCGGTCCACGCAAAGGTACGCACCGCGAAGGGCGTTCGCCTGCTCATAGGTATCCACGCCCTCAATGTGCAGCGTGACAGCGTCCGGCTGTATACCGATAGAGGAAAGCCGCACAAGGCGGCGCGTGCCGGATTGCTCCAAATACGCTTCTTTCATGCCGCGAAAACGGCTTGCATGATCCGTCAGCGGTTCCAGCTTAACGCCGCCCTGCACGCCGTGCGGGCGCACGATACAGGCGATACGGTAGTACTCCATTACACGATTTCCACGATGTATTTTTTCTCTTCCCTGGCGGAAGCGGCCTTGACCACGGTGCGGATGGCTTTGGCGATGCGGCCCTGTTTGCCGATCACCTTCCCCATATCGTCGGGCGCGACGGAAAGCTCGATAATGGTAGCCTGTCCTTCTTCCTTGACGACTACCTTGACATCATCGGGCTTATCCACCAGGTTCTTGGCGATGAATCTCACCAACTCATCCATTTTTATTCTCCTTATTGGATGGCGCCGCTCTTTTTAAGCAGAGCGCGCACGGTATCAGTAGGCTGGGCGCCCTTTTTCATCCAATCGATCGCCTTCTCATTATCCACCTTGATCTCAGCGGGGCTGGTCAGGGGATTGTAATAACCGATCTCTTCGATGAAAGCGCCGTCACGCGGGGCACGGGAATCCGCAACCACGATGCGGTAAAAAGGAGCCTTCTTTGCGCCCATCCTGCGCAGCCTGATCTTAACCATGTCCATATCCTCCTAGTGTGTTTGCTTTTAAGCAGTATATAAGTACGGCATTGGCCGTGCTTTTCTCTTGTCAAAAAAGTGCTGCGGCACTTTTTTGAGTTTCCGCGCTTTGCCTAAAATGCTGCGCATTTCCGTGCGGCAAAGCGCGAGAAGTATGAAAGCCTACGGCTTTCATCCGTTTGGGCGTGCATGCCGCCCAAGCCGGAAACAAGTCAAGGGGCTGCGGCCCCTTAACAATCCCCGGGGCTTGTTGATGCTCCGCAAGTACGGCTTTGCCGTGCCTGCATAATTCGGCAGGGCTAAAACTGGAACGGCATGCGCATGCGGCCTTTTTTGCCCTTTGCGCCGGAAAACTGCTTCATCATTTTACGGGACGCCTCAAACTGGTTGAGCAGCCGGTTGACATCCTGGATACTGGTGCCGCTGCCGCGCGCGATGCGCTTCCTTCTGCCGGCGTTCAAAATATCCGGGTTCATGCGTTCGGCCTTCGTCATGGAAAGTATAATGGCTTCCATGCGCGCCATTTGCTTTTCATCCACCTGTACATTGCCCAGCTTGCTTGCGTCCACGCCGGGCATCATACCCAGAATATCCTGTATGGAACCCATGTTTTTCATCTGCCGGAATTGATCCAGAAAATCCTCCAGCGTGAAGGCGTCCTTTCTGATCTTCTCGGCAAGCTCCTGCGCCTTTTGTTCGTCAAACGACGCCTGCGCCTTTTCAATGAGCGAGAGCACATCGCCCATACCCAGTATGCGCGAGGCCATGCGGTCGGGGTGGAAGGGTTCGATATCCGAAAGCTTCTCTCCCACGCCGGAAAACTTGATGGGTTTGCCTGTGACCGCACGCACCGAGAGCGCCGCGCCGCCGCGGGTATCGCCGTCGAGCTTTGTCAGGATAACGCCGGTCAGTTCCAGTGTCTCGTTGAATGTTTTTGCGACGTTGACGGCGTCCTGGCCCGTCATGGCGTCCACCACCAGCAATATCTCGGCCGGGCGGACGGCATTCTTTACCTCGACCAGCTCCTGCATCATATCGCTGTCGATATGCAGGCGGCCGGCGGTATCGAGTATGACGAGATCGTGGAAGTTCTTCCTTGCGTATTCCATCGCCTCAAGCGCCGTCTTGGCCGGGGCATTCTGCCCGCGCTCAAATACGGGAACGCCGACCTTTTCGCCTACCACCTGCAGCTGCTTGATGGCGGCGGGACGGTAGATGTCGCATGCGACGAGCAGCGGCGTCTTTGCGTATTGCTTTTTAAGGTACGCGGCCAGCTTGCCGCACATCGTCGTTTTACCGGCGCCCTGCAGGCCGGCCATCAATATCACGGCAGGCGTTACCGAGCCGAATTCCAATTTGGTATTGGCGCCGCCCATCAGGCGGGTCATTTCCTCGTTTACGATCTTGATGACCTGCTGGCCGGGCGTAAGGCTCTCCAAAACCTCCTGCCCTACGGCACGGTCGGTCACATCCTTTATAAACTGCTTGACAACGAGAAAGTTGACGTCCGCTTCCAGCAGCGCGAGCTTGACCTCGCGCATGGCTTCCTTAACGTCCTTCTCGTTGAGCTTGCCGCGCCCGGACAGTTTTTTGAATATTGCCTGCAGTTTGCCGGATAGTCCTTCAAACGCCATGGTCATCCTCCCAAAGGCTTGTAAGCGCGGCAATCTGCTCCATAAGCGCCTGTCGCTCCCGCTCGGGCAAATGCGCCTGCGCGATACCCTGCGCGAGGGCCGCAAGACCCTTTTCCACCGCCCTTGTGCGCCGCACCAGGCCGAGCCGTTCTTCCATTTCCAGAAGCTGCGCCTGTGCGCGCCGCAGCGCGTCGTGTACGCCCTGACGGGAGATGCCTTCCTGCTCGGCAATTTCGCTTAAAGAAAGATCGTCGTCCACATGCAGCGCGAGCAGCGTTTGCTGCCGCTGTGTTAAAAAAGCGCCGTAATACGAAAGCAGCATGCCCAATTCAATATTGCGTTCCATAAAGCACACCAGTCGCTTTCACTGTAAAGGCATATCGCTTTACACTTTAGTTATTATACCGCACCAAGCCGGATAGTCAAGCAGAATTTTTGCGTATAAACAAAGTAAATGCATCTACAGCACCGGCACCAGGACGGGGCTGATCGATGAGCTGGCAACATGAAAAAAATGCTGCGTCGCCCTTGACCCCCATGCCGCAAAGCGATATTATAATGCCAATCAATATATGGAAGATGAATAAATGGACAGTGTCATGACCCAAATGCCGGGCTGATGGAGGGGGTCCTATCATCAAAAAGCATATTACGAAAAAGATCATATGGTTAGCCATCACGCTGGTTATAGCAGCAGCGCTTGTTTATTACAGCGTTGAGGTTTTCTGCGCACGGGCCAATACATCGGGTATCGTGGATGCCGTCTATGCTTCCGGTCAAATCGAAATAACGATCGAAGAACTGTCGCAAGTCCAGAAGGAAATCCTGCTAAAGGTAGAAGACCCGAATTTCTTCACCCACCACGGTGTCGATTTCGTAACCCCCGGCGCGGGCTGGACAACCATTACGCAAGGGCTGGCCAAAAAGTTTTACTTTGACGATTTTGAGCAGGGCTTTATGAAGATCAAGCAGACGCTGTGCGCTTGGCTTGCTCTGGACCCACTGGTCGACAAGGATACGCAGCTGACGCTTTACATCAACCTTATGTATTTCGGAAATGGTGTTTACGGCTTGAATGATGCTGCGGTGTACTATTATGGCAAATCGGTATCCGCACTGACGCAGGACGAATACATATCGTTAATCGCCTGCCTGATCAGCCCCAATGAGCTCAACGTCGCTGAACATCCGCGGGAAAATGCGCAGCGCGTGGGGCGCATCAAAAAACTACTCGCCGGAGAATATACGCCCCAGGGGCTGTTTGATATCTCATATCAAGGCGCGAATTGAGTTGATGCAAACACGGCCTAAATTGGTTAAGAAAATATCGCATGCTGGACAAACAAGGTTTTCTGATTTATAAATGAGACGACTGAAAGTTTGAGCAACAGGTAACGAGGTTGTCTCAAAACAACTGATAAAACCGGCAGACAGACTTGTCGGCTGTTATTCTTATGGTATCGCCACCTACGGTGGCGACGAGAGATTATTTTATTTAATAGCGGGCGGGCTTCGCCCCCCGCGCCCCCTTTAATACGGTCTGGCCTATTGTACGACCGAAGGTCGGTGGGCTTGCAACCCCGCCCTTTGGTAGTTGATGAGCGGTATAGAACTGTTTTTCCGCTATCCATAGTAAAAAGTAGGTTGCCTCGGACTTTACATCTGAGACAGACAATCATGAAAGGGAATTACGCCCCAAGGGATGAAAACTTAATAACAATTCCAGGCCCGGCTTGCGCCGGGCCTGGTTGTTGTTTGCTTTTTTAACCTTCCCTTAGGTTGTTTTCAGGACAGCCCCGTATGGCTTTACTTATAACTGCTTGTCCAGCATGGCGGCGAACGCCTGCTTGGATTTCGCGCCAATGGATTTTTCCGCGATCTCTCCGTTCTTGAATACGATCACGGTGGGTATCGTCATTACCTGAAAACGCTGTGCGATCTCCGGCTGTTCATCCACATCCACCTTGCAAACCTTGGCTTTGCCCTTGTACTCCGCCGCCAGCTCTTCAATGATGGGGCCGATCATGCGGCAGGGGCCGCACCAAGTCGCCCAAAAGTCCACCAGCACCGGTTCGGGCGAAGCAAGCGTCGCATCGAACGTCTCTTTGGTCAAATACAGCAAATCGTTAGACATGTTCGTTTCCTCCCTGTATATCTTCGTTTGGTTCTATGCTTATCATGCGCGGATGAAATTTCGTCATGCGTGAAATACGGGGCTCGAGCAAACGCAGCGCAACATATACGGAACCGGCGCCCAAAAGGCCCAGCAGTATACCGGCCAGGTCGCTGATGCGCGAACCGAACGCTACGCCCAGCAACAGCAGGCAGAGCGGCAGAATGTATACCAGAAGGCTGGCCTCCAGAACGCTCTTTGCATGCAACTCCACGCGCACGCAATCGCCCGCTTTCGCATCCAGCGTGTTTTTCAATGTCACCTGGGCTTCGTTCTCTCCGAAGCTGATACAGCCGCCGCAGTGCGCACAGGCCTTCGTGCGTACAAAGCGCACAGTGGCGTCTTCCCCCTGCACATCGACGACTACTCCGAATTGCTGCATATTCACACCGCCTTCTTTTGCTTATGATACCCGCTATGCCCCGTTAAAAACGGCTCAGTCGAGATCCAGCTTGATGTGCAGCTCGCGAAGCTGCTTTTCATCCACAGGGTCGGGCGCGTCCGTCATGGGGCAGGAAGCGTTCTGCACCTTGGGGAAGGCGATGACATCGCGTATGGAAGTCGCCCCGGCAAGCAGCATCACCAGCCTGTCCAGCCCGTAAGCCAGGCCGCCGTGGGGCGGCGTGCCGTACTTGAACGCTTCCATCAGGAAGCCAAACCGCCGCCACGCTTCTTCCTTGGAGAAGCCCAGTGCGGTGAACATACGCTCCTGCAGCTCGGAGGAATGGATACGGATGGATCCGCCCCCGATCTCCGTACCGTTCAATACGATATCGTACGCCTTTGCGTGCACCGCGCCGGGGTCGCTTTCCAGCTTGTCGATATCCGCGTCCTTGGGATGGGTGAACGGATGGTGCATGGCGAAGAAGCGCCCTTCCTCCTCGTCCCACTCGAGCAGCGGAAAGTCTGTGACCCACAAAAGATCGAATGTATTGGGCTGTATCAGTTCCAGCCTGCGCGCAAGCTCCAGCCGCAGCGCGCCCAAAGAGGCGAACACCACGCTGTTTTTATCCGCTACGAAGAACAGGATGTCGCCCGTTTCACCCTTGGCGCGCGCAGTGATGGCATTGATCTGTTCCTCCGAAAGGAATTTTGCGAAGGAAGACTGCGGGCCTTCGGGCTTAAGGCTCATCCAGGCGAGGCCCTTTGCCTTGTAGGTCTTTACGCTTTCGGCAAGCGCATCGATTTCACGGCGGGAGAATTTTTCGGCGCCACCCTTGACGTTGATGCAGCGCACGCTGCCGCCGCCTTCCACGGCCGCCGTGAACACTTTAAAGCCGCATTCGCGCACGATGCCGCTTATATCGACCAGCTCCAGATCGAAGCGGGTATCCGGCTTGTCGGAGCCATAGCGGGACATTGCCTCGCTATACGTAAGCCGCTTGAGCGGCAGCGCCACGTCAATATCCAATACCTCTTTGAACAGCCGCGCAAGGAAACCCTCGTTGACGGCGATGACGTCGTCTTCTTCCACGAAGGACATCTCAAGGTCGATCTGCGTGAACTCCGGCTGGCGGTCGGCGCGCAGGTCTTCATCGCGGAAGCAGCGGGCGATCTGCATGTAACGGTCATAACCCGAAAGCATCAACAGCTGCTTGAACTGCTGCGGGCTTTGCGGCAGGGCGTAGAACGCCCCCGGGTGCACACGGCTGGGCACAAGATAATCCCGCGCGCCCTCCGGCGTGCTCTTGGTGAGCATGGGGGTTTCGATCTCCAGAAAGCCCTGCTCGGCAAAATAAGTCCGCGCTATATGGGCGACCTTATGCCGCAGCATCAGGTTACGCTGCATGGCGAGGCGGCGAAGATCCAGATAGCGGTATTTCAAGCGCATCTGCTCGTTTGTCTTGGTATCGTCCCCGATTTCGATGGGTGGAGTCTCCGCCTTGCCAAGTATCTTGAAATCCTGCACGCGCACCTCATAAGCGCCCGTCTGCATGCGGGCGTTGACCATTTCCGGCGTGCGGCGCGCGAGCATTCCCTTGACAGCAAGCACATATTCGGAGCGGATGGTCTGTGCTTTTTCGAATATCTCCGCGGGCAGCTCGCTGGAATCGAACGTTACCTGCATGACGCCGGTACGGTCGCGCAGGCCGATAAATATCAGCGCGCCCAAGTCGCGCCGGGCGTTCGTCCAGCCCATCAGCACCACTTCGCGGCCCACATCCGCTTCCCCAAGAAGCGCGCAATACTGTGTGCGTTTCCAGCCACCGAGCAATTCACTCATCGTATATCCCGTCCTTTGTTTGTTTTGTGTTATTTGAGTACGCGGGCAAGCGCCTGTGCAGTAAGCTGCACGCTGGATTCCCCACCCGTCGCCATTTCCTTGATTTTGATTTTCCCTTCGCTCATTTCGTTGTCGCCAAGCACCGCAACAAAACGTGCGTTGAGCTTATCCGCATACTTGAACTGCGCCTTGATGCTGCGGCCGACATGGTCGCAGTCCACTTTAAACCCAAGGCCGCGCAGCTCGAACGAGAGCGCGAACGCCTTGCGCCGCGCAGCTTCGCCGATACCGGCGACATACATGTCATAGGGCTTGGGCTCGGGTATCACAAGCCCCTGGTTTTCCGCCACCAGCAGCAGCCGTTCCATGCCAAGGCCAAAGCCTACGCCGGGCATGGAAGGGCCGCCGATTTCCTCCACCAGGCCGTCGTACCGCCCGCCGCCGCACACCGTCCCCTGCGAGCCGATGTGGTTGGATATGATCTCAAACACGGTACGCGTGTAATAATCCAGCCCGCGCACGATGAAGGGGTCAATGCCGTAGGCGACGCCCATCACGTCCAAACAGGCCTTGAGCTCCGTCATATGCTCCTCGCAAGCCTCGCAAAGATAATCCAGAATGACAGGCGCATCCGCAGCCAAGCGCTTGCAGCCCTGCTCCTTGCAGTCCAGCACGCGCAATGGGTTCTTTTCATAGCGCTCCTTACAGGTGGGGCAAAGCTCGTCATAATGGTATTCGAGATATGCTTTGAGCGCGGCATGGTACTTAGGGCGGCACTCCGGGCAGCCGATGCTGTTGATGTGCACGCTCAGGTCCTTTATGCCCACGCGGCGGAACAGCTCCAACGCGACGCTGATGCATTCGGCATCCGCGCTTGCGCGCGGCGCGCCGAATATCTCCACGCCGAACTGGTGATGCTCGCGCAGACGGCCTGCCTGCGGTTTCTCGTAACGGAACACCGGGCAGGTCAGGTAGTACATTTTGGTAGGCTGCGATTCGTTAAAGAGCTTATGCTCCACGAACATGCGCACTACGCCCGCCGTGCCTTCGGGCTTGAGCGTGATGGAGCGATTGCCCTTATCCTCGAAGGTATACATCTCCTTCTGCACGATATCCGTCGTATCGCCTACGCCGCGCAAAAACAGCTCCGTATGCTCGAACACGGGTGTGCGTGCTTCGCGCAAACCATATTTTTCACAGATCTCGCGCACCAGCCCCTCAATATACTGCCATTTATAGCTTTCCTGCGGGGATACGTCCCGCGTGCCCTTGGGCGCCTGCAATGCCATCGTATTATCCTCCGAAAAAATCGTGCTCGCACTATCGGCAGCACATCGTTTCTTGATTTCACACCCGAACAAACATTCCGGATAAAATAGGGTCCCCCATCCTATAAAGGGACGGGAGACCCGCGGTACCACCCTGATTGGGTTACAAAACAACCCCACTCAACACCGTTAACGCCGGCATACGTCCCTGCCTGAGCCGCATACGGGTTCGGCAAGGCGGCTCACGGATGTCTTTCCCGGTATGCGTATGCTGATGCGGCTTTCAGCCGCGGCCGCATCTCTCTGCCGCCCGCAAGTCCGTTACTCTTCCGATCATCGCCTGTGTCGTTTCATTATACCGGGGCGCAAGGGCGCTGTCAATGTTGCGCAGGCGAATTATAACAAAGGCAATGGATGGAATAGCATGGCGTTTGTTTGCAGTTTTGTGACCAATATAAGATTATTTTAAGCCTTTTCACATTCACATCTGTGCAAATCCTCACAATAATGCCCACATTTACAAATAATGATTGAAAATTATCTTATATTAATATATTCTATATATTAAATTAAGATAATTTTTATGCGAGTTAAGATATTCTATGTAGAATATTGTAGAAACGACTGTGTTTGCACCAAATGAATGCACGGGATAGTGTGGTATGGTTTTCCGCAATATCTTAGCCTGCATGACAAGTAGACATCGCTTTCGGCTACCTACATTATTATAGCATGAGGAGATTATTACTTGGATACACTGGTTGTTATCATGATCGTGATCGCGCTGCTGGTGATTGGAATTGTATCGCTGGTACACCGAGGCCGTGCGAGAATGTGGGGTATTCTTACAACATTGTTCAGCCTCGGCATCGGTATTCTATTGTACCAAAATATCAGTCAGCTTCAAAGCTGGAAGACGGTTTTACTGGTAGTTTTATCGGTTATTTTGCTGCTGGTATCCGTATATTTGCTTATAGCCATACACGACACACGCCAGAAGCGCAAGCCGCTTCAAGCCGCCGCTTGTGAAGTTGTAAGTACGCCTGCGCGCACACCACTCACGCTCTCTGAATGGGAAGCTTCCGTTTCACCAAAACCCGCAATATCAAAGGCGCAAAAAAAGCATATTTCCGCCACTGTTGAGGAGGCAAATGTTGATGCCTCCCTATTTGTATGCGATACGAATGAATCCGCCGAGCAAGTTCAGCCTGAGGCGCTGGCCCAAGCCGCAGAGTTAATGGAAGATGAAGAAGCAACGGTTGAAATGGCCGGACCATCATTCAAAGCGTCCGCCGCATATGATCCGGCGAATGCGGACCGATCCGCGGCTGACGAAATCTATCATCTCATGGATTCCATACGGCCAACCGGGAAAGCGGCATTTATGCCTCACAATGCCGGCAAGGCAAATACGAAATTACAAGACGTATCCGTTTGGGAGCCGGTGGCCGCTTTACAAGGCAAAACGCATTCGACTGAAAATGAGGCGATCACCGCCGAAGGCAGTGAATCGGCAAGCGCTGAAAATTCACCGAGAGAAGATTTCAATGCCATGGATGCCGGCGTTCGGGATGACGATGTTCCGTATGCCGGTGTTCCGGAGACCGATGTTTCGGACGCCGTTTTTCCGGATGCCGATGTTCCGGAGACCGATATTCCGGATGACGATGTTCCGGAGACCGTTGCTCCGGTCGCCGGTGTTCCGGAGACCGATGTTTCGGACGTGGATGTTCCGGATGCGGATATCCTGGTATCCGACACCTCGGGCACAAACATTGATTTTGCTGAAGAACCGATAGATCAATCGGTTGACGACGCCTTGCCGGAGCCGGGCGGGACGCTGCGGGCCGATATTGCCGAATTGAATCGTCTCATCGGTTTGAAACAATTTACGGATGCGCAAAACAAAATATTCCATATGCTCAATTCCAATCACGATCTGACGGCTTCCGAAAAGCAGCAGATCTTGCTGATTATGAAGCTGCTTAAAGAAAAGGGACAGTAAACGCATGGAAAAACGCGAGCGCGATGAAAAACGCTTGATGAACGCCTGGACGCACACGTTCGGCATTATCATTACGGCGACGGCAATACCGGTTATCCTATTGCTGGGCGCATTTGGCGGCATGAAAAAAGTGATCGAAGCGCCAGCGTTTGCCTTAGGTACCACCGTAAACGGGATTGACATAAGCCGTTTGAGCCTTAAAGAGGGAAGCGACCTTGTTCTGGCCAATGAAAATGCCCGGCTGAACGAAATCGCCATAAAGCTGATATACAACGGCGCCGAGGCTTCGTTTGACGCGAAGGAGCTGGGGGTATCCGGGAATTCGACCCAAATACTGAATACCGCATACATGCGTAACAAAACCGGCGCTTTTCTGGAAGATTTTGATCGTTCGCTGAAACCGCTTCATATGCGATCCGATATTGTAATCTGCGACGCCCAATTAACGAAGTGTGTTGGAGGCTTTTTAAAAGAAAACAACCTGCCGGCAACAGATGCGGCGGCAGCGTTTGACGCGCAATTGCAAACGTTTACGTATACCGCCGCAAAGAACGGTTTAACCGCGAATGCAGACGCCGTATTTCAATTGATCAAATCGAAGATATTGGAAAAGAACTATGAACCGCTCAAACTGACGGAAGATCTTACGCATGTTGAGTATCCCAAAGTCACCGAGTCGGTGCTGCGCAAAAATACGGTTTTAATAGGCCGCTGTACAACGCTCGCGTCCATGAACAAGAACCGCAACACCAACATCCGGCTGATGTGCGAGGCGGTCAACGGAATCGTGCTCATGCCCGGAGAAATCCTTTCCCTTAACGAGCTTGTGGGGAAACGAACGCTTGAAAAAGGATTCCGGCCTGCCCCGTCCATAGTGGATGGACAGCTGGTTGACGATATCGGCGGGGGAATTTGCCAGTTGGCGGGAACGTTGTACACCGCGGCGCTTTACGCCGATATGGAGATCGTTGAGCGCGTGCACCATACATGGCCGTCGGAATATCTTCCTGTCGGCCTGGACGCAACGC
This sequence comes from Clostridia bacterium, assembly GCA_036677445.1. Classification (GTDB taxonomy): domain Bacteria; phylum Bacillota; class Clostridia; order Christensenellales; family CAG-138; genus JAVBWI01. Next base: position 319,867 of record JAVBWI010000006.1, read on the forward strand.
TCAATTGGGACAACAAGGACCTCAAAATCAAAAACCGTTCGGATTATCCGGTGTATATAGCCGCTACGTTTGAGAACCTCGCGGTCGATGTAAACATCTATGGGCAGGAACCGTCCGACGGAATAGAGATCGATTTGGAAAACGTCATCGTTCAGGAGATTGAAGCGCCCACAGCCGAGATCATTTATACCGACAGGCTTCCCGCAGGCAAGGTTCGCACAAAAGCGAGCAGCCGAAAAGGATATGAAGTTTTGGTATACCGACACTATTTAAAGGACGGTGAGATCATTGCAAGCGATTTGATATCGCATGACCATTTTCGCCCTGTTCGGGGGACGATCCTAAAAGGCACGGATGAAATTATCAAATAAGCGCAGCAATGCTTGGAACAGCTTGTGAATAAACAGGAGGTGCGATATGAAAAAAGCAACGGAAGTATTGGGACTCAAGGTGATGGGCGTCAAAGAAGGTCGGGATAAGGGTGTCATTCAGGATATCGTTATCAACGCGGCCAAGAAAAGCGTGGAATACCTTATTTTAAAGGACAGCCGCGGCTATGGATTCTATGCCCTTGCGTTCAAGGATGTATTGGGGGCAGGTGCGGACTATGCGGTCACGGCCTCAGTCGAGAACGTGAAGAAGCTCTATGAATCCAAAGAACTTCTGGAAGCCACAGAAAAAGGCTTTTACATTCTCGGCGCAACCGCGTTGTCCAATACCGGCGATATCATCGGCGAAGTAGCCGACTTCTGTTTCTCCATGAAGAGCGGGCAGCTCGAAAAGGTGATTTTAGGCGACGGCGCCGAATTCACGTTTGCGCAGATCGAAACATTGGCGGGCAGCACGGTGTTCATCCGTCTGGATGACGCGCAATCCGACGCCGCCGCGGAGGATCCGAAGCTCAGCCAGATCGAAGGAGAATCTATAAAGTTCCTTCTGGGAAAAACCGTAAAGAACACAACGGAAAGTGAAGACGGCAAGTTCGTCGTGAAAGAAAACACCGTATTGACGCAAAGCATACTGGATGAGGCGGTCAAGCACGACGCCATACTCCTGCTTACGCTGAACGTGTAAAAGGATTTCCGGTATCGTAACCGGAAACCAGCAGCCGTTTTGATGAAGAAATGCGGACCATATGATACATTGGCAAAAGCGGCGGGGTCTCTCCCACCGTTTTTGCTTTTGTTTTTGTGCAGCGTGGAATGCTCTGCGAATTGCTCTGTGAATTGCAAGTGATTTTGCTTGACACTTCCCGTCCTGTATGTTACGATACATCAGTATTCGGAATGCATCATTGTCTCACATGTTTTTGTAAGTCATTGTTCGTTTGATGATTTACGAGGACGTGTGTTTTTTATGTGAAGCATGAATATAAAGTATATTTTTGGAGGCATTTATCTTGAACTACGGTACAGTGAAGTGGTTTAACGCGGACAAGGGCTTTGGCTTTATTTCCAGCGACAACGGCGGCGAGGATGTATTCGTGCATTTTTCCGCGATCGTAGCCGACGGCGGCTACAGGACGTTGAATGAAGGCCAGAAGGTCACGTTTGATACCGAAAGGGATCCCAAGAACAGCAGCAAGCTGCGCGCGGTCAACGTTCGGCCTGCATAATCAGCATTAAACCCGAAGCCGCCTTCCCCAGTTTGGGGAGATGGCGGCTTTTTTGCCAAGTACCGTATACAAAATAGTTTGCGAAGGAGCATTATGGAACAAACGACATTCGATAAACTGGGCGTATCGCAGAACCTGCTTCATTGCCTTGAAGGCATGGGCTTTCAAAGCGCTACCCCGGTGCAGGAAATATCCATCGCGCCGCTGATGGCGGGACACGATATCTCCGTACAGGCGCCAACCGGAACAGGGAAAACCTGTGCCTTTGGCATACCCATTGTAGAAAAGGCCGATGCGGCGGCATCGACCGTACAGACCCTGGTACTAAGCCCCACGCGGGAACTGGCTATCCAGATCGCGTCGGTACTGAGAAACCTTGCAAAATATAATCCCGGCTTACGTATCGTTGCCGTATATGGCGGAGAGCGCATCGAAAAGCAATTCGCAGCGCTGCGCCGCAGGCCCCAGATCGTCGTGGCAACGCCCGGGCGGCTTCTTGACCACATTGCGCGCCGTACGATACGGCTGCAGGATGTACGCATGGTGGTGCTCGATGAAGCCGACCGTATGCTTGACATGGGGTTCCGTCCGGATCTCAACCGAATACTCGAAAGCGTACCGGCCGAGCGCCAGACGGCCCTGTTTTCCGCAACGATGTCCAAGGGCATTCTGGCGATTGCTGAAACCTACCAGCGTGAGCCGCAAATGCTCAGGATTGAACAGAAGTCGCTTACGGTGGAATCCGTAAAGCAGTATTATACCGAAGTACGCACGGGTGCAAAAGAAGCTGCGCTGGCGGCGCTGCTCAAAAAGGAGCGTTTCGGGCTTTCGCTTGTTTTTGTCAATACCAAGCGGATGGCGGAAAAGCTCTCCGGGCATCTTCAAAAATACGGTTTGCGCGTTGACGCGCTGCACGGCGACATGCGCCAGAACCAGCGCGACAAGGTCATGAAGCAATACCGCTCGGGTGAACTGGATGTGCTCGTCGCCACGGATGTGGCGTCCCGCGGGATCGATGTTTACCACATCGACGCGGTCATCAATTACGACATCCCCATAGACTGCGACAGCTATGTCCATCGTATCGGGCGTACCGGCAGAGCGGACCAGTATGGCGTGGCGTATACGTTGATTTACCCCAGGGAGCGCGAGCAATTGAAGCTGATGATGCGCAGCACCAAAGCGGTCATCATTCCGACAGGTCCCGCTGTTGAGGCCGATCTGGACAGCATGGAATTTACACAGACCGCCCGGCAGAACGCCATACCCGCAGGCTATGGGCAAGGCAAAAATTCCAGGCGTTCCAACCCGGATCGCAGGCAGTTCGCCACAAAGGATAAATCCCGCTGCGCGGCCGGAAGGTACCGCTGAACAAAAAAACAGTATACCGTCAAACCGTCGGCGGGGCTTTGCATCGCCGATTTTCTTTTGCGAAAAACGGGCCGTCTCAGCTTATTGAATCTAAGACAGTCCGTTCTTTACGCGCCTAATTATGATGGACCTGGCAAGGTCCCTGCTATCTGACAAGGAGTTATAAGCTCCCAACTGTGGCCCGATGGACGGCTGATTGTAACAAAAGAGCTGGCCCCGATAGCACAAAGGGCTGCACCACTGTATGCATATCTCGTGAATCCAGTTGTACGGTCAAAACTTCCAGTTGATACTGAACCGGAAATAAATTGCTCAGGATCAAGATTGGAAGCAGGCAATTATATATTGTCGATTAGAAAGGGTTGTTCCACCTGGATCACCGTTTGTCCATGTCCCTTTAGCTCTTGTTATCTTATTGCAGAATTTGCCAAAGAGGTCAGCGGCAACATTCCGGCAATCATAATTGCCAGAAAAACAACAAATACAATCTTCACCTGTTTTTTCATGTTTTTGTTTCCTCCTTATCTGCCTTTCTCTCTTGTGCTACTTCCGCCTTTGTTTTCAAGCCTGACACAGATTCATTTTTTCCGTAATCACCTCCCCTTAATGCTGAAACTAACAAATACCCAAACATTAGAACAAACAAATACATTGTTGGTCCATAGGCAAAGATACGAAAAGCGGATGCCAAAATACTAAACAGTAAATAGAGAATTGCTAGTGCTGCGTTTATTAGCTTGTTTGATAAATCCATTAAAGCCAATGATATCCCACAAACTAGGGAAAAAATGATGAGCGCGATAAATGCTTCAATTCTGTATTTTATAATATAGTGCATATAAATAAAATCGGAAAAAATAGCAAAAACAATCAGAGCAAGGATGACGATCAAATTCCTAATAACCGCTTTTTTCATATCGATACGCTCCTTTACCAGTATTGATATACTATATAGACTTTTTACAAGTGCGTTAGTTGCATTTATTCTATAAATTAACAATTCGTTAATAATATACCATATTTCCATACTAAGGCGGTATTTTAAAATAACCTGGCACGCAAGAAAAAACTTAATGTATAAAAAGACAACCCTACTTTACGCTGCTTATCTTGGTTTTATCAATATCTGTGGCTGGCTATCGAACGCCAGCGATTCAGCACTCAGCGTCATCATCTTCCAGCGAAATTTGCGAAAAACGGGCCGTCTCAGTTTTTTATCTGAGACAGCCCGTTATTTATGCGCCTTTTTTCTTACTGAACCGCAGCCGCGCCCTTTAACAGCGCCTCACGGTTGAGCGGGATCAGGTGCGCCTTCTTCTCGCCCAGCTTGTAAAGCAGCGCCTGCAGCACGTTTTCAATATCCACGCACTGGGTTTTTGCGATATACGCGCCCAGCATGACCATATTCGCTACGCGGCCGTTGCCCAGCTCTTCGGCAAGCTCGTTGCAAGGCACATAGTATACCTGAATATCGTCGCGCGTCGCCTTTACGTCGATGATGGAGCTGTTGATGAACAGCATGCCGCCCGGCTGCACCGCCGACTCGAATTTATCCAGCGAGGGACGGTTCATGGCGACGACGGTGGTCGCCTTGCTCACTACCGGCGAGCCGATCGGCTCATCCGAAATATTCACGCTGCAGTTCGCAGTGCCGCCGCGCATTTCCGGGCCGTAGGCCGGAAGCCATGAAACGTACTTATCCTCGAGCATGCCCGCATAGGCAAGAAGCTGTCCCATCAGCAGCACGCCCTGTCCACCGAAACCCGCAAACAAGTTTTGCTCTAACATGGTCAGACCTCCTTCTTAACGCCCAGAGGGTAATACGGAATCATATCGCTTTCCAGCCAATCCATCGATTCGACAGCGGATTTGCCCCAGTTGGTGGGACAAGTGGAAAGCACCTCCACCATCGAGAAGCCCTTGCCGGCCATCTGCGTTTCAAACGCCTTGCGGATGGCTTTCTTTGCACGCACGATGTTGGCGGTGGAGTTGACCGCAACGCGCTCGATATACGCCGCGCCATCGATCGTCGCCAGCATTTCGGACATGCGGATGGGGTTGCCGCAATGCTCCTTGTCGCGGCCATAGGGGGATGTGGTCGTCTTCTGGCCGACCAGCGTGGTGGGCGCCATCTGGCCGCCCGTCATGCCGTAAATGGCGTTGTTGATGAATATGGTCGTGATCTTTTCGCCGCGATGCGCAGCCTGAACAATCTCCGCCGTGCCGATGGAGGCAAGGTCGCCGTCACCCTGATAGGTGAACACACAGCTCTCCGGCCCCAGCACGCGCTTGATGCCCGTAGCCACGGCAGGCGCGCGGCCATGCGCGGCCTCCTGCATATCGACATTGAAATAACGGTAGGCAAACACGGCGCAGCCAACGGGAGCGACGCCGACGGTCCTATCCTGCAGGTTCATCTCCTCGAGCACTTCCGCCACCAGACGGTGAACGATCCCGTGGCCGCAGCCCGGGCAGTAATGCATTACAGTATCCGTAAGAACGGAGGTCTTTTTAAATACGATTGCCATAGGTCAAGCCCTCCTCATTTCCATGACTCTCTGTGCGATTTCCTCAGCGGTAGGCACGCGGCTGCCGGAATGCCCGAGAAGCTCGACTTGCTTTTCGCCGTTGACGGCCAGCTTCACATCCTCTATCATTTGGCCGGCGCTCATCTCAACGCACAGCGCCTTTTTGACGCCCGGCGCCATGATTGCATCGTGTACCGCCTTCTTGGGGAAAGGCCAAATCGTGATCGGGCGAACAAGGCCGACCTTGACCCCCTGCTTCGCCAACTGGGAAATGGCCGTTTTGCAAATACGCGCTACGGTGCCGTATGCGCACAGTATGTATTCTGCCCCCTCTGTGTTGTAGACCTCCACAAGGGTTTCATTCTTTTCGATCTCGGCATACCTTGCCTGCAAACGGTTGGTCATCTCTTCCAGCTCTTCGACCTCGATATAGAGCGAATTGATCACGGCGCGAGGCCTGTCGGACTCTTTTGCGCTGTAGCCCGTCGTCGCCCAGTCCTTTTTGATGTTTTGTGCGGACTCGGACGCTTTGATCTCGACCGGCTCCATCATCTGCCCGATGATGCCGTCGGCAAGTACCATGACCGGCGTACGGTATTTATCCGCCACGTCGAACGCGGTCTGCATCAGGTCAATGGCTTCCTGCACGGAAGCGGGCGCGTAAGCGACCATATGATAATCGCCGTGGCCGCCGCCCTTGGTGGTCTGAAAATAGTCGCCCTGCGACGCCTGAATGGAACCCAGCCCGGGGCCGCCGCGCATCATGTTCACAATAACGCAGGGCAGTTCCGCACCCGCAATATAGGAAATGCCTTCCATCTTCAGGCTGATCCCGGGGCTGGACGAGGATGTCATCACGCGGGCGCCGGCGCCGGCCGCGCCATACACCATATTGATGGCGGCAACTTCGCTCTCAGCCTGCAGGAAACATGCGCCTTCAATCTTGGGCATACGCGCGGACATGTATTCGGGAATATCGTTCTGCGGCGTGATAGGATAGCCGAAAAAGAACCGGCAGCCCGCCTGTATGGCGGCTTCCGCTATCGCCTCGCAGCCTTTCATCAGTTTCTTGGCCATTGCTCGTTCCCCCCTTATTTCTCAACCTGGATAACGACATCCGGGCAGGTACGCGCACAGGATGCGCACGCGGTACATGCTCCCATATCGACTACCTCCGCGGGGTGGTACCCTTTGGAGTTCAGCTTTGTTTTGGACAGCTGCATGATCTTTCTCGGACAAGCCCGCACGCAGAGTCCACAGCCCTTGCAACGTTCTTCGTTGATGGTTACCATGGCCATTTGCTCGTTCAACCTCTCTTTCTTCACCTAAATACCGTTTTCCCGGCAGACCTCCAGCATATGCCATCAGTGTCTGCAAACTGAAGAAACCCAAAACAACAACACGCCGCCCTATGCAGCGTGTCACACACCATATTGTGTAAATCTTTCCCAATCCCGATGCATATATATTATAATTTCCATAGGCATGCCTATATAGCGGGAACAAAAATTCCGCTCCCTTGCAATGGAAAGGTACTCTTCCAAGGGCTGTTTGGTACCGCAGGTATAAGCGACGGGTATACCCGTTTTATCCGAAACCGCCTTGAGCAGCTCATACCCTTCGATCAGATCCTCGACCGATGTTTCCGCCGCAAGGTTAGCATTGTTGATAAAGCCTGTAATGGTAAGGCGCGAGCGGTACCTGATCTTCTCGATCATGTCCAGCACCAACTCCGGGGTGGCAGAAAACGGCCTGCGCGGATTCACCACATAAAGCACCTCAAGCGCCTCTTGCGGTATGGCGTCAAAATTTGCCTTATATTGCCCCAATGCAGTCGCGCCCGCCGGGTCTCCGCCCACATCGAACACAACCGTTTGATGTTCATCCACGAAAACCGAATAAATATCCGGCGGCAAAGAAGGGACATCCACCGTTGAAAGCGCAAAAATAGGATATATCAACTTTACGCCTGCCTGCTGCAGCTCGGTTTTGCGCTCGGCCGAACGAAAATATGGGTTGATAATATCCAAATCCACAAGCACGGCAGGTTCTGTTTTCGCGGCATTTATGGCAAGATTCAGCGATATTTCCGTTTTCCCGCTGCCGAAATTGCCTATAAGAACGTAATACCGCTTCATGAATAGCCTCCGTATGCCCTTCTGACTGCACTCTATCCGTGTATAGTATACATCAAATGCATTGACGATGGTATGCATTTGAAAAATATATTATGACATTTGCACCGGCTCAAAGCTGCGCTTGTGCCTTATACCGTAGCGCTATGCGCTCGGCGGCGCGCATGCCGTCCACCGCCGCGCTTACAATACCGCCCGCATAGCCCGCGCCCTCCCCCACCGGGTACAATCCTTGTGCGCCGGCCGCCTCGCCCCGTTCATCCCGAACAATGCGCACGGGCGCGCTTGTCCGGCTTTCAACGGCTGTCAGAACCGCATCCGGCAGATCGAAGCCATGCAGCTGCCGTGCAAAAGCCTGAATGCCGTCGGCAATGCCTGCCGCAACGAATTCCGGGAGCATGGTATCCAGCCGGTGCATATTTACGCCCGGCCGATAGGTGGGCTGTACATCCACAAATGCCTTCGTCAGCCTGCCAGTTAGAAAATCTTCCAGGCGCTGCGCCGGGGCGCAATACGCGCCGCCACCCAGTCCCGCAAAGTATGCCTTTCGCTCCAGCTCCTGCTGAAAACGGATACCGTCGAGCGGCCCGAAGCCATAATCCTCCGGCCCTGCCTGCACGATAATAGCGGCATTCGCGTTTTTTCCGTTGCGCGCGCGGTCGCTCATGCCGTTGACCACCGCCTGCTCCGGCCCGGAAGCTGCCGCTACGACATGCCCGCCGGGACACATGCAGAAGGTGTATACGCCGCGCGATCCGCTTTTCCCTGTGAGCCGGTACTCCGCGGCGCCAAGCCGCGGGTGCCCTGCCAACGCGCCATACTGGGCACGGTCGATCAAGCCCTGCGGGTGTTCTATCCGTACGCCCACCGCGAAGGATTTTGGTAAGAGCGATATGCCTTTATCGAGCAGCATCCCGTAGGTGTCGCGCGCGGCCTGGCCTGGAGCCAGCACGCACGCCGCACAGGGTATACGCTCTTTTTTCCCCACCTGTACAGTCTCGATGGCGGTAAGTACGCCATTTTGAATCTGCATATCGTACATCAGCGTTCCAAAGCGCACTTCGCCGCCCATACGAACGATGGACTCACGCATATTCTGCACAACGCCCTGCAAAAGATCCGTACCGATATGCGGCTTGGCCTGGTAGGCGATATCTTCGGGCGCGCCGTGATTCACCAGCGTTTCCAGCACAACGTCCGCGCGGACATCCTTGCTGCGCGTGGTCAGCTTGCCGTCGGAGAATGTGCCCGCGCCGCCCTCGCCGAACATCACGTTGCTTTGTACATCCAACGTGCCGTCGTTCCAAAAGCGATGCACATCCGCCTTGCGCTGCGCGATCTCTCGTCCGCGCTCCAGAACGATGGGTTTATACCCCGCCTGCGCGAGAAAATAGGCGGCAAACAGGCCGGCCGGGCCCAAACCGACCACGGCAATGCGCCCTTTGGGCTGCTCCTGCCCTTGCAGCAGGCTGTATTGCGCAGGTTTCTCATAGATCCGCACGCGCGCGTCACCGCGCTTGAGCAGGCGGTTTTGCCAAACGGGCTCCATCTGCACCACGGCCGAGACAATAAAATGGATATCCGCTTTTTTACGCGCATCCAGCGACTGGCGCACGATGCGCACAGCCTGGACGCTTTCCTTTGGCAATTTGAACTGCTCCGCGATGAGCGCCGACAGCTCTCCCATCTCCGCGGAGACAGGCATTTTCATATCCGACAGCAGCAATGCCATTGCTTGTTTCCTCCAGCGTTCCCTTCAGCCGGCAGGCTTCATACAGCTTCCCGTAAAACCGTCATGCGCCTGCCGTATCACAGGGCTTTATTTTCCATAGAAAAAGGCGCCTGTACGGATGCCGGGCGCCTAAGTAACCATGCTTTTCCGCCGCCTGTCAGCCCGATTCCACCGTAACTTCAATCTGCGCGACGCTGAGTATGGAAGTCACCTCCAGCGTGGTTTCGTCATTCCCCAGATACACGCTGACATACAGGTTGTAGGTGCCCTCCTTCAGGCCTTTTAAGTCCACAAACGCCTCGACGTCGTTGCGCTCGAGCAAATCAACCAGGCTGATCCTGCCCTCCACGCTGATGTCCGTGGTATCGCGGCTGAGCGTCGCCTTCAAACCCTTTGCCAGCCCGGTGGTTACAATGGGAACCGCCTCAAAGCTCTTTTTGCTGGTTTTTTCGCGAATATCCACGAACACTTCCACTTCCGTGCTGCTGCCCAGCAGCGTCACGCCTTCGGGCACCAGTACGGCGAGTTTTTCATGGATAGATTCTCTTGCGCCCGCCACATCCAGCCCCGTCAGCATCAAAGACCCGACTTCTTTGAGCGCCTGCGCATCGCCCACAATATCCAGCGTTGCGGGGGTAGCGATGGCGGCGTACAGCTCGTAATTCGCGGGCAGGTTATCCTCACCCAGCAGCGACCCGGTAACATCCACCGGCACCGTCTTCTTGGGGTAAACCGACATCTTCACCGTAACGGAGGGCAGGTTGCCGAGGAAAAGCGAGGGATCCATTTCATTCCCGTTCTCGTCAAGCAGTACAACGGTTACGGCGTCGTTATAGCTTTGCATACGGTTCGTCATCTGAATCTTGCATATCGCACGGGTGACGCGCTCCACATCCTGCTTGGGCCCGCGCACACTTACGTTTGACATATTTAGTTCCGCCGTAGCCGCCCAGTATCCGTTGGGCAGCGTCCCTTCATAGTATGCCTCGACAGGCACCATTTTTGTCATGAGCGTGTCGATCTCTACCGTGATTTTATCAGGGCTGACGCCTTCCGCCCGGGTATCCGCAACTCCCGATGAAACGTTTGGGTTGACGGGCAATGTCCAGGTGCCGGCGGAAGTAACGCTGTCCAGGCTGACGGAAGCCGTAACATGATCCACGCTAAGATTCATGTAATTGGTAATCGGCGTACTCACGCGCACCGAAACGCCCCCCAAACCGTCGAGCGGATTGCCCCGCACGACAAGGTCGCGCGCCTGCAAATCGTATTCGCCTTTAAAGCTGATGGGAACGTTCTGCAGCACTTTCGTCCGGCTGGGGTTTTGCACCGTCAGGACGATGCCCCAAAGAATCGTCGCGAACAGCAGCGCCACGATTTTGATGCTTAAATTTTTCAGGAACAGATTTTTTAAGAATGTTCCAACTTTTTTGCCGGTTTCATTCTTACTTTCCATCCTTGTTCCTCCGTGTAAGCCAGGCAAATGAATTGCTGCGCTCCTTCTGGTAGATGCCATCCAATAAATCCTTGAGTGCTTTGGAATCTATGTAGCGAATGAGCTTTCCATCCTGCGCGACGGATATGATGCCGGTTTCTTCTGATACGACCAGCGTTACGCTGTCGGATACGCCGGAAATGCCCAGAGCCGCCCTGTGACGGGTGCCAAGTTCCCGCGCGATATCCACATCATCCGAAAGGGGCAGAAAGCAGCCTGCCGCCACGATGGTATCGTTGCGGACGATGACCGCGCCATCGTGCAGCGGCGTATTGGGTTCAAATATATTCTCGATCAAAGAGCTTGAGATCCGACCTTCTATTCGTGTGCCCGTAGAAATAATATCGCCTAAGGCCACGGTCTGTTCAATAACAATCAGCGCGCCAATACGACGGCGCGCCATGCCCAGTACCGCCTTGTGAAGCTCGCGGACGATATCCGCAGAATCCGCGGCGAATCCGGTCCAGACACTGCGGTCGAACAGCCTGCCCCGGCCGATGTGTTCAAAAGCGCGTCGGATTTCAGGCTGGAATAAAATGACTACCACAATGATGCCCGACTGAACGACCGTACTTAACAAAAAGCTCAGCGTATGCAGCGCCAGCAGCTGGCTGATAAAATAGGACAGGAACAGTATGCCGAAGCCTTTTAACACCTGATAGGCGCGGGTTTCTTTCGTCCAGACGATCAGCTTGTACAGAAGCCATGCAATGATGATGATATCCATTGCGTCCCCAAACGAAAACTGACCAAAGCCGCTGGCTATGGCGTTTACGATTTCGTCATAGGACATTCCTGCACCCCCTCCGGCCGCATCGCCGCAGCACAACCATCACTTACACAAAAGCGGTAAAAACATCAAAGCCTTTCCCGCAATTGTGCGCACAATGCGATCAGGCAACTTATATTAACACGCATATGGTTATTATACTGTATGTATTCCCTTTTTAAAAGCCGCCATTCGGCAGGGCGCCAAATATTTTTGATTTATTCACAGCTTGTTATTCCGCTGTTGTACGGGTAATCAGCAGCATACATACGTCGTCTTCATGATCGGGGAGCACTTGTTTTTCAAGGGATCTGAGCAGATCTTCGCCGTCCTGGCGAAGCATGCGCCGTTCAAGTTCCGCCTCGCTCAGGCGGCTGGATTTTTGATCCAGCAGCCCGTCGGTAAACAGCAGCAGCCGGCCGTTTTCGGGCATTATGCTCATCTGCCCGCGGTATATGATTTCATCCTCCCAGTTGCAGATAGGCAGCGACGGCATATAGAGCCGTTCCAAACCATCCGGCCCGGCAAGCAGCGGTACGGCGTTGAGCCCTGCGTTTGCCCACTCCAATTGCCCCGTAGCCGGGTCGAGCAGCGCCACAAACATGGAAACATAGAGCTGCTCGTCATGCACCATCGACAAAAACGCCCCGCGCGCACGATTGAGTATTTGCACGGCGGTATCCGCCTGCACACCGCGCAATACATTCGCCAGCAGCAGCGTGATCATCGCTGCCGCCATACCATGACCGGAAACATCCGCCACATAAAAGCCTACTCGCCCGTCGCTCTGCCTGAGGCAGCCAAACATATCCCCGCCCAGGCTGCTAGCAGGCAGATACCGGGAGGCCACTTTGACATGGGCATCCGGCTGACCCTGCGCCAAAAAAAGGTCGCGCTGCATACGGGCGGCGAGATTTGCCTCGCGCAGCAACCGTTTGTTTTGCTGGCGCAATGCATCCTGCTGGCGGGCATGCTCCGTGATATCCCGAAACACTTCCACCGTACCTACCGCCGTACCATCCGAATCATAAAGGGGCGAGGCGTTTACCCAATACGTCCGCCCCTGAAACTTTTTATTCTTTTGCTGCGCCTCCCCCGTCAGAAGCGCCCTTTTGGAAACGCAATTCCTGCACACGCCTGTAAGGCAAAACATTTCGTTGCATGCCCGCCCCTGCTGCATGCCGAAGCACTGTTCATAGCTCTTGTTGCTCAGCACCACGCGCTGCTCCAAGTCAAGTACACGCAACATGTCCCGCATTGCATCCAAAACACCCTGCAAGACTTCCGTGTTTTTTCTGAGCATGTTCTGCCTCCGTTTGAGATGGCGCTGTTACTCCTGTGTTTCCTGCTTTGCGTCATCCTGTAAAATATGCTCCTTCGCTGTTTTCAGGAAATGCGCGTTGGCTTCTTGGAGCTTCTCGCTGATCAGCGTTCCGAAATTCTCATATTCCTGAAGAGCTAAAGCATTCAGGCGTGCCCGTTCCTTTTCGCCGGTCTCATCCAGCAAGGGGATTTCAACCGGCATACCCTCAATAAAATTTATTTTATTTTTCATTATATCACGCTCCTGCACTTATGCTCAACACACGGGGGCCAGAATATTATGTTCATAATAGCATAAGTTTTGATTCATCTCGACAGTTTTCGACTAAATTTCAAAAATTTTTCCTTTCCCTGTACAAAATAAACCGCCCCATAGTATAATCAAATTCCATAACAAAAACAAAGCGTGGAAAGGGATGGCAGCGCATGTTGATCATTGACCGTTTCGAAGGCGAGTACGCAATTTGCGAATGCGACGACGGAAATATGATACAAATCCGGCGGGATTTGATTGCGGCCGATGCGCGCGAAGGGGATGTGCTGATTCCCGGGCAAAACGCTTATACCGTCGATGCCGCAGCCACATTGGAACGCAGGCGGCGCATTCGGGAAAAGACCGATCGGCTCTTCTCCAAAGGGCGCCCTTAAACTACATAGAGAAGCAGCAATATTCCAATTGCGGCCGCAAGCGCACATAAAAGCGCCGCGCCGGCCGCGCCAAGCGCCCGTTTATTCTTTACGCAGTACCATACATATGCCGCGCTGTAAATGGCCGTTGCGCCCTCAAGAATTACAAAAAGCAACATAACGCGCTTCCCCCTTTCCGTATTGCCGCAATTATTCCAGTCTGGAACCGGTCGGATTGTACTGAATAAATATATCCACCGTAAAGGATGCTTCCACCGCCTGATATACGGCATCCCAGTCAAACGCTTCCCATTGGCGCGTATCCGTGAATTGCACCACCGCCGCGTCGCCCAGTTGGAATACATCGCAGCCAAGCTGCCGGCAGGCTGCGAACACTTCCTGCATGCTGTTTTCCAGATAAGAAGAAATGTGATTTTGGAGCTGCTCCCGGCCAATATCCGCGACTATCGCAGGCTGATCGACGGAAGCGTAGAGTTCCAGCCGGATATTCGCCCAAGGATGTTCGCCCAGCGCCAGCGTGGTTTTGGGCGCGCCTTTCTTTGCGAGCAAAAAGCTGACCATGTGTCCATTGGGGTCGGGTATCTGTATTCTCCCTTCTTTGAATATGCCGGTCGCCATCATCAGCACCTGCGTATGCGGGCCGTTTAGGAAACCCACAAGCTGCGTTCCCTTGTATAATGCGCTGCCCATCATACCCGCTTCCAGGCCGCCTTGCCTGTTCATTTGCCCCGGCATGTACTCCGGCGAACCCAGAATATCCGCCGTGGGGGTCGGCGTTGGCTCCGCGCTCTGATCTGTGTTTTTTTCCTTTTCTTCTTTTTGCCCCTGTGCGGGCTGTTCCGTTTTTTCCGCCTGACCCTCTGCGGGCGGCTCCGCACCTTTTTCCCCTTCGGTTTCATCTCCGCACTCCTGCTTGTCGAATGCGCCGAGCGGCAATATGACGTCGCCAGCAGCGTTCCATGCGCGGTCGTAAAATTGCGCAAGCGTGATGGCGGGTATCAGCCCCGTGGACTCGCTGTATTCGATAAAGGTATATTGCAGCTTTGCGATATTGGGATTTAGTTCGCTTTGCAGGCCGCCCAAATACTCCTTTGCGCTGCCCCGCGCCGTAATCAGGTTGGCATAATAGCGTATTTGCAGGGTGCTGATGGAAGCCGACAGGAACTGTTCCAGCTCGCCGCTGCGTGCAAGTTCTTCACCGAACACAATGGCAGTCGTACGGGCCAAATTCAATGAAAACGGAAGGCTGCTTTCCATCAGATCCACCGCTTCGAATAAATCGTCGCACTCTACGCCTACGAGCGGGCAAAGGCTGCTTTCCGAGCTTTGGGTATCCCCGTTGCCGCGCTGGAGCAGCATTGTGACATAAAAAGGCTTGGTTTCTCCCTTATCAATCCCTATGACTACCGCATAGCCATACTCATCTGGGCTTCGCGCACCCATGCAGCCAGTTGACGCAATACCAAGCAGGCACAGTAACATCGCGGCGGCTCTTCGCTTCCATCCCTTCCTGAGGTTCATGCGTCCGCCCCCCTCTTGCGTTTGCCGCGGCTTTTTACTGCCGCAAATAGCGCCGCAACCAGTACGGGCGCGGTTACGACAATCCATCCGTACCCTGAAAGGAAAGCGCCTGTTTGTTCCACAAAGCCAATCTCCACATGCATCAAAAGGGCAAGCCCGCCCACACATGCGGAAAATACGGCGACCGCGGGCCGGATATCCTCCTGATGGAACGCCTCCGCAAAAAGCAGCGCGGCCGTATAGATATAATACCCCCCCGCGAGTATGCCGGAAAGCACCCATCCGAATACCAGCAGCTTATCCAGCCGGGGAAAATATCCGGCCGTCCGAAAATTCATGGTAATACGGTACATGGGGGAGTGCATTTGCGCTAGATCCCGATAAGGATACGTCATACCCAAACAAAGCTGGCAAAGCGAGCTGACCACCCCCGCCGCGATACCCGCCCCGTATCCCGCGCGCTTCGCCGCAGTCGTACCGTGGACGCCGCGCGCCGCAATTAACAACCCCAGGAGAGCAGGGAAAAACAGCAGCACGCCCCGCGCGCCCAAATTGATGAGGTTTGCCGTGCCGTCGCCCAGATACGGCGCCAGCCGGTGCGGTTCATAATTGTATGCCGCCATTGCGAGCGCGCCGAATAATGCTGCAAGGAGCATCCAGATGAAAAGGCGGGCGGTACGGCCTATCCCTTCAAGCCCCAGCCATGCCGGCAGGAAAGCCGCAAAAACCAAATAGGCAAGTATTTGACATTCCGACGCCTCGGGATATATAAAGCGCCCCAGCATCAGGGAAAATCGGCTGAGCACTGCGGCGGCTGCTAAAAGCAGCAGCACGGCATATAACAATGCGGCTATCCGCCCGAACATCCCGCCCAGCCCGTCGTGCAGCAGCTCCCAAAGGTTTTTGTTATCCGCGCGGCGCATGGCCCACGCCGTGAACAGAAATGCCGCAAGCGCCAGACCGGCGGAAAGCAGCATGGAAAGGTAGGCGGAATTTCCGCGCGCATAGAGCGCTTCGCTGTCGGTTGTAAATATACCGCTCGCGCAGGCCGCGATCGCCGCGGCACAAAGAGTTTCCTGCCTGCCTATGCGCCCCTGCCGCAGATTCATTACGTTCCCTCCCGCGTGTTGGTATAATCCGTCGCACGCTGGTGCGGCAGAATGGTACCGCGCAGCACCGCCGGTCGGTTAGAGTTGGTTTTGGGCGCAACCGGCGCTAAGAACGGCACGCCGTAGGACTTGATCGAGGCCATCCACGCGGCAATCAGCAGTATTCCGGCAGTTATGCCCAGTAATCCGCCGGCCCACCCCGCCACCACCAGCAGCACCCTGAAGTACCCCGCCGCGACCTGCGTAGAATAATCGGGTATTGTAAAGTTGCCAAGGCCGGACAGCGCCACAAGTATCAGCACCACCGTGCTTACCATGTTGGCCGCTACCGCCGCCTGGCCCAGTATCAACCCTCCTATGATGCCGATGGCCTGTCCCACGCTGCCCGGCACGCGGATGCCGGCCTCCCGCAGCAATTGGAATACCCACAGCAAAAACAGCATCTCCGCGCCCAACGGCAAAAACACCATCTGCCGCGACGCAATGATGGTGGTAACGACCTCTGTGGACAGCATGCCCTGATGATGAAGCGTGATAGCCATGAAGTATCCGGGAAGGACAATGCTAAGCCCTGCGCCAATATAGCGTACCACGCGCAAAAGGCTGCCGAGCGGACGGCGCATGTAGGAATCTTCCGATGTGGCCATCAGTGTAAAAAGCGTAGCAGGCATGATGTTTGCCGCCGGGCTGCCTTCGCACAGCACGGCAACATGCCCCTGCATGATATGGGCGGCTGTACGGTCCGGGCGTTCGGTAGAGAGTATCTGCGGCAGCGGCGAAAGACTGTGCCGCTCCGTAAGCTGCTCGATGGTGCCGTCGCTGAGTATCATGCGGGTTTGTATTTTGCCCAGCCGCCGCTTGACCTCTTCAAGCAGTTTCGGGTTGACCACGCTCGCACGGTAGGCGATGACCAGCATCACGTTGTTCTTACCGCCCGCATGCTTGAATTCACAAACAAAGTCGTCTGTTTTAATGATTCGCCGAAGCAGCGTCACATTGGTGCGCAGGTTTTCGTTAAAGCCCTCCTGCGGGCCGCGTACGACCTTTTCATTTTCTGTCGTACCCACGCTCCGCCGTTCGAACCCGCGCGTATCCATCAGCACGGCCTGCGGATCACCTTCTATAAACACAGCGGTTCGCCCCTCGGAGATCGCTTTTTTGATTTCATTCCAGTCGCTTGAAAGCGCCGCCTCCTGCTGTGCGAAGACGTGATCAACAGCAAACTGCGACTTGTTCTCATCCGCGCCCTGCATGCAGCCGGGGCGCATGCCCTGCCGTAATATAAAGTCGTTGATCTGCGTACCGTCCGCCATGCCGTTGATGCACGCCACAAGCGCCAGTATGTTGCCGCCCAGCATGAATCGGCGCAGCAGAACATCCGGATTGATTTCGCTGCGGTATTCCTGTTTCAGCCTTTTTTCGTTTTCATCGACACTGCTCGAAGGCGGTGCGGGCGGCGGCGGCTCCACAGGCCTTTTCTCAGTCCAGCTAGTAAAAAAGCCGGGATTGCCCTGCTCCGTTTCCAAAAGCTCAAATTCGGTATCCGCTTCGTCGAAGTGCAGTATTTCCCATATTGATTTTTTCATAGCGCCTCCAAATAAGAGTATTTGCAGGCACGGCAATCTTCATGCGACCGGGCGCCATGCTGGGAGAATACAAAACGTCTGCTCTGCGTTCATAACAAATAATGCGTAAATGCATAGCCTTGCGGATTTGGCATTTACGCTTTGAGGATACGAAAAAAAGCATCCCCGTTTTCGGGAATACTTATGAAGGCAAATGCGGAATCCAGCAAGATGCCATTATGTTTTGATGCGGGTGCGCATGGCGTCGAGGCCTTTGAGCATACGCGTGAGCACGCGAAACGCAAGTTCGCGTTCATCGCCGTCGAAATCCTCGAGCATATTGTTGGCGATCATATCGACATCCATCTCGCACCAGCGCGCAAATTCCTGACCCTTTTTCGTCAATGAGATACGGTTGCAGCGACTGTCGGCCTTATCCTGCTCACGCTTTACGAAGCCGCTTTTTTCAAGCCTGCGCAAGGAAACGCCGGCGGACGCCTTGCTTACCCGAAGCGCCTGCGCAAGTTCATTTTGGCTGGGGTTGCCCATATCCCTGATTTGAAAAAGGAACGCGGGCTGCCCTTCGTACAGACCGTATTTCTGCAAAGTGTGCTGCATGCAGAACGTATGCGCCTGACAAAGCTGCATGAAGACCTCCCATGCATCCCGTGCGATATTCGTATGTTCCTGTATTTTCATGAGGTATTTGGCCCCTTACTTTATTTTTGCTTTTCGTGCGGAAATGCGCTCGATTTCCCTGCCCAAACGGATGAAACGGAACATGCGGTTTGCAGCGCTGTCAAAGAGCGCTACCGCCTTTTCCATCGCTATTTCCTGCGACATGGGCGCGTCTACCGCCGTAATGACGCTGCAGTCACACTTTTCCATCAGCGTCTCGCTGCCCTCGCCCATACACCCCGCGATGAGCGAAACGGGCACCTTCTGCCTGGCGCAGCGCTCCATGATGGTGCCCACCGCCCTGCCCGGGTGCATGCTTTGCGCATCCAGCTTCCCTTCCCCGGTTACCACAAGAGAGACATTCTTGATTCTCCGATCGAATTCCGCGGCATCCAGCAGCGCGTCGATGCTTGTCTTGCGCACTGCCCGTAAAAATGCCATGAGCGCCGCGCCCAAACCGCCCGCCGCACCCGCGCCGACCTGTGCGTTCGCATCGAAGCACGAGGATTCTTTTAAGAGCTCCCGGTAGCGCGCATGGCCGGAGGAGGTAAGAGCGCTTTCACAATCCGTCATCAATATGAAACGTGTAGCGCAAATTCTCGGGTGTATCAGCTCCGTATCGATCTTTGCGAGCTTTTCCATATCGCCGTTGAAACCCGTGAGCTCCGCGCCGTCGGAATCAAGCAGCTTCACGCCCAGCGCGCGCAGGCAGCCCAAGCCGCCGTCGTTGATGCAGCTGTCCGCCACGCCGATGATGATTTCGTGGAGCCCTTCGTCCAACGCGCGGCGAACCAGCTCCCCCATGCCGAAGCTGGAGCAATGCACGCCCTGCGGCACGCCCTGCGCCGCGAACGCTTCGGGCATCTCGATCACGGCGGTACTGCCGCGAAGCACCGCATAACGCGCTTCTATTTTTTCATCCTGCGGCCCTCTGATCTGTACGGTGCGCCCGGTACCGTTACAGGCGGTCAGCAGCGCATCCACCGTGCCCGCGCCGCCGTTCGCGATGGGCAGCGGCAGTACGCGCACGCCCGTAAAGTGCTTCCGCGCCGCCAGCGTCAGCCTGCGGATCGCCTGCCCGGAGGTAAGCGTGCCGCGAAAGGCGTCGGGCGCGAGCAAGAATACGATCCCCTTGCCCACCGGCCGCCGCTTGCCGCGCGTTTTGCACACGCGCACGCCGAATAAGGGCTCTTCTCCGCCCGAAAGCGTACCGTCGCGCTGTATCTTGCCGTAATAAGTTAATCCTTCAACCTTTTGAAGCGCATTGTTCTGCAGAAATGGATGCGTGGCGGAAAGGTACATGCCAACGCCGGCGTCCTCCTCCAGCTTGCGGTATACACGCCGCATTTCCTTCAGGTTGCCGTTGGTAAATGCACAAATATAGCAGGAATCCTCCGACGCATACTCCGCAGATGTCGCCCGCCCGCCATAGACGTGCATGCCCTGCACGTCGCTCGTGGTAAGGACCGAAAAGATCTCTTCCCACAGCTGTCTGGGCGTGGCCTGTTCCTCTTCCCCTTCCATTACGTCAAACCGGATACCCAGCCCAAAATGCAGTATCTCCATAAGCCGCCTCCTTATCAATCCGCCGTAGCCGCCGCTTCGAGCTCCTGCTCGGCCTGTTCCCACTGCGCCAGTCGCTCTTCGAGCACTGCCCTGTATTCTTCCAATTCCTTCGCCAGCTCGCCCGCCTTTGCATAATCCAACGCGATTTCCGGCTCGGCAAGCCGCTGTTCTAATAAGGCGATCTCGCTTTCCGCCTGCGCCACTTCGCGCTCCGCGCGCGCAACGGCGCCCTTTAAGCGAACGATGGCGCTCTGCCTTTCCTTTTTCGCACGGTAAACATTAACAGGCTTCTCCGCTTCCTGCGGAACATCTTTTTGCGCCTGCGACTGCTCGAGCACGAACGCGTCATACCCGCCGATGGTTTCAATAAGCCCGTCCGGCTGCATGTACAGCACGCGGTCGGCCAAACGGTTTACCAGATACCGGTCGTGCGTTACGATCAGCAGCGCGCCGCCATACTCTTCGAGCGCCTGCTCCAGCGCCTCGCGCGAAGCGATATCCAAATGGTTGGTCGGCTCGTCCAGCAGCAAAAGATTTGCGCCGGACAACATCAGCTTTAAAAGCTGTACCCTCGCCCGCTCGCCGCCGGAGAGCATACCAATTTTCTTTTCAACGGAATCACCGCGGAACAGGAATGCCGCCAGAGCGTTGCGTACCTGCGTCTGCCCCATGCGCGGGTACGTATCCCATACCTCCTGTATCACGGTCTTTTCGGGGTCCATGGAGCGCATGTTCTGCTCGTAATAGGCGACCTGCACCCCTGCGCCGAACGCGCTGGATCCTGAATCCGCGCCCTCGCGGCCCATCATAATGCGCAGCAATGTGGTTTTGCCGCAGCCGTTGGGGCCAAGCAGGAACACGCGCTCGCCCCTGCGGATATGCAACGACGCACCGGAAAAGAGCTTTTTTTCCCCATACGCTTTGCCGACATCCTTCGCGATGAGGACATCGTTGCCACCCGGCTCGCGCGCGGTAAACGCAAAGCGGATAGACTCTTCATCCTTTTCCGGCTCGACCAGCGTGGCCTTGAGCCGCTCGATCTGCTTAAGCTTGGATTCCGCCGTGCGGATGTTGCGCTCGCGGTTCCATTGGCGCTGCTGCTCCACAATACCGTAGATACGGCGGATTTCCTTTTGCGTGTTGCGGTATTGCCTGCGTAAGATCTCCTGCGCGCTTGCGCGCCGTTCCACGTGCGTGGAATAGTTGCCCTGCGTGAGATAGTACTTGCCGCCGCTCAGCTCCAGGGTGCGGTTGGTTACCTGATCCAGAAAATACCTGTCGTGCGATATGACGATATACGCGCCGGAATACGCCTTCAAATAATTTTCCAGCCATTCGACCGAGGCAATATCCAGATGGTTGGTAGGCTCGTCCAAAAACAACAGCTCCGCACCTGAAAGCAGCACGCGCGCCAGCATGGCCTTGCCCAACTGGCCGCCGCTTAACGCCGTGGCGGGCAGATTTAAATCGCTTTCGGAAAACCCAAGCCCCAACAGCGCCGCGCGCGTGCGGCTCCTGAAAGTAAGCCCGCCTTCGCGCTCGTACCGTTCCTGCGTCTGATGCTGCCGGCGGATGAGCGTATCGAGCGCCGCGCCTTCGGACTGAAGCTGCAGGCTGATCTCGTTGAGCTCATTTTCGGCCGCAAGCAGCGGCGCAAATACATTGAGTACAAGGCCGTACAAGGTCTGCCCCTCCGAAAGCTCCGGCGTCTGCTCCAGGCAGCCTACGCGCAGCAGCTTACTGCGGTGCACCGCGCCAGAATCGGCGCTTTGCGCGCCCATGAGTATATGCAAAAGCGTTGTTTTGCCGGTACCGTTTGCACCGACCAGCCCGATATGGTCCTTTTCCGTCACTTCGAAGGAAACATCCGCAAACAATGTACGCCCCCCGAAGGCTTTTTCCAGTTTATATGCCGCCAACAAAGCCATAGTTAATACCGGTTCCTGACTTTCTCCGCAAACCCCATGAGGTTTTTGATTTCAAGCACAGTGCCGTCGTCGAGCACCGCGCGCCCCGTGAATTTTCCGAATACCTGATGCTGATCCGTTTCGACGAGCAACGCATTGATGTGCGCGGCGCGGTCGAGCACGGGAACAAACTCCATTTCAAATCTGTTGTCCGAGGAAGTAAACGTCCAAGGTTTGAGGTAACTGTCCGGCGGTATATGAAACTCCACCGTTTCCAGCTTGTGCGCCCTGCCGTCGTAGAATATCATGTTTTCCGTCGCGGCCGTCGTATCCCCAAACCCATAGCCAAGGTTAAAGCCGAAGGGTCTGCCGTTTATTATGCCGTTGCCGCTGCCCCAATACCAGGTGTTGCTGTAGGTCCACACCCCGCGCCCCCAGTCCAGCGTACCGAATGCGGTATCCGGTGAAAACTCTATCCTTGTATCGCCATAGCATGCGCTTCCGCTTGCGCGCATGCAATTGATCTTTTGATTATAGTAAAAATGCCTGGGCTTTAAAAACGGCGTGGCAATGACCATGGTATCCATGACGGGTTCGTCAAGCAGGATGTCTATGGAAAGCGGCCTGCCTTCATGAAACTTTTCATAGTTACACAGCAGCCTGCGGCTCCCTTCCTCTTTGAGGAACTTTATAGCCAGCCCGTCGCCTTCATATTGCACATCACCCTTTTCCGAGGAAACGGGCATTTTATATTTTCCCAACGGAAGAAGCTTCATTACGGTGCCGGTATGTTCCCACGGACGGGTAAAATCCAATATCGACGCGGAAAGGAGCGCCATGTACCCGTTATCCGCCACAGTCAGCGCAATGCCGTACCGGTCGTCATGCACGATGTAATAATCCCATTCCTTGATTTTAAGCTTGCCCGCGCGTATGGCGCTGCGGTCGTAACTGAGCAGCATGCGCTTTGACCAGCCCGGTTCGCGCAGGTTGCCCTTCTCATTCAATAACGGACCCTTTTGCGTTATTTCGTGCTGCATACTCTTTCCCCCTGCCTCTCCTAATGTGCGATCTAAAAGCGCAATAGCCAGCGGTACGGTATCATAAGCATCATATCATATACAGGTTTGGTTTTCCAGTTGCGAACCAAGGCCATAAAAGCACGCCTTTCGATAACTTTTTTGAATAACATGGCCTGAATATACACGAAAAGATAATGAAACTGTTGGATTATGCCGATATATTGGTATATAATGAATGCATATGAATTCCTGCCCAGCTTTTTGTATGTAAATGTGAAAGGAGCCGTTGCATTGGCAGCAGCGCATAGTACAGCCAGAAAAAATACTTCCGGTATCCGACGCCTTTCCAAGCGTGCCCGCGTATGGCTGGTGCTTGCCTGCGGCGCCGCAATGATCGGTTTTATCGGGCTGCCGCTGTGCTATAATGGCTATCTGTTCGGTTCGCCCATACAGGAAGAAGTATTTGCGGCGGCGCCCAGGGCTGCAAGCCCGACCCCCGCCTCCACGCCTATTCCTACGCCCACACCATTGCCTTCCGTCATGCCCAGCCCATCACCCGTTCCCACCGCGTTCGTCGCGCTGGAGGCCTACGATACCCTGCAGCCGGAAGATAACAGCGATCTGGTGGCAACGCTTCAAAGCAGATTGATGGAGCTGGGGTATTTTGATTACGACGAAATCACCACGTATTATGGCAGCGTCACAAAAAGCGCCGTAAAGCTGTTCCAGCGCGCGCAGGGACTGGAAGAGACCGGCGTCTCGGATTCAGAGACGCAGCGGCTTTTGTACAGCGGCAATGCCCAACCCTACCGCATGAAGCTAGGCGACAAGGGATCCGACGTGCGCAGCATGCAGCGCCGCCTGGCGGAGCTTGGTTACTATGAAGAGAAGGACAACGGGTATTTCGGCGTCGCCACCGAACGCGCCGTCAAGAGCTTTCAAAAACGAAATAAAATCGAAGAAACCGGTGTGATCGACCAGGCGTCGCGTGACCTGATGTATTCGCCCCACGCACGGTATCTGGTTGATCCGACCCCTACGCCCAAGCCCACGCCAAAACCTACTGTGAAGCCTACCGCAACCCCCAAGGCCACGCCCAAGCCTTCCTACGATATTCCCATTATCGACGATGACGATGACGACGATGGCAAGGTAAAGTCCACGCCCACGCCCAAAGCAACCGCAAAGCCTTCCGTGGATGTCGGCTCGTACGATACCAGCGTGAGCGGACTCATTGCCGCTGCCAAGGCGCAGTTGGGCAAGCCGTACGTCTGGAGCGAGGAAGGCCCCGATTCGTTCGACTGCTCCGGCCTTGTGTACTATTGCCTGCGTTTATGCGGCGTGAGTACCAGCCGCTATAATGCGATCGGTTTCAGCCAGGTAACAAGCTGGAAGGCGATCGGCAGCCTGGACGATTGCAAGAAGGGTGATCTGCTGTTCTATAAATCTGACAGCAACGAAAACGTCAACCATACCGGCATCTATCTTGGCGGCGGGCAATTCCTGCACGCCTCCTCCTCGCTGGGAAAAGTCGTTATCAGCGAGACGACCGGGTATTATGAACGCAATTTTGTAATCGCCAGACGTGTATTTTGATCGAAAAAGCGGCAAGCCACTTTTTCGAGGTTCACCGCGCAAGTTGCCGCTCGGTTTCCTGCTTACGCAGGAAAGCTGTCGCGCCAACTTACGCTTCAAGGTGTCATTATGCACCGCACAGGTCGCTGCAAAATGACAGATTGAAAGCCATGGCTGCATAATTTTCAACTTGATATTCTGAGACCCAAGGGTTGTCTATGGCCTGACCCGCAGCTTATGCTGCGGGCTTCTCTTTTCGAATTTTTCATTGCGTGGAAGTATTGAGTCGTTCAAATTGATCGCTCCCGACAGCCATCTATACAAATGGCGATTGATATGGGATACTGAAAAGCGGGATATTGGGATATCGATATTCGCCCCTCAAGGAGGTTAAAAAGCGGATGAAGGAATGCCTTTGCTGCCCGCGGCGCTGCCGGGTGGACCGCATGAAGCAAACCGGGTTTTGCGGCGCCGGCGCGTTGCCGCGCGTAGCCCGTTGTGCGCTGCATTTCTGGGAAGAGCCCATGTTCAGCGGTTCCCGCGGCTCGGGCGCCGTATTTTTTTCCGGCTGCAGCCTGCGCTGCGTGTTTTGTCAGAACGCGGACATCAGTGCGCGCCAAAAGGGTGAGCTTTGCGACAAAATACGGCTCTCAGAGCTGTTTCTGACGCTGCAGCAGGAGGGCGCGCACAATATCAATTTGGTCACGCCGACGCCGCACCTTGAAACCATACGCCCGGCGCTGATAGAAGCCAAAGCGCGCGGCCTGCATATACCCATTTTATACAATACGGGCGGGTATGAAACCGTGGAAACGCTGCGCACGATGGACGGCCTGATCGACATCTATCTGCCGGATCTGAAATACGTAACGCCCGCATTGAGCGGCCGCTTTTCCGGCGCTGCGGACTATTTCGAGTATGCCGCGCCCGCCATACTGGAAATGCAGCAACAAGTGGGTACGCTCCGCATAAACGGGGACGGGATAGCGACGGGCGGGCTGCTCGTCCGGCACCTTGTGCTGCCCGGCTGTGTGGACGAGACGCGGCGCGTGCTGGACTTTATCAAAGATATGCTGCCCACTGAAACATGGATCTCTTTGATGCGCCAATATACGCCCGCCTCCCCCGGCCTTACGCCGCCGCTTGACCGCAGGCTTACTTCGCGCGAGTATACGCGCGCCGCCGAATACTGCATGCAGCTTGGGCTGACAAACGTTCTGCTGCAGGAAGCCGACGCCGCGGATTCCTCTTTCACACCGTCGTTTTATGAGAGTCTGCAGCCGCGTTCATAATTTGTTTTCAATTTTTGAGCCCAAAAACACAAAATATGCTGAAAAAAAAACGATTTAAGGGTTGTAAGATACCAGATATGGTGTTACAATAATATTACGAAGAGCATTAAAGGATATTTCCTTTCCGTCCGGAAACAACAGTATTCTTCATTGACTGTTCTTCCTCCTTAATAAGACGCAAACGAACTACTTTGTACTTCATAACCGCACCCGCGCGGGTAGGGCAACCGAACGGGATGCGGCGACCGGACGGAAATCATCGTAACAGGGACTGCATAGCAGTCCCTGTTTTTTGCGTCTTCTGCCGCCTGCTTCCTCAGCTTGCGTTTCGCGCAAGCATGGCCGCGCCGATGATACCGGCGTCATTGCCCAGCTGCGCGGGCACGATTTTTCCGAACTCCTCAAAAAAGCATTTTTTGCGTACATTTTCACGCAGCGGCGCAAACAGGAATTCGCCCGCATGGCTCACGCCGCCGCCTATGGCGATGACCTCCGGGTCCAAAAGATTGATACAGGAAACCAGCGCCGAACCCAGCTGATCCACATAGCGTTCAAATATATCCGCCGCGATGGCGTCGCCCGCCTTGGCGCTGTCTATCACCATCTTGGCATCCACGCGCGACATATCGCCGTCAGCCTCTGTGTATATCAGCGCATTGGGATAATCCACGATGCTGCGGCGCCCCTGCTGCACCAGCCAGGTGGCCGTGCACAGCGCCTCAATACAGCCGCGCGTACCGCAGGTACACAGCGCGCCGCCGTGCGCAAGCACCATATGCCCCAGTTCCACGCCATGCCCCAGGCCGCCGTTGAACATTTTGCCGCCCAATATCAGTCCGCCGCCAATGCCCGTGCCCAATGTCAGCAGCACGGCCGTACTGCAACCCACGAACGCGCCCGCATGCAGCTCCGCAAGCGCCGCGGCGTTGGCGTCGTTCGCAAGGTATACCGGTATACCCGGAAAGTACTTCTGCAGGCTTTCGCGCAGCGGAACATCGTGGAATTGCAGGTTATATGCGTGGAGCACGCGTTCGCAGGCGGTATCGATGCTGCCGGGCACCGCTATGCCTATGGAGCGCAGCTGCTCTACAGGTACTTTAAGTTCCTGCGCCATATCTTCCACGAGCGCGGCCATCAGCGCGACGGTATGAAGGTATGGCTCCCCCGTAGGGAACGGGACGCTGCGCCGCGAGGCGATATGCATATCGTCATCCACAATGCCTACAGCGATTTTGGTACCGCCTACATCGAATCCTACCTGCAGCATAAATTCCCCCTACAAATTTTCCAGTTCTTCCATCCAGCGGCGGTCAAATTCCTTGGCCGCGTCATACCCCAGCTTCTTTAAACGGTAATTACGCGCGGCGACCTCGACGATAATGGCAAGGTTACGGCCCGGCCTTACCGGCATGAGAATATGCGGCAATTTTACATCGAGTATGGAAATGGTCTGTTCGTCAATCCCCAGCCGGTCATAGCATTTGCCGTCCTCCCACATTTCCATTTCCATAACCATGTCGATGGACTTTTCCTGAATGACCGCGCCCACGCCGTACATGTGCCGCACGTCGATGATGCCTATGCCCCGTATCTCCAGCAGATACCGCGTCAGCGTGGGTGCCGTGCCGGAAAGCCTGTTCTCGGCCACACGACGGATTTCGAGCACATCGTCGGCCACCAGCCTATGGCCGCGTTTGACCATCTCCAGCGCCGTCTCGCTCTTGCCCATGCCGCTTTCGCCCATCAGCATAACGCCAACACCGTAAACATCCAGCAAAACGCCGTGGCGCGTGATGGTGGGCGCAAGTATGCGATCCAGATAATTCGTGATGGAATGGCTGACCTTTGTCGTCGGCCTGGGGTTGCAGAACACAGGGATTTTCCTTGCGCGGGCTTCTTCCATAAATATCGCCGGCGGCTCGTGCGAACGTGAAAACACAATGCACGGCACGTCGTATTGCAAGAACTTGCGGATGCTGCCGCGCAGTGCATCCTCGCTCAATTGCATCATGTAGTGCATTTCCGCATTGCCGATCAACTGCACGCGTTCAAAGGCGAAATGCTCGAAAAAACCGGTCAGCTGTAAGCCCGGGCGGTTGATCTCGCTCTCGTTGATATTAAAATCCCCCCGGCCTTCATAAGCCACGCAAAGATCCAGCGCTTTACTGAAGTCTTCCACGGAAATCGTAAAATTTTCCAAGGATGTTATCCCCTTTCCTCAAGCATGATATGATCGATCACCCATGCCACGCCATCCTGCTCGCAGGCGGGCGCGATCACGTCCGCAATATCCTTGACGACCTGCTGGCCGTTTTCCACACACACGCCCAAACCCGCCATCTGTACCATTTGCAGATCCAGCGTGTTATCCCCCACCGCGACGGTTTCTTCCCGGTCAATGCATAGTAGCTCGGCAGTATGCAGCAACGCCGTGCCCTTGTTGGAGCCGAAACGGTTTAATTCGATAAAGCCCGGCTTGGAGGATGCTACCTCCAGCCTGCCCGCAAACCGTTCGGAAAAACGCGTGACCATTTCCGCTTCTTCTTCGCCCGGTTTCGCATAAACCAGTACCTTGGGCACGTTATGCCATTCTTTCTCATGTACTGCGGGGTCCACTATAAACGGCAGGTTCAATACTGCAGTATAGTGCTTCGTAAACGCGTTTTCCTGCGCAAATATAACCGTATCCCCCTGATACACCTGCGCATGCAGCCCCCACTCGACCGCGGAGGCAAGCGCCTCCCGGATAAGCGCGGGATCGATATCCGCAGTATACATGGGCGCATCCGTCAATGTATTCATGATCAGCGCCCCGCCATATACGACGACCGGGCCGCGGATATTCAGCTGCTTCCAAATCTTCGTTGAGCCGAGGTAGCCGCGCCCGGTCGCTATGGTTACGAATATGCCGTTGGCCTGCGCGCGGCGGATCGCCGCAAGATTGCCGGGGGAAATTGTTCTGTCGTTTCCTATGAGTGTGTCGTCGATATCCAGAAACAGGGCTTTGTACTTCATTCGTTCCATCCTCTTTGCGTGTTGCGTAAAGGCGGCGCGCGCAAAATTGCTGAACGCGCCTGTCCTTCCTGACATACCCGAACAGTATGTGCGGAATATATCATGCTCCAACCATTGTAATGAAATTACACGCAAAAAGAAAGAGTAATTTCTTATAAATATCCTCCTTTAGAGAACCCGGGTATCCCCGGCATCCTCCGTATCATCCCATCCATAATAAATATCGGCGGAGACATATACCGTTCCCTTAATGGACCGGTAGGTGTCCGCATAGGCAAGTATGCGCTCTACAAGGTTGCCCTCTGTGTCGTAATACTCCTTATAGGTTTCTGATTTTTTGCCCCGCCGCGCCTCGCGGTACACGTTGCGCGTGTTTGCGGGGAGGCTCTCGTCAAGCAGTACTTCCTCGCCGAGGGAGGACAGCGTAGCCGTACGCTTGGATGAAATTTTGACGGTAATGCCGTCTTCAATCGGCTTGCCATAAATGGATATGGTCAACGTTTTCTTGGAATCCGTCTCCGTAAGTATATACAAATCATATCCTGCGGAATTGACAAAGCGGAAATTGGGGCCGCCGGTGCTGATTGTCGCGTCCCGCCCGATATCCACATACCCCGAAGGCCAGCTGTGCGGCTGGCGTTCCGTGATTTCAAGATCCGCCATCATCACGGCGTTGAACAGCGTAGTGCTCACCTGGCAGACGCCGCCGCCGTACTCCTGTTCATACCGGCCCTCACGTATGCCCGGGGCTGTTTTCCAGCCATTCTCCGCATTACGCGGCCCGAGTATTTTGTTGGTATTGAACTCTTCACCGGGTGAGAGCACTGTACCGTCTATTATGGAGGCGGCCTTTTTAATATTGAATACGCGCCCGGAAGCGTTCAACGGGGATTTTGCGTAGGATGTTGAAAACTGTGAAATAAGCTGATGCTCCTCACGCGCCTGTTTTTCGGTATACGCAGGGTCCAATACCGTATACGGCAGCGCGATTTCGGCGCTCTCCCCCTTCTCCACCGCTTGCGCAAGCAATGTTATGAGATCGTCCGGCTTCACCTCAAGCCCGGTCCGGTCGGCGGTATACGCGAAGTTTCCCTCCTGTGACTTGTCCAGCGTGGCGGTCGCATCCACAGGGGCAACATAATACGCAGCGCAAATCTCCGCGGCGCGCGCACGCGCCGCCTCGGCGTCCAGCTGTAGCGCAACATCCAGCTCCCTTTTTTGCTGGCGCAAGCCGTTGTGCTGCGGAAGATACGCCGCCTCGTGAATGGCTGTTTCCATATTGGTCAAAATTGGCAGTTCGCTTGCCTGCACGCGTATCGTTTCCGAATCCAAAGCCCCCTCGAGATGAATATCGAACCACATTGACCCGATTTTTTCATCAAGGTATGCCTGTACGGCAGCGCGTGCATGCTGCACCTGCGTGCGCGAAGCATTTACGCCCTCGATAAAAATATCCTCGCCCAATACAAACGAATCCGGCGGTTCCGTGCCGCGAGGCACCGCCTTGCAGCCAACTGCAAGCGCGCATAACAGCAGTATTCCAAGAAAAGCGACCCATCGGCGCAAAATGTTCACTCCTTTTTTTCCTTAGGATGTACATTTGTACGCATCCTTACGCGCTATTTTAGCCCGACTGCGTACTATGCATGTATGCATCCGGAAAGAAATACAGCGGCAAATATTGCGACTAATACTATGAATGAAAAATATTGTAAGCAAAGCAAATCTTCATATGCAAAAAGAGGCCGCAGCCCCTTTTTGCGAATTTTATTTATTGCCAATAAGACATTTTTCGGTCACCAAACGATATTTGGCTGTGCGGCGATTAGCTGCGGCTTCAGGCGTGTAAGCTCCGAAGCCGTCAGGCAAGCGCGCCTTAAGAGCAGCGCGTGATGCGGGTGGAATTGTGCGGGCATGCGGAACAGGTTGAGCCGGTAGCGCGGCAGTGCGGGTAAATCGCGCAGCAGACTGAGCAGCGCCTCTTCCTGCAGCCCCGGATAAAGCGTCGTACGCGTCTCAAAAGCGGCGCCCGACTCGTATAATTGCAGGATGGTCTGCTTTGCCTTTGCGAAACCATCCGTACGGCCGCACACCCAACCATACTCGTCACACGGGGCCTTATAGTCCACCGCGACATAGTCCAGCAGCCCGTCCTCCTGCAATTTCCGTACGGTTTCCGGGCGCTGCCCGTTCGTGTCGAGCTTTGTGCGGTAGCCCAGCTTCTTTAAATCGCAGAGAAAAGCGGGCAGATCCGCTTGCAGTGTGGGTTCTCCCCCGCTTACCACCACCCCCTCCAAAAGGCCCTGCCGTTTATGTAAAAACGCTTCCACCTCCTGCGCAGAAAGCGCAGGGCCGCCGCTTGTAAGCAGGGCCCTGTTGTGGCAATAAAAACAATCCATATCGCATCCGCGGGTAAACAGTACGCAGCTCAGGTGACCCGGGAAGTCGATGGTGCTGCATCTTTGCATGCCGCCGAAAATCATTTGGCCGATATCTCCTCCGTACGGATCACATACTTTTTGCGCTCCTTATACTCTTCGCGCTTGCCTTTATGGTAATTCTGCACGGGGCGCAGGTACCCTACCACGCGGCTCCAGACTTCCGTCTGTGCACCGCATTCCGGGCAGGTAAACACTTCGCCGTTGAGATATCCGTGCTCCGGGCAAACGGAAAACGTGGGTGTGAGCGAGAGGTACGGTAGCTTATAACGGTGAAAAGCTTTTTGCAGCAGCTGCTTGGCGATCTCGATATCCTTGATCTGCTCGCCCAGATACAGGTGCAGCACCGTACCGCCCGTGTACCTGCACTGCAGCGCATCCTGCAGATCCAGCGTTTCGAATATATCGTCGGTATAGCCTACCGGCAGCTGAGAGGAATTCGTATAATAGGGAACGTCCTTGCCCGCGGCGACGATATCCTGATAACGCTCCTTGTCCAGCTTTGCAAGGCGGTAACTGGTACCCTCGGCAGGGGTCGCCTCCAAGTTGTAAAAATGCCCCGTCTCCTCTTGGATCGTGGTGATGACCTCGCGCATATAATCGAGCACTTCTAAAGCGAACTGCTGCCCTTCCGGCGTTGTAAGATCCTTGCCGAGGAAGTTCAGGCACGCTTCGTTCATGCCTACCAGCCCGATGGTATTGAAGTGGTTGAACCAGTAGCTCCCGGTTTTTTCCTTAATGTTTTTCAGGTAGTTGGCGGAATACGGGTACATGCCGTTGGTCGTCTGCTCTTCGATGGTTTTGCGCTTGATTTCCAGGCTGTTTCGCGCAATGTTCATCATACGCCACAGACGGCTGTTGAACTCGCTTCTGGTTTTGGAAAGATATGCGATACGCGGCAGGTTGATGGTGACCACACCCACCGAACCTGTCAGGGGGTTCGACCCGAACAGGCCGCCGCCGCGTTTTCTAAGTTCGCTGGTATCCAGCCGCAGGCGGCAGCACATGGAAAGCGCATCCTCCGGCGAGAGGTCGGAGTTGACGTAATTTGAAAAATACGGGATGCCGTATTTGCAGGTGATCTCCATGAACCTGTTGACCACGGGGCTGTCCCAGGCAAATTCGCGCGTAACATTGATGGTGGGTATCGGGAAGGTGAATACGCGGCCTTTCTTATCGCCTTCCATCATTACCTCGCAAAACGCGGTGTTGAGCAAATCCATTTCCGGCTGGAACTCGCCGTATGTTTCAGGCATAGGTTTGCCGCCGATGATAACTGGCGTATCCTTCAAAGTGCGCGGCGGCACGATGTCAAACGTCAGGTTGGAGAACGGGCACTGAAAGCCTACGCGCGTAGGCACATTCAGATTGAATATAAATTCCTGCAGCGCCTGCTTGATGGTCTTGAAATCCAGCTGATCGTAACGGATAAAGGGCGCGCAGTAGGTATCGAACGAGGACCATGCCTGTGCGCCCGCCGTCTCGCCCTGCGTGGTGAAGGTGGAGTTTACGATCTGCCCCAAAAATGCGCGCAAATGCTTTGCGGGCCTCGACTCCACCTTGCCCGGCACGCCGCCGAAGCCTTCCGTCAATAGCTGCCTTAGGTCCCACCCCGCGCAGTATGGCCCGAAAAAGCCCAAATCGTGCATATGGATATCGCCCGACATATGCGCCTGGCGAATTTCTTCAGGATAGACTTCATGCAGCCAATACTGCTTGGTGAATGTCTCGCGGATATAGTTGTTCATGCCGTTGATGGACTTCTGGGCGTTGGCGTTCTCTTTGATCTTCCAGTCCGCATCCCCAAGATAATTCGAGAACATCTCGATTGTCGCGCCGATCAGGGCGTTTGATTCCCGCGCGCTGCGGCGTTTTTCACGGTAGAGTATATATGCCTTGGCGGTGCGCGCATGGCCGTTTTCGATGAGCACCTTTTCCACGATATCCTGAATATTTTCCACATCCACAATGGTATCGCCGTACTTGAACGTCGCCATGTCCACAACCTGACGGCTGAGTACTTCCGCCCGCGCCCAGTCGTCGCCGCCAACGGCGTTCGCGGCTTTAAAAATTGCCCATGTGATTTTCTCCGGTGTAAAGGTAACAACAGAGCCGTCGCGCTTGCGAATTTTTGTCAGCATAGTCTCCCCCTGCGTAAAATCAAGATATAGCTCGAAGTGTTTGATTATCATACAACATATTGTGCCTCATGTCAATCTTTACGCCTGAAAAAGGAGCAGGACGATGCCCGCTCCGTTGCTATGCCGCGCTTGTACGTTCTTTTTCAGGTTGCATTCGGCCGCAGTACCCTGTGCAAGAACTCCCTGGTGCGCTGCTGATTCGGGTCATTGAATATCACTTCCGGCGTATCGTCCTCGACAATCACGCCTTCGTCCATAAATACCACACGGTGCGCAACATCCTTGGCAAAAGCCATCTCATGCGTGACCACCAGCATGGTCAGGCCGCTTTTGGCAAGATCCTGCATGACGGCAAGCACATCCCCCACCATTTCAGGGTCCAATGCGGAGGTCGGCTCGTCAAAAAGCAGTACCTCCGGATCCATGCACAATGCGCGCGCAATGGCAACGCGCTGCTTCTGCCCGCCGGAAAGCTGTTTGGGTTTGGCGTTGGAATAGGGCAGCATGCCGACCTTATCGAGGTACATCCTGGCCTTGTGTTCGCTTTCCTCCCTGCTTCTTCCCAGCACCTTCATCTGCCCTACCACGCAGTTGTTCAGCGCCGTCATATTATAAAACAGATTGAACTGCTGGAATACCATGCCAACCCGCGCGCGGTATTGTGCGACCTGAAAGCCGCCGGACTGAATATCCTCCCCGTGGAAGAGTATGCTGCCGCCCGAAGGCCGCTCCAATAAATTGATACAGCGAAGCAGCGTGCTTTTGCCGGAGCCGGAAGCGCCGATAATACATACCACATCCCCGGGGGATACGGAAAAATCGATATCCTTGAGCACGGTATGACTGCCAAAATTCTTTCTTAAGTGCCGCACTTCGATATTATAGGCCATATTACCCCCTCCCTCCCTTGCTCGATGTTTTCAGGTTTGTATTAAGCTTTATCAGCGCGCTCATATCCGTCTGTGAGCCCGGAACGATGGTATAGCTCTTCGGTCCATCCATTCTTTTTTCAATATACCGCAGCACACGCGTGGTAACAAACGTCAGCATCAGGTAAATAACAGCGGCTACAAAAAAGGATTCAAAATACTTATAATAAGTTCCCGCTGCGGATTTTGCGGTAAAGAACAGCTCGGTTACCGAAATGACATTGAGTACAGAACTGTCCTTAATGTTGACGACAAATTCATTGCCGATGGAAGGCATAATGTTTCGTATCCCTTGCGGCAGCACAACATTCGACATCGTTTGCCAGTGGGACATGCCCAGCGAATGCGCGCCCTCTGTCTGCCCAATATCTACGGATATGATGCCGCCGCGGATAATCTCCGCCATATAAGCGCCCGTATTGATGGAAATGATAACGACTGCCGCCGTGATGGCCGCCATATCCAGCCCCAGATACTGCTGTGCGCCGTAATAGATGACCATCGCCTGCACGATCATCGGCGTACCGCGGAATACCTCAATGTACACCGCCAGTATGGCGCGCAATATCTTGACGAACACCTTTTTGAATATGCCATCCTCCTGGCTTAAAGGGATGGATCGCGCAACGGCCACCAGCAGGCCGATGATAAAGCCGAATATGGTGCCCGTGATGGCCACCAGCATGGTCGTACCCATACCCTTGAGGAACATGGAGCCGTATTTCTCCAGCAGCAGTCCGACCCAGCCAAAAAACGTGGTGGGCATTGCGTCACACCTCCAACATGCTTTTAGGGGCTGTCGCGCTAAGTGCATGCATCGAATAATTATTCAAGCACTTAGCGCGACAGCCCGGGTTCGTGCCCCAAACGGGGCAAAATCGATCCGGTGGATCGATTTTAAAACCCTGTTTTCTTTCGCATTATGCATTGAAAATGCTTAATGCGACACCATCCGTCCCTGCGTCCTATGCGCAGGCAATTGTGAAAACAACAACCCGCTTCAGGGGAAGCCTTTCCCCTGAAGCGGTGACAGACCTTCGTATCAGTATCCGACAGCTTATTCCGCTTTTATTCGGACAGGGGCTGATTTTCGAGGGCGATCCGCATCATTTCCAGCCGCTGTTCCTCGGAAATACCCGCAAGAATCTCATTGATCTTCGTAGCATCGAAACCTTTGGGCAGGCCGACCGCGATGGCGATATCCTCCGGAGGGGCTTCAAAGCCCTGCCCCTCTTCAAACACCACGTAACCCAGCTCGGGATTGGCCGTGATGGCGGACATTGCGCCGGGGCGCTCGGAAACGTAGCCGTCGATCTTGCCGGAGGTAAGCGCCACGATCATGGCCGGGAAGGTATCCATGGGCGTTTGGTGCTGCACGCCGGGGATCTGATCGATGACGGTATCGTGAACGGTATTGAGCTGGCCGGTGATCTTCGCGCCAGAGAAGTCGGCAAGGCTCTTTGCAGCGGCGAAGGGACCGTCCTTTTTGACGACAATTACGAGGTCGCTCTCATAGTACGGCTCGGAAAAATCGACGGTAACTTTGCGGTCCTCTCGCGGGCTCATGCCGGCGATGATAGCGTCGATCTTGCCTGCGAGCAGAGCGGGAATGAGGCCGTCCCATTCGATCTTATGGACTTCCAGCTCGCGGCCCAGGCCCTGGGCGATGATCTTTGCGATCTGGATATCATAACCGTCGGCAAAACCGCCCTCGAAAATGGGTACGCTGCTTTCGCTCTCTTCGGTCTGCGTCCAGTTAAAGGGCGCGTAGTTGCATTCCAAACCTACTCTGAAAGGAAGCGCTTCCTCTGCGGGCTCCTCGGCAGGTGCTTCGGCGGCAGGCAATTCTGTCGCCTCGGGTGCCGCAGTCGCTTCCGCCGCGGGCGCCGGCGCGGTGCAGGCGGCAATGCTCAGGCCCATTGCCAGAACCAACAGTAGCGCGATGATCTTCTTCATTGCTTCGTTCCTCCTGTAAAATCAATGTACTGCAAAACAAAAGCGGCCGGAGCAAAATACCCCAGCCGCTTGATGCACAAAAGATGTGTACCAGTTACGAACTGACGAATAGCGCTCCACAACGCACAATTGACGCCGTGACAGTCAACGAAATATTTTCCCGCTGACCAGCAGCTTTGCCGCTCAAGCCGGCATACCGCTTCGGCAGACTACCCTTTCACAGGACCTCATCACCCCTTGAGGGGCTTTTCCCTGTTACTCTTGACGTCCGCGCCTCTATCCTGCTATATGCTCCCCCGCATGTCATCCACCCGAAGGATTGAAGCCATTATCATATATATGACGTCAAATGTCAACTGCAAAACGAAAGAAATACATAGCCATCCTGCATAATATTGTATCCCGTACGCTATGCCATCTCGGCGGAATGCAGCAGATTCCTGCACAGGAACACGACCAGCAGCGCAACCGCCGCATTCCACGCCGCAAATACCGCATACGCGGTATGCACCGGCAATATACCGCCGAGTATGATTGCGCCGACCATACCAGGTACAAAAAGCAGCAGCAACAGCAGAATGTATACAATCATAATCAGCACCTTGTTCCTGCTGCTGCCCAAGATTCTTTCCACAAGAAGCAGCCCCGATGCATACAGCATGGAAATGCTCATGTACACGAGAAAGGAAGCCAGGCCGTCCGTTAAGGAACCGCGGTGCAGCAAAACGATCAGCGCGGCAAACAGCACCCCGTCCAGCCCGCCCTTGAGCATTTGCGGAAGGAGTATAGCCATCAGCTTTTTCCAGGCGCGCTGCGGCGCAAGATATAGAGTGGGATAAGTCAGCTCCCGTGAAATGCCGCCGGACAAATTTAAGAACAGCATGAGCCAGGCTGTCATGCCAAATACCGCCCACAGCCCGCCGGAAGCGAGCATCTCGCCGTCAAACACGATCAGGCTTATGAGCGGCCCGCCTACGGCGCCCAGGGAAGCGGCATCCAGAAACCAACGCCCGCTGCGCGATTGCTCACGCAGCATGCGCCCCGTAAAGGCGGACGCTCCCCTGCCATACAGCGCGCCCTGGTCGCGTTTGACACGCCTGCCCACCGCGCCGCCCTGCGAAGCGGTTACGCGGCCTGCTTTTGCATCCTCCCGCGCCTGATTTGCACGTTCCGCCGCCAAGAGCACGTCCTCAAAATAGTCCATATCCGTGCGCTGGAGCAGCAGCGTACATGACACGGCGCTCATGATCAGCAAACCGAAAAACAGAAGCGCGTTTACAAAATGATAATCCGCAATCGCAACGGCCAACCCGCGCGCCCATCCGATGACGGGAACATAGTTCCACGCGTCCGCCCCGAAAAACGCCGGGAGCGCGGTTCTGAAATCCCCCTGCCGCAAAGCAGACGCCGCCAGCAGCACCACCAGCGCCGCCAGCGCCGCCGTAAGCAGGTTGTATATCCGTCTGCGGCGGGACGGCGCGCCCGCGCAGTAGGCGTACAGGCTTGCGGAAAGAATCTGTGTCGTAATGCCCAGTATTGCGTATGAGAGCATCAGCCCGAAAAGCGCCATACCGTCCAGTCCGGCAAGCCTTCGCATATTGGGATACTGGAATATCAGATATACGGAAGCTATTATTAATAGCCCTGCCTGCTTTGCAATGCCGCTGAGCAGTATTTTGCGCGCGTTGACAGGCGCGGTAAAAAGCAGATTGACATCCGCCATGGAAAAGAGCGCCGTGCCCTGCTTCAATCCGTTCAATACGGCAAAACCTGTGATCAGCAGAAACACGCCGATGAGCACGGCCGCGTAACCTTTCAAATTTCGCTGTGCGGGCTGGATGTCCATGCTTCCCGCACTCGCCACCGACCAGATCAAAAAGCCGGCCAGCAAAACATATAATATCAGCACGGCAGGTTTTTTAAACACCTGCACGATCGCATTGCGTATGGAACGCCTCCAAAGATAGCCAATCGCGTTCATTTGCCGCCCTCCGTCACCTCGAAGAACAGTTTTTCCAGCGTTTCTCCGCCGGAGAGCATCTCTTCCCTTTCCCGCGCGGCGGCAATCCTGCCCTGCACCAATATCAATAGCCTATCCCATATTTCCTCCACGCTGTCCAGCAGATGCGTAGAGATGAGTACGGCTGTCCCTTTTGCGCGCTCCTCTGTAAGCACTTCCTTAAGCACCTTGATAGCGTGCGGGTCCAGTCCTACCATAGGTTCGTCCACCAGCAGCAGCTTAGGCTGGGGCAGCAGCGCGCAGCAAAGGCTGACTTTCTGCTGCATTCCCTTGCTTAATTCCTTGCCAAGCTTTTTACGCTTATCGTCAAGCTCGAAGCGGGTAAGCAATTGTCCCGCGCGCTCCGCCCAGCCTTCCTCAAGCTGATAGGCCCGCGCGATGAACTCCATATGCTCCTCCACGGTCAACAAGCCGTACATTGCAGGGCTCTCGGGCACATACCCCAGGATACGCTTGGCTTCGAGCGATTTATTGGAATACCCGTCTATAGTGATGGAGCCGGAAAAGCGCAAAAGCCCTGCCATGGCTTTGATAGCCGTTGACTTACCGGCGCCGTTCGGCCCCGCCAGTACCGTGATGGCGCCCGCGGGCGCTGAGAAGCACAGCGAATCGTTTGCAACGACTTTGCCGTATTTCTTTGTGAGAGCCTCAACTTTGAGCATATTATGTCCCCGCTTTCCAATGTGCTGTATAAATTCTTCACGAATAACGAGTATATCATATGGCTGCTTCCAAATGAAGCATATTGTGCAATTTATTAGAATTCGTTGCCCTGCGGCTCCTTCACCAATGTTCCGCGACTGGCATACGATAACAGCAGATGCCGGTCGCCCGTACGCTTTGCGCGACTGTGCGCCGATCCAAGCAAGGAGGAAAACCCATATGTATCAAAAAAAGAATACGATGGGCAGCTGCTGTTTTCAAACATGCGGCCGCCAGTTGAATCCTTTGGATGTGAAGAACACAATGGTGGCAGGTGAAGCCTGCGAAAGCTGCAAGGTTTGCCCCGGAGTATGTGTGGAAGAGGAAGCCGGATGCCTCTTGGCAACCGCTTACATTGCCCCACAGGATTACAAGGCGGGCTATTGCCCGAATGAAGCCCTTTGCCAGGGTACACTGTTCCCAGAACTTGTGCGCCCGTACTTGCGTTAGGAGGCCGGACCATGGATGCGAAACAACAAGCTCTTCTGATGAAGATCAGCGAATGCGAGTTCGTATGTGTCGAGCTCAATTTGTACCTGGATACGCATCCGAAAGATAAGGATGCGCGTGCCGATTATTGCTGCTATGCCAAAAAATTAGCGGAATTGATCGGGAAGTATGAGGCTATGTATGGGCCGCTGCTTGGATTTGGGCACTCTGTCGCCGACGCCGGATGCTGGGTATGCTCGAAATGGCCGTGGCAACTGTAAGGAGGCACTGATATGTGGATCTATGAAAAGAAGCTGCAATACCCTGTCAATATCACCTGCCCCGATGTGCGAATGGCTAAAATGTTGATGGCGCAATACGGCGGGCCAGATTCGGAATTGGCCGCAGGGCTTCGCTACCTGACACAGCGTTTTTCCATGCCGGATAACCGCTGCCGCGCTACAGTAAACGACATCGGTACAGAAGAACTTGCGCATTGGGAAATGATCGGCACCATGATCTACCAGTGCATGAGAGGCGCCAGCCTGAGCGAATTGAAGGCGGCCGGCCTCGACGGCTACTATACCATGCACAACCACGGCGTATACCCCGTGAACCCGGACGGCATGCCGTTCACCGCCACATACGTACAGTGCACCGGCGACCCCATTGCCGATCTGCATGAGGACCTTGCGGCGGAGCAGAAGGCAAGGGCGACTTACGAGCACCTGATGAATCTTACAGACAATCCCGATATACTTGATCCGCTCCGCTTCCTCCGCCAGCGCGAGATCGTGCATTTCCAGCGGTTTGGCGAGTGCCTGATGATCGTGCAGGAAATGAACTGCCAGAGGCGCATCACCCGCGAAGGGCGCTGCAGCTAAAAGTTTTTCCGAATTGCAAAGCGGCTGCCGGAAAAAACCGGCGGCCGCTTTTGTGTGCTTTAAATTGGAATACAGCTTACTTCGCGTCCACGGAAGCCATGTGTACGATGAGATCCAGCACCTTGTTGGAATAACCCCACTCGTTGTCATACCAGGCGACCAGCTTGACGAAATGCTCGTTGAGGCTGATGCCGGCGTCGGCATCGAATATGGAGGTGCGGGAGTCGGTGATGAAATCCGAAGAAACGACTTTATCCTCGGTGTAGCCGATGATGCCGGCCCATTCCTTGCTCTCGGAAGCGGCCTTCATGACGGCCTTGATCTGCTCATAGGTGGCAGGCTTCTCAAGGCGGCAGGTCAGATCCACAACGGAAACGTCCGCCGTGGGTACGCGGAACGCCATTCCCGTCAGCTTGCCGTTGAGCTGGGGAATGACCTTGCCGACAGCCTTAGCCGCGCCGGTGGAGCTGGGGATGATGTTAAAAGCCGCACCGCGGCCGCCGCGCCAATCCTTGCTGGAGGGGCCGTCGACGGTTTTCTGGGTGGCGGTGGTGGCATGCACGGTGGTCATAAGGCCTTCTACGATGCCGAAGTTGTCATTGATGACCTTGGCCAGCGGCGCAAGGCAGTTGGTGGTGCAGGATGCATTGGAGACAACCTTTAAATCCTTGGTGTATTTATCGTTGTTGACGCCCATAACGAACATGGGAGCATCCGCGGAAGGAGCGGAAATAACGACCTTCTTGGCGCCGCCGGCAAAGTGCGCGGAAGCCTTTTCGGTGGTGGTGAACACGCCGGTGGATTCAACAACGTATTCCGCACCGCACGCAGCCCAGGGAATGGTGGCGGGGTCCTTCGCTGCATAAACCGAGATTTCCTTGCCGTTGACAACCAGCTTATCGCCCTTTACGGAGACTTCACCATCGAAGCGGCCATGCACGGTGTCATACTTGAGCATGTAAACCATATACTCCAGATCGATGAAAGGATCGTTAATACCCACTACATCCACTGCCGCATTCTTAACGGAAGCGCGAAATACCAGACGGCCGATACGGCCAAACCCGTTGATACCAACTTTAACTGCCATTTTCATTCTCTCCTTTTTGAGTTAATATGATTAGGCTACAAAGCAACCTATTTCAAAAAAATAATCAGCCTGTGAAAACCTTTGCTTATAGTATCCTATTTTGCAAACTTATGCAAGAGCATTTTGGCGCATAGTCAGGATACTTAACGCAGCGCGGGGGTGCATTGAGCAAGCCCAATAACCGAAGTGCATGAACTCCGAAGCGCCTGTTATGCGCCTGCCGGCTCGCCGCCCAAAAGCTGCGCCGGGTTGAGCGGAAGCAGCTCGGGGAGCACGAACATGCCGTCCTTACGTATGAGCACATCGTCAAAGAATATTTCGCCGCCGCCGTATGCGGCAGTCTGTATGCACACCAGATCCCAATGCAGCGCGGACTTGTTGCCGTTGAACGCATCGTCGTAGCTGCAGCCCGGCGTAAAGTGGAAGCTGCCCGCGATTTTCTCATCGAAGAGCGTATCCTTCATGGGCTTGGTGATATAAGGATTTACGCCCAGCGCAAACTCGCCGACATAGCGCGCGCCTTCGTCGAGATCGAACGTTTTTGTGATGCGCTCGGTATCGTTGGACTGCGAATCCACGATTTTGCCGTCCTCAAACGTAAGACGGATATCCGTAAATGTAAAGCCTTCATGCACGGAGGGCGTGTTGTAGGTAAGCACGCCGTTGACGCTGTTTTTCACGGGCGCCGTATAGATTTCGCCGTCGGGTATGTTCATGTGCCCCGCGCAGATGATGGCGGGTATGCCCTTAATGGAAAAGCATAAATCGGTGCCGGGTCCCTTGATCCTGACCTGATCGGTGCGTTCCATCAGTTCTTTGAGCGGCTGCATGGCCGACTCCATGCGCGAATAATCCAGATTGCAGACGTTGAAATAATACTCCTCGAAGGCTTCGGTGCTCATATCCGCCATCTGCGCCATGCTTGGGTGCGGATAGCGCAGCACCACCCACTTGGTTTTGGGTACCCGGATCCTGCTGTGTACCGGCTCCCAATACAAGCGCTGGTTGCGTTCAAGCCGTGCCTGCGGCACATCGGAAAGCTCCGCGGCGTTGCTGCCGCCGCGCACGCCGATGTACGCCTGCATGCGGCTCATCATTACGCCGTCCAGCTCCGCGCGCAGGCGGAGCTGCTCCTCCGTGCAGCCCATCAAAAGCGCCCTGTCCACCCTTTTGTCGCCCAGCCACACAAACGGTATGCCGTCGGCGGCATAGGCTTCCTCCACCAGCACCTGCACGAGAGGGTCGTTGCCGCCGATGGATTCTATGAGCACCTTCTCCCCCGGCTGCACATTGCAGGAGAATCGTATGAGGTTTCTCGCCAATACGCGAATTCTTGGATCGACCATGTTTGCCCCCTTATCGCTGATACAAATTTTAATAGACTTTATAAAAGTCTGTTTTATCCTTTGCTTCGTCTGCCCCGATTATCCGCATATTGCTGTTTTGAGCCTGCTTTTGTCTTAGCGTTAGCATCCGGCCCTTTGCCTCTACCGTCCGCCGGGCGTAAAAGGCCGACCACTACCGCGCAGTTAAAGCCTATCGTCAGGCCCTCGATAACCTGCGCGGCGGCGGGGGGCAGCCGCAGCACGTTTGCGAGCATGGTCATGCATACCGCAAGAATGACGCCGAACACCAAAACAAACAGCAGCATCTTCACGCGGGTATTGAGCTTGTAATGTTTCTTTAAATACGCAGGGAGATCCCACTTTTTAAAAACGAGCAGGAACACTATCAACCCCGAGAGCAGCCCCAGCGCAACATAGATCGTTACCGCATCAAACATTCTTTACTATCCGTGGGCCGAGCGTATCAGCCGCCGATCCTTTCCTTTACGATATAGAGCGGTCTGCCCTTTAGCTCATCGTACATACGGCTCATATATGCCCCCTGCATGCCAAGCGCCGTAAGCGTCGCGCCCTGCAGCAACACAATGCCGTCCACCGCCCACAGCCAGGGGGCCGCGCCTACGGTCGCCGCAAGCACGATGAGCACCACAAGTCCCAGGCCAGAAAGCGCCATCAGCCCCAGGCCCAGCCAGCCGGGCAGCGTAAGCGGGCGGGCGGAAAAACCCGTGATTCCGTCAAACGCCAGCTTGAGCATTTTCTTCAGGGTATACTTCGTGGTCCCGGCCTGCCGTTCGGCGCGCACAAACTCCAGCGGCACGGCCTCAAAGCCCATCCAGGCCGACATGCCGCGCAAAAACCGGTTGTGCTCGCGCATATTGAGAAACATATCCGCAACGACCCTGTCCAGCAGACGGAAATCGCCGCTGTCCAGCGGTATGGGATAAGCGCTCATAGAGGAAAGCAGCCGGTAATACAGGAATGCGGTGAAGCGTTTAAAAAGAGACTCTCCCTTACGCTTTTGCCGCTTGCCGTAAACGATCTGCGCACCCTCTTCCCAGCGGGCGACCATCTGCGCGATCAGCTCCGGAGGGTCCTGCAGATCCACGTCGATGATGACAAGCGCGTCGCCCTTCGCGGCATCCATACCCGCCGTGACGGCGA
The DNA here is from genome assembly GCA_036677445.1 of Clostridia bacterium. Lineage (GTDB taxonomy): Bacteria > Bacillota > Clostridia > Christensenellales > CAG-138 > JAVBWI01. The sequence goes on from JAVBWI010000006.1 coordinate 363,829, forward strand.
GCTGGTGCCCGAAGTTTCTGGAGAACGACAGCACCCGCACCGTATCGTCTTTCTTCGCCAGTTCCCGCAGTATTTCCATTGTCCGGTCTGCGCTGCCATCGTCCACAAATATCAGCTCATAAGGATAGCCTATATCCCGCATGGCAGCGCTGATACGCGTATAGGAAACAGGCAATACTTCCTGCTCGTTATATACAGGTATGACAATGGATAAAAGCTTGTCTTTCATTCGTCCTCCCGCCCGGCAAGAATCGCCGCAGCTTCGCGTATTTTCCCGCAAACGCCATATGTTTCATTATATCCGCTTTCACGGCAGGAAACAATCGCAATCGTCATGATTTTAACTTATACACAGCCCGGCGCTTCCTTCCGCCAAAAAACGATTGCATTCCCACGTTGTTGGGGTATAATACAAACAAAGGAGCGTGAATGAATATGGCATTGGTTACCAGCACGGAAATGTTTAAAAAAGCCTATGAAGGCGGCTATGCGATCGGCGCATTCAACGTGAACAATATGGAGATCGTTCAGGGCATTACGGAAGCGGCCAAAGAAGTACGGTCTCCCTTAATTCTTCAGGTATCTTCCGGTGCGCGCAAATACGCCAATCATACTTATTTGATGAAGCTGGTCGAGGCCGCTATCATCGAAACGGATCTGCCCATCTGCCTGCACCTTGACCATGGCGATACTTATGAGCTGTGCAAAAGCTGTATCGACGGCGGCTTCACCTCCGTCATGATCGACGGCTCGCATCACCCGTATGAAGAGAACATTGCCCTTACCCGCAAGGTAGTGGAATATGCGCACGACCGCGGCGTGGTCGTCGAAGGCGAATTGGGCCGTTTGGCCGGCATTGAAGACGCCGTCAACGTCAGCGCGGAAGACGCTTCCTATACCCGCCCCGAAGAAGTGGAAGACTTCGTCTCCCGCACGGGCGTCGACTCGCTTGCGATCGCCATCGGCACCAGCCACGGCGCCTATAAATTCAAGCCCGGCACCAAGCCCCAGCTTCGCTTCGACATCCTTGAGAAGATTCAGGCGCGTCTGCCCGGTTACCCCATCGTGCTCCACGGCGCATCCTCCGTTGTGCAGGAGTTCGTGACCATGATCAACGAAAACGGCGGCAACATGCCCGGTGCCATCGGTGTACCCGAGGATATGCTGCGTCAGGCCGCCAGCATGGCCGTCTGCAAGATCAATATCGACAGCGACCTGCGGCTTGCCATGACCGGTACCATCCGCAAGTACTTCGCGGAGCATCCCGACCACTTTGATCCGCGCCAGTACTTAAAGCCCGCCCGCGAAGCCATCAAGCAGATGGTGAAGCACAAGATCGTAAACGTGCTGGGCAGCGACGGCAAAGCGTAAAAGGAACATGCAGGCGGACGAGGATACCATCCCCGTCCGTTTTTAGTTTCACAAAAATTCTGGCTCCGCCGTGAAAGCCGTTGTATTTTCCGACACGTTGAATTCACAAAAATGCCGCCGACAGATTGCAGGGATTTTGTACATACTTGTAGAATAGAACATTATAAGCGCGCAAGCTTTCGATCTAAAGCGCGCCGGAAGGAGTTGACTTGCATGCGTATTTCGATTTCCGGGAAGAACATCGAGGTATCCGACTATCTGCGCGACCTGATTAACAAAAAGGTCGGCAAGCTGGAACGGTATTTCCCCAAGGATACCGAGATCCAGGTGACCATGGCCGTGGAACGCAACCGTCACATCGTGGAGGTAACCATCCCCTACGAAAACATCATCATCCGTGGCGAAGAGGTAACCGGCGATATGTATGCTTCCATCGACAACGTACTTGACAAGCTGGAAAAACAAATTTTTAAGCATCGGACCCGGCTGGAAAAGAACCTCAAGACCGGCGCGTTCAGGTACGATGCGCCGCTCTTCGGCGATTCCTATGAAGAATCCGATGAAGATGGCCCCCGCATCGTTCGCGTGAAACGCTTTGCCATCAAGCCTATGAACGAAGAAGAAGCCATGCTGCAGATGGCGCTCTTAGGCCACTCATTCTATGTGTTTGAAAACGCGGATACCGGCGATATCAATGTGCTGTATGCGCGCCGCGACGGCAACTATGGTTTGATTGAACCTGAACGCTGATGCGATCTATACAGCGGGCGGGCCGAATGGCCCGCCCGCTTTTATATGTCGACAAAGTGGCACGCCACTTTGTCGAGGATTCTCATGCAGGTTCGCTCACCGCTCACCTGCATGCAAGGTGTTAACTCTGACGCACATGTCGTCAGAGTTAACGAACTCAGATAATCTCCCACCCACTTGTGCTTGGAAAAAGCAAAAACGCGCCCCAGCTATGCAGGAGCGCGTTTATGTGCTTAAGCGAATCGTTTAGAATATGCGGAAGCCGCACACGAAGTTCCTTGTCCAGTACGAAGAGGACTGGATATTGCTGCAGATGCGGATCTTGCCCTCGCTGGAGGAAGCGTCGATCATCTGCCCGTTGCCCAGATAAATACCCACGTGCCCCTTGAAGCTGATGACGTCGCCGCGCTTTAAGCTGCTCATACTGGAAATCCTCTGGTACTTTGTGGTCTTTTGCCATGCGGACGATGTCATGTAGCTCTGGGATACGCCCGCCTGGTTCAGACACCAGTACACAAAGCCGGAGCAGTCAAACGTGCTCGGACCCTTGCCGCCGCGAACATACTTGCAGCCTACCTTGGACTTGGCTACGGAAATGAATGTCTCCACATTCGCGCCGTTGCTGACATTCGAGCCGGAACTGCCGGAAGAGCCGGAGCTGCCGCCGGAACTTGAGCCGCCCGAACTGCCCGAACTTGAGCCGCCGGAGCTTGAGCCGCTGGAACTGCCGGAACTGCCTGCCTTCTTTGCGCTCGACGAGGTGAGCACATTCATGGTCTTTTTGCCTACTTTGCCATCCACGGATAAACCGTTGCGCTCCTGGAACGCGCGTACGGCGTTTTCCGTGCCCGAACCAAAGTAGCCGTCCACCGTCTTCAGGTAATTGAGCTCTTTCAGGCGCCGCTGCACGTTTTCCACATCCGTGCCCTTCATGCCGATCATCAGCGCGTTCGCCTGCGCGCTGTCCGACATCAAAAGCTCAATGGACTGGGGCCCAAGGTACCCGTCCGCGATCAAGCCGTTGCGTTCCTGGAAGCGTTTGACGGCGGCCTCGGTGTCATTGCCGTATTTGCCGTCGGCGTCGGTGGTCAGATAACCAAGCTTTTTGAGCCTGTTCTGGTACGTTTTGAGTTTTTCGCTGAACTCGCCGCGCTCAAAGAAGTTTGCCTTGGCGTCTTCGCTATAGAGCAATTCACGGGTCTTCTCGCCCACTTTGCCATCCGCGTTCAGGCCGTTGCGCTCCTGAAACTTTTTCACTGCAGCTTCCGTCTCGGTACCGAAGTATTCCGTCGCTTTATCGAGATACCCCAACTCACGCAGGCGGATCTGCAGTTCCTTGACATCCGTTCCCTCTACGCCGATGGAGACGGTATACTTCGTAGCCTGCTCGGACATAAGCAGCGTATAGGTTTCCATGCCGACACAGCCGTCTATTGTCAGGTTATGCTGGCGCTGAAACAGTTTTATGGAGGCTTTGGTAATCGGGCCATACAGCGTGGTAGGCTCGTCCGCATCCATATAGCCCAGCTCCATCAGCCGTTCCTGAATTTCGGCTACGACGGGGGCCGTAACGCCCTCGGTAAATATCATATTGGACGGATGCGGTTCGGGAGTTGGCGAAGGGGTGGGCGCGATGCTCACCGTGGGCGCGTCGCCTGCGCCCTGCGTACCTGCGCTGAGCGTTTGCGCACCCATATCCAGCACGACCTTTTCAGAATCGGGCGTAGCCACAGGCTGCAAAACCGCCGCTTTGTTTTGATTTGCTCCCGCTGCGATTGCAATCGGAACACCGATAAAAAGCAGAACGGCTACACCGAGCACCATCAGCGCACGGGGGGATCCTTTCTTAATCTGTACGGCAAATGCGCCAAGAACGTTGCGCATACGCGATACCCCTGCATGAAAGCGTGCGCGTCTGGTACGCAACGCCGCACGGTTTTTTGTAACGCGCTCCGCTCTATCGACTGCACTGCGCCTGGCTTGAAACGCGGATACAGCCCGGTGTCTTGTTTGTCGTCTCATTTCATATTCCGTTCCTTATCGCGCCGGTTTGGCACGGTACTGTATGTGTATTATACCATCCTGAAGGTATATTTGCGTGAATAATTCTTGAATTCCATGCAATCCCATACAAAACGCGGCTGACCGTATTATTCCCGGTCAGCCGATTAACAACAAAAAATAAACATTCCTATGCGTTATGGTCTGACTGCGACGACCTCGATCTCAACCAAAGCCCCGGCAGGAAGTTTTGCGACCTGCACGCAGGAACGTGCGGGGAATTCGCCGCCGAATGCTTCGCCGTAAATGGCATTGACGGTTGCAAAGTCACCAAGATCCTGCACGAATACGGTTGATTTAACTACGTCGCCAAGCTTGCAACCCGCGGCCAGAAGTACCGCTGTAAGGTTCTTGAGCACTTGTTTGGTTTGCTCCTCCACCGTGGAAGCAAGCTTGCCGGTGCCTGGGTCGATGCCGATCTGCCCGGATGTAAACACAAAGCCGTTTGCCTCAATGGCATGACTGTACGGTCCCAATGCTGCAGGAGCGTCGGAAGCTGAAATGATGGTTTTCATGCGTGCAATCCTCCTCAATTTATATGGACTATACTCTTGAATAAATGCTAACACTTTCATTTTGGCATGTCAATCACAATGCCCTGTGGCAGCGGTATTGCAAGATTGCCATGCAGGAATTTCATCATTTTATTGAAAAGGCATATACGATGCTGATATAATAGATACAATTCTGTGCCACAAAACTACTATGGCACGCGGGAGGATTCATGAATCTACTCTTAAGCAACGACGACGGCGTATTCGCGGCAGGCATTCGCGCGCTGGCCGAAGAACTTCGCAATCACCATCATGTAACCATTGTCGCCCCCGAGTCACAGCGCAGCGGCGCCAGCCATTCTTTTACCTGCGCGCAGCCCGTTCGCGTACGAAAAATCACATTGCCGGAGCTGCCTGATATAGACGCCTACGCGGTGGACGGCACGCCCGCCGACTGTGTGCGTTTAGGCTGCACGAGTCTGGATATTCCGGTTGACCTGGTGGTCTCGGGAATCAACCATGGCGCAAACCTGGGGTCGGATGTACTGTATTCGGGCACCGTGGGCGCAGCCATGGAAGGTGCGCTTCTGGGAAAGCCCGCCATTGCGGTAAGCTGCTACTCACACAACCCCATACATTTTTCGGCGGCGGCGCGCGCCGCGCTTTGGGCGGTGGATTATGTACACCGTAACCCCCTGCCTGCAGGTATGATACTCAACCTGAACGCACCGGATTTGCCTGTTCCGGAAATCCGCGGCATTCGCCTGTGCGGGCTCTGTCTGCAGCAATATGAAGACATTCATGCGCAATTTCAGGATCCGTCCGGTATGCGCTATTTCTGGGCGCCTATGGGCAAGCTGACGGAGTGCGCGCCGAATGATAATACCGACGAACGCTGGGTAAGGGACGGCTATATCACGCTTACGCCAATACATTTTGATATCGCGTGCTATTCGTACATGAAAACCATGGATATTTCCGATTTTGATCTCGCCTGCCTGGCCGAACGCCCGCTGGAAGACGCGAATATCTAAGGGGGGAGCAAACGCATGGAACAAAACGATCTGCTGCTGCGGCTTCAGAATGAATTTCCGTCGTTAAGCAAGGGACAAAAACAAATTGCCGCATACATTATGGAAAATTATGATCGCGCCGCTTTCATCACCGCCTCGCGTATGGGGCGCATGGTGGGCGTAAGCGAATCGACTGTGGTGCGTTTCGCGTACACGATGGGGTATGACGGATATCCCGCCTTGCAGCGCGCCCTGCAGGAAATGATTCGCACCAAGCTGACGGCCATGCAGCGCATACAGCTGACCTCCGACATGGATCAGGCGGATGTGCTTAAAACCGTGCTCAAGGCGGATATGCAGAATATCCGCGCCACCATCGATACCGTGGACAATACTGTCTTTCAGGGCGTTATGGACGCCCTGTTGAACACGCGGCGAATCTATGTGGTGGGTATGCGCAGCGCCTTCCCCATCGCGCAGTTTCTGACATATTACCTGAATTTCATCGTCGACGGCATAGTCACCGTCAATGGCGCGCTCAGCGATTCCTGTGAGCAAATGGCGCGCATCTGCGAAAGCGACGTCTGCATCGCCATCAGCTTCCCGCGCTATTCCACCAGTACCGTTGACGCGCTGCAGTATGCGAAAGAACGGGGCGCAACCACCGTCGCCATCACGGACAGCGCTGCTTCCCCGCTCATACCTTTTGCGGATTTCGCGCTCACCGCGCGCAGCGATATGGCGTCATTTGCGGATTCGCTGGTAGCGCCGCTCTCGGTCATCAACGCCATCATCGTCTCGGCCGGGCTTGCGCGCAAGGACCAGCTGATGGAGCATTTTGACCGGCTGGAACGCATATGGGGCAACCATCATGTATATGTCACAAAGCCCCGCTACAACCAATAGGGGCGCGCATGAAGCTGATACTCATACGCCACGGGCAGACTGTCTGGAACACGCAAATGCGTACGCAAGGCAGAACGGATATCCCTCTGGACGATACGGGGCGCTCGCAGGCGGAACGGATCGCGCTTCGGCTTGCGGATATCCCGCTGGATGCAATATACTGCAGCCCTCTCTCGCGGGCAAGGGATACCGCAGCTGCGATTGCGCAGCCGCACGATATGGAAGTCCGGGAGCACGCCCTGCTGATGGAACGCGACTTCGGTATCTGGGAAGGGGAGCCTTTTCAGACGCTGATAGAGAAATATCCCGCAGGCATCCGCCAATGGGAACGGGACCCCGTCGCTTATACGCCGCAGGACGCCGAGCCGCTTTCGGGCGTGCTTGCGCGCTGTACTTCTTTTCTTGAAGAACTGCGCACGCATCATACGGATGTGGACACCGCGCTTATCGTAAGCCATTCCATTCCGCTTCGGCTGATGGTCGCGCATTTGATCGGCCTTGAACCGCGGCGTATACACGGCATCCGTCTGGATAACGCCGCTTATACGGAGATACGATTGGGGGAAAAATATAACATACTGACGGTGCTCAACGATACCGGGCACCTCAATGAAGGAAAAAAATGCAAGTAATCGTAATCGGCGGCGGGCCGGCGGGCATGCTTGCCGCCGCTACGGCCGCACAAAACGGACACCGCGTCATTTTACTCGAAAAGAACGAAAAGCTCGGAAAGAAGCTGTATATCACCGGCAAAGGCCGGTGCAACCTCACAAATGCAGGCGGACGCGAAGCGTTTTTTGCCAACGTCGTGCGCAACCCCCGTTTCCTTTACAGCGCCTGGAGCGCCTGCGCTGCCGAAGATGTCATGGCACTGATGCACGCGCTTGGCGTACCGACCAAAGTGGAGCGCGGGGACCGTGTGTTCCCCGAATCCGATAAATCCAGCGACGTGTTACGTGCGCTCGAACGGCATCTGATACGATGCGGTGTGGATATCCGTCTAAATGCGCAGGTTGTGAGTATAAGCGCGGAAGAGGGCCGTATAACGGGCGTCGGGCTGCCCGGCTCCGTACTGCCCGCGGATGCCGTCATACTGTGTACGGGCGGCGCGAGTTACCCCTCTACCGGCTCGACAGGCGACGGGTACCGGTTTGCCGCGGCGTTCGGGCATACCATCCTTCCCCCCGCCCCCTCGCTGGTGCCGCTTACAACGGCGGAAAGCTGGCCGGGCACGCTTTCGGGTATGACGCTGAAAAATGTGACCCTTCGCGCGTATGCAGGGCAAAAATGTGTGTATGAGGAATTGGGCGAGCTGCTGTTCGCGCATTTCGGTGTGACAGGCCCGCTCGTGCTTTCCGCAAGCGCGCTGCTGCCCGAAGATACTTCCGGCGTACGGCTGGAGATCGATTTAAAACCCGGCCTTTCGGCCGAACAGCTTGACCGCAGGCTGCTTCGCGACCTGGACGCGGCAAAACAGAAAAACCTGCGCAACGCGCTTTCCGGTTTGCTTCCGCAGCGGTTGCTGCCCGTAGTGCTGGAACAATCCGGTATAAACCCGGAGCTTTCCGCGAGTGAGTTCACCCGCGCAGAGCGCCAGCGCCTTACGGCAGCGCTTAAAGCGCTGCCGCTCACAATAACCGGAACGCGCCCGTTCACGGAAGCCATCATCACCCGCGGAGGCGTAAGCACCAAAGAGGTGCAACCCGCCACGCTTGAATCCCGGTTGGTTCACGGCCTGTATTTTGCAGGCGAAGTGCTGGATGTGGACGCCATGACCGGCGGCTATAACCTGCAGATCGCCTGGTCGACAGGCGCGCTCGCGGGCATGCTCAAAGGCTCGGAAGGCTGATATATGGAGGATACTGCCATGACACCTTATATACATGTTGCCATAGACGGCCCTGCCGGCGCGGGTAAAAGCACCATCGCCAAGGCGGTGGCCAAAACGCTCTCTATTCCCTACCTGGATACGGGGGCAATGTACCGCACGTTTGCGCTGTTCGCACTGGAGCATGGAGTCGATCCCCGCAATGCACAGGGCGTAGGCGCGCTGCTGCCGCAGGCGGATATCCGCGTGGCGTACCACAGCGGCATACAGCATATGCTGCTAAACGGCGAGGACGTCACTTCCCGCCTGCGTTCGCCTGAGGTAAGCAAGGGCGCCTCGGATATCGGCGTACATCCGCCGGTGCGTGAAAAGCTGGTGGAGCTGCAGCAGCAGGTCGCCCGCGAAAGCTCCGTGGTAATGGACGGCCGCGATATCTGCACCGTCGTACTGCCCAACGCCCTGCATAAGTTTTACATCACCGCTTCCGCGCGCATACGCGCGCAGCGCCGCCTTGCCGAGATGCGGCAGCGGGGAGAATCCCTGCCCACGCTCGATGAACTGGAGCATACGATACTCGCGCGGGATCACACGGATTCCTCCCGCGCCTGCGCGCCGCTAAAGCAGGCGGAGGACGCCATGCTCATCGACACGACCGATATGAGCATACAGCAAAGCGTGGACACGGTGCTAAACGCCATCCGGGAAAAACAAAAATAACGGTATAGCTGCCTGTCAATCCCTGCATACTGCCCGAAATAACATTCGGGTAAAGGAGGCCCCCATGCTCTATGTATTTTTCAAGTTTCTTTTACTGCCTCTCATCTGGTTGTTTTTCCGCCCGATGGTAATCGGGAGAGAGAACCTGTTCATGAAAGGCAAGGCAATATTCGTTTGCAACCATATCTCCATGTGGGACCCCGTCATGATCGCCATGGTGTCGCCCAGGCTTGTGCATTTCATGGCGAAATCGGAGCTTTTTAAAAGCCCGCTGGGCAATCTCTTTTTCCGTTCGTTCCTTGCCTTCCCCGTAAACCGCAAGCAATCGGATATGGCATCGTTGAAAAACGCCATGCGCGTGTTGGATCACGGCAAGGTGTTCGGCATATTCCCCGAGGGCAAGCGTACCGTAACCGACGACCTTGACGAACTGGAAAAGGGCGCCGCTTTTTTGGCCATACGTTCCGGCGCGCCGGTGCTGCCCATGTATATCCGCCGCAACAGCTATGAGGACATGCGCCTTGTCATTGCTGTCGGCAAGCCCATACTGGTAGGCGATCTTGTGGCCACCACCCCCAAATCCCGGCTGGTCGACGTTGTGACGGATGAGATCAGCGACGCTATTCGCGTGCTGCAGGCGAAGGTGGAGGGATAAGGGTATGCATATTACGGTCGCGCGGCATGCAGGTTTTTGTTTCGGCGTCCGCCGCGCGGTGGATCTGGCGCTCTCCTGCGCCGACGCATCAAAGCCGGTTTACACGCTGGGCGAGATCATACACAACCCCTCGGTGGTATCCGCACTGCGTGAAAAGAACATACTGCCTGTCGATACCGGCAGCCTCGAATCGCTCGCCCCCGGCAGTACGCTCATCATCCGTTCGCACGGGGCGGCGCCGGAGGTGTTCGACAAATGCAAAGGCCACGGTGTCAATATAATAGACGCAACCTGTCCGTTCGTGCGGCGCATCCATAAAATCGTTCATGGTGCCGCGCAGCAGGGCAGGATGGTGTATATTGCCGGCCAGCCCAGCCATCCCGAGGTGGAAGGCATACGCGGCTGGGCGGGAGAGAAGGTAACGGTCCTGCCCGATGCGGCGGCGGCAGTATCGCTCCCCCACTCCCTCGCACCCGCCTGCCTCGTAGCGCAGACTACGCTGCAGCGCGAAACATACGAGGAGATTCGCGCCGCGCTCTGTGTACGCTGTGCCGACCTGATCGTTCACGACACCATTTGCGACACCACTTCGGAGCGTCAGCGGGAAGCTGCGGAGCTTGCTTCAAAAAGCACTGTTATGATTGTTGTGGGTGGGTACAACAGTTCCAACACACAAAAATTGGCCGACATATGTAAAAAACGCTGTAAACATACCTATTCTGTGGAGAATCCCAGCCAACTTTTACTTGAAAAAATCCATTCCGATGATATAATAAGTATTGTTGCAGGCGCATCAACGCCGCAATGGATGATTAGGGAGGTTGTAACTGTAATGAACGAACTGGAAAAAACGACGGTCGAATCCACCGAAGTGGAACCCACTCCGGCTCAGGTAGAAGCCCCGCAGGCTGAGGCAGTCGAAGCCCCGCAGGCTGATGCTGTACAGGCCGGGGCGGTCGCCGTCGAAGAGCCCATCGCAGCGAAAGCTGCACAAGACACCGAAGCAGCCGATTCGGGCGACAGCTTTGCTGAAGCCTTTGAGAAGACTTTGGTGCGCATTCGCAATGGACAGGTTCTCACCGGCTCCGTTGTACAAATCGCCGAAGGCGAAGTCTGCGTAAACATCGGCTACAAATCTGATGGGTTCATCCCCAAGAGTGAGTTCTCCTCCGATCCGGATGTCAACCCGGCAGATGTTGTGAAGGTTGGCGACCCCATTGAAGTGGAAGTAATCAAGGTCAACGATGGCGAAGGCAACGTCTTGCTCTCCCGTAAGAGCGTGGAAGGCAAAAAGCTCTGGGAAGACCTGATGGCCGAATCGGAAATCGAAAACAAGGTGTTCGACGGTGTCGGCAAAGAGGTCGTCAAGGGCGGCTTGATTGCTACCATTAACGGCGTTCGGGCTTTCGTGCCCGCATCGCATGTTTCCACCAAATATGTTGAAAACCTTTCTGATTTCATCGGCCAGCCGATGAAGCTCGCCGTTATCGAAGTGGATAAATCCCGCAAGCGCATCGTTGCCTCCCAGAAAAATGTGCTCCTTTCCGAGATGGAAGCCGAAAAGAAGCAGAAATGGGCCACGCTGGAAGTCGGCAGTAAGCTGACCGGCATCGTTCGTCGTTTGACGGATTTCGGCGCGTTTGTGGATATCGGCGGTATCGACGGCCTGATCCATGTGACTGACGTCGCCTGGGGCCGTGTCAAGCATCCTTCCGACGTGCTTAAGATCGGCCAGCAGGTGGAAGTGATCGTGCTCAACGTGGATGTTGAAAAGGAGCGCGTCTCCCTCGGTTACAAGCAGCTGCAGGCAAAACCCTGGACAATGGCGGCCGAAAAGTATCCCGTGGGCAGCATCGTTGAGGGTAAAGTCGTGCGTATCGTGCCGTTTGGCGCATTCGTAGCGCTTGAGCCCACGATCGACGGCCTGATCCATATCTCCCAGGTAAGCGTCAGGCGCATTGCCAAGGTGGAAGATGAAATCAATGTTGGCGATATGGTCCGCTGCAAGGTTCTGGATGTCAATCCCGAAGCGAAGCGTATCAGCCTTAGCCGCAAAGAGGTCATACTCATAGAGAATCCCGAGATTGCCGAGCAGATAGCCGCCGAGCGCGCAGAGCGCGACCGTCAGTTCGCGGAGCGTCAGGAACAGCGTGCCGCGGAACGCCAGCAGCGTGAACAGCAGCGCGCGTCTTCCGCCGCCCGTGCCGAGCGCGCCCCGCAGCCGCGCCCCGAGCGTAGCGCCGCCCCCGCTTCCGCCCCCACCGATCGGCCGGAGCGCGACCGTCGCCCCCGCCGCAGTGAAGACGGTGATTATGATCTGCCTCCCGTGCAGTCTACCACCACCAGTCTGGCGGATCTGTTCCAGGGGCTCAACATGGACGATTTGGACTCCAAGGAATAAGCTTTACCCTATTAACGAAGCAAAGCGGCGGGCAATAGCCCGCCGCTTTTTATGCAGCGTTTGCATTCAGTCGTTGTTTAATGCGTCTTTTACGATATTAAATATGTTTTTTTTACCGCTCTTTGGCTCCGAGAGCACTTCGCCAAGCGATTCGCCAAAAGCGCGCAACAGCGCTTTCTGCTGATCGTTCAGGCGCTTAGGCACATCGATATTCACCTTTACAAGCAGGTCGCCTTTTTCTTTGCTGCGCAGGCGCTGAATGCCCTGTTCGCGCATGCGGAAGGTCGTACCCGGCTGCGTACCTTCGGGGATGGTATATTTCACACTGCCGGTGAGCGTAGGCACCTTGATTTCGCCGCCCAGCGCCGCTATCATGAAAGGAATTTTCATTTCCAGATGCAGGTCGAACCCATTGCGCCGGAAAATCTTATGCGGCTTCACGTGAATGAGCACATAAAGATCGCCGCTGGGTCCGCCGCGGTAACCGGCCTCCCCCTCTCCCGCCAGGTTGAGCGACTGGCCGTCGTCAATACCTGCAGGAATATTCACCAGCACACGGCTGGTCTTTTTTACGCGCCCGTTGCCATGACAATCCATACACGGCTCCTTGACGACCTGCCCCGTGCCGTTGCAGACCGTACAGGGGCGCACGGTGGTAAAGGAACCCAGCATCGTGTTCTGCTGTACGCGCACCTGCCCCGATCCGCCGCAGGCTGTGCAGCGTTCCGGCTTGGTACCGGGCTTTGCGCCCGTACCGCCGCAGGTATCGCAGTTTTGCTCACGGGGCACAAGTATCTCCCGTTTCACGCCAAAAGCCGCGTCCTCAAAGGAGATGGTCAGCGTATACCGCAGGTTGTTGCCCGCCATAGGCCCGTTGCGCTGCCCCCCCGAAGAAAATCCGCCGCCAAACATGCTTTCGAAAATATCCGAAAAACCGCCAAACCCTGAAAACGGATTACCGCCGCCATACGCGCCGCCGCCGGCGGTCTGATCGAATGCGGCATGGCCAAACTGATCGTATTGCGCGCGCTTCTTAGGGTCGCTCAATACCTCTGCGGCCTCGTTCAGCTCCTTGAATCTTGTCTCCGCTTCCTTGTCGCCGGGGTGAAGATCGGGATGGCAGGATTTCGCTTGCTTGCGGAATGCGCTCTTAATATCGCTTTCGGAAGCGTTTTTATCCACGCCCAGTATTTCATAGTAATCGCGTTTATTCGCCAAAGGACATCTCTCCCCCCAAAACCTCATTAGGAACCCGTATCCAAAGGCGTTCCAACGAGGCCCTATAACCAAGTTTCATGAAAAGGGGCGGGCTTATTCCCCGCCCCCCGATTACACCCTATCGTTATTTCTTATCGTCGTCGACAACCTCGTAATCGGCATCCACAACGGTATCATCATGCGGCTGCTGCGCGTCCGCGCCCGCCTGCGCGCCCGCATCCTGCTGCGCCTGCTGGTAAATCTTTCCGAACGCCTCATAAGAGACCTCGGTGAGCTTTTCGGTCGCGGTCTTGATCATGTCGGTGTCGCTGCCCTCGAGCGTTTTGCGCAGATCCGACAGCGCCGCTTCGATCTTATGCTTATCGTCAGCCGAAACCTTGTCGCCCAGCTCCTTCAATGTCTTTTCGGTGGTGTAAACGAGCTGGTCCGCGTGGTTGCGGGTCTCGACCTCTTCCTTGCGCTTTTTGTCCTCGCTGGCAAAACGCTCGGCCTCGTTCACGGCGCGCTTGATCTCATCCTCGTTGAGGTTGGTGGAAGCGGTGATTGTCACCTTCTGCTCATGGCCGGTACCCAAATCCTTTGCGGATACGTGCACGATGCCGTTGGCGTCGATGTCGAACGTAACCTCGATCTGCGGCACGCCGCGCGGCGCGGGGGCAATGCCCGCAAGCTGGAAGCGGCCCAAAGTTTTATTGTACTGCGCCAGTTCGCGCTCGCCCTGGAGCACATGCACCTCAACGGAGGTCTGGCCGTCCGCCGCGGTGGAGAATATCTGGCTCTTCTTTGTAGGAATAGTGGTGTTGCGGTCGATCAGGCGGGTGAACACGCCGCCTACCGTCTCGATGCCAAGGGAGAGCGGCGTTACGTCGAGCAGCAGGATATCTTTTACCTCGCCGCCGAGTACGCCCGCCTGAATAGCGGCGCCGATCGCCACGCACTCGTCGGGGTTGATGCCCTTGAACGGGTCTTTGCCGGTAACGGCCTTGACCATATCCTGCACGGCGGGAATACGGCTGGAACCGCCCACGAGTATGACCTTATCGATCTTGTCGTTGGTAAGGTTCGCGTCGCGCATCGCCTTAAACACGCACTCCTTGGTCTGGTCGACCAGATCCGAAGTCAGCTCGTTGAACTTCGCGCGGGTCAGTGTCATATCCAGATGCTTGGGGCCGGAGGAATCCATGGTGATGAACGGCAGGTTGACGCTGGTCTGCGCCATGCCGGAAAGATCGATCTTCGCCTTTTCTGCGGCCTCCTTCAGACGCTGCAGCGCCATGCGGTCGTTTTTCAGATCGATGCCGCTGGACTTGCGGAAATCGGCCGCGATAAAATCCATCACACGCTGGTCAAAATCGTCACCGCCCAAACGGTTGTTGCCGTTGGTGGCAAGTACCTCGAATACGCCGTCGCCAATCTCGAGTATGGAGACGTCGAACGTGCCGCCGCCCAGGTCGTAAACGAGTATCTTCTGGTTGGCTTCCTTATCCATACCATATGCAAGCGACGCGGCCGTAGGTTCATTGATGATGCGGAGCACCTCAAGGCCCGCAATACGGCCCGCATCCTTGGTTGCCTGCCGCTGGCTGTCGCTGAAGTACGCAGGCACGGTAATGACGGCCTGCGTCACCGTCTCGCCCAGGTACGCTTCCGCGTCCTGCTTGAGTTTGCGCAGTATCATGGCGGAAATTTCCTGCGGCGTATATTCTTTGCCATCCACGCGCACCTTGTGCGAGGTGCCCATTTCGCGCTTGATGGATGAAATGGTGCGATCCGGGTTGGTAATGGCCTGGCGCTTTGCAACCTGGCCGACCAGGCGCTCGTCATCTTTAAACGCTACGACGGAAGGCGTTGTACGGCCGCCTTCTGCATTCGGAATTACGACGGGTTCACCGCCCTCAAGCACTGCAACGCAGGAGTTGGTGGTTCCCAAATCGATGCCTATGATCTTACCCATGATTGATTCCTCCTATAAAAACATATCCGTATTTCAGTTTATACAATGCCGCGTGACCGCGACGCATTCACGTTTTACCGCCTATTCGGCGACCTTGACCATGCTGTGGCGGAGCACCCGCCCGTTTATTTCATATCCCTTTTGGAGCACTTCAAGAATATCGCCGGTGGCTTTGCCCTCCGCCGCTTCCTGCATCACGGCATTGTGCAGGTTCGGATCGAAGGCGCCCTCCGCCGGGACCTCCTGCAAACCAAGCTTGCCTAACGTATCCGTAAGCATCCGCTGTACCAGCCGCACGCCTTCTGCAAAACAGGGATCCACGCCCGCTGCGCTCGAGAGAGCGCGGTCGAAGCTGTCCAGCGTGGGCAGCAACGCTTTGATGCAGTCGCGCGTGCCTTCCTCATAGCTGTCCGCTCTGAGCGTCGCATTGCGCTTGCGGTAATTGTCAAAATCCGCCTGCAGACGCTGTGCGAGGCCGACAGCCTCATCCCTTTCCTTTTGCAGGCTTTCGATATGCGTCTTGACGGTCTCAAACTCCGCTCTTGTCAGCTGGATGACTTCTTCCTCCGCTGCCGACTCCTGCTGTCCCTGCTGCGCATTCTGTGTTTCTTCCGCAGGCTGCGCAGCCTGCACTACGGGGTCGGTATTGGGTTCGTTTGTAGTCTTCTTTGCCATGATACGATTTATCCTCCCGCTTGGCTACTCATGCTGATCCTGCTCCAGAAGCCCGGCAAGCGCTTCTGAAAGGCTCAGCTGCATGTATTCTAATATGGAAAGCACACGGCTGTAATGCATGCGCGTGGGGCCTATGATGCCGAATGAACCCATCGGTTCGTTGCCGATACGGTAGGTCGCCGTGACCACGCTGCATTCCTTGAGCTGCTCAGGCTCGTTTTCCTCGCCGATTGTGATGGAAAATTCCAGTGTCGAAGCCTTCTTTAACATTTGGTACAGCGTATCTTTGCCTTCTATCGCAGCTAAAAATCCTTTGGCCTTGTTCATATCGCTGTACTCGGGATAATTCAATATGTTGGTCGCGCCGGACAGCTCGATCTTCTGCGCATTGGCCTGTATGTGATGTTCGAGCGCCTCCATCACGCTTTGGAAGAATGCACGCTGCGAACCCATTTCTTCACCCATGTGCACGACCTCGTCCACCGCCATCTGGTTCAGACGCATATCGCGCAGCGAATCATTAAGATATTTGGAGAACCGGTCCAGATCATATGCCGTCATGCCTTCGGGCACGCGCAGCATAACGTCGCGTATGAAGCCGGTATCCGTCACCAGCACCAGCAATGCGCGTTCACTGGACAACTGCACGAGCTGCACATGCTTGATACGCACCGTGTTGAGCTGCGGCGGCAGCACCATGGCGGTGTAACGTGTGATATCCGATAAAGCTGTGGCCGTTTGGCGCACCAGCCCCTCCACCTGATCCATGCGCGCGCAAAAATAGGCGCGGATGGCGCGGCGCTCCTGTTCGGAAAGCTGCGCACGCTGCATGATCTGGTTGACATACAACCGGTATGCCTTGTTGGAGGGTATGCGGCCCGCGGAGGTATGCGGCTGTTCCAGATACCCCAGCTCCTCCAGGTCGCTCATCTCGTTGCGGATGGTGGCCGAGGAAATATTGAAATCCGCCCGTTTGGATATGCTGCGCGAACCTACCGGCGCAGCCGTTAGGATGTAATCGTCGATGATGGCCTGCAGTATTCGCATTTTTCTTTGATCGAGTTCCATTGCTACGCCTCCTTTCTTCGCACTCAGCTTAGTATGGCATTTGCAGGGTGTTAGCACTCTACCCGGTTGAGTGCTAACCACTACAATTAAAATAGCACTCTGCACCGCCTTTGTCAATAGAGAGCCCGTATGCCATTGTGACAAAGTGGAAACAAAACCATGGGGTTTTCTGGCCATCGGCAAAGTCCTACGGACTTTGCCGATGGGTCTTCTGTAGGATAAAATGCCGCTCATTGGCGGCATTTTTCCCGGCAATTTGACGCACAAAGACGCTGCGCTGTCAAATTGGATTAAGTGTGGGGGCTTCCCGTAGGGAAGCGGGTTTGTTGGCTCGTGAGAGCCAAAAATCGATCCTGTGAATCGATTTTAGAACCCCGGGCACCTCGCTTCTACTCCCCCACACCCCCATAGAGGGTTTGCCGATATGCTGAAAACCATGGGGTTTTTTTATAGCCAAAAATGTGCTATAAAAGAAGAAATCAAACCAACGATATAAAAGGGGGACATATGCCAGGCTTGTATCTGCACATTCCGTTTTGCGTGCAAAAGTGCCGTTATTGCGACTTCCCCTCCTATGCCGGGCAGCAGCGCCGCATGGAGGAATATTTGCGTGCGCTCACACTGGAAATGGATGCGATGCTTGATTCCGCCGATTGGGGGACGTTCGACACGGTGTTTTTCGGCGGCGGCACGCCCTCCCTGCTTTCAGGTAATGCGATGCAGATATTGATGGATACTATCCGACGCCGCTTTTTGACTGCGCCGGATGCGGAGATCAGCATGGAATGCAACCCCGGAACGGTGGATGAAGAAAAGCTCAACGCATACCGCGCGGCCGGAATTAACCGGCTTTCCATAGGGCTCCAGAGCATGCAGGACCGCTTGCTTACCCGTATCGGGCGCATACACACCGTCGCGCAGTTTTTTGAGGCTTTCAGGAAAGCACGCGCCGCGGGATTTACAAACATCAATGTGGATGTGATGCACGGCCTGCCGGGGCAAAGCGAGGCGCAGTATATTGAGACGCTCAATGCTGTAATCGCGCTCGGGCCGGAGCATATTTCGGCCTATGGCCTGATACTTGAGGAAGGCACGCCGCTGTTTGAGGATGTGCGGTCAGGACGCGAGGCCTTGCCGGCGGAAGATATCGTTTGCGACATGCAGGACGCCGGTATTGCGCTCTTGGAACAGAGCGGATACAGGCGCTATGAACTATCCAACTTCTCTAAACCCGGCTTTGCCTGCCGCCATAACCTGAATTATTGGGCAAACGGCGCTTATCTGGGGTTGGGCGCGGGCGCGCACTCCGCTTGGCGGCTCCCGGTTTCCGGCAATGCTGTCTGGACGCGCTGGAGCAACCCCACATCGCTTGACGCGTATATGGCAATAGCTCTCCTTCCGCTGGCAAAACGCGCATCAGAGCGCATCAGAGCGGCTGAGGAGGCTTTCGAGACCGTGATGCTGGGATTACGGCTGACAAACGGCTTATCGCTTGCTGCCTTTTCTGCACGCTTCAAAACATCCCTGATGCAGCGTTACCCGAACGCGGTGCGCCGGCTTATGGAGGACGGATGGTTGGAGCTTACGGATGAATATGCGCGGCTGACGCCGAGGGGGTTGGATATGCAAAATACCGCGTTGCAGCGCTTTTTGGCGGAAAATGAAAACAGGACGCCGGAACAATCCTGACGCCGTATCTATTCTTTAGCTCTCAGTGGGTTTGACGACATAAACTTTGACCGGCTTATGCAGTTTCATGGCGCGCCGGATGGTATACTGCGTACCGCGCGAGACGCCGTCCCAAATCGCCACCACCATATCCGCCGCATTGACGATCTGATCGTTGCGCGCAAGTGTAGCCCATTTGCCCAGCACTTCGTATGCGGGACGGAATATCCGTACCGGAATGCCCCTCTCTCTTGCGTACTGCTCGGCCAGCGTGTCGATGCCCCTTGCGCCGCCGGTAATGATCTCGGCCGTCTCAGGCGGAATATACGGCGTTACATCCACATCAAGCCCCCGGGAGCCTACGACCGCCACCTTCATATATCCACCTAGTTAATGCGCAGTACGCTCATGAAGGCGTCGCTGGGCACTTCTACGGAGCCGACCTGCCGCATGCGCTTCTTGCCTTCTTTTTGCTTTTCGAGCAGCTTCTTTTTGCGCGTGATATCGCCGCCGTAGCACTTTGCCAGCACGTCCTTGCGGACGGCCTTGACCGTCTCGCGCGCGATGACCTTGCCGCCGATCGCCGCCTGAATGGGAATTTCGAACTGCTGGCGGGGAATGACGTCCTTGAGCTTTTCCGCAACGGCGCGCCCCTTGTTATAAGCTTTGTCCTTATGCACGATGGTGGAAAGCGCGTCGCACATATCCCCGTTCAGCAGAAAATCCAGCTTGACAAGATCCGCGCGCATGTACTCCTTCATTTCATAATCAAAGGAAGCATACCCGCGCGAGCGGGATTTCAGCTGGTCGAAGAAATCGTAAATGATCTCGTTGAGCGGCAGCACATAGTGGATATTGACGCGAGCCTCTTCAATATACTTCATATCCACAAAAATACCGCGCTTTTCCTGGCAAAGCTCCATAATGGTGCCCACATAGGCCGAGGGGGTCATAATATGTGCGTCCACAACAGGCTCCTCCATCCACGCAATCTGCGCGGCGGGAGGCAGATTAGAAGGGTTATCGATCACTGCCGTCTGCTCATCCGTCATCTTCACGTGATAAACCACGCTGGGCGCTGTCGTGACAAGATCCAGGTCGAACTCGCGTTCCAGCCGCTCCTGTATGATTTCCATGTGCAATAGCCCCAGGAAGCCGCAGCGAAACCCGAAACCCAGCGCAACGGAGGTTTCCGGCTCGAACTTGAGCGAGGCGTCGTTGAGCAGCAGCTTGTCGAGCGCATCGCGCAGGTCGTCATAACGCGCGCCGTCGGCGGGATAAATGCCGCAAAACACCATGGGGTGCGCCTGTTTGTAGCCGGGCAGCGCGTCTTTCGCCGGGCGCTCCGCCTCGGTGATGGTATCGCCGACTTTTGTTTCCGCCACGCTTTTGATGGAAGCGGCGATATAGCCCACTTCCCCCGCGGAAAGCTCCTCCACCGGCTTATGCATGGGTGTAAACACGCCCACTTCGGTTACATCGAACTCGTGGCCGGAGTGCATCATGCGGATGCGCATGCCTGGGCGCACACACCCGTCCACAATACGGACATAACTCATGGCGCCCTTATAGTTATCGTAGAAGCAGTCAAAAATGAGCGCCTTCAGGGGAGCGTCATCTTCCCCGCCCGGCGGCGGTATCAGCTCCACAAGCCTTTCAAGCACAGCCGGCACGTTTTCGCCGGACTTCGCGGAAACACGCGGCGCATCCTCGGCCGGAAGGCCGATAACATCCTCGATCTCGTGGATGGTATGCTCCGGCTGCGCGCTGGGCAGGTCTATCTTATTGATAACGGGCATGATCTCAAGGCCGTTGTCCAGCGCGAGATACACGTTTGCGAGCGTCTGCGCCTCGATGCCCTGCGTGGCGTCCACCACCAGCACCGCGCCCTCGCACGCGGCAAGCGCGCGGCTGACCTCATAGGTGAAGTCCACATGGCCCGGCGTGTCGATAAGGTTGAGCATATACTGTTTGCCATCCTTATACTGATAGAACATGCGCACGGCGGTCGCTTTTATGGTGATGCCGCGCTCACGTTCAATATCCATGGTGTCAAGCAGCTGCTCTTCCATATCGCGTTTTGCGACGGTATCCGTAAGCTCCATCAGCCGATCGGCCAATGTGGATTTGCCATGATCGATATGCGCTATAATGCAGAAATTGCGTATTTGTTCACGCGGAAAGGCCATAGTACCTCCGTTTGGCGTATTTACTGAAATGATGATACCGTATCGGAGGCGCAAATGCAATAGAGACACTTTTCTGCGCCCTCGCCGCGTGATACAATACACATATCATCATCTTTTTATTGGGAGGTAGAAACATGGATCGTCTGCAAATGACCGCCGAAAACCTCGCGAAAAACGGCTTTCAGGTACAGGTGTTCGATACCGCGTCGGATGCGAAGGCGGCGGCGCTCGCATTGATCGGTACGGACAGCGTCGGCTTTGGCGGCTCTGTAACCGTACGGGATATGGGGTTATATGAAACATTGCAGGAGCAGGGCAACGCCGTTTACTGGCATTGGAAGACCACGCCGGAAAACTTCCCCGCCGTATTTGCAGGCGCGCATACCGCGGACGTATATGTAAGCTCCGCCAACGCCATACTCGAAGCCGGTGCGATACTCAATATCGACGGCACCGGAAACCGTGTAGGCAACCTGTTCTACGGGCCAAAAAAGGTCATCATCATCGCGGGTGTAAACAAGCTCGCGGGCGATTATGCCGACGGCGTCGCGCGCATCAAACGGGAAGCCTGCCCTGCCAACGCAAGACGGCTGGGGCTGAAGACCCCCTGCGCCGCCACAGGCAAGTGTAACGACTGCCACTCCCCGCAGCGCATGTGCAAGGTGACCGTGCTGCTGGAGCGCCCCGCCAACGCCGTGCAGGATGTCCACGTGCTGCTGGTCAAGGAAAACTTAGGGTATTAATTTTTATCAGCAAAAGAACCGTCCGTTGCCTGTGCATGCGGACGGTTCTTACTGTCAATTTGGATAAAGTATTTAGAAGGAACCGCTCAATGAGTATATTTGAAACGATCATGCTGCTTTGCTTCGGCTTTGCATGGCCTATCTCCATCATCAAATCCTGGAAGAGCCGTACAACGGGCGGAAAAAGCCCGCTGTTCAGCGTCGTGATATTGATCGGCTACGCGGCCGGCTTCACCCATAAGCTTCTGTACAGCAACGACATCGTCATGTACCTGTATGTGCTCAATTTCGTTATGGTGGCTTTCGATTTATCCCTCTGGTTCCGCAACCGCCGGATCGAAGCAAAGCAGGCCATGATTGAAAATGGCACGGCGGAAACGGAGTAGCGCATCGTCTATTCGGGCGCCGCTTCGAGCATATTGAGTTTGGATTGTAAAAGCGTATCCAGCAAACTGCAGCCGATTCCATATAAGCAGGCGCCGGAACCGAGCATGGAGGTTTCCACCTGTATCGTTTCGAGAATCGGCCGGAAGATGTAATACGGCATTTTGGCGCGGGATTGCTTATACCAATTGTGGTAATTGCGTAAAAAGTAGTGATCGTTGAATAATATCACATCCGGGTTATACGCGCAGGCAATGATATTGATCGCCACGCCGATATACTGGTTCATTTGCTGAAACAATTCCACGGCGCGCGGGTCGCCGTTTGCCAGCGCGTCCATCATTTCCTGCATGGAGTTGACGGGCAGATCGATTTCGGCTGCGCGCCGCAGCAAAAACTGCTCCGCCAGGAATGTCTGCAGGCATCCGCGGCGCCCGCAGTCGCACAGCATGCCGTCCACCTGAACGGTGATATGCCCCAGCTCGCCCGCGGCATTGGTCGAGCCCCGCAGCAATTGGCCGTTGACCATCGCCGCAGCGCCTACGCCGCGCTTTCCCAAACCGATATACACAATGTTCGCGGGGCAGTTGATGCCGTAACGGACGCGCTGCTCGCCGATGAGCGCCGCTTTACAATCGTTTTCCACCATCACGGGCAGGCCGAATTTCTTTTGCGCATATTCCTGCGCAGGGACGTTGGACCAATTGAATTGCGCCACGTACTGCATCACGCCCTCGTGCACGCTGCCCACGGTGCTGATGCCTACGGCGAGTATGCTTTCCATGGGTACGTCGGCGTCCTTCGCCATTTGCGGTATGATTGTAGCGATCTCATCGATGATTTCTTCATACGAAGACGTGGCTTCCGTACAGATTTCGCGGTATGCAACCCGGTCGAGCAGCATATCGAATATGGTCAATTGCGTCGTGCATACGTCGATATTGATGCAGAAGCAGAAGCAGGCGCGCGGGCAGACCTCCAGCAGCATCGCGCGGCGGCCTACGCGCTTCCCGCTCACCGCGCCTTCGCGAATCAGCCCTGTTGAAATGAGTTCGGAACAAATTCTTGTCATGCTCGTAGCGCTCATGCCCGTTTCACGCGCCAGATCGATACGCGAAATAGAACGCCGCTCGCGTATGACGTCGTACACCAGTTTCAGGTTGTTATACTTCATGTGGGCATACCCTTGTATAGCCTTGCCCGTATTCATCTCGATCGTTCGTTCCATTGTGTATCCCCACAGTCCTTTGGATTTACAGGGCGCATGCATCAAGGCGCCGCGAAACCGCATTTGCCTATACAGAACGGGAAAGTATTATTTCACTTACACGGCATACGAAATTATATGCGCTCAACAAGGCAAGGCATCGATGCCGTACGAACCCTGCACAGGGGCCGCCGCTCGACGCCTTGGAAGGTGACCAAAATCAACGCGCAGCCGGTCTGCGCGGCCACATGCCCACTCTACACAGTATATATTACCAACGCGCTCCCTTTCAACTGCTTTCTATCCCCAGACACACGATATTTAGGGGTATTGCGCTATTCCTGCCCCCGAATCTGCTTGCAGAAGCGCATGATCGCATCTTTATCCGCAACCTTATACCGGTCCTCCGGCGGATAGATCGCCCCACCGAAATAGATCGCGGGGTTGCCCATCGCGCTGCGGTCGAACGCTTCCTTATGCACCATCGCGTGGAGCATATCAGCGCCGGTTGCCTTCCGGCACCACGCCGCATCATGCATCTGGATACCGCCGCCGGGCTGAATTTGAATACGCCCTGCCGCATACGCGATCATTTCCCGGATTTTCTCGACGCCTTCGCCCACGGTGGGCCTCTGCCCGCTTGTCAATACGCGGGTAACACCCAGGGAAATAAGCGTATCCAGCGCAGCGAACACATCGGGTACGACATCGATGGCGCGGTGGAATACGCTGACCCTGTTTCCAATCACCCGCAGCATTTCCCGGCAGCGCGCCGCGTCCACCGTACCGTCCTCGTTGAGGAAGCCGAACACGATTCCGTCTGCGCCGTATTCCAAAAGAATTTTCGCATCCTCCAGCATGACGGCATATTCGCACTCCGTATAGCAAAAGCCACCTTCCCTTGGCCGCACCATGCACATTACCGGCAAAGGCGTACGTTTTTTCGCCTGAATCAGCGCGCCCACCGTCGGCGTGAGCCCGCCCAGAAACATTGCGCTGTTGAGCTCCACGCGGTCCGCGCCGCCCTCATAGGCATAGACCGCGTCATCTGCTGAACCGCAGCACAGCTCAAACAAAACAGTCGTATCGGCGTTGCTCATACCATTCCGCTCCTTCACGCATCCCGAAGGCCGAACATGGTATTCAGGTTCAGCATGAACGGGAACATCACGCCATTCAGGTTGGAAAGCGGCAGCACATCCTCCGAGAGGTTGACGCCTATCACTTCGCGCATCTTCTGCGCGCGTGCCATGATCCGCGCGTACGTTTCAGGGTACTCCTTTTGCAGCGCGCCGCGCAGCGCGCAGCCCGCAACGATGACGCCGTCCTCGCAGATGGCGGTACGCACCGGGTCGCCGGCGGAGGCGATGATATCCGCCTGCAGATACGCGCCGTCAGGCAGGGTAAACTGCGACCCGTCATAGCAGAGCGAATTGACCCATTCGTCCATACCGGTATAATGCCCCGCGTTGAGCGTTACGCCAAACTCGCCGCCTATGATGTTGTGGACCGCCCAGTGCATGCCGTGCCCGCTTGCGCCAACGCGCAGCGTTTCATACCACGCGCACATGGCCTCGAAGAATTTACCATAGAAGGAATGCAGCTGCCCTCGAAGCCCGCCCATGGAAGCCTCGTCGTATGCGGCGACAGCCACGCGGGAATTGAGGCATCCGCGGATGCCGTAGCAGAGCGCGCAGGGGTCGCCAAGCGACAGGCGCTGCTCCTGTGTGGGGGAAGAGATACCGATTTGCACGCGTTTCGGGCCAAAATTGATAAGCGGGAACATCGACCATGGCGCAAAACCGGCATGGCTGCGCTCGCTTAGCTCATATTCCGTCATCCCCGGCCTAAGGCGCTCCAGCATACGCAAAAGCACGGCGGCGGCACGGCAGGCGGCGGCCTCGGCAACGGCGATATCCTTTGCGGTATGAACGCGCAGGCGAATACCGTCCGCAAGGCCGGTCAGCGTTTCTGTATAGTTGATTACGTTTTTCGGTTCGGCCGCGGAATAGATCTCCTGCATAACGTATTGTGGCAGGTCGAAGGTATACAGGGGATCCGTGGCGATATATTCCTTTAAAAAATATTTATAGCCGCACAGGCCAACCCGGGCGCTTTTATCAATGCCCGCCTTGCGCAATATGGCGGCAAGGCTTTCGCCTGCATCCCTCGGCTGCCCCTGGAGGCTGAAATTGCGGTAGTACACCCGCTGCACCTCATATGGGATCACATAACTGTACGCCATGCCTTCGTTCCCCACCAGCAGCGCAGGCGTCCCCTCCAAAGGTATGATAAAAAGGCTTTCCTCAAACCTGCAGTCATAGCCGGTGAAATAGTCTATATTGGCAAAATGCTCTCGGTCGCCATACAGCAAGGCGAAATCGATACCCTCATTCTTCATGCGGCCTCTTAGCAGTGACAGGCGCAGCAGATAATCCTCCTTGCCGAGGCGAACAGGCGCAGCGGTGCATTGCTCCAGAAAAAGAGGATCGGTTTGCACTAATACGGCTTTTTTCATGGGCGTCTCCTTCTCAATCATCATTTTTATGATAAATCGCTCAGGCTTTAAGTTATCTTATTCGGTCTTCGTTGATCCGTATGTATAGTTTCATTGTAACAGAGAATTGTGTTTCGTCAAATAATTTTTAACACCTTGTTAAAAATTATTGATTACACACCCGTATTGTGGTAGGGTATTGTTGAATAAATCCGCGTACGAAACATAATGTGCTTTGCCTGCGGAAACGTAAGAATGGAGGAATGTAGTATGCTCCCTTATGCGCCGCTTGTTTATGAATATCGCGGCGATACGCCCGACCTGATCCATTATGGGTACCTCTGCATCGTGGATGAGCACTCCAATATTCTGTTCCATATCGGCGATCCGGATGCTATGGTGTTTTACCGCTCGGCCTCAAAACCGATACAGGCATTGCCCGTCATCGCGCACGGGCTGGATGTGCGCTATGGCTTAACGCCGGAAGAAACGACGATATTTGCGGGCTCCCACGCAGGCGAGCCTTACCATATAGCTGCCTTGGAAAGCATCATGAAAAAGGCGGGCTTTTCAGAGGATATGCTCGTTATGAAGCCCGCTGTTCCCGCGCACACGGCAAGCAACGAAGCGCGTATTTGCGCCGGGCTGCCACCGCGCAAATTCTACCACAACTGCGCCGGCAAGCATGCCGCGCTGATGACGGTGCAGCGGGAGCTTGGCGGCAAGCCCGAGGACTACTGGAAAATCGGCGCTTTGGCGCAACAGGAGGTCGAGCGGGCCATCAAGATCCTAAGCGAGACGAATACCGTTCGCATCGGCGTGGATGGCTGCGGCGTACCCGTGTTTGCCGTTGGTCTGCGGCATATCGCCGCCGCATCCAAGAACCTGGCCTGTATCGATACCATACGGGACGACCGGCTGCAGCGCGCGGCGGCGGCCTTCGTCCCCCGCATCCATCAATACCCGCACATGATGCGCGGCACAGGCTATCTTTGCACGTTATTGAACTATGACGCCGATATCGTCGCCAAGGGCGGCGCGAACGGCGTTTACGCCTTTGGCTTGAAAAAAGAACGTCTCGGAGTCGCCTTCAAGCTCATCGACGGTACGGAAACGACCTGGCCCTTTATTGTTCTGCAGATACTGAAGGATTTGGGCTGCCTGCGCAAAGAGATGGAAGAACGCATCGAATCGCTGCACCCCGTTTTTATCCGAAACGACAACGATGTGGAGGTCGGGCGCCGGGAAGCCGCGTTCACGGTAAAACTATAGCAAGGTTATATCCGAAGTAAAGCATGAAGCAAACAATAGGGGGCGACGGTTTGACGTCACCCCCGCAGTACTGTTTCAAAAACGGAACACCGCGCGGCGTTCCCCTACGACTTCGCGGTTGTCGTTCACTATGACCTCCGGATACTGTACCTGCGCCGCATGGATGGTCGGCGTATCATACCCGAACTGTTTGCAGATGTGGATGGCGCATTGGGCATACTCATCGTGGCTGCCGTCCATCACCTTTGCCACAACGCCCAGCCCGCGCGAGCGTATCGCCATGGCATAGACGCCCATCGCGCCGCTTTTGCCGATCATATCCGAGTCGGCAGTGAGTATGGAGCAAATGATATCCTTGCCCGCAACCATTGTCGGGTTTGCATGCAGAAGGGAGATGTTGCGTTCCGCTGCCGCACGCAGGGAAGCCTCCGCGATCAATGCCGGTTGGATCAGCCGCAAATATGAGGTTGCAATGGCATGGAAAGGCACGGCGTATACCGGCACGCCGCATCCGTCCACGCCGACGTGAATCAAATGGACAGGTATGTTGGTCATCTTTGAAATCGTATCCAGTATTACCTGCTGCGCGGCGCTTTGGCGCACCCAGTACCCTTCCACCGGCTCGCCCAGCTCGCGTGCAAGCAGCATCATGCCCAGATGCTTACCGGAACAGTTGTGGTAGAGCTTTCGCGGCGGCATACCCTGCCGCAAAAGCTCATCGCGGCGCGACGGGCGGCTGGGGTATGTGGGAAGCATGATCATATCCTTTTCCCTTAGCCCGGTTTTTTGGAGTATCGATTCCTGCACCTGTACATGTTCCGCGTCGCCCCAGTGGGAGCCGGAAAATATAGCTGCCTCCTTTGCCGTCAGGCCGTACTTTTCATCCAGCCGTCTTTCTATGACTGGCAGCGCCTGTATCGCCTTTGAGGCCGAGCGATAATAACACAGCCAATCCTTATCCCCTGCGCTTGCGGCAATGCTGTTTTTATCAACCACACAGATCATGCCATAGTGGATGCATTCCAATATGCCGTTGCGGTATTCTTCAAACAGAGGTACCGTCCCGGGGCGAGTCATGCCGCCTTGTTCACCCATTTGTCATTCCCCTTTCACACGTGCGGATGGCGAAAATTCGACGAGATCAAGGTCATACAGCGTACTTTCACGCGGTATGCCCGCCGCATCCCAGCCGCACATGCCGTAAAACAATGTCCGGCAGGCGATAAACCGCACGCGGTCCAGGCGCGCGCCGCGCAGCCGGCCGAATTTCACGGGTTCGTCAAAAAACCGGTCGGGCAGCATATCGTCTTCCGCCGCAAGCCCTTCGCGCAGGTTATACAGGCGCAGCATGGTATTGCGCCGCTGCCCGTAGCGCATGAATTCGTAGGAACTTGTCCGATAACCCGTGACGGCTTGGATGAGCGATGCGATTTTCTCAAGTCCCAATACGCGCGTGGGAGCGCTTGCGAATATGCATAGATTCAGCGCGTCACATGCGCTCCAAAGCGTGTACAGCGCATTAAAATTTTTGATTTTGCGCAGGCTGAGTTCTTCCATGGGGATGCGCTCATAGATGCCTATGGCGTTGGAAAGCTCCATCGTATGCTTCCAGCCGGATATGACGTCGAAATCCCAGTCGTGCTCACAGACCTCATATCGGGGGCCGACGGGCGCCACCACATACCCCATTGCAAGGTTGGTCTGCGTGCGCGGCTCAAAGCTGACCATTTCCACGCCCTTGACATGCATGGCATATCGCATCGCCTTCGGGCCGATTTGCTGTGCGGCACGCTTGACGCCTTCGCCAAGCAGCATGCCGATCCCTTCGCGGCGGCATATTTTTTCAATCAGCGGCAAAATACTATTGTCCCTGCCGAAGCGCACGTCCAGGCCGTCGCATTGCTCTGCCCTAAAGAGACCGTTCTCACAGCATTCCATCCAAAAGCTGATGCAAAACCCAAGCGATACCGGGTCAACGCCATAGAGGTTGCATAGCCGGTTGCCCTCCAGCACGATGGGCAGGCTTTTGTTGCCCACGTTGGGCCCCAAAGCGCCCGTTATCTCCTGATGGATGCAGCAGGCATCCTTATCCGCTTCATCCGTCCCGATGTATTTCATACAATCGTTCGGGCAGCCGGGGCAGGCGTTTTCACCGCGGTAATACGGCAGGTAATTTTCACGCTTAAAACCGGAATTGCCAAGCCGCAGATCGTCCTGATAATTGTTTGTGCCGATGTAAGCCGTGTCATAATCCGAAAGATCCGCGGAAGCTGCAAACCCGGGCGCTGCTTTCTGCCACATGCTCAGCGTATTTGCTTTCATGTTCTCCATGAAATAGGCGCGTATTTGTTCAAGCTGCTCTTCATGGGCGACGGGCGGCGGCGTACCGCCGATGACCACAACCGCCTTTAACCGCTTGGCGCCCATCACCGCCCCCGTCCCAAAACGCGCCGCATGGTTTGCGCCTCCCGCGACGATGCTTGCATAGCGTACCAACTTTTCACCCGCTATGCCGATAGCTGCGGTAGCGGACAGTGGTATGCCGTATGCCGCTTGATAATGCCTCGCCGTTTCGAGGGTGCTTTTGCCCCAGAGCGCCTGCGCATCCTCGATGCGCGCAGACCCGTTTTCAATAATCAGGCTGACAGGCCGCTCGGCCTGCCCCGTGATAGTGATCGCGTCGAATCCGCTTGCCTTGAGCGACACGGCAAACGCGCCCTCACCCCTCGCTTCGGCAATGCCCCCCGAAAGCGGGGATTTCGTTACAACGCAAAAGCGCGCCAGACCCGGCGCATCCTGGCCTGCGATAATGCCGGAAACAAACGCCAGCATCATTTCAGGATCAAAGGCGTCCATCCCTTTTCTTGTGTTCCGCATCAAAAGAGCGGCGCCCATCAGGCCGCCGCCCGCATATATACGGTACCAGCGGTCATCCGGCGTCTCCACAAAGGCGGCGGCATGGGTTAAATCCACATGCAAAAGCTTTCCATTGTATCCGTACGGCGGCATATGCTCCCTCCAAAAGAAAGGTGTGATTTTCGACTTGAGCAAAAAGGAAAACAAAAAGAGTATACGGAAAAAGCGCTGTTGCCCCTTAGCATCAAAGCGCCTTGACGGAAGCCCGCTCAATCAATTCAATGGGCAGTATCAGCCGCTTATATGTGGCGTCCCCCTCGCCGCGGATTCGCTGCAGCAGAATCTGCGCGGCAATAGAACCCATCATTTCGGCCGGGCGGTCGATAACAGTGATATGCGGCTCCAGCATTTCCGCAAGCGGCGGGTTATCAAAGCCGACAAGGGAAATATCCTCGGGAATATGTACATTGTGCTTGTACAATGCGCGCAGTACGCCTTCCAATATCATGGCGTTGGCAGCATAGATGGCGGTGGGCATCGGGCGCATATTCAATATTTCCTCTGCGGCAGCGTACCCGTGCGCGCTGCCCCAATCGCCCACGAAGCAAAGCTGCTCGCGCAATGGGATGCCGTGGTCGCTCAATGCCTGGCGGTAGCCAAGCATACGCTCCCTGCCTACGTTGAGTGTTACCGGGCCTGTGATGATGGCGATATCCCGGTGCCCTTTTTGCGCCAAATGATCCGTCAGCGCATGCGCACCCATGAAATTGTCGATGGAAATCGCGTCGCGGCTGCAGTTTTCCAGGTAACGGTCCACCATTACGAGCGGTTTCGGGCATACGCGGTAGGGTTCCGCGTTTTCAATGGAAGGGATGGCGATGACGCCATCGATCATGCGCATAATAGCGCCGGTTAAGAATTCCTCTTCGCCGCGCGGCTTGTTTTGCGCGGAAAACACCAGCGTGGAATACCCTTGTGCGCTTAACGCCTGTTCTGCGCCCATGACGACCTGTGCGTAAAACCCGGTAGAGAGGTCCGGTATCAGCACAACGACGGCGTTGGTCTGCTTGGTTTTCATGGAAACGGCGATCCGGTTTGGCATATACCCTGTTTTTTGGATCACGCGCTGCACGTTTTTTCTGGTTTGCTGGCTGACGCGGCCCTTATTGTTGAGCACGCGGGAGACAGTCGTTACGGATACCTTTGCCTGCATGGCGATATCCTGTATCGTGAGGTCTTTCAAAACTGCACCTGCCATTTCTGTACGATGGTGATAGGCCGCAAATATGCGGTAACGATTTCGCAGTTGTATTATAAGCACTATGGCTGTCGTTTGTCAATACTGCGGCATAGTTGTATCCTTCTAGAGAAGCCGCAGGTGAATCTATTGCACCTTTGCTCCCAGCGTTGCCATGAAGGATATATGCACCGATATGCACGATCGAAGTCCAAGCTCTTGGAATATAGCCTGTTTCCGTGCATTTTGCAGGAATCATGTTTGCATTATTCAATTATAATCGCAATTTTATGCAGATTGCGGCATCCTTTTGAATCAGGACGCAGATGGAGATCAAAATAAATATTAACACGATGTTAAAAATATTATTGACATCAGTGAATGATGAATATATCATGAAAATGAAATAACACATAAGCACACAACATCGCAGATCAGTCATGAAGGCAACATCCAGCAAACAGAACATGCAGCTAAACCCCCAAAATCCATAGGTCTAAAAAGGAGGAAAACAAGATGAAGAGAATACTGGCATTGCTTTTGGCGTTGGTCATGGTGCTCGCACTGGGCCTCGTTGCCGGCGGTTGCGGCAGTTCGACAGGCGCGGCTGCCGGTACGGAAACAACCGGCAGCGGCAGCCCCACGATGGAACACATACTGGAAAGCGGCAAAATCCGTATAGGCCTTTCTCTGAACGGGCCGCCGATCGGTTTCCGCGACGATAAGGGGCAACCGCAAGGCTACGATGTGGACTGGGCAAACAAGATGGCGGAAATCTTAGGTGTGGAGCTTGAAGTCGTGGATGTGGATGGCGAAACACGCATTCCCGCATTGACATCCGGCCGCGTAGATGTTATATTTGCCAACATCACCGGTAACCTCGAACGCGCGAAAACAATTGACTTCTCTATTCCGTATCTCAAATGCGGCATCAAAATGATCACCCCCGCTAATTCGCCCTATAAAACAGTGGAAGACCTGAACAAGCCCGATGTTAAGGTCGTCGTAGGCCGTGGCACCACAGGGGAAGAGCTTGTTTTGAAATACGCGCCGCAAGCGGAAATTATATTCGTACCCAACTTCACGGATCAAATTCTCCAGCTCGAACAGGGCAAGGCTGACGCCGCCTTTGAGGACAACACCATCGTCGATTATGCAGCCAAGAACAGCGGCGGCAAGCTTGTTGCACAGGAAAAACGCTATACCTCCGATCCTATCTGCGTCGGCATGCCCAAGGGCGACCTCGAATTCGTACGCTGGGTCGACATGTTTGTTTCCTGGCAGATCACACAGGGCTTCCAGGCTGAGACTTATGAGAAATGGTGGGGCGTCGCACCCGGCGAGATGACGGCTATCTGGTAAACATAAAGGGAAAGGGCATTTTAAGCGAAATCCCCCTTGGTCGGCGGTAACCATTCCGCCGACCTCCCCCTTTATTTGCGGGCTATTATTAACCAAGCGCCGTCACGCCGGAAGGGCATATATATTCTTGGCACTGAAGGAACCCATTCTACGGGAAGTCGAGAGAAAAAAATGTATAAACTGAATTTCAGGTTTCTTGAACAATACGGCGGAATGATGCTCCAAGGTGCGGTCCAGACGGTCATTATTGTGATCGGATCCCTTATTCTGGGCTTTGCGCTGGGTATGCTGATGGCGGTTTTGCGTCGCTCCAGGCATAAAGTCCTGCGCGGCATCAGTATAGCCTGGGTGGATTTTCTTCGCAACACGCCGTTTCTGGTGCAGCTGTTCTTTCTTTTTTATGGTTTGCCCGTATTGGGCGTCAATACGAACCCGATCATCACGGCGATCATCGCCTTAGGCATCAATTCCAGCGCGCCAAACTGCGAAGTGATACGCTCCGGCCTGATGGCCGTAAAAACCGGCTATTACGAGTGTGCGGCGGCGCTCGGGTTTACGCCGTTTCAGACAATGCGCTATATCGTCATGCCAATTTCCCTGCGCGTCGCGTTTAAACCGCTCACCAGCAACTTTGTCAATCTCGTGCTTACGTCCTCCGTTGCCTTTGCCGTAACCGTTATGGAAATCATGGGCTCCGCAAAGACCGTGGCCGCCCGTACTTCACGTCCGTTTGAGGT
The DNA here is from genome assembly GCA_036677445.1 of Clostridia bacterium. GTDB lineage: Bacteria > Bacillota > Clostridia > Christensenellales > CAG-138 > JAVBWI01. Next base: position 397,092 of record JAVBWI010000006.1, read on the forward strand.
GTATTTGCTCATACTTGTAAGCTATTGCGTCATCACGTTCTTCATCTCCTTTGTAGCGAAATATATCGATAAAAAGATTTCGATCACATTATAAGGAGGTGCTGAAGTATGTTTGAAAAATATATGCAGCTGACCTGGTATGACGGCATTCAGCTTCTCAAAGGTGTGGGCGTCACGCTCTCGGTGACGCTGGTCTCCATTGCTATTGGAACAGTCATCGGCACCATACTCGGGTTGATTCGCTGCTCGAAAAATAAAGCGGTATCCTCATTGCCGCTTATTATAATGGAACCTTTGCGCAATTCCCCGCTCGTCACGCAATTGTTTCTGATTTATTACGGCTTACCCATCATCAGCGGTATTGTGCTGGACGCCTACCCTGCGGCCATCATTGCATTGTCGCTGAACACGGGCGCTTTCTTTGCGGTATTGGTGCATAATTCCGTCAGCGCCATCCCTAAAATGCAGTGGGAGGCCGGCCTTGCGCTGGGTCATGACCGCAAATCGGTGTTTTTGCACATCATAACGCGCCAGGCGCTGCGCCTGCTCATTCCACAGGCGATTACTCTGTATATCAGCCAATTGCAGTGCTCCTCGCTGGTGGCATTGATCAGCCTGATGGACCTTGCCAAAACAGGCGAGATCATCACATTGCGTACCATGATGCCTTTTACAGTATGGGGAATCGTGTTTGTGGTATACTACGTCATTTCCCTGCCGCTATCCAGGCTGTCGCAGTATCTGGAAAAGCGGGTCGGTTTCTCATATTGAGCAATACGGAGGTAAAAGCAATGGCGATGATAGAAGTTAAGAATATTACAAAATCTTTCGGCGCACTGACGGTATTGAAGGATTTCAGCGTGAACTTTGACCAGGAGGGCGTTACGGTGCTTCTGGGACCGAGCGGAACCGGCAAAAGCACGCTTTTACGTTGCATTAACGGCCTGGAAAGCATTGACCAGGGCGATATTCTTGTGAACGGCATATCCGTCAAGGAAAAAAAGAATCTCAAGGCGATACGGCTTGCCTGCGGCATGGTATTTCAGCAGACGGTGCTGTTTCCTCATCTGGATGTGATGGGCAATATGATATTAAGCCCCATCAAGCTTCTCGGCATGCATAAACACGAGGCCGAAGAAAAAGCCCGGTATTATCTGAATAAAGTGGGGCTCTCGTCAAAGGAAAAATCCAAGCACAACGAGCTTTCCGGCGGCGAACAGCAACGCGTCGCCATCGCGCGCGCACTGATGATGAACCCCAAGGCGCTGTTATTGGATGAAATCACGTCTGCTCTCGACCCGGAAATGAGCAGCGAGGTCTTGCGCATACTGGAAAATCTTGCGGCGGACGGCGTATGTATGCTGGTTGTAACGCATGAGATGTCTTTTGCCCGCCATGTAGCCAGCCGCGTACTGTTTTTGGATAAAGGCTCGCTCGTCTGCGACGAGACAAAGGACCGTTTCTTCTCGGAAGTGCGGCAGGAAAACGAGCGTATCTCGAAATTCCTGCAGTTCATCGGCGAATAAATACCATCGTACATTATCTTAATATGCGCAAACAAAATCCAAACGGCCGGCATACGGCCGTTATCTTTTCGGGTATCTATGAGAGGCTGACATTGGCCGTTTGTTGTAACGCGCCGCCAACAGCGGCTTCAAAAATAGCGAATGCTTCCTCAGCCTCTTTCATGGTGATAATGAGCGGGGGCTTAATCTTTAAAACATTCATTCTATAACCCGCCTCGCCAACAATAAGACCCATTGCCAGCGCAATATGCTTCACGATCTGCGCCATTCGCATGTCCGGCGCCTTCGTTACGGGATCCTCTACAAATTCTATACCTATATGCAGCCCCTCCTGGCGGACGTCTCCAATGCAAGGATATATTTTCTGCATTTCCGCAAGTTTTTGATTAAAGTATTTGCCGACAGCATTGGCATTATCAAGCAAATGATCGCGCTCGATGATATCAAGCTGTTTGAGTGCCGCAACCTGCGATATGCTGTTGTTGGAAAATGTGTGAACATCATCACCCAGGGGGCTGAAGCCTTCCAGCCTGTCATGGATGATGATCGCGGCAATCGGAAAGCCTGCGCCCAACGCTTTGCCTATGCAGATGATATCCGGTTCAATGTCATATTTTCTTGCGGCGAAATAATTCCCTATCCTGCAATAGGTCTGCAGCTCATCAAATATCAGAAGGCAGCCAAACGCATCGCATAGTTGTCTGAGGCCCTGCAGATAGCGTTTGGGTAACGGAATTTGCCCTCCGCTCGCTTGAAGCGGCTCTACGATAATGCCGGCTACGGGCCCGTTAATACCGGACCGAATGGTTTCCTTCGCCACTTTCAGGCAATAATCGATGCAGTCTTCGGGATCGGCCGTATCAGTCCACCGGTATAGATATGGATTGGGTACGCGGATAAAAACATTGTTCAGGATGCTCAAAAAGCTGTTGAAGCCGGTAAACATGCCTGCCGCTTTGGTGGAAATCCATGATGCCGCCCCGGTCGTAAGCGATGAACCGTGATATCCGTCGTGAAGACATACGAAGCTGCGCGCACCTTTCACGTTCTTTACCGCAATCTTCATGGCGGCTTCAATAGCGGCGCTGCCTCCGACTGTAAACAGAACGCGATTTAAATTTGCCGGCGCCAGTTCCGTCAATCTTTTCGCCAATGCGTAGCGAGGCAGGCTGTCGCTGTTTTGGTTGAGGTGCCCAAGCTGCCCCATATGCTCATAAACTGTCCGTCTGATCTCTTCATTCGCGTGCCCGAGGTAAAGCGCCCACCCCTGCGAGGTGCAGTCAATATAGCTTTTCCCTTCAATATCAAACAATCGTACTCCGCTGCCTTTTGTAAAGCAAACGCCATGCTGGCCGCTGCCGAGCATCACATACTTATTATATTCTTCCAGGTCGCTTTGCTTTATCGCATTGATTTCTTCCAATGTTTTATCCACTGTCATATTCCTTTCGTTTATTGAAGTGCTTCCAGCAGGTTTTCGGGACAGCTTCTTCTTTGCCCGGCCTCAATTTCCTTAATAATCTTTACAACGCGGTCGTTAACCGGCGTCGGTACGTTCAACGCATCGCCTTTATTTGAAATCCACCCGTTGAGGTAATCGACTTCTGTCCTTCCGCCTCGCTGTACGGATGTAAGCGAAGAGGATTTCAGCTTCCAGTACTTCACACCCATAAGAAAAAGAATCACATGCCTGCGCAGCCTCGACAGCATGGTATTACCCTTGGTGAACTTGTAGTAATCCAGTTTTCCTCCAAACGGCGGCACAGTTAGCTTCATCGCATCGGCTAAAGCGATATCTTCTTTGACGATATTGATAAAGAACAACCGCGCACGCTTGGTCATCAGCATTTTTCCAAGGGTTTGCCCTGTCATAGCGCCGCCGCAGGTAATTCCCGAATTGATAACCAATTTCGAATACATTTCACTCAAAATATGATCGGTAATCGTTGTAGGCGCTACCTTGTCCAGGGCTTGCTTTAGCTTTATGATACGCGGGTCGTTGCAACCGTTTATCATGCCGAGTATAAACCCGCCCTCCCCGGTTATCTCCAAAAACGCATCACCACACATCGTGCAGCTCCACGTCACAACTACGCCAGCCGCTCTCTCGCGGCCCACTACTTTTGCCAGTGCGTCGATACAGATGCCGTTTTGCATCGAAACGACCAGCCCATCATCCGCAAGATAGGGAAGAACATTAAATGCCGCATTTTCTAAATCATTTGCTTTTGTTGCAATCAGGCAATAGTCGAACTTTCCGTCAAGATCTGAAATATCCGGAACAGCTTTCAGCTTAATAAAGTACTCGCCGCGCTTGCCGGCAATATGCAGCCCTGTCCCACGAATAGTATCCGCAATGTTTTTTCTCTTACACACCAATGTAGCGTCTATTCCGCCCCTCGCCATGTAAGCGGCAGTTACGCCCCCGATCGCCCCTGCCCCAATGACCGCGATTTTCACATTACATACCCTCCTATGCAAACATGTGAAGCAGCTCTCCGATACCTATGCCGAGATAGTTGCCGATTGCATAGCCCAAAATGCCGCATAGTATTCCGGGTAGAATAATCTCATCGTTGCGTAGCGCATTTGAAACAGGAATGATAAATGCAGGACCGAATACCCCTGCCGTTGAGGTAATCATCATGGTATGATAATCAATTTTCGCTATTTTCGCCATAACTAGGTGCAATACTACAGTTCCGAACTGAATCACCAGCAACATTCCCAAAAGAATCAAAGCGCCGCTGATAGCGGAAAAATCAAAGCAAAGCCCCATCACGGTTGAAAACATCAATAGAAGGTATTGCCCCGAGCTATAGGAGCCCGGAGCGTTTCTCACCTTCTTAACAAATGAAAGCGCAATTCCGCAGCTTGTAACAATGAGCATGATTACGGCGGTATATTCTCCCAATTTGGCAAAACCGTCATTCCCGTAGCGGCTGGGAAGCAAAAGGCAAATTCCTATTGCAACTGCAACGCAAAGTACGGCCAAAAGAACAAGAGCAAGCCGAATGAAAAATGCCTTCAGCGGTTTTACGCTTTGCTTTTCTCCGCTGAACGCTTTTGCATAATGCTTAGTCTCTTCCGTGTCGTCGTTGCGTCCGGCAAATTTGTATTCCGGAAGCATCTTTTTTAATAGCCGCGGCATTATGGAAAGCAGCAGAAAGAAATAAACGCCGCCACCGATCATATCGGCTGTCTGAAGCAGCAATATGCGTTCGGGGCTTGATTCCAGCCCGTTACCGATAGCCAGCATGTTAGGCGTACCGCCCGTATATGTGCCAATAAGCATTCCGCTTATGTTATGAGCGTCCAGAACAATGTTTCTGAACAGAAAATATGTTATTATCGCAACGATTACAACTGAAAAAACATTCATTGAAAACGAAGTTATCATTGGTCTGGCCAGTTTCTTTAAAGCGGGGAGGTTCGCTGAAAACAAAATCAGCGGCATACCTATGCATACCAGTACAGACGAAAAGTCCGAAGCAAGTGTCATATCTGTCCCTGCGGCTTTAAACGCAAAGCTTAATAGCAAACCGGCGGAATAACACAAAAAGACCGGCCCCAACGCTTTTAAAAACGGAATTTTATTGATAAGAAGCACCATCAGGCGAGGCAGAAACAAGATCGTCAGAAACATCATAACTGTTATGATCATTTGTTCAAACTCCCTTGCTCTTTGTCAATCTATATAATCTTATCACACCTTATGATTCTTGCAAAGTGCAGGCGGTGTGGATTTGCAGCCACAGACTGTCGAAGCCCGACAAACGCTTTTGCAATTTATGGTACATCGGCAGATAGATCGTATCATGCCGATTTAGCGGCTCTGTTCCCGGGAACATAAGAACAAGGGGTCCCCGACTCGGCAATTACCAGTCAGCTTCCCAGTAATATACCGATGCGCGGAACCCCTTTATTCTTCCATGCCGTGTTCTTGGAAAGGTGAGCGATTTTGGGGGACTGCTAACAGCTGTCAGCGCTCTACACGACCGGAACCGCTGCCGTTTGCCAGTGCATTGACTTCTTCCACCGTCACGCGGTTATAATCGCCCTGCAGCGAGTGTTTCAGGCAGGATGCGGCGACCGCGAATTCGATGGCTTCCCTGTTACCCTTCTTGGTAATCAGCGCATGGATCAAGGCGCCGCCGAAGGAATCGCCGCCGCCCACACGGTCTACGATATGGACGTCGTAAGCTTTGGAGAAATAACACTCCTTGCCATCATACAGCATGCCTGCCCATTTGTTGTTATCCGCGGAATAGGAGGTACGCAATGTGATGGCCACATAGGAAAAATGGAAGCGCTTGACCAGCTCCTCCGCGACTTCGCGGTATCCGTCATTGGAAAGCTTTCCGCTGTTGACGTCCACGCCCTTCGCCTTGATGCCAAGGACTTTTTCGGCATCCTCTTCATTCGCGATGCAGACATCCACAAAGGGCATCAGCTTGGACATGGTTTCGCAGGCCTGCTCGCTCGTCCACAGGTTTTTGCGGTAATTCAGGTCGCAGCTGACGGTGATCCCCTTTTCCTTCGCTTTTTTTACGGCTTCCATGCAGGCTTCAGCCAGGTTTTGTCCCAGCGCAGGCGTAATGCCGGTAAAATGGAACCACGAAATACCCTCGAAAATCGCATCCCAGTCATAATCGGACGGTTTTGACATGCTGATAGCGGAATATTTCCTGTCATAAACCACTTTGGAAGGCCGCTGGGAAGCACCCTTTTCCACATAATATACGCCGATGCGGTCGCCGCAGCGCATCACCTTCCCCGTATCCACGCCAAAATAGCGCAGGCTGTTGATGGCCGCCTGGCCGATGGGATTGCTGGGCAGGCACGTCAAATACGCAACGGGCGTACCGTAATTGGCCAAAGAGACGGCCACGTTGGCTTCCCCGCCGCCAAATGTCGCTTCCAGACTGTTTGTCTGCAAAAAACGATGCCCGTCCGGCGGCGCCAGCCGCAGCATGATTTCACCAAATGTGAGAACCTTTTTCATATTCTTTTCCCTAACCCTTCCCGAGAATTCACGCCTGAACCAGATGGACGGCAAACCCCGCCACCTCTTGTTCAAAATAAACCGCGCTGGGTGTTCCTTTCTTATTGTATTTCATAGTCTCCTTATTGAACGCGATGCCCATTTCTTCAAGGTAGGCGACCGCGCGCACGAGATTGTTCGTTTTCATGCCTATGTGGCCGTGCGCCCCTAAATACGGCGCTTTCATAACTTCTATAGCGGCGTCCACAAAAATGGAGCTGTTGCCCGGCTTCACCGGCAGCCCAAGCAAGGACGCAAACAGGTTTGCCGTCGAAAGCGCCTCCTGTTCATCCTTCGTATTGACGCCCACATGCGCGATAGAAAACCCGTGCATCAGCCGCACGCATTCGCGGCACAGCGCGGTAATCTTTTCCCACTCGCCCGAGGCCAGGTAGGCGCCCACCATGAATGTGCCGCCGCAGGCCGCAACCCTGTCGCAGGAAAGGTAGCTCGCCAAGTTTTCCGTATTGATTCCGCCGGTGGGAATGAACTTCACGCCGCCGAAGGGGCCCGCAAGCGCCTTGATAGCCGCCAATCCCCCGCTTTGTTCCGCAGGGAAGAATTTCACAATCTCAAGGCCGTGTTCCACGGCGACGCCCAGCTCGCTTGCCGTGCTGACGCCCGGAACAATCAGGATGCCCTTCTGCCGGCAATAGTCTATAACCTTTGGGTCACAGCCGGGGGCGACGATAAACTGCGCGCCCGCATGGATAGCCAGCCCGGCCTGCTCCGTGGTCAGAACGGTGCCCGCGCCAACGAGCATTTGCGGGTAGCACTTGCGCATGCGCGCAATCACCTGCTCCGCGCCTGCGGCGCGGAACGTTACCTCCGCAAGCGGAATGCCGCCCGCCACCAAAGCGCCGGCGAGCGCTTCGCTGTCCTCAATATTTTGCAGCTTAATCACAGGTATCAGGCCGATAGCCTGTACCCTCTTTTTAATCTGTTCGCTCATTTTTCTACCCTTTACGCTTTCTCCCGGTAATTCCGAATGCGTCTGAGCCCTTCGCGGATATTCTCCTCGCTCGTCGCATAAGTAAAGCGGACATAGCCTTCGCCCACATCGCCGAAGCCTGAACCGGGAACCGTAACGACGCCCGTGTTCCTGAGAATATCCATACAGAAATCCTTGGATTTCATGCCGGTTTCCCTGATGTTCGCAAACACATAGAACGCGCCGCGCGGAACGATGCAGCTCATGCCCTTTACTTTGTTGATTTCCGCCGTGATAATGTTGCGGCGCGTCTGGTAGATCGCCCGCATGCGCTCAATTTCATCCGTGCACTGCGCGAGGCCTTCGGCAGCGGCAAGCTGGCTGGGCGCGGGCAGGCAGCTTGCGCCGTTTTCATGCAGCTTGGTCATGTTGGTAATGATCTCGGGCGTGCTGATGGCATATCCGAGCCGCCAGCCCGTCATGGCCAGCATTTTGGAAAAGCCGCTGATGTACACCACCCGGTCGGCCAGCTCCGGGAACTCCGCGATGCTGGTACAGGATTCCTGATCGTATACCAGCCGGCTGTATATTTCATCCGCGATAATATAAATATCCTTATCGCGCAGAATATCGGCAATGCGACAATACGTCTCACGGTCGATCACAGCACCCGTGGGGTTGGAGGGTGAATTGAGTATAATCAGCTTTGTTTTATCGGTAATGGCGCGGCGGATATCCTCCGGATCCGGCACAAAGCTGTTGTGTTCATACGCGGGAACAATTTTCGCGACCGCGCCGCACATGCCGATCTGCCCAAAATAATTCGGCCATGCGGGCGTAACGATGATGACCTCTTCGCCGGGGTTGACCAGCGTAAACAGCGCCAGCTGAATAGCTTCCGTCGCGCCGCAGGTCACAATGATGTTCTTTTCGGGATCCGGATGCAAATCTTTTGCATGGTAAGCCGCAATCGCCTGCCGTAACTCCGGAACGCCCTTGTTCGGAGTGTAATGCGTCAATCCGCTTTTCCAAGCCGCACAGGCGGCGTCAATGATGGGCGCGGGGGTAATAAAATCCGGTTCGCCAACCGTAAAGCTGATGGTGTCCTTCATTTTGAGCGCCTCGTTGAACATTTCCCGAATCACCGAGCCGCCAAGCGTCATTGCTAAATTCGATAGTTTCATCGTGTTGCCTCAATTTTCTGTTCTATTAAGTGCCCAAATATGCTTCGCGCACACGGTCGTCTGTCAGCAAGGTTTGCGCCTCGCCCTCAATGCTTATTCTGCCGGTTTCCAGCACATAGGCGCGCGACGCGGTATTAAGCGCCAAAAACGCGTTTTGCTCAATGAGCAATATGCTCGCGCCCGCCTGATTGAGCTGCTGTATAATCCTGAAAATGTCTTCCACAATAATCGGCGCAAGGCCCATGGAAGGCTCATCCAGCAACAGCAGCTTGCCGTTTGTCATCAGCGCCCGTCCCAGCGCAAGCATTTGCTGCTCGCCGCCGGAAAGCGTTCCCGCCATCTGCTTTTCACGCTCTTTCAATCGGGGGAATATTTCAAAAACCTTTTCCAACTGCTCTTTGATGAACGCCTTATCCTTTTGCAGGTTTGCGCCAAGGCGAAGGTTCTCCGTAACCGTCAGCCGCGGAAAAACGCGGCGTCCTTCGGGAACATGGGCCACGCCGGCTTCCACAATTTTGTGCGCGGGCAAACGGGTGAGTTCCTGCCCCAGCAGCCTGATAGAGCCGGATTTCGCCGTTTCGAGGCCAGATATTGTTCTGAGTATGGTGGATTTCCCGGCGCCGTTGGAGCCGATGAGCGCCACGATCTCGCCCTCGTTCAAATGAAACGATACCCCCTTGACAGCTTCAATGGCTCCATAGGATACAAACAGATCCTTTACTTCAAGCATTGGCATTTGCGTATCCTCCTCCCAAATATGCAGCGATTACGCGGGGATTTTTCTGGATTTCCGCCGGTATGCCCTCGGCGATCGTCTGGCCGAAATCCAGCACCTTGATCCGATCCGCCAGCGGCATGACGAAGTTCATATGGTGCTCTATCAGGATAATGGACAAATTGAATTTCTGACGCACTTCGCGCACAAGGGACGCCATTTCGTCGAGCTCCGTGGTGATCATGCCCGCAACGGGCTCGTCGAGAAGCAGCAATCTCGGCTCCAGCATCAGCGCGCGGACGATCTCCAGCCGCCGCTGCGCGCCGTATGGCAGGTTCTTTGCCAATAGATCCGCCTTATCCTCCAGGTGGAACATTTCCAGCAGATGCATGGCTTTGTCTTCAATTTCCCGTTCTTCCCTGCGCATGGAGGCCGTACGCAGAATACTCTGCATGAGCCTTTGCTTGCTCTGAAAGGTATAAGCCATTTTTACGTTGTCTATCACGGTGGCATCAGTAAAAAGCCGCACATTCTGGAAGGTTCTGGCCACACCCATCTGCGCGAACTCAAAGGGACGCAAACCCACCATATCGCGGCCGGCCAGTGTGATGGAACCCGTCGTCGGTTTATAAATACCGGTCAGCATGTTGAAAACCGTAGTTTTACCGGCGCCGTTCGGTCCGATGACCGCTACCAGCTCGTTCTCATTCACAGTAAGGTTAAAATCGCAGACCGCCTTTAACCCTCCGAAAACGATGGAAAGATTCTTTACTTCTAGAATACTCATTCGTTCCTCCACCTTTCTGCGTCAGTCGGCCAGTTTTTTGGACTTGCGCAGCTTATTCTGCCTAGGCAGTTCGTTATACAGGGATTGCCTCTTTACCTTCAGGAAAGGCAGTTCCTTGCCGCCGCACAGACCGTTGGAACGATAGAGCATGACCAATATCAGTACCACCGCGTAGATCACAATACGCCAGTTGGCCAGGAAACGCAGCGCTTCGGGCAATATCGTAAGCAGCAGCGCGCCGACAATGGAACCGGAAAGTGTTCCGATGCCGCCCGCGTAGAGATATACAAGATAATCGCTGGATTTTATAAAGCTGAAGGTATCCGGCTGTATAAAGCCCATCACATGCGCGTACAGCCCGCCTGCAACGCCGGCAATAAATGCGGCGGTACAGAAGGATATCACTTTGAATTTCGTCGTATCGACGCCCATAGCGTCCGCAGCAATCTCATTGTCGCGTATCGCAATGCAGGCGCGCCCATACCGCGAGTAAATGAAGTTGCGTACGACCACCAGCGTGATCACCACGAAAGCCAATACCCACGCCACCGACGAATACGTCGGGATACCCACCATGCCGCGCGCGGCGCCGATAGGCTCGATCAAGCGCAGGAACGCGCGAACGATCTCGCCGAATGCCAGCGTTACGATCGCCAGATAATCGCCCTTGAGCTTGAGTGTAGGCAAGCCGATGAGCAAGCCGACCAACGACGCAACCAAACCGCCCGCAAACAGCCCCAACAGGAAAACGGGGATTTGCAGCCCGGCGCTGACCTTGGTGCCCTGAAAAAGCAGCGTTGTAACGATCGCAGAGCCATAGGCGCCCAGCGACATAAAACCTGCATGGCCGATGCAGAACTGACCCGTAAAGCCGTTGACCAGATTCAGGCTGACCGTCATCATGATGTTGACGCCGGCAAACATCAATATCTGCATCTGGTATGCGTTCATGACTTTCATGTCCTTGAGCATCATGAGCAGGAAGTAGCCCACAATCACGCCCGCGAGCGGCAGATACTTTTTGACCGTTGTTATCATGCAGCTCACCCTTTAAACCTTATCTATTGTAACTTTGCCCATGATGCCTGCGGGTTTGAACAGCAGTATCAATATCAGGACAATAAACCCGATGGCGTACCCCAGATTGGAATTGATGGAAGTAGCCAGGATTTCTGTAATACCCATGATAAATCCGCCCAGCATGGCGCCGCGGATATCGCCAATGCCGCCAAGGACGGCCGCTATGAACGATTTTGTGCCCAGCCAGCTGCCCATGTACACATCGACCTGCGGATATATACTTGCATAGAATATACCGCTTGCAGCGGCCAGCGCCGCGCCAATAAAGAACGTAAAGGAGATAACGCGGTTGATATTGATGCCCATTAAGGAGGCGGCATCCTTATCCATACTCACGGCGCGCATTTGCGTGCCGATTTTTGTTTGCTTGACTACCCGATCCAGCACGACCATGAACAGCACGGAAAGCGTGATCATGATGATCTGCGTGGATGTAATCTGTATACCCCCAATGGAGTAGCGAACAACGGGAAACAGTTCCGGGAAGGAACGGGGCGACGGCCCGATAAACGGCAATGCACGCGGAAAATTCTGAAGGAACATGGATACGCCGACGGCCGTAATGAGCGCCATCATACGCGGCTTTTTGCGCAGCGGCTTATAGGCGATCGCCTCCACCGCAAAGCCGATGGATCCCGTACCCAGCATGGCAATTAGTAGAATGAGAACGACGACGATTGCCGGGAACACCCCGTCGATGGTATATGCGCTAAAAGCCTGTGCCAGAAAAAACGTACCCATCGCACCGATCATCAGAAAATCGCCATGCGCGAAATTGATCATGCCCACGATACCGTAGACCATCGTATAACCAAGCGCCAGCAGCGCATACACGCTGCCTAACTGAAGCCCGTACATAAGCAGCTGAAAAAATGTAGACAATTGTATCCCTCCCTGCCTCACCGAATGAAGGTATGCCTGCCGGGCTTGTCCGTCCAGCAGGCACACCGGTTCACTTACTGTGCAATTTTTATTGGATTACGGATTTACGTTCTTCAGGAACTCTGCAACGCCCTGGTCGTTGTACTGCAGCACTGCTGCGCCCTTGATGGGGTTGCGGTCTTCGCCGACGGTGATCGTGCCGGAAGGAAGTACTAGATCTTTAATGGAAGCGATCGCATCACGCACGCCGGCGCGGTCAATGGTCTCTGCATTCTTAATGCCTTCAAGAACCATCATCACGGCCTCATATGCCAACACCGCGTTGGAGTTGGGCTTTTCGCCGTACGCGTCGTTGAACGCGGTAACAAACTCCTGTGCAACGGGATCCGGGTTGTCAGGCGAGAATGCGCTGACATACGCGGTACCCTTGATGTTCTCGGCGCCTGCCACCTGCGCCACTTCGGGGGCATCCATGGAGTCGCCGCCGATGATGGGAACATTCAGGCCGACCGAACGCGCTTGCTGCACCTGCAGGGGGATCTCCAGGAACATGTTGGGGATAATCAGGCACTCGGGGTTGGCGGCAGCGATCTTGGTGAGCTGCACATTGTAATCCTTCACGTCGGAACCGCTGTAAGCCTGCGCTTCGACCACGGTGCCGCCCAACGCTTCATAGCTTTCTTTAAAGGATTCAAAGAGGCCCTTGCTGTAAGCGTCCGCATTGTTATAGAGCACGCCGGCAGTCTTGTAGCCTTCTTCCCATGCGAAGGTCGCGGCGACCTTGCCCTGGAAGGGATCGATGAAGCATGCGCGGAAAATGTAATCGCCGATCGGGGTTACGGCTTCGTTCGTGGTAAAGGTGCCGATCGCCACGCAGCCGGCCGACTGGGCGATGGGGCCCGCAGCCAGAATGCATTTGGACATATCCGGGCCAACGATTGCGATAACTTCATCCTGATTGATCAGCTTCTGATAGACGTTGGTGGTGATATCTTCTTTTGCTTCGTTGTCTTCATAGAGGAATTGGATGGGATAACGGGTGTCGCCTACAAGCAGACCGCCTTCGGCAGCGAGTTTGTTCTCGATGAGCTTCACACCATTGGTAATGTACTTGCCCGCGATGGCGCCCGAACCGGAGAGGGGGCAGACAACACCGATCTTCAGGGTTTCGCCAACTTTTTCACCGGATGATTCTGCGGGGGCCTGGGTAGCTTCGGCCGGTTGCTTCGCCGGAGTCTGCGTGGGAGCGGCACAGCCCGCAAACACCATGGCAGCCATGAGCACACTCAGTACGATAGCAAGGATCTTACTCTTCATCTTTTCTACCTCCATATTCATTTTGTGCGTTTGTTGTTCCACATTGTGAAATGGTTTTCCGACCAGATGATTATATCATTGTGTATTTTTGTTTTCAATATATTTTTTTGCTTGATTTTCACTCGTATGAAGCAATACTTATAGTATGAATACCGCACCCGCTGCTTTTCTCCACCCGGCACACCCCCCTGATCCAGCTTTATAGTACCAAAACCAGTAGGCCGACGGTTGTGTCTGTACAGAAATGCCGGTATAAATTTATATAAAATATGATTATAAGGCTATCCATCAGCAGCGCTTTGCGCTATAATTATAATTATCTTTGATGTATTTCATCTGGAAATGAAAGGGAAATGACATGGAATCTACACGCGTGCAGGTCATGGACAGAGCTCTTGATCTCATGGAACAGCTTTCCACGTCGGAACAAGGGCTAAGCATTACGGAATTGTCTCGGCGGACAGGGTTGCCTAAAAGCACCGTGCACCGCATACTTAACACATTTGCATCAAGGCATTATGTTGAAAAAAAATCCGACACGGATTTTTATGTGCTTGGTTACAAATTCGTTGAGATTGCCAGCATTTATTTGAATAAAATCGTACTAAAAACCGAAGCCGTTCCGATTATGCATAATGTCGCCTGCATGTTCAACGTTACTTCATATTTGGGCGTGCTTGAAAACAACGAGGTAATGTATCTGGAACGCGTCGAGCCGCTTAACAGCCTGCGTTTATATTCACAAATCGGTAAGCGTGAACCGCTGCATTGTACCGCATTGGGCAAGGTTTTGCTTTCTTCCCTTGACAAGGCCGAATATGCCGCATTGGTCCCGTCGCTGAACATGCGCGCCTTTACGCCCAATACCATTACGGACTTGCGAACGCTGACGATCGAGGTGGATCAGGTGCGCGCAAATGGCTACGCTGTGGACAGAGCGGAGCATGAACCGGGGATATACTGCTTTGCCGTACCGATTTACGATTATACCCGAAAAGTGATGGCCGCTATGAGTATTTCCGGGCCTGATTTATTCGAAGCGTATGACATCTCTTCCATACTTGAAAAAATGCAGGAGGCATCCGCGGGCTTATCGCAGCGTATGGGATTTACTGTTCCGAAATAGTCTGAAAATTATTTTTTTACGGGACGGATTTGTCATCCGTCCTTTTATTTTACCCGGTTATCCAAACAAATTGCCGAATTTTCGTCCGTATTCCTTTCTACCAAATGTTCTTGCGCAATGTATTTCAGCTATTATCATTGGTTGACTTTTCATAATATCGTGCTTATAATAATGTCGTTCCGTATCGTGGAGCTTCATTCCATAATAATAGGCTTGTTTGCACTTTCAGAATCCATGTTTAGATTGGAGGCACAACTATGCTTGACCATCTGCTATCCATGATCGAAACCCAAAAAGTAATCGCGATTTGCCGCAAAATTTACGGCGGCGATCTTCTTGCGATTGCGGACGCGCTGTTGCAGGGCGGTATCCATTTAATCGAGGTCACGTTTGATCAAAAGGACGCGGACTGCCTGCAAAAAACAAGCCGGGCAATCGCCGCGCTTAAAACACGTTTTCCCAACATGCAGGTGGGCGCCGGCACGGTACTCACCAGGGAACAGGTTTCAGCCGCCGCCGACAGCGGCGCGACGTTTATCATTTCCCCTAACACTTCTCCTAATGTCATTGAATTCACCAAGTCGCGCGGGCTGGTTTCAATACCGGGCGCCATGACGCCCTCCGAAATTCTTTTGGCGCACGACGCCGGCGCGGATTTCGTAAAGCTGTTTCCTGCCGCCGCTTTGGGAATTCCTTATGCCAAAAGCATACTCTCGCCAATCAGCCATGTAAAGCTCATAGCGACCGGCGGTATCGGCGTTGACAATTTGGAGCAGTTCCTTGCGGCCGGCTTTGCCGGCGCCGGAATAGGCGGCAGCCTGTGCGACGCCAAGCTGATCGCCGCCGGAAAATGCGACGCCTTGACCAGCCTGGCCCGCGCGCTTATGGACATCGTGGAAAAAAGCAATTCATAATCGCGCCTTTATTTAACGGACGCGTGCAAAATTACAATTCTCGGAGGATAACAGCATGATTCTGGATCAATTCAGGCTGGATGGCAAGGTAGCCATCGTGACCGGCGCAAGCGCCGGGCTTGGCGAAGGCATGGCGGCAGCGCTGGCGCAGGCGGGAGCAGATATTGTTGGCGTCGCACGCAGGGACTGCGAAGGCGCACGCCGCCAAACGGATGCGGCCGGCCGCAAGTTCCTGGGCATCGGTGCGGATCTTACCAGCCAGGAGCCTATTCCCATGATCGTTGAAAAGACGCTTTCCGTGTTCGGCCGGATCGACATACTGGTCAACAACGCGGGCATTATCCGCCGCGCCGACTCCGTCGATTTTACGGAGCAGGACTGGGATGACGTCATGAATCTGGATCTGAAAAGCCTGTTCTTCTTAAGCCAGGCTGTTGCCAAACAGTATATGAAACAGGGACAGGGCGGAAAGATCATCAACGTCGCCTCCATGCTCTCCTACCAGGGCGGCATCCGCGTACCCTCCTATACCGCGGCAAAGAGCGGCGTGATGGGGTTGACCCGTCTGCTTGCCTGCGAATGGGCAAAGTATAACATCAACGTGAACGCGATTGCGCCGGGCTATATGGATACGGATAACACGGAAGCACTGCGCAACGACCCCGCCCGCAGCGCGCAGATACTTGACCGTATCCCGGCAGGCCGCTGGGGCACGCCGGAAGATATGGGCGGCGCGGCCGTGTTCCTCGCGAGCAGCGCCGCGGCCTACATGCATGGCTTTACAATCGCAGTTGACGGCGGATGGCTGGCAAGATAAGGAGTTAGAAATGAAAGCAGCGGTACTCAACAACTGGAAAGATCTTGAGCTTACAGAGATCAATATGCCCGTCGTGGGAGAGGACGAGGCCCTTATTAAGCTGATTTACGGCGGCGTGTGCGGATCGGACATCACGGTATACGCCGGAAACCATCCCACCGCAACCGTTCCCGTGGTGCTCTGCCATGAAATTCTAGGCACCATCGAAAGCCTGCCCTCCTCGTATCAGGGAAGTTTTCAGGTAGGCGAGCGGGTGCTGATGAACCCCGTAATTTCCTGCGGCACCTGCGCAGCCTGTAAAAACGACCACGGCAACGTATGCGAAAACCTGAAACTCCTGGGCATCCATGTCAACGGCGGTTTCGCGCAATATACCAAGGTGGGAGTCGATAAGCTGGTACATGTGAGTTCCGCCCTTTCCGACAAGGTGGCGGCGCTGGGTGAACCTTTTGCGGTAGGCTACCATGTCAATAAACGGGCCGGCGTAAAACTCGGCGACAACGTGCTGATCATCGGCGCCGGTACCATCGGCAGCGTCGTCGGTATGGTCGCAAAAGAATTTGGTGCGGCACAGGTCGTTATCAGCGAGATCAATCCCGATCGCATCGCCCAGGCACAAAGCCTCGGGTTTACCACAATCAATCCCGCACAAGAGGATGTGAAGGCGCGTACGAACGAACTGACGGACGGCGTTGGCTTTGACGTGGTGTTTGAAGCCTCCGGTTCAAAAGCCGGCGTATTGCTGATGACCGACCTTTGCCGCATCAGCGGTACGCTGATGTCGCTGAGTATGTCCGGGTTGCCCTATGAGTTCCTCATCGGGAAAGTATCCTTTAAAGAGATGACTCTCGTAGGCTCACGGCTGTATTCACAGGAGGATTTTGAAAGCGGCGTGGCTACCTTGACCCGCCTTGCCGCGAAGAAGGATCTTTCGGTATTGATATCCGACATTATGCCACTTGACGATATTATCCCCGCAATTGAAAAGATGAAAAACGGCCAATGTCTCGGTAAAATTTTGATTCAGTGCAATTAAATTTTTACTTTTAACTGTTTGGCGTGCCATTTATCACCGCAAGTAAATAGCGCGATATATGGATAAACTATAGTGCGGAAATATACTTTCGCATTTTTGCTCAAGGAGGTAGCACTATGGCGAGGAAAAGTATCATGTCGGAGGGCCTTAAACAAATGATCGCGCAGGATTTGGGCGTCAGAGATCAGGTCGCGCGCGACGGATGGGGCTCCGTCTCCTCCCGCGATTGCGGAAGAATGGTTCAAAAGGCCATTGAAATCGCGGAGAGATCCGTGGCTTCGAGATAGTTCCGACCGAATCATCCGAGACTAACGTATTCTCCTAAAGCCGGAGGAAGCATTTTATGCTCCCTCCTATTTATTTCCTTCATATACTCCGTAACCATACAGGTATTTAGAGCATCCGGTCTACTATTTATCCCGATTTTCGCGCGCTTTCGCTTCATCGCGTATCTCGCTGCGCATGCCGTCAAGCGCCTGCCGCCTTCTTTCATTTTTTTCCGACAGCGCTTCTTTCATATTCTCGTCGGGTGTTTCCGCTATCATATCCTCTGCGGCCTCCATATTATGGATGGTCATGTCGATGTTCTTTTGTATCCTCTCTACATTGTCTTCCCGATTGTCTGGATTAGGACGATTATTCCGATTTTCGTTTTTCATGTTGCCGCTCCTTTTGTAAATTGTCAGCAGTATTATGCTTCAACAAGGCATATTCTAATCGGGTCTGGAATTCTATTTTTTACGCACGCCTTCTTTTTACGGGTAAAATGAATAGATGCGTGCGGCGGACAGCGTCATTTGTTTCAGAACAGAAACCAAAAAGTCGATTTCACTTGCCGTATTGTATACTGCCAAGGAAACGCGGACGGTGTTTTCCTGGCCAAAATTCCTCAGAATCGGCTGCGCGCAGTGATGGCCGGTGCGAACCGCTATCCCTTCCTTATTCAGCGCTGCGCCTGCTTCTTCAGGAGAGATATTTTTTAGCACAAACGGCAGAATACTCGTCCTGTCTTTTGCGGCGCCTATCAACGTTAACCCGTTGACCGACCGCAACGCTTCTTCCCCATGCGTATAGAGCCGATGTTCATATTCCGATATACGCGGTAATCCAATACGGGTTATATAATCCAACGCTGCGCCCAACCCGATGGCATCCGCGATGCTCCCCGTGCCCGCCTCGAACCGATGGGGCGGCTTTTTGTAGGATGTTTTTTCAAAGGTGACGTCCGCTATCATGCTGCCGCCACCCTGATAAGGCTGCATAGAATCCAGAAACGCAGCTTTTGCATACAATACGCCTATACCCGTAGGCCCGAATACCTTGTGGCCGGAGAACACATAAAAATCGCAATCCAGTTCCTGTACGTCCACCTTTCGATGTGCGGCCGCCTGCGCTCCGTCTATGAGTACCTTCGCGCCATATCGATGGGCCAAATGCACCATTTCGGCCGCGGGGGTCAGCGTTCCAATGGCATTGGAAACATGCGTGAAGGCCACGATCTTCGTCTTTGCACTCAACTGGTTTTTATATTCGTATAAATTGACCTGGCCGCTCTCGTCTACCGGGATCACTTTTATTTTGGCTCCCGTTCTTGCGCAAACCATCTGCCACGGCACGATATTGGCGTGATGCTCGAGCAATGTAAGCAGTATCTCGTCATCCCCGGAAAGCGTATACAAACCATACGACTGTGCCACAAGGTTAATTCCCTCGGTGGTGCCGCGAACAAACACGATCTCATCAGGGCTTGCCGCATGCAGGAAGGCAGCGGCTTTTGCCCTGGCACCTTCATAGGCGTCGGTGGTTCGTGCCGCGAGCGTATGGGCGGCGCGATGGACGTTTGAGTTTTCATGCTCATAGAAGAACTTCAGGCGGTCGATGACGCTCCTGGGTTTCTGCGTCGTTGCCGCGTTATCAAACCATACCAAATTTTTGCCGTCTATTTTTTCAAACAGAATGGGGAAATCCCTTCGGATAGCGTTTACGTCCGGCCAATGTTCCGCCGGCAGGAAATTCGGTATGTCCAGCCCGGACAGCACCGGTTGAAAATCCGTAAAATCCTTTGTATGGCACGCCAGCGGAGAAGGCGGGAAATCCGGCCGCAAAGCATCTCTTTGCGGATAGAACTCGGAAAAATATTCCCGTGTGAGCGGCATAAGAATATCCTTCATTACAGACTGGTACGGGTCGGCGCAGAATCCTTCCGGTATTCCGTATTCCTTTGCATCATGGCTATTTGTAATCATAGTAGTGCCCAATATCCACATTTTCGAGAACGGCAATCGCATCTTCCGTCAATATGGCGGCGGAGCAATAAATGGAAAGCAGGTATAACCCAATTCCCCGGTTGTCAATGCCCATGAACCGTACCGACAGGCCCATGGATTGCTCACCGGGCAAACCCGCTTGATAAAGCCCGATCACGCCTTGTTTTTTCTCCCCGCTGCGTATGAGCAGGATGTTGGTTTTTCCGCCTTTCTCCTTAGGTTTTTTTGAACCGTCTACCAGAAGCTTGTCCGTAGGTATCAGAGGAATGCCGCGCCACGTTATAAACGGGGACCCGTAGAGATGAACGACGACGGGCGGTACGCCGCGCCGGGTGCATTCACGGCCAAAAGCGGCGATTGCCGCAGGATGCGCAAGAAAGAAGGAAGGTTCCTTCCATACCTTTACAATCAATTCATCCAAATCGTCCGGCGTCGGATACCCGGTGCGGGATTGGATTCTTTGAGAAGCATCGATGTTTTTCAGCAAACCGTAATCTTCGCTGTTGATTATCAGGCTTTCCTGCTGCTCTTTAATGCTTTCCATGCCCAGGCGAAGCTGTTCCTTGATCTGATCGTACGGCTTGCTGTATATATCCGATACGCGGGTACCGATCTTTACAATGGAAGACACGGAGGTAAGCACATATTCCCGCGGATGCGGTTCATAATCTATAAACCCTTCGGGAATATCGGCGCTGTTTACCTGGGAACAAAGTATATCCAGCGATTCCTCGCCTTCTTTCGCTACCTTGTTCAGACGAAAAATGCCGGTATCCAGCTGCTTCCATTCCAAAAATTTTGACATCCAACGGGGCGTGATGGAAGTAAATTGGGGAGCGGTTTTTTCAACGTCCGCAAGCTGATATGCGCACCGCGCCGATAGGGCCTTGTTTTCCTGATCCGACATTTTTTCTCTCCTTCACCTCAAACGATAATACTTGTTTCCCCATTTCGGAATTCTTCTATGCAATAAATCCCGGCTGAAAAATCTGATTGGTACGAATGTGCGCAGAGCCCGCGCAAAGTGCTGCCGAAGCACAAAAAGTCCGGCAATGCGGACTTTATACAAATCGCCGTGTTAACGGCTTGGATAAAACGCCGTTTATACTTCGCGCATCAGGTTGAAGCTTTGCAGCAGGTTCAATCGCCCATAGCCCCACTGGGCGTTGGGGTAGGCGACGGTATCCGAACGGCTGCACCCGCGTATTAAGTACGCCCGTATCTGGTACGTGCTGATGGCCGTATCATTGCCTTCTACAATCCCCCATTGCAGCAGCAGTGCGCATGCACCCGTCGTAATTGCCGCCGCCGCGCTCGTTCCGTCCATCGTACCGTAACCGGAGGGATATAAGCCGACCACGTTCACGCCCGGCGCAACCAGATCCGGCGACATCATCGGCAGCCTCGTGGGACCCCAGGACGTCCTGACATACAGGCTGTTGTTATTGTGGTTATAGGCGCCTACGGTGATCGTGTCGATCGCAGTAGCCGGAACCACAATCGTATAATAGGGCGTGGGCGTCATAAATTCCACCGTCGGCGATACGAAACCCGTAAGCGGCAGCCACGCATGATATGTCCCGTCGAGCAGAATGTCGGCATGTACGATCACCGTCCAAATTCCCGGCGTGGCATCCATCAGGCTGACCACAGTAAGCTGCCCGCCGCTCTTTTCCACCGGAAAATGGTATTGCACGGCCACTGTCGTACGCTCCAGGACAAGCCTTACGGTGGTAACGCTTCCCGTCTTCGCCGGTACCCGCCCCACCATTTCCCCCGTTGGGGAGCGTACCGCAACAGACAGCCTGTCGGGAGCGTTGCTCCATATGCCGACGAGAAAGCTGCCTGCGTTTTCGCCCACGCGGATATCAATGTTTTGGTTTTCGCCCGCGGCAGTAAGCTTGCCCTGCGTATGGTGGCGCGCCTGGCTTTCATTTCCGGCCGCCATGCAAATACATACGCCGCGCAGATTGGCAGCGTCGCCTAAATACTCCTCTACCACACTGAACCCGTCATGGCTGCCAAACGTAGTGCCCAGGCCAATACAAATCGCAACAGGCCGATCCAGTTCCCTGGCCTTTCGCAGGATATATTCCACGCCCACCATCAGCGCGATGCTTTCATACGCGTTTTCCTGATTCGGCGGCACCACAAACAGATCCCTGTAAAACGGCCGCGCGGTTTTGAGCTTCACTACGATCAGCTCCGCTTCGGGCGCCGCGCCAACATTCGCGCCCACCCGCCGCCCGGCGGCAAGGGAGGCCAGAAATGTCCCGTGCCCTACCGTATCCTGTTGCGGAACAATATCATACGGATTTTCGGACTGCAGGGCTTCGTTGATTTGTGCGTTGGTATACTCCGCACCTACAAAAAAGCCTTCCGGCGTATTGCCCCTTACCGACTGATCATAAATATACTGTATTTTGCTGGTGCCATCCTCATAGATAAACGCTTGCTGTGTGTAATCAATGCCGGTATCCACAATGCCGACCAATACGCCCCTGCCGCGAAGGTCAAGGTACGGCTGTTCCTGCACCTGCAGGATACCCGAAGATTCAAACGCCACCGTATCCAGCAGGCCCATTACCAATGGAATGAAACCGACAAAGCTTGTACCCAAACCCCTCTGTATGTTGCCGAGTTCACTGCGGTCCGCATACAGTACCACAAATTGCCCCCCGAGTTCCTGCGTAACGACAATCTGCGGATTCTCCCGGAGGAATTTTGTTAAGTACTCCGTGCGCCGTACGACTAAATCCAGTGTGGTGGGCGCGTCAATGAATTCCGCCAATGCGGGATCAATGGCCATGTCGTTCCTCCTCCTCATAACTTTTCATCCGTTTATCCGGGGTCATGCCGCCGTGCTGAGCCGACAGGTAAATGTGGGCGCTTATTTGCCTATAATTATGATGGCTGCGGCATTTAAATACTTTCGGAGGTTACTGCAATCTTTGTATGAGCGGATTTTCAGCAAACTGTTCTGACCATACGGCCAAGAACAGGTGGACAAACATTTCATCAACCGTTACAATCTAAGAAAAGATACTACCCAAGCAGATGGTTTTGAGAATAAGAAGCGAGGAGTTTGCATCATGAAGGTATTGATTATCAACCCGGGAGCTACATCCACCAAAATAGCAGTTTTTGATGAGGAAAATGAGATTTTCAAAAAGACGATTGAGCATGCGATAGAAGATCTCGCCCCCTTTGACAGCGTGATCGGCCAGCGCGAATACCGCAAGAACATCATTCTGCAATCCCTCACCGAGAATGGCTATGCCATGTCCGATTTTCAGGCGGTCTGCGGGCGCGGCGGCCTGCTCAGGCACATTCCTTCGGGTACCTATGCCGTAAACGATCAGGTGGTACGGGACGTTGAGGCTGCAGCATTCGGCGAACACGCCAGCAATTTAGGCGCGCTGCTCGCAAAAGAGCTTGGCGATACCGTGGGTATCCCTTCCTTCTTTGTCGACCCCGTATGTACTGATGAGCTTACCGATATCGCACGCGTGACAGGCTTGAAAGGTATGGAACGTGAAAGTTTCTTCCACGCGCTCAACCATAAGAGCATGGCGCGCAAAGCGGCGCGGCAAATGGGTAAAGCCTATGAGGAAGTTAATCTCATTGTCGTGCACATGGGCGGCGGCGTTTCAGTAGGCGCACACCAAAAGGGAAGGGTTGTCGATAACTACAACGTGCGCGATGAAGGCGCATTCTCTTTGGACAGAGGCGGTTCCATTCCCACCCACCAACTCATCAATCTTTGTTATTCCGGCAAAACCAAGCAGGAAGTAAAAAGACTTGTTACCAGCCAGGCGGGCGTCTTCTCCTACCTTGGCACACGGGATTTCCGCGAAGTGGAAAACAGAGCGCTTTCGGGCGACGCGGAGGCAAAGCTGGTTGCGGACGCGATGATATACCAGCTCTGCAAGGATATGGGGGCAATGGCGGCAGTGCTGCGCTATGACGTGGATGCCATTGTTCTCACCGGCGGCATGGCCAACAGCAAGTGGTTATGCGGTGAAATCCAAGGCTATATGAGCAAGCTGTGTCCCATACTCGTGCTTGCGGGCGAGGAGGAAATGCGCAGTCTCGCCGAAGGCGCTTTCAGGGTGCTGCACGGCGAGCCCGCCAAAACATATTGAGAAGAAATCACACCATGTAAATACGTCAAGTATACTCTTTGCAATGGAAAAGCCCGGAACTACCGGGCTTTTCCATGTGGCGGAGTTTTGGGCGTCATTTGGATGTATTCTAATTCTTCAGTACAGGCAGCACGGTGGATTTGAAAAATGCACACGCTGTTTCCGGGGACACACTGTACAACGCATCCAGAAACGAAACAGAAACGCCGCATTCGCATTGCTTCATGCAGAACTGAGATTGAATTTCCACCTGCCCGTGAAGGGAGTATTCCTCCACCAACTGCAAAAATGCCTGCAATACATTGTAAGAGCCTTTCAGATGACAGGAACTTCCAATGCAAACCTTCAATTCCAGCATATCAGTTCTCCTTTTCCGACACATAATGTACGTGCAGCAGTTCGTGTACCCTGCCTTTGAGCAGGCCGTTGTACAGCGCCATCATCAGCGGGTTTTCTTCGGACCGTTTGATGCTGCACAATTTATCCGTCGCATACAGCCCCTGGCCCCTGCTTTCTTTTTCCAATTCGGAAACGAAGGGTTGCCCCGCCCCGCTCACGCATCCGCCCGGGCAGGCCATGATCTCCACAAAATCATAGTGCGCGCCCGCTTTCATTTTTTCAATCAGGTGTTCGGTGTTTTTTAGGCCGCTGACGACGGCGATGCGCACCTCGCGTTCGCCGTACAGTACAGTGGTTTCCTTCACCCCCTGCATGCCGCGCACGCCCTGGAAGCGTATGGATTGCAACGCCGTCGCCGTTTTTTCCGCGCTGATGCGGCGCAGCACGGCCTCCGTCACGCCGCCGGTCACGCCGAAGATCAGCCCCGCACCGGTCATGGCCCCAAAAGGCATATCCACGGCCTCGGGTTCCAGCTCCTGAAATACAATGCCGGATTCCTTGATCATCTGAATGAGCTCCTGTGTGGTGAGCACATAGTCGACCTGCGGCACGCCGCCGCGGCGGAACTCATCGCGCGCCGCTTCATACTTTTTGGCCGTGCAGGGCATTACGGCCACATGCACCACGCGGCGGCTGGAAGTGCCGTACTGCTCCTTAATGAGCGACCCGAACATTTGCATGGGCGAGCGGCAGGTGGAGATGTTGCCGAGCAGCTCCGGATGGTTCAGCTCGCAATAGCGTACCCAAGCCGGGCAGCAGGAAGTGAAAAGCGGCAGTTTTTCGCCGTTTTCCAGCCGCTGTATCAATTCGTTCGCTTCCTCCAACACGGTAAGGTCCGCGCCCGTGGAGGTATCGAATATCTCGTCGAACCCCATGCGGCGCAGCGCGGCAACGATCATGCCCATGCCGTTTTCGCCGTCCGAAAGCCCCAGCTCGCGGCCAAGCGCCACGCGCACGGCGGGCGCGATCTGCACGACCACCTTAGTTTGCTTATCGTCGAGCGCCTGCCAGACATGGTGCGAATCGTCCCGGACGACGATCGCGCCGGTGGGGCATACCGCCGCGCATTGCCCGCAGCCAACGCAGTTGGAGGCGGCGATGGGCTCGTCGAACGCGGTGCTGATGATCATTTTCGAGCCGCGGTGCGCAAAATCGATCGCGCCGACGTTTTGGATCTCCTTGCACATGCGCACGCAGTCGCCGCAGAGTATGCACTTGTTGCGGTCGCGCGTGATGCACGGCGATGACGCGTCGATGTGCGGTTTTTCCGCCGTATTGGGGAAGCGCACGTTTTCAATATGAAAGCGCATGGCAAGGTCCTGCAGCTTGCATTTGCCATTGTTGCCGCAGGTGGTGCAATCCCGGCAGTGGTTTGCGAGCAGCAGCTCCAATATCATTTTTCTGTGCCTGCGCAGACGCTCTGTATTGGTTTTGATCTGCATACCGGGTTTGGGCGGCGTAGAGCACGCCGCTTCCAGCCCGCCCCACTGGTTTTCCACCATGCACATACGGCACGCGCCATATATGGAAAGCTCCGAATGGTAGCAGAATGTCGGCAGCTTGATGCCCGCTTTGCGGATAAGCTGCAAAAGGTTTTGTTCCCCGTTGATCTCAACGGGCATGTCGTCTATCGTCAAATATGCTTTCTGTTCCATACTTTAAGCCTCCTTGATGGCGTGGAACGGGCAGGCCGCAACACATGCCCCGCATTTGATGCACTTTGCCGCGTCAATCGCAAACGGCTGCTTGATCACGCCTGTGATCGCTTGTACCGGGCAGGTTTTTGCGCATTTGGAGCAGCCCTTGCACAGCGCTGGATCGATCATGATGCGTTTGAGCTTTTTGCAGCTGTTAGCCGGGCAGCGCTTGTCCCGTATATGCGCTTCGTACTCGCCGCGGAAGCTTCGAATGGTGCTCACAACCGGGGAAGCCGCAGTCTTCCCCAGGCCGCACAGCGCAGTTTCGGAAACAGTATCGGCGAGTTCCAGTAACAGCTCGATATCGCCTTCCTCTCCCCTGCCCTCTACAATATTCTCCAATATGGCGAGCATGCGTTTGGTACCTTCACGGCAGGGCACGCATTTGCCGCAGGATTCATTCTGCGTAAAGTGCATAAAGAAACGCGCGACCTCCACCATACAGGTGCTCTCATCCATTACCACAAGGCCGCCGGAGCCTATCATGGCCCCTGCTTTTTTGAGCGAATCGAAATCCAGCGGCAGATCCAGATCCGCCTTTGTCAGGCATCCGCCTGACGGCCCGCCGATCTGTACGGCCTTGAAACCCGCGCCGCCGCGCATGCCGCCGCCCACATCGAACACCACCTCGCGCAGCGTCGTGCCCATCGGCACCTCGATCAAGCCGGTGTTCTCAATGTTGCCGGTGAGCGCGAAAGCCTTGGTGCCCGGGCTGTTCTCGGCGCCTATGGTTTTATACCATTGCGCGTCGCGGTTGATAATCAGCGGTACATTTGCGAAGGTTTCCACATTATTGAGCACCGTGGGCTTATCGAACAGCCCCTGCTCTACCGTACGCGGCGGCTTCACGCGCGGCATGCCGCGCTTGCCCTCAATGGAGGCTGTGAGCGCGCTGCCCTCGCCGCAGACAAACGCACCGGCGCCGCGGTTGATATATATCTGAAAATCAAACCCGCTGCCCAGTATATCCCTGCCCAACAGACCTATGGCGTTGGCCTGTTCGATCGCCGCCTTCAGGCGGCTGACTGCCATGGGGTACTCCGCGCGCACATAGATATATCCCTCGGACGCGCCGCAGGCCAGGCCCGCGATCATCATCCCCTCCAGCATTCTGTGCGGGTCGCCTTCCATAATGCTTCTGTCCATGAACGCGCCGGGGTCGCCCTCGTCTCCGTTGCAGACGATATACTTCTGCCCTTCCGGCTGTCTGCGTACCTGGGCCCATTTACGGCCGGTCGGAAATCCGCCGCCCCCGCGCCCGCGTAGGTTGGCGTCGGTGACCTCTTGTATGATCGCATCGTCGCTCATTTCAAAGAGCGCTTTTTCAAATGCCGCGTATCCGCCGATCCCGAGATATTCCTTAATGGACGTGGCGTCTATATGCCCGCAGTGCTCCAGCACCAGCCGGGTCTGCTTTTTGTAGAAGGGGATATCCTCCTGCCTGCTGTACGTTACGCTATCCTTTTTGTATGCCAGCCGTTCCACAAGTTCGTCGTTTATGATGGTTTTTTCAATGATCTCCTCGCAATCGGCAAGCTGCACCCTGGTATAGAGATACCCCTGCGGTTCAATGCGGATGAGCGGCCCCATTTCGCAAAAGCCATGGCACCCGCTCTTTTTTACGCCGACCGTATCGCCGTGCGGCTCCTGTGCCAGTTCAACCGAGCAGGGGATATTCCGTTCATGCAGCAGCTGCACCAACCTGTCGTGGATTTCCAGCGAGCCGCTCGAAACGCAACCCGTACCCGCACAGACAAGTATCTTTTTCTTTTCTGTGGAGAGCGCCTCCCGGCAACTTCTGCGCAGCGCGATGAGCTCTTCTCTGTTTTTGAGCATTTCAGGCTTCCTCCTTGAGCTGTTTTAGCAGCGCCGCCGCCTTCTCCGGCGTCATGGCCGGATATACCTTGTCGTTTACGGTGAGCACCGGCGCCAGCCCGCATGCGCCCAGGCAGGAAACGGTTTCCACCGTAAAGAGCAGATCGTCCGTCGTATGTTTCTTATCCGAAAGCACCAGCTCGCGACGCAGGCGTTCCAATATCGGCACGGACTTCCGGACATGGCACGCGGTGCCGTCGCAAACCTTGATGATATATTTGCCCTTGGGCTGCAGCGAAAAATTCTCGTAAAACGTGGCCACGCTGTAAATCTCCGCCTCGCTCACCCGAAGCTTCGCGGAAAGATAGGGGAATACCTCCCTCGGCAGATAGCGGTAATGCTCCTGAATTCCCTGCAGGATCGCAATGATGGAACTCCTTTTGCATCCCTGCGCCGCTACGATCTCATCGGCCGCCCGATAGTCGAACGCTTGGTTCATAGTGCCTCCTTTATTTCACGCGTTGCCGCAAAAATGTACTTAAAAATAGCTCGCCTTGATGCGCTTGCCCATTTTCTTGAGTTCTTCGGACAATTCCTCCACCAGACGCATTTTGATATTAAAGCCGATCGGAAGATCCGGATTTTGGTGCGCCGGGTTCACCGCCTTGCCGACATAAAAGTTAATGTCGGTCGCCTCTTCAAACAGCAGCCGCGCGATCATGGAAGCACCATCCTTCTTGAAGCTCCATTCAAGATAATGGTTGTTATCGGCGCCGTAATCCTGCGCATACTGCAGCACCTTGCTGATGGTAATCACGCCTTCGGTCACCAGATCCACGCCCTTAATTTTAGCGGTAGGCGGGATATCCGGGTCGACATAAAGCGGCAGGCTCAATTCAACTTTTTTGTTCAGGTATTCAGCCGCCAGCGTTGCCGTCGTGCCGCCGCAAACGATGTGCTTGCCTTCCTTTGAAAAAAACAGCGACATCATCTTGTTAACGTCCGCCGGATCGGCAGGGGGCCCGATCAAGAGGTTCATGGGCGCGCGTCGGCGCACGCGCACGGTGCATACGGTGGTATCGTCCCCCGGCTGCCCTTCGTAAAGCTTGTTGCACTGATCCAGCAATATGGTGCTGAGCGTTTTGGCGGTAATTTCCGGGTCATACATCAGCTCCATAAACGAGAGGATATTGTCGCGCTGCCAGCCAAAATTCAGTTTCTTTCCCACGCCCGCGTGGACCGCCCCGTCGCTCATGGCAACGAAAGTATCGCTTTCCTGCAGGGCAATTTTTGATTTGTAAATGGTCTTGCCGCCGATTTCCTCACGGACCATGGGGTATTCCACATTCCTGCCGGCACGCAGCAGTATCACAAACGGATTGTCGTATTGGATGACCTCCGCTTCCCTGTTATTCGTAATCCGGATGATGGTGAACGTAGAGTAGGCGATGTGCCGCACCTCGCAAACTGGCAATGTCGCCGCGATGGTGGCGACGCATTCCTCCACGCTCATGGAGTTCGCCATCATGGTGGAGATGATCTTGGAGGTAAGCGTCGAAAGTATGCTCGCCTTTACGCCGCTGCCCAAGCCGTCCGCCAATACCATGATGGTAGAGTTCTCTCCCTGTCCGACAACCTCGACATGGTCGCCGCACAGCTGCTCGCCGTATTTATGCAGGCTGTTATAGCCGATATCCGTACAGAGGTCATTCATTGCGCAGCGACTCCTTCAGGTTGGTAAGCGCAATTTTTGTCTCGGCCGTGGTTTCGCCCAGGAGAGACGCGATCTCCTGCACGACGCGCATCTGTTTCTCAATTACCTTATCCGTGATTTCGATGGTTTTGCGGCCGAGCGCTTCCTTCTTCATCCGCTGCTTTTCTATCTCCGTGATATCGCGCATGATGCAGATCAGGATATGGTAACTTCGGTCATACACCACGGACTGCTCCACAAATTTCTGATACTCCGCAAGATATGCGCGCTTTTCCAGCACCGCGCGGCCGTGATGCAATACCTCAAAGAACACCTGCGGGTCGAGTATGCGCACGACCTGCTCCCCCAGTACATCCGCCGCGCTGCGGATATTCATGATATCGCAGGCCGCGCGGTTGATTTGCTGTACCTCCAGCAGCTCGTTGAGCACGATGATGCCGTTTGGCGTATTGCTGATGATGGTATCCGAAAAGGATTCGGCGCGCTCCTTCAGATACGGCAGGCACATGGTCAAATCCGCTTTGCCCAACAGGACCGCCGCCGCCTTATCGCGGCAGGTGTTATACCCGCAGGAGCCGCAGTTGAGCTCGTGTTCCGGCAGCGTCTTGCCCATCTTGTGCAGGATTTCCTCAACGGCGGCCGCGCCGGGGGTTTGCCGGTGAATACCCAGAAAAGGAATTTCTTTAAAAAGCGCCGCGGACTCCGGTATCACCACAGCAAAATCTTCATGCCTGGCGTAGCGGCTGACCAAAACCGCGTCCGTCACCGGCGCGCGGTGGCTCTTATCCATTGCGGGGCCGCCTATGCAGCTGCCCTCACAGGCAGACAGTTCGATAAAGCACTTATTCAGCTTGCCTTCCAGTATATCTTCCAGCGCGTTGATGCAGTTTTCAATGCCGTCTATCGCAATATAGCTGAACGCCGGGTCATCCGCACGCATGCTCTTTATAATTCCGCCCGCCGTAGGGAAGAGCCGTGTACGGCCTTGTTTGGATTCATCCGGTATATGCTCGAGCGCCATGCCCTCGTCACGCATCCATTCGGATAGCTCCTCGAACGTAAGCACGCAATCCACACTGCCGGGATAGCTTTCCGCCTCAGCTTTTTTCGAGATGCAGGGACCGATAAATACCGTTTTGGCCGCGGGATCCGCCGCCTTGATCTTAGCACAATGCGCCTGCATGGGCGATACGACGTGCGCCAAGTACGGCAATGCATCCGGATAATACTTCTGTATCAGCAAATTGACAGTATGGCAGCAGGAGGAGATGACCACATTCTGTTTGCCTTCCCCCACGATATCCTCGTAACGCTGTTTTACGATGGTTGCGCCAAGCGCGGTTTCTTCCACCGCAAAAAATCCCAATGCCTTGAGCGCCTTTTCCATGGATTTGATGGTCACGTCGTCGTAGTTGGCGACAAAGGACGGCGCAATGCTCGCATACACCGGCGCGCCGCTATCGATAAGCGCCTTGGCGATGGCGACGTCGTTGCGTATTTCCTTGGCGTTCTGCGGGCAGGCGACAAAGCAACGCCCGCACAGTATGCACTCATCCTGCACGATATTTGCCTGGTTGGAAGAAAAGCTGATGGACTTGACCGGGCAATGCCGAATACATTTATAACAGTTTTTGCAGTTTGCTTTTTTCAGTTTCAAATACTCGGGCATAATACCGCTATCCTTCCGTCATAACACTTACGCGGCATATCCGCTGTCTTGCATCCGGTCACAGCCGGGAAAGCACCTGTGTCTCAAAAAACTCCTTCACATCTTCCGGCCGGAGCGAAAACAGCTGCCCGTCGAGCGTAACGCTTACGCCATTGGTGCAGTTGCCCATGCAGAATGCGCCGGAAAGTTCAACCGCATCCTTGAGTTCATGGGCGGCCACCATGTTTTGCAGCTGTTCCACAATCTTGCGCGAGCCTTTGAGGTGACACGAGCTCCCGATACAAATGGTGAGTTTCATGGCTTTCCCCTTTCTTGCAGGAGTTACAGAAGTCCGCTTGCGGGGTCGAGCAGCTTTACCGAAAGATGCTTGGAGAGCACCGCGAGCGACGCGGCCATATTCTCGTTTTGCACCAGTACATGCGAAGGCACACGCAAATGCGTGGGTGCAAAATTCCATATCGCGCCTACGCCGCTCGCCACCAGAATATCGCAAACCTCCTGTGCCGCCTGTGCGGGTACGGTGATGATGCCTATGCCCACATTGAGCCTGCCGCACAGATTTCCAAGCCTTTCGAGCGGCAATATGCGTTTTCCCGCATAGGTCCGGCCGATCATGGCGTCGTCCACATCAAAGGCGGCAAGAATATTCAGACGGTATTTTTCAAAGCCACCGTAACTCAACAGCGCCCGGCCCAGATTGCCCGCGCCTACGATGACGGCGCTGTCCGCATCGTCAAACCCTAAAAAACATTCAATATCGGCAATGAGCTCTTCACACACATAACCGACCTTTGGGCGGCCGCCGCAGCTTACCGCGGCAAGATCCTTGCGCACCTGCACGTCGTTGAGCCCCAGCCCCTGCGCGATCGCCGTCGCGGAAATGTTGCACGGGTGTTCCGGCAGGGATTTGAGATAGTGTAAATACACGGGCAGACGCCTGAGTGTCTGTTTGGAAATCGATTCGTTCATGCTGTACCGCTCCTTGCTTTTGCTGTCTGTCACGCGCATGATCCAAAAATGTGCACTTTAAAATGAGGGCTGTGCCGCGATGGCGGCGCGGCAGCAGCCCCCGAGAAGTAAGCAGCTTGTATTTATTAAGTTTTAGAAATCCACCTCGGTGCCGTAATAGGCGCAGGTCAGGAGTTTTTCCATCTCTGTGGGTGTGATGGGCCGGGGATTGGACCCGGTGCAGGCGTCGCCCACCGCAAGCGTGGCGATCTTCGCGGCCTTCTGTTTAAATTCCTTCTCGTCGATGCCAAACGCCGCCAGCGTTTTGGGAATGCCCAGCCTTTGGTTGTATTCGTCGATCTTATCGCACAGCTTTTCCACAAGTTCTCCGTCATCCTGGCCCGTTATTCCCACAAAGCGTGCGATATCCGCATAACGCTTCTGCGCGTTTTTTGCGTTGAACTTAATGACATAGGGCAGGTAGATGGCGTTCGCGCAGCCGTGCGGAATATGCCCGGTGGAAAAAGCCGCGCCCGTCTTATGCGCCATGGAGTGCACGATGCCCAGCAGCGCGTTTGTGAACGCCATACCGGCCAGACACTGCGCGTAGTGCATCTGCTCGCGCGCATCCATATCGCCCTCATATGAGGCGGGCAGGTATTCGAACACCATCGAAATGGCCTTGAGCGCAAGCGGATCGGTAAAGGGGGAATTCAGCGTAGAAACATATGCCTCCACCGCATGCGTCAGCGCGTCCATCCCGGTGTGCGCGGTCAGCGTCTTCGGCATGGTTTCCGCAAGTTCCGGGTCAACGACCGCGATGTCAGGGGTGATGTTGTAGTCGGCCAAGGGATATTTCACGCCCTTTGCGTAATCCGTAATCACGGAGAACGCGGTGACTTCCGTCGCCGTGCCGGAGGTAGAAGGAATAGCGAGGAACTTCGCCTTTTGCCGAAGCTCGGGGAAGCTGAATGGCGTAATAAGCGTTTCAAACGAGGTTTCGGGGTACTCATAAAGCGCCCACATGGCCTTTGCCGCGTCGATGGGAGAACCGCCGCCGATGGAAACGATCCAGTCCGGCTGGAATTCGCGCATTGCCGCGGCACCGGCCATCACCGTTTCAACGGAGGGGTCGGGCTCAACGTTCTCGAACAGGCGTACCTCCATACCCGCTTCTTCCAGATACTTCACGGTTTTGTCGAGAAACCCGAAGCGCTTCATGGAACCGCCGCCCACAACGACAATTGCTTTTTTGCCTTTGAGTGTCTTCAAAATTTCAAGAGAACCTTTTCCATAATACAGATCCCGCGGTAATGTGAAGCGTGCCATACATATATCCTCCTAAATCTATTTTGAAGCGGCTGACCGCTCATATTCTCCAGTTTGCCGCAATGGCTCCCGTTTCTTTCGTTATTATTTTATCAGTCAATGCGCCATACTGGAAATGCATATCGTACATATCGATATGTTTTTATCGATATGGCAATATCAATAAAGGCGAAAAATAAGGGGTTACCGAAGCGGTAATCCCTTATAACGTAAACACGACGAATACGGCGTTAATCGTATTCCCTTTGCGCTACCTCATCGCGTACCGCATAGAGTTTTTGGATAAACGCCTTCTCCAACGCGGTATGCTGATATCCTTTCGGGCTGATTAGAATATCCTTGTATTTATGATCCGCTACGCTGCACCTGCGCTGTACCAGCCCATAACGCGTAAGTGTTTCCTCCGGTACGGGGGATACCCACATATAGGTGGCGGGAATATGCGTAAGCAGATCAAACTGGCTGCCCCGCTCGTACACGTAGATTTTCTTTTTGGCGCGCCCCGCCTGTTCGGTTTGCCTCACCTCATTGAGCGACAGATACGGTATGCTCAAATCCCCGTGCGCAATTTCAATATGCTCGGCAAGCTCGCTGTACAGCAGCGTTTTGCGGCCGGCAAGCGGATGCTCCTTTGAAAGCAGCGCAAGGTATTCAAATTCCCATACCGGTTCATACTGCAGCTGCTTATCCTGCAGGAAATTGAGAAAATAGCTTTCATACGCCGTTTGGTAACGTATGATGCCCATGTCGAATTCACCCTCCGCTACGCTGTGTATGGCGCGCATGGAGTTGGTTTCTTTAAAGTTGACATCGATCTCCTTATTCATGTCCAGCGTGGATACGAACTGTGCGAATGCGTTGGCGATGTAGCTCCCGCGCGGCACGCAGATGTTAAAACGCTGCTTATCCGGGTTTTCCGGCCGGTAATGCGCCTCCATCTCCTCGATCTGTGCGAGTATGTTGCGGGCATACTGCAAAAACTCGGCGCCTTTTTTTGTAGGCGCCACGCCTTTTGAGCTGCGCTTGAACAGGAGGATGCCCACCGATTCCTCCAGCTCCTTGATGGCCTTACTCAAATTGGGCTGCCCCATATAGAGGTTTTCAGCCGCCTGTGTGATGGAGCCGGTACGCTCCACCTCCACCGCATACCTTAGATGTGCAATGTTCAAAACCATACCCTCCTTTGAGGATTTTTGTCATCTGTTACCGGGGAATATTACCGGGGGTGTCGCATTAAGCATTTTCAATGCATAATGCGAAAGGAAACAGGGTTCTAAAATCGATCCACCGGATCAATTTTGCCCCGTTTGGGTCACGAACCCGGGCTGCCGCGCTAAGTGCTTGAATACTTATTCGGCGTATGCACTTAGCGTGACAGCCCCTCGTTCAATCCGTCTCCGTCTCCAGCTTTTGCCGAAGATGCTTGGAGAGCATGGCCAGCGAAGCGGCCATGTTTTCATTTTGCGCCAATATATTCGGCGGTACGTTCAGATGTATCGGCGCGAAATTCCAGATGGCCAGCACGCCGCCCGCCACCAGCATGTCGCACACAGCTTGCGCCTGACCGGCCGGTACGGTAACTATGCCAATTCTGATTTTCAATCGCGCGCAAAGTTCCGTCAGCCTTTCTGCCGGGAATATGGCCGTGCCGCGCAGCTCGGTATTATATAAGGAAGGATCCGTATCAAACGCCGCTATGATCTTCAATCCGTAATTGGAAAAGCCCTTATAGGACAGCAGCGCCCGGCCCAGCGCGCCTACGCCGACCAGCACCGCCTCGTTGACGTCGTTATATCCAAGAAACGATTCCATGTTTTGCAGCAGCTCCGGTACGGAAAACCCGGTCTTCGGCCTGCCGCCAACGCTGCTCACAGCGGCAAGATCCTTTCGAACCTGTACTTCGTTGAGCTTCAGGTCCTGCGCGATCATGGGAGCAGATACAAACTCTACTCCACGGGCGCGCAGTTTTTTTAAATATTCCAGATAGTAAGGCATCCGCTGCAGCGCCTGCTTTGAAACCACAACCGGCTTGTTCCCTTGAATCTGCATGCAAACCTACCTCGTTTCAGTATCGATATATCGATATTATTATACCGATATATCGGTTTGTCAAGAGAATATTGCTGCTCCGGGAAAGATACCGCGTATAGTTCACCGATAAACCGTTTCAAACCGCCTGCCTGCTATTATTTTTTGGTATTTCCCGCTCCGTCCACAGGATAGGGTTCGCTGTCCTGGTATATTTCGTTGATATCCAGCAACGCGTTGGTCATCTCGTTGTTGGCGACAGCATACAAATCCCCCACCGAACCGATTTTATCCGCTTGTTCGCGCACCTTATGCTGCACAACAGGATGAAGCTGGTCGAAATACTCCTTGGCGTTTATATCATCCTCCAGCAGTTCCTGCAAGCTGGTTCTTTCCCTATTCATTTATTCACCTCCCAATTCATATCGTCTGTGTTTTTCGCCCGTTTATACGGTTATCACCGGTAAAACAGCAAAACAGCCGGCCTTAGCGGGCTGCATGAACCTATGGACTTTGTGCATGCTAAAAACATTCTGTACGCAAAGGATACGCTAAAATGGCAATGACGATGGAGGGCTGGCCGGTAAAGCCCATGGAGCTTGTTATTTATGACGAGCCATACGACAGCGCCGACACCATATTCCAGGTAAAATGGGATGGAGTCCGGTGCCTTGCGTATGCCTTCCCTGACGGGATACGGCTTTTCAACCGCAAGCTTAACGCGCGAACAGCACAATATCCGGAGCTTGTACAATGCTTATCCTTCCTCCCGAAGGGAACTGTATTGGACGGGGAGATCATCGCACTGGGCGCGGACGCAAAGCCAAGCTTTCCGCGTGTGCTGCGGCGCGACCTTGCACGTTCGCCTTTAAAAGCCAAAATACAGCCGGCTGCCGTACCGGTAAGCTATATGGTGTTCGATATACTATGGCTGGATGAAAAGCCGCTGTATACGCTTCCCCTTGCGGAGCGGCTGGATGTATTAAATACGTTGCCGCTAAAAGCGCCCGTTCGCAAAGTCGACAGCGTTACAGGGCACGGCACCGCACTTTTTGAAGCTGTCCAAGCGGAAGCCCTGGAAGGCATCGTTGCCAAAAAGGCGAATAGTCCCTATCTCTTCGGCGAACGGTCGCCGCTATGGCAAAAAATCAAATGCCTTCGCGAGGTTGACGGCGTCATCGGGGGGTATATTCCAAAGGAGGACGGCGTACGTTCGCTGCTGGTCGGCATTCGGGAAGAACATTCGCTGTGGTATATCGGCAAAGCGGCGTCTGGCGTTACGCAAGAAAAATGGCGGCAGCTCAAGCCGCAGCTTCTGCGTATTCCGGGCCCCTGCCCCTTTGCCAATCCCCCTGTGGATCGTGATGCAATATGGGTACAGCCAGTGCTGCCCATCCGGGTGCGCTTTTTAGAGTATACGCAGGATGGCGTGATGCGCGCGCCTGCCGTCGTCGGTTTACAGGGGGGATTGCTGTGAGTACAAAAGAAGTGTTTCAAGTGGACGGCCGGGAAATTGCGTTGACCAACCTCGAAAAAGAATACTTTCCCGAGATACATGCCACCAAAGCGGAGCTGATCGAATACTATCTGCGTATGGCGCCCGTGATATTGCCCTATTTGAAGGACCGCCCGTTTTCCATGCTGCATTATCCCGACGGCATACACGGGAAAACCTTCTATCAAAAACAGCGTCCCGACGATGCGCCAGACTGGCTCAAAAGCGTAAACATCGCCTCGCATACTAAGACAATCGACTGGTGTCTTATTAACGATGCCCCGAGCCTATTGTATATGGTCAACCGTTCATGCATTGAGACACACGCCTGGTTTTCCCGACTGCCTGGATTGAATGAACCGGACGTCGCGATTTTCGACCTTGACCCTTCCGGAAACACAGGCTATACCGAGGCGGTGGAGGCGGCGCTGCTTGTAAAAACCGCACTGGATGCCTACGGCCTTACAGCCATACCCAAAATATCGGGGAAGACGGGCGTGCATGTCGTAGTCCCGATCGCACCCGCACCGTTTGAAAAGGTACGCAGGTTTTTAAGCGTCGTATGCAAGGCAATCGAAAAAACGCGGCCGGAGCTGTTTACGACGGAACGATTCATAAAGAACCGCGGCGACAAAGTGTATCTGGATGCCGTACAAAACGCGCGCGGCAAAACGCTGCCCTCCCCATACAGCGTTCGGGCAACGCCGGGTGCGAATGTTTCGGCGCCGGTCACATGGGAAGAACTTCAAAAAGGGATTACTCCCGCACAATTCCATATTCGCAATATGGAACAGCGTTTGCGGGATACGGGCGATTTGTTCGCCCCCGTTTACAGCCTGCGCCAGCGGCTGCCTGCGCTTTAGCCGCCCGAAGCTTTGCGTTTTGTCGGCTTCTTCTTCTCCTTGGATTTGGTAGCCTCCACGCTTTGGCGCAGGCGCTCCATAAGGTCGACCACATTTCCTGCGGGCGCCTCCACAGTTTCCGGTTCCACGACTTGCTTGCCTTCCACCTTGGCGCGTATCAACTTCAGAAGTTCCTCGCGGTATGCATCGTGGTACTTTTCGGGCGTAAATTCCGCAGTCAGGTTTTCCACTAGCTGTATCGCCATTTTCATTTCCTCCGGCCGTACGCTCACCGTTTGGCTCAGCTGCCCAATGCCAAGCTCCGCGCTGTCCCGTATTTCATCCTGAAAAAACATCATGGCGACCGACAGCGTATCATTAATAAGGCGTATCAGGCACAGGTGCTCTTTTTCACGCATGGTCACCTTCGCTACCGCGACCCTTCCTGTTTGCCGCATGGCGTCCCTGAGTATCAAATAGGATTTTTCCCCGCCTTTTTCGGGCCAGAGATAGTACGTTTTATCGAAGTATACCGGGTCGACCTCGTCTATGCGGATGAAATCCACGATGTCTATGTATTTCGCGCTCTTGATGGGCAGCTCGTCGAGTTCTTCGTTGGTAATCAGCACGAATTTCCCCGGCTCGTATTCAAAGCCCTTTACGATATCCTCATATGCGACTTCCTTATTGCATTTGGCGCAATAGCGTTTTTGATTGATGGGCGTGTTGCATTCCTTATGCAGTTGACGAAACCCGATGGTTTCTTTCTGTGTGGCCGAACCCATTTTCACGGGAACATTCAAAAGCCCGAAGCTGATGGCGCCTTTCCATACCGTTTGCATATGCCTAACCTCCTTTATCTTACCGGTTAGTGTGCCCAGCGGTACGGAAAAAGCGCAAAAAGAAAGCGGCACGCCCAAATGCCGTATGGCGTGCCGTCTTCCATTTTGATATTTCGTTCTTTAGTTCTTCGTCTTATAAGCGCCCTTGATAAACCCGCCAAATACATCGTGGCTGAAGGTGAACCCATGGCGCAGGTAAAATTCCAACGCCGCATCGTTGCCGTTTGAAATATACACGAATGTCAGACCGGCATCCGGGAAGCTTTCCAGCCACTCCGTCGCGATGTGCAGCAGTCTGGAGCCCAGCCCCGTACCGCGATACGCCGGACGCAGGTACAGATTGCTCAGGCAGCCGATATTCTGCGGAAGCTTCACCCATTCCGGATAAAAGCCTATGCAGTCCTCGCTTTCTGCCGGAGCCCAATCCGGATATGCATGCCTGTCCGCCTCTTCGACATGATCTATGGTGGAAAAAACGTACCCGACGGGAACCCCGTTATCCTTTATGACAACGACCTGGCTCCGAAGCGCGCCGCCGTAGCTTCTTTTCATGCGCGTATCAAAATTCATACCTTCAAATCGTTCCGGGCTTATCACTGCTTTGGACTTTTGGAAGGCCATCAGCTCATTGCATAGTTCCCTGCATGGTTCGATGTTTCCATCCCGAATGATTTCAAATGAAATATTTTGCATAGCAATTCCCCCTGCCGTATCGTGCGTGCTTCGTATTCCTGCCGGTTATTCATCAAAGAATAGTTTTTCACGGCCATTGATGCTATAATAAGCACATTATGAGCGTGAAGCAAGTATGCACTTTTTTGTAACGTTGCTTACCAAATCGAAAAAAATGAAAACGGAGCGTATTACCATGGAGAAAAAATGCCCGATCGAATTTACGCTTTCGCTCATCAGCGGAAAATGGAAAATCGTAATATTAAAAGAGCTCTCGCGCGAGCCGCTTCGCTATGGCGCACTTGTCAGCCGTATTCCTTCCATCAGCGCGAAGGTACTCATCCAGCATTTAAGGGATATGGAAAACGACGGCCTGATCCTACGGACGGTGTTTCCGGAAGTTCCGCCGAGGGTGGAATATTCCTTAAGCGAGATGGGCAAGAGCATATTCACTATTTTTGTGGAACTAAGACGCTGGGGATTGGAATCGGATGATACCGGAACGGTGGAATGCAGGTTCTGCAAAAAATGCCAGCCGTATATCAGCGCCGTATGAAGCGGGAAAAAGCGAACGGCCAATACCCCGGCAGGAAGGTCCGGCCATTATGACGGTGGCGCCTATCAACCGCATCATCGATCACAGTAGCGTGGACGGCCCCGGCAACAGAACCGTGCTGTTTTTCCAAGGCTGCAATTTTAGCTGCAGCTATTGCCACAACCCGGAAACAATCCATATGTGTACGAACTGCGGTGCCTGCGTTGCGCTTTGCCCCAAGGACGCGCTTCGCATCGACGATAGCGGTAATGTTACATGGGATGCTGCAAAGTGCTGCGGCTGCGACGCCTGCATAGCCGCCTGCACGCAGGATGCGTCGCCCAAGGTGACCTGGATGACGCCCGCAGAAGCCGTAAAGCGGATCGCCGCAAACCGCCCGTTTATACGAGGCATTACGGTCTCCGGCGGAGAATGCTCGCTGCGGCGCGATTTCGTATATGAAGTCTTTCATGAAGCAAAGCGCATGGGGCTTAGTACCTTAATGGATACAAACGGCAGTTATGATTTTTCACAGGATCCGCAATTGCTGGAAGCCTGCGACGGCGTGATGCTGGATGTAAAGTGCTTTGACCAAACACGTCACAAGGAACTGACAGGGCGCACCAACGAAACAGTCCTCAAAAGTCTTGACTTTTTGGCGTCGGCAGGCAAGCTGGAGGAAGTCCGTACCGTGATAGTCCCAGATGCGCTGCCAAATACCGATACACTCAAGCGCGTTTGCGAACGGTTGGCCCCTTTCTGGAAGCAGGGCAGCCGCATCGGATACAAGCTGATTCGTTTCCGTCCGGTCGGCGTTCGTTCCCCTTATTGCAAGCATGCGATCCCTTCCGAAGAAATGATGGAAAACTTGCGCGTGCTTGTGGAAGAAGCGGGCTGTAAAAGGATTTCGGTGATTTGAGACCAATGCAAAAATGGAAGCTTTGCGGGATACGGACACCGACGGCGTGCTCAAAAAATTTCTCACGACGCTGGGAGGATAACTCCCCGCCGCTTTTACTCTGCTGAATCTACACAACATAAAGAATGGGTATGCCGCCAAGCTTTCGGGACAGCTGGTCCCGTAAAAACTGTTCCGCTTCCGCCCGAACGGCTTCCCTGTAGCAATACCGCCCCCGCCCGCGCCCCGTCATGAGGGCTTGGTCGTAGAGTTCGATCGCGTTGGGAAACGCATCCTTGTTGATCGCGCGATGCACGTAGCTGTATGTCATAAATATGATTTCAATCGCAAGACGGTCTTTAGCTTTTTGAGACAGCTCATCCGCCAGCTGGTCTAGCAAACGCGCGTAATGCTCCTTATAGCTATCAATTAGCACGATGGGCGCGATCAGCATTCCAACTTTGTACCCGGCGTCGCACATCCGGTTGAGCGTTTGAATTCTCGACGAAAGTGGGGCGGTGCCAAACTCAATTTTGCGGATGATCTCCTGCGGATTGACGCTCATGCGAAAAAGGATTTTCCCTTGATGACGTAACGGAAGCAGCGGTTCCACCATATCAAATTTCGTAGGGAATGTAAGTATGCCCTTTTGGCTTCTGCCGAAGCTTTCTATGGTCCATTCCAAATTTCCCGTTATTGTGTTTTCCAGTACCAGGTCGCTGTTGCTTCCAATTTCAAAAACAAGCTCTTTTTCAGCGCCTTCTGCTGTTTTTATCAACTTGTCCATCATCTGTTCCCGATTCACAAACAGCCTTAAATAGGAGCATTTGTTATAATTGCAAACCAGATAGCAGTAAAGGCACATCGCGCTGCAGCCGGAGGAGGTATACGGCACCAAAAAATCGGAAACCTTCCGGTTCGGCATGTATTGTAAAGACTTTCGCACGCCGAGAATAAGATACCGTTTCATTTGCACAAACGCCTCATTGGGGTTATTGCGCAGTTGCTCAATATTATTGTGGCTCTCTATCGGCACCCAGGGAATATCGCCAAATTTCTCTTTCATCTGATTGCCGAGCGCATAGTTGAGCACCGCAGGCTCATAAAAGATTTTGTCCGGCTTCAAGTTGGCATCGACCTTCCTTTTCATCGTCCATAGTTTGACCGTAAGACCGAAAAGGCATCCGATTATTTACATGCGTATGATGAAATACGCCATGACTCGATTGTGCATGGCGTAAAAACATTCTATACTTCATTATTGCTTTGTTCGGGCAGAATGCAATCGTCAGGAAAGCCGCCAGTGTTCGATATGTTCCGCCGTTTCACCGGGCGCAATAGCGGAAAGCGGCGCGAGGCTTTCGATTTCCATCATGTGCCGACAGGCATACACTTCAAAATTGACGTTGTTATCCGGGTAGGGCGTATTGCTGCCGCCGTCAAAACGCTTGGTAAATACCCGCCCGCCCGTTACATACGCCGCCGCGCCTTCGCGGCAAAGCAGGCCAAGCTTGAAATACTCGTCGACGGGCAGGTGGCGGACAGCAACTGTATCCTGCGTAAACTGCAAGCGTGCGTCCGCAAGGCTGGTCGTATCCCAAAGCGATAAAAAGCGCCGCGGTGTCATATCGCCGCCGCTGCCTGCAAACGGCGCCCGCATCGTTCCGCCGCCGCGCATGGCGCTGATCGACCACAGGCCGCAATGAAGCGGCGAATCCGCACAGTTTTGCACAGAATGCGCAACGATCACCTCATGCGGGTCTTGTGTGAAGAAAACGCGTATGGATTTCCTGACATGCAGATACCCGTCCTCAGGCTGGGTGAGCAGTACGCCGTTTTCCAGCGGCGTATAGCTGACCGGCGTATTATCCGGCCAATAGGTATTTTCACTCTCGGGCGCAAGCCACAGCCGGTGCCCGCCGTAGACACGCCAGCCTTCCTCAGTGCAGAGATACTGCGCCTCCTGCGGCTGCTCATAGAATACATTCTCTCCCCCGCAAAGCGAAAACCGCAATATGCGAATGCCAAAATCCAGCGACGCCGCAAGCTCTACCGTGCCATTGGAGAGCCACAGGCATTTGCCGAAATGACGGTACAATTCTACTCTATTCTGCATATATTCCCTCCTATTCCTGGGGAATGACGCGCCCCAGCATGAGATTGCCAAAACGCGAACGGCCGACCGGCAGACGTATGATTTCGCCAAACAAAAATACGCCGACATTGCCCTTTGCGGCCGAAAACGGTTCCCGTATCAATGAGCGCAGTCCCGCACAGCCTATGGCAAGCGCGTTCTCCCGGCACATATACGAACGGATGGCTTCCGTTGCGCACGTATAGGAAACAGCGCATAGCGTGACCCATTCCTCCTGCAGATCCGCGCCGCAGGAAATCTCCCCACTTCCCGCGTTGCCGCAATGCACATTTCTGCCTTCGGAATCGCAAAATGTGAGCGACTCAAAGTCGTTTTCCCGTTTATTCAGTGCAGAGCGCATCAGCGACAGATACCGCTGCGGGTTAGGCCCGCCCTCGCCGTGGATGGCGGTGATTGCCCGCTTGCCGCTGTGCTCACAGCGCAACGTTTGCAGGCGGTCGGTATGGATATTCCGGCAGTCGGCGATAAACTTACCGTCCTGCACCAGCAGCACGGCGACATCCTCACCGGAAGGCAGCGTTTCGCCTTTTAATTGCGCCTCACCCTTTGCGGCGGTTCCGCCTGCAA
This sequence comes from Clostridia bacterium, assembly GCA_036677445.1. GTDB lineage: Bacteria > Bacillota > Clostridia > Christensenellales > CAG-138 > JAVBWI01. The sequence continues at coordinate 440,468 of JAVBWI010000006.1, forward strand.
TCATGGTGTCGGGCAGCAGCGTTTGCAGCGTATCCGTAAAGGCGTCGTTTCCTTCGCCGCCGGTGAAGAACACCAGCGCGAGCGAAGGCGTAAACGCCTGCTTTGCCGTCCATGCCAATACATCCGCATACGTGCCCGCATAGGCTTCGCCTGTTAAGCTGCGCCACATAGCAACTTCCGAACTGTCCGGCTCCGCCCAGCCGGATTCTGTTGTGAAGCCCAGCGACGCACAGCCAAAAAGCGGCGTATCGTTCACTGCGGGCGCATGCCCCGGCGTCCAGAACGTGATTTGATAGTTCTGCATGCTTTTACCTTTCCTTATCGAAGCTCCCGGTACAGCCGCATCGCCTCGTCGGCGCTTCGCATGCCTTCCGTCGCGCCGCTCTCGGACAAGGAACAGGCTGCTGCGGCGATGCCAAGTTCGATCCCCTCGCGCAGGCCTTTCTTTTGCTGCGCCGCATACAGCACGCCCGCACAGAATGCGTCCCCCGCACCCACTGTCCCCTTGATATATCCGGCAGGCAGCCGCAGGCTGGAGATCGCAATAAACTCCCCTTCGGAATCCATGCCGAATCCCCCCTCAGGGCAGTGGATCACCGCCCAGGCGGAAACGCCCATCTCCCGCATCTTATTGAGCGCCGTCGGGATATTGTCCATAATGAGCTTATCCGCTTCATCGCGCAGCCGCACGCCCGTGCTCTGCTGCGCCTCCAGCTCGTTGATGATGCAGTAATCCGTATATCTGAGCGCTGGCGGTACCAGCCTTACAAACCTGTCCCCCGCTTCGCTGACCACATCGATGGAGGTCTTTATTCCGCGACACTGCGCATTGTGCAGCAGACGCGCCATTTTAGTACCGTATACGTCATCTTCTTCATCCAAGGCATCCAAAAGGAGAATATAACCGACGTGCAGAATCTCCGAATCGACCGCATCCCAATCGATACAGCTTTCATCAAAATGCGCGTTCGCACCGCGGTAATGGAAGAAGGTACGCTGCTTAGTCAACTCATCCGCCATCACGGCGGTGAAGGAAGTGATCCCCTCGCGCCTTACCTGTGTAAAATCGATAGTGCCGTGTTCGCGCAGCTTCTCCAATATAAAATTGCCTTCGGCGTCGGCGCCGAGCCGGCCAAGCGCAGTCAGCCGCAAACTTGCATCCAGTTTTGCAAGATCGACAATCACATTGCACAACGCCCCTCCGGAAGAACGGGAAATGCCATCCTTAATGGTTGTAAGCTCACCCGGTTTGGGCAGCCCCTGTATTGGGTAGAGGATATCCACAATCATGTTCCCCGCTACACATATGCCGTTTCGCATGCTGTTCCCTCCTAAAAACCAGGGCGCGCTTACGCGCGCCCATCTTGCTCCCGGTCGCTATAACCTCAGCCGTTCATCAGCAGTTCCAGAACGTACATTTCAAGCTTCTCGTAGTTGCGATCCGCCACGCACTGGTCACGGAAGGCGCGGTCGAACTTCTCGACCTTCTTTTCGAGCATCTTGGCGATCTTCATGCTGTTCTCGATATGGCGATAGCAGTCTTCTGCCTTCTGCGTACGCATGACCTTGACATCCAGACCCACCATTTCGCCGTTTGCGCCATAGTTGTTATCCATAAGCACTTTGATCTGGTTGAACGCCTGGCGGAGGTTCTCCACGCCGAACGCCTTATCCTGATCGTACTTCATGCCGTTCTGATCGTTAAGATGCACGCTCCACAGCTTGCCGAACGCAAGGCCGAAGGCCATTTCGTTAGCCGGGTCGAGACCGGCGAGTATCGCATGCGCGCTCTCCAGCACCGCGCCTACGCGGCTCGGATCCTTTGTCGCGGAGGATACCGCCATGACATGCCCGAGCGTGCCGCAATAGCTGCGGTCGATGGGCTCGTTGGGCTTGGGCTCGATGAGTACGCGCGCTTCTTTGTCATAATCGAGCATGGTGTCGATGGAGGTGACCAGCTTTTTGATCTTATCCACCGGCTGCTTGCTTTCGGCGCACAAGGTGCCTTCACGCGCCAGCCACAGCACGATATTGCGGCAGCCCAACGCGCGGGCGATATCGATGGAGCGCAGCGAACGCCACATGGCAAACTCGTAATCCTCTTTGCTGTTGGTGGTATAGCCGCCGTCGGTGGTGTGCGGATCCATCCACAGCCTGGGGGCTACGAATTCCGCTACGAGGCCATACTTATCCAATGTGGCCTTAACGTCCTTCGCATAGTCGATGATCTGCTTTTCGGTCATGTTGTTCATATCCGGCACTGCGTCGTCATCATGGAACTGTACGCCGGAGAGCCCGATCTCTGCAAACTTCTTCACCTTATCTTCAAAGGGAATGGAAGGGCGTACCTCGGGGCCGAAAGCGTCCGCGCCCTCGTGTACGTTCCAGGGGCCAGCCGTAAATCTAAATCTGCTCATTGTTTTCTCCTCTCGTCATTGTTGATCTTGTTGTATACCTGTTGCTATAGAGCATATCCAGCGCGTTCATGGTCGCAAGCGTATCCGATAGCGGCACAAGGCGGTTTTCCTTTTGAAGTACCGCATCCGCGAACGCCTCCACCTCTTTCACATACGACCTGCTTTGGGGGACCGGCATGGCGCGCGTACCGCCGTCGATCGTCAGGTACAGTTCAGCGGGCACATCGTGGAAGGGCGACGGTACACGCAGCACGCCCTTCTCGCCAATGAGCGTAAGTTCCTGATGCGCGCAGGCATCGAACCAGCAGTCGAATGTTCCGGTGACACCGTTGGTATAACGAAGCCATCCGCTTGCGTGTTGGTCAACGCCTCCGCAATCGCTGAATACCGCGCCCGCATCGGCAAACGCCGCGCCCTGCTGCCGCATCACCATGTTCATACTGTCCACGCAATAGCAGCCTACGTCATACAGGCTGCCGCCGCCGAGCGCCGGATCCTGCCTGGGCGGGCTTGCCCAGTCCAATGTATACCCAAAGTGACAGTGCATGCCCCTGATGGCGCCAAGTTCCCCGGAATTCAGTATCGAAATCAACAGGCTGGTCCGTTCACTGTAGCGATACATAAAAGCTTCCATCAGGAGCACGCCGTTCGCCTTCGCCTCGCGTATCATCTCCTTGCACTGTGCGGCATTGAGCGCCATAGGCTTTTCACACAGCACATGCTTGCCTTTCTGCATGGCGCGTATGCTCCACTCGGCGTGCAATGCATTGGGCAGGGGTACATATACGGCGTCGATCTCATGGTCGTTCAGCAGCGAATCATACCCGGCGTAGTGCTTCGCTTGCTTAAACACATCCGCTTCCAGCCTGCCGCGTGATGCGATTGCAGCAAATTCACAATTTGGCGCGGCTTCTAACGCCGGTATCAAGAAATCCCTGGCGATCCATGCGTTTCCCAGTACGCCCCACCTGACTATACCGTTCATGACCCGCTCCATCTTCGTTAAACGACCGTGATCCAGCGTTTTTCCATGCCGCTTTGTATGATCGCTTCGGTCAGCTTCATGATGTAATGCCCGTCCTCGAAGGTGGCAAAGTCCGCCTTATCCTTATGGAGCTTTTTGCCGTCACGGATGAATGTATAGAACGCGGTCAGGTTGTTTTTGAACGCATCGTTCCAGCCCTCGGGATGCCCCGCCGCCAGATAGCTGTACTGCCGCGCATCACTCGTCATGAGGTTGGGGTTGCGCATGACCTCTTCGTTGTTGCTGTTGCGGTTGCCCTTCCACATGCGGTCGGATTGCTCGTGCTGCCACTGGAAACTCGCTTGTGCGCCGTCCACCTCGATATCGATAAAACACTTTCGCCCTGCGGAAATCTCGCTGCACCGAAATACGCCGGAAGCGCCGTTTTCGAATTTCAGGAGCACGGCGGCGTAATCCTCGGTGGTGATCTCCTTTTCTTCATACTCCACATTGGTATTGACCGCAAAGGTCTCCACCTGCGTGGTGGGCTTTTTCCGTTTGGGCAGCGCGATCACGGTATCCGCGCACACCTGCGTGATGCGCGAACCGATCATGGTCTGCGCAAGGTCCATCCAATGCGAACCGATATCCCCCACGCAGCGGGAGACGCCGGTGTATTCCGGCTCAATACGCCAGTTGTAATCCGTTTCAAACAGCAGCCAGTCCTGCAGATAGCTTCCGTGCACGAGGTAAGGCCTGCCGATTTCGCCCGCCGCGATACGGTTCTTCGCATCCTGTATCAAAGGATTCATACGGTAGCAGAAGTTCACGCCCGCCACCGTATCCGGGTATTGCGAAAGCAGCGAGAGCATGTGCGCGGACTCCTGCGCGGATTTTGCGAGCGGCTTTTCCGAAAACACATGCTTGCCCGCACGAATGACCTTTTCGTTGATCTCCAAATGCAAATGGTTTGGCGTGCAGTTGTGTATCACCTGAATTTCAGGGTCGGCGATCAATTCCTCCATGGTTGCGTAGCACTTGGGAATGCCGTATTCCTCAGCTTTCTTCTTAGCGAGCGCATAATTCACATCCGCCACGGCAGCGAGCTCCGCAAAGCCGATACGCCGTATGGCTTCGATATGGCTGCCGCCGATATACCCCATGCCGATAATACCGATCTTGAGTTTTTGCATATGGCGCCTCCTTTACAGCGACCGGATGATCTCGGAGAGCCTGCTGCCGACTTCTTCGATTTCTTCGTCGCTTGAATTGATATTGATTCCGAAGCTCGATCCCAAGCCCTTATCTACCACGCCGACGCTGATATTCACCGCACGGGCGACGATATCGTCCGTCTGCGGCAGCATGTGCTTATGGTATTCGCGTGCCGACGGGAAACGCGGGCAGTTGTACGGGCAGTTTGCCGCAGCGCCCGTCACCCGGTTGAGTATCTGTTCCATGTTGTTGTATACATGCCAGCCGGAATACGCAACAGGCCTGCTGCCGATCTTTTCGCAGAAACGCTCCGCCAGCTCCGCGGTATCAAACAGCAGCGTGAGCAGCGTCGCGCACTCGCCGGCTTCATCGTTGATTTTTCGGAAGCTTACGTGCGGCAGCCCCTGCAGCATGCCTTTGAGTTTTGCTTTCTTGGTGCGCAGGGTTTTTAGTATACCGTCCAGCTTGCGAATCTGCGCGAGCGAGACTGCGCCGGTCAGCTCATTCATGCGCATGTTCATGCCCACGATGCTGCGGTTGCCTACCTCAACGCCCATGCGCGAGGGCTTGTGCCCCTGATCATGGAAGCCAAACGCGCGCTCATACAGCGTGTCGTCGTTCGTACCCACCGCGCCGCCGTCGCCCGCGGTGATGGTCTTGAATACATTGAGAGAATAGGCGGCCATATCGCCATAGCTGCCTAGGCGTTTGCCCTTGTAGCTCGCGCCCACCGCCTGGCAGCAATCTTCAATTACATACAGGTTGTGTTTCTTGGCGATTGCCATGATGGCGTCCATATCGCAGGGATTGCCCAGCATATGCACCGGCATGATCGCTTTTGTGCGGTCCGTGATCAGCGCCTCGATTTTGGCCGGGTCGATGGTCATGGATTCATCCACTTCCGCAAGCACGGGAATGGCGTTGGCCAGCACGATTGTGGATATGGAAGCAATAAACGTATACCCGGGCACGATGACCTCGTCGCCCGCGCCTATGCCCAGCGCCGCAAGGCAGCAGAGCAGCGCGCCGGTGCCGCTGCTGGTGGCAACCACATGCCTGAGATTGAGTCTTTGTTCCATTTCCTTTTCAAAGCTTGCTACCTTGTGCACAAAGCCGTCCACGCCCTCTGTGCCATACCGAAACAGGTAGCCGCTTTCGATCACATCCATTAACTCTTTCTTTTCTTCCGTTCCAAATACATACGAGCCCGGTCCGCCTGCCATCGATGTGTCCTCCTATAAATAATGGTGAGAATAATTCTGGTCACTGACAAAGTCCTATGGACTTTGTCAGTGGTCTTCCGTAGGTTGAAATACCGCTCATAGCGGCATTTCCTCGCCGATTTGATGCGCATGTCGTCAAATCGGATGGAAAGTAGATTGCGATCCCGCACACCCGAAAGGGGAAGGTTTGTCAACAGCTTAAATAATTGAATTTACGGCAGCACGCGCTCACAGCTCATACGGAAGGCATCCCTTGCCCGGATGAAGCCTTCCGCGTATTTGACTCCGCTCTGCATGCCACGATATTTTCCGGTAATTTCGATGTTTTCAAAGAATTTGGACTGATCGCCTTGATAAGCGTCCTTGTAGTTGTCCGCCATCCATGCCGCCTGACTTTCATGGCAGGCCAGCATACGCTTTTTGGTCTCAAAAAAATCCGTGATATCCACATAGTCCGTTGGAAGGAAATTAAAACCGTTGGCGGGCTCGAAATAAAATATGCGGGGTATTTGATCATACGGCGCGTTCTTCGTTTTCAAATGCGCAATAGGTATCATGACCGCAATGTCGTTTACGATTTTGCTGGTCAGTTCGTGATCCGGGTTGTAGTCTTCCGGATTATGCGTTAAAATCACATCCGCTTTGCAGTAGCGCACCAAATCGATAAACCTGAGCCTTGCTTCCTTGCTCTCGAAAAACATTTCATCGTCATAGTCGAGGCAAACATATTCCGCGCCAATGATGGCGGCGCTTTTTGCGGCTTCCGCTTTGCGGATTTTCGCGATCTCTTCCATAGTATGGTGTGCGGATCCTATATTGCCGCTGGTGGCTGTAGCCAGAAATACCTTATGCCCTTGTGAAGCATACTTTGCAAGCGTACCCGCACAATTGCATTCGATATCATCGGGATGTGCGCCAATTGCTAAAATATTCATTGTTCACCCTCCTAGTTTTATGAAAAATCGAATTGTCCCCCGCGTGTCAGCGCCGACACAAGCTTTCGCCCATATATTCATCCAATTTTATGCTCTCCTGTAAATATATCATAAACATCAAATACTAATCATTAAGTAGACATATTTAGCATTTACGATTAGAATTATAGTACCCGTACCGCTCGTTGTCAATGCGGTTTTATAATTCCGTATAGATCAATAAAACATTTTATTTGACATCTGAAAAAATAGCAGCGTCTTCTACTATCTATGCGGACATTAGCATATTCATGCCGACATTTTAAATAGATTGATATTATTTTCGTATAAATAATCGTTTTTGTAACTCGCTTTTGTGTGTTGACAGAAACCGTTTGGCATGATAGGATATGCACATACAATTTTCATGTATGCGAATTATTTCACAAGTATTTAGTTTAGTTTCGTTTAGTGAACGATGCCACGCCGTTTATCTAAATTGATCGTGCATTGCCGTTACCATAAATAATGCCGGAATATTATCGTTATCACCACCTATACGTTATGTTTGGTTCGTCAGGACCAATATAAATACTTCTGGGGTTGCCCGGAAAATACAAAAAGAGGAGAAGGAACAATGAAAAAAGCACTTATTGTCTTGTTGGCACTGGTAATGTGTTTGGGTTCAGCCTGTGCGCCCAAAGCTGAAGCTCCCGCTGCAGCAGCACCCGCCGCCGAAGCTCCCGCTGCAGAAGCCCCCGCCGCAGAAGCCCCCGCCAACAGCGCCGTCATGAGCGAAGAAGAAGGCGCGGCGGCCAGAGACGCCGGCACGTTGGCGTCCGATCCTTTAACCGGTTTCGAACAAAGCGACGCCACCGGCTACTGGTATTACAGCAACTATCCCAACTACAAGGATTTTGCCGCGGATGGCAAATACAAAGTTGCCTTCGTCTGCAAATTCTCCGGCGCCTGGTTCACCCCCAAGAACAACGCCTGCAAAGATACTTGCGACAAGTACGGCTATGAGTTCCTGTTCATCGACGCAAACTCGGACGAACAGGCGTGGCTGGACGGAATTGATAACATCATTAACCAGGACTTTGACGCCGTTATCATGACCCCGGTCAACACCACCCTGCTGCCCGAAGCCGTTGCCAAACTGCAGGCGGCCGGCATCGCTTACTTGACCACCGACGACCCCGGCGCAGACGCAAATGGCTTCTATTCCCCGCACTACGGCCTGTATGACTGGTGGCTGCACAACGAACTGGGCAAGGTTATGTGCGAAGAAATGAAGGCTGACGGCTTCATGGATAACGTAGCCCCCGATTACTCCAACTTCCTGTTCGTCATTCAGGACAGCCCCGCCGTGGAAGCCATCCACAACAGGAACGTAGGCACCTATGATGCTGTCCTCGAAGCATTCCCCGAAATCCCCGAAAACCGTATCGTATGGTTGGATTGCGGCGGCAGCCTGACCGAGGAGCATCTTGAGAAGTTCTCCAGCACCCTGCAGGCTTACAAAGGCAGCGTCGATTACTGGCTGATTTCCGCAGGCGGCGCATCCGCCACCGTTCCCACAATGACGCTTCTCAAAGAAGCCGGCGTGGATATCGCAAACAATGTCAGGATGAGCGAGTGCTTCTCCACCGCGGATCCCATGATCATGATGCTGGACGATCCCGCCGTTGCCGCCGCGAACTACGGCGTCGGCCTGGTACCGTATCCTTCCGGCGTTGGCATGATCGAGATCTTCCACAATTTGTTTGAGAACGGCACCCCTATCCCCGCGTTCACAGGCTATGCCCTGAACGTTGTGAAGGACGATACCGTTGAAGAGTTTTACAATACTTACTTTAAGTAATATCCAGTCCCAGGGCTTGAAAGTGAATGCTTCGGCAGGACTTTGTTGAAGTCTCACAGTAAGGTGTGGCTCAGTTAAATGGCGGCATCGCTGCAAAGCAGTGCCGCCTATCTTCGATAAATGGTGAGGAATGCTATGAATGATATTATTTTAAAAGCGGAGAAGATATCAAAATCCTTTCCTGGCGTAAAGGCTTTGGATGGAGTTGGAATAGAATTAAAAAAAGGACAGGTACATGCGCTTTGCGGCGAGAATGGCGCGGGAAAATCCACACTTCTCAAAATTGTAACAGGCTTATACAGCAAAGATTCAGGCGATATTTATTTTGAAGGCAAAAAAGTGGAGATACCCAATGTCGAGGCCGCAAAAAAGCTCGGCATACATGTTGTGCCCCAAGAAATCCAAATGCTCAAGGATCTGTCCGTCGCGGAGAATATTTATTTGGGACGGTATCCACTGACAAAGTTTGGACTTATCAACTGGAAGGTGCTCTATGCCCAAGCCAACGAGATCAAGGCAAAGCTGGGTGATCACGCGGAAAAGCTGGATGTGAAAGCCCAGGTAACAGATCTGGGCATGGGATCCTGGCAGCTCATAGAGATCATGCGGGCGCTTATCGACGATAATATCAAGGTGCTGGCGTTTGACGAACCTACTTCTTCCCTGTCGGACAGCGAGGTTGAGAGCCTGTTCTCGCTTATTAAGAGCCTTAAGGAACGCGGGCTCGCAATCATATATGTTTCACACAGACTAAAGGAAATATTTGAAATCAGCGATGAAATTTCGGTATTTAAGGACGGCAAGTATGTCGGCACCAGGCAAACGGCCGATACCACCACCGAAGAACTGATTTCCATGATGATAGGCCGCGACCTGAACCTCTTTGGCAAGCGCAAGGACAAGGCCACCATAAAAGACGAGATCGTGCTCAAAGTGGAGAATTTCTCCCACCGGAAGGATTACAGGGACATTAAGCTGGAACTGAAAAAGGGTGAGATACTGGGTCTGTACGGTCTTATCGGCGCAGGGCGCACGGAATTCGCGAGAGGATTATTCGGCGTAGATAGAAAGGATTCCGGCGATATATGGGTAAACGGAGAAAAGGTACACATCAAGAACCCCCAGGATGCAAAAAAATATCGTATGGGTTTCGTTACGGAAAACCGGCGTGAAGAAGGCTTAATGCTCAACACTTCGCTCACTTGGAACATCAGTATGCCCAACATTAAAGCCATACAGGACAAATTAGGCTTTCTCGATTTAAAAAAAGAAAAAGAATATGCGGCAGAGGGCATGAATTTGTTCAGCGTCAAAGCTTCGGGGCAGGACGCTCTTGCGAACGGGCTTTCAGGCGGAAACCAGCAAAAAGTAGTTCTATCCAAGTGGATCATGGCGAACTGTGATATATTGATCGTTGATGAACCTACACGCGGCATAGACGTGGGCGCAAAGCACGAAGTGTACGAATCCCTGAAAAAAATTGCTTCCGAGGGAAAATCCATTATTATGATCAGCTCCGAACTTCCAGAGATTCTGGGTATCAGCGACAGGATAATCGTATTTTGCGAGGGTCGCGTGACCACGGAGTTGGAGAACACCGGCCTCACGGAAGAAGACGTGATTAAACACGCGTTTTCGGCATGACGGAAGGAGCGATTGTATAATGAACACGAACAAATTGCGTCTTAATTCGGATGTAAAGCAAAATCTGGTCATTTTATTTGTATTTATAGGTCTGATGTCCGCTTTCAGCATTGGCTCCGAGTACTTCCTGACCGTAAACAATCTTACCGCCATACTGGTAGCGGCAGTGCCTTTGGGGCTTATAGCGATAGGCGAATGCACCTGCCTGATGAGCGGCTTTTTCGATATGTCCCCCGGGATGGTAGCGTCCATGGCAGGCGTGCTGTGGGCGGTGCTGGTATCCCAGCTTGGCGTGAACACATGGCTCGCGTTTCTTGTTTCACTGCTGTTCGGCTTTTTATCCGGCAGCATTGCGGGCGTTTCCGTCGCATGGCTAAAGCTGCCCGCGTGGATGGCCACCTACTCCCTGTTTCAGATATGGCGCGGCGTGATCATGGTCATCACCGAAGGCCAGGCCATCAGCATGACGAAATTCCCTGAATTCAAAATACTGGGCCAGACCCAAATCTTAGGCCCCGTAACATTGCCCGTATTGCTGCTCGTGGTTGCGTATGTGATCATGTACTTTGTTCTTCGGTACACAAGGCTTGGCCGTGCGCTCTACACAATAGGCGGCAATGTGGAGGCGGCGCGCAATGTGGGTATTCGTGTTGAGCGTACGCAGTTCTTTACCTTCGTACTCTCCGGTATCCTGGCCGCGCTGGGCGGTCTGCTGTTTGCATCCCGTTCCGCATCCGCGCAGCCGGTCATAGGCGAGCTTTATGCGATGCAGGCGATCGCGGCAACCGTAGTCGGCGGTACGCGGATGGGCGGCGGCAAAGCCAATATCGGCATGACATTTGTGGGCGTCATGATCGTCGTGGCCATCCAGAACGGCCTGAACATGATCAATGTGCCAAGTTTCTATCAGTTTATTGCCACCGGTGTGATTTTGTATATTGCAATTTTGTTCCAGACGGAGAGACCGAAGTAATGTTATCGGTTATCAATTGAAAGGATATTGTACTATGGATGAGAATAAAAGGGCATTCAACATTTCTGCGCTGAACAGGGATACAAAGCAGAATATAATCATATTCGGAATACTGATTGTTACTTTGGCGGTCTTCTCCATTATGAACCCTACGTTCCTTACATATAACAATCTGCACAGCGTTCTGCTTACGGCCGTACCCGTCGCGCTCATTGCCATAGGCGAATGCATTTGCATCATGGGCGGTTACTTTGATATGTCGGTCGGCATGGTGGCGTCCTTTGGCGGTCTGTTTGCCGCAACCATGATGAAAGCGGGCCAGCCGGTCGTTGCAGCAATCGGCGTGGGCTTGTTGGTGGGTTTGCTTTCGGGCTTTATAGCGGGCATGAGCGTTTCCCGGCTGAACATGAACGCGTTTATTACCACGTTCGCTATGCTGCAAGCCTACCGGGGTCTGATATTTATCTGGACCGAAGGCCTGCCGCAGCCGCTGATGGGGCCTGAATACATCCCGTTCACCGCCATCGGTCAGACAAAGATATTCGGAGGCAATTTACAGTTACCGATACTCATTATGATCTGTATCTACATCATAATGGCGCTGGTCATGAAATATACCCGGATAGGCCGCTCGGTCTATTTGATAGGCAACAACGCAAAAGCCGCGCATATTTGCGGCGTACGCGTAAAAAACATACAGCTGAGTATGTTTATGATCACGGGCGTTCTTTCTGCGATAGCAGGCATGCTGCTTTCTATGCGTACCGGTTCCTCGCAGCCGTTCGTAGGCGAGATGTACGCTATGGAGGGCATCGCGGCCACCATCGTCGGGGGTACATCCATGGCAGGCGGCAAGGGCAACCTTGGCATGACGTTTGTGGGCGTCGTCATCGTTTACCTGATTAAAAACGGCCTGATCATGGTCGGCCTGCCGGACTTTTATCAGTACATCGCGGTGGGCCTGATATTGTTCCTTTCCGTGCTCGCGCAAACACAGAAAACAAAGAAGTAGAAAACATACCGCACAAGCGATTGCTTGTCCTAACCTAATCGAAACAGATACGGCAAGCCCCGCGCTCTCATCAGCGCGGGGCTTAAAAATACGGCGATGGACCATATACTCTTAATCATTCCAGCCCATTACTTTTGCAAAATTGTAGTACAGTATGCTGCGTTTTTGATCGTCCGCAAGGTCGCTCAGGAGCACGCGCCCCATAATAATGCGCGGATCGTTGAATGTCTGATCCGTGCTGAATATGAATTTTTCAAGCGGCGCCTTTTTCACCAGTTCCTCAATCCAGATCTCGGAATACAAGGAGCCGTTGATATCCAGATACACATTGGGGTACTCATTCGCAAGCGCGATGGAGGAATAGCATCCTTTCCGGGTGCCGCCCATGTGCCCCAGCAGCAGCTTCAGGGTGGGAAACCGCTTGAGTACCATAGCAAAGTTTGCAGGATCGTTTTCCGGTTCGGTTTGCCACGTGTGGCAAAGTATGAGTATGTCATGCTTGACGGCATATTCATACAGCGCGTCGAAGCTGCCATCCTGAATATACGCATGGTCGTCGCGCGGATGTATTTTTACGCCTATGAAGTTTTTATGATCCTTGTAGCGTTCAATACAGGATAAGGATTCCCGCACATGGTGGGCGCTAAAGAATATGTACGCGAAGACCTCCTTAGGGAAACGTTCGCAGTATTCCATGATCTGCTCGTTACCGCCGACAGTCTGGCCGCCCAGCGCTTTCAGGCTGCTGGCGGCGATGGCCTGAATGCCGATTTTGCCGCTTAACTGCAGGCTCTTAGCAATGGGCAATGTGTAAAGGAATGCGCTGCTGTATTCTCCTTCGCCCAAATGCGCGTGCGCGTCAAAAACCTTAAGATCGCCGGGTATGATGCCCTGCAAAGCGCTTTCTTTGAGTGTCATATCAGTTTCTCCCCTTTATCACGCGATCATAATTGCCGTACGCGATAAGCTGCTTTTGTTCTTCCGACAGCTCGCAGTAAAGCACCTGGAATAGTTTGTCGTATGGCTCTTTTTCGGGCATGTATGTCCCGAAGAACAGACGCTCCGCGCCAATCAGGTTTGCGATATTCTCAATGCCGTAATATTCTATAACATTGGAAATATCCAGCATCACGCTGGGGAACCGCTTAAAAAACTGCATATACTGGCGATTGAGCCACTGCGTGGTGTTGGTCAGAAACAACCTGAGGTTCGGATGCTTCTGCATGGTTTCCGCAAGCTCCTTCATCTCCGCTTCCTGCAGCGAAACGAACAGCGGCGTCCCCGATTCTTCCAGATACGCAAACATCCAATCGAACACCCAATCCAGAAAAGGGCTGGCGTCCGGAACGGGCGCGACGCGAAACATGGCATGATTATTGTCCATCAGCGCGGCCAGTTCGGATTTGGTGTAGCTTTCCTGCTCGTAAGCCGGGGGAAGCAGGTGCAGCAGCGGCAGCGTATCGCCGCGTGATGCTGCGGCATAATCCAGCGTGACTTGATTCATCCGGCGGATACTGCCCCCACCCTTTGTCATATTGAAAATCACGCGCTCTACAATACCGTTTTTTACCTGGTTTGCGATTACCTCTTCATAGGACGATACATAGAGATCGTCCTTATGCGCCGTGTAAAACCCGCAGTTTATATCCTTAAATACCATGCCCGCACCGCCTCCTGTAGTATGGATTTGCCGATTTTCGGCGAGAAGTCTCATATCAACCGTATCATAAAACGTTTTTAAATCGTAAACGAATGCCGTAGCCAATATGGACAGCGCGGGTAAAACTGCCCAAAACACAATATCTATGGAATACTCTAAATTGCGGCCACATAAAGTGTATTCGTGCACAAGGCAATTGTCAATGAATTTTATTAAAACGTGTTATAATTAAATCATATATGGAGTTTTGCATAGTCAGGTCAGTTCGTTCTGCGCTTTCCATGCCGATTGCGCAAGCAGTACGGCGGCCGCAACCGGCGCTTGCTCATCCGCATGGAAAGCGGGGTTATGCAAGGCCTTGTATTCCCGTCCTTGTGTCCCGACGCCAAGGTAATAGAAAAATATCGGAGTACGCTTTGCGTACTCGGCAAAGTCCTCCGAGAGCATTTCAATGCCCGGCTCCACAATATTGCCTTCACCAAAGGCCGCCATTGCGCTGTGCCATGCAATTTCCGTTAAAGCAGGATCGTTTACCAGCATAGGCACATGGGAAAGGAACTCCGTCCGAGCGCTGCAGCCGTAGGCCCCGGCGACGCCGCCTGCGATTTCCGCTATTCTTGCCGTCGCTACTTCACGGGCATGCTCGGAGCAGCTTCTCATGCTGCCCAGCATGGTAAGTTCATCCGGTACAATATTGTCAGCAGTGCCGGCGTGAATCGAACAAACAGACAAAACAATTGCTTCCTGCGGTTTAACATTCCTGCTGACAATGCTCTGCAGCGCGGAAACCACAGCCGCGCCCGCCACTATGGGATCAGCGGTATCCTGCGGCATGGAAGCGTGGCCTCCCGTACCTTGGATGCGGATGGAGAAACTATCCTTGGCCGACATCAGGGCGCCTGCCCTGACGCCAACATGGCCGATTTGGATATCCGGACGCACATGCAGGCCGAACATGGCATGTATCTTCATTTGCTCAAACAGGCCCGATTCTATTACCCGGCCGGCGCCTTCTATCGTCTCTTCGGCAGGCTGAAATACAAACACCACGCTGCCGCGCATGCGGTCCTGACAGCGCTTGAGCAGCATCGCCGCGCCCAGCAGGCCCGCCGTATGCACGTCATGGCCACACGCATGCATCTTGCCCGCCTCCAAAGAGCTGTCTTCATCGCCGGTGCATTCCGTCACGGGCAGCGCGTCGATATCCGCGCGCAGCGCAATCACAGGCCCCGGACTGGCTCCGCGCAGCAGCCCTATAACGCCTGTTTCCAAGCCGAGTTCCAGTATTTCAATGCCGATGTTCATCAGCCAATTCCTGATATACCCTGTGGTCCTGTATTCCTGCATGCTTACTTCCGGGTGCATATGCAGGTCCGATTTGATGGACTTTAGAATATCGCCGTATGTTTCCCTGCATTCTTGAATTTCGAACATAGTACCCTCCCCAAATCCTGGCGGTTGAATTTCGCCGCCTACTAAATCGTTTAGTTTCCGGGATGCAAGCCGGTTCAGATTACGGCATGCTCTACGTGTTGTATATAATTCGCGGAAATACTCCTATTTTCGGTATAATTCTACGTCCACACGCGTATGAAACCCGTATAAATACAGTATAACACGATATACGCTATTGACAAATACTAATTCCGTTTTATAATTATATAAAACAATTTAGTTTTGGGAGGATAAGCTTGTGAACATTCTTGCACTTGGCGCTCATCCCGACGATATTGAATTTCTTTGCGCGGGAACACTTCTGAAGTATAAAGACCAGGGACATAAAATTTTTATCGCGCTAACCACAAGCGGAAACACCGGTTCCAACGCTATTGCCACCAAGGAAGAACTCGCAGCGACCCGTGAAAAAGAACAGTTGGAGGCCGCCAAGGCATACGACGCGGAAGTCCGTTTCCTTCGTTTTGACGATGAAGGGCTGCAGGATACACCGGAAACCCGCCGCGCGGTTCTTACGGCAATCCGCTGGGCAAATCCGGATGTTATTTTGACCAATCCGCCATGGGATCCAAGCACCGATCACGGTATGACCGGCAAGCTTGTCACTGAAGTACTGTTATCTGTCGGCGGAAACCTGCACCCCGCCGATCTCCCCCCTATCGATAAGGCTCCTTCCGTATTCTTCTGGGATATCCCGGCGGGTATGGGTTTTGAACCCGGCGCATATGTGGATATTTCAGACTATATAGATCGGAAGATCGAAGCGCTAAAAAAGCATGAATGCCAGTTTGCCTGGATGAACACGTTCATGGTGGATGATTTTACAGACTATTGTAAGGTGCTGGCCAGATTCCGCGGCATTCAGTACGGCTGCAAATACGCAGAAGGGTTTATCGCCCATAAAATTCTCGGTTTCTGCGCGGATTACCGCCTGCTGCCGTAAATGCTTCTCTCCGCCTTCGCTCCGGAGTATTAGAGAAATTTCTAATCGTCATGACTTACCTCGCTGTTTGTGTATAGTTGAAAGTCGCGGCCGATAACGGCTCCTGCAGCCGCTCGGTCGCGACTTTCGGTATAAAACACGCTACCCAGCTTTGCGCAAAGCCACAGCCACAATGGATTTATTGTATGCAAAAGTCCGCGCATACGCATTAGAAAGAACGGT
Organism: Clostridia bacterium; assembly: GCA_036677445.1. GTDB lineage: Bacteria > Bacillota > Clostridia > Christensenellales > CAG-138 > JAVBWI01. The sequence continues at coordinate 456,974 of JAVBWI010000006.1, forward strand.
AGGAGGCTCATGTGAGTATTTCTCTGCTATTGGCCTTTGTCGCGCTGATCATGATCACTGTCAATGACATAATCTATGGGCGTTTCTCAAGCAAAGCGGATATGGGCGGCATATTAAGCTTTTATGTCGTATCTTCCGCGGTTTCTTTTGTTTTCGTGTTTGTTGCATTTGAATGCAGGGCGATAGGCAGCACAAGCGCCTTTACGCTGCCGAATACAAAGGAGCTCTTGTACGGCTCCATATTTGGGGTTTTCGCCTCATTTGGATATATACTGTATTTTTTGAGCTTCTCCAACGCGGAGAGCATTTCCTCATCGGTAACAATATTCAGGCTGAATCTCGTTCCCAGCGTTATGCTTTCCATTCTTTTTCTGGGTGAGCAGCCCACGATTCCGGTATGCATCGCAATCGGCATTGGCGTATTGGCAATTTTGCTTATGCGCGAAAAGGATGGATCTAAGATACGGAACAAGAACTTACTTATGGCTTTGGGCGCCTGTTTTTCCGCCGCCTGCCTGAATGTATTGAATAAAGCGGCCATGAGCGGGGGCGGCGTCACTTCCATTGGTCTTTTTTTGGTAAGAAGTACCGTCGTTGCTATATTTTCCGTATTGTTTTTTTTGATTTCCAAAAAGAAATTTTGCCCGGCAAAAAGGATGATCAAATTAGCGATATTTTCCGGCATATTGATCTCTTCGGAAGTGATTATCGTGATGGAAGCGCTCAAAGACGGCCTGGTCAGCGTTATCATTCCCATCACGCAGTTATCCTTTGTGTTTGTCACCATTTATTCCGCCGTTTTTGCGAAGCAGCATTTAACTTTTCGAAAAACTGCGGCCGTCATTGCCGCCGTTGCCGCCGTTCTTATTATTTCTATATAAACAGGTCCGTACTATTCCTGCCACCTTTGCGTGTAAGAGCAGCTTCCCGATCTTTCCGTTATGTTCCACTGATACCTGTGAAAAAAGTAGCTCAGCGTTCCCGAGATAATGAAAAATATGCTAAGGAATCGGTAGCTGATCAATTGGAAAGGAATAAACCAGCCTATTCGCATATAGTCCTTTCTTGAAAAATAGAACGCATTACGGGCTGCCAGCTTAACGGCGATGATGCTTTCGGCAACGCCTAAGAAAAAATCCGATACCGTAAAAATGAGAAATACTGCAGAAACACCCTTATGCAGTATAATTGTTAGCGGAATCAGAAATACAATCAACGAAGTCAGCGTACCGAGCATAAAGCCATCCAGCAGAAAGAACATGGAAACGCCCATTCTGAATTTCCTGAACATCTTCCATCCGTGTTCAAACAGGCAATCAATAAATGCTTTTTGCCAGCGTATTCTTTGTTTTACAAGGCTTCTGAGTCCTTCGGGGCACTCGGTATAACAGATGCTATCAGGAACAAAGCACATTGCATCTAAATGGTTTATTGATTTTATATACTGATGGATTTTGAGTGTAATATCCATATCCTCGCCGACGGTCCTACGATATCCGTGGATCTTTATCAGCATTTCCCTTCTGAATGCGCCATAAGCGCCCGAAATTACTATCATAGAACCGAAAATAGACTGTGTGAATTTGTGCATATAAAAAGCGACCATGTATTGAAGCACCTGATACCGGATTGTATTTTTTATTTTGAATGAAAGTGCCGTTTCCGAACCCTGGCAATTAATGCTTTGTATGATATGCACGGTGCCTCCTGCGGCAACGATATTCTCTTTTTGAAATACCTTGTTCATTATGCTGATCGCGTCGTACTTCAGCATGCAGTCGGCATCCAAAGTCACGATGATATCCTCACTGCAGCAAGAAATACCCGCGTTTAGTGCATCCGCTTTACCGCCGTTGATTTTATCGATTACGTAAATGTTCGGATACCTAACAGATACGAATAACGAAAGAATTTCCTCATATTTGAGGCTCATATCTTTTCTGATTGTTGTTGGAGCGAGGTCTAAAAAGCTTTTTAATACATCCAATGTGCTATCACTGGAACCGTCATTAATGATGTATATTTTGCAATACGGGTAATTTTGAGCAATTAAAGATTTAATGCAATTAATAATTACATTTTCTTCATTATAAGCAGGCACCAATATCGCAAAGTTGTTTTGGCGGGTTTCCTTATTGATTGTATACGGCTTCTTTCCTTTTAAAGGGAAATAAATATAGAGGAATTTAAAAACGAGATATATTATAAGCAATATCATTCCAAAATGAAACATAATCCAAACCTCATGCTTCCGGAGTATAATATTTTATATAGTCGATGATCATAGTAACTGGGAATATTGTGGAACTATCAGGGTTGCCCGGCCAGTCTCCGCCAACCGCGGTATTCAAATAAAGAAACATTTTTTGGTTGGGAATTTCGCTGGTGACCGAGTATGTTTCAACGCCGTCAATCATCCATGTCAGGCATTCTTCGGACCATTGCAGCGTAAAAATGTGAAAGGCCCCGCTGAAGTCTTTTCCCTCGATGCTTGTAAAAAAGCGGTCCTGTCCTTGTGGGCCCAAATAATGATATACATGCCAGATATGATTTGGATCGTTCCCTAAATACTCCATTATATCGATCTCAGGAAAGGAATCCCCAGATTGCGGCAGCATCCAAAATGCCGGGAATATGCCCTGGCCGCTGGGAAGTTTGGCCTTGATTTCTATCCGGCCGTACAGAAACAATCGCTTGTTTTCGGTTGTGACAGCGCCTGAATAATAGGTATCGTTTTCAAGGCTACTGACGAGTTGCAGACAACCATCCCCCACTTTCACATTTTCCGTGCGGTATGTCTGAAGCTCCCCATTTGCGAATGGTTCTTTGTTAATGATATTCCAATCGGTTTCATCAAGCTGTGTATCGTTAAAATTGCATTCCCATGCCAATGACCAACCGGAGCGGCCAGGCTGAGTCGGTATATCCATTTGGGCAGGTTCGGTTTTTAACACTTGATCCGTATCCAATAGTTCCGATAATGTAACGACGTCGATCTCAGATCGCTTTCGATACAGGTAATCAGTAATTTTTTTAAAGTTTTGTATTTCATATTTTGTAAAAACATCCGAAGGGGACTCGACAGAATGGAAAACCAATACCAGCCAGAGGTCATTTTCTATGGCGTCATCAATCCATTGACGGACAATATCCGGGCTGGTGTCTGAAGTTACCTCCCTAAAACCGATATTGTATGGCTCCTGAATGGGCAGAGAATTGTAATGGTTTGTTTTCACGCGGGATGTCATCGCATATTTTGCGATGATATCGTCAACTTCATCATTCGTTGCGCAGTATGGGGGTACCATGTTCGCGCATGCCCTTGTATAGCCGTGCGAGAAAAGATAATTATAACCCGCGTATATATCCGCTTCCGCCTCTTCAGGTGTAATACTCGTCAGGTCCGTATGATAATATGTATGGTTAACCAAATCCCAACCGCAGCCGTATAAGGCGTCAAGTTCCACGTCGCTGCAGTACGACTCATATCCTACATGGGAACCGATGACCGACAATATTCCTTTAAATTTCCGTTCCTCCATAATGGGGAAAGCTTCGGTATAGACGGTTTCCCAGCCATCATCAAACCAGATGCTGCATACAGGATGCGCACCGTACGTGCTGATTTCACGCAGAGTAATTGTAGCCGCCGAGTTATCAAACGAACTCAATGCAATCTTAATAATGCTGATCTTATCCCAGCTTGGTATGCCGGAGCCGATTGCAAAATCATTTTTATTGAGAGCGAAAACATTTGAGCCCTCGGATAAATATGGCATTATATCGCATTCATAATAGTTGAAATAGTTCAAGTCTTCCATTAGATATAGGGCCGCCCATTCAAGGTTTTGAGGATCGACTGCTTCGACATTTAGAAAGAGATACGTCTGAAGCGCTAAAAGGCTGTCGTACTTTCTGTACGCTTCCGCGGTATTACCTGTGCTTGATAAAGAAACAGCCCCGGAAACCTGCGCCAAACTCTCTGTGCCTTTCCAAAGGGACGGTTCAAGAGCATCGTCAATAATATGACGGTTGCTTGGCCGCTTTTGTAATGATATATGGTCAATTCCTTCAAAGGCATAACGAAAATCCGCGGGGATATTCGCAGCGATGGAATGGTCGGACGCTTCATTGCGGGAAGTATCGCCGACATCGGAAGAAAGAACGGGATAGCCGGATGTTTCATCACGAAAAGCATTGTTCGCATCAGAAGAAAAAACGGAAATATAAAAGCAGGATAGAACCAATAAAATTAATATTTTTACCAGTTTGCTATGTTGTTTCATACGCACAGCTCCCAAGAATATATAGCTATACTATGCTTGGGCCTGTGTTTTAGACTGATATGCAAAATATAGACAAAACAATTCAAAAAGCACCGGGGATTGCCTGATATGCGCTATGATGGTAAACCCATATCATAATATTCGCGCATGTTATAATCTGTTCAGGTAAAACAAAAGCCCCGGAACCCCCCAAAATTAGGGTGCTCCAAGGCTCATGTGGCGGAGAGAGAGGGATTCGAACCCTCGGTGCCTTTAAGGGGCACACACGATTTCCAGTCGTGCGCCTTAGACCAGCTCAGCCATCTCTCCACTGAATTGCTCTCGCGAACGCTTTCCTATCTTACAATAAAATGCGTTAAAATGCAAGTGCGAAATCGCCGTTGCTTTTACAGAAATCCGCCGTTGCTTTTACTGGCGTGTACGGGCGTTTTCGACAGATTGCTTTATTCGGATGTTCTCTTGTTTGTTTCGCCAAGAAATACCGCAGAACAAAAAGTACCCTCCGGCGGGGAGACCGGAGGGCGGCACTGGTGGTTGCTCCAGTGAATTGGGGGGGTGTCATCAGCGTTTCCTTTTGACAATATGAGTGTATATCAGTTTCATGAACCCCCCATGAACGTAAAGTGAACTTTTGGTGTTTGATTTTAGGCTATTGCATGTACGCCTGAAGCGCATCGCGGTAGATGGCCTCCACCTCTTCAAAGCGCACCGGATAGTCGATGTTGCGCGTGCTGTTCTGTTCCATGGTCTTTTCCGTGAAGCAGCGGAGCTGCGCGTCATTCAGCTGCAGGGAGAGCGGGAAATTGCGCTGCACATACGCCGTCAGCTCCTCCGCATCCATGCCCAGCGCGCCCAGCACGAGCGCAAGGCGATCCGGCAGCACACGCTGTATGAAGCGCAGGTACCCCGGCAGCACGACGCAGTTGGCTTCCCCGTGCGCAAGGCCCATATAGTATGTCAGCGGGTAGCCCATGCCGTGCATCAGCGTAGTGCCCGTATGCGTAATGGTCATACCGCCAAGCATGGAGACGACCATCAGTTCCTCGCGGATACCTTCCAGCTCGCCCCGCTCCAGCGCCCGCATGCAGGGGCCAAAGCGTCGCAGCGCTTCCAGATTCAGCGCGTCGGTGACGGGCGTCGCCTTTTTGGTGATGATGCTCTCCATGCAATGCGTACAGGCGTCCATTGCCGTGTGCAGCGTAACGCGTTGGGGCAGCGAGCGCGTATATTCAGGGTCCAGCAGCGCCGCGACAGGCATCGTCTTGGATAAGCTGCCAAAGGAACGCTTTGTTTCGATATCCTTGCGGGTCAATATCGACCACGGCGTCACTTCACTGCCCGTACCGCTGGTGGTGGGGATAGCAACGACAGGCAGCGCGGTGCGGTATGCGTTTTTGTAGAGATCTTCTGTGGATATATCCTCCACCGCAAACACGGCAACGGCTTTCGCTGCATCAAGCGGCGAGCCGCCGCCAATGCCCACCACAAAATCCGCGCCCGCGGCCCGCACGAACATCCCTACCTCCCGGCACTGTTCCACGGTAGGGTTGTTATCGATGCCTTCATAGGTTTCAAACGGTATCCCCTGCGTGCGAAGCACGTCCTCCACATCGCCAAGCGCGCCGCTCTCTCGGCCGGAATGTCTGCCCGTCACCACGAACGCACGTTTCCCTGCGATCCAATCCACCGCGTGCGCCTTTACGCAGTCCTTTCCAAAAAACGTGTTGGATTTTGACTTGAATGTGAATTCCACTCTGTTCCTCCCGGTATACATAAAAGATATTTGTTTTGGCTGTTTTCGTAAAAATTTTTAACATAAACTACAAAAATTGAGGAGCAAAGCAAATTGCTCCCCGTTTTTTAATTTTCGTATTCTTTATACTGTTCCAGCTCTGCAGGAACTTCGGCTATCCCAATTGCTTTGAATAGCATGTCTCCACCACCCATGAAGACATCGAGATACTCAATAATCCATTCTTTGGAAGAATAGCCCTTTGCCTCACAGATTTTGCTCTGCGGGTCATCTTCACGAATACCGATTTGTTTTCCCCTGAGCGACTTGTCAGGTACTACACCAAAAGGTCGATAGATAACCCCGTCGTGGTTTAGTTCTATCACATTCAGTTCCTTGTTTTCTGTAACTGTAAATGCAGGAAATGTTGTTTGAGAAACAGGACTACAGCCAGCCGCACCCAAAAAACAGGCTAATGTTACTATAGCCAAAACTATCAGAAATATCTTTTGCATCACCATGCCCCCATACATTCTTGATTATATTAGCATGGGCCTGGGTGCGTCAACTGTTGCCGTACGGTCTAGCCGCGCAGCATGGAAATTGTTAACCGGCAAGAAACTCGTCGATGGAGTCGTACCGGATATCCACCTTTTCCTCCGTCGGCCAGTTGCACAAGTAAATGTACATGGGTTTTTCATCCGGTACGCCGCCCACAAGCACCGCATAGGTATCGTCAATGTCGTATTGCATGATGTACAATCCGCTGCCGGTTTCCCTGCCGGTAAAATCCGCAAAATCTTCCCACGAAAGCGCGTCGCCTTTTTCTGCGAGCGTACGAACCGCATCCATTGTCAGTTCTCCTGGCTTGGCGCCGCCGCAGCCTACCGCATTGAGCAGCAGCACCGCTAAAACCGCCCATGATAGTACCCGTCTCATCGTTTCCTCCTTATGCAGTCTGGTCCGCATTTGCCCGAATGCAAATGATCCCCGCCTACAGGTCCTCCAGAAAATATTCGCCCGGCAGGAACTCCGCCGCAAGGCCCAGGCTTTGAAAGTATTCCACCATCGCCATGCACGCATATTTTTCGGTGGAGTAATGCGTTGCGCCGATCACATTGATCCCGTGCGTCTGCGCAAGGCGGTGAAACTCCATCGTCGGCTCAAAATGCGGCAACGGCCTTGTAAAACCGGTCAGGTACACATTTACCCCTAACGCCGCCAATTCCTCCGCCACAAAGGGGTAGCTGCCCCCGCCAGCGGCGATGGCGATAACGCCATCCTTGATACGCTTCTCCCCGTAGGGGTAAAGTCTGACCTCGTGGCCGACCGTGCGGCGCACCAGCGCCGCCAATTCCTCCGCCGTCTTAAGCCCGGTGCCGCACAGTACGCCGACCTGCAGGCCCGGCGCATACCGGCAAAACGGCCTGTCGATTGTAAGCGCCAGCGCATTCGCCAAGCTGACGGACGTAGAGTATACGCCATACTTATCCAGCGGCGCGTGCAACATGTAAAACGCGATGCGCCGTTCGCGCATTTTTTCAAGATACTCTACAGGGAGATTATAAAAAGGAAAGCCCTCCGGCTGCGCATGGTACCCCATGGCGTGATGGGAAAACAGCAATACGTCCCGCTCATTGCGTTCGAATATACGGTCAATCACGGCGATATCCGGAAACGTTGCGGTATATACCTTGCCGATGTGTTCCGCGTTATCCAGCACCAGCCCCATATATCGTCGTTTGAAGCCCTCGGATATGTATTCATTCATATCCATAAAACTCCAGTCGTCCACACAATGGGCGATATCGAAGGCTTCATCCAGCTTCAGATACAATTCGTTTGCGCGCATATTATCGACCTCCCGCCGCGCTTTGCGCCTTCATTCCGCAGCCGGCAGAAACAAATCGTCGAGGTAGGTTTTCCCGGTTTGGGTTCTGAATATTTTATCCCGTACCGAAAGAATGGCAGGCAGGCTGCTTTGATCTTCAAACAGATTGACCAGAAAATCCGCTTCCACAAGTATCTGGTAATCCAACCCGTCGATATCCGTATACGTATGGTGCCTGCCAATCAAATAGCATACCCGCTCCACCAGCTCTCCAGGAAACCCAAGCTCCCGCAGCATAGCCCGCGCCACAGGCGGGCCTTCCTGCTCCTGATAAGGGCCCGCGCAGCTGTTGTACTTCTGTTCGCTGGGTTTGATGCCTATATCGTGGGTCACCGCCGCCACCTCCAGCACCTGCTGCGCGGCGGTCTCCAGCCCTTCCCTCTCCCCTATGCTTTTCGCAAACGCGTATACCTTGAGAAAATGGTTAATTCGCCCGGCTTCCCCTTTATAGTACGCGATCATTGCAGTAATCACATCGCCAATCATACGTACCCGCCTCCATGTAAATTCCGTCTGATACCACTAAGGATAACACGATGGCCGCGCTTCGTCGAGAGCTTTGCGCCGCAAGAACACCGGCAAGTCCGTACTGGCCACTGCCTACCCGACGCCTAGTAGCGTTTTCCCAATGCTTTTATTGCCGGCAATGGTTGAAGGACGGCTCATCGTCAATCAGCGCAGCATGCCGCCCGCAAGTTCCACCGCCCGGCGCGCAACAACTTCGGCAGGATCGAGCGCGGCATACGCTATGCCGTATTGCTTATACGCAAGCGGCAGCTCCGTACAACCAAGCACAAACACTTCAGCTCCCCTTTCCTGCAAACGTTTTAGCGCATGCAGCACATCACCGATGTAAAAATCCTGCCGTCCAGCTTTTATACCGTCGTAAATAAGAGACATTATGGCTCGCTGATCTTCCTCATCCGGCTCAACAAGCCGCACGCCATGCTTTTCAAATGCCCTGCGATATATACCCGTATGCACCGTACCATCGGTCGCCAGCAGCCCTGCGGCCCCATACCCGACAGCAGCGGCGGCTTTTGCCGTTTCTTCCGGCATATGCAATATAGGCGTTCGCACAAAGGGCAGCAGCTTTTCGTAATAATAATGCGCGGTATTGCAGGCGATCATAAGCAGATCCGCGCCCATACCCTCTAGCAGGATTGCAGAGCGGACTAAATAAGGCAACGGATCGTCCCCTCCGTGCAATATGGCGGCAGTACGGTCGGGTATTGCGGGGTTGCTGTCGACTAAAACTCGTATGTGTTCCTGGTCGCTCTGTGCTCGGGTATTGCGTATGATTTTTTCAACCATATCCACCGTCGCTAATGGGCCCATGCCGCCGATCACACCAATGGATTTCATAGCCCGATTCCTCCCTAACCGGCCTCGCCGGTTATAATAGCGCGGCGCCTTCTTAAGAAGGCGCCGCAGGCATGCCCGGAAGACGGACAGTGCATGAAGTGCGGGTGCGTATGCATGCATTGCTGTAACACGGCAGACCCTAGATACTTACTTCAATTTCTGTGTATTTTGCATCCAACTCGCGTTCGGATTTAGCAACTACTACGGCGCAAGCCATATCGCCCGTGACATTTATGCAGGTACGCGCCATATCCATGATACGTTCGACGCCCATGATGATGGCGACCGCATCAAGCGGCAGGCCGACCGTTGTGAGCACCATGCCCAGCATAACGGTGCCTGCGCCCGGGACACCCGCCGTGCCTATGGAAGCAAGCGTAGCCGATAGTACAATGATCAGCATTTGCCCTACTGTCAGATTGATACCGTATACCGCCGCCACAAACAACGCGCAAATGCCCTGGAACGCTGCGGTACCATCCATATTGATAGTGGCTCCCAACGGCAGCACGAAGGAGCGCACTTGGGGCGAAACGCCCATCTTACGCGAACTCTCCATGGAAAAGGGCAGTGTTGCAGAGGAACTCGCCGTCGTAAATGCAAAGAGCATCGCGGGGGCCGCAAGCCTGAAAAATTTTATTGGGCTCATCTTCCCCAGAATCTTGACTGTCATACCATAGGTAATGACAGCATGCACCATACAGGCCAAATAAACCGTCAGTACCAGGATGAACAGCGGGCCAAGCACACCCGCACCCTGCGTTGCCACAACCGGGATGATCAATGCAAATACCGCATAGGGTGCCAGCTTCATGATGCTGCCAATAATACTGTACATGACCTCGGCAAAGCCTTCCATGCCTTTTTTAAAATTTTCAGCTTTCGCGCCGACTATGGCAATACCTACCCCCACGAACAACGCAAACGCAATGACCTGCAGCATATTGCCCTGTACCAGCGCGTTGAACGGGTTGGTGGGAATAATGCTGAGCAATGTTTCAACAAAGTTGGTAGGCGCTGTCGCCTCAAACGATGCATCCGCAGGAAGCGTGAGGCCGTTACCTACGTTGAATATCATGCCCATGAGCAATCCAACAATAACGGCAATCGCCGTGGTAACCATGAAAAAAAGTATGGTTTTGCCACCAATGCGGCCTACTCTTTTAATATCGCCCAAGCCGCAGGCGCCTATTACCAAAGAAGCAAATACCAATGGGACGATGACCATTTTAATCAGGTTCAAAAACAAAGTGCCAAAGGGTTTGATATAGGAATTTGCAATCTCCGCCTGTCCTGTCAAATTCAGTACGACGCCTACGATGATGCCCGCGATTAAACCAATCAGGATCTTAACTGTGAGATGGAGTTTTTTGGAGGGTGTCTTTTCCATTTTTCAGCTCCCTTTCTCTCTTGACATTCTTTTAATCGTCAGCACTATTCAATTTGAGAATGCGTCAGGAATATCTTTCCACTTCGAATAGAATACAGCAATGCATCAAATATAGTATAGCATATCGCTTCAGATGTGAAAAGATGAGCTTTCCGCATTTTTTTGTCAATAAAACGGGCTCCAATGAACAGGTAACAAATTATTCAGTCAGAACACATATATCTTCAAGCTTCGCAGGCCGGTTCTTAGTATAAAGTAGAATAAAGATTGATGAATGCAGTGTATAATGATATACTATGTACAATTCTTCAACCTTTTCGTCATGCAGTCCCCCCGATAGAAAAATATTTTTGAGGTCCAAGGAACTCAATAAATACTATATGGAGGAAAATGAAATGGAACAGCCGATCATTACGCCGGAAGACATCAAGCAAAACAAAACCATGGCAATACTCGCGTACTTCCTGTTCTTCCTTCCGCTGCTGGCCGCAAAAGAAAGCCTTTTTGCCCGCTACCACGCCAATCAGGGGCTGGTGCTCCTCATCGCATATGTCGCTATAGGCATCGTACAGTCGATACTCAATGCTATTTTATTTGCCGCTATGACTTTTGGCAGCTTTGGCGCACTTGGAATTGTCAGTCTTATTTTCACGCTTGCATATCTGGGATTGGCCGCTCTGGGCATCATCGGTATTATCAATGCGGCGCAGGGCAAAACGAAGCCCATGCCCATTATCGGCAGTATCACCATCATTCGCTGATCGCTGCCGGCGTCGATCCGTATTGAAAAGCGCGAAGCAAAACTGCTTCGCGCTTTTTAATTTTCAAACGGCGCACAGCACAAAGCCAGTCTTAGTTCTGGAGGCCGGAATATCCATTACCCGGGCACAACGCATGCTATCTATATACGAATTACAATCCGACACCAATTTCCCGCTTTTTGCGCTTTTTTCAATAAGTCTGTTGACAGGTGGATCGCAAAGCTGTATGTTATTTTCGAAAGCATGCTCGTGCACAGTATTTATATAGAAATGATCGCATTTATACTCGCTCATTATGATTGACGGCCTGCTGCGCGTTTGGACAATAGTGCCTTACAGCCAAAATCCTCCAGTATCCTTACAATATGTTTCAGGACCGGGGCTGGCGTTGGATCGCTTATGTCAGCGTACCGGCATCGATATACAGACGTTCATCAAAGGCATGGTGCTGATAATCGCCGTTGCGTTTGATGTTATCAGCAAATCCAAATCATCCAGGGCATAAGGAGGAATTATACTATGCAGAATATCGCGCAAGTCAAACCGGGCGTGATCTCGGTCAGCCGGGATTGTTTCCCCATCACACTTTCCGCCTCGCGCAGAAGCGCGCTCGCAGCCGCATATGAGAAAAAGTACGGGCCCATTCATGAATGCGGTATTACCGTTGAAAACGAAAAAGACATGCTTGCGGCGGTTGAGGAAGTCAAAGCCGCGGGCGTGAATGCGCTCGTGGTATTCTTAGGCAACTTCGGTCCGGAGACTTCGGAAACACTCATCGCCAAATATTTCGACGGCCCCGTGATGTATGCCGCCGCGGCGGAAGAGAACATATCCGTACTTTCGAGCGACCGCGGCGACGCCTACTGCGGTATGCTCAACTGCTCCTACAACCTGGGACTTCGGAACATCAGGGCGATCATCCCCGACTACCCCGTAGGTACCGCGGAAGAAGTCGCGGACATGGTGGCCGAGTTTGTACCCGTCGCCCGCGCCATATTGGGTATACGCGACCTCAAAATCATTACCTTCGGCCCGCGCCCGCAGGATTTCCTTGCCTGCAACGCGCCGATCAAACCGCTCTTTGATCTCGGTGTGGAGATCGAGGAAAACTCCGAGTTGGATCTTCTGGCCGCCTATAACAAGCATAAGAACGACCCGCGTATACCGGCAAAGGTCGATGAAATGGCGGCGGAGCTGGGCGAAGGCAATAAAATGGCGGGCATATTGCCGCGCCTTGCGCAATACGAATTGACGCTGCTGGATTGGATGGAAGCCCACCGCGGCAGCCGAAAATACGTGGCCTTTGCCAACAAATGCTGGCCCGCTTTCCAGACGGAGTTCGGCTTTGTTCCCTGCTACGTAAACTCGCGCCTGACGGCGCTGGGCATCCCCGTCGCTTGCGAGGTGGATATCTACGGCGCGCTCTCCGAGTATTTGGGCACCTGCATCACGGGTGAGAGCGTTACGCTGCTCGACATCAACAACTCCGTGCCGCGTGAGCTTTTCGATACGGATATCGCGGGGAAATTTGCGTATACGCAGAAAGAGACATTCATGGGCTTCCATTGCGGCAATACGCCCATCTGCCGTTTGACCAAGGGTGAAATGAAATACCAGCTCATCATGAAGCGCGGGCTGGAGCCGGATGGAGAACCGGATATCACGCGCGGTACGCTGGAAGGGGATATCATCCCCGGCGAGATTACTTTCTACCGCCTGCAGAGCAACGCCGCGGGCGAGTTGAAAGCATATATCGCGCAAGGCGAAGTGCTGCCGGTGGCTACGCATTCCTTCGGCGGCATCGGCGTGTTCGCCATACCCGAGATGGCGCGCTTTTATCGCAACGTGTTGATACGGAAGCAGTTCCCTCATCACGGGGCAGTCGCCTTCGGGCATTTTGGCCATGCGCTTTTCACGCTGTTTGCGTATTTGGGGTTGCGTGACATCAGCTTTAACCAACCCAAGGGTATGCTGTACCCGGGGGAAAATCCCTTCGCATAAGCCGAAAGGCAAGCATTCTTTTCGCTGTGCGCGGCAGTCATGCTGCGCACAGCTGCGTTACATTATCATTATGGTTTTGGAGGAACTGTTTTGGTGAAAGGCCATAATGAGCTGATGCAGGGATTTTTGCAGACTCTGGACAGCAAACATACCGATTATGACGTGCTGGATATATTCGAGACCCAGGATTCGGAAGAAATCGCTTACCAAAAAGCGATGGTCTCCTTTTCACAGCACCCAACGCCGAATTGCGTATACGTGATTGCGGCCGGCGCGGGCGGAGTCTGCCGTGCAATGCGCGAACTGGGGCGGGAGTTCCGCTATGTGATTACCAACGATGACGTCCCTACCACGCAAAAATATCTCATGAGGGTCTTATCGACTTCACGGTATGCCAGGAGCCTGTACAGCAGGGCTACCGCTCCATACACAAGATATTCGATTATTTCATGTCCGACCGGAAATCGCCGCCTGGGGACTATTTGACGAGCACGGTCATTAAAATCAAGGAAAATCTTGGCTAACAGGCCATCCGGTCTGGATTCAATCTATTTGATACCGAGTATAAAGCGCGTCGCCCCAAAGCGCCGAAACACCTCGTATCCCATAAGCGACGCCGCAAGCGAACACAGCATGATAACGACGAATTTCATGCCGACAGGAATATCCCATGCGACAACGAAGAACGCAACCACCATCATCACCGATTGGTGCAATACATAAACCGGGAACGAAGCCCTGTTGAGGTAGTCAAGGGCGGTGCTCGGCTTATAAAAATGCGCATCCGCGAACCCCAGCAACGCAAGGAGCGCCAGCCATACCGCAATATTCCGGAAAAGCGCCATCGCGCCCGCGAGTACGGTATAGCCGGAAGGCCATCCAAGCCTAACCATCAGCATGAAATAGACAGGCACCGTTACAATCGCGGCAATCAACGCCGGAAGGCGAAACTTTTTAATCGCATCCAGAAAGCCTGGGGTAGCCGCTACGACATATCCGATGATAAAAAATATGGCGTAATAGAACGGATTTTTCCCGGAAATACCCGGCAGGGCTTCCGCAACCGTTAACGGCAGAAAAGCCAGAAGGAAAATTTGCGGCTTTAAAAGAACGCTCCATTTAGGATCCATGCCTTTGCCGATTTTACGCATGACCGGCAACAGGGACATGCTGATAATAAACAGATACAACAGGAACCAAAGATGCCCCGGCGTAAAAGCGCCGGTGTAGCCGGTGATATCCGAAAAATCCGTAAAATACGCAGCAAGGAAAGCAAAGTAATTGCCCGTATACCCAAACTGCTGCACCCGCGCCAGATAGCCCTGTATGGGAACGATGAGTACGATGCCCAGCAAAAACGGAATGAGCAGGCGGAAAACGCGCTCATGCGCATACTCACGCGGCGCCCGTTTGAGAAGCGCATGATAGGAAGAAAAGCCCGCGATCAAAAACAGCAGGGGCATGAACCAGATGGACGTACCCGCCACAAACCAACTGGAAAACCAGTTGGGCGCATCTTTAATATAATTCGGCTCCCAATAATCGAATATGCGCGCAGTATGAAAAGGAAAAAGCAGAAATATCCCAAATATCCTCAACCAGTCGATACTGTATCTGCGCAAGGGATTCACCTCACAATTCTAATTGCTACCTTAACACGTACAGTATATAGTGATATGTGTGCGCTTGTCATTGAGTTTTTTATAGTAGCAACGCAGTCTGCTCCATGCACCTTTGCGATAAGCCTTTCCGTTCCTTCAAGCTTACCGCGGAAATATGCTTCCAAGCGCCATAGTGAACCTAAAAAGAGCGTCACGGCGAAGTTGTGTCCGTTTTTTCGTACAAAACCCATGCTACCATTTATGTTAAGCGGTGGCGTAAATGGTTGTATATAGCATCACGGCGCGCTATACTGTTTCTGTAATAATGCTACGAAATTTGTCTAATCATCTGTTCTTACGCCCGTTATTTTTAAGAATTGAGGAACGAATATGCTTGCACATACCTGTGACGATGGAAGACAGCAATCCCTCCATGAACATTTGACACAAGCGGCTGCATTAGCCGCCGACTTTGCCGACGAATTCGGCTGTGGCGAGTGGGGGCATCTGGCGGGGCTGGCGCATGATATCGGCAAGTGCTCGCCGCAGTTCCAAAGCTATCTGCTTGCAGGCGGCCCGAAAACAGAGCATGCCGCAGCCTCGGCAATCGCGCTATATCAGCCCAATACGCACCTGTTGGCGTACTGCGGCGCAGGGCATCATGCGGGTCTGCCCGACGGCGGCACCGGCGGCGACACATCCGACATGCCCACATTACGCGCAAAGCTGGCGCGGCAAAAAAAGTACGGCTGGGATATCCCCGCATATGCAAAGGCGCTTCATATCCCATTGCCGCAATCCTTGCCCACTCCCCCTATCACGCCTTTCGAGCGCGGCGGATTTTCGTATTCGTTTTTTACGCGCATGCTGTTTTCGTGCCTTGTGGACGCGGATTTTCTCGATACGGAAGCCTTCATGAACAACAGCCCGATACGGCGGGGCGACGGGGATACCCAGGAAACGCTGCTGGACAGGCTGGATACGCGCCTGCAGGCGTTCAATAATCCCCAAACGGATATCCACCGAAAACGCTGCGAGGTGCTGCAAAACTGCCAAAGCGCAGCGCTTTCCCCGCGGGGGTTATATACGCTCACCGTCCCAACGGGCGGAGGAAAAACGCTCTCCTCCCTCGCGTTTGCGCTGCGCCATGCGGTAACGCACGGGCTGCGACGCGTTATCTATGTGATCCCTTACACGAGTATCATTGAACAAACTGCCGATATATTCCGCGGCATACTGGGGACGGACAACGTGCTTGAGCACCACAGCAATGTCCATTACGATGATACGGGCGAGGACATGACGCAGCAGCAGCTTGCACGGCGGCATGCAAGCGAAAACTGGGATATGCCCGTTATTGTGACCACCAACGTGCAGTTCTTTGAATCCCTGTTTGCGAGCAAAGCCTCGCGATGCAGGAAACTGCACAATATCGCGAACAGCGTAGTTATATTCGACGAGGCACAGATGTTGCCCGTACCCTATCTGCGCCCCTGCGTGCGCGCCATTGCGGAGCTGGTAAAGAATTACCGCTGCACCGCCGTTCTCTGTACCGCCACGCAGCCTGCGCTGGATACGCTGTTCCCCGAAGGGATGCATCCAACCGAGATATGCCCCGCGCGCGAAGCATTGTATCAGTTTTTCAGGCGTGTACGGTTTGTTCCCGTTGGCGAGCAAACGGTTGCCGATTTGGCCGGGCGGCTCAACGCAGCCGCGCAGGCGCTTTGTATCGTCAACACACGCATGCAGGCACAGGCTATATTCCAAGCGTTCCAAGGCGAAGGCGCATTCCATCTCTCCACGCTGATGTATCCCGCGCACCGCAGACAAACGCTCGATGAAATCCGTGAACGGCTAAAGTGTGGCCTTCCCTGCCGCGTCGTTTCCACAAGCCTGATTGAGGCGGGCGTGGATGTAGATTTCCCTGTCGTTTACCGTGAGGAAGCAGGGCTTGATTCTATCATACAGGCTGCGGGCCGATGCAACCGGGAAGGCAGACGGTCTTTGGAAGAAAGTATCGTATACATTTTTCGCGCGCAGGACGAGTATGCTTCGCGCCATCCCGCAAGCCTGAGGCTGCCTACGGAGGTGGCGCGGCAGGTGATGCAAAAATATGCGGATATTGCCGCGCCTGAAAGCATACATGAATATTTTAACCTGCTCATCCGTTTTAAGGGCGATTCGCTGGACCAGAAGAATATCGTGGAAGCGTTTGAAAAAGGCGCGTCGTCCTTGAATTTTCCGTTTGCCTCAGTAGCGCAGGCGTTCCGCATCATCGAACAAAACACCAGGCAGGTGCTCATTCCGCTTGAGAGCGAGCCGGAAGCCAGGCTTACAGCCGAAATGCTGCGGCAGGGTGTGCGCAGCAGAACATGGATGCGCAAGGCGGGGCAATACAGCGTGAACGTTTATGATACCGCCTTTTTGGCGCTGCTGGGCGCGGGGGCGCTGGAAGTATTGGATGAGGAGCTTGCCATACTGCGTGACACATCGCTTTACGACCCCGACATGGGCCTGAAGGTGCCGGATACCGGCATCGCTGTGATGATTTGAGTTTGCGCAATGCGCAGCATGCAATATTTTATTTGGGGAGGTGGTTTTTTGAGTGTACGTATCGAAGCATCCGGCCCGCTGGCGCTGTTCAGCCGGCCGGAAATGAAGGTGGAACGCGTAAGCTATGACATCATCACGCCTTCCGCCGCGCGCGGCCTGTTGGAGTCCGTATACTGGCACCCGGGTTTGGTATGGCGGGTGGACAGAATCCATGTGCTGAATCCGATCCGCTTTACCAACATCCGCCGCAACGAGGTCGCGGACAAGCTCTCCGCCGCCAATGCGCTCACCGTGCTCAATGGCAAGGATGAACCGCTGTATCTGAACACATCCGCCAGCATACAGCAACGGGCGTCGCTGCTCCTGCGGGATGTTCACTATGTCATCGACGCGCATTTCGAATTGACCGGCAAGGCCGCGCCCGATGACAGCGAGGAAAAATTCTATGCCATCATCATGCGGCGGCTCAAGAAGGGGCAATGCTTCCAGCAGCCTTATTTCGGCTGCCGGGAGTTCCCGGCGGATGTCCGGCTGTATGAAGGCGAGACTGTGCATACCGCCTATACAGGCGAACGCGACCTCGGGTTCATGTTGTTTGACATGGACTATTCCGACCCGGAAAACATCCGGCCGCAGTTCTTCCGCGCCGTGCTGCACGACGGCGTGCTGGAGCTCAGGGACGTGGAGGTGGTTCAATGATACTGCAGGCATTGGTCCGCTATTATGAACTGATGGATATGGAAGGACGCCAGCGCGAGGCAGGAGCGGGCAGGATGCCCCCACTTTGGTTTGCGCAGGCAAAGGTTTCCTACGGTCTGTGCCTTTCTGAGGAGGGCGAGCTTACAGGCGTGATGCCCCTGAAGGTCGAAGTGCAATCGGGTAAAAAGACCATAGAGGCACCACAGATCATGGAATTGCCGATGCCCTATGTACGTGGCGTGAACATACTCGCCAATTTCCTGTGTGACAACGCAATGTTCCTTCTGGGGTATGACAGCAAAAACGATCCCACGCGCACAGCGGAGTGCTTCATGGCTTCAAAGGCGCTGCATGAAGAAATACTTCACGACATAGAGACGCCTGCAGCAAAAGCAATCTGCGCTTATTATGCAAACTGGAAACCCGGAGCATTGCACCCGGCGCTTTCAGCCCCCGCACTAAAAGAGGACATGCAATCAGGCAAATATTTTATATTTATTGCGCCTGACGGCACCTATGCGCACGAGTGCCCTGCTATCCGCACTGCATGGGAAAGGTACAGGAACGAGCACCTTAGCCCCGTGCACATGCAATGCCTTGTCACCGGAAAAATAAACAGCCCCATTGCGATACTGCATGCAAAAATCAAAGGTGTGCGGGATGCGCAAAGCGCCGGCGCCAATCTGGTTTCCTTCAATGCTCCGGCCTATGAATCCTATGAGCGCAAATCCAGCGTCAATGCCCCGGTAAGCGAGTATGCCGCTTTTGCATACGCTACAGCGCTCAACTATTTGCTGTCTGATTCCAATCACCGGCAGGTGCTGGGCGATACGACCATCGTCTACTGGGCAGAAAGTTCCAATAAAACGTACGCAAATATTTTTTCCGCCTGCTTCGCGCCGCACGAAGACCAAAACGCACTGCTGCATGGCACTATGGAGAAGCTCAGACGCGGCCTGCCCGTCGAGGCAGAGCAGTTCGACCTCGATACGCCATTCTATGTGCTTGGACTGGCACCTAACGCGGCACGTATTGCGGTACGTTTTTTCCTCCGCGATACGTTCGGCAATATGCTCAGCAACGTAAAAGCGCATTATGAGCGGCTGGAAATCGCCATGGGAGATTATGAGCGCGAATACCTGACACCGTACTGGCTGCTTAAGGAAACAGTGCACCCGAAATCCAAGGATGACTCCGCCTCGCCGCTCTTAGCGGGGGCAGTGCTGCGCGCAATGCTCGCAAACACGAACTATCCCGAAGCGCTGATGCAAAGCATACTGCTTCGCATCCATGCTGAGCACGACGTGAACCGCGGCAAGGCCGCCATACTCAAGGCGTATCTGCTCAAAAACCACGGGGATGACCCCGACTGCAAGGAGGTAGCGACAGTGAGTTTAAACGAAACAAGCAAGAACAAGGCCTATGTGCTGGGCAGGTTGTTTGCCGTGCTGGAGTTCATACAAAAAGATGCGAACCCCAACATTGGCGCGACCATCAAAAAGAGGTATTTCTCCGCTGCCTGCGATACGCCCGGCCCCATATTCCCGCAGCTGACCAAACACTACCATATCTACCTGGATAAAACACGCAGACGGGTATTTTACGGCAAGCTGGTCGGGGAACTGATGGACAAGCTGGAGGACGGACCGGATACCTTCCCCGCACGGCTGCCGCTTTTGGAACAGAACCGGTTTGTGCTGGGGTACCACCATCAGGTACAGGCGTTTTACAGCAGGAACGAAGCAGCAACTATCGAGCAAAACGATGCGCAGAGTACAGAAAGGGAGGACGCATAAAATGGCAGAGGCAATCAAAAACCGGTACGAATTCGTGATACTCTTCGATGTGGAAAACGGCAACCCCAACGGCGACCCGGATGCGGGTAACATGCCCCGCATCGACCCGGAAACCGGCTACGGCATTGTGACGGACGTTTGCCTGAAGCGTAAAATACGCAATTATGTGGAAACCGTCAAGGAGGATGCAAAGGGCTTCCAAATCTACATCAAGGACAACGTACCGCTGAACATAAGCGACAGGCTTGCCTATAACCAACCGGATATCGATGAAAAGAAGCTCAGCAAAAAAACCGACCCGGATATCGACAGAAAAATCCGTGATTTTATGTGCGGCAACTTTTATGATATTCGTACGTTCGGCGCGGTGATGACGACCTTTGTAAAGGCTGCGCTCAACTGCGGGCAAGTGCGCGGGCCGGTACAGTTAACTTTTGCGCGCAGTATAGACGCCATTGCCCAGCAGGAAGTAACGATCACCCGTGTAGCCATAGCTACGGAGGCTGATGCAGAAAAGAAGAAGACAGAAATGGGACGCAAATACATTGTACCCTACGGCCTTTACCGTGCGCACGGATACGTTTCGGCCAATCTCGCGCGGCGGGTCACGGGTTTTTCCGAGGAGGATCTCGCCCTATTGTGGGAGGCCGTCATCAACATGTTCGAGCATGACCACTCCGCGGCACGCGGCCAGATGGCGCTGCGGGAGCTGATCGTGTTCAAGCACGAAAGCGAGCTTGGTAATGCGCCCTCCCACGTGTTGTTCGACCTGGTAAGCGTCAGGCGCAGGGAGGATGCCCCCTCGCCCGCGCGCAGTTATGCGGATTATAATGTGCAGGTAGATACGGATGCGCTGCCTGCAGGCGTGACCTGCACGCGAATGGTATAGGCTATGGCCGCGCAGGAGGGCGAATATCTGGTGCTCTCGGGTATACAAAGTTTCGGGTTTTGCCAACGTCAATGGGCGCTCCGTCAAATCGAGCAGCAATGGCATGACAATTTGTATACCATTGAGGGGAATATATTTCACGAGCACGCCCATGATGCACAGCAGCTGGAGCGCCGCGGCGAGTTGCTCATTTCCCGCGGTATGCCGGTACGCTCACATGTATTGATGGCAAGCGGGCAATGCGATGTGGTAGAGTTCCGGCAAAACGATGCGGGTGTGCCCATTAAAGGGCAGGCGGGCCTTTGGCTGCCTGCCCCTGTGGAGTATAAAAAAGGGCATCCAAAAAGCATTGATGCCGACAGATTCCAACTATGCGCGCAGGCTGTTTGTCTGGAGGAAATGCTCTCATGCAGTATCCAGGAAGGGTATTTATATTACGGGGAAACCCGGCACAGAGAGGAAGTGGCATTTTCCGCTGCGCTGCGTGAAGAGGTAAATACGATGTTCAGGCAAATGCATGCGTATTTCGACAGGCAGTACACACCCAAGGTTAAGCCGCACAAGGGCTGCCGTGCCTGTTCCTATGCGGATATGTGCCTGCCGATACTGTGCGGCAGGAAATCCGCCCGCGCTTACCTGCAGGCACGGCTGAAGGAGGAAACGCCATGCGAAAGCTTCTGAATACGCTTTTTGTAACGACTCCGGATACCTACCTTGCGCTGGATGGCGAGAACGTGCTGGTTTTGCAGGAGGAGCAAACCCTGATGCGCCTGCCGCTGCACACGATAGAGTGTATCTGCTATTTCGGCTACAAAGGCGCCAGCCCGGCGCTTATGGGCGCATGCGCCCAGCGCGGCGTACGCATGAGCTTCCTGACTCCAAACGGCAGGTTCCTTGCCGCCGCCTGCGGGGAAAACCGTGGCAACGTGCTGCTGCGAAAGCAGCAGTATCGCGTATCCGACGATGAGGCGGAAAGCGCAAAAATTGCCCGCGGCTTCCTCTTTGGCAAGGTATACAACAGCCGCTGGGTATTGGAGCGCGCAACGCGCGACCACCCGCTGCGCGTGGACGTACCCGCGCTCAAGGCGGTATCCGAAAGCCTTGCCGCGCTGCTGCCCGCGCTCCTGACCTGCTGCGACCTTGCGCAGCTGCGGGGCATGGAAGGCGCCGCAGCCGAACAGTATTTCGGTCTGCTGGATGAGCTTGTGCTGCAAAACAAAAGCGACTTTTACTTCCGCGAACGCACACGCCGACCGCCCATGGACAATATGAACGCGCTGCTTTCCTTTGCGTATGCGTTGCTCTCCAATGACTGTGCCGCCGCGTTGGAGGGCGTGGGGTTGGATCCGTATGTCGGCTTTTTGCATCGCGACCGCCCCGGACGCATATCGCTGGCGTTAGATTTGATGGAGGAGCTGCGCAGCGTGTTCGCCGACCGTTTCGTACTCTCGCTCATAAACAACCGCGTGGTCTGCGGCAAGGACTTTACGCAAAAGGAGAACGGCGCGGTGCTGCTCAGCGATACGGCGCGCAAAGCAGTGTTATCCGGCTATCAGCAAAAAAAGCAGGAAATCATTACACATCCGTTCCTCGATGAAAAGATTCCGTGGGGGCTCGTACCGCACGCACAGGCGCTGCTGCTGGCGCGTTATCTGCGCGGAGATTTGGATGAATATCCGCCGTTCTTGTGGAAATGAGGGAAATGCCTTATGCTGGTTTTGATCACCTATGACGTCAATACTGAAACGGCTGAAGGAAAACGGCGGTTGCGGCAAATCGCCAAGCAGTGCGTCAATTATGGGCAGCGCGTGCAAAATTCTGTATTTGAGTGCGAATTGGATGCAGCCAAGCTCAGGCAGGTACAGCATCTTTTGGAAGCCATCATGGACCCTGAGGTGGACAGCCTGCGGTTTTATAACCTGGGCAACCGGCATCAAAACAAGGTGCTGCATATCGGCGCTAATCCATCCTATGATGCGCAAGGTACGCTGATCGTTTAGTGCGAACTATAAGCACACAGAGATTTGCGTCAGGTTCGCACCGGAAAAGTGACTATTTTAATGGAAAAATGCTGAATAATCCGTTATCGTTACATAGAATCCAAATAGCATGAATGCTTATGCGCTATATGCAACTATATTCATGGTTTGTTGCATAAAATCGCTGTCGCTCCCCTCGCGGGGAGCGTGGATTGAAATACCATGACGCAGAGCGCGCTGATTTCTTGCCACGTCGCTCCCCTCGCGGGGAGCGTGGATTGAAATATGCCGTGGATGACACGACCGTGAAGTCCTTTGTGTCGCTCCCCTCGCGGGGAGCGTGGATTGAAATGATTGACTGCCGCGCCCGTATATATCCCGCCGCCCGTCGCTCCCCTCGCGGGGAGCGTGGATTGAAATTGTCAAGGACAACTCCCTGAACCAGCTTCGCGTGTCGCTCCCCTCGCGGGGAGCGTGGATTGAAATAGAAACGCTTGTTAAAGTCTGCCACGCTCCGCCAAGTCGCTCCCCTCGCGGGGAGCGTGGATTGAAATTGCTCGATGCGCTCAGAGAGAGACTTGATCTTCCGTCGCTCCCCTCGCGGGGAGCGTGGATTGAAATTTCCGGCTCTACTGATTTGGGCAGTGGCTCCAATCGTCGCTCCCCTCGCGGGGAGCGTGGATTGAAATAAGGAGTGGCGGGAAGAATTTGAACAGTTCCCGGTCGCTCCCCTCGCGGGGAGCGTGGATTGAAATACGCTGCTTGGCGGCGAGAGCGAGGCCACGGCATTGTCGCTCCCCTCGCGGGGAGCGTGGATTGAAATTGCTTGAGCGCCCGCCACGCCCAGGACATCACCGTCGCTCCCCTCGCGGGGAGCGTGGATTGAAATACGCCGTCGAGGCAACGGACAGGGTACCGTGTAGTCGCTCCCCTCGCGGGGAGCGTGGATTGAAATACCGGGTGCCAGCCATGAAGTACATACAAATATGTCGCTCCCCTCGCGGGGAGCGTGGATTGAAATATCATGGAGGGTACTGCGGTATCCGTTGTCGAGCGGTCGCTCCCCTCGCGGGGAGCGTGGATTGAAATCTCGATACAAGGGACGGAGAGTTGGAGGTAGAACGGTCGCTCCCCTCGCGGGGAGCGTGGATTGAAATAGCGGAGAGACAATACTGTAACCCCGTGCCGCTTCCGTCGCTCCCCTCGCGGGGAGCGTGGATTGAAATTGCTCTTAACGTGTCCTTGCAGCGTTTTTCTGCGTCGCTCCCCTCGCGGGGAGCGTGGATTGAAATCCCTTTAACTCGGTCAGTTTGCGCCCACATCGCGGGTCGCTCCCCTCGCGGGGAGCGTGGATTGAAATGGTTTGTAGCGCGTGGACATTGCGGTAGAATATGGTCGCTCCCCTCGCGGGGAGCGTGGATTGAAATCGCGTACCGCTTGTAAGTTACAACTTGCGATATAGTCGCTCCCCTCGCGGGGAGCGTGGATTGAAATGTGACCGTGTCAGTCTCGTACGCGACCATAGCAGGTCGCTCCCCTCGCGGGGAGCGTGGATTGAAATTAACCGCATGATTGATGGTCGGGTCGTGTACGGCGTCGCTCCCCTCGCGGGGAGCGTGGATTGAAATAGCTCAGCGTTTATTGAGCGGAGCTGAGCAACATCGTCGCTCCCCTCGCGGGGAGCGTGGATTGAAATACCCGAGAGGGAACCCCATTAGCCACTCTACCCAGTCGCTCCCCTCGCGGGGAGCGTGGATTGAAATTCAAAATCGTCCCGTGCTTTTTTAATCTTGTCGGCGTCGCTCCCCTCGCGGGGAGCGTGGATTGAAATACTCACTGATCGCGCAGAGCAACTCATACGAACCAGTCGCTCCCCTCGCGGGGAGCGTGGATTGAAATACCAAGCCGGAGCCCATGATGATTGAGATCACTAGTCGCTCCCCTCGCGGGGAGCGTGGATTGAAATACCGCATGGATGGACTACGGCGGGTACGCCTTGCGCGTCGCTCCCCTCGCGGGGAGCGTGGATTGAAATAAGATGCTGTTTATAAAGCCAAACGACCCGCTTGGTCGCTCCCCTCGCGGGGAGCGTGGATTGAAATACCCGGAAAACGCAAAAATGCAACGTACCTTGCCGTCGCTCCCCTCGCGGGGAGCGTGGATTGAAATGCGACTCGATCAACAAAATTAACACGGAACTGAGTCGCTCCCCTCGCGGGGAGCGTGGATTGAAATCTCTCGGGTGGACAGACTTAAATGCCTCGGAAAGTCGCTCCCCTCGCGGGGAGCGTGGATTGAAATGTCCGGCGTGTCTATTGGCGTAAACGATGGCCAAGGTCGCTCCCCTCGCGGGGAGCGTGGATTGAAATAGTTTGTCTACGATTGTCTGCATGTGCGACGTTCGTCGCTCCCCTCGCGGGGAGCGTGGATTGAAATACCTTAAATGGCGGCGCGGGGTCAATACAATCGTGTCGCTCCCCTCGCGGGGAGCGTGGATTGAAATGCGGCTGTATTGATATGCCCCATCTTCCTTTGAGTCGCTCCCCTCGCGGGGAGCGTGGATTGAAATTGAAAGAAGATGGATACGACGAACCGCTATATATTGTCGCTCCCCTCGCGGGGAGCGTGGATTGAAATCTCTCTCTGCTACAAACACTGTTCCTCGCCTGAGTCGCTCCCCTCGCGGGGAGCGTGGATTGAAATCGCCTAGGTCTTTGGCACGTGAGCGCATCATGGCGTCGCTCCCCTCGCGGGGAGCGTGGATTGAAATAAACTGGCTCCACAATAAGGCTGCGGCGGATCTTGTCGCTCCCCTCGCGGGGAGCGTGGATTGAAATACATCGCCGCCGACCGCAACAGGCTTTCCGCGCGTCGCTCCCCTCGCGGGGAGCGTGGATTGAAATATGCTCATGCAGCGCCTCATTGCAGGCGAGGTCAGTCGCTCCCCTCGCGGGGAGCGTGGATTGAAATCTTCGCAATGTTGACAAACGCGCCAATGCTCACGTCGCTCCCCTCGCGGGGAGCGTGGATTGAAATTAAAAACTTTGCGGCGTTGGTCAGCATTACCATAGTCGCTCCCCTCGCGGGGAGCGTGGATTGAAATTTCTTGACGTTCATCGTTCCACCCACTCCGCGCCCGTCGCTCCCCTCGCGGGGAGCGTGGATTGAAATTCTTTGTCGCACAGGTCTATGACGTAGGACAGTGTCGCTCCCCTCGCGGGGAGCGTGGATTGAAATCGTTCTCCGCTTCCAAGCAGCGCAGTCGACTTTGTCGCTCCCCTCGCGGGGAGCGTGGATTGAAATAATGGTACAAGCCAGCGGAAGTGCCGGAAGGAACGTCGCTCCCCTCGCGGGGAGCGTGGATTGAAATCCTACGGGGTAGCACAGATATTCATCCCCGCGGGGTCGCTCCCCTCGCGGGGAGCGTGGATTGAAATATAAAAAATGCGCCCTGCACAGGCGCCTCTTGTGGTCGCTCCCCTCGCGGGGAGCGTGGATTGAAATGCTAAAACCAGTTTTAAACTTGCACATAACAAAGTGTCGCTCCCCTCGCGGGGAGCGTGGATTGAAATTCCCTGACGTCTATTTGTATTTGTGGCAGGCTGGAAGTCGCTCCCCTCGCGGGGAGCGTGGATTGAAATATCGTTTCAGCGACTGCGGCAGCCGCGCCATCGGCGTCGCTCCCCTCGCGGGGAGCGTGGATTGAAATACATACAGCTCATAAGCTGGCTCACTGCCGGAAAGGTCGCTCCCCTCGCGGGGAGCGTGGATTGAAATAGGGCAGTTTCGGGAACACGAAGTTCCCGATTGCGTCGCTCCCCTCGCGGGGAGCGTGGATTGAAATTATGTCAGTGTAACCGACATACAGAAATCGCTGCGTCGCTCCCCTCGCGGGGAGCGTGGATTGAAATTTGCATTGAGCAGACCACCATCGAATGGCGCCGCAAGGTCGCTCCCCTCGCGGGGAGCGTGGATTGAAATAGAAATTAACGCTGACGAAATCGCGCTGTGCGTCGTCGCTCCCCTCGCGGGGAGCGTGGATTGAAATATTTTGCTGCTCCGGACGGATCGCTCGAGCGTACGCGTCGCTCCCCTCGCGGGGAGCGTGGATTGAAATTTTGGTTTTGTGATTGTTTGCAAAATCAGATGCGGTCGCTCCCCTCGCGGGGAGCGTGGATTGAAATCAAAACAGATTAAGCAGGTCAACCTTGCGTATGTCGTCGCTCCCCTCGCGGGGAGCGTGGATTGAAATGGCCGCGGGTTTCAATGCTTTGCAATTTAGGCGGTCGCTCCCCTCGCGGGGAGCGTGGATTGAAATCGCGGGGTCGTGGTGCTGTTGCCAACGCTCTTAAGTCGCTCCCCTCGCGGGGAGCGTGGATTGAAATCCACAGATGTAGTTCCTGTGATTGCCTCTGACCGTCGCTCCCCTCGCGGGGAGCGTGGATTGAAATACCTACAACGTTCGCATTGCGCACCTGCTGGACAGTCGCTCCCCTCGCGGGGAGCGTGGATTGAAATATATTGGGTACTTCAAGGCATACGGTACCCTGTTGTCGCTCCCCTCGCGGGGAGCGTGGATTGAAATTATATAGTAATATCGTAAATTCAATGGTGACATAGTCGCTCCCCTCGCGGGGAGCGTGGATTGAAATTCTTTTCCCGCAACTATATGGGCGTCACGCTGTGTCGCTCCCCTCGCGGGGAGCGTGGATTGAAATGCTTTGGACGCCAATGAAGCTTACCAGCCTTCGCGTCGCTCCCCTCGCGGGGAGCGTGGATTGAAATATCCGTCGGCCCCACAGAGGAGCGTGCGCTTACGTCGCTCCCCTCGCGGGGAGCGTGGATTGAAATAGAAGAGCTGCCCTTAACTGTTCAACCTCTTCTTGTCGCTCCCCTCGCGGGGAGCGTGGATTGAAATACCAGGGCACGGGTGCTCACGCCGCTGCCGCGCAGTCGCTCCCCTCGCGGGGAGCGTGGATTGAAATACGATCATCCGCACAGAGGACGATGCGCAGGCGGAGTCGCTCCCCTCGCGGGGAGCGTGGATTGAAATTAGAAAACGTCGAAGAGTTTGTAACATGGGGGCGTCGCTCCCCTCGCGGGGAGCGTGGATTGAAATATCTGCTATGGCTGGGTTGTAGCAGCGGAGATCAGTCGCTCCCCTCGCGGGGAGCGTGGATTGAAATATACCGTGCGTGCCTCTTTGCCGTCGCCGGTATACGTCGCTCCCCTCGCGGGGAGCGTGGATTGAAATAAGAATATAAATATAAGATCCAAACGGAATAGAAGTCGCTCCCCTCGCGGGGAGCGTGGATTGAAATAGCTCATCGCCCTGCAGGTTCAGGCGGGTGTTGATGTCGCTCCCCTCGCGGGGAGCGTGGATTGAAATACAATGTCAGCGGCATGGTTTGCGCGTTCGGTCGCGTCGCTCCCCTCGCGGGGAGCGTGGATTGAAATACCACCACCACCACGGTACTTGCCGCCATCTAAAGTCGCTCCCCTCGCGGGGAGCGTGGATTGAAATACGCCTTTAATGCCGACCATGTAGAAGCTCATGGTCGCTCCCCTCGCGGGGAGCGTGGATTGAAATATCAAGTCACCACCTTTAGCACACATGCGACGTAAGTCGCTCCCCTCGCGGGGAGCGTGGATTGAAATTTCGGTGGCGCAAGCGGGCATGCAGCTGATGTGTGTCGCTCCCCTCGCGGGGAGCGTGGATTGAAATCGAAATGGAGGATAACAAGGCCGTCATGCCTGTTCGTCGCTCCCCTCGCGGGGAGCGTGGATTGAAATGCATTGGCTTCGTCTATCTTCATGCGCAGGTATGTCGCTCCCCTCGCGGGGAGCGTGGATTGAAATCTGCGCAGTGCCCGCGCGTTCTGGTACGGGCTGGGGTCGCTCCCCTCGCGGGGAGCGTGGATTGAAATTCCAGAATGCCGCGCAAGAGCAGATCATTGCGCTGCGTCGCTCCCCTCGCGGGGAGCGTGGATTGAAATTTGGCGAATTTAAGATTGCGCGAACCAGCACGCTGTCGCTCCCCTCGCGGGGAGCGTGGATTGAAATTCCTCCGCCACGCCTGCGGTACCGTTGGTAGAAGGTCGCTCCCCTCGCGGGGAGCGTGGATTGAAATACTCGCCGAGCCTGACCTGCTTGCCGCCGCAGATGGTCGCTCCCCTCGCGGGGAGCGTGGATTGAAATCGCGTACCGCTTGTAAGTTACGACTTGCGATATAGTCGCTCCCCTCGCGGGGAGCGTGGATTGAAATAGCGGTATATGTTGTATGGAGCGGTTGAGCCGACGTCGCTCCCCTCGCGGGGAGCGTGGATTGAAATATACCGAGATTATGGCAAGCAAGCAGCCTGCAAGTCGCTCCCCTCGCGGGGAGCGTGGATTGAAATCGCATTACGCCGGATTGCTCCGGCTCACTCTGCGTCGCTCCCCTCGCGGGGAGCGTGGATTGAAATGACCGTTCATTGGCTATGCCCTCAGAAACACATGTCGCTCCCCTCGCGGGGAGCGTGGATTGAAATCTTCTCATGTTTAGGACGGTTGATCTTACCGAGGGTCGCTCCCCTCGCGGGGAGCGTGGATTGAAATAAGGTGTTTCGCTGCACACATCGGCAATCAGCGCGTCGCTCCCCTCGCGGGGAGCGTGGATTGAAATCATTTCCCCGCTTCGGCGGGGACTTACCCCGGCGTCGCTCCCCTCGCGGGGAGCGTGGATTGAAATACATCTATGGCGAGGTTGCGCAGGCGGTCTTCGGGTCGCTCCCCTCGCGGGGAGCGTGGATTGAAATCGCCGCGCCATTGTGACAAAGGCACCGGCGATATGGGTCGCTCCCCTCGCGGGGAGCGTGGATTGAAATACGAAAAAAGCGGCTTCAAGCTGACACTGACATGTCGCTCCCCTCGCGGGGAGCGTGGATTGAAATCCCATCAAAAGAGTAGTGAGGTGGTTGGCAAATGGTCGCTCCCCTCGCGGGGAGCGTGGATTGAAATACCTGATCGGAGGGATAACGGATGGCCCAATTGCGTCGCTCCCCTCGCGGGGAGCGTGGATTGAAATAACACCGGCAACGTCATCGACTTCGTTGGCCCTGGTCGCTCCCCTCGCGGGGAGCGTGGATTGAAATTCATTATAAGCGGCGAAACAACCATAGAGGCCGAGTCGCTCCCCTCGCGGGGAGCGTGGATTGAAATCTGTGCTTTCGGGGGTGACGCTGAGTGAGGCTGGTCGCTCCCCTCGCGGGGAGCGTGGATTGAAATGCGACAATGGCGTCAAGCGCAGCGGGAGCGTGCGGTCGCTCCCCTCGCGGGGAGCGTGGATTGAAATTGTTGCGGACGTTTGCGATTCCGACCGGCGATGACGTCGCTCCCCTCGCGGGGAGCGTGGATTGAAATTTGACGGAATGATCGAGGAAGCGAAAACCAACTCCGTCGCTCCCCTCGCGGGGAGCGTGGATTGAAATTGTTGAAAATCTCACTACGGTACGTTGCAATCAAGTCGCTCCCCTCGCGGGGAGCGTGGATTGAAATCACTACGCGGCCTGTAGCAGCCACATACGACTTGTCGCTCCCCTCGCGGGGAGCGTGGATTGAAATTTCTCGGTCGTTTTAGTGTCGTATGAAAGCCTCGTCGCTCCCCTCGCGGGGAGCGTGGATTGAAATGGTGCTGATGCGAGCATGCGGGGCTGCAGGTAACGTCGCTCCCCTCGCGGGGAGCGTGGATTGAAATTTCTGGATACCGTCTTTCGGGAAATAGAGATGCAGTCGCTCCCCTCGCGGGGAGCGTGGATTGAAATACGCCCGGCCCTCGCTGACGGAAACGGCCATACGTCGCTCCCCTCGCGGGGAGCGTGGATTGAAATATCGCGTCGGTAATTGTCATGTCGGCGGATAAGATGTCGCTCCCCTCGCGGGGAGCGTGGATTGAAATGGCTTGTATCGCTCTCTGCATGCATGTTTCTCTGTCGCTCCCCTCGCGGGGAGCGTGGATTGAAATCTTATTGTTTTTTCTTGTTACCCTCTCAAGCGTCGTCGCTCCCCTCGCGGGGAGCGTGGATTGAAATCGTTCCGTGCCATTGCTTCCGTTTGCGCACTGGAAGTCGCTCCCCTCGCGGGGAGCGTGGATTGAAATTTTTCATCGCTCATTCTTACTGTTACGCAACGCGGTCGCTCCCCTCGCGGGGAGCGTGGATTGAAATACCGCGCACGGCTTTACGATGACGTGGGTAAAAGTGTCGCTCCCCTCGCGGGGAGCGTGGATTGAAATACTTCTGGCACTGGTATTCGGGGCTTGGAAAAGTGTCGCTCCCCTCGCGGGGAGCGTGGATTGAAATGTCATCTGGTAGGCCACAATGACCAAACACTTACCGTCGCTCCCCTCGCGGGGAGCGTGGATTGAAATTTCAGCGAGGAAACGCAGCGCCGGTATGATTTAGTCGCTCCCCTCGCGGGGAGCGTGGATTGAAATGCAAGCTCGACTTGCTGATTACTGAGGAAGAGCGCGTCGCTCCCCTCGCGGGGAGCGTGGATTGAAATTTTTGTGCGTTTGGCGGTAAATGCCGTGCGCAAGTCGCTCCCCTCGCGGGGAGCGTGGATTGAAATTGCATCTACTTTTGACGGCGAATTACGAGCCGAAGTCGCTCCCCTCGCGGGGAGCGTGGATTGAAATATGCCTGGCTAAAACAAGCCGAACACGATTGCGGTCGCTCCCCTCGCGGGGAGCGTGGATTGAAATATCGCCTTTAAGACGGTTACCAATGAACATATACGTCGCTCCCCTCGCGGGGAGCGTGGATTGAAATTTCAACCTCCCCAGTATCGCCATCGGGTCAATGTCGTCGCTCCCCTCGCGGGGAGCGTGGATTGAAATGAGTGTACAGCCACACTAACCATCGCGGGCGGAGGTCGCTCCCCTCGCGGGGAGCGTGGATTGAAATTTGCTGATAAGTGCACCATGCGAGCAGATACAGGTCGCTCCCCTCGCGGGGAGCGTGGATTGAAATGATGATGATGCCGTTAATATCTGCCGCAGATGCGTCGCTCCCCTCGCGGGGAGCGTGGATTGAAATTCTCACGGGACGGCAAAAGCAGGGGATGGTTCGGTCGCTCCCCTCGCGGGGAGCGTGGATTGAAATGCTTCGAATGAAGGAAAAGACATCGCGGATATTAGTCGCTCCCCTCGCGGGGAGCGTGGATTGAAATGGCACCGGTAGAGCCGGAAAAACCGGAAGAAAAGTCGCTCCCCTCGCGGGGAGCGTGGATTGAAATGCAAGGTCACTCGCGAGCCGTTCATGCGGCTTGTGTCGCTCCCCTCGCGGGGAGCGTGGATTGAAATCCGCTTCTACAGTCTTGGAAAGCGTGTGCAGTAGTCGCTCCCCTCGCGGGGAGCGTGGATTGAAATATCATATCGAGCGCCGCAAGCGATTGATCTGTGGTCGCTCCCCTCGCGGGGAGCGTGGATTGAAATCATGACCTTTTGATGACCTTGACATTACCGTTTGTCGCTCCCCTCGCGGGGAGCGTGGATTGAAATTGGGCCGCGCTGGCCTTTTCAAGCGCCTCCGAAAGTCGCTCCCCTCGCGGGGAGCGTGGATTGAAATACGCGGGCGCCGCCGCCCCGTACTGGCTCAACGACGTCGCTCCCCTCGCGGGGAGCGTGGATTGAAATGCGGGAGATGAATGCGCTTGGTGAACTTGTTGGCGTCGCTCCCCTCGCGGGGAGCGTGGATTGAAATAGCACGCAGTATTCGTACACATACTCGGCGGAGCGTCGCTCCCCTCGCGGGGAGCGTGGATTGAAATAGATAGGCGATTACGACACCGGCGAAGTACAGGGTCGCTCCCCTCGCGGGGAGCGTGTATTGAAATTTAAATGCCTCGGAAACGCTGTAGTACCGGCGCAGGTCGCTCCCCTCGCGGGGAGCGTGGATTGAAATTCAATCGATCGCCTGCCGGATAACGTCCTTGATGGTCGCTCCCCTCGCGGGGAGCGTGGATTGAAATGGGTGCGGTGATGATCCGTATCGCAGCGTAAGGAGTCGCTCCCCTCGCGGGGAGCGTGGATTGAAATAGAACAAAATGGATGTCTTTTTGCTGTACAACCGTCGCTCCCCTCGCGGGGAGCGTGGATTGAAATTGCCTACTCTGATGCGGGTGACATTGTTGACGCGTCGCTCCCCTCGCGGGGAGCGTGGATTGAAATACATTTGCTCCGTGAGGCGAGAGCCACAACAAGTGTCGCTCCCCTCGCGGGGAGCGTGGATTGAAATAGTATATCGCCCTCACCTTCCGCATGCGCTACCAGTCGCTCCCCTCGCGGGGAGCGTGGATTGAAATAGACTATGAGGATGCGCATACCATCGGTAAAAACGTCGCTCCCCTCGCGGGGAGCGTGGATTGAAATTTCAGAAGCTTTTGCAAGTTATCCGTATCGGGGCGTCGCTCCCCTCGCGGGGAGCGTGGATTGAAATACCATGACAGTGATGCCGTTTTTCGGGTCGATGCCGTCGCTCCCCTCGCGGGGAGCGTGGATTGAAATATGTATTGCAGCACAAATTAGATTACATTCAAAATGTCGCTCCCCTCGCGGGGAGCGTGGATTGAAATCATTTCATACCGTAAAGCTTTTCACACTTCTCATGTCGCTCCCCTCGCGGGGAGCGTGGATTGAAATACTGACAGGATGGGATCGCCGTGAGGGCTGGATCAGGTCGCTCCCCTCGCGGGGAGCGTGGATTGAAATTCGTCATCGTTCAGGGCTTCGACGATTGCAGCGGTCGCTCCCCTCGCGGGGAGCGTGGATTGAAATATGCGCGGGTTGCCGTGGCAGAAACGACGTTTGGTCGCTCCCCTCGCGGGGAGCGTGGATTGAAATAAGCATCGTAACGCCCACAGGGGCAGGGCAAGTGTCGCTCCCCTCGCGGGGAGCGTGGCTCCATAAATAGCACCCGTAGGCACAATACAACTGTTATCTGCGCGCTGGTGTACGAAACAAACGCCGCAATTCGCATGCAGCCACATTAAAAGCCCTGGCGTTCTTCCTGACGTGATCCTACGTTTCCATCCGAACCCTCTGCTCCGATGGACAGCGTATAAATATAGTTTGATTTAAGTGACGTAACTTCCGCGCTGTTCTCAAAAAGCAGCAATTCATAGTACCCGTCATCGCCAAACATATCATCCGCTCCAAACCAATCCCAACCGTATGCCGCCTTCATTCGATAGGTTCCTGTGGGGAGCTTTACCGTTACCTTTTTCTTCGAAGCAATAAATACGGTGGATACGAGTATGCCATCCCCGGTGTAAATCTTCAAAAACGTAGAGTTTCCGGCATCTCCTGTTTTAATTGTCAGGGAACACCTCTTGGAACTATACTCCGGATTTCGGTAGAGTTCACCGGAATCGGGATTCGGCTGAATGCATGCTTGTGCGCAGGCAGCCGCATCGGAATAATCGCCAAGGCCGGTTAATATGGAATAGGCTAGATAGTAACTCCCTTGGCTATAGCAGACTTTTGCAAATTGATAAGTAAGGGCATCCTGACATTCCTCTGCACGAGCGGCTGCATCCGAATACTCGCCCAATGCTAAGAATATTTTCGCTGCCAAATCATACTCCCCGCGATCCATCAATGCTGCTGCATTATCATAATCCAACCGGTTTTGGCAATCTGCGGCCAGTTGGGCAGAATCCTGATATGCGCCAAGCTTTGTAAACGCATCACGGGCTTCTTCATAGCGGGTGTCGTCCATCAACGCGACGGCAGCAGTATACTCCATGATATTTTGGCACTCCACCGCCATCAATGGGGCTTGCCCAAAATCATTGAGCGCCTCAAATGCCTGCTTTGCGGCATCATGCTCCCCTGCGTCCATCAGCGCTTTCGCTGCGTCGTAATCCAGTTGGTTTTGACAGGTCTCGGCCAGAGCAGCGGAATCCTTATATCCGCCGAGCGAAATAAACGCTTCCTTCGCCTGCGCATTCTCCTGCACCCCCATCAAAGCGACCGCGTTTTTATATTGGGAGGCTTTGATGATTCCAATTACCGCAAAGAGAATTGCAACTGCAAGGATAACTGCGCACGCGGATATCAAATAAATCTTTCGCTTTTTTGTTTTTGCGGGATCATCCGGCTTTTGAAAGCTTTCCGTATCCCGTCGCGGCGCATCAACCGGTTCAGTTGCCTGCGCGTTCGATAAGGCGCCGACAGGCCGGCCACAATGGGCGCAGAAGTTTGATTCATCCGGAATTTTTGTTCCGCATTGATCACAATACATGCCATCCCTCCTATGGTAGCAAGCTAAAATTTGTTTCCAGCGCTTTTCTTAAACGCATACATTCTTTCGTCCGCGATCTTAATCAGATCATCCAGATGAATTCCTTCTTCGGGGAAGCTGACAACTCCGAAGCTGAAGGAGGTCATAATGAAATTACCGTTTACAGCCAACGGTTCCTTCTTTAGTTTCGTCAGAAGGCTCAGGAATTTTTTCTGTAAATCCAATGCAGTCGAATGATAAAAGATACCGATAAACTCGTCGCCGCCAAATCTGGCCAGAACATCGCTTTTTCTGGTAACCGCCCGCATCTGCTGCGCAATTCTTTTGATCACAAGATCGCCCGCCAAATGCCCCAGCGAATCATTTATATGCTTTAATTCGTCGATATCAAACATGGCAAACCGAAATGTCTCATTATATCGCAAAGCCTTTTCTTTTATGATCTCAAACTGCTCCTCAAAATAAAAGCGGTTATATAAATGTGTCAGAGGATCATATTTTGCCAAAAAAACTTTTTCCATGTACAAGAGATGATTGGAAACAGCAATTTCAACATTGTTTCGTATAAACTCCATTGATTTTATATCGTCTTCGTCAAAAGCATTCTTCTCAACGGAGTCGATATTGATCATACCAAACAGGCTGTCCTTATGATAGATCGGCGCTGAAATGGTTGATTTTATGTATTTTTCTTCTCCCAATGTGGTTTTTTGATAATGGTAACTGTCATAGACCATCAAATCAGGGATATTTGCAATTCGATCCATTCTCCCGTTGGTCGCTTTATAGAGGAAGGCGTCTTCAATGGGCAGGCAAAAGTCTTTAATATCTTCATCAAAGCCGACGGAGGCCGCAGCAATGAAACATTCCTTCTCTTTTTTTAAAATTGTCCCCAGAGAGCCCTTTTCCAGCGCTTTTAGAGCATTTTTCAGGATCAGCCGGAACATATGGTCGATATTCTCCGTTTTCAATATCGACTGCGATACTTCCAGCATCAATGCCCTAAGCCCTGAAATTCTGGATAAATGCAATTGCGCTATTTTCAGGTCCGAAATATCCGCCAAATGTGCAAAAATACATTTTTGCGCGCGGTACATGACGACTTTGCCGATATACTCCACCCATATCTGCTCTTTACTCATTTTGGATATAAGAATTTCCCGTTTCATGGGCGATAGAGTATTGTGAATAGTTTTCGCAATGGCGACTTTCCCGAAACAATCGATCAGGCGGTTCATATCCGTCTTTTGCAATGCCCGCTCCCCGCACCCCAGCATTTGCTTGCAGCTATCATTCAGATAAAAAACTTCTTCCTGATTAAAAAGAATTGTTGGGATTGAAACGAACCTTTCAAATTGTATAAGGTCAGCATCGTTCAATATTTCTATCCCTTTTATAGTATTCATTATTTCCCTCTTCAATGTAAAAAGGACAAAAATGCACATATATCGTATGGAACAAGGGGCTTGGCAATGAAACGGCAGGAATATAGGGCTAGTTGGTGATAACAATGCATATCCACCCTATTTCAATAACATACCGCAGCACGTTTAGCAAGAATACCTCATTTGTTATTTCGATTCAGATTATACATATTATACACGTATATCCTTTGTTATACAAGCATATGTTCGGGTACAACACAGACTTATAGTCGATTAATGTTATGCGTGAATAAAACGCGAATAACGATCGTGTAGCAGTTGGAAAGAGAAATCCATCCGGAAACTCCGAAATAGTACAGGCAACCAATGCCTCACAATTCGTGCGGGCATTGATTGCCTGTCGGGGGATAGGGGATTAGGTTAACCAGAAGTATCATAACACGCATTGATGTGTGAGTCAAATTATGGAAGCCCTTTCTTCATGTCAATTTGCATAAAGAAAAACCTGCTGATGGCGGATTTTTATACTTTATATGATGGCAATATACACTTTATAAACATCATACAGGCCTCTTTGTACCTGTTTAATCGAAATCTCGATAAATATGTTTCATTCGCTTAAAGCTTTACGGAATGTCTGGTTTTATTATATTGTATCTTTCCGTGTCCGACCGCACAGACTATATGCGAGGTGAGAATATGGAAACAAAATATGCCGATTTGTACGCTATGTTGAACAGCAATACCGAAGCGAGGCAGTTTTTTAACGCACTCCCGGATTACGTGCGGGATCATATCAGTTCCCGCGCGGCGAATGTCAATACGCTTTCCAGTTTAAAAGCGTATGGGGATAATCTGCTACAAGGGGATAAATGAGCAGACATGGATAAATACCACTGCGAATTTCCCGACATTTCCAACATTGCCTCGTTTCAGGATTGTACCGGTCTCATGCCCCGGCCGCCTAAGAGCGAAGCGGAGTATGAGGCATTTCAAGAACTTTCCGGTATGGAGATACCCAAAATCTAATTCCACCTGCAGATATCCCGCGCGTACACGGGATATCTTACTTTTCGTTGTGTTTGCACATATCGCGTTACACGTAATGTTTCTGCAGTACCCACACAAAATAAGCTTCATGGAAAAGCCGGCCGCACAGAATGGAGGCAAGTTTTGCGGTTACGGTAGATTTATCCGTTCATTTGCGTTAAAATAACGACGGATAAGCTCGTTTTCCCACAAATGTTCGGGAAACGAATGAGAAATTGTGAATGCCAGTTATATTGTAAATGGTTGGAGGAGCACAAATGGCTATCAAAAAGGTAAGAGAATACTTTAAGCAGTGGAATATGGATGACAGAATACTGGAATTTGAAGTATCCAGCGCAACCGTCAAACTCGCGGCACAGGCGCTTCACTGCGAACCCCAGCGAATTGCAAAGACACTATCCTTTATGGTGAGCGATAAAGCCATTCTGATCGTTGCCGCCGGCGATGCAAAGGTAGACAATGCAAAATATAAAGGAACATTTTCTGCAAAAGCCAAGATGCTGACGCCCGATGAGGCGGTGGCGTTGGTAAACCATGCCGTCGGGGGCATTTGCCCGTTTGCAGTAAAGGACGATGTCGCCGTCTATTTGGATATATCCCTGCAGCGTTTTGAAACGGTATTCCCCGCTTGCGGAAGCAGCAACAGCGCGATTGAATTGACTATTCCGGAGCTTGAGAAATATTCCAACTATCACGAATGGGTGGATGTCTGCAAGGGTTGGGAATAGACAGGACGCGAGCAACCGAAGCAAACGGTTGCTTTTTTCCCAAACACTATATCCGCTCTAATTGGGCCGCGCATTAAGGCGATACAGGATCTCTCCGTCAATTAGCACGACATCGGGAGTCAATATACGCAGGCTGTAATTTAGCTTCCCATCATATGAATCGACCACGTTCTTTTGCCAATCGTTCCGTAGGTACGGCAGAAGTTCTCACCCGGATTGAGCGGCGCGCCGCAGCTTTTGCAGAATCTATCCATGGTTAACCCTTCCTTTATTTCAGCAGCGGGCACTTGCATCGCCAGCAACGATCATCGCCGATGTCGCACAAAGTGGAGCAGGCGCTGCAGAAGATGATGCTGTCCCTGGACTTGTCGTATTTCTCATAGGAATTTAAGCCCGCGTGATGCCGAACATGATCGCCGACCTGGAAATAGTTGTAGCGCGTGGCGTCGTCCTCGGCCACCAGACGATGCTTTTTGCCCCGTTCATCCTCCTGAACGATCACCGCGTATTCGGTATAATAGTCGATGTAATAGTCGTTGTCGCCGTTGCCGGTACTCTGGCGGCGGCTTTTTTTCTTGACGGTTGTATCAACCACCACGCCGTCCCAAGTCTTGCTTCTTTTCCTGCCGATGATGGTATACAGCGCAATCAGAAGGAACATGCCCCCAATGACGAGGCCGATGAACAGTGCCTGTGGGTTCTCCATCTCGGAACTGGTTTCTCCGTAGATGTAAAACCCAATGATGGCGGCGGCGGTCAGTATCACAGAAAAAATGGCCGACCAGCGGTTGGCGTTTTTAAGATACCGGGCGAAGGCCGGGTCATGAATGCGCTCTGAGTAGCCGATGCGCCCAAACCCCGCAGCAGGGTGGGTATCCGATGCGAAACTCATCTGGGCCCCGCAGTCAGGACAGAAGCGGGTGTTATCCGGAAAAGCGGCTCCGCAATTTGCACAAAACATATCGATTCCTCCTGTCCTATACCGCTGTCAGGGTTATTCAACCTGCCAAAGCCAGTTATATGCCCATTCGATTACAGGCCCCTCATTACATGTCCTGCTTTACCCTACACGCATGATTCAATCCATGTCCCGGTATTTTTTCAAAATGCCCCTAAGCGCAGCCGCGCAGATTGCGAGGATCGCGGCGTACGTTGCTGGGTACAGAAGCGTCGTGATCCAAATGTCATAGGGAAAAACGCGCAGCGGGTGTATGAGCAGTCGTACGAAGGTGAAGCAAAAGGCATAGAGCAGGGCGGATGCTCCTGCAGGCCATTTGCGGCGGTGGTACAGCAAAACGATAAGGAGACAGAGGGCGGCCCCCGCGGCTTCAAAAAGCTGAGTGGGGTAAACGCTGCGCATTACCGGACCCAGAAAGGGCAAAGCGTCCAAGAAATTATAGGCTTCCGCATTGGCGGGAAAGACCAGGCCCAGAGGGCCGTTGGTGGATCTTCCGAAGCAGCAGCCGTTCAGGAAGCAGCCAAGTTTCAGGAGGATCAGCCCCACGCCCCCCGGCAACACCATGGCGTCCATTAGGGGCAGGGGGTTGACTTTTTTCATCCAACAGAAAAGCAGCAGGGCAAGGAAAGCGGCGAGCAGGCCGCCATAGAGGGAGAGTCCGCCATAATGAAGGCTCCAAAGGGGAAAGGCAGGGCCGAACTGCGCCGGGTTCACAGCGTAATTCCAGAGCCTCGCGCCAAATAAGGCAGCAACGGACAACAGAAGAGGGAGCAGCCAGCGCCAAGAGCCAAGACCTGCTCCCTTTAGCCCATACCAACAAAGCAGCAACCCCAGGCCCGCCGCCAGGGCGGCCAGAGCATCGTAGCTATGCAGGGAAAGCCCCAGAATGTCCATTTCGGGCAGCATGCTTCTCCCAGGAGCGGCTACTGAGCCGCCCTGTCGGTTTTAATGGTCATATACATTCGCAAATCATTCTCGTACTCCGGCGGCCAGGCTTCATAGGCGCCGGTGAGGCGGATGGTACCGTCCGCGTCCTTGCCGGCGCTCAGGCGCAGCGACACGTTGAAGCCCTCCACATAGTTCGTTTCCTCCTCCATAGTGAAGACGCCGTTTGCATAATGGTTGTCGAAATACTGGGTGCTGGTGTCATCAAAAAAGAGGACGATGGTATTTTTACCGCTGGAGGGGTCTTCCGATCTGATCTGTATTCTACAGGGGCTCACCTGCCCCTCCGCCTCCTTTAGCGCCACGAGCATGGTCGCGTCGCAATCCCCGTAAAATTGCAGGTCCTCATTGTCAAAACGGAGGGGATCGTTCTCTGCCCGGCTCATAATGGCGTCCGAAATAAAGACCTCCATAATGGTGACGGTGCCTTGATGATCCCCAAGCAGTTCCTCGAGGGATAGGGGTTCTTCTCCGATATCCAGACGCGTTGTAGCCGTTTCCATGTCAAAGGGGAGCGTCAGCGTGGGCTCCGCCCCCGCCGCATCCTTCCCGTAAATCTCCAGCTCCTTAGGGCCTTTGGCCATGAGATAGCCCAACAAAGTGAAGCGGATCGAGCCATTGCCCTGCTCGTCTAAGATCGCGCTCCAAGATTCTGCGTCCGTTACCGTATCCGGCAGCTTGATGGCGGCCCTGGCCCCGGCCAGATGGGAATTGGGCTTGGTTTCGCTTAAGGTGCTGTCGTAAAGCTCCAAGGCGCAGGGGGTGTTCAGCTTGGTCTTCATGAAGTTAAGCTCCGCAAGAAGCGCCCGCTCCGCCGCTATCGCCTCCTTTTGGGCGATGAGTTGAAAGGCATCCTGCAGCACGCCCCGGTACAGTTCCAGCTTAAAGTCGTTGCTGATCTCCGCTTTGATCCGCTCGTTCAGGCCGCCGCCCCCCGTGAAACCATGCTTTTGCGCTTGCTCTTGGTATTCCGCGATCCGAAGCTCATCCTGCCAGAACTCCTCCGCATAGCGCTGCACCAGGCCTTCCACCCGAAGCTGGTAGCGATTGGCGGAGGCGGCCCCTTCCTTGGCCTTGAGGAGTACGGACGCCCAATCCCGGGCGCTGCGCTTCACGCCGTGGCTCTCATAGTAAAGCCGGTAGGCTTCGTTGTAAATATCCTTTCGACCGGACAACGCCTCCTGAGCGAAGGTGTTGACGGAATATTCCATGGCCAGCACGCCCACCATCGCCACGCTGAACAGGCGCGCCCCCAGTTTGCCCGCGGTGTAGCCGACCCCGGTTTTGAGGGCGTTGGCATAGCAGGGGAAAACGGCGTCGGTATTGCCGTTATAGATGTTGTACATGCCATAGCCGACCTGCGCTATGGAGCAAAGAAGGCCCAAGTTCCCCAAATGCTCGCCGATATCTCCCAACAAGGACGCGCCGGTCGCCCCGTTGGAGCCGCCAAGCCCGGAGAGGAAAGCGGCGATATCCACCCCGGCGCTGCTAAAGTTGAGCA
Organism: Clostridia bacterium; assembly: GCA_036677445.1. GTDB lineage: Bacteria > Bacillota > Clostridia > Christensenellales > CAG-138 > JAVBWI01. Next base: position 498,765 of record JAVBWI010000006.1, read on the forward strand.
CATTGTCCAGAATGGAGAGGCCCGCCTCCACCGCGTCCTCCCCGGGCGTTCCGCCATTGGTCACCGCCGTGGTGATGATGCCGTTGGCATCCGCCGTGCCCATCATGCCGGTCATGGCAAAAGAGGGGATGGCATAGGCCGCGTATGCCTCGCGGGTATTGGGGTTCGTCACCTCGAAGCAGCCGAAGACCGAGAGGTGATCCGTATAGATGGTAATGGTCTGTGTGTCCTCATTGATACGAAAGGATACCGGCTCCCACGCGCCGGCCTCTTCGTTGTAATAGGCAGCAGCGATATTCCCTTGGACGCCCTGCCCCTGGAAGGCGGCAGCGTCGTATGGAATGGTCAGTTCCATGACGGAAAGAAGTTCATCCTCTGTGTCGATCTCAAAGGAAAAGGCCCGGATGTCCGCCCCCGGGAGAAGCGGCGGGTTTTCCACGGGCGCGATGCGGCATTCGGCCTCTTCCATAAGCGGATACTGCCCCAAACTTAGGGCCAGCGTGTCCGAGCCTACGCGGGTATTTTCAAGCGTGAGTTTTCCCTCGTTCAGTTTGGCGGCCTCTTGCTTGCCCTTCCCGCATGCCGCTAACATCGGAAGAAGCAGGCATGCGATCAGCAGCAGGGCGATCCATCGGCGGCATACTGAAAAGCTGTACTGCCCCCCTGATTGCGCTGTACCGGATTTGCCGGTTTTTATGATCGCCGTTATGACTGCCATATAGTTTTTGTGATGCATGAAAAACCTCCTTGCCTTATATGGGGCTATCCTGTTTTGGCGGCGGGTATACGCGCGCCCGCCGCAAGCTGTCACTTAGAGGCTTTTGTAGGATCAAGGGAGTCCTTCCTAGCCTTGAGGAGATATTACTATAATTCAGGATAACAGCCGGGCGGAAAAACGAATATCACCCGATCAGGTGATATTAAAAAGAGCTTTGCATTCACTGCAAAGCTCCGGCTGTGTTCGTTATCGTCCTTATGTGCTTTGGCTCATCATCAGGATATAGGCAAGCTCGGTGCGGTTGTTTGCGCCCGCCTTGCGGTAGATGCTCCGAATATGCGTTTTAATGGTGTTTTCCGATACGTTAAGCGCATCGGCCAGCTGCGCGTTGTTCTTCCCTTGAATGACCCCGTCGATAATATCCGCTTCCCGTTTGGTGAATTTGAATTTATAGTCTGCAACGGCCTGTTCGCCATCCTCATATTCCATGGAGAGGAAGAACTGCCCGGCCTTTGTTGTGTTGGTTTTTCTGTAAAACACAGCCTCCACGAGCACGCTCCCGCTGCCCGTTTTGAACCGCTCAGACCGGTGCGGCATATGTGCGCCGTCCTTGGTAACGCAGAGCATATCCTCGCACAGCTCCTTTATATGGTACAGGATGCTGGAGCCAAACACCGTGGTGGTTTTGAGCATTTCGTATCCTGCCGCGTTGCCTCCCGCCAAACTCAGTTCTTCATCCAAAAGCAAAAGGCCCTTCTTTGAAAGCCGCCCGCCCTCGGTTTCTAGGGCATTAACGGCCGCAATGGTATGGATGATATGAAATACGATGGAGATATGGGGCTGTAAAAGCCGCAGCGTAAACATATCCTCCTCGTCAAAATCCGGTTTGTCCTTGCTCCTGTGCAGATAGATCTCGCCCATGAACTGTCCTCTGTAGACGATTCGAACGCAGGCGATATGAAAATCCTCCTGAGAGGCGAGAAAACCGCTTCTCGGCTCGCCCGAAACAATCACCGCACCCTGTCTATAATCCAGCGCTTTGTAGACAAGGGCCTCGCCGCCCGCGCCCTCTTCCTCTTTCTGTTGCAGGTATGCCTCCCTTTCGGGGAAGCACTGCTTTTGGTAATGCAGCTCCACATTTCCACCGGCATAGGGCTTGAAAAAACTGCAATCCCGGCTGATGGCACAGAAGAACATGCCGCTCTCGTAGGGGATCAGCTCATGCAGCCTCAGGATGGCAAGCTTCAGGAATTCCGCGAAGGAAAAGCATTCATAGGCGGCGCTGATCAAGCGGTTTAGTTTTAAGAGCTTTTGATTATCCATATACCCCCCTTGGCACACATCGCGTTTTCCTACAGCATACGTTACTTTGGGTATATCGCACATCACCCGTTCAGGTGAATTTCCGCATGGACTAAAAGGTTTCAAATTGAGAATCCCGCTTTTTTCAGCCCGCGCCTCAGCCGTTCGGCGGAGAAGGATGGCCCATGAGCGGGATGGATGGTCTTCGCACCTGCGGACAAGATATTTTCCCAACTTTCCAGCAAGAGCTTACGATCAAAATAGAGTATGGGAGCATGCGGCATGCCGCAGATATTGAGCATGTTTCTGGCAGCGTCGCCCACGAAAGCGTCTTCGCCCACGATCAGGGAAAGACTGTCCGCAGTATGCCCAGGCGTATGCACAAGCCTGCCGGGGATTCCAGCAAAATCCGTAAGTACCCCGTCGCCCTCCCGCCATATTATGTTCCCCACGCGCCTGAAATAAGGAGGGAAGGTATCCGCCAGTTTCCCGCACATCCGGCCATACATCCCTATGGCAAGCCCTAGAGCCTTGCTGGCGTACCGCTCGCCCGCTGGGCGGAAATGGCGGCCGGATTCAAGATAATTGGCACATGTTTCGCTCATGATGATGGTCAGCCCAGGATTTGCACGCAGCAAAAAGGGCAGTAAGCCGCAGTGGTCGCTGTGATGATGTGTAAGCAGCAGATAGCGGATGGACAGCGGGTCAAGGCCCATGCGGCCAAGCTTTGACATAAGGCGTCGTTCGTCGCCCGCATTGCCGCAGTCTACGAGCAGAGGACCATCGGCGGCTTTAAGAAGAAAACAGTTTGTTTGGGAAAGTACGATTTTTTGAGCTTCCATAATGCGCCCTCCTTGCCGCTCATAACGATATCCCGGCCTCTGTGCGCTGCCCTCCAGCATATGATCCTGTTTGCATTATACTATAATACTGATATTGACCTCCAATGTGTTTTTCCCAGCTGTTGTCGATGATACATCGCAACATGAGTGCCGCCGAGATTTATATAATCGCAAGATGCTGCATCAAAAAATGCCCACAAGCCTACCCGCTTGCCGCCAGGCAACTTGCGCTAAATATCGCTCTCTGCCCTCGCTGATGCTAACTGGGTGCATGCCTCGTCAAGGGAACGACGCTTTCATACAG